>CAWBNZ010000014.1:0-43844 GCA_963790235.1 uncultured Actinomycetota bacterium
CTGAGCGCGGAGCGACCGATGCTGGTTTTGGTCGAGGATCTGCATTGGGCCGATGCGGCGACCCTCGATGTACTGCGTTTTGCGACACGCGTGCAGCGAACAGGCCACCTATCGCTGTGCTCTCCTACCGCACCGATGACGTCGAGCGAACGCACCCGCGCCGTGGCAGCTTCTCGCTGATCCTCACCCAACCCGAGATCCGACGTTCGTCCCTGCTCCAGCGGCTGAACGCCCGCGAGGTGCGCGCCCAGGCCCACGACATTCTCGGCACGGTGCCTGAGCCTGCTGACGCGCGCCGGCTCTTCGAGAGAAGTGAGGAGTTCCCTTCTTTGTCGAGGAACTTCTGCGCTGGGCCCTGGCGAGCGAGGCGGTGCCGCGGTCTCTGCGCGAAGTGCTGCTCGCCCGATACGACACGTTGGATCCAAGGGCCCAGCAGATCGGCCGGAAGACCGCGGCCGCGGGCGAGAGGGTTATGATGACCTTCGACGACGGTGTCGGAATCGACGGATGAGCAACTCGAGCCGGCCCTGCGAGCGGCTATGGAGGCGGGCCTCGTAGTCGTCGACCTGGAGGCTACGACTTCCGCTACGCGCCGTACGCGAAGCGGTCGGCGCCGAGTTGCTTCCGGGAAGCGCGGGCCATTTTCACACCCGATATGCCGAGGCCCTCACAACGGATCCGACGCGGACGAGTCGGATCGGGCGGGCCGGGCGGCGCGAAGATCGCGAACCATCGGTTCGACGCCCCACGACGTGCCCGGTGTGTTCGAGGCAGCCGTGGTCGCGATGCAACTGAGCCTGGAGTCGTACGCCATGCCACGGCCGCGCAGCTCGGCGAACGCGCGCTGACCCTCTGGAAGAGCGTCGACGGGGCCGAGGTGGACGGCCGGCGTGCAGCGTGCCCAGCTGATGTCCCGGGTGGCCTTCGCCGGCGAAAGGCGGGCGAGCCTACGCGCGCGCTGGCCACAGTGGACGGTGCTGGAGGAGTAGTACTCGACGACGTCGCACTTCGCGCAGGGCTGCTGCGCGACAAGGGAATGCTCCTCGAGATCGAGGGTCGAGGCGAGGCGATCCCCGAGCCGGAGTCTGCTTCTCGCACTCCTCGCTGACGGCAGTCAGACGCTCTTGCGCGACGAAGTGCTCGCCGAGCTCGCCTCGCAGTACATGGTCAGCGGACGGGTGTGAGGCGGCCATCGCGGCAGCGACCGATGTGCTCGACAACGCACCGGCGCAGGCCGACCGGTCGCGGTCGTTCGCGGCGAACATGCTCGGGGTAGAGCGCCTGCACCAGGGGCACATCGAGGTAGCGCCTTACGCACTACGAGCGTGCGCGGATCGAGGCCGACGGGGACGTGGATGCCCTGCTGCGGTACCACATCAATCTGTCCGACGGGCTCTTCATGCTGGGCAGGCACGCCTATGCTGTGGCCTTGGCCGAGAGTGGGCTGGCGATTGCAGCTCAGGCAGGAGTGAGCGCACCTCCGGCGCGATTCTCGCGCTGAATACCCTTGATCCCCTGTTCGCCTTGGGGCATTGGGAACGCGCCCTGACCAGCTGATCGACCGTTCGCTCGACCTGGAAATCCTCCGAGCTCGTATCGCGTCTATCTGCGGCGAGCGAAGCATCCGCTCGTTGCTCTGGCATGGCGACGTCGAGACGGCGCTCTGGCTATGGCGAGGATGGACGGAGTCGTTGTCTGCGGTCGCGAAGTGGGAGGAGCAGACGCGGTCGAGCCAAGCCCTTGACTTCCGCGGATCTGCATCTCGCAGCCGACGACCTCGACACGGCGTGGGAGTTCGCGGGCGAGTTGCTCGGGGTCCCTCGACTCGGCACGCCTGCACAAGAGTTGCCGGTCGCGGCCGCCGCGGCGCGGATCATCGGCAAGCGGCGGCGCGCTGCCGGAGACGCGACGCTTCAGTCGGATGACGAGTCACGGCTCCGCGCTGTCCTCGACCGCGACGTCTGGCCGACACAGGCGCTGTGGCGAGCTCTCGTCGACGCGGAACTCGGAGGGGACGACGGCGCCGGATCCGATCCCGCGCTGTGGTTGACGGCACGGGCCGCCGCCGAGGCTCCGGAGACTCCGATCACCAACCGCCTTCTGGTCGAGCTCGGCCTCGGCGATCTTTCGTGGCTGGCTCGGCGACCGAGGCGCCGCGGCGGTCACTCTCGAGGAGCTGCGGGCTCGCGCGGAAGAGCTCGGTGCCGGCCTGATGGTCGAGTGGGCACAGACGCTCATCGACTCGGGCAGGGCTCGGTGTCAGTCCGAAGCCGCTACGGTCCGGGCGAAGGACTGGGAGTTGACGGCGGCGCGCAGCAGGTCCTCGATCTCGTCGCCGAGGGGTTGACGAACGGCCAGATCGCAGGTTCGCTCGACCTCAGCCCCAAGACTGTCGCCGTGCACGTCTCCGCGATCCTCCGGCAAGCTCGGCGCATCCACGCGCACCGAGGCCGTTCGTCTGGCTTATCGCTGCACCCCGATAGCCAGACCTCCTGAAGGCCGCCAACGGGTGGAGTGACCATGCAAGTCGAAGCCGAGACTCTCGATATTCTCGCGGGAGCGCACACCAGCGCGAAATGGTGGTTGTTTCCGCAAGACGTGCTCCCCCTGTTCGTCGCCGAAATGGATTACCCCCTTGCCGTACCGATCATCCGGGTTTTGCAGGCGCGCATCGCGGCCTCGGATTCGGGATACGTCGCGTCACCTTTGGACCTGGGAGTGGCCTTTGCTGCTTTCGCCTCCCGCCATTGGGGCTGGACCGTCTACCCGGCACGCGTCCGGACCACCACCGACGTGAGCGTGTGCATCGTCGAGACTCTGCGTTGAGTGATCGGCGGGCGAGGGGTGTCGTCGTCACGTCGCCGGTCTACGCACGATTCACCGAACTGGTGGCCGAGGGGGCGGCCGGCCGATCGACGTGCCCCTGACGGCCGCGTGCGAGTTCGACCTCGACGGCTTCGCGGCAGCCTTCGAAGGCGGTGCGCGCGCCGGCGTCATCAGCAACCCGCACAATCCGCTCGGCCATCCGCACTCGGCCGAATCCGCTCACCGCTCTGGCCGACCTCGTGCAGCCCATCGCGTCACTGTGGTCAGCGACGAGATTCACGGACCCCTGATCGACGCCGGGCAGACCTTCACGCCGTTCCTCTCGATATCGGATGCCGCCCGCGAGTGGGGAATCACTCGTGCACATCCGCGAGCAAGGCCTTCGACCTCGCCGGCTTCAAATGCGGTCTGATGGTCGCGGAGTCGGACCGTGGGATCGCGGTTCTCGACGGACGCGGCGCGAGGTCCTCTTCCGCACGAGCATCCTCGGCTACCACGCGAGCATCGCTGCCTTCACGGAATGCGTGACTGGCTCGACGGTGCCATCGCTCGCCATATCGATCGCTCAGCCAACCTGCTGACGTCCCTGCTTGCCGAAATACCTCCCCGAGGTCCGTTACGCGCCCCCGCGCGCCTCGTACCTTGCGTGGCTCGACTTCCGCGCCCTGGGCTGGGGTGATGACCCGGCGGCGCGGGCCCTGGAGGTCGCTCGCGTCGCCCTCAACTCAGGCCTCGGGTTCGGGCCGTCCGGGACGGGATTCGCCGCCTAAATCTGGGTGCTCACCTGAGGTCTGACCGACGCCATCACGCGCCTCTCTTCGGCGCGATGACTGGCTGAACCTCCCTCTCGGGATGACCGACCGCGATGGGGGGCTCTAGCCTCGCACCTCGAGCAGCAGCACCCAGGCGTTGATCATCGATCCAAATACTACGTACCAAATGGCCACAGGAGCTAGGTTACGTGATCGCGAGCACCAGCGACGCGATCGTCGAGCGTGTCCATCGACCTCAGCATGCGCGAGGCGAGGCATCCGTGAACACGCCTCCACCGAAATCGCGACGGGAGCGTGGATTCCATGGCCCTCAGTTTCGGTGCAGTCGGTCGGGGGGCGGGGCAGTCCGGCGGCGCACGTCGACGTGCACAGCCGCCGTTCCTCCAGGAGCCGCCGGAAGACCCGGGATGGCCGACTTCCTGACCAAGTACCCGGTGGGACCGTCGCCACGGTGAACTCACGTGCCCAGTCGCTGGCCAAGCCGAGGCCCGAGTACGCAGAAAACCCCTGCTTGATCAGGGGTTTTCATGGCGGTACCGGTGGGATTTGAACCCACGGTGGGCTCTCACCCACACAACTTTTCGAGAGTTGCACCTTCGGCCGCTCGGACACGGTACCGGGAGAGAGTTTAGTACACGCGGTCGGCGGGTCCGGCATCCAGCTCGTGCCTCCCGCGCGCGCGATACCGTGAATGGATGCGCCGCCTCCCCCTCATCCTCGGCCTGACCATCGCCGTGGCCGCCGCCGTCGGCGTTGCACTCCAGGCGCGGTATCTGATGCGGCGGCAGGAGCGGTGGCGGGTGACCCTGGCGGAACGCATCCCGGTGCACTCCAAGTACTGGCGCGAGCGGGGCGCGGAGCCCGGCGACATCCTCTACGTCGCCATCGGCGACTCCGCCGCCCAGGGCATCGGCGCGAGCCGCCCAGACCACAGCTACGTTGGCGTGCTCGCAAAGCTGCTGCGGGCGCGGCACGAGCCGGCGGTGCGCGTCGTGAACCTCGGAGTTTCAGGCGCGACGGTTGCGATGGCTGTGCGCGACCAGTTGCCGAAGTTCGCGACCCTCGATCCAGACATTGTCACGGTGAGTATCGGTGGCAACGACATCGCATCGTTCGACGCTGACCGGTTCGAGCGCGAGCTTGCCACCCTGTTCGACGCGCTCCCGTCGCACGCGGTCGTTGCCGATCTGCCGAGTTTCCACTTCCTGCCCGCCGAGCGGAAGGTGCGGGTCGCGAACGCGATCGTGCGACGTCTGGCCGCCGAGCGCGGTCTCACCGTCGTTCCGCTGCACGCGCGCACGCGGCGCCAGGGGCTGTGGGGTGTGAGCACGCAGTTCGCTGGCGACCTGTTCCATTCGAACGACCGCGGCTACCGGGTGTGGGCGTCGGCGTTCGAGTCGGCGGTGGTGGCCCGGCTGGCGGACCTCGCGCGGGAGCTCACGGTGAGTCGGACGGACCACTCGTGAGCGCATCGATGATCTCGAGTGTCGCGATTCCGTCGGTGCCAGTCGCGATCGACTGCCAAACCGTGGCTTGGCCGCTGTGCGCGGTGAAGTTCGCGAACTCGCGCCACTGCTCGACAAACGGCGCCCCGTAGTCGCTCGATGCGACGACATGGTCGGCGATGCCCTCACTGCTGACCACACGGATGAGGTCTGGTCGGATGGCCACCACGTGCCCGCCGGTTCCAACGATGTGAAGAACGTGATCGGCGTACCCGGAGACATCAGGGAACTCGCGGAGCCACGCACCGGTGAGGTTCGCGGTCACATGATTCGGGAAGGTCAGGTTCGCTCTCGCCGTCGTGGGTGTCCGATGCCCAGATACACCGATCGGATCTGACCTCAAGATCCACCGCGCGAGGTCGATGGTGTGAACGAGGAGCTCGGAAGCCACGCCGATCTCGCTGCTCCAGGCCTTCTGCGGGTGGCGTTGATAATGGGACGCGGTCACCGACCGAATCTGCCCGATGGCGCCCCCGCGTATCAGCTCGTGCACCCTCAGGTAGATCGGTTCGAACCGCATCTTGAAGCCGACGGCGAGCGCGACCCCGGCGCGGCGGCAACGATCCTCGAGGTCCCGAGCCTCGGCAACGGTCGGTGCCAGCGGTTTCTCACACAGGATGGCGAGTCCATTGGCGACGGCCCAGTGGATGCCGGCCGCATGATGCGCCGGCGGAGTCGCGATCACGACGGCGTCGACCGCACCCGCGACATCCAGGAGCTCGGCGGGTGCGACCGCCCATGGAACCCCATGGGCGGTCGCAAGCCGTTCTGCAGTTGCCGGATCGGCGTCGACGACGCCGATCAGCTCATACCCGGCGGCTCGGATGGCGTCAGCGTGGACGGATCCGATGAACCCGCAGCCGAGTATGACGATGCGCACTAGATCAGACTGGCCGGGACGCGTGAGTTGCAGGTGGTGCGGAGCCAGTCGACTACGCCGGCCGACGAGTCGCCAGATCGGCCCGACGTCCACAGCGTCACCGCGGCAGCATCGTCGAACGCGCTGCAGCGCCCACGTTGCTCCGGTGTCGGTGCCGTTGCGGTAGAGGCGCGCCTGACCCGCCGGAGTTCGTGTCGATCCGCCACGATGCAAGCGCGCCAGCATTGGTCAGGGTGTACACCTTGGTCCACGTCGTGCGCCCCGCGTCAGCACGTAGACACCGTCCGTTTGGATGGTCAGCATCAGCCGGTAGGCACCGTTCTGCACCTTGATCGCGAGATTGGCTCCCTCGCCGGTGCTGGTGTTGAGCGGCGCGTAGTTCGTGACGGCGCCGCGGAGGTCGACGGAGAACGCACAGAACTTCGCCGGATTCTGCCCGGCTCCGTTGAGTCCCACGCCGGTGCTGGTCATGGTCAGCTTTCCGCTAGTCGACGTGACGGTCCCTCCACTTGTGAACGTGCTCCATCCCGAGAGGTCGTCGAACACGCTCGAGACGACGTTCTCCTCGACGAGGGTCCAGTCGACCTGCGAGGCGGTCGCGTCAGCCGCGGTGCCGGAGACCCACAGCCTGGCTCGTTTCGAGCCTGCGTCGGTCGGAATCGTCCACTGCACACCGGTGTCGAGTGAGTCCATGAACAGTCGGGCGACTCCGGCGGCACTCACCACGACGCGGTACTGATGGTTCGCGGAGTCGATGGTCTGGTTCAGCACCTTCTGCCACGTCGCGAACCGGAGATCTTGGCGTAGACGCCATCCGATTGCACCGTCATCATCAGTGCCCGAGCGCCGTTGCGAACCTCGAGCCCCATGTTGACGCCGATCCCGGTGGTGGTGTTCAGCGTCGCGGTGTCTGTCAGTTTCCCGAAGAACGATGCAACGAATCCGGTGGCGGGCGCCTCGGCGTGGATCACCGAGGTGTCGGTCGAGTCGTTATTGCTGAGGGTCACCGTTCCGCTGGCCACGGTGACCGATCCACCGTTGAGCGTGCTCGCGTACGGCGCCAGGGTGCTCCAGTCCTGGTCCATGTTCGTGAACGCGTCAGTGATGTCGAGCTTCGCGAACTTGATCACCGATGTGTCGTGCTCCCACACCACGAAGAACTTCCCGGGCTCATACTCGTCGGCCATCGGATAGGTGTCCCATCCGTCGCTCGACGATCTGGCGGTGAGCACGGCGGGCCCGTCGGCGAAGAACCGGCCAGAGCTCCAGTCCTGGCCGGGCTTCTTCACGCTGTAGTAGAGGGTCCCGCGATACTCGTCGGGTACGCTCAGCAGCTGGGCCGTTGAAGGTACCACCGAAGGTGTTGTAGATCGCCAGGTAGCTGCCGTTGGACGACTTCGCGAAGTACGTCTTGGTGTTGTAGTTGGGGATGTTCGGCTCTCGCGCAAAGGCGGTCCAGCTGTTTCCGCGTTCGTGCTGGTCGAGACGTAGACGGACGTGGCGTTCGCCGCATAGAAAGCGTCGCTTCGCGTCACTCGAGCAGCGATCACCAGCGTGCCGGGGGTGCTCTGCGAGAGTGGCGATCATCGGCTCGCCGGGGTCGATACCACCATCGGGCGTCGCGGTCCATGCCACGTCCGCACCGGACGTCCAGGTCGTCATGTTGGTCGATCGGATGACCCTCGACTGGATGTCGCCGACGGCGTCGCTGTACCAGACCGGCACGATGTGCGTCGTGCCATCGAGCAGCGGACGACCGGCAACCACGAGGTTGTTGGCCGGCATTGCCGGGAAACTGGTCGCGAAGTTCGCCCAGGTCTGTCCGCCATTGGTGCTCTTCATCATGATGGGGGTCGCGGGATTGCCGTTGGTTGAGGAGGCAGGGGCACGTCCGATGAACGCGTACACGTCCGATCCGACCTCGTACAGGATGACCCAGTGGTACGAGTACGTGGCATCGCGCTGCTTCATGTATGCCGGCGTGCTCCAGGTGGCGCCACCATCGGTCGTGTACGAGTACATCAGCGAACCGCTGTCGTGCGTGCCGACGGTGGTGCCTTCGCGCCATACGGTCACGGCGTTGGATGCACTCGTGGCGACGATGTCGGGCGTGCGGATGCCGTCACCGTTCGCGTTCGTGGATCGCGGGCCCGACCAGCACCTCGCCGCTCACTCCCTCGCCGAACGCCGGCGGCGTCGCGGTGAGCAGGGCCGCAGTCAGGAGGACGGCGAGCGCGACACTCAGCCATCGGACCATGCGTCTCGGACGCCGTGGAGGGCGCGATGGTGTGCAGTCGTTGTGTGGTGGACATGGACGTTCTCCTTCGAACAGTCGGGTGCGATTGGTTGCGGTTTCCTTCGGGGGTCTTTGGGTCACCAGTCGTGCACGGTGCCGTCGGCGAGGCGGTTGTACGGGAGGTACGCCCGCTCGTAGGGGTAGCGGCCCGCGGCATCCACGTCGAGCGTGACGCCGAGTCCCGGTTGCTCGCCGGGGTGGAGCAGGCCGTCGTTCCAACGTGAAGGACTGCTGGAACACCTCGTTCGTGCGGTCGCCGTGCTGCATGTACTCCTGGATGCCGAAGTTGTGGATGGCCAGCCCGAGGTGCATCGCGGCCGCCATGCCGACGGGCGAGATGTCGGTCGGTCCGTGCATCCCGGACTTGATCTGGTACTGGGCCGCGTACTCGAGCGATCTTCTTGAGGTGGCTGATGCCGCCGGTGTGCGTCACGGCGACCTCGCACGTAGTCGATCAGCTGCTCGCGGATGAGCTGCTGGTAGTCCCAGATCGTGTTGAAGATCTCGCCGATCGCGAGGGGCGTCGTCGTGTGCTGGCGAACGAGCCGCAGCGCCTCGGGGTTCTCGGCAGGGGTGCAGTCCTCGAGCCAGAACAGGTCGTACGGCTCGAGACTCTTGCCGAGCTGCGCGGCCTGGATCGGCGTCATCCGGTGGTGGCCGTCGTGCAGCAGCGGCAGTTCGGGCCCGAACTCGTTGCGTACGGCTTCGAACACCGAGGGGAGATGACGGAGGTACGAGCGGGTGTCCCAGTCCTCCTCGTTCGGGAGTCCCCCGCGCTGCGCCGGCTCGTGGTCGTAGCGCGTGCCCTCCATCGCCTCGAACGTCGCGTTCGACGCGATGCCGTAGATCGACTTCAGGCCGGGCACGCCGGTCTGGATGCGGATCGCGCGATAGCCCTCTTCCTGGTGCGCTCGCACGCTGTCGAACAGTTCCTCGAGATCCTTGCCAGACGCGTGGCCGTAGGCGAGGAGACCGGTGCGACTCGCACCGCCCAGAAGTTGGTAGAGCGGCATCCCGGCCGCCTGAGCCTTGATGTCCCACAACGCGACGTCGACCGCGGCGATTGCCGCCATGGTCACGGGTCCGCGACGCCAGTAGGCGCTGCGGTAGAGGAACTGCCACGTGTCTTCGATGCGGTGCGCGTCGCGACCGATCAGCAGCGGCACGACGTGGTCACTCAGGTATGACACGACCGCGAGTTCGCGTCCGTTGAGGGTCGCGTCCCCGAGCCCGACCAGGCCGTCGTCGGTGGTCAGGCGGAGGGTCACGAAGTTGCGGTCGGGACTCGTGACGATGACTTCGGCGCGATCGATCTTCATGCGGCATCCTTCGGTCGCAGCGCGTCAGCGAGTTCCTGCAGCACGGCGAGCTGCTCGGGCAGGCTCGACCCGTCGTCGCCCTGGCTGGCTGACGGATCGAGCATCAGCGAGAAGATCCGCGCGCCACGCAGCTCGGCGTTCAACTCGGGCGGACGCGGTATGAGGTGGAAGTGCGCGTGCGGCGTGGCTTCCGCCCAGTTCGCGACGTACACCCGCGATGCGCCGGTGCGGGCTCGCAGCACCGCGCTGCCCGTGCGGATGAGTTCGCCGAGACGGTCTGCCTCCGATGGCGTGAGCTCATCGGGCGAGGCGCGATGAGCGACAGGATGCACCGTGACCCAGCCGAGCAGCGGCGCACGTCCACCGGGGATCGACAGCGACCATCCTTCCCCGACGTCGACGACGGACGAACCGTTGACGGGAGTACGGCAGATCGCGCACTCAGGCGATGTGGTCATAGTCGGCCTCGACAATCTCGCCAGCCAGCGGCGCTGAGGAGAGGAACCGCTCGATCTCGTCGACAGTCTGCCGCCCCTGGGCGTGGAGGGTCTCGCGGGTCAACGCGGCAATGTGCGGGGTCGCGGTCACGCCAGGCGCGCGGCGCCAGGCGCTGTCGAGCGGCAGAGGCTCGCTCGGAAACACGTCGGTGATGACGCGGATCGCGCCCGACTTCGCCGCGGCGAGCACCTCGTGTTCGTCGATGAGTGCGGCGCGGGCGGTGTTGACCAGCACGGTGCCGTGCTGCATGGCGGCGACCTGCGCGCGCCCGATCATCCCCACGGTCGTAGGGAGCACCGGCGCGTGGAGCGATACGACATGCGATCGCGCACACAGGTCGTCGAGGTCAGACCGCTCGACACCCAAGGCCATGGCGTCCACGGCGCTCAGCAGCGGGTCTGCCACGAGGATCCTGCAGTCGAATGGTCGGAGCCGATGGATCGTCGCAATGCCGGTGCGGCTCGCACCAACGATGCCCACCGTCGAGCCCTGGAGGAGACGCCCCAAGGGGCGCGACGTGTTCCACGGCTCACCATTGGCGAGATCTGTCGCGAAAGCCGGCGCGTCGCGGAGGCCCGCGATGATCGCCATCACCGCGAACTCGGCGACCCCCTCGGCAATCACGGCCGCGACCTGGATCACCCGCACACCCCGGCGGAAGAGGGATCGGGGCAGGATCGATCGCACCGAGCCTCCCGTGTGCGCGACGAACTGCAACGACGGCAGCACGGACGGGTCATCGGAAAGCATCTCGGTATCCCAGCCCGTGATCGCGATCTCGGCGCTCGTGTCGCCGGTTGGTACCGCAGCGCCGACGTGGTCGATGTCGAGGAGCCCCGACAGGCGATCCCAATCCGGTGCGGCGAAGATCCGGGTCCGCAGCTCGGGCGACATCAACACGACGGCCGAGGTCATCGTGCGCCATCGGTGATGCGCACGTGAGTGGTGAGCGTGCCGAGACCGGTGATCGAGGCATCCATCGTCTGTCCGTCGCGCAGGTACTCGGGTGGCGTGCGAGCATCGCCGACGCCGCCTGGGGTGCCGGTGAGCATGATGTCGCCGGGCAGCAGGGTCACGTACCGCGACAGCTCGGAGATGAGCCGCGCGACGGGGAAGATCATCGATGCCACCGTTGTGCTCTGCTTGACGTCGCCGTCGACCCGCAATTCGAGCACGAGCTCATCGATCGGGCCCAGCTCATCGGGCGTCACCAGGAACGGACCGGTCGGGCAGCTCCCGTCCAGGCTCTTGCCGAGGAACCACTGGCCCTCAGGACGGCCGTGCTGGATGTCGCGTGCCGACACGTCATTCGCCACCATGTACCCGAAGACGGCCGCACTCGCCGCGGCCTCATCCAGCGCGCTCCCGCCATTGCCGATGACAACGGCCAGTTCGATCTCCCAGTCGAGCCGCGATGTGAGCCGACCGTCGATGGTCATCTCGCCGGGACCTCGCACGGTCGTCGTCGCCTTGGTGAAGTAGATCGGCACCGAGGGGGCCTCGGTCGAGTGCTCGGACTCTTCGACGTGATCGAGATAGTTCACCCCCGCCGCGAAGACGTTGCGCCTGGGTGAAGGAATCGGTGCTTCGATCGTCACCCCCGCGATCGGGAGACGGGCGGCTTGCGCAAGATCCTCTGCAGTGAGCGCCGGGCGCGGCGTTCGCTCGATGTAGTCGCGCAGCGAAGGTGCGACGGAGGAGAGGTCTACGACCACGTCGGAGTCGTCGGGATCGACGCATCCCCAGCTCTGATCGGACCCTACGGTGTAGCTGAGAAACTTCATGAACTGGCGCCCTCCTCGACGCGGATCAGCGATCGCAGGAACGCGATCTGTGGCGGAAGCGCCACGGTCGCGGGCGGCAGAT
Source organism: uncultured Actinomycetota bacterium (assembly GCA_963790235.1). Classification (GTDB taxonomy): domain Bacteria; phylum Actinomycetota; class Actinomycetes; order Actinomycetales; family Microbacteriaceae; genus Rhodoglobus. The sequence goes on from CAWBNZ010000014.1 coordinate 11,964, forward strand.
CGAACCAACGTCGCTCGTACTCGAACGTCATGGACTCGACCTCGACGGACTGAGTCGCGAGCGCGGTCGTGACCTCTGACCACCTGACGAGGCCGGCTTCGAGCTCGGCAGGGTGTCGCTCCTCGCCGTTCAGCACGAAGTTCTTCGCGTGCACGCGAGTGATCCAGGGAGCCTGGAGTTCGACCGCCACAGCCGGAGCCTCGGCACCCATGAACGCGAGGTTCACTGGGTCGTAGATGATCGAGAGCGCCGGGTGATCGAGCAGCACCGCGAGTTCTGCGGTGTGTCGCGCCGACGTGGCGAGGGTGTCCATATGGTTCTCGAGTTCGAGTCGCACCCCTGCCGCGGCGGCGACGTCGAGGAGTGGCCGCAGGCCTTCCACGAAGCGAGCTGCCGCATCGTCCCACTCGCGACCCTCGAGTTCCCGGCTGCCGGAGAAGACGCGAACCGCTTGCGCGGACAGCGCGTGGGCGATGTCGATGGCCTGGCGCAGCAACGTCGACTCGTCGCGGTGACGGTCGTGATCCAGATCGCCGAGGTCACGGGCGTACGACGACACCGCTCCCACGACCACACCCGCACCCTCGGCCTGCGCGGCGAGATCGGTGATGGCACGCCGCGTCGCGTCCGGTCGGAGCGCCGAGGGGTACTCGGCATCCACGATCAGTTCGATGCCGTCGAGGCCGAGCGTGGCCGCGGCGTGCAGACATCCTGCGGCGTCCAACTCTGGAGTCGCCATCGAGTGGAGCAGCAGCCTGGGCGTCATCCCTTGACCGCCCCTGCCGTCAATCCACCGGTGATTCGGCGTTGGATGACGAGGAACAAGATGAGCACGGGCAGCACCGTCATCGTCGTCGCCGCCATCAGCGGACCCCAGTCGGCCACTTCGCTGCCGACGAAGTTGTAGACGCCCACGGGCAGGGTACGTCGTTCGCCGCCACCGAGGATGACGAAGGACAGCAAGAACTCATTCCACGAGTTGATGAAGCCGAACACCGCCGTCGTGGCGAGCCCAGGTGCAGCCAGCGGCAACGCGACACGGCGGAACACGCCCAGCTCCCCGAGCCCGTCCATCCGTCCGGCTTCCTCGATGTCGATCGGTATTGACAGGAAGTACTGCAGCATCAGCGTCGTGCAGAACGGGAAGTTGAACGCGACGTGCACCAGGATCACGCCGGGGTAGCTGCCCGCGAGGCCGAGGGTGGAGACGAGGGTGAACAACGGGACGACGAACAGGATCGTGGGGAAGATGTATGCGATGAGCACGCCACGAGAGAGGAAGTTGCGCCCGCGGAAGCGGCCTCGCGCGAGTCCATAGCCCGCCATGGCCGAGAGCAGCACGACGATCGCCGTACTCGTCACAGCGACGACCGTGCTGTTCATCATGAACTGCAGGAATGGTGTTCCGTCGAGTACGCGCTCGTAGAACGACCAATCGATCGAGGTTGGCAGCCAGTTCACCGGGAATGCATACAGCTCGGCCTGGCTCTTGATCGACGACGCCATCATCCAGACCAGGGGGAACACCGCGAAGAGCAGCACGGGCAGCAGCACAGCGCCGGCGACGAGTTGTCGACGACGACGTGCTCGTTCGACGCCCGTGTGGCGGCGAACTCGAATTGCGGCGGTGCTCATGGGTTCTCCCGTGTGCGGAACAGGCGGAGGTACACGGCTGTGATGGCCGCAAGGATGACGAGCGTGAGGACCGAGACTGCGCCCATGCGGCCCACGTTGAAGGAGGTCCATCCGATCTGGAACGCGTACAGCGGCAAGGTCTGGGTTGCGTCGATCGGTCCGCCACCAGAGGTCAGGTACACGAAGTCGAAGTTGTTGAACACCCAGATCGTTCGCAGCACCACCAACGAACCGATCAGCCCTCGCAGGCCGGGAATGGTGACGTGCAGCAGTTCACCCCAGAAACCCGCGCCATCCACCTTCGCCGATTCGTACTGCTCGGTGGGAATCGACTGCAAGCCCGCCAGCAGCGCCACCATCATGAAGGGGAATCCGAACCAGATGTTCATCGCGATGAGCGAGGGCATCGCGGTGCTCGCGTTGCCCAGGAACGCGATGGGCTCGGTGATGAGGCCGATCCGCATGAGCACGTCGTTCACGACGCCGTACATCGGGTCGAGCATGAACTTCCAGCTGAACGCGAGCACGATCGACGGGAACGCCCAGGGGATGATCAGCCCGACTCGGAACGCGGTTTGGCCGCGTCGGAGGTTCTGCAGCGCCACCGCGGCGATGAAGCCGAGGAGCAGCTGACCGGCGACCGAGGTGATCGTCCAGACCAGGGTGCGTCCGATGGCGGCGTAGAACGCCGGATCCGCGATGACCCGGGCGTAGTTGTCCAGCCCGACCCAGCTCGTATCGGGAAAGCTCAGGTTGAGATTCGTGAAGCTGTTGACGACGTTGTAGGCCACCGGATACACGACGATGAGTGCGAGCAGCACGAGGCCGGGCACGACGAGGAGCAGGTGGGTACGACGGTCAAGGCGCTGCGCGAAACTGAGTCTCCCCGTCAGAGCGGGCCGGGCTGGAGCGCTCACAGACGCGAAGAGATGTCGTCGAAGAGCGACTGCACCGCGACATCGGCGGTAGCAAGAGCATCCTTGACCGGCGTCCCGTTGATCATCGAGAGCAGAGCCTTCTCGATCTCGTGGCTCGCGTACAACGGACCTGCGTACGGGTTCGGCCCGTCTTCGAATCCGGGCGCGAAGCCGTCGCGGATACCGACGATCGTCTGCTCGGCCGTGGCCTGGAACTTCTTGATCGTCGGCTCATCGAAGAAGGCGTCGGAGTTCGCCGCCTCGATCGACGGGAACATGAAGAGCGGAATCGTGTGGAGGAACGGGACGTAGTTCTCCTCGGCGAAGAGGAACGCCGCGAACTCCTTCGCAAGCTCCGGGTTCTTGCCCTTCGGGAGCGCGACGGACACCGCACCGAGGAGGTGACCAGGACGCTTGTCCGTGGGCATGAACGATGTGCGCAGCGTGTCGGCGATGGCCGGAGCATCCTTGGACGCAACGCCGATGTCGGCGCCGGTCACCTCGGCGAGCGCGGTCGCACCCGTGGTGACGAGCTTGAAGTTGTCGTTGATCAGGTAGTTCGCCTGGCCGGGGCCGCTGGCGGTTGTGCCGATCTTCGTGATGAACTCGGCTGCCTTCACCACCTGCGACGACTTGAGCAAGGACTTCCCGTCGCTGTCGAACAGCTGTCCGCCCGCCGAGACGGACATCATGTTCAGGAGGTATCCACCCCCAGAATCGGTGGGAGCCAGCTTGAGCTGCCATCCGTACCGCGACGGGGCGGAGGTCGTCGCTTGCGCCGCCTCGAGCACCTCGTCCCAGCTCGGCTGGTCGGAGAGGGTGACCCCCGCGGCCGCCGTGAGGTCGGACCGTCGTGCGAGCAGGCGGTTGTGCACGTAGTGCGGCATGAGGATCTGCTCGTCGCGGTAGACGCCGACCTTCTCGAGGAGGCCGGGCGTGAACGCCGACGCACCGCCGACGAGGTCGAGCACGTCGTCCATCGGGTTGAGCGCGCCGGCGAGCGCCATCGAGACGGCGACCTCCGGGAGCAGGGTCGTCACGTCGGGCAGCGAGCCTGCGGCTTGTGCAGCCGGCCACTTCGTGGCGTACTGCGGGAACGGCACGACTTCGATCTCGACGGTGACTCCCGGGTGGGACTTCTCGAACTTGTCGGCGACCTCGCGCATGAAGTTGACGCGGGCATCCTGCGTGTAGGTGTGCCAGAAGGTCAGGGTGCGCGGCCCGCTGGGTGAGGCGGTGCTCGCGCCGCCGCCCGCGGCTTCGGGAGTGCAGGAGGCCAGCACGCCGCCGAGGGCAAGTGCCCCGCCGACTGCGACGGCGCCGGTGATGAATCCGCGACGGGAAAGACCGCCGCCGGGAGGGGTGGATGCGTTCATGTGTCTGACTCCTTTATCAGTGCCGTGCGATGGGTTGAGCAGTAGGGAAGTTCTGTTGGGCCGCGCGTTCGTACACTCGGTCGATGAGCCCCAGCACCCGCTGGGCGTCGTCGAGGTCGGTGAGCGGGCGGAGGCCGCCGGTCAGGCGTCGGAGCGTGTCCACCGCGAAGATGTCGTAGCGGCGTGCGACGCTCGCCGTGGGTTCGGTGACCGACCCCGAGCTCGTGACCACGGTCAGCTCGGCGTCGGTCTCGGTGATGCGGTATCCGGGCCCGGCGATCATCCACTCCTGGTCGGTTCCGTCGCGGTCGGGATGCATGTAGCCGGCCTCGATCGTGCCGATCGTCCCCGCCTCGTCACGGAGCAACGCGACGGCGTGGTCTTCGACGTCCGTGTCGAACAGGTTCGAGCGAATCGCTGCGCCCACGACCTCGACCTCGCCAACGGCGATGCTGGCGAATGCCTCGACCGTGTGCGAGCCGATGTTGCGCAAGGGTCCGCCACCGTGCTCGGGCTCGACGACCCAGCCCACGCCGTCCTCGACGTAGCGGGCAGGCGTGCCGTTGATGATTCGGAATCGCGCCGAGGTCGGAGCGGGAAGGTCGGCGATGCGCTCCCAGATCGCGCCGTACCGATTGATGTATGCGACAGAGGCGAAGAGTCCCTTCAGCCGAGCGCGCTCACCGAGGCCGTCGAGCGCGGCAGCGTGGGCTCCTGCGGGCTTCTCGACCACGAACGGCAGACCCGCTTCGATCAGCGTCTCGAGCGCGGGTCGCACGACATTGTGCCGCGGCATCGCGATGACGAGGTCGAGATCGCTGCGCGATGCGAGCGACTCGAGCGTTGGTTCGACGGCCACACCGAGTCGGTGACCCCAGCCGTCCGCGACGTTGGCGTCGTCATCCTGCACAGCCACGATCTGGGCTCCGGCCGCCGTGAACGCTTCGACGTGGCGGGGAGTGTGCCAGTGACTCGCGCCGACGATGCCGATGCGGGTCATTGTGGTCGCCAGTCTTCGGCGAGGTCGTTCATGCGCGCCTGGTCGGCTCCGACACCTTCGAGGCGGAGGAGCGATTCGGCCGAGCGGTCTTCGGCCACGGCCGTCGCGATGCCCTCGAGCAGGGCGAGTCCAGCGACACGGGCGCTGAACAGCGCGATCCCCGACGAGACCGCGGGGCTGAAGACGGTAAGGAGCACGTCGGACACTTCCGCGATGGGCGAGTTCGGGGTCGTCGTCAGCCCGATCGTTTCGACGCCCTTTGAGCGGGCGTAGTTCAGGGCCTGCACCGTGTCGCGTGAGCGGCCCGAATACGAAATGCCCATGATCACGTCCTGGTCGTCGAGACGCGAGATCTGCGCGACCATGACCATCGGGTCGGACTCCCACGAGACGGCGACACCGAGACTGGCAAGCCGGTACGAGAACATCTGCGCGAGCGGCGCTGCAGTGCCAGTGCCGATGAGCAAGACGGACTTCGCCTTGCCGAGCCGGCTGATGACCCGATGCAGCGCCGGCTCGGACAGGCTCGCGAGCGTGTCCTGCATGCACTCGACCTCGAGCGCGACGACGCGACGAATCAACTCGATCTCGCCGGACGCACCCGACTTGCCTTTGAAGACAAGATCACCAGGATGCGAGTGGGCCAGGCCGAGCGACCTACCCAGGTCGAACGCGAGCGCCTGAGCGAACTCGCGGTACCCGGAATATCCGACCGCGAGCGCGAAGCGCACCACCGCAGAGTCGGAGACGCCCGCGAGCTCAGCGAACTGCACGACCGAGAGTCCGCGCACCGCCCACGGGTCGTCGAGGATGAACTGGCCAACGACGGCGCGGGGGCCGCGAAGCCCAGGCAGGGCTCGCAGAATCCGCTCACGGCACGTCGGTTCTGGCGCGCCCTCGGCGGGCGAGACACCGGAGTCTGTCGGTTCAGGTTTCGTCATCACGATTTCTTCGCTTTCGGTTGGGAGCAGGAGTGCTTCCTGCATCCTCCCGAAGATTGCGTTCCGATCGGGGTTTCGAGGGGAACGATTGACACAGTAGGAATATTAGATTCACTCTGTCAAGCATTCTGACTATTTTGTTCCGAATGCTGGTGCTCCGCCCCGTTCGGATGTAGCGTTCAGTTTCCGCAGCACTCTGATTTTTCTGTTCACCCTGGAGAACCCATGCTTGCAAACCTCGGCGGCTGGCATTTGCTGATCATTCTCGGCATCGTCCTGCTGCTCTTCGGAGCCACGCGACTGCCCGCCCTGGCGCGCAGCCTCGGGCAGTCGGCGAAGATCATCCGGCAGGAGACACGGGATTCGGACCTGGAACCGGAGGCCTCAGCTTCTGCTGCCCGCCCCGCTCCTGGAGCTACTACGGACTGATTTTGCGCGTGATGAGGCCTATGGGACGCGGCCGCAACGAACACTCCACGAACGAGCCCCGAGCCGACCAGCCACGGCGCGGCCCTCACAAGCCCGACGCAACTCCTGGCGCGCAGAGCTCAGGAGCGTGCGGGCTCGCCTTCGTGCGCTGACGTCGCATCCGCGAGTTCGTCGCGGGCAGCGGCACCCCGAACACCGGGGTGAACGCCTGGAACCGCACGCCGGTCGCGAGCTCGCCCACGACCACCGGGTCGAAGCCGAGCTGGTCGATGAGGTCGGCGACCGTCGCGAGGTCGTCGGGGTCGTCGCCCGCAAGCGCCAGTGCGACGCGATCGGGGGATCCTGCGGGGCGGCCGCGCTCATCCAGCTCGTGGTATCCGAGGTGGCTGAACGCCTTGACGATGCGCGCGCCCGGCAGCTTCTCGGCGACGATCTCGCTCGTGCCGCGGGGGTCGTCCGCGAACTCGGGCAGCGAGCCATCCACGGGTTCCCAGTAGTTCGTGGCGTCGATCACGAGCTTGCCGACGAGGGCGTCGGCCGGCAACGAGCCGATCTTGCCGAGCGGGAGGGCGAGAATCACGACGTCAGCGTCGCGGATCACCTCAGCCGAGGTGCGCGGTTCGGCGCCGTGAGCGAGTACGTCGACGATGAGTTCGATGCGCGAGACCGGGCCCGAGCCGCTGATGAGCACGCGATGGCCGGCGGCGAGCGCGAGTCGCGCGAGCACGGTGCCGACCTTGCCCGCGCCGAGGATGCCAATCGTGGTCACGGGGGGTGCAACGGAGAGCGCGGGGGCGATATTCCGCGGGTGATGTCTCGCGGGATCTCGCTACACGTGCGGCACGAACTCCTGCCACGCCGCCCGGCGCTCCGACCGCGGGTCCTCCTCGATGCGGTCCTCGCGATCGATGATCAGGGTGCGGCGCTTGCGCGGCGTGTACTTCGGCCAGTCGCCCTCGCGCTGCAGCACCGGGCTGCCGTCGCGGGCGAACGCGAGCCAGCGGTCGCGCATCCGCTGCCCGGCGTTCTTGAACGGCGACCTCCCGCCGAGCACGCCCATCGCGCGTCCGAACGGGCTGTCCATGAGGTCGAACAGCGCGAACATCTCGAGCCCGTGGGTCGCGCCGAAGCCCGCCCAGCGCACAAGCCGCGGCGCGATGTCGAAGCGATAGAAGTAGACCGGCGCGAAGCGGGCGTGCCGCTCGGCGACCTTCACGGTCGGGAACCAGAACGCATAGTCACCGCCGAAGTCCGACGCGGGCTTGCGCGCCGGCAGCCCCGGGTACTGCGCCTTCACGGCCTTGCGGGCCTTCTTGCGCGTGCGCGCGAAGATCGCCCGGATACGCGGCGGCGTCGTTGCGAGAATGTCGAGCCTCCCCTTGAACAGTGACCCCTCGCGCGCGTTGGTGCCGATGATGAGCGGCACGTGGTGCGTGCGCCCCTCCATGAACGCGTTGAGCGGACGCTCCGGCAGGAAGTGCCCGTCGATCACCGGGCACAGCGCGATCGTGCCGGGGTGCTGGTCGGGGTGGATGAGCTGCATACGCGTCGTCGCCGTGACGAGATCCTCGATGGATGCCGCGACCAGCAGCTCACCGGCATCCTCCCGTGACGTGCTGTCGGTGCTCTGATTGTCGACGACCTCGCTCAGCAGCTCGAGGTACTCCTGTGCCCACTGGGTGGTCAGCGCTCGGGTGTAGATCGCATCAGGGGGTGGACTCTCGGCGATCGCGCGCTCGAACAATCCGCGCGCCGACGGCACCGCGAGCAGCGTCGTCACCGCGTTCGCCCCGGCGGACTCCCCCATGAGCGTCACGTTGTGCGGGTCTCCACCGAACGCGCGGATGTTGTCGCGCACCCATTCGAGCGCGGCGATCTGGTCTCGCAGGCCAAGGTTGCTCTCGAAGATGCGGCCGGGGGTCGAGTAGGTCGAGAAGTCAAGGTAGCCGAGCGCCCCGAGCCGGTAGTTGAAGTTGACGAACAGCACGCCCTCGCGCACGAACAGCTCGCCCTGGCGCCGCATCTCACGAGCAGAGCCGACGCTGTAGGCTCCGCCGTGGATCCACACCATGACCGGCAGCGGTTCGGCGCTTCCGGTCGAATCGCCAAGCGGTGCGATGACATTGATCGTCAGACAGTCCTCCGACATCGGCACGGCGGTCGGCGGTCCGGCGAACTGTCCCTTGCGATCCTGCGGCGCGACCGGGCCGAACTCACTCGCATCGAGCACGCCCTTCCACGGCTCGACGGGCGCGGGAGAGCGGAACCGCAGGTCACCGACGGGTGGGGCCGCGTATGGGATGCCACGCCACATCCGGAGCCCTCGGCGCACCACCCCCTGCACCTCGCCGCCCGCAACGACGACCCGCAGGTCTGCGGCGGTGGGGACGAGCACGGTCACGCGGGCATTCTAGGTACGCGGGATGAACGTTGCGTCCGGACGAGGTCAGTCCTTGACCGAGCCCGCCGCAAGCCCACCGGTGATGTACTTCTGGAAAATCGCGAACACCACCACGATCGGTATCGCCACCACGGTGGATGCCGCCATCAGGGGGCCCCACTCGGTGCCGTAGATGCCGATGAAGGTGTTGAGCGTCACGGTGACGGGTTGGAGATCGCGGTTCGTGGTGAGGGTCAGCGCGAAGATGAACTCGCCCCACGCCATCACGAACGCGAACACGCCGACCGTCACGAGGCCCGGGCGAACGAGTGGCAGCACGATGCGGTAGAAAGCCTGGAATCGACTCGCACCGTCGACCGCGGCGGCCTCTTCGAGCTCCTTGGGAATGCTGAGGTAGAACGGCCGCAGCACGATCACCGCGAACGGCAGCGTTCCCACCGTGTTGGCCAGAATGAGGCCAGGGAAGGTGTTGACGAGCCCCCACTGGGTGAACAGGGCGAACATCGGCAGCGCGACATTGATCGAGGGCAGCAGCTGGGCGATCAGGAACGGCAGCATGAGTGCCGCAGTCCAGCGCAGCCGGAGCCGCGCAAGCGCGTACGCCGCTGGCGCGGCGAGCAGGATCGTCAGGATGGTCGTGCCAACGCTGATGACGAGGCTGTTGCCGAGCGAGCGCAGCATCTCCTCGTTCTCGATGACCGCAGAGACGTAGTTGCTCAGGTCGATCGGAATGGGGAACCAGGTCGGCGGACTCGTGAACAGCTGATCGGCCGACTTGAGCGACGTCGAGATGAGCCAGTACAGCGGGAACATGAAGAGGCCGACCAGCACGATCGCGATCGCCGTGAGGTGCCACTTCGGCCGCTCCGACGCGATTCTGCGGCGCACGACGGGAGGCGTCGGCGCGGAAGCCTCCACGTCGGCAACGATGACGGCTGACTCGGTCACAGCGACGACTCCTCACGGCGGCGGAACCACAGGTAGATGACCGAGAGCAGCAGCGGGATGATCAGCAGCACGTTCGCCGCCGCCGCCCCGTCTCCGAGCCTGAAGTACTCGAACGACAGCGTGTACACCGAGATCGACAGCACGTTGGTCGCCTGCGCCGGCCCGCCGGCCGTCATCACGTAGATGATGTCGAACACCTTGAAGGTGTGCACGAACCCGAGGAGCAGCGTGATGAGCACGACCGGTCGCATGAGGGGCCACGTGATGCGCCAGAAGCGCTGCCATGCCGTCGCGCCGTCGATGCTCGCTGCTTCGTAGAGCGAGAGCGGCACCCCCTGCAGGCCCGCGTAGATGAGCATCATATGGAACGGGATGCCCACCCAGATGTTCGCGACGATGACTGCCGCGAGCGCGGTGCTCGGGTTGACGAGCCACGCCTCATTGGTCTCGACGCCGAAGATGCCGAGGATCGCGTTGAGGAGGCCGTAACTGCCGCTGTAGATCCAGCGCCACAGGCTCGCAGAGACGACGGCCGGCAGCACCCACACCACGAGCATGAGGGCGCGCAGGAAGCCGGAGAGCGGAAAGCCGCGGTTGAAGAAAAGGGCGAACAGGAAGCCGATCGCGTGCTGGAAGACCAGCGATCCGACGGTGAAGACGAGCGTGATGCCGAGCGAGGGCAGGAACGCCCTCGAGGCGATGAACTCGACGTAGTTCTCAATGCCGACGAACGGCGCACCGCCGCTCAGGAAGTTGCCCGCGTTGACGTCGAACAGGCTCAGGTTGAACGTGTAGACGAGCGGATAGAACATGAACACCGCGAGAAACACGAGGGCCGGGAGCACGAAGCTGTAGCGGCCGAGCGCTCCAACGGCGCGCCGTCCGGCGACAGGCGTGAGGCCTGTCGCCGGACGGATGGTGCGTGGTGCGATCGACATTACGGAAGCAGCGGCGCAATCGACTCGGCGGCCACGGCGAGCGCATCCTTCGAGGTGGATGCCCCGGTCATCCGGCTCTGCAGCGCGATGACGACCTGGTCGGCGATCTCCGCGTAGGCAGCTCCATAGGCACGGGGACGTGCGACCTGCAGCGCCTCGGCGAAGACCTGCAGCACCTCGTTGTCGGCGAACGGGTCGATGTCGTTGCGCGTCGGCAGCGAGCCGCCAGCGATGTTCATGAGTTCTGCGTTCTCCGGCTGCTGCATGAACTTCAGGAGCTCCCACGCCGCGTCGACATCCGGCCCTTCGATGAGCATGTAGTTCTCACCTCCGAGCACCGTGGCCGCGTCGGCGCCCTCGGGCAGCGGAGCGACCTGGTACTCGAGGTCGGGCGCCTCGTTCGCGAGGAACGGGAGCTGCCACGGACCGTTGATCATCATGGCCGCGCGGCCCTGAGCGAACTCGGTGGCCACCGCCGCCTGGTCCCAGTTGAGGGCCTCCTTCGAGACGCTGCCCGCATCCATCAGGCCCGCCCAGTAGTCGAGCGCTTCGGCCGCCGCGGGCGAGTCGAGGTCGTAGAGGTCTGCGCCGCCCTGCCACAGTGCGGGCAGGAACTGGAAGACGGCCTGCTGGTTGTTGATCGCGGAGTAGGCGAAGCCGTAGTGCTCGGCCGTCGTGAGTGCCGCCGCGGCATCCTCCATCTCGGCCCACGTCGTGGGCACGTCGACCCCAGCGGCGTCGAGCATCGCGGGGTTGTAGTACATCGCGAGGCAGTTCGCCGAGATCGGGAGGCCGTACACGCTGCCCTCGTATGTGGCCGAGGCGATCAGACCCTCCGGGTACTGGTCGAGCTCGCCCCATTCGGCCAGTCGCTCGTCGAGATTGGCGGCGATGCCGAGCTCGGCGAACTGCTGGTGGTCTGGGCTGTTGATGATCACGACATCCGGCAGCGACGCCGCGCCCGCCGACTGGAGCAGCGACTTCTTGAGATCGGCATAGGCGATCACCTCGCGCTCGATCGTGACGTTGGGGTTCGCCTCCATGTACGCGTCGAGCAGCTCGTTGACCTGCTTCGCCGGTGCATTCTCATCGGGGTAGTAGTCCCACCACGTGAGCGTGACCGGACCGTCGTTCGTGGGCTCTGGGTCGCCGCCCGATCCGCCAGGAGCGCAGCCGGCAAGCCCGACCGCGAGGCCGAACACAGATGCCGCGGCGAGCGCGGACTTCAGCAGGCGGGTCCTGCCTCGAGATGGTGCCATGGTGGGGTTTCCCTTCGTCATTGATGGAACGAACCGTGTGGTGCGGGTAGAACTAGCGCGCTCGCGCGGGCAGGTGCTGGTCGAGCCATGCGCGCGAGACGCGGAATCCCTGATCCAGGGATGCCGTCGACTCCTCGTCGACACACAGCCAGCCATCGAAGTCGTCTGCCGCCAGTTGGCGCAGGATGCCTTCGAGGTCGAGATCCCCCTCGCCGAGCAGGTGCCATTGCCCGTCGGCGTAGTCCTTGAGGTGGATGTTGTCGATGAGCGGCGCGAACTCCGCCAGGAACGCGGGGATGTCATCCACCCCGCTCTTGGCCAGATGCGCCGTGTCGACCGTGAGCCCGACGAGGCCGGGTTCGATCGCCGACCAGAACTCGCGCACATCCTCTGGCAGCATGACGGGCTGGTCGTAGTGGTGGTGCAGCGACAGCGCGAGCCCCAGGTCGCGCGCCTTCTTGCCGCTCACGGCGAGCTGCTGCGCGATCGCGGCCCGCTCGCCGGGTTGGACGCTGTCGCGCGTGCGGTTGTGGCAGAAGACGACGAGCTCGCTGCCAACGGTCGCGGCGAACTGCAGCACCGCACCCAGCCGTTGGTCATCGAGCTCGTCGTAGTAGATGAGCGCGGAGGCGACCCCCGGCTGCGTGAACTTCGCCGTGAACTCCGCGGGCGAATCGACGTACGGCAGGAACTGCCCGGCCTTGAGCTGCAGCCCCTCGTAGCCCTCGGCACGGAAGTTGCTCGTCAGGCGATCGAGGTCGTCGGGGACGACAGGCTTGGAGAATGCGATGCGCATCACAGCTCACCGTTCTCGAAGCGCACGACCTCGCCGTTCGCGGCCGATCGGTAGGCGCCCTCGAGCAGCGAGAGCGTGCGCAGGTTGTCAGTGCCCGAGTTGGATGGCTCTCCGCCCTCGTCGATCGCCCGCAGCAGTTCGGCGAGCCCGAGGTAGGCCGACTCGGGCTTGCCGTCGCCCGACCACGGGTTCTCGACGGTCTCCACACCGTCCGCGGTGTGGATCTCGAGCCGGTTGTAGTCGAAGCGCAGCGTGCCCGTCTCGCCGATCACGATCGTCTCGACCTGGTCGATGCGGCTCGAAAAGCTCTCGGTGTAGTTGACGCCCACGTCGCCGAAGCGCACGTGAATGGATGCGTCGGTCTCACCGGCCGCATCGAGCGACGACGACTTGTGGGTGGCCGCAACCAGCCAATCGGCCTCGCGGCCCAGGATGTAGCGGAAACCGTCGAACCAGTGCACACCCATCACTGACAGGGCGTGATGCACCTGTTCTGCCCGCCACCCCGAGACCTCGCGCCACTGCAGCTCGCGCTGGTCGACCGAGACGACCGCACCGATGCGGCCGGAGCGGATGGCGGCGCGGGCCTGCCCGAAGGCGTAGTGGTAGCGGAAGTTCTGGTCGACGGCCAGCAGCACACCGGCATCGCTCGCTGCTGCCACGACGCGACGGGCTTCTTCGACGCCGTCGGCCATCGGCTTCTCGACGTAGAGGTGCTTGCCGGCGGCCGCGAGTTCCTGCACCGCCTCGAGCCGCACGTGGCTCGGCGTGCACACGACCGCGACGTCAAAGTCCGCGCCCGCAATCGCGTCGGCGATCGTGGGGAACGTCGCGGTGATGCCGAAGCTCTGCTCGACCCATTCGCGCCGCTCGTCGCTCGGATCGACCGACGCGACGATCTCCACGCGCTCGGGATGAGCGAGGTACCCGCGGAAGTGCATGTCGCTCACGCCGCCGTTGCCGACGATCGCGATGCGATGGCGTGGCGTCATTCGCCGACCACCTCGCGCCTGGCCGTGTCGAAGCAGATCAGCAGCTCGCACTCGTCGTCGCCGATGTTGGTCGCGTTGTGCACAGCGCCCTTCGGGATCGAGATCGTGTCACCCGCGGTCATGGTGACGTACTCACCGTCGACGCGGTGGCGAATGGTGCCCTTGAGCACGTGCAGCACCTCGTCGCAGTTCGGGTGGTGATGCACGGGGTTGTTCTTCCCGGGCTGGATGAAGCACTTGCCGATCGTGAGCGTGTCGGAGTTGCCGATCGCGTCGGACACCATCCACTCGAGCCGGCCCCACTCCTGCGGCTCGACCACGGCTTCATCCTTCGGAGTCAGTCCTCCGCGTCCACGACCCTGTGCTGATGGCATGCTGCCAATCCTGACCACCGAGGCAGAGCAAGCCGAGGGCCAATTTGGCGATGGTGGCACTCATTGGCACGAACCGATGCTCAGGGGTGCGGTTGCGCATCCCAGCACTCCGCGAGCAACTCGATGCCGCGCCTCGTGATCTCGGGCGAGGCGGCGTACGAGATGCGCAGGTGATCGTCGAGGCGGTCGACGACGCTGAAGGTCGAGCCGGGCAGCACGCGCACCCCGTATCGCTCCGCTCGCTGCGCGAACGACGTCGCGGACGAGTCTGGCAGGGTCACCCAGAGCGATCCGCCGCCGGCCGGCACCTGCGGCATCCAGCTCGGGATGAGCTCGGCAAGCGCCTCGAGCGCGAGACGGCGGGCTTCCGACAGCGTGCGTAGTCGCTCGTCGCGTGCGCGCTCGATCCGCGGCAGCAGCTGGGTCGCGAGCAGTTGCGCGATCACCGACGTGCCGAGATCCTCGCCGCCCTTGACCGCGGCAAGCTCCTCGACGACGTCGGGATGCGCCCGCAGCCAGCCGACCCGCATCCCGCCCCAGAACGACTTGCTCATCGAGCCAACCGTGAGCACGTGCTCGCTGCCGGCGGCGAGCGGGATCGGCCTGCGCTCGCCGTCGATGATCGTGTCCGCGAGCGTCGCATCGTCGATCACCGGCACGCCGTAGCGCGTGGCGATCGACGCGACCCGGCTGCGGCGGAACGTGTCGAGCACCGAACCGGTGGGGTTGTGCACGGTGGACTGCAGCACGATGAGGGCGGGCTTCTCGCGTGCGACCACGGTCGCGAGCTCGTCGACGTTGATGCCGTCGGGACCGGACGGCACGCCGACCAGCGTGGCGCCGAGCGCTTTGAGCGACTCGATTGCACCTCGGAATGACGGCTCTTCGATGAGCACGACCGACCCTGGTTCGGTGAGGGATGCCGCGGCGAGGCGCAGCGCCTGCTGCGCTCCGGACGTGATGAGGATGTGATCGGGCTCGGTCGGCAACCCGAGCGCCGAGTAGTACGCGGCGACGGCGGTGCGGAGCTCGGGCAGGCCGGTCGGCAGGTAACCGTGCGACGAGACGAGTTCACGCGTGCGGGAGCTGTCGAGCAGGTTGAAGTGCTCGGCGACCATGGGCAGCCCGGGCAGCGCCGCGCTCCGGAGGTCGATGTGACCGAGGCTGTTGTCTGCCATGAACGAGCGCAGGCGGTCGTCACCGCGCACGGCCTGCACTCGCCGCGTGGCCGAGATGTAGGTGCCGTCGCCCTGCCTGCTCGACAGGTGGCCCTCGCTGCGGAGGACGTCGAACGACTTCGTCACCGTGTTGCGGCTGATCCCGAGTGCGGCGCTCAGCGAGCGCTCCGATGGCAGCTTCGTGCCCGAGGTCAGTGCACCGCTGGCGATCAGGCGCCGCAGTTGCACGGCGAGCTGATCGTGCAGCGCGCCATCCCCGGTGACCCAGTCTCCGAGCAAACGCGCGAGGCGATTGGCTCCGATCGTCGCCAATCGGAATGAATTGGCACTCGCGCGTTCGATGGTCATCTGGACATTATGGGGAGCACGACAGGGTCGCGGTCAATCGCGGCACCCGAAGGAGAGCCAAAGATGTCCCCCACCGTTGTGCTGCTGGGAGCCCTCGACACGAAGGGCGCCGAGTACGCGTTCGTGCGCGATCGCCTGCGATCGCTTGGCGTGGACTCCGTGGTGGTCGACTTCGGCATCCTCGGCTCTCCGGGCTTCGAACCGGATATCACCAGCCGCGAGGTGGCGGCCGCGGGTGGGGCCGACCTCGGATGCGCTCGTCGCGGCATCCGACCGCGGCGCCGCCATGGCCGCGATGACCGCTGGTGCCACGGCGATCGTTCGTCGTTTGGTCGACGAGGGCCGCGTGCAGGGTGCTCTCGCGCTCGGCGGCACGGGCGGAACGTCGCTCGCGGCGACCGCGTTCCGCGACCTGCCCCTCGGGCTTCCCGCGGCTCATCGTCTCGACGGCTGCCTCGGGCAACACCGAGCAGTACGTCGGCGAGACCGATCTCATCCTCGCGCCGAGCATCGTCGACATCGCCGGTCTCAACCGCGTGTCGACCGTCGTGCTCGGCAATGCGGCGGCCGCCGTCGGCGGCATGCTGCTCGCACCTCCCATTGCGCAAGCCCAGACCAAACCGCTCGTTGCCGCGAGCATGTTCGGTGTCACGACACCGTGCGTCACGCGGGCTCGCGAGCGCCTCGAAGAGCTCGGGTACGAGGTGCTCGTCTTCCACATGACCGGATCGGGTGGGCGTGCGATGGAGTCGCTCATCCGCCAGGGCTACATCGACGGCGTGCTCGACGTGACCACGACCGAACTCGCCGACAACCTGGTCGGCGGCGTGTTCTCCGCCGGGCCGGATCGGCTCACCGCCGCGGCATCCGCCGGCATACCGCAGGTCGTCTCGGTCGGCGCGCTCGACATGGTGAACTGGGGTGCGAGCGGCACCGTGCCGGAGCAGTTCTCGCAGCGGAACCTGTTCGTGCACAACTCGAGCGTGACGCTCATGCGCACGACGGCCGATGAGTGCGCGGTGCTCGGGGCGGAGCTCGCGCGCAAGGTCGCGACATCCACCGGACCTGCCGTCGTCGTCCTGCCGCTGGGAGGGATCTCCGCGATCGCGACGCCGGGCGGTCCGTTCTACGACGCCGCTGCCGACGACGCCCTCTTCGGCGCGGTGCGGTCCGGCCTCGAGGGCTCGGCCGTCGAGCTCGTCGAGTCACCTCACGACATCAACGACCCAGAACTCGCGGTCTGGCTCGCCGACCGACTCCATGCACTCATCAGCCAGTCAGCCGACCGCCCACGCGCGTCGGCCTGAGAACGAACGAAGGACGTCAATGCCATACGTACCGCGCGCCGAGATCCTCGATCGACTGCGAACGAAGATCGCCGAACGTCGTCCGATCGTGGGCGCCGGAGCAGGCACCGGACTCTCCGCGAAGTGCGAGGAGGACGGCGGCGCCGACCTCATCGTCATCTACAACTCCGGCCGGTACCGCATGGCGGGACGCGGGTCGCTCAGCGGACTGCTCGCCTACGGCAACGCGAACGATCTCGTCGTCGAGATGGGACGCGAGGTGCTGCCGATCACCAAGCGCACACCCGTGCTCGCCGGCGTGAACGGCACTGATCCGTTCTACAACCCGCCGCTCTTCCTCAAGCAGCTCAAGGAGCAGGGCTTCTCGGGCATCCAGAACTTCCCGACCGTCGGACTCATCGACGGACAGTTCCGCGCGAACCTCGAAGAGACCGGGATGAGCTACCAACTCGAGGTCGAGCTCGTCGCCCACGCCAACGAGGCGGACCTGCTCACGACGCCGTACGTGTTCTCGACCGAGGATGCGATCAACATGACCAAGGCCGGCGCCGATGTCATCGTGTGCCACATGGGCCTCACGACCGGCGGCACGATCGGTGCCGAGACCGCGCGCACGCTCGAGGATTGCGTGACACTCGCCAACGAGTGGGCCGCCGCCGCCCGTTCGGTGCGCGATGACGTCATCGTGCTCGTGCACGGCGGTCCGGTCGCCGACCCCGCGGATGCGCAGTTCGTGCTGCGGAACGCCGACGACCTGCACGGGTTCTACGGGGCATCCTCGATGGAGCGCCTGCCCACTGAGCGCGCGCTGACCGCTGCCGTGCGCGAGTTCGCCGACATCACGTTCTAGGGTCGATTCATGAAGATCGTCGTCATCGGAGCCAGCGGCCATGTCGGCTCGTACCTCGTACCGAGGCTTGTCCGCGCCGGTCATGAGGTGATCGCCGTGACCCGTGGACAGCGGGCGCCGTATCACGACGATCCGGCGTGGGATGCCGCGGAGCGCGTCGTGATCGACCGCGAGGCCCGGGATGCCGACGGAACGTTCGGTGCGACGATCGCAACGCTCGGCGCCGATGTCGTCGTCGACCTCATCTGCTTCACCGAGGACTCAGCGCGCCAGCTCGTCGACGCCCTCCGTGGCAAGGTCTCGCTGCTCGTGCACGTGGGCACGATCTGGGTGCACGGCACGCCCGTGCAGGTGCCGACGACCGAGGATGACCCGCGGCATCCATTCGGCGACTACGGGATCGCAAAGGCGGCAATCGAACGGATGCTGCACGCGGAGACCCGCAACGGCGGGCTCGCGGCGACGATCGTGCACCCCGGGCACATCTCCGGTCCCGGCTGGCCGATCATCAACCCGCTCGGCAACCTCGACCTCGGTGTCTGGATGGCGCTCGCGACCGGCCAGCGGCTGGTGATGCCGAGCCTGGGCCTCGAAGCGTTGCACCATGTGCATGCCGACGACGTGGCACAGCTCATCGAGCTCGCGATCGCCAACCCACGAGGCGGCGGTCGGCGAGAGCTTCCACGCGGTCTCCGATCGCGCCCTCACGATGCGCGGCTTCGCCGAGGCGGTCGCCGAGTGGTTCGGCCGCACGCGCCGATCTCGAGTTCGTTCCGTTCGAGCAGTTCGCGTCGACGACGACACCGGAGTTGGCGCGCGCGACCTGGGAGCACCTCATCCGCAGCAGTGCGATGAGCATCGAGAAGGCGCGCACCGTGCTCGGCTACGAGCCGGCGTACAGTTCGCTCGACGCGGTCGCAGAAGCGGTCGAGTGGCTGCGCCGCGACGGACAGCTCCCTCACGTGCCGGAGATCCGGCGATCCAGCTGAGAGCGTCCGGCGGGCGACGCCTCAGCGTCAGGCCCGCACGCCCCGCGCCCGCCGAGCAAGCAGCACAAGCGCACCCATCCCCAGCAGACCCAGCGCCGCTGCCCCGGCCCAGCCCAACGTCGCACCGGTGGATGCCAGCCCGCCGCCCGACGGCGGGGTCGACACGGTGGCGAGCACCGTCGCTTCATCCTCGTCTGACTCGATCGGCTCACCGGTTGGGTCTGTCGCGAGAGCGGTCGCGACATTGACGATCTCGCCCGCCTCGACATCCGCGGCGGTCACGACGTACGGGTCGGCCACGAAGAAGGTGATCGCGGCCGGCGGCAGGAAGTCGATCGGGCCGGGCAGCAACCCCGCCAGCATCTCGTCATCCACCGCGACGTCGTACAGCGTCACGTTGCCGGTGTTCTGCACGCCGAACGTGTACGTGATGGTCTCGCCGGCATCGGCGGTGCCGTTGCCGTTCGCGTCATCCAGTTCGGCGGTCTTCGCCAGTTCGAGCGACGGATCCGGCTCGACGACCTCGACGATGTCCTCGTCCTCCGGGGAGAACACCTCTGGGCCATTGGGCACCTGGCCACGCGCGAACGCGCTGTTGAGCACCTCTCCCGCGTCGACATCGGCTTGGGTCACGACGTAGGGCGCCGCTGTGAAGGATTCGGACTCGCCCGGGAGGATGTCCGCGGACGCCGGCAGGATCCCGGTGACGCGGTCGTCGACCACGGTCACGCCGAGCAGGGTCGTGTTGCCCGTATTCGTCACGTCGAACGAGTACGCGATCGTCTCGCCAACGTCGGCGACGCCGTTGCCGTTCGTGTCGTCGAGCGCCCCGTCCTTCTCGACCGTGAGCGACGGTGTCTGCTCGGGGGTCGGGACCACGTCGTTCGCGGGTGCGGAGTCGACGGTCACGGGGTCCTCGTTGGGTGGGGCGTACAGGCCTGACGCGGTGGCCGAGTTCAGCACCGCACCGGCATCAACGTCGGCCTGCGTCACGACGTAGGTCGCGGTGAAGACCGCGTCAGTGTTGGCCCCGATGTTCGCGGTGGCAGGGGTGGTCGTGCCCACCTTGGGATCGGTGATGGCGACGTCGGTCAGGTCGACGGTGCCGGTGTTGGTCGCGGTGAACGTGTACGTCACCGTGTCGCCGACGTCGGCGAACCCATCGCCGTTGACGTCAGTGGTGATCTCACCGGACTTCTCGAGGGTCAGGTGCGGGTCTGGTACCGGGGTCAGCACCTCGGCCGTGTCGGTGTTCGAGGTGACCGCTCCGAGTGCGCTGGACCCACCTGCGATGGCGGAGTTGTGCACGACCCCCACGTTGAGGTCCTCTTGAACGACCGTGTACGGATCGGCGGTGAACTCGTGCGACGCGTCGGGCGCGAGCGTGACGGGTGCGCTCATCCCCGTCACTCGGTCGTCGGTCACCGAGACGTCGGTGAGTGTCACGTTTCCGGTGTTCGTCACCACGAAGGTGTATTCGATCGTCTCGCCCAGGTCCGCGACGGTGTTGTTGTTCGTGTCGTTGAGGGTTGCGATCTTGTCGAGCGAGAGCGATGGGTCACGCTCCGGGGTGGCAACGAACTCGCTGTCCTCGGGCGAGACCACCTGGTTGTCATCCGGGTCGACGCCCGTCGCGGTCGCGGTGTTGGGCACGCCGCCCGCATCGACGTCGGCCTGCGTCACGACGTACGGCGCCGACGTGAACAGCTGCTGGCCGAACACCGGGAGATCAACGGGAGCGGGCGTCACGCCAGACACGAGCGAGTCATCGACCGTGACATCGGCGATCGGGCTGTTTCCGGTGTTCGACACCAGGAAGGTGTAGGTGATGCTCTCGCCGACATCCGCGAGACCGTTGGTGTTCGTGTCGTCGAGCTCGCTCTCCTTGTCGATGCTGAGTCCCGGCTGGCACGCCGCGGGGATGAGGGTCTCGTCGCCGGCCTGAGCTTCGTAGAAGGTCCAGTTCTCCATCGAGCGGAGGTCGCCCCACGGCGACGTCCAACCGTGCGTTCCCGCCGCAGCGGCCAAGGTCGACGTGTCGACGCCGGCTCGTCCGTCAGCGTAGGGCAGCGGCGCCTGCGTGCCACGGGGCGCGAGATCACGGTCATCCCAGTGCACGCGCGGGTTCGGCGCGACAACGCCGGGTGTGAGGCCGGTCACGCGCAGGCCGTAGCCTGCCGCGTTGCCGAGCTGCTCGACGTCCTGCAGCACCAGGTGCATCTCACCGACGCGGTCGACGACGACGCGCGCCGCGAACGGCTCGCACACGTCGAGTGGCGCCGCGAGGCCGTCGAGTCCGTCGAAGGGCACCTCGATGTGCCCGGGCGGGCTTCCCCACGGGATCGTGCGGTCGACCGGGTCGTCGTACTGCCCGTTGTTGTTGGCATCGATCTGGATCGAATACCCGCCGTTGACCCCCGCGAGGTCGAACTCGAGGTTGCCGGCCCGCGTGTACGGGCTGGACGCCGTCAGGGTGAGATCGGTCGCCGCCGGCGGTACCGCCGCGGGACGCACCCAGTCGACGCCGGCTGCAGACGGCGCACTGGCGGGCAGGTCGGCCGCCGGCTGGTCGAGGAAGATCTTGTACGCGTCGCCGCACTCGTCGCTGTAGTCGTAGCGCGGGTCGATGAAGACGCCGTTGGCTCCGCCGACGGTTCCCTCGACTGACTTGTAGATCGGCGTGCAGGTGCCGGCATCCACCAGGCCGAAGCCGTTCGCTTCGATCGTGGATCCGATGCCGTTGTAAGCCCGGAAGTCGACGTGGTAGACGTAACCCTCGCGAGTTGCGATCCAGTAGGACTGGTGGCGCGCGTCTGCCTGGTACTGGGTGTACCGCTCCACCCACGTCCGGCCCGGGATCTCGACGTTGCCAGCAGTGCGAGCCTCGACCTCCCAGTTCCAGCGGAAGGTCGAATTCGCCTGGATGACCTCGTTGTCCTCGAACCGGATCGACCAGATGCCGGGCACCGAGGTCAGCCCGCTGGCGAGGCACTGAGACCCGTTGGGCGCGGCCGCGTTGAAGTGGCAGGTCTGCTGCACTGTGCCCGCCGGGTCGGTGATGATGAAGTCCGCGGCCTGGTTGGAGTCGCCGGCCGCCTGCACGAAGTTGTAGTACGGCAGCTCTCCGGCTTGCACGTACACGAAGAACGTCTGATCGCCGGGCAGCCGGCTGTTCGGGTAGTTGTTGGTCGCCTGGGCACCTGCTGCGCCGGCGAGAGCGAGGGCACCTCCGACAATGATTGCGGTGACGGCCGCCGCGGCGCGCGTAATGACGGTGCTCATGGTTCCCCCCAATGCCGCGGCGTTCCGCCGCCCAAACCACTGCCGACCCTACTCAACGGCCACCACCGCGGCAAGCCGACGCCTCGCCCTCCACCGATCGGCTCGTCGGCACAACGCTGACGGCGGCTGTCCGTAGCATGGCCCTCATGGCCCGCCCCACCACCCAGTTCCGCTGCACCGAATGCGGCTGGACGAGCCTCAAGTGGGTCGGTCGCTGCGGCGAATGCCAGCAGTGGGACACGGTGCAGGATGTCACGGCCTCCGTGGCATCCCAGCGCCTCGCGCCCATCGCCCCAACCTCGGCCGCCCGCTCGATCACCGACATCGGCGCGGAGTCCTCGGCCTACTGGCCGAGCGGCATCGCCGAGTTCGACCGCGTGCTCGGCGGCGGGGTCGTCCCCGGCGCCGCAATCCTGCTGAGCGGCGAGCCCGGGGTCGGCAAGTCGACACTGCTGCTCGAGGTGGCGTCGCGCGCCGCGGCATCCGGCCAGCGCGTGCTCTACGTGAGCGCCGAGGAGTCGGTGAGCCAGGTGCGGTTGCGCGCCGAACGCACTGGGGCACTGCAATCCGAGCTGTACCTCGCGGCCGAGACCGACCTCGCCACGATCCTCGGCCAGATCGACCAGGTGCAGCCGCAGCTCGTCATCGTGGACTCGGTGCAGACCGTGTCATCCAGCCTCACCGACGGCTTGGCGGGTGGGCCAGCCCAGGTGCGGGATGTCGCGTCGACCCTCATCCGCGTGAGCAAGCAGCGCAACCTCCCGGTGCTGCTCGTCGGCCACGTCACGAAAGACGGATCCATCGCAGGTCCGCGCCTCCTCGAACACCTCGTGGATGTCGTGCTCCACTTCGAGGGCGACCGCCAGACCGCGCTGCGCTTCGTGCGCTCGCACAAGAACCGCTTCGGCCCCACGGACGAGGTCGGCTGCTTCGAGATGACCGGGGAAGGCATCGCGGAGGTGTCCGACCCGTCCGGGCTGTTCCTCTCCGGCAACCGCAACCGAGCCGCCGTGAGCGGCACGTGCGTCACGATCGCGGTCGAGGGCCGGCGCGCGCTGCCGGTCGAGGTGCAGGCACTCATCGTGAAGACGCAGGCGCCGCAGCCGCGCCGGGTGGTGAACGGCGTCGACTCGTCGCGCGTGGCGATGCTGCTCGCGGTGCTCGAGCGGCGGGCGAACCTGCAGCTCTCGGGGGCTGATGTCTACGTGTCGACGGTCGGCGGCATCAGGCTCACCGAACCCGGCGCCGACCTCGCGATCGCCCTGGCCATCGCGAGCGCGTTCCGCGAGCGTGCACTCGCCGTGACCCTTGCCGCCATCGGCGAGATCAGCCTCGCGGGCGAGATCCGCACCGCGTCGAACGCGAAGCAGCGTTCGGCGGAGGCGCGCCGACTCGGCTTCAGCACGATCATCGACGCCGAGACGCCGAACCTCCGGGACGCGCTGAAGCTCGCGTTCGCGTCAGCGGTCGTCGACCGCGCCGAAACCCCCGACTTCTGAGCGGAGGGCAAGGCTTCTCGGTCGGCAGAAGGAGGTCGCGATCGAAACGCGACCAGATCAGTCAGCGCAGCGCACGCAGAACGCCGAGTACGGCCGCGCCTCAAGGCGTGCGAACGGGATCTGCTCGCTGCAGCGCTGGCAGATGCCGTAGCTGCCCTCATCAAGGCGGTGAATCGCCTTGCCGATCTGGTGCAGGTGGCTGCGCGACTGGTTGAGCACCATGGTCGACTGCGACCGCTCGAAGTCGAGCGCGGGACCCTCTGGGTCCTGGCCGTCGTCGGTGGTGGTGTCGCGCCGCGAAGCCTGGAACGACTCGAGCTCGACGAGCAGGGCATCCACAGTCTGCTGGGTCTCCACCTGGTCTGAAGAGAGGCGATTACGGAGCTTGTCGCGCTGGCGGGCGGTGAGCTGGGCTACGCGATCCACAGTTGTCATGAGAGAACCGTAGTGGCCCCCGAACGGGTTACAAAGACCTTTCGGGATTGTTCACGTTCTGGTAATACAAGGGTTGATCCACGTGACCGCTACGGGTCGGTCAGCACCCAGACACCCCAGTCGTCGACCTGCCAGCCGACCCAGCCGTTGGTGCGCTGCAGGCTCACGGCGATCGAGTCGGAGTCGCCGCTCGGCTTCGTCGCGATGCAGGTGAACCCGTCGCCGATGAGCAGCGGTGGGGCCGGGCACACGACTTCGAGTTCGACGCCGAGCGCGGCGGCGCTGCTGACGACGGTGCGAGCCGCCTCATTCGAGAACTGCACAGGGAACATCGCGATCACGAGGCCAGGAAGGGCGATCACGGCCGCAAGCAGCACGCCGAGCGCGCCGGCGAACACCGTGAGCGGCGCGTAGCCCTTACCGGTCTCCTTCGTGGTGCGGATGCCGCGAACGGCCAGGTACACCGGCTCGGTGAGCAGAGCCCACGCAGGGCTCGCCGGCTGTTCATGGCCGTTGAGCCTGAGCATGAGTCGGTCGTAGGCCGCGATCCCGAGGATCACCGCATACGGGCCGACGACGACCAGGATCATGAGCGGCAGGTTGCCGCCGAGCCCAGCGAGGATGAGCACGGCCGCGATCGCGAGTTGCAGCAGCGGCATGAGGGCGATGAACCACACCGCGACCGTGTAGGTGCGCTTGCCGGGTGCCTTGCGTGGAGCTCGCTGCTCGGAGAAGTCCGAGAATGCCGAAGCCTGTCGCTGTTGCGCGTTCTGGTGGAACGACGCGCGCCGGGGGCCCGGGGTCTGCTCGTCGGCCGTGTCGGACAACGGTGGTTCGAGCTCACGGAGCGTGGCGTGCAGCAGCGGCTGGGCACTCAGCTCACCGCTGACTCCATCGGTGTCGTCGCGGAGCTGGAGACCCTCGTCCAGGTCGGCGTCGTCTTCGCGCTGCGCGTGGCTGCTGGCAGTCTCATCCACCTCGAGGAGCGCCTGGGCCCGCTCGCGCTCACGCTGCTCACGGCGCGACGGAAGGTCCTCATCTGCGTACGCGGCTCGCGTGCTGGGCTGGATGACGATCGGAGCGCGCGCCTCCGACGTGTGCTCGGTCCACGCCTGAGCGTCCCACCAGCGAAGCTGGGGGAGCCCGAGCGGGTCTGGATACCAGCCCGCCGGCACGCCGAAAGTGTCGTCTTCCACCGCTTCAGACTATGGGATCGCCTTACCAGAGTGGTAGTTGTGGCGGGAGTTGCGACACGCTGGATGGCGCGGCACCCAGCCTCCGAAGGCCACGGTCAGACGGCGCATCCAAACTTTCAACTCTCTAGCGAGACTTTACGGGTTGCACGTCGTCTGGAACGGAGTACATTCATATCCACTGAAGGGGTCAAACCCGGAAGTAACAGAAGGCCCCCGGGATCGCCGCAAGGCAGGATCGGGGGCCTTCGTTCGTGTTGTGCCCGGCGACTGAAAAGCGCCCCTGACCAGCACAAACTCTCAACTGTCTAGCGAGAGTTTAGGGGTTGTGCGGTCGAGAAATCCGAGCGAATATAGAACCACTGAAGGGGTCAAACCCGGAAGTAACAGAAGGCCCCCGGGATCGCCGCAAGGCGCGAACGGGGGCCTTCGTTTTGTGCTCCGAATGTCACTCCGGCAATAGCATCGGGGCATGACCACGGAGACACTGCTCACCATCATCGCGCTCGTGTTCAGCGTTGTGAGCGTCGTCGTCTCCGGCGCGATCACGCTGCGCACGCAGCGGCTCAGCCACACGCTCGCGGAGGAACGCGAGCGTCGCGCAGAGGAGGAGTCCGCGCTCAAAGCAGCGCAGCGGGTGTACGAACCCCTCGCCCAGGCCGCTGCGGAGCTGCAATCGCGCATCTTCAACATCGTCGAAACGGGATGGGTCAACCTCACGGGCAAGTACGCCGGCCACGAGGGCTACGCGGAAGCGAGCACCGCCTTCCTGTTCGCGCACTACTTCGGTTGGGTCGAGACGCGCCGCCAGGCCGTGCTGTCGAGCGCCGGTGGCGATCGCGACGACAAGGTGCAGAAGCTGCTGGATGGCGTACTCAAGAGCCTGCGCCGCAGCCCGAACGACTCCGACGGCTTCATCTTCTTCACCACCGAGCAGCGAGCGATCGGCGAACTCATGTGTTCGTGGGAGGTGCTCGGCGAGACCGGGCAGCGGATCCCGAAGGTCATGGGCTACGCGGAGTTCTTCGAGCGATACAACTCCGACCGTGCGTTCCGCAAGTGGTTCGTGCCGGTCGACACCGGGATGGACCGACTCAACGACGGGGACCACAGCCGACTGGCGGTCATCCAGCATGCCCTCGTCGCGCTCATCGCCGAGCTTGACCAAGGTCGCAAGTACACGGCGGGCTACGACCTCGAGCCGATCGACGTCACCAACGGCGTCGTCGCCCACCAGCCTGACGCGCAGGAGCGCTCCGCCGGCGCGGTGAGCTGACGGAGGGCGAGCTACTCCTCGACCGAGCGCAGGTAGTCGTTCATGCCGGCGCTGAACTCCACGTCCATCGGGAATGGTGCACCGTCGAGCTTGTGCACGGGAGCGGCGAGCCGCACGCTCGACACGAGCCACAGGGCATCCGCCGCCCGCAGTTCGTCAGGGCTCGCGAGGTGGAAGCCAGTGTGCAGCCCGACTGACTCCGCGTAGCGGAACACGTTCGCCTGGGTCGTGCCGTCGAGGATGCCGAGTCCGGTGCCAGGGCTCAGCAACCGATCGCCCACGCGGTACACGACCGTGGAGTTCGGACCCTCGAGCACGAAGCCGTCGCTCGAGACGAAGATCACGTCATCCGCACCGCGGCGCGCGGCCTCGCGCTTGACCGCGAGATTCACGGCGTAGCTCAGCGTCTTCGCGCCGCCGAGCAGCCACGGCGACGTGGTCTCGATGTCGTGCCGGTAGCCGCGGTCGAGCATGACGACCGCGATGCCATCCCGTCGCACCGCCGTGTAGTCCGGCGAGGTCGCCGCGTAGGCGAACCCGGTCGGGCGGCCATCCCCTTCGATCCCGCGGGTGAGCACGGTCTTGACCCAGGCCTCATCGCTGTCGTCGAGTGCCGCGATCGCCGCGAGGATGACCTCGCGCCAGACATCCACGTCGGGCGACGGCAGTTCGAGGGTGGCGGCGGACTTCACGAAACGGCGAAGGTGATGCTCGAGGGCTTGTGGGCGGCCGCGGCCGACGCTCACGCTCTCGAAGATGCCGTCGCCACGGTTGAGTCCAAGGTCGAGGGCGCTGATCTGCGGCGCGGACGGGTCGACGAGGGTGAACGCGGGGGCTGCGGGGTCGTGGGCGGCGGCATCCTTCGACGGCTGGTTCACCATGATGAGCACTTCGCGTTGCCATGGATTCGACCATTCTGGTGCGCTACGGCTGCGGGATGCTCGCGGTATCGGTGCTTGCCAGCCTGCGCGGGATGAGCAGCGCGAGGATCACGCCGATGAGCGACACCGCCGGCGCCCATCGCGAACACGTACTGGAACGCCACCTGCGTCGGCATCTCGACCGCGCCGACGGTCTCCGCATTCGACGCGAGAATGACCCCGACCAGCGTCGCCGACACGGTCGAGCCGAGCGTGCGCATCACCGAGTTGAGTCCATTGGATGCCGCGGTCTCACTCGGCGGCACCGCGCGCATGATGAGCGTGGGCATCGCCGAGTACGCGAACCCGACCCCGACGCCCGACCAGGGTCGACACGAGCAGCACCTGCCAGAGCGCGACCAGCGGCAGCGTCGCGAGCGCGAAGGCGAGCGTGATGATCGCACCGCCGAGGATGAGGCTCGTGCGCGGTCCGCGCGCCGTCGACAGTCGCGCTGCCACCGGCGACAGGGCGAACATCACGAGTCCGAGCGGCATGAGGCACAGGCTCGCGAGCAGCACGGGCAGTCCGAGGCCGATCTCCGATTCGAGCGGCGACTCGAGCACGATCGGCAGCGACGCCGTGACCACGAAGAACGCGAAGCCCACCGAGATCGACGCGAGGTTGGTCAGCAGCACCGGTCGCCGGGATGCCACGCGCAGGTCGATGAGCGGATTCGCGGCCCTGCAGCTCGAACACGCCCCACAGCACGAGCACCACGACACCGCCGCCCGCAAGGCCCAGGGTGAGCGGACTGGTCCAGCCCCAGTCGTTGCCCTTCGAGATCGCGAGCAGGATGCCGACCAGTCCCGACCGCGAGCCCGATCGCACCGACGAAGTCGAACCGGCCACCCGTGCGCAGCGTCGACACCGGCACGATCGTGGCAACCGCGACGAGCGCGAGCAGCCCGAGCACAGCGCCGAGCCAGAACAGCACGTGCCAGTCGAACTGCTCGACGATGATCGCGGACAGCGGCAGACCGAGCGCGCCACCGACGCCGAGCGTCGCGCTCACGAGCGAGATGGCCCCGGGCAGGCTCTTCGGGTGCACGACGTCGCGCAGGATGCTGATGCCGAGCGCGATCACGCCGAGCCCGATGCCCTGCAGCGTGCGACCGACCACCATGGTCGCGAGGTCGGACGAGAGCGCTGAGATGATGCATCCGGCCACCACGAAGCCGAGCAGGATGAGCTCCATGCGGCGCTTGCCGTACATGTCGCCGAGCCGCCCGCTGATCGGCGTCGAGATTGCGGCGGCCAGCAGCGTGGAGATGAGCACCCACTGCGAATCGCCGCAGCGACGTGTTGAGCAACGTCGGCAGGCGCGGAATGATCGGCGTGACCAGCGTCTGCATGAGCGCGGCGAGCAGTCCGGCCGCGGCGAGCGTCGCGACGATCGCGCGGTCACTGCGCACCGTCGAGAGCAGGCGGCGCTGGCGTGGGGTGAGCGAGCCGGAATCCCCGTCAGTGCTCATCCCGCCAGCCTACGCAGGGCGCGGTTGCACTCAGTTCAGGATGAACTGCTTTGTGGTGGCGCTCTCGATGTCGCCGACCGAGACCGCGAGGTGGTAGCTCGCGCCACCGGCGGTGACCTGGTCACGCGGCTGCCCGCAGGTGTCGGTGGATGAGCGGGTGCGGTCCCAGGTGAGCGACGCCGACGAGACGGGCACTCCGGGATTCAGCAGCTGCACCTGCTCCTGCGGATCCACCTGACAGTCGGTGGACCTCCAGATCACTTCGTCGCCGCTCGTGATCGTGAAGACCTGCACATCAGATCCGGCCGCGATCGTGCACGGCGCGGTCGCCGTGCTCTTGAGCACGAGCTGGAGCTGGGGGTTCACGCCCGCGTCGTAGGCAACCGCGTTCGTGACGGCTTCGACGGTGACCTTCGCGGGATCGCACTCGGCGACGTCATCCGGATCGGTCGAGACCGTGCTGGTCGGAGTGGGCGTGCCGGAGGTGCCGGTGCCGCCACCGGGCGAACCTGAGCCGGGCCGCACGATGATGAGCACGATCACCACAACGACGGCCACGAGTCCGAGGCCGACGAGGAGCCTGCGGCGCCAGTACACGGCCGGTGTCTGTGGGCCGACGGGATTCCGAAACGTCGACATGGGCCCAGAGTAGGCGCGCTCCCAGCGGATGCCCGGAGGGCACGCCCGCCCAGACCGAACTAGGAGGTGGCTGCCGAGGCGTACGCGTCGACCAGCCGCTCCAGCTCCGCGATGGATCCGTGGGTCGTGATCGCGCGCAGCACGACCTCGTCGACCGACGGGCGGAATGCCGCCAGGTGCTCTGGCCCGCGAACGGTGGTGTCGATCGCCTCGATCCCCAGGCGTGCGAAGTTCGCGGCGTAGGTAGGGAGGGCGCTGTAGCGTGCGCACTCGGCGTCGAGTGCTGCGGCATCCATTGGGCTTGCGATGGTGCGGGCGTACAGGATGCTGCGCACGCTCCGCTCCCCGGCGTCGCGTTGCAGGTCCGCGGTCGCGTTCGCGGCGGCCGGCGGGGTGAGCCAGTTGAGCAGCACACCGTCCGCGTGGTCGGCGGCGAGCCGTCGCATCCTCGGCCCGAGTGCACCGACGACGATCGACGCGGAGGTGCCCGCCCGCAGAGTGATCACCGCATCCTCGACGCGGGCGAGCGCCCCGCTCGTGCCACCCGAGCCCACGCCGACCGTGAGCCGATCGAGTGGCAGGTCACCGAGCTTGGCGAGGATGCCGCCGGCATCCAGGCCATCGAGCGCGATGACCCCGGTGCCGAGCTGCAGCCGCGTCGTGACCTCCGCGACGACCGCAAGCCCGGCGAGGGACTCGCCGCGGTGGTTGTCGTTGAGCCAGAGCGCACGGAAGCCGGCCGCCTCGATCCGCGGCGCGATCGCCCGCAGCGTCGCGTGGTCGACGTCGCCGCGCAGGCCGATCGAGACGGACGCGGTCACAGCTGCTTGAGCATCCTGGTGTTGCCGAGCGTGTTCTGCTTCACCCGCGAGAGGTCGAGGAACTCAGCGACGCCCTCGTCGGGCGAGAGTGCGAGTTCGTGGAGCACCTCGGGTCCGACGATGTCCTCACTGATCGTCTCGAAGCCGTGGCTGCCGAAGAACCGGGTCTCGAACGTGAGGCAGAACAGTCGCGTGAGACCGAGCTCGAGCGGCATCCGCTCGATGCGCTCGAGGATGGCGTGGCCGACCCCCCGGTGCCGCCAGTCGTCGGCCGCCGCGAGGGTGCGCACCTCGCCGAGGTCCTGCCACATGACGTGCAGCGCGCCGCAGCCGATGAGCTCGCCGTCGGGGGTCTCGGCGACGCGGAACTCCTGCACGGCCTCGTAGAACACCACGAGGTCCTTGCCGAGCAGGATGCGACGCTGCACGAGCGGCTCGATGAGCTGCTGGATGCCGCGCACGTCGCTCGTGCGGGCGCGGCGCACGGTGAAGTCGGATGGCGCTGCGTCGTTCACGACGACAACGCTACCGCCGGTCCTCGGGCTCTCGCGCAGGGATGAGTTCCGACTGGAGTTTGCGGATGACGATCCCCAATGTTCCGGACGCGAGCAGGCCCGCACCCAGTGGGCCGGCGGAGTCGGCGCCGAGCGGAGGCAGGGTGGCAAGGGCGGCCCTGGCTTCGGGGCTCAGGTGCGCGAGCTGCTTGTTGCGCCCCTTGGCGAGGTTCACCGACGACAGCCCCGGTAGCCGCGCTCGAACTAATGGATGGCGCGGCGCTCCCGATCAAGCAGGCTCGCGACCATCCGGCAGAACTCCGCGATCCGCGCGGCCGCCGCTCCGTCGTCGAGCTCGGGGTTGTAGATGACGACACTCGCGCCGCGGCATCCGGGCCGGACAGGATGACACGCGGGTCACGTGCTCGAGGCGCACCCACTGAGACCGTCCGGCTGCGGGTAGTCCACTGCGGCGAGCGCGTCTCGGTGGAGAGCACATCGAGGTCGACGTGGAACCACCAGTGCTCGCCGATCGGGCTGAGCGTGGCATCCAGCTCGTCATCGTCGACGCGAGCGAGCCAGTCGGCGTCGTGGAACGTGACGAGGTCGCCGACTCTCGCGACGCCGGCGAACTTGAGCTCGACGCCGTCGCGCGGCCCGAGCACCACGACGCGCTCGGCGTCGAGCTCGGCCCGCAGCGGGGAATCGACGATGCCGAGGGCGATGCCGAGCTCGCTGTCGGCCGCCTCACCGGATTCGGCCGGAAGCGGCGGCCAGGCGTCCTCGTGCCCGTCGAGGAACACGAGACCGCCGGCGACCGCACGCACAGCACCGAGCATCACGGGGCAGTCGCCGCCGATGAGCACGGGCAGTTCGCCCGCCGCCCACGTCTCGCGTACCGCGCGCTCGACATCGTCGACCATCGCGACGAGGGCACCCTCAGACCGAAGCCGAACGCGCCGCGCTCCTCGGTCGCGCCGCGGATCGCGACGGTGCGCGAGCCGAGCCCGATCGCCCCCGGGCCGAGCGCAACACCCCGGTCGTGCCCCCTGGAGTTCTCTAACGGCACGTTGATGAAGACCGTCATGGGCCCATTCTCAACGGCTTTGCGTTGTTCTGTGCGCTTTGCGCTTGAACGTTCGGGCGCAAAGCAGACGAACTGGCGCACAAC
>CAWBNZ010000015.1:0-37370 GCA_963790235.1 uncultured Actinomycetota bacterium
ACGGTCGGGTCGCCGCCTCGCATCAATTGTGCAGCGAGCTGGCCCGCCTGCACCGCCGACTGCGCGGCGAGGACGTTCGCGGCATTCGCCTGCTCCTGCAGGGTGGCCGTCTTCTGCACCTGCTCTTGGAACGCCTGGTCGGCTTCCTGGTAGATGAGACCCTTGGCCTCCGAGTCCGCAGCGGTTCGCGCAGACTCAGTCTGGAGCGCGACGACGGCGTTCTCGATCTGGTTGACCAAGTTCTGGGTGGCGGCCTCGTCGTTGCGAGCCTGGCTGACCTCATCCCAGGTCGGGTAGTCAGCCGCGTACGCGGGCGTCCAGGTGATGGATGCCGCGACGATGATGCCGAGGGCAGCGACGAGCCCGATCGCACGCAAGCCCTTCGGCCGCAGCGCGCGAGTGCTCATCCCCCGACGATCGCGCTTGGTGTCCATGACTCCCCGGTTCGTGTTCTCGACGTCGTCACGTTGATAACACCAGTAACAGTGCTAACAGTAGCAACGCGCGTCCCAATTGCCCAGCTTTTCCGCGCCGTCGGAACGCGCGCCCGATGATCGGAACCTTCGACGACGACTTGAACCTAAGCCTGGGTCCGGCGGAATCGGGGTACATTCGGGCCGTTTGCCCGGATCGGGCTCGTTTGGCATGTCGGGCACGCGCCCGTATGCTTGACCGTCGGTAGCTGCGAGGTTCTTCCTCTCGGCCCCATCGTTTAGTGGCCTAGGACACCGCCCTTTCACGGCGGCAGCACGGGTTCGAATCCCGTTGGGGTCACCAGCACCGACAGCAGTGCGAAGGACAACTCAATAGCTAGGCCCTGTAGCGCAGTTGGTTAGCGCGCCGCCCTGTCACGGCGGAGGTCGCCGGTTCAAGTCCGGTCAGGGTCGCGGATGATGGCCTCTCTTTGCGGGGAGGCCTTCTCCATCAGGGGCCTCACGCTCTCGCCAGCGTGGGACTTCTGGCTCTGTAGCTCAGTTGGTAGAGCGTTCGACTGAAAATCGAAAGGTCACCGGATCGACGCCGGTCGGAGCCACCATCGAAAGCCCCGGGATTCCGGGGCTTTTCGCGTTTCTGCGGCCAGTCCGAACCTGAGAGTCAGGGCTTTGCCCACACTTTGCCCACACCCGCGGCGGTGGCCTTCTGATCCAGCATGGTAGCTTGGAGACCTCGACCGTGGCCAGGAAGTCCTCAGCCTCGCGCTTGGTGCGGAAGCCCCGCTTGTCGGTTTGGCGGCGCTCGGGGGTGCGGTAGCGGACGCGGTAACGGCGGCCGGTGGATGTCTCGTAGGCCTCGACGGATGCCATGACTTTGCTCACCTCCTGCTACTCGATCAGCCTACGAATAGGCGCCAGCAGTACGTTACTGCTCCGAGATTCACGCCGGCTGGCCGGCGGGTATGGTCGCTCCATGAGAGCAGGTCGAATGCTCGGGGGCGTCGCTGTCCTAGTGGCTGGCCTGGGCCTCGCGGGATGTTCCTCGCCGCTCACCGGCATGCTCGGTATACGCGTTGTTGACGGCGAAGTGCAATCGATCGTCGAGATGTGTCCGGGTTACACGTCAAGCCGCGTGGAGATGGGACCGCGACCTCTTTGGAACATCTTCAACCCGCTTCCAGCTTGGGACTTTGCTCCCTCGCGTACGAGCGTTGTAAGTATGGGATCTGTAGACGAGATCGTCGCCCTGGTTGGCGACGGGACCCTGTGGGCCGGCGCCTCCGCATCTGAAGGGGTCGGGGGTCTTGTTCGGTTCACGGCAGAGGACATCACCGCGCTCCAGCCGGGTGACATCCTGATTTCACCGAAGGCCGGACACGAACCCGTTGACCAGGTCCGATTCGATCTTGCCCTTGAACAGCTCTGTTCGAACCTCTACTAGCCGAACCGACCAGCGCATCCATCTACTTTTTATCTTCTGCTATCCCCTTCCTCTTGTCCTGTCCTGCCGCGCCTGCGCACTTTCCAACCTCCCTCAATCACCTCGGTGAGTGCGGGAGGTTGGAAAGCGACCTCTGGTCGGCAGGCGCGGCGGACAGGGCAAGCACAGCCTCAACCGTTCGTTTGGCTATTCGCTCCCGACGAATACCCAAGTCGCCCAAACGCAAGCCCTCACAACTTGTCCGTTCAATGACTCATCAATGACGTCGATAGTTGCTAAACTAAGAACACAACACCTGCCGTATCGCCGGTGGGCTTAGGGCTTCGGTTACTACCGAGGCCCTATTTCTTTGTCACCACGAGCCAGGCTTGAAGTAGGAAGCTTTGCCGACGGTTGTCGGGTTGGGCAATTGGTGTCGCGCGAGCGCTCCGGTGGAGATCCAGAGATTGAACCTGTGCGGCAGACCGTCGAGCGCACGACTGCGGGTTCCGTGCGGGAAGCACAACGCAATGTCCTGGTTGAACTCGCGGGTGACGATCCGTACCGGCTCGGCGAGGTCGGAGTCGCTTGTCACGAGCACTTGGAGGTCTGAAGCCGACTTGGCAGCGTCCAGCACCAAGTACGCGCCGAGGTTGACGTCAGAGCCCTTCTCTTCAACCTTCCAAATCGGGATGATGTGACGGTCTCGCAGCCACCGCGGCACGGGAATGAAACCGAGCCAGGTGGCTCGGTACCGGCGGCGCGCGTATGACTTGTGGATCATGAAACTGCCTTCGATCACCTGCACTCGCTTGAGTGAACGGAGCGCGTTGAGGTACGCCTTCTGACGTTCGGGCGCATTCGGTTCCGATGGATTGGCTGCCTGCTTGACTCGGGCGGTGAAGTACCGGATTCCGATCACCTCGTAGCTTGGGAGTAGATCGTCGAACAGGCCCTCCAGATCGAGCCATCGGTAGCCGGTGCCCTTGAGCAGCCCGTAGTACAGGTTGAAGCCATCGATGTAGACCAACGCGGTTCGCCGCTTCTGCATGGAGTCTCCTGCCTCGAAGAGCCGAAGCACCAGTCCGGTCGGTGCTGCCGCGGGAGCCTCGCTCCCTTGCCATTCATAGTCAATGGCAACGGCGCACGCGCTGGCGGCAGCACGCGCCGACCAGCATCGTAGCCGCTGCGCCGTGAACTCGATCATCAAACCCATCGCGGATCGGCTCCCCAGCAAGCTCAAGCGACAGGGACTCAGGCGAGTGCTAGAGACGTTCGGCTTCAGCCGAGCTTGGGTTCTCGATGACGGTGACGGAGCCGAGTTCTATTTCTTCGTACCAAGGGAGGAGTGGTCGAGCCAACTCGATTCGGAGATCTGCGGTGCCCTGAGCGCCGAAATTCCTCGACGGAAGGCGTCCGTACTCCCGTTTCCGGCTCGCGACGGCGTCCCGATGGAGCTCTTCCTTCCCGACCCTGAAGCTGAACCGGCGGACCGCGAACGCGTGATCCGGCTGCTAGCCGCCATGCGCCGGAATCTCAGGTTGTTGCAACGGGGATGACGTTTCGGAGGAATGGGCAATATGTCACCGTCCTGATTCCGGCTCAGACGTTTCAAGACGTCGAGGAAGATCTCGCAACGGCCGCCGGCGAGTTCTGGCCGAGCATGACGCGGGAGCGCGGCGTCGCCAACCTCATGGACACTCACATTGATGAGATGTTGAACACCGGAGGCACCTACAAGATGGAGGCACCAACTCTCGAGTTGGAGCTTGGTGGGTTCAGGCGCGTGTAGTCGCGCCTTGATCTTCGGGCGCTACCGCTGTCTGCCAACACTTTGCCCACACCTGAATGACACGAGCGAAGCCAGATGTCATGATCACATCAGGGCGTGATGCGCGAGATTCCGCGAATGTTCGTCTCTCTGCACGGCTAGCTTTGGCCCCGTTTCCCACTGAAAATCGAAAGGTCACCGGATCGACGCCGGTCGGAGCCACCATCGAAAGCCCCGGGATCCCGGGGCTTTTCGCGATTAGCCCGCAGTCGTGACCGACATCTCCTCGAGCAAACCAATCACTCGCTGCCTGATCTCGTCGCGGATTGTGCGCACCTCGTCGATGGCCAGGCCAGCCGGGTCGGTGAGCTCCCAGTCCAGGTATCGCTTGCCGGGGTAGATCGCGCAGGCGTCACCACAGCCCATCGTCACGACCAC
Source organism: uncultured Actinomycetota bacterium (assembly GCA_963790235.1). GTDB lineage: Bacteria > Actinomycetota > Actinomycetes > Actinomycetales > Microbacteriaceae > Rhodoglobus. Next base: position 4,064 of record CAWBNZ010000015.1, read on the forward strand.
GTCGGCCGCCTGCACCACGTCGTCGGTGAGCGGCTTCGGGAACTCCTCGGCCATGTCGAGCCCGAGCTCGGCCATCACCTCGATGACCGCGGGGTTGAGGCTGGCCGACGGCGAGGATCCGGCCGAGCGAACGTGCACGCTCCCATCGCCCAGGAAGTTCGTCAGCACGGCGGCCATCTGCGAGCGGCCGGCGTTCTGCTCGCACACGAAGAGCACCTCGGGCACGGGCGATTCGATCGCGCCCTTCGCCTGGGCGAGTGCCGTCAGTCGGTCGGTTGCGAAGCGCGTCGTCTGCGATGCGAGGTGGGCCTTCACCTTCGACGTGCGCAGCAGTCCCGTGTACGACTCGAGCACGTAGCGCTCGACGGTCTCGGCGCCGAAGACACCGGCGAACTTCTCGCTGAGGTCAGCGGCGAGTCGCTTGAGGTACTCCTCGGGGTACGCGAGTCCCGGCATCGGTCGCCGCTCGTGAGTTGCATCGTTAGTTCCTCGCGGGCAGCAGCTCGGCGAGCAGCGCCTCGATGCGCTGCTTGATGTCATCGCGAATCGGCCGCACCTCGTCGATGCTCTTGCCCTTGGGATCGACGAGCTCCCCAGTCCTCGTAGCGCTTGCCGGGGAAGATCGGGCAGACGTCGCCGCAGCCCATCGTGATGACGACGTCGGAGTCGCGCACCTGCTCGGTGGTCATGAGCTGTGGAACGCCCTGCGAGATGTCGATGCCCTCTTCGGCCATCGCCTGGATCGCGATCGGGTTGATCTCGTTGCCGGGCTCGGAACCGCCGGAACGCACCTCGACGGCGCCGCCGGAGAGGGCCTTCATGTAGCCGGCGGCCATCTGCGAGCGGCCGGCGTTGTGGATGCAGACGAAGAGAACGGTGGGCTTGTCGGTCATGTGAGAAGCATAGACAGTATGCGACGTCTGTCTATGCTTCTCACATGACCGACAAGCCCACCGTTCTCTTCGTCTGCGTCGCACAACGCCGGCCGCTCGCAGATGGCTGCCGGCTACATGAAGGCCCTCTCCGGCGGTGCCGTCGAGGTGCGTTCCGGTGGTTCGGAGCCCGGCAACGAGATCAACCCGATCGCGATCCAGGCCATGGCCGAGAGGGCATCGACATCTCGCAGAGGCGTCCACAGCTCATGACCACCGAGCAGGTCCGCGACTCCGACGTCGTCATCACGATGGGCTGCGGCGACGTGTGCCCGATCTTCCCCGGCAAGCGCTACGAGGACTGGGAGCTCGTCGATCCCGAGGGCAAGAGCCTCGATGAGGTGCGGCCGATTCGCGATGACATCAAGCGGCCGCATCGAGGCGCTGCTCGCCGAGCTGCGCCCGCAAAGGTCTAGCCATGCGCCTCACCGAGCGCGGCGGGATGCCGGGACTTGCCTTACCCCGAGGACTCCTCCAAGCGCCTCGCATCCGATCTCAGCGGAGAAGTTCGCGGGTGTCTTCGGCGCCGAGACCGTCGAGCGTTACGTACTCGAGTCGTACACGGGACTGCTCGGCACGTCAAAGGTGAAAGCCCACCTCGCATCGCAGACGACGCGATTCGCGACCGACCGACTGACGGCACTCGCCCAGGCGAAGGGCGCGATCGAGACACCGGTGCCCGAGGTGCTGTTCGGTGCGAGCAGAACGCGGGCCGGTCGCAGATGGCAGCGGTGCTGACCCCGGGCGGTGGGAGAGTGCACGTTTCGCTCGGCCGGATCCTCGCCGTCGGCCAGCCTCAACCCCGCGGTCATCGAGGTGATGGCCGAGCTCGGGCTCGACATGGCCGAGGAGTTCCCGAAGCCGCTCTCCGACGATGTGGTGCAGGCGGCCGACGTGGTCGTGACGATGGGCTGTGGTGACGCCTGCGCGATCTACCCAGGCAAGCGATACCTGGACTGGGAGCTCACCGACCCGGCCGGCTTGTGCATCGATGAGGTGCGCACGATCCGCGACGAGATCAGGCAGCGAGTGATTGGCTTGCTCGAGGAGATGTCGGTCACGACTGCGGGCTAACGCGAAAAGCCCCGGAAACCCGGGGCTTTCGATGGTGGCTCCGACCCGCGTCGATCCGGTGAGCTTTCGATTTTTGAGTGGGATTCATCGGGCCATCAGAGGTGAGCGTCGGGCAGCCGGACTCCCCGGAATCGCCGGGCAAGTACGGGTGCGATCATGATCACCTGCGGACCGGCTGGTTGCCGATGCGTGTGGGCAAAGTGTGGGCAGACAGCGGTAGGGCGCCCGAAGATCAAGGCGCGACTACACGCGCCTGGAACCCGCCAGAGCTTCCAACTCGAGAGTTGGTGCCTCCATCTTGTAGGTGCCTCCGGTGTTCAACATCTGATGTGAGTGTTCCATGAGGGTTGGCGACGCCGCGCTCCCCGCGTCATGCTCGGGCCACATGTGCGAGATTCCTTCCGTCGACGTCTTGAAACGTCTTGAGCCGGAATCAGGGGACGGGTGACATATTTTGGCCCATCTCCTCTCGAAACGTCATCCATCGCGAACAACCTGTGAATTCCGGGCGCATGGCGGCAGGCAGCCGGATCGCGCGTTCGCGGTCCGCCGGTTCAGCTTCAGGGTCGGGAAGGAAGCGCTCCATCGGGCACGCCGTCGCGAGCCGGAAACGGGAGTACGGACGCCTTTCGTCGAGGAATTTGGCATTCAGCCCGCAGATCTCCGAGTCGAGATCGCTCGACATTCCTCGCTTGGATACGAAGAAATAGAACTCGGCCCCGTCACCGTCGTCAAGAACCCAAGCTCGGCTGAAGCCGAACTGTCTCTAGCACTCGCCTGAGTCCCTGTCGCTCACGCTCGCTGGGGATCCGATCCGCGATGGGTTTGATGGTCGAGTTCACGGCGCTAAGTCTGCACCGATGCTGGTCGGCGCGTGCTGCCGCCAGCGCGTGCGCCGTTGCCATTGACTATGAATGGCAAGGGAGCGAGGCTCCCGCGGCAGCACCGACCTGACTGGCGAACAGTACGTGCTTCGGCTCTTCGAGGCAGGAGACTCCATGCAGAAGCGGCGAACCGCGATGGTCTACATCGATGGCTTCAACCTGTACTACGGGCTGCTCAAGGGCACCGGCTACCGATGGCTCGATCTGGAGGGCCTGTTCGACGATCTACTCCCAAGCTACGAGGTGGTCGGGATCCGGTACTTCACCGCCCGAGTCAAGCAGGCAGCCAATCCATCGGAACCGAATGCGCCCGAACGTCAGAAGGCGTACCTCAACGCGCTCCGTTCACTCAAGCGAGTGCAGGTGATCGAAGGCAGTTTCATGATCCACAAGTCATACGCGCGCCGCCGGTACCGAGCCACCTGGCTCGGTTTCATTCCCGTGCCGCGGTGGCTGCGAGACCGCCACATCATCCCGATTTGGAAGGTTGAAGAGAAGGGCTCTGACGTCAACCTCGGCGCGTACTTGGTGCTAGACGCTGCCAAGTCGGCTTCAGACCTCCAAGTTCTCGTGACAAGCGACTCCGACCTCGCTGAGCCGGTACGGATCGTCACGCGCGAGTTCAACCAGGACATTGCTTTGTGCTTCCCGCACGGAACCCGCAGTCGTGCGCTCGACGGTCTGCCGCACAAGTTCAACCTCTGGATCTCCACTGGAGCGCTCGCGCGACACCAATTGCCCAACCCGACAACCGTCGGCAAAGCTTCCTACTTCAAGCCTGGCTCGTGGTGACAAAGAAATAGGGCCTCGGTAGTAACCGAAGCCCTAAGCCCACCGGCGATACGGCAGGTGTTGTGTTCTTAGTTTAGCGACTATCGACGTCATTGATGGGTCATTGAACGGACAAGTTGTGAGGGCTTGCGTTTGGCACTTGGGTATTCGTCGGGGGCGAATAGGTAAACGAATGGTTGTGGCCCTGCTTGCCCTGTCCTGCCGCGCCTGCCGACCAGAGGTCGCTTTCCAACCTCCCGCACTCACCGAGGTGATTGAGGGAGGTTGGAAAGTGCGCAGGCGCGGCAGAACAGGACAAGAGGAAGGGGATAGCAGAAGATAAAAAGTAGATGGATGCGCTGGTCGGTTCGGCTGTAGAGGTTCGAACAGAGCTGTTCAAGGGCAAGATCGAATCGGACCTGGTCAACGGGTTCGTGTCCGGCCTTCGGTGAAATCAGGATGTCACCCGGCTGGAGCGCGGTGATGTCCTCTGCCGTGAACCGAACAAGACCCCCGACCCCTTCAGATGCGGAGGCGCCGGCCCACAGGGTCCCGTCGCCAACCAGGGCGACGATCTCGTCTACAGATCCCATACTTACAACGCTCGTACGCGAGGGAGCAAAGTCCCAAGCTGGAAGCGGGTTGAAGATGTTCCAAAGAGGTCGCGGTCCCATCTCCACGCGGCTTGACGTGTAACCCGGACACATCTCGACGATCGATTGCACTTCGCCGTCAACAACGCGTATACCGAGCATGCCGGTGAGCGGCGAGGAACATCCCGCGAGGCCCAGGCCAGCCACTAGGACAGCGACGCCCCCGAGCATTCGACCTGCTCTCATGGAGCGACCATACCCGCCGGCCAGCCGGCGTGAATCTCGGAGCAATAACGATCTTGTCGGCGCCTATTCGTAGGCTGATCGAGTAGCAGGAGGTGAGCAAAGTCATGGCATCAATCGAGCCCTACGAGACATCCACGGCCGCCGCTACCGCGTCCGCTACCGCACCCCCGAGCGCCGCCAGACCGACAAGCGCGGCTTCCGCACCAAGCGCGAGGCCGAGGACTTCCTCGCCACGGTCGAGGTCTCCAAGCTCCGCGGCGAGTTCATCGATCCGACCCGTTCGCGCATCACCGTCGCCGACTGGGCGCCGCGCTGGTACGACTCGCAGCTCCAGCTGAAGGAGACGACGCTCTCCGGCTACCGCCACTCGCTCGAGAAGCACGTGCTGCCGAAGTGGGGCCGCTACCGACTCGTCGACATCGGACACTCCGACGTGCAGGCCTGGATCAGCGGACTGGCGAAGACGCACGCTCCATCGACGGTCCGCCAGATCTTCCTCACGCTGAGCGGCCTGATGAAGTACGCGATCCGCGACGGGCGACTCAGCCGGAACCCGTGCGACGGAGTCCACCTACCGCGAGTCACACGCAAGACGCGCGGCTACCTCACGCACGAGCAGGTCCGAGACCTCGCGGCCGGCTGCGGCGACGAGTACGCCGACCTCGTTCTGTTCCTCGCCTACACCGGCCTCCGCTGGGGCGAGATGGCCGCGCTCAAGGTCGGGCGCATCGACATGCTCCGCCGTCGCATCGACGTCAGCGAGGGCGTCACGGCTCCGCGCGGTCAGCTCGTGTGGAGCACGCCGAAGTCGCACGCGAGTCGATCGGTCCCGTTCCCGGCGTTCCTCGCCACGGCGATCGCGCAAGCGCTGCGAGGGCCGCAAGAAGGACGAGCTCGTCTTCGTCGGCCCGGACGGCGGCGTGCTCCGCAGCGGCAACTTCCGCCGCCGGCAGTTCGCGGCCGCGGTCGCCGCGTGCAAGGAGCGCGACGCCGAGTTCCCGACGCTCACGCATCCACGACCTCCGTCACACCGCCGCGAGCCTCGCGATCTCGGCCGGCGCCAACGTCAAGGCCGTGCAGCGCATGCTCGGCCACGCCTCGGCGGCCATGACGCTCGATGTCTACGCTGACCTCTTCGACGACGACCTGGACTCGGTCGCGATCGTGCTCGATCAGAAGGCGCACCGCCGCGGGTGTGGGCAAAGTGTGGGCAAACCCCTGACTCTCAGGTTCGGGACGGCCGCCAGAAACGCGAAAAGCCCCGGAATCCCGGGGCTTTCGATGGTGGCTCCGACCGGCGTCGATCCGGTGACCTTTCGATTTTCAGTCGAACGCTCTACCAACTGAGCTACAGAGCCAGAAGTCCACGCTGGCGAGAGCGTGAGGCCCCTGATGGAGAAGGCCTCCCCGCGAAGAGAGGCCATCATCCGCGACCCTGACCGGACTTGAACCGGCGACCTCCGCCGTGACAGGGCGGCGCGCTAACCAACTGCGCTACAGGGCCTAGCTATTGAATTGTCTTGCACTGCTGTCGGTGCTGGTGACCCCAACGGGATTCGAACCCGTGCTGCCGCCGTGAAAGGGCGGTGTCCTAGGCCACTAAACGATGGGGCCGAGAGGAAGAACCTCGCAGCTACCGACGGTCAAGCATACGGGCGCGTGCCCGATATGCCAAACGAGCCCGATCCGGGCAAACGGCCCGAATGTACCCCGATTCCGCCGGACCGCAGGCTTAGGTTCAAGTCGTCGTCGAAGGTTCCGCTCGATCGAGCGCGCGTTCCGGACGGCGCGGAAATGCTGGGCAATCGGGACGCGCGTTGCTACTGTTAGCACTGTTACTGGTGTTATCAACGTGACGACGTCGAGAACACGAACCGGGGAGTCATGGACACCAAGCGCGATCGTCGGGGGACGAGCACTCGCGCGCTGCGGCCGAAGGGCTTGCGTGCGATCGCGGCTCGTCGCTGTGCTCGGCACCATCGTCGCGGCATCCATCACCTGGACGCCCGCGTACGCGGCTGACTACCCGACCTGGGATGAGGTCAGCCAGGCTCGCAACGACGAGGCCGCCGCCCAGAACCTCGTCAACCAGATCCAGAACGCGGTCGCCGCGCTCCAGGCTGAGACTGCGCGGACCGCTGCGGACTCGGAGGCCAAGGGTCTCGTCTACCAGGAGGCCGACCAGGCGTTCCAGGAGCAGGTGCAGAAGACCGCCACCCTGCAGGAGCAGGCGGATGCCGCGAACGTCCTCGCCGCGCAGTCGGCGGTGCAGGCGGGCCAGCTCGCTGCACAGTTGATGCGAGGCGGCGACCCGACCGTCAACCTGCTGGTGAGCAGCGGCAACTCCGACGAACTGCTCAACCGTCTGGAGATGTCGAGCCGCGTGGGTCTGCAGTCGTATCTGGTTCTCGAGCAGGCGCTGCAGGACAAGAACAGCGCTCAGGCCCTCACCGACCAGGCCAACGAGGCGAAGGTTCTCCGCGAACAGCTCAAGGTCGAAGCAGAGGCAGCCATGCTCGAGGCTCAGGCCGCTGCGGCCGCTGCCGAGGCGGCGCTCGAGGCCGAGCAGACCCATCTCACCGATCTCAAGCAGCAGCTGGTCGTGCTTCAGGAACGCCGCGCGGCCACCGAGGCGGACTATCTGGTCGGGGAGCGCGAGCGCCAGGCGGCGGCAGCAGCTGCGGCAGCGGCGGCAGCGGCAGCAGCAGCGGCGGCGGCAGCAGCTGGCGGCGGCGGCGGGGTCAGCAGCTCCGGCTGGACGAACCCGGCTGCCGGCCGCGTCACGAGCGTGTTCGGCTGGCGACTGCATCCGATCGACGGAGGCTGGCGACTCCACGCGGGCACCGACATCGGCGCAGGCTGCGGCGCTCCGATCTTCGCCGCGACCAACGGCACCGTGATCTACGCGGGACCGAACGGCGGTTACGGCAACTTCGTGCTGATCCAGCACGGCTACGGGGTGCAGACCGGATACGCGCACATCAGGCCCGGCGGCATCTACGTCGGCGTCGGCCAGCAGGTCGGCGCGGTACGCACATCGCCGCGGTCGGCACCACAGGTTCGTCCACGGGATGCCACCTTCACTTGGAGGTACGCATCAGCGGCGCTGCGGTCGACCCGCAGCAGTTCTTCGCAGAACAGGGAGTCCGACTTGGCTGAGCGCAGGAGTCTTCGCACCAAAACCAGCCGCGCGGTCGCGACTCGTCGCCGTGCTCGGCGCGTTCGTCACGGCATCCATCGCCTGGACGCCCGCGTACGCCGCCGACTACCCGAGCTGGGATGAGGTCAACCAGGCCCGCAACGACGCGAACGCCGCCCAGAACCTGGTCAACCAGATCGAGAACAACCTCGTCGTGCTGCAGGCGGAGACCGCGCGCACCCAGGCCGACGCCGAGGCCAAGGGATTCGTGTACCAGGAGGCCGACCAGGCCTTCCAGGAGCAGTCGTACGAGACGGCGAACCTGCAGGAGCAGGCGGATGCCGCGAACGCCCTCGCCGCAGCAGTCGGCGCAGCAGGCCGGGCAGCTCGCCGCCCAACTCATGCGCGGCGGCGACCCCACCGTGAACCTGCTCGTGAACACGGGGAGCTCGGAAGACCTGCTGGGCAGTCTCGAGATGTCGAGCCGGGTGGGTGTGCAGACCTACCTCGTGCTCGAGCAGGCGCTGCAGGACAAGAACAGCGCGCAGGCGCTCACCGACAAGGCCAACGAGGCCAAGGTCATCCTCGAAGAATTGAAGGTTGCTGCGGAGGCAGCGTTCCTCGCGGCGCAGGCGGCCGCGACGGCGGCGGCGGCGGCGTACGAACTCGAGCAGACGCATCAGGCCGAGATGAAGGCGCAGCTCGTCGTGCTGCAGGAGCGCCGAGCCGCGACCGAGGCCGACTACCTGGCCGGCGTGCGCGAGCGTTGGGGTGCGGGCGCGGGCAGCAGCCTCGGCGAGATCAGCGACTCGGGATGGACGAAGCCCGTCGCGGGCAGCGTCACGAGCGTGTTCGGCTGGCGGCTGCATCCCATCGCGGGAGAGTGGCGACTGCACACCGGCACCGACCTCGGCGCGGGATGCGGCAGTCCGATCTATGCAGCGTCGGGCGGCACGGTCGTCTACGCCGGTCCGAACGGCGGCTACGGCAACTTCGTGCTGATCGACCACGGCGGCGGCGTGCGGACCGGCTACGCGCACATCATGCCCGGCGGCATCTACGTGGGCGTCGGCCAGTGGGTCGACGTCGGAACGAACATCGCGGGTGTCGGCACCACCGGCACCTCCACCGGCTGCCACCTCCACCTTGAGGTGCTCATCAACGGCGTTGCGATCGACGCGCAACCGTTCTTCGAAGGTCAGGGCATCCGACTTGGTTGACGGTCGTCGCAGGGATCCGAGGCGGTAGTGTCCAGGCACTTCCGCCCCTTGGGGGCGCTCGCATCCGTCATCGTCGGCACGCTGTTCATCGGCACAGCCCTTGCCGTGGGCGCCATTGCTGGACCGGTGGCGGCTGACGACTATCCGACGTGGGACGACGTGCAGAACGCCCGCGGCGACGAGGCCGCAACCGAAGCGGCCATCACCGAGATCGAGGGGTTCCTCGTCGGTCTCGAGGCGGACGCGGCCACCGCGAACAAGGACGCCCAGGTCAAGGCGGAGGCCTACAACGTCGCGAGGCTCGAGCTGGACGAGGCGAGCGCCAAGGCCGACGTGCTCAGCAGCCAGGCGGATGCCGCGGCATCCCGCGCCGACATCTCCTCCCGCAAAGCCGGCCAGCTCGTCGCCCAACTCGCGCGCACCGGGGGAGGCAGCATCACGCTCAGCCTCCTGGTGAGCGCGGACGCCGACGACCTGCTCGACCAGCTCGCGACGATGTCGAAGGTGAGCGAGCAGGCGAACAACATCTACCGGTTCGCGATCGTCGACCGGAACCTTGCCCAGTCACTCACCGACCAGGCGGAGGTCGCCGAGGCCGAGCGTGCCCGGCTCGAGGGTGCGGCGCAGGCGAGCCTCGACGCGGCGAGCGCGGCGGCCGATGCGGCGAACGCGCTCGTCGCGGAGCAGCAAGCGGCGTCCGACCAGCTGTACGCGCAGCTCGCCACACTCAAGCAGACCACGGCCGAAGTCGAGCAGGGCTACCTCGACGGACTTGCCGCGCAGCCGCCCGCCCCGCCCGCCAATCCGGGGCCGGCCGACCCCGGGCCCCGGTACGCCGCCACCGCCGTCGAACGGCGGTGCGGCCGCGGGCGCGATCGCGTTCGCCTACGCTCAGCTCGGCGAGCCGTACCTGTTCGCGGGCAGCGGGCCTGACGCGTGGGACTGCTCCGGCCTGACCAAGGCTTCGTATGCCTCAGTCGGCATCTACATCGGCCAGCACCTCGTGTCGAGCCAGTACAACACGATGGCCAACCAGGGTCGCCTCGTCTACTACGGCAACATGATTCCGGGTGACCTGCTGTACTACGCAAACGGCGGCAACCCCAGTTGGGGCTTCTACCACGTGGCGATGTACGTCGGGAACGGCCAGATGATCGAGGCGCCGCGCCCCGGCGTCGCGGTTCGGGTCACCGGGGTTCGCTACGAGGAGCTGGTGCCATACGTGGGGCGCCCGTCGTAACTAGTGACCCTCGGCCGCGAGCTTTGCGATGCCGGCCTGCACGATCGCTTCGGCTTCGGCCGCGTCGCCCCAGCCCTCGACCTTGACCCACTTGCCGGGCTCGAGGTCCTTGTAGTGCTCGAAGAAGTGCTGGATCTCCTTGACCGTGAACTCCGGGATGTCGGCGAGATCCTGGATGTGCGACCAGCGCGGGTCCTTCGCGGGCACGCAGATCACCTTGGAGTCGATGCCCGCGTCATCCGTCATGTTGAACACGGCCACCGGGCGCACCGAGATGCCGACGCCGGGGAAGGTGGGTGCATCGAGCAGCACGAGTGCGTCGACCGGGTCGCCGTCGAGGCCGAGCGTGTTCTCGAAGAAGCCGTAGTCGGTCGGGTAACCGAACGCGGTGAACAGGTAGCGGTCGAGGAACACGCGACCGGTCTCGTGCGAGACCTCGTACTTGTTGCGGCTTCCCTTGGGGATCTCAACGACGATGTCGTACGCGGCCATGGTGCTGCTCCTCTTGATGCTCTGGGTCCTTTCGGCAGGACGCAATAACGTTAGCGGATGCCGCAATCGCGTCCGCGACTCACCCCGGCCATCGCCGACGTCCGGCGAGCCGTGCGCGACGCGCTCGAGTCGGTGCCAGAAGGCTCGCTCGTCCTCGTCGCCCTCTCTGGCGGACCCGACTCTCTCGCGCTCGCCGCCGCGACCGCATTCGAGGCGCCGCGAGCCGGACTCACCGCCGGCGCGGTGGTCGTCGATCACGGTCTTCAACCAGGATCCGGGGATGCCGCGGCGCGCGCCGCGCAGCAGGCGGCCACTCTTGGCCTCGCCCCCGTGATCATCGCCGAGGTCACCGTGGGCACCGAAGGCGGACCCGAGTCCGCCGCGAGAACCGCCCGCTACGCCGCCCTCGACGAGGCCGCGCAGGACTGCGGCGCCGTCGACCGTGCTGCTCGGCCACACCCTCGACGACCAGGCCGAGACCGTGCTGCTCGGGCTCGCGCGGGGCAGCGGGGCGACGAGTCTGCAGGGCATGGAGTCGGTGAGCGGGTTGTACCGGCGGCCGCTGCTCGGCATCCGGCGATCAACGACCGTGCAGGCATGCGCGGATGCCGGACTCGAGCCCTGGCTCGACCCGCAGAACGACGACGGCAGGTTCACGCGAGTGCGGGTGCGCCGCACGGTGCTGCCCGTCATGGAGGAGGAGCTCGGTCCCGGCATCCACGAGGCCCTCGCTCGCACCGCCGAGCAGCTGCGTGAGGACTCCGACGCACTCGACCACTTCGCCGAGGAGCTCGCAGAAGACCTCGCAGAGCACTCGGAGGCGGGCATCTCGCTGCCGAGTGGCCGCGCTCGCCGCAAACCCTCCCGCGCTGCGGCAGCGGCTCATCCGGCTCGCGGTGTCGAGCGAGTTCCACGTGAATCTGAGTCGAGGGCAGACGCTCGAGGTCGCTCGGCTCATCACCCACTGGCACGGACAGGCCGGGGTCGACCTGCCCGGCGTTAGGGTGGAGCGGCAGGGGTCGATGCTGAGATTCAGCGCGCAGGGCGACCCTGCTCATCGGAAGGATGGTCATGGAGTTCGCTGACGTCGAGGACCAGATCACCGAGACGCTGTTCACGCAGGATGAGATCCACGCGAAGCTCGCCGAACTCGCTCGACGTATCGAAGCTGACTATTCGGAGCGGGACGGCAACGGCCGCCCCCTGCTGCTCGTCGGAGTGCTCCGCGGCGCGGTGATGGTGATGGCCGACCTCGCACGCGAGCTCACGGTGCCGATCGAGATGGACTGGATGGCCGTGTCGTCGTACGGCGCCGGCACCCAGTCGAGCGGTGTCGTGCGCATTCTCAAAGACCTCGACACTGACCTCGCGGGTCGCAACGTGCTCATCGTCGAGGACATCATCGACTCCGGTCTGACGCTCTCGTGGCTGAGAGGGAACCTCGAAAGCCGTGGCGCGGCATCGGTCGAGATCTGCGCCCTGCTGCGCAAGCCTGCCGCCGCAAAGGTCGAGGTGGATGTGAAGTACATCGGCTTCGAGATCCCGAATGCGTTCGTAGTCGGATATGGGCTGGATTATGCCGAGCAATATCGGAACTTGAGGGGTATCGGCGTACTCGCGCCGCACGTGTACAGCTAGCTGAGCGGGGGCGCCCAAGGCGGCTGTGCCTTCCGGTTCGCCTTGGGCTGCGCCCAAGGCGAACACAGAGCAGGCATCCAGCGGGCGCCGGGTACCCTTGCAGGACGTCGCGAAAGGGCGATTCACATGGACTTCTTCAAGCGCATCTTCAAGGGCCCGGTCCCGTACATCGTCCTTGCCGGAATCGGTATCTGGATCGGGCTGACGCTCTTGCTGCCCCCGGGCTTCAAGGGCATCTCCACCCAGGAGGGTCTCGACCTGCTCAAGGGTGACACTGTCGAGTCCGCGAAGATCATCGACGGCGAGCAGCGGGTCGACCTCGTGCTCAAGAAGGCCGACGGTGACAACGGCACGCAAGTGCAGTTCTACTACGTCACGCCACGTGGTGCCGAAGTCGTCGACGCCATCAACGCGGCCGACCTGAAGGACTTCAACGATGAGGTGCCGCAGGCCAACTTCCTCCTTTCGCTCGCCAGCATCCTGCTGCCAGTGCTCATCATCGGTGCGATCTTCTACTTCCTGTTCATGCGGATGCAGGGCGGCGGCAGCCGGGTCATGCAGTTCGGCAAATCCAAGGCCAAGCTCATCGGCAAGGAGACGCCGAAGGTGACCTTCGCCGACGTGGCCGGAGCCGACGAGGCAGTCGAGGAACTCCACGAGATCAAGGAGTTCCTGAAGGAGCCGAAGAAGTTCCTCGATGTCGGCGCGCGCATCCCGAAGGGCGTGCTGCTGTACGGCCCCCCCGGAACCGGGAAGACGCTGCTGGCCCGTGCCGTCGCCGGTGAGGCGGGCGTGCCCTTCTACTCGATCTCGGGTTCGGACTTCGTCGAGATGTTCGTCGGCGTTGGCGCGAGCCGTGTGCGTGACCTGTTCGAGCAGGCGAAGCAGAACGCGCCGGCCATCATCTTCGTCGACGAGATCGACGCGGTCGGACGCCACCGCGGCGCGGGCATCGGCGGCGGCAACGACGAGCGCGAGCAGACGCTCAACCAGTTGCTCGTCGAGATGGACGGCTTCGACGTCAAGACCAACGTCATCCTGATCGCTGCGACCAACCGTCCCGATGTGCTCGACCCTGCCCTGCTGCGCCCTGGCCGCTTCGACCGCCAGATCGGCGTCGACGCTCCCGACCTGCAGGGCCGCAAGCAGATCCTGGAGGTGCACGCCAAGGGCAAGCCCATGGCCGACGGGGTCGACCTCGAAGTGCTCGCACGCAAGACGCCCGGCTTCACCGGCGCCGACCTCGCGAACGTGCTCAACGAGGCAGCGCTGCTCACCGCGCGCTCGAATGCGCAGCTCATCGACAACCGGGCACTGGATGAAGCGGTCGACCGCGTCATGGCCGGCCCGCAGCGCCGCACGCGACTCATGAACGACAAGGAGAAGCTCATCACGGCGTACCACGAGGGTGGACACGCCCTCGCCGCTGCCGCGATGCGCAACACCGACCCGGTGACGAAGGTCACCATCCTGCCGCGCGGTCGTGCGCTCGGCTACACGATGGTGCTGCCGCTCGAAGACAAGTACTCCGTCACGCGCAACGAGCTGCTCGATCAGCTCGCGTACGCGATGGGCGGCCGGGTCGCCGAGGAGATCGTGTTCCACGACCCGACGACCGGGGCATCCAACGACATCGAGAAGGCCACCGCGATCGCGAAGCGCATGGTGACCGAGTACGGGATGAGCGCCAAGGTCGGTTCGGTGAAGCTCGGCATCGCCCAGGGCGAACCGTTCCTCGGTCGCGACATGGGACACACGCGCGACTACTCGGAGAACATCGCCGAGGTGGTGGATGCCGAGATCCGCAAGCTCATCGAACAGGCGCACGACGAGGCCTGGCAGGTGCTCAACACCAACCGCGACGTGCTCGACCAGCTCGCGACGGAACTGCTGACGAAGGAGACGCTCGACCACGTCGAGCTCGCTCGGATCTTCGAGAACGTCGAGAAGCTGCCGGAGCGCCCGCAGTGGCTGTCGAGCGAGGGTCGCCCGGTCTCGGACCGCCCAGCCGTGCCGGTGCCAGCCAAGGCACCGATCGACGCCGGAATCGTCGACGGGGGCGTCGAGTCGCAGACGCCGCAGAAGCGCACCCCGCCGCGAGCGCGCAAGTCTCCCGGCATCGCGACCGCCTGAGGCCGCCATGTCCATCGACGCCGGTCGCATCGAGGCGGCCGTAGCCGAACTCCTCGCCGCGATCGGCGAGGATCCGGCACGGCCCGGTCTCGCGAGCACGCCGAGACGGTTCGCCGAGGCGTACGCGGGATTCTTCGCGGGCGTCGGCGAGGACCCGCTCAAGCATCTCGCGGACCAGCAGGAGCTCGTCGGCGAGACCGGCGAACTCGTGCTGCTGCGCGACATCGAGTTCCGCTCGATGTGCGAGCACCACCTGCTGCCGTTCCTCGGCCGCGCGCACATCGCGTACGCGCCCGATAGTCGCATCGTGGGCCTCGGCAAGCTGCCGAGCGTGGTCGAGACGCTCGCATCGCGCCCGCAGCTGCAGGAGCGGCTCACCGACGAGATCGCCGACGCACTCGTCGCCGGGCTGAAGCCCAAGGGCGTGGTCGTGGTGGTGGATGCCGTGCACGGCTGCGTTTCCGCGCGCGGTCCCCGGCAGGCGTCGAGCTCGACGGTTACGGTCGCGAGCCGCGGAACGCTCGCGGATCCGGTCGAGCGCGCCGGCATCCTCGCCCTCATCGGCTCCGGCGGGGCTCATGCTTGAGCTGGGCCGCGGTCGGCCCGTGATCATGGGCATCCTCAATGTCACGCCCGACTCGTTCAGCGACGGCGGCGAGTTCGAGGAGGCGGGTGCCGCGATTGATCGCGGAGTCGAGCTGCACGAGCAGGGCGCAGAGCTGGTGGATGTCGGGGGCGAGTCGACGAGACCCGGTGCGCAGCGCGTACCGATCGCCGAGGAGCAGCGGCGCGTGCTGCCCGTCGTCGAGGGTCTCGCCCGCCGCGGCGTCGCGGTGAGCATCGACACGATGAACTCCGAGACGGCGCGCGCGGCGGTCGACGCCGGCGCGACCGTGATCAACGACGTCTCGGGCGGGCTCGCCGACCCCGAGATGTATCGCGCGGTCGCTGCGACCGGCGTGCGGTACGTGGCGATGCACTGGCGCGGGCCCAGCACCGACATGGATGCCCTCGCCACCTACGACGACGTCGTCACCGACGTGCGGAACGAGCTCAAGGAGCGGCTCGCCGAGATGTACGTGTGGGGCATCGACCCCTCGAAGGTCATCCTCGATCCGGGCATCGGGTTCGCCAAGACCGCCGACCACAACTGGGCGCTGCTCGCCCGGCTCGACGAGCTGCGCTCGCTCGGGCATCCCGTGCTCCTCGGCACCTCACGCAAGCGATTCCTCGCGCGGTTCGCTCCGGATGAGGCGCCGACCAGCGAGCGCGACTTCCCGACCGCGGTGACCAGTGTGCTCGCGGCGAAGGCCGGAGCGTGGGGCGTGCGCGTGCACGACGTGCCGTCGACGCGCACCGCCCTCGAGGTCTGGCACGCTTGGGAGTCGGAGGGCGCATCATGAATCCACTCGACCAGATCGTGCTCACCGGCCTGCGTGCGACCGGTCACCACGGTGTGTTCGACCACGAGCGACGCGACGGCCAGGTGTTCATCATCGACGTGACCGTGCACGTGCCGTTGCAGGAAGCCGCGGCATCCGACGACGTCACGTTCACGATCCACTACGGCGAGCTCGCCGAGCAGATCGTCGCGGCAGTCGAGCGTGACCCGGTCGACCTCATCGAGACCGTGGCCGAGCGGGTCGCGCAGACGGTGCTCGCCCACGAACTCGCGGTGTTCGTCAACGTGACCGTGCACAAGCCCGACGCGCCCATCACGGTGCCGTTCGACGACGTGGCCGTCACCATCATGCGCGGTCGCCCAGACCGCATGCAGCGCGCGGGGTTCACCGCATGAGCGCACGCCTCCAGCGCATGCGGGTCGAACTGCCAGCAGTGATCGCCCTCGGCAGCAACCTGGGCGATCGCGAGCAGACGCTCCGGGATGCCGTGCGCGAGATCGGCGAGATCCGCGGCGTCACGCTCGTGCGGGCATCGGGCATCGTCGAGACGCCCGCGGTGAAGCCCGACGGAGTCGACGAGGATGCCCCGGCCTACCTCAACGCGATCGTGCTCGTACGTTCGGCGCTGCATCCTCGCCAACTGCTCGCCGCGCTGCACGAGGTGGAGGCGGCGCACGGTCGCGTGCGCATCCAGCGTTGGGGCGACCGCACCCTCGACCTCGACATCGTGAGCCTTGGCGGATACCGCGTCGACGAGCCAGACCTCACCGTGCCGCACCCTCGGGCTCGTGAGCGTGCCTTCGTGCTCGCGCCGTGGCTCGACGTCGAGCCCGATGCCGTGATCGGCGACGAACGGGTCGATGCGCTGCTCGCGGCGATTGGCGAAACGCCCGCGCGATACGAGGCGGAGCCGCTGTGACCCGAACCAATCCACTGCACCTCGTGCTGCTCGTGGCGTTCGGCGGCGTACTCACCTGGCTGCTCGAGACAGCGCTCGCCGCCTCGGGCCGCGCGGTCATCGTGCCCGACTTCACCCTGGGCATCGCGCTGCTGCTCATCGGCGCGATCCTCGTGATCATGGCGCTGCCGGTGCGGCGGGTCGCACGGCGAGTACCCGGGGCGACCGTCGACCCGTTCTACGCCACGCGCGTCGTGCTGCTCGCGAAGGCGTCGAGCCTTGCCGGCGCCCTGCTTGCGGGTGCTGGGTTCGGTATCGGTTTCTACCTGCTGAGCCGACCCGTGCTGCCAGCGGTAAGCTCCATCACGATGGCGTTCACGATGGCGTTCGGTGCCGCGGCACTGCTCGCCGCCGGCCTCGTGGCTGAGAACATGTGCACGATCCCGCCCGATGACACCGACAAGACCCAGGACGTGCTGCCGTGACCATCGAGATCCCGGTTGTCGAGTGGCGGCGCGTGTCGCCCAAGTACCTGTGGGTTGACCTCATCGGTGGTGTGGTCGGCACCGTGGTCGCTCTGGTCGCAACCTCGATCCCGGCGTTCGTGTCGAAGGTGCCGTGGCTGTGGGCCATCCCGGGTTCGCTCGCCATCATCCTCGTCATCACGCTCGCGTTCACGCCACGACGGGTGCGCGCGATCGGCTACCAGCTCCGGGACGATGACCTCGTGTTCCGGCGCGGCATCATGTTCCAGCGCATCGTCTCCGTGCCCTACGGCAGGATGCAACTGGTCGACGTCAATCGCGGCCCGCTCGCCCGCGCGTTCGGACTCAGCGAACTCAAGTTCGTGACCGCTGCCGCGGCGACCGGGGTCACGATCCCCGGACTGCCAGCGCTCGAGGCCGAGGAGCTGCGCGACACGCTCGTGACGCTCGCCGAGAGTCGCAGGGCCGGGCTGTGACCGAGCCCGGGCTCGCCGACGGGGAGTGGCACCGACTGCATCCTGCGACGCCGCTGCTGCGCGGCGGCATCGTGTTCATCGGCATCCTCGGCGTCGTCCTGGTGAACTTCCGCGACATCGCGATCGAGTTCGTGATCGGCGGCGGTCCGAACGGCGACGGCGAGCCGTTCCTGTGGATCGTCGACAGCGGGTACGCCCTGCCGGTCGTCGGCGCGATCATCGGCGGTCTGCTGCTGCACGATCGGCGCGTTCTACCTCTCGTGGCGCATGCACACCTTCCGCATCACCGACGAGCTCGTCGAGGTCAAGAGCGGGGTGGTGTTCCGCACCCATCGTCGCGGGCGGCTCGATCGCATCCAGGGGATCAACATCATCCGGCCGTTCTTCGCGCGCCTGTTCGGTGCGGCCAAGCTCGAGATCAATGTGGCCGGGCAGGATGCCAACGTGCCACTCGCGTATCTTGGCTCCGCCGCCGCGGATGAGCTGCGCCAGGAGATCCTGCGCCTCGCGTCGGGCACGCAGCAGGCCGCGGCCGCGGCATCCGGCCCCGCAGGTGCGGCACTCGCGGGCGCCTCCGGCATCCTCGGCCAGCGCGTGAACGAGCTGATCGCCCCCGAACTGGACCCGAACGAAGCACCGCCGGAATCGGTGGTGAAGATGCATCCCGGTCGTCTGATCGGTTCGCTGCTGCTGAGCAGCACGACGATCATCCTGATCCTGTTCGTGATCGCGGCGTGCGTGTCGATCGCACTCACGGGCGAGTTCTTCTTCCTGTTCGGCGCCGTGCCCGCCGCGATCGGCATGGGCAGCTTCTACGTCTCGCGCTTCACGAAGTCGCTGCGCTACAGCATCGCGTCGACGAGGGATGGCGTGCGGGTCGGCTTCGGACTGCTCACGACGAGCAACGACACCCTGCCGCCCGGGCGCATCCACGCCGTGCAGGTGAACCAGCCGCTGCTCTGGCGCCCGTTCGGCTGGTGGGAGATCAAGATCAACAAGGCGTCACACTCGTCGACCGAGGGTGCGGCCGGCCAGGCCAACACGACGATCCTGCCGGTCGGCTCGATGAGCGACGTGCGCAAGGTGCTCGAGCTCGTGCTGCCCACGATCGTCGATCCAGAGGCGGTCGCCCTGCTCGAGCGAGGCCTGACTTCGAGCGGGTGGACGGCAGAGGGCGGTGACGATGGGTTCACCAACTCACCGCGCCGTGCGCGCTTGATCCGCTGGTTCTCGTGGCGGCGCAACGGCTTCGCGGTGACCGAGGACTCGGTGTTGCTGCGTCGCGGCGCGATCCTCCGGGAGCTCATCGTCGTGCCGCAGGCGCGCATGCAGAGCATCTCGCTGAGCCAGGGCCCGCTGCTGCGCCGCATGCGGCTGGCGGCAGTGAGGCTGCACACGGTCGCCGGCCCGGTCGTCGCCCGGCTCGGAGCCATCGACGAGGATCAGGCGGTCGCGTTCTTCGGCCAGGCCGCGGCCGAGGCGGTGCGTGCCGGAGTCTCGGACACGAGCCACCGCTGGCGCAGCGGCGAGGCCCCGGCGTGACCGTGGCACACGCCGGGTGTCGCTCGTGACGGTCTCGCAGCCCGGGCGGCTCGGTGTCGGGATCATCGGAGCGGGCAGCGTCGGCCCGGTCATCGGGGCCGCACTCGCGGGGGCAGGGCACGCCATCGTGGGCATCGCGTCGGTGTCGCAGCGCAACCGGGATCGCGCGGCGGCCATGTTGCCGGATGTGCCGGTGCTCGACATCCCGGATCTCATCGAGCGCAGCGAGCTCGTCGTGCTCGCCGTGCCAGAGCGCGAACTCGAGTCGCTCGTTGCCGGACTCGCGGCGGTCGGCGCGTGGCAGCCGGGCCAGCTCGTGCTGCATACCGCGCCCGGTCTCGGCTGTGCGGTGCTCGCGCCCGCGACCGCGGCGGGTGCGATCCCGCTCGCGGTGCACCCCGCGATGGTGTTCACGGGCACGACCCTCGACCTCGTGCGGCTTCGGGAGAGCTACTGCGCTGTCACCGCGCCCACTCCCGTGCTGCCGATCGGGCAGGCGCTCGTCGTGGAGATGGGGGCTGAGCCGGTGATCGTGGCTGAGGCCGACCGGGCGACCTACGCCGAGGCGATTGCGACGGCATCCAGCTTCTCGGAGTCCATCGTGGGCCAGGCCGTCGACCTGCTCGCCGGGCTCGGCATCGAGTCGCCGACGAGCGTGATCGCGCCGGTGGTGCGGCTCGGCCGTCGAGCGCGCGCTCGGCACGAGCGGCCCGACTACGATCGACCTGCGCTCGCTCGAGCCGCAACTGTTCGACGACGACGATGACCGAAAGGCACCATGACTGAGGTCATCGACACGATCGCGGCGCTGCGTCTCGAACTCGACGCCGTGCGCGCTTCCGGTCGCACCGTCGCCCTGGTTGCGACGCTCGGCGCGCTGCACGACGGGCACCTCGCCCATGTCGCCCGCGCGCGCGAGCTCGCGGACGTCGTGGTGGTCTCGGTGTTCGTCAACCCGACCCAGTTCGGCGCGAACGAGGATCTCGCCAAGTACCCGCGTGATCTCGACGGGGATGTCGCGAAGCTCGCCCCTCTCGGCGTCGACTACGTCTTCGCGCCAGCGGTCGAGCAGATGTACCCGTTCGGCCCGACCGAGACGACGGTGCACGCGGGCAAGGTCGGCACCCTGTTCGAGGGCAAGGCCCGCCCTGGGCACTTCGACGGCGTGCTCACCGTCGTCGCGAAGCTGCTCCACATCGTGCAGCCGACGGTCGCCACCTTTGGGCAGAAGGATGCCCAGCAGCTGTTCCTCGTGCGTCGCATGGTGAGCGAGCTCAACATCCCCACCCGCATCGAGACCATCGAGACCGTGCGCGAGACCGACGGGCTCGCGCTGTCGTCGCGCAACCGGTTCCTCTCCGCGTCGGAGCGCAAGGCCGCGCGCACCCTCTCGATCGCCCTGGATGCCGCGCAGGGATCAGCCGACCACGGCATCGATGCGGCGCTCGGGGCGGCCCAGGGCGCCCTCATGGGCGAGGAGCTCGTCGAGCTCGACTACTTCGCAGTCGTGCATCCGCGCACGTTTCTGCCGGTGGACGACGCCTACCGCGGCGCAGCGATCGCCATCGTCGCGGCGAAGCTCGGCTCGACGCGGCTGATCGACAACGAGACGATCCGGCTGGTGTGATGGCCGACGGCCGGTCGAGTAGCGCGCGCCGCCGGCGCACGCGTATCGAGACCCGTCTCGCCGAGTTGGACGCGCTGCTCGTTGAACTCGACCGCGGTCGCTCCGGCGTCGTCGCCGCATCCCTCGAGTCCAACGCCGACGACGAGCACGACCCAGAGGGCGCGACGATCGGCTTCGAGCGAGCGCAGCTCGACGCGACCATCGCCTCGACGGCGGAGCAGGTCGCGCGGCTGCGCGGTGCGCTCGAGCGCATCGCTGCCGGCACCTACGGGGTATGCGAGGTGTGCGGCCAGGCCATCCCGGCGGCGCGGCTCGCGGTGCGACCGGATGCGACGCGGTGCGTGCAGCACGCCGACTGAGCGTGGGGTAGCAGCGGTCCCGCGACTCGCGAGTGCGGCCCAATCCGCCTCGCCCGCGTCCTTTCCGGGCCAGATGAGCCCGCGAGGGCTGCTGACGCGCGATTTCCGGGCCGAAACGTCGCCTGATTTCGGCCTCCGCCCCGGTTTCCGGGCCGATGCGTCAAATCCGGGCTTGCGCGCCGGCCCGGATTTGACGAACAGGCCCGGATCTGCGGCCGCACGAGCCTCTCAGTCTCGATGACACGTGTTGGCGGTGGTGCGGCACCGGTCGCGCGGAGTCTCCGGCACGGCTTAGCCGCCCAGCAGCTCCCGCGCCCGCTCCAGCCCGATCGCCAGCAGCAGCGTCGGCAGTCGCGGCCCGGCATCCCGGTCGATGAGCAGACCGTACACGAGCGTGAAGAACCCGCGCTGCTGAGCGCCGACCTCCTTGTCGCCCTTCACTACCGCATCCGGGGCGAGGCCGCGCTGCACCTTCACCACGCCGTACACCTGGTGGGTGAGGCCGTCGAGCGTCCACGCCTCCGAGATCGGGGGGAGCCCTCCGCCACCGTCGAGGAGGAGGGCGATGGCCTCGCGCTGCTCGGGGGTGAGCGCGGCGAGGGCCGCGGCATCCGGGGTGGTGCGCACGGTCGTGCGGTCCTCCGGCGGCATCTGCGTGGCCACCCAGGTCTCGACGCGGTCGAGCCGCGGCTGCAGCACGTCGAGGTCGGTGGCCGCGGCATCCACCTGGCCGGATCAGTCGGAGCAGCTGGTCGGCGTCGCCGGTCGAGAGGTCGACGAGCGACGCGAGCACCTTGAAGGGCACAGGATGCGGCGTCACCGGCAGCACCTCAGCGGCCGTCGCGACCGCGCGTGCGTGCGCCGCGACCTCGGCCGCCCCCGCGCTGCCGTCGCCGATCTTGCGGGCGAGCGCATCCCATTCGTCGTAGAGGCGCTGCAGTTCGGTGCCGAACGCGACGTCGAACGACTGGTTCATGCGCCGACGGGCATATTGCCAGCGGAGCACGGGCGCCTCCATGATTCGCAGCGCGTCACCCGGGTCGGGCGCCCCGCCCCGCGACGACGACATCTTGGCGGCGCCGCCGAAGCCGACGAACGAGTAGCCGGGGCCGTACGGCCGCTCCCAGCCGAAGAGCGGCGCGAGCTGCAGGCCGACCTCGAACGACGAGCCGGGGGACTGGTGGTCGACGCCCGACGGCTCGAACACGACCTTCTCGTAGCCCCAGCGCATCGGCCAGTCGACCTTCCAGACGAGCTTGCCGGAGCGGAAGTCGCGCAGCAGCACTGTCTCGCTGTGACCGCACTGGCACGAGTAGGTCATCTCGGTGGTGTCGTCGTCGTACGCCGTGATGGTCGTGAGGTCGGTGCCGCACATCGGTGCAGTACGGCTTGTACGGGTAGTACTCGTGCCGGACGATCCACCACCCGATCCGTCGTCCTCGGTGGCGGCACCCGAGCCGGCGTCGAGCGCGGCCTGCGTCTCGGCATCCACCTCGTCGGAGTTGTCGGTCGCCGGGCAGCGTGCGGTACTGCGCGAGGATCGCGTCGATCTCGCGACGCTGCCGCATCGCCGAGAGGATCTGCTCGGTGTACGCGCCCGACGTGTACTGCTGCGTTTGGCTGATGCTCCGGTACCGGATGCCGAGGGCCGCGAAGGCCTCCTCGGCGCGGGTGCGGAAATGGTCCGCCCAGTTCGCGGCGGTGGAGCCGGGCGGGGCGGGCACCGAGGTCAGGGGCTTGCCGATGTGCTCGGACCACGTCGCATCCACGCCCTCGATGCCATTGGGCACTTTGCGGAAGCGGTCGTAGTCGTCCCACGAGATGAGGTGCTCGACCTGGATGCCGCGGCGCGCGATCTCGTCAGCGACGAGGTGCGGACTCATCACCTCGCGGAAGTTGCCCAGGTGGATGACGCCGGAGGGAGCTCAACCCCGAAGCGCACACGACGGGCGTCCCCCGCCGTTCGGCCTCCACGATCACCTCGTCGGCGAGCCGGGAGACCCAGTCGTCGCGGGTGGCGCCGCCGCCCTGAACGGGCTCGGTCTCGGCGGTCTCGGCGGCATCGGTCACGGCCATCAAGCCTAGTTCGTACGCGGAGCACCGTATCGTGGACGCATGAACTCGGCCGTGCGCGTGGGCATCTGGGTGGTCGTGCTCGGTGCCTGCACGTTCCTGGCCGTGCTCGGCGTGATGGGCCTGCTCGTGAAGGCCGGAGTGCTGGGCTGATGGACCGTAGGCAGTCGCGCATCGTGATGGCCGTCGGGCTCGCGGTCATCCTGATCCTCATCGGGATCGTCACGCTCTGGCCGCGTTAGGCTTGCCGGGTGCCACAGGAATTCTGGGCGAACGCGCTCTACTCGGTGACGCCGACCATCCTGGTCGGGCTCATCTTCTGGTTCGTGCTGCGCGCGATCATCCGCTCTGACCGCACCGAGCGTGCGTCGTACGCGAAGATCGAGGCGGAGGAGCGCGCGAAGGCGGCGCTCCCGCCGGCCGCTACGCCCGAGGCTTGAGCCTGATCGGCGGCAGCTCCGGCGCCGGCAGCGGGCTGCCTTCGTAGGGCACGAAGCCGAACCGGCCATCCGGGTTGCCGCCCGCGATCACGTCGGCCTGCCACTCCTCGCGGAATCGCACGATCTCGTCGTGACTGCGGGCGATGAAGTTCCACCACATCACGATGGACTCGCCCATCGGTTCGCCGCCGATGAGCAGGAGCCGGGCATCCACTGGCGCCTGATTCGATCGTGATGCTCGAGGCCCGGTCGGCAGGTAGGCGAGGTGCGAGATCGGCACGGCCTCGCGCTCGACGCGCACGTCGCCGGAATCGACGAGGATGCCGTGCTCGAAGCTCTCGTCGACCTCGAGCCGCAGCGTGGCTCCCGCAGGCAGGTCGAGTTGCGCGCCCACGAGCGGACTGAACACCGTCGCCGGGGAGCGCACGCCACCGAGTTCGCCGATGAACACGTGCGCGATCGCCGGCCCGAGCTGGATGGGCGAGGTCACCGTGCGCTCGAAGAACGGCGCGTGGTCGCGGTGCGCGTCGGGCAGCGCGATCCAGAGTTGCGCGCCGTGGGTCATGCTGCACCGGCGAGATCTCGCTGTGCGCGATGCCGTGCCCTGCGGTCATGAGGTTGAGCTCGCGCGGCCGCACCGGAGCGTGCGAGCCGACGCTGTCGCGGTGCTCGATCTCGCCCTCGAACAGCCAGCTCACCGTCTGCAGCCCGGTGTGTGGATGCGGCGGCACCACCATCGCCGTCTCCTCGGGCCCATAGTGGTCGACGAAGCACCACCCACCGATGAGGGAGCGCTGCCGCTGCGGCAGGGTGCGGCGCACGCTCATGGCTCGTGGACCGCCGAGCGGCACCTCCCGCGGCTCGAGCAGCTCGAGGGCGCCGGAGGTCGCTGTCGGAACCTCGAGCAGCTCGACTGGGTCCTTCTCGAGATTGCTCACAGTGATGCCTCGAGTTCCGAGAGCAGCCGATCCGCGTCGGCGTGGCTGAACGGCAGCGGCGGGCGGATCTTCAGCGCCGTGTTGGCCGCGCCCGTGGTAGCGACCAGCACCCGACGCTCCCGCATCCGGTTCACCACCGCAACCGCGTCGGGCCCGACCTCCGCGCCGATGAACAGTCCGGAGCCGCGGGCTTCGAGCCCCATCGATCGCAGCCCCGCGAGCAGGTACTCCCCGACATCGCGCGCATTCTCGATCAGCTGCTCGTCGCGCAGCACGTCGAGCGTCGCCTGGGCGGCGGCGATCGAGACCGGGTTGCCGCCGAATGTGTTGAAGTAGCGCGCGTGGTCGCTGAACCGGTCGATGAGGTCGTGCGGCGCCATCACCGCGGCGATCGGCTGGCCGTTGCCCATGGGCTTGCCGACGGTCACGAGGTCAGGCTGTAACGAGGCACCGTCGAGTCCGTAGCGCTCGAATCCCCACATTCCGTGGCCAAGACGCCCGAACCCGGGCTGCACCTCGTCGGCGATGAACAGGCCGCCGGCGGCGCGGACGGCGGCCGCGGCATCCACGAGTCCTGGCAGTTCGGGCAGCACCCCGTCGCTCGCGAAGATCGTGTCGACGATGAGCGCCGCCGGGCGGATGCCGAAGATCTCGAGCTCGCTGATCGCGGCCTTCACCGACGCGGCGAAATGCTCTGGCTCGTCGGGCCGCGGCTCGACGGTGCGCACCCACGGGGCGAGCGAGTCGACGCCGCCGAGCGAGGGCGAGATCGCCGCGACCTCCGTGGTGACGCCGTGATAGGCGTTGGATGTCACGATGACACCCTCATTGCCGGTTACCAGTTTCGCGATCCGCAGCGCGAGGTCGTTCGCCTCCGATCCCGTGCAGGTGAACATGATGTTGTCGATGCCGGCCGGGCAGCGTGTCGAGCAATTGCTCCGCGTACTCGACGATGCCCTCGTGCAGGTAGCGGGTGTGGGTGTTGATCGTCGCGGCCTGCTTCGCCATCGCCTCGACCACGCGCGGGTGGGCGTGGCCGACCGACGGCACGTTGTTGTAGGCGTCGAGGTACTCGATGCCGTCGCGATCCCACACGAGCGTGCCGGATCCGCGGACGAGTTCGAGCGGGTGCTCGTAGAACAGGCGGTAGGCGCTGCCGAGCACGCGCGCGCGGCGTTCGACGAGCATCCTCGTCTCGGCGTCGAGCGAGTCGGCTCGCTGCGGGTCGAAGTAGGTCGCGGGACCGGTCACGACGGCTCGCTCGTCCGCCGCCAGTTGTCGAGCACGTCGCCGAGGCGCGCGATCGCGTAGAGCTCGGTCGGGACGACCACCCGCGGCGAAGGCCCCGAGCAGGATGCGCTGGGCCAGCCGCCCGGCGACGAGCGTCGGCAGCAGCCCGCGTTCCTCGTCGGTGAGCGGCAGCACGCGCTCCCAGCCCGCGATGAACGGCGCGACGGCGGCGGCCGCGTCGCCCTCGCGCGGCACGAAGTAGGCGAGCGCGATCGCGAGGTCGAGAATGCGGGGTGCGTTGAGCGTGTCGCCGAAGTCGAGGATGCCGGTGACCTTGCCATCCGCGTCGACGATCACGTTGCCCGGGTGGAAGTCGCCGTGCACGACCTGGCTCGGCATCGCTTCGTACTCCGGAAGCGCCGCCTCCACCTCATCGATCACCGTGGCGACCGCCGGGGTCGGCGCGAGGTCGAGCAGCTCGCGCAGGTCGCCGATCGCCCGGAGGTCCCACGCGAACGTGCGGTGTGCGGCGGGGTGCTCGAACGACGCGAGCGCTGCGGTGAGCGTCGCGAGGCGCTCGCCGAGCGACTCGAGGCCCGCGGCATCCGGCCAGTGGGCGAGCAGGAGGTCGCCCGGGATCCAGGTGAGCAGGCGCAGGACACGACCGTGCTCGACCGGATGGGTCGAGCCGTCGGTCGTCGGCACGAGCAGCTGCACCGGCAGTCCGGCCTCGGAGGCGTGGCGCATGGCGGCCGACTGCATCCCGATAACGTGCGGGTCGTCGCCGGGATGCGAGATCTTGAGCACGTACTCCTGGGACGCGCCATCCCCATCGGTCGCGACCACGTGGAACGAGTCGTCGCGCTCGGTGTCGAGCGGCTCGACGCTCGTGGGCTGCAGCTCCCAGTGCCACTTGAGGATCGCGATGGCCCGCGAGACCGGGATCTCGTCGAACGGTTCGTTCAGTTGCTCCCACATGCGAGGCATGGATCCAGCGTACGGGGCGTATCGCCCACGACCGTGGACTTCGGAACGAGCTGGCTATGCCCGAGGGGCGAGAGGCACTACGTCGCAATAGCTGCTGGCCGCGAGTGCAAGCCGGCTATCCGTCGTCAGGAGGGGCACCGCGAGACGTTCGGCCAAAGCAACGTAGGACGCGTCGTAGCTGCTGAAATTGTCACGCAACTCCCACACCCGCGCAACGAGCAGACGGTGGGAGCAGCGCACGACACCGTTCGCGACCCAGGCGGCGAAGTATCGTGTCGCGGGCTCGATGTCGAGTTCGCGGCGCGCGAGCAACTTCCTGAGGGCATTGGCGAACTCAAGGTCAATGAGCTCAGGGGCGAACAGGGTTGCGTCCGGGTAGTCGAGCCTCAGAGCGCCTCGCGCGACGTCGATGGCCGCCGAGTTGTCGATGACGAGGTCGCTCAATGACTGTCGCGATCTTCGCGGATCATTCGCACGATCTCGGCGGAGTCCAGATGAGCAAGCGCTGGGAACGGACCCCCGAGCGCGACCTGCAGCGGCGTGGCGTTGAGTTCGCGGGCGCGATCCCGCACCTCCAAGTTGTTGGCAAGGGAGGTCAACTCACGGCGAAGAAACGCCGACAACGAGATCCCCTCTCGTTCCGCCGCAGCACGAAGTCGCTCCTGGACGCCAGAATCGAGGTCGCGAACCTGCACTGTCACTCCCATGAATCGAGGCTACGCTCCTGCATGCACACCTGCAAGGAATGCATGCATCCTTCCGGCAGCCGCGGTCGCCGCGGCATCCAATTCTCGAATCCGTGAAGTCCTCCCTCCACTCGCTGGCTGTGGAGGAGTGGGGGCCGCACTCGGCCGAAGCCCTACACTGGCGCCGTGACCGACCGCCGAGACCCCGACCCTGTACGAATGGGTGGGCGGGTCCGCCCCATTCCGGGCGATGATCGACGCGTTCTACGACCGGGTCGAGGCGGACGACCTGCTGAGCCCGCTGTTCCCGGGTGGAGTGAGTGAGCACCATCGCGCGCACGTTGCCGTGTGGTGGATCGAGGTCTTCGGTGGTCCGGCCGACTACACCGCGCAGCTCGGCGGCTACGAGCGGATGCTGGCCCACCACCGAAACCTCGGCATCACGTCGGAGCAGCGGTTCCGATTCGCCTCCCTCATGAGCCTCGCCGCCGACGATGCGGGGATGCCATCCGACCCCGAATTCCGCGCCGCGCTCGTCGGCTACCTCGAGTGGGGCACGCGGCTCGCGCAGCACAACTCGCAGCCCGACGCGCAGGTCGTGCCGCACGCACCCGTACCCAGGTGGGGCTGGGGCGTCGCGCCCCCCTGGCAGCCCTGAGACACGGCGTCACGCCTAGGGCGAACACCCGCGTTATCCACGATCCCGGTCGGTACTCTCGATACATCGGCGCCAACGAAGTTGAACAGGCACTGCGCGCCACAGGGAGTTGAAGAACATGTTCGAGCGTTTCACCGACAGAGCTCGCCGCGTTGTCGTCCTGGCCCAGGAAGAGGCCAAGATGCTCAACCACAACTACATCGGCACCGAGCACATCCTGCTCGGCCTCATCCACGAGGGCGAGGGTGTCGCCGCCAAGGCGCTCGAGTCGCTGAACATCTCGCTGGATGCCGTGCGCGAGCAGGTGCAGGACATCATCGGCCAGGGCCAGCAGCAGCCGACCGGTCACATCCCCTTCACTCCGCGTGCCAAGAAGGTGCTCGAGCTGAGCCTGCGCGAGGCGCTGCAGCTCGGCCACAACTACATCGGCACCGAGCACATCCTGCTCGGCCTGATCCGCGAGGGCGAGGGTGTCGCGGCCCAGGTGCTCGTGAAGCTCGGCGCCGACCTCAACCGCGTTCGCCAGCAGGTCATCCAGCTGCTCTCGGGCTACCAGGGCAAGGAGGCTGTTGCTGTCGGTGGCAACGACGCGGCGCCCGACAAGGGCTCGCAGATCCTCGACCAGTTCGGCCGCAACCTCACGCAGGCCGCGCGCGACGGCAAGCTCGACCCGGTGATCGGTCGCGAGAAGGAGATGGAGCGGGTCATGCAGATCCTCTCCCGTCGCAGCAAGAACAACCCGGTGCTCATCGGTGAGCCCGGCGTCGGCAAGACCGCCGTGGTCGAGGGCCTCGCGCTCGCGATCGTGCGCGGCGATGTGCCGGAGACGCTCAAGGACAAGCAGCTCTACACGCTCGACCTTGGCTCGCTCATCGCAGGCAGCCGCTACCGCGGTGACTTCGAGGAACGCCTCAAGAAGGTCACCAAGGAGATCCGCACCCGCGGCGACATCATCACGTTCATCGACGAGATCCACACGCTCGTCGGTGCCGGTGCCGCCGAGGGTGCCATTGACGCGGCATCCATCCTCAAGCCGCTGCTCGCCCGCGGTGAGCTGCAGACGATCGGTGCGACCACGCTCGACGAGTACCGCAAGCACTTCGAGAAGGATGCCGCGCTCGAGCGCCGCTTCCAGCCCGTGCAGGTGCACGAGCCGTCGCTGCCGCACACGATCAACATCCTCAAGGGGCTCCGCGACAAGTTCGAGTCGTTCCACCGGGTCTCGATCACGGATGGCGCGATCGTGGCGGCGGCGAACCTCGCCGACCGCTACGTGAGCGACCGCTTCCTGCCGGACAAGGCGATCGACCTGATCGACGAGGCCGGCGCCCGCCTGCGTCTGTCGATCCTGTCCGCGCCGCCGGAGCTGCGCGAGTTCGACGAGCGCATCGCCGAGGTGCGCGGCCAGAAGGAAGGCGCGATCGAGGACCAGGACTTCGAGAAGGCGGCCAGCCTGCGCGACGAGGAGAAGAAGCTCCTCGGCGAGCGCCTGCGCCTCGAGAAGCAGTGGAAGTCGGGTGACGTCTCGACCACGGCCGTCGTGGATGAGGGACTCATCGCCGAGGTGCTGGCTGCGGCTACGGGCATCCCCGTGTTCAAGCTCACCGAGGAGGAGTCGAGCCGGCTCATCTTCATGGAGAAGGCGCTGCACATGCGCGTCATCGGCCAGGAGGAGGCGATCTCGGTGCTGTCGAAGACCATTCGCCGCACCCGCGCCGGCCTCAAGGACCCGAAGCGTCCGAGCGGTTCGTTCATCTTCGCCGGCCCCACGGGTGTCGGGAAGACCGAACTCGCCAAGGCGCTCGCCGAGTTCCTGTTCGATGACGAGAACGCGCTGATCTCCCTCGACATGTCGGAGTACGGCGAGAAGCACACGGTCTCGCGTCTGTTCGGTGCTCCTCCCGGATTCGTCGGCTTCGAAGAGGGCGGCCAGCTCACCGAGAAGGTGCGTCGCAAGCCGTTCAGCGTCGTGCTGTTCGACGAGATCGAGAAGGCGCACCCCGACATCTTCAACTCGCTGCTCCAGATTCTGGAGGAGGGACGCCTGACGGATGGCCAGGGTCGCGTGGTCGACTTCAAGAACACCGTGATCATCATGACCACGAACCTCGGCACGAAGGACATCAGCGGAACGCCGATCGGCTTCACGTCGGAGTCCGACACGTCGACGAGCTACGACCGCATGCGCGGCAAGGTCGTCGAGGAGCTCAAGAAGCACTTCAAGCCGGAGTTCCTGAACCGTGTCGACGAGACGATCGTGTTCCCGCAGCTCTCGCAGGACGAGCTGCTGCAGATCGTCGACCTGTTCATCAAGCGCCTCGGACTGCGCCTCATGGATCGCGACCTCACGATCGAGCTCACCGAGCCGGCGAAGAAGCGCCTCATCGAGATCGGATGGGACCCGTCGCTCGGCGCCCGCCCGCTGCGCCGCGCGGTGCAGCACGAGATCGAGGATGCGCTCAGCGAGAAGATCCTGCACGGCGAGCTCGACGCGGGAGACCACGTGCACGCCGACTTCGTCGACGGGGCCTTCGTGTTCACCACGACCAAGGCGGAGCTCACCGAGAAGGAGCCCATCGAGATCGAGGCGTAAGCCCTCGGTCGAGCTCGTCGAGACCTCACCAACGAACGTGGCCGTCCCTTCGGGGGCGGCCATTTCGGTTGTGCGCCAGTTCGTCTGCTTTGTGCTCGGACGTTCAAGCGCAAAACGGGCAGAACGGCGCAAAGCCGTTGAGAATAGGCCCATGACGGTCTTCATCAACGTGCCGTTCAACTCCAGGGGGCACGACCGGGGTGTTGCGCTCGGCCCGGGGGCGATCGGGCTCGGCTCGCGCACCGTCGCGATCCGCGGTGCGACCGAGGAGCGGGGTGCCTACGGCTTCCGCTCGGAGGACGCGCTCGTCGCGATGGTCGACGATGTCGAGCGCGTGGTACGCGAGACGTGGGCCGCGGGCGAACTGCCCGTGCTCATCGGCGGCGACTGCCCGGTGATGCTCGGTGCTGTCCGTGCGGTCGCCGGCGGTCTCGTGTTCCTCGACGGGCACGAGGACGCCTGGCCGCCGCTTCCGGCCGAATCCGGTGAGGCGGCCGACAGCGAGCTCGGCATCGCCCTCGGCATCGTCGATTCCCCGCTGCGTGCGGAACTCGACGCCGACCATGTCGTGGTGCTCGGCCCTCGCGACGGGGTCGAACTCGAATTCGCGGGCATTCAGCGGGTCGGCGACCTCGTCACCTTCCACGACGCCGACTGGCTCACCCGGGTGGACGATGACGAGCTGGATGCGACGCTCAGCCCGATCGGCGAGCACTGGTGGTTCCACGTCGACCTCGATGTGCTGTCCACCAACGCGCTCGCCGCAGTGGACTACCCGCAGCCGGGCGGTCTCTCGTGGGAGCGCCTCGAGCACGTGACCCGCGTGATCCTGTCGCGGCCCGGATGCCGCGGCGCGAGTGTCGTCATCTACAACCCCGAACTGGATGACGGCCGGCTGCCGCTCCACGGATCGCGGAGTTCTGCCGGATGATCGCTGGCTTGCTGAATCGCGAGCGCCGCGCCATCCACTAGGTTCAGACCGGTCGAGTAGCGCCGCCGAAGGCTACGCGTATCGAGACCGCGTCTATGGTGTTGAGGTGCCCTCCCCCCAAGCCCTGAGCGAACCCGAGCGCCGGGTGGTCGCATCCTGGGCTGCGGACTGCGCGGAGCGCGTGCTGCCGCTGTTCGAGGCGGAGGCTCCTGATGACGATCGCGCGAGGGATGCCATCGCCCGAACGCGAGCCTTCGCGAGAGGTGAACTCGACACGGCCGGAGAGATCCGTCGCCGGTTCGTCGCGGGTCGCGCAGCCCACAGCGCCACATCGCGCGCAGGGGCGGCAGCCGCTCGATCAGCTGCGCAGGCCTCTGGCGTCGCCCACATGGGCGCGCACGCGTTCGGCGCGGCGGCCTACGCCGCGACTGCTGCCGCGCTGGCTCAGCCGGAGCGCTCCGATGTTCTGGAGGAGGAGGTCGGCTAGCAGCTCGCGCACCTGAGCCCCGAAGCCAGGGCCGCCCTTGCCACCCTGCCTCCGCTCGGCGCCGACTCCGCCGGCCCACTGGGTGCGGGCCTGCTCGCGTCCGGAACATTGGGGATCGTCATCCGCAAACTCCAGTCGGAACTCATCGCTGCGCGAGAGCCCCAGGACCGGCGGTAGCGTTGTCGTCGTGAACGACGCAGCGCCATCCGACTTCACCGTGCGCCGCGCCCGCACGAGCGACGTACGCGGCATCCAGCAGCTCATCGAGCCGCTCGTGCAGCGTCGCATCCTGCTCGGCAAGGACCTCGTGGTGTTCTACGAGGCCGTGCAGGAGTTCCGCGTCGCCGAGACCCCCGACGGCGAGCTCATCGGCTGCGGCGCGCTGCACGTCATGTGGCAGGACCTCGGCGAGGTGCGTACCCTCGCGGCGGCAGACGACTGGCGGCACCGCGGGGTTGGCCATGCCCTCTTGGAGCGCATCGAAGCAGGATGCCCTCGAGCTCGGTCTCACGCGACTGTTCTGCCTCACGTTCGAGACCCGGTTCTTCGGCAGCCACGGCTTCGAGACGATCAGTGAGGACATCGTCGGACCCGAGGTGCTCCACGAACTCGCACTCTCGCCCGACGAGGGTGTCGCTGAGTTCCTCGACCTCTCGCGGGTGAAGCAGAACACGCTCGGCAACACGAGGATGCTCAAGCAGTTGTGACCGCGACGGTCTCGATCGGCCTGCGCGGCGACGTCGACCACGCGACGCTGCGGGCGATCGCGCCGCGGATCGAGGCGGCCGGCTTCCGTGCGCTCTGGCTCAACGACAACCACCGCGGCCAGTCCCTCGCCGGGCTTGCGGTCGTCGCGGAGGTCACGACGCGGCTGCAGCTCGGCACCGGGGTCATCGCGCTCGATGGCCTGGATGCGGACGGCATCCTCGCCAAGCTCGGTGACCTGCCACTCGATCGGCTCGCGGTCGGCGTGGGCTCGGGTGGCACGAGCGGGGCGCTCGCCCGCGTCGAGGATGCGGTGATCACTCTGCGGTCGGGCACCTCCGCGTCGATCGTCGTCGGTGCACTCGGGCCGAGGATGCGACGGCTCGCCGCCGACCACGCGGACGGTGTGCTGCTCAACTGGCTCACC
>CAWBNZ010000016.1:0-61174 GCA_963790235.1 uncultured Actinomycetota bacterium
CAGTGGGCCGTCGTGGAGGACGCGTCGAGACTCCGCGATGCGCTCGGCGTGCCGCTGCCGATCGGGGTGCCGACGGCGTTCGTCGAGCCGGTCGACGATCCGGTGGGCGACCTCGTCGGGCGGTACGCCCGCACGCACGGTCCGTTCACGGTGCAGGATGTCGCATCCCGCTTCGGTCTCGGCACCGCCGTCGTGCTCGACACGCTCAAGCGCCTCGCCGCCGACAAGCGCGTCGTCGACGGGGAGTTCCGCCCGGGCGCGAGCGGCAGCGAGTGGTGCTCGGTCGAGGTGCTGCGCCGACTGCGCAGCCGCTCGCTCGCGGCGCTGCGCCAGGAGGTCGAGCCCGTGCCGCAGGACGCGCTCGCGCGCTTCCTGCCCGAGTGGCAGAGCGTCGGCGGCACCCTCCGCGGCCCCGACGGCCTGCTGCAGGTGATCGACCAACTCGCGGGCGTCGCGCTGCCGGCCTCCACTTGGGAGACCCTCGTGCTGCCCGCCCGTCTCTCGAACTACTCGCAGGCGTGGCTCGACGAGCTCACGGCGAGCGGCGAGGTCATCTGGTCGGGCGCGGGCGCGCTGCCCGGCAACGACGGCTGGGTGAGCCTGCACCTCGCCGACACCGCGCCGCTCACCCTCGCCGACCCGACCGGCGACGAGACCACGGAGCTGCAGCGCGCCATCCTGTCGGCGCTCGCCGGTGGCGGTGCCTTCTTCTTCCGCCAGCTCGCACAGGCGGTCGCGGCCGAGTTCGCCACCCCGGTCGACGACAAGGACCTCGTGGATGCCCTGTGGCAGCTGGTCTGGAGCGGCCTCGTCACCAACGACACCTTCAGTCCCCTGCGCGCGTACCTCGGCAGCACCGCCAAAGGCACCGGCGGCCGCGCCGGGCCCGGCACCCGCGCAGCGCGACCCGGGCGTTCCGCTCGCGCGGGTGCGGCCCGCGAACATCATCGCGTCCGGTCCGCCGAGCGGGCGGCCGCTGGTCGCTGCTGCCGCTTGCCGAGGGCTCAGCGCCAGATAGCGCGCGCCAAAGGTGCCACCGTGCGCGCGAAGGCGATGGGCGAGCTGCTGCTCGAGCGGCACGGGGTGGTCACTCGCGGGTCGGTCGTGAGCGAGGGCATCCGCGGCGGGTTCGCGCTCGCCTACAAGGTGCTGAGCGGATTCGAGGAGACCGGCCGCGCGCGCCGCGGCTACTTCATCGACGGCCTCGGCGCAGCCCAGTTCGCGACCGGGGCCACGGTCGACCGCCTGCGCGGGTACGTGATCGACCCCGAGGCCGAGCCGAAGCTCGAGGCGCTCACGCTCGCGGCCACCGATCCCGCGAACGCGTACGGCGCCGCCCTGCCGTGGCCGACGGTGCCTGAGGCTGTCCCTGAGGCTCTCGAAGGGCGCGAAGGCTGACGGACTCACGGCAGCGCCGCGCGCGGCACCGGCCCGGTCGCAAGGCCGGCGCGCTCGTCACGATGGTCGACGGGAGGCTCGTGCTGTACATCGAACGCGGCGGCAAGTCGGTGCTGACCTTCACGGATGATCCGGCGGTGCTGCAGGTCGCGGCATCCTCGGTCGCAGCGTCAGGTGCGATCGCGGCTCGGCCGCATGCGCGTCGAGAAGATCGACGGCGAGTTCGGCATCGGCACGCCGCTCGGCCTCGCCCTCGTCGAGGCGGGATTCGCCGCGACGCCGCAGGGTCTGAGGCTGCGCGGATGACCGCGGATAGGACCGGGAGGCTAAGCCCATGACCGAGACCACCGTGAGCGCCAGAGCAGCCCGTCGACGTGACCATCGCGACGCCCGACGACCGCGAGCGCGTGCTGCGCACGATCGTCTCGGCGTTCGAGGATGATCCGTTCCTGCGCCTCGCGCTGCCGGACGACGACGACTACATCCGGTACGCGCCCGAGTTCTTCGGCACGCTGTTCGACCGCCGCGTCGAGCGCACCACCGTGTGGATGGCGAACGGCGGCGCCGCGGTCGCGCTCTGGGACGCACCTGACGTGCCGCTCGGCGCAGACCCGACGGAGAACCTGCCGAAGGCCGCGAAGGCGATCATCGACCGGTACGAGGAGTCGGTGCACGAGGTGATGCCGACGCTGCCGCACTGGTACCTCGGGCGTGCTCGCGACGGATCCGGAGGCGCGGGGGCGCGGGCTCGCGCGGGCGGTGCTGCAGCGCGGGCTGTCGCACGCGGCATCCGCGGCCCTTCCCGCGGTGCTCGAGACCACCAACCCGGGCAATCTCGAGATCTACCGCAAGCTCGGCTGGCGCGTCATCGCGGAGGCAGCAGAGCCGCTGCCCATCTGGATCCTGCAGTACGACCCGCCCGGTTCGTAGATGCCCGAGGGCGACACCGTCTACCGCGCCGCGCGCAACCTCGACGAGGTGCTCGCGGGCGCGGTGCTGCTCAAGAGCGACTTCAGGGTGCCGAAGTACGCGACCCTCGACCTGTCGGGAGCCGTGATCGAGGGTGTCGCCAGCCGGGGAAAGCACCTGCTGATTCGGGTTGGTGAGCACAGCATCCACTCGCACTTGAAGATGGAGGGCTCGTGGCACCGGTACCGCCACGGCACGAAGTGGCGCCGCCCGGCGCTACCAGGCGCGGGCGGTGCTCGAGACGGCGGACTGGGTCGCGGTCGGCTTCGACCTCGGCATGCTCGACGTGGTCGCGCGCGACGACGAGGAGTCGGTGGTGGGATACCTCGGCCCCGACGTGCTCGGAGCGGACTGGGATCCGGCGCTCGCCGTGGCCAACCTCGAGCGCGAGCCCGACCGCGAGATCGGCCTCGCCCTGCTCGACCAGCGCAACCTCGCCGGCCTCGGCAACATCTACCGCACCGAGGTGCTGTTCCTGCGCGGGGTGCTGCCGACCCGGCCCGTGCGTGACGTGACATGACCTGCCGCGCATGGTCGAAGCTCGCGCACCGCCTGATGGACACGAACAAGGATCGCGTCGAGCGCAGCACGACCGGCAACCTGCGCGGCGCGACCGACTGGGTGTACGGCCGTGACGGGCGACCGTGCCTGCGCTGCGGCACGACGATCGTGAAGGGCGAGCTCGGCGACAACGAGCTGCAGCTGCGGGAGACCTACTTCTGTCCGCGATGCCAGACGTAGCGGCGTCACCGGACCGCGCAGGCGTAGGCTCCGAAGCGTGGGATGGCGCGGCTGGCTCATCGTCGTCGCGGCCTGCTGTGCAACGGCGCTCGGGCTCGCGATCACCTGGCCCGCGCCCGGTCCCGGCGGCACGTGGTGGTCGCGGCCGCCGGACGCCCAGCCGATGGTGGTCGAGGATGTGCTCAGCGGCGACACGGTCATCCTGATCTCGACCGGCTCCGGACCGCAGGTGCAGGCCAACGGCCAGATCACCGCGCGCCTGCTCAGCATCAACGCACCGAACTTCGGCATCACCGACGAGTGCTACGCGCAGGAGGCGCAGGCGAAGCTCGCGAGCCTGCTGCCCGAGGGCACGCTCGCCTGGGTCGCCACCGACGAGGTCGCCAAGGATGAGGGCGGCCGCTACCTGATGTACGTCTGGTCGGCCGACGACCGCTTCGTCAACTACGAACTCACGCTCGGCGGCTTCGCTCGCGCGGTCGACATGCCACCGAACAACGAGCGCTGGTCGGCGATCTCCGGCGCGCAGGAGACCGCGACCAGCCGCCTGCGCGGCATCTGGTCGGACTGCGTCGCGTAGGCGCTGCCCATCGGGGTGCCCGAGCGGTGGTTGGATGCCGCGGCGCATCGCTATGGTGAGTGGTGATCGAGCCCACCGAAGGAGCCAACGTGACCCAGCTCAACCCGTCCAGCGCCGCCGAGTCGTCCACCGTCGAGAACGTCGGGCGCGGGCTGCTGTTCTCAGTCGGCGCGATCGTCGTGGCGATCGTCGGGTACATCATCCTGGCGGGCATCATCGGCATCTACGGCTACATCACCGGCATCGTCGCGATCGCGATCCCGCTCGTGGGCGCGTGGCTGTACACGAAGGGCGCAGGCGCTCCGCCGAAGGCCGGGCGCATGCCGTGGATCGGCATCATGATCGCCGCGGTCATCGTCGGCGCGCTCACGGTGCTCGTCGCGAGCGGATGGTACGCCTTCAGCCGGGTTGGCAAGGGCGGCATCACTCTCACCCGCGTTCTGGACGACGGTGGGGCGCTCGGCCGGCGAGATGGACGTGATCCTGCCGGTGATCATCACGCTCGCGGCCGGCGGCTTCGGCATCTACGCCGCGCTTCGCAAGAAGCCCACCCCGGCCGCCGCACAGGCTCCGGCCGCCTCGCCGTTCGGCACGGCGGCGCCGCGCGGCACCCCCGGCGGCTGCCGTCGCCCGGCGTGGTGCTCAACGGCGAGCCGGTCGACCGAACTCGCCGAAGTCGTAGCAGGCGCAGCCCAGCGGCGTGTCCGGTGGACAGCGACTCACACGTTGCTGATCGACGATCGCGCACAGGACTCGAAGGAGGAACGTCCACGGCGAACGACGCTCGGCATCACCCGAGTGCTACGGCTTCGCGGCCGTGCATCGCGGCCATCGTCGGGCGAGGGTATCAACACGGCCAGCTTCGGTCGGCGCGCAAGGTAAGGGCGACAACGCTGTCGGGCACTCACTCGTCGACGTCGTCGAGCTGCGGCACCATCGACTCGAACATCATCGCGGCCGCGACCTTCGGCATCGGTGGCGGGGTACTGCTGCTGACGAAGGGCGATGGGCCGGCGTGGCTCGCGACGCTGCGCATAGTCGCGGTCACATACATGACGGAGGTCGCCGGCCTCGGCAGCAGCCTCGCTGCTGCGGGGCACCCGCTCCCGCAGGGATCGGATCCTCGAATGGGCCAGCGAGGTGTTCCACGTCGGGACGCCGAGCATCGCTGTGCTCGACATCCCGCGTCGCCCCTGGTCGCGTTCGCCTCGACGTCACGAAGATCGGGCTCATCGTCGTCTGCACGATCGCGTCGGTGCGCGTACACCGTGACCCGAACGCAGTCGCGGTCGACCCGAGCCTCGGTGACGACACACTGATGCGATCTCCGTTCCGGAGCCGCAGCTGTCGCACAACGGCACGGCTCCGGTGCGTCTACATCAACGTCATCGCGCCGTCAACTGCTCCATCGCCGCGGGCGCCATCTGGGTCGGTCACCGCCGCGATCGCGGCACTCCCCGCGCGGAAGGCGTAGCCGCCGCTCAGTCCTCTGGCCGCCCCCGCCACCGCAGCGCGAGGATGACGAGCACCGCGATCACCGTGCGCGAACCGAGGATGATCGCGAGTCGGCGCGCCGAACTGCAGCATGTTGAGCAGGCCGAAGCCCCGGACCATCCGGGCTCACGTCGTCGTACCAGAGGTCGATGCGGCTGCCGATGAGCACCCCGGCGCCGATGAGGGCGACCGCGATCACGAGCACCGCGATCAGGAACGGGTTGCTGCGCAGCGGCACGGGCGGGACCTCGAGGTGCAGCGGCTCCACGTCGGCTCGCCCGGCCGGCGGGCGGAACTCGTCGACCGAGCGGCGCGGCGGCTGCGTGCGCGCGAGGGCGCAACTCGTCGGGGATCGGCGCCACGCTCCGCTCGGGCGCCGGGATCGCTGCCTGGCGCGAGGCGGCTGGTTCGCCGGCACCTGCCGCGGCGGGAAGGCGGTCTCGCCCTCGAATCCGCGCTGGAACGCCGGGTCGAATCGCGGGTCGTAGCCATCGTCAGCCATTCGCCCAGTGTCTCATCTAGCCGCGAACGGACGCGAGCAGCGCCGCGAACTCCGTTCGTCGAGGTCGATGCCGGTGTCGACGAGGCGCTGGCGCAGGGCGTCGTCGAATCGGTGACGTTGCCGCCGCGACATCCTGCCGCATCTGCTCGACGAGGCCGGCGAGCTTGTCGGCCTTCGAGGCGTCGTCGTGGCCGTCTTCGATCGGGGTTCCTGTTCATCCATGGCCCAAGGGTCCCACTCGTGGCTGGAAGGCACCGGGGGTTGCACTTGCGGCGCGGGACTACCGTGGTCGAGCGCAGGGCCGGCTGCTCCAGATCACGGGAGCGGGAGACGGTCATGGTGCACCACTGGCGGGCGAGCGATCACCTCGAGCAGTCGTTCCGCGCGGGGCAGTGGTTCATGTTCGATCGCGGACATCTCGTCGGCGTCATCCAGCTCGGGCGCATCAATCGACGCTGGGGGTTCCGCGGCCTGACCCCCGACGACGTCGAGGACGACCGCCGCACCCTCGGCTACGCCTGGACCCTCGAGGATGCCGCGGACCGACTCTGGGCCTGGTATCAGCGGGCCGTGGATGAGCCCGCCCGCGAACCGCTACGGTATGGGCATGACCCAGCCGGAGCCTGCAGCCAGCGCGGGCGGCGACGCCCTCTTCACCGTCGACCTGAGCGGTGATCCCGGGCCGGAGAGCGGCGGCCAGAAGTTCGGCCGCATCGTCGGCGGCTGCTGCTGATGATCCTCGGCGGCGTGCTCGCGCTCGCGTGCGGCGTCGGCTACCTCGTGGCGGGGTTCATGGAGCTGACGAACCGCGATCTGGTCGTGCGCCGATCTGCTCGGCGACGGCCTGCTGTTCATCGGCGCGCTGTTCCTCGGCCTCGCGATCCTCGGGTTCGAGCTCATGCGCCGCGGTCGCAAGGCCCGCAAGGCGAGCTACCTCGACGCGCTCGCGCAGGTGCCGGGCATGGACGTGCGGGCGACACGGTCACGCCGGGACCCGTGGTCCCAGCCGACGCGCCGCCCGCAAGTCCGTCGCGAGCAGGCTCGATCCTCAGCCCCGCGCGCAGCCCGGCGAAGAAGGCGCGGAGGTCGTCGACGAGGACGTCGGGGCCTCGAGCGCGGCGAAGTGCCCGCCGTCGTCGAACTCGCTCCAGTGCACGATTTGCGTTGTCACGGTCGGCGAAGGTCCGGATCGACTTGAAGTCGTCGGCGAAGACCGCGACGCCGGTCGGGACGTGGTTGACCTCCGGCTCGGCGCCGGCACGCGCCTCCTCGAGGTGGTAGCGGCCGACCGTCGCCGACGTGTTCGTGAACCAGTCGAGCGAGACCTCGGTGAGGATCTGCTCGGTCGAGACCAGGCTCGTGCCGTTGCCGAAGTTGATGAACAGCTCGCTCTACGCGAGCTGCCCGGCCGGGGAGTCGGAGAGTGCCGACCGCGACGGTCTGCGGACGGCTCGCGTTGATCTGGTTGTAGCCGCCGACGGACTGGAACCACTGCATGTGCTCGAGCGCGGCGTAGTCCTTCGGCTCGAGCTTCTCGAACTCGGCCGGGTCGCCGGACGGGAACGAGAACAGCTGCAGCACGTGCAGGCCGAGGAATCCCTCCGGGTTCAGCAGCCCGAGCTCGCGCGAGATCATCGCGCCGCCGTCGCTGCCGTGCGTGCCGTAGCGACGTCGTAGCCGAGCCGGCGCATGAGCGTGTCGAACGTACGTCGCGACCCGGGCCATGGTCCAGCCGCGGTCGACGACCGGCGTGCTGAACCCGAAGCCGGGCATCGACGGCACGACGACCGAGAACGCGTCCTCGGCGCGACCGCCGTGCGCGACCGGGTCGATGAGCGGGTCGATCAGGTCGAGGAAGTCGACGAACGAGCCCGGGTAGGTGTGCAGCAGCAGCAGCGGGGTCGCGCCCTCCTCCTTCGACGGCACGTGGATGAAGTGGACGGTCTGGCCGTCGATCTCGGTGAGGTAGTGCGGGAACTCGTTCATCCGCGCCTCCTGGGCGCGCCAGTCGAAGTCGCCCGCCACTGCGTCGATCGTCTCGGAGAGCCAGGCGTTCGGGACGCCGTAGGTCCCAGTCGTCGCCGGGGCCGGCTGCGGCAGCCGCGTGCGGGCGAGGCGCTCGCGCAGGTCGTCGAGGTCGGCCTGGGGGATGTCGATGCGGAAAGGGCGGATGCCGGTCGCGCCGGTCGAGTTCTTCGTCATGTCATCTACGCTATTCGGGTCTATAGGAACAGTACGTTCCTAATCGTGCCAGAAATCGTTGGCCATGCTCGAAACCTCGTCGCGACTGCTCGCCCTGCTCGCGCTCATGCAGTCGCGACCGGCGTGGTCGGGCACCGAGCTGGCCGAGCGACTGGGCGTCACGACGCGGACGATCCGCAACGACATCGAGCGGCTGCGCGAGCTCGGACTATCCGGTCGATGCGGTCCGCGGCTCGCCAGGCCACTACCGGCTCGGCGCCGGGGCGACAGCTGCCGCCGCTGCTGCTCGACGACGAGGAGGCGGTCGCGGTCGCGATCGGGCTGCGGGCCGGCTCCGGCGTCGCCGGGGTCGAGGAGTCGAGCGCGCGCACGATCGCGAAGCTCGACCAGGTGCTGCCGCGCCGACTGCGCCGCGGGTGAACGCCATCCAGTCGGCCGTGACGAGCGGCCCGGTCGACACCGGCACCAACGTGGCCGGACCCGTCGGTGCGATCCCGGCTGCTCGGCGATCTCGCGACCGCGATCGCGCGAGCGGGAGCGGGTGCGCTTCGAGATACCGGCGAGTCCGAGTCGAGGTCGGTCGAGCCGTACCGGCTGGTCAGCTGGGCGCGGCCGCTGGTACCTCGTCGCTCGCGACGCGCGCACCGGCGAGTGGACGACGTTCCGGGTGGACTGGATGACGCTGCAAGGCACCGACTCATCGCCGGTTCGAGCGCCGCCCGATGCCGGAAGGCGACTACACCGACTTCTGCTGCGCGACGTCGCGTCGACCGGCTGGAAGGTGCACGCCCGCATCACGGTGCACGCGCCCGCCGAGCGACGTGCTCGCGCGGATCAATCCCGACGGTCGGGGTGGTCGAGGCGGTCGACGACGACCACGTCGTGCTCGTCACCGGCGCCGACAGCTTCGAGATCATGGCGGTCTACGTCGGGATGCTCGGTCTCGACTTCACCGTCGAAACACCCGTCCGACCTGGCCGACCACGTCCGGGTGCTCGGCGAGCGCTACCGCAGAGCCGTGGACTGACCTCGAGCGCGAGCCTCGCCTAGGAGCCGTCGAGCACGATCTCGCGGTGCCACGCGGTCTGCATGAGCGCCGAGCGCAGGTAGAAGCTGCCGAGGTTCTGCCAGCCCGCTGACCACGTGAGGTGCGAGGCGAGCTCCCAGAGCGGCAGCGCCGGATTCGTCAGCGAGCGCGGCCGCGACCTCGGACGTGCGGCGGGCGTGGTGGGCACGGGTGACGTCGACCCGGGCGGGGATGCCGGTGAAGCGCCATCCATGCCCCGGCAGTGCCTCGTGGTCGGCGAACGCGGTGATCCGTTCGAGCGAGCGCAGGTAGTCGCGAATCGGGTTGCCGACCGGCGCGCTGTCGACGCCGATGCCCGGAAACTGGTCGGGCAGCAGGTGGTCGCCGGTGAAGAGCAGGCGCTCGGCGGCATCCACGAGGCAGATGCTGCCGGCCGTGTGGCCCGGCGTGTGCACGACGACGATCTCGCGACCGCTGATCGGCAGTCGGTCGCCGTCGTCGAGCAGCACGTCGGCGGTCACCGGATCGACGGGTGACGGGCGATCGATCAGCTCGGCGCGACGCGCGACTGGCACGCCCCAGGCGTCGAGCAGTTCGCCGAGATCGGCGGGCGGCGACAGCACGGAGGCCTGCTCGACGCGGTGCAGGGCGATGCTCGCGCCCGTGCGCGCGCGGATGCGCTCAGCGAGCCCGAGGTGATCGGGATGCAGATGGGTCGCCGTCACACTCGCTACCTCGTCGAGCGAGTGTCCGACGGTCAGGAGCGCGGCCTCGAGCGCGGCCAGGTGCTCGGATGTCAGGCCGCCAGCATCGACGAGATGGATGGCTGCCCGCGGCATCCTCGAGCGCGTAGCTGAACGCGAACGGCAGGTAGCGGTGACCGAGCGGGATCGCGATCGCGAAGATCCCGTCACGCACCGTTTCGGCGGGCGGCACCGCGCCAGCCGAGTACGCCGCGGCCTGCGCTTCGCTGGTCGGGTGCACCCACCAACGGTAACCGCTAGCTTGCCGCCGCCGCGATCGCGTCGAGGTTCGACGTCATCCATTCGAGGTAGTCGAGCCCCTCGGGCAGGGTCTCGGTGAACGACACCACGGGCACGCCCGCTGCTTCCGCTGCGCTGCGCACCTGCTCGGTCTGCGCATTCGTCGTCTGGTCGTTGTAGGCGAGCAGCAGCAGTGCGTGCGAGTCGATGAGGCCGAGCATGGCCTCGAGGTCGCGTGGTGCGACATCCGCACCCTCTTCGATGGCCTCGCTGAACGCCTCTGGGGTCACGTTGATGAGGCCGAGTTCGGCGAACAGGTATGCGGGCACGGGCTCGGTGAGTGCGAACTCGCGTCCCTCGACCTGCGTCGCGAGCTCGGCCGCCTGCTCGTGCACAGCCTCGAGGCCGGCCAGGAAGGTCTTGGCGTTCGCATCGAAGGTCGCGGCGCCCGCCGGCTCGAGCTCGCTGAGGGTGTCGGCGATCGTCTCGGCGAAGTGCTCGATCGTGTGCAGGTCGTACCAGACGTGCTCGTTGAAGCCCTCGATGTGCGCGTGACCGTGGTCGTCGTCGCCGGCGTGCTCATCTTCGGCATGCTGGTCCGCATCCTCCGGAGCCAGACCCGACTCGTCGACGACGTCGATCACGACGCGTGCGTCCGAGGGCGAAGCATCGATGAGCGCGGTCATGAACGGGTCGTAGCCCCCGCCGTTCTCGATCACGAGCGCGGCCTCCGAGACGGCGAGCCGGTCGCGCGCGCTCGCCTCGTAGGAGTGCGGGTCTTGCGCGGCAGAGTCGATGAGACTCGTCACGCTCACGAGGTCGCCGCCGATGCTCGCGACGATGTCGCCGTAGACGTCAGTGGATGCGACGACCGCAACCCGCCCGTCGTCATCTCCGGTCGCGGCAGCACCGCACCCCGCAAGTCCCACGACGAGGACAGGAGCGAGGGCGAGCAGGAACATGGGCGTGAAGCGAGTGGGCATGCGACGACCCTATCGCAATTGATAATCCTTATCAATTGCGCTAGGGGGTCACCGAGACCACGCGAAAGCCAGGGGTCAGCAGATCCTGTCGCGGGCGCCGCCGCTCCGCTCTCGTCGGTCGACGGCGGCATCAACAAGGTGAACCCGTCGGATGTCACGGCGACCCTGGTCGGAACCGCGCCACTCGACGCGTCCATCAACGCAGTGACGCCCGCAGGTGTGATGACCGAAGTCGCGACCTTCCCCTCGCCCAACCTGGACATCGTCCGGTCCCTCGCGAGCAACTCCACCGGAGTGATGTACTTCATCACCGAATAACCACCACCAGGCCGTCTAGCCCGGGCGGCGCACCGCGCGCGGTTGACCCTCCCCCTTGCCTCGCGTCCGCGCGCGGAGCACAGTGGAGCATGGGCTCCGAACGAGTGACCGACACCTGGGCGCACGGCGACGCGTACGAGCGCTATGTCGGTCGGTGGAGCCGACGCGTCGCGCCGGCGTTTCTCGATTGGCTCGAGCTGGAGGCGGGACTGCGCTGGGTGGATGTCGGGTGCGGCACGGGTGCGTTGAGCAGCGCCATCCTCGATCTCAGGTCGCCCGCCTCGGTGGTCGGCGTCGAGCCCTCCGCTGGGTTCCTCAGCCTCGCGCGGGAGCAACTCGGCGAGCGCGTCACGTTTCATCAGGCGGGCGCGGAGGACCTTCCCCTGCCCGACGCGTCCGCCG
The DNA here is from genome assembly GCA_963790235.1 of uncultured Actinomycetota bacterium. Taxonomy (GTDB): domain Bacteria; phylum Actinomycetota; class Actinomycetes; order Actinomycetales; family Microbacteriaceae; genus Rhodoglobus. Next base: position 11,600 of record CAWBNZ010000016.1, read on the forward strand.
ACGTGGTGGTGTCGGGCCTCGTGCTGAACTTCGTGCCCGACCACGGTCGCGCCCTCCGTGAGGCGGCGCGCGTCGCGGCTGGCGGCACGGTCGCCGCGTACGTGTGGGACTACGCCGAGGGCATGGAGTTCATGCGGGTGTTCTGGGACGCGGCAGCGAGGGTCGACGTCGCAGCCGCAGAGCTCGACGAGGCTGCGCGGTTCCCGGTGGCGACGGCAGCAGGCCTCGCCGAAGCGTTCGCCGACGCGGGGCTCACCGACGTGCACGTCGCGTCACTCGAGATCCCCACGGTGTTCACCGACTTCGACGACCTGTGGACGCCGTTCCTCGGTGGCCAGGGCTCGGCGCCCAGCTACGTCGCGACCCTCGACGAGCTCACGCGCGATGCTGTTCGGGAGGCGGTGCGCGAGAGCGCGACGGCGGCAGGCGACGGATCGATCACGATGGTCGCCCGAGCGTGGGCGGCCCGCGGGACCGCATAGTCAGGCGCGCCCTTCGTGCTCAAGCACACGCGCGTGACGGCCGCGGAGCTACTTCTTGGCGGGGGTGCGGTTCTCGGCCGACACCATCCACGCGTACTGCTCGAGCTTCTCGATGATCGCGTGCAGGATGTCCGCGCTCGTCGGATCCTCCTCGTCGACCTCGTCGTGCACGTCCCGGATCGTGCCGACGGTGTTCTCGAGCCGAACGGTGACGAGGTCGATCGTGTCGGCGGTCGACACCTCGCCGGCCGGGAACTCCGGCAGCGTGGTCGTCGCCGCGACCGTGTCGCTACGACCGTCCGGGATACCGTGCAGCGAGCGCATCCGCTCCGCGACTTCGTCGCTGAACTCGCGGGCGGCCTCGATGATCTCGTCCAGGATGCGGTGGGTGTCGCGGAAATTGCGGCCGACGACGTTCCAGTGCGCCTGCTTGCCCTGACCGGCGAGTTCGATGAGGTCGACGAGCACCTTCTGCAGGTTCTCGGTGAGCTGCTTGGACGCCGTGAAACCGTGCTCGGCGTTCTGGCGGCGCGTGGTGCGGGCACCGGCTCCCGCGGGCAGGGTGGTCTTCGTGTCAGTCATCCTTCGACGGTACGGGCGGGGCGTGACGGGTCCAAGGCGTCGACAGCGGGCGGCTCGAGTGCTACAACGGGCGGTGGCTCGTCGCGAACTCATGGATGACGCGCTTCGCGATCCCGTCAGGCGCCATCTGCGGCGACCCGTGGTGCGCGCCGTCGAGCGACTCGTACCGGATCTCGGCTAGCTCGGGCCGCCCGGTCTCAGATCGTCCGCGGCGCCTTCGCGAGGTTCGCCACGAGCTCGTCGCGGCTCTGGCGAGCGACGTACGCGGGGCGGTCACGCTCGTAGCGCCACGATTCGCTCAGCGGCGAGGCATCCACGACGTCGAAGCCGAGCCGGTCGAGCAGGTCGCTCGCGAACAGCGCCGCCTCCGGGTAGTCGCTCGAGACCGCGAGCGCACGGCGGCCCGGAGTGCCGGCGGGCTTGCCGTCGACCAGGATCTCGTCGGAGTAGATGTGGTTGAACGCCTTCACGACCTTCGAGGTGGGCAGGTGCTCTTGCAGCAGCCCGGACGTCGTGGCCTCGCCGCGGTCGAGCGCGTCGATGTGACCGTCGCGCTCGAAGTAGTAGTTGTTCGTGTCGATCACGATCTTGCCTGCCAGCGGCTCGACCGGGATCGTCGCGAGATCGCCTTGAGCGGCACCGTCACGACCGCGATGTCGGCCGCCTCGGCCGCCTCGGTGGACTGTCGCGGCGCGAGCCTTCGGCCCAAGCTCCGCGATCAGGTCGCCGAGCGTCTCCGGCCCCCGCGAGTTCGCGATGACGACGTCGTCGCCGAGCGCGATCACCGCCTTCGCGATGGTGCTGCCGATGTTGCCCGCTCCGATGATGCCGTAGGTCGTCATATCGCTGCCAACAGCCGCATGCGCACGAATGATTCCGTGCGGCACCCACCCGCAGCGGATTGGCCATCGACCCGATGCGCGTCGCGACCTCTACGGTCGGTGGCATGCCCACCCACCGCGCCGGACTCCTCTGGGGCCTCGTCGGTGTGGTCGCGTTCTCGTTCACGGTCGTCTTCACCCGCGTCGCGGTCGGCGGTCTCGATCCGCTGTTCATCGGCGCCGGTCGCGCGGTCGTCGCGGCCGTGCTCGCCGGTGCTGCGCTCGCTGATCACCCGTCAGCGCGCTCCCGCGCGGACGGCAGTGGCTGCGGCTCGCGATCGTCGCCGCCGGCGTGGTGGCCGGCTTCCCGATCCTCACCTCGTTCGCGCTCACCGTCGTGCCCGCGAGTCACGGTGCCGTCGTGATCGCGCTGCTGCCCGCGGCGACCGCGGTGCTCTCGGCGATCCGCGGACGCGAGCGTCCGCCGGTGTCGTTCTGGGTGCTCGCCGCGATCGGAGCGATCGCGGCGGTCGTGTTCGCCTCGATCCAGGGCGGCCTGCGATGGGCTCGGGCTGGCATCCAGCCGGCCGATCTGCTGCTGTTCGGCGCCGTGATCGCGGCCGCCGTCGGCTACACCGAGGGCGGCCTGCTCTCGCGCGAGCTCGGATCGTGGCAGACCGTGTCGTGGGCGCTCGTGGTGGCCGCCCCGGTGATGATCGTGCTGGCGACGGTGTCGGCGGTGCAGCATCCGCCGCAGGCGACGCCCGTCGAGTGGGCGGCGTTCGGCTACCTCGCGGTCGTGAGCATGTTCCTCGGGTTCTTCGCCTGGTACCGCGGGCTCGCGATCGGCCCGATGGCGCAGGTGAGCCAGGTGCAGCTCGTGCAGCCGGTGCTGAGCATCCTGTGGGCGGCGCTGCTGCTGCGCGAGGAGCTGACGCTACCGACGATCCTCGGCGGCGGCGTCGTCATCCTGTGCGCCGCGATCGCCGTGCGCGTTCGCCTCGACCGCGTCGCCCGCTGAGCCTGCCGAGCGCTCGGACTCGACCACGGGCACCGCCTCGGGATCCGGCGGCGCGATCAGCTCTCGCCGCTTGCGTGTGACGAGGTACGACCCGGCGAGCACGAGTACGAAGCCCACGACCGTCCACACCGTGACCCGCTCGCCGAGGATGAGCGCACCGGCGACGATCGCGACGGCCGGGTTGACGTAGGTGATGGTCGTCATCCGCACCGGGCCGATCTCGGCCACGAGCGCGAACATCACGAGGAACGCGAGCGCGCTGCACACGACACCGAGTCCGACGACCGACCAGATCACCTCGGGCGACGGCATCTGCGTCGGCCAGCCGCCGGTGAGCGACACCACGGGGATGTAGACGACGGCCGTGAGAGCCAGGGAGAGGGCGATGACGCCGATGGGCGGGAGGTCCGACATCCACTTCGACAGGATGGCTGGGCCGATGGCGTAGCCGACGCACACGATCGCCGAGCTGACCGACTCCGATCAGGTCGGAGCCCGCCACATCGAGGCCGACGAGCGCGGCGACCCCGAGCATGCCGACCAGGATGCCGAGCCAGTTGGCCGAGCGAGAGCCGCTCGGGGCGCCCGAAGAAGAACGCGACGGCCACGCCGAACAGCGGGATCGCGGCGAGCAGCAGGCCCGCGGTCGAACTCGGCAGGCGCTGTTCGGCGGTGGAGAGGAAGTACCACGGCACGATGATCTCGACCACCGTGAAGACCAGCAGCGGCCGCCAGCGCTTGAGCACGACGAGCACCTGCTTGCGGTAGATCGCGACCGGCAGCAGCAGCAGCCCGCCGAGGATGCTGCGGCCGAACACCACCATCGCGGGCTCGAGCTCGCCGACCGCGACCTTGATGAGCAGGTACGGGATGCCCCAGGCGACGGCGAGCACCGCGAACAGAATGAGGCCGCGCTTGGTCATGCCCGAAGTCTGGCACTGGCTGCTGACGCCGCGGCGAGCGCCGGTCGATTGTGGCAGGTATTCGCCGGTCGGCGTCGTTCGCACGCCGTCGGAAGTGCAACTGTTGAGTTGCGGTTAGCTGAGGAGCACGTGCAATCGTGGAGTTGCAGATACGAATGGAGCCGCACATGTCCAACAACCTCGCCACGCGCAGCGTGCGGACGTTCCTCGTGCTCGCGGTGCTGTTCGCCGGCGCGTTCGTAATGGGATGCGCCGAGATGCTCGTGGTCGGCCTCATCGACCTGATCGCCGCCGACCTCTCGGTGAGTCTCGCCGCCGCCGGCGCCCTGGTCACCGCGAATGCGCTCGGCCTCGCGATCGGCGGACCGGTGCTCACGTTCCTCGTGACGAGGTTCGATCGCAGACCCGTCCTGCTCGTCGCGACCCTCGTGTTCGTGCTCGCGAACCTGCTGCCGGCGTTCGGTGGCGACTACACGGTCTTCCTGTTGGCCAGAGTGCTCATCGGCGCCGTGCAGGGACTCTTCATCGCTGCGGCCATGGTCACCGCCACGTCGATCGTGCCGCCCGAACGCGCCGGACGCGCGATGGCGCTCGTCATCTCGGGCTTCGCGACCTCGAGCGCGCTCGGCTTGCCCCTCGGCACCCTCCTCGGACAGGCGGTTGGATGGCGCGGCGCCTTCACCGCCGTCGTCGCCCTTGCCGCGCTCATCCTCGCCGCCGCGGTGGTGCTGCTCCCGTCGGTGCCCTCGGCACCCGGCCACGGAGCGCTCGGCCAGGCCCGCGCCGCGTTCGCCCCGCGCGTGCTCGCCCTGCTCGGGCTGTGTGCGGTGATCTTCGTGGCCATCCAGTCGGCGCTCACCTACGTCGTGCCCTTCCTCGACCAGGTCACCGGCGTCTCCGGGCCGACCGTGAGCGTCTATCTGCTCGCCTACGGCGTCGCGACCACGGTCGGCTCGATGGTCGGCGGGCGATTCGCCGACACCAACGCTCGCGGCGCGCTCATCGTCGGCACGATCGGCGTGACCGCCTCGCTGCTGGCCTGGGTGCTGTTCGGCGGCAACGCCGTCGTCGTGTTCGTCGCCGTGCTCGGGATGGGGCTGTTCGGCATGGGCATGGCCCCGTCGCTGCAGCACCGCGTGGTCAGCCTCGCCGGCCCGGGGGCTGCGCTCGCGGCATCCCTGCCCGCGTCGGCGGTGAACGCGGGCATTGCCATCGGATCGCTGTCGGGTGGTGTCGCGATCGGAGTGGCCGGGGTGTCCGCCGCCGTCGTGACCGGTGCGGTGGTCGCCGCGATCTCGATCGCGGCCGCGTGGGCGACGAGCCTGCTCCGGCCGGTTGCCGCGGCATCCACTCGCCAGACTTCTGCAGCCAATCAGTTGCAGTGAACCGAAGAGCAAGGAGACAATCATGAGCATGACCATCAACCAGCCCGCCGTCGTCGACGAGAACGCCCTCAGCGTTCGCCGGACGATCCAGATCGCGGCATCCATCGACAAGGTGTGGAGTGCCGTCACCGATCCCGCCCACATCTCGCAGTGGTTCGGCGTCACCGTGCTCGACGGCTCTGGCGTCGGCGCGACCGGCACGATGACCTTCCCCGACTACGGCGCGGTGCCGCTGCGCGTCGAGGCGATCGACGAGCCGCGCTCCGTGACCTACCGCTGGGGCAACGACGACGCTGCCGAGCTGCTCGACCCGATGAATCGACGAGGCCACCACGACCGTGTTCACGTTCACGCTCGAGCCGAGCCGGCGGCGGGCACGCAGCTCACCGTCGTCGAGACCGGGTTCGAGAACACCTCGAAGCCGCTGGACAATGCGCGCGACCACGGCACCGGCTGGACCGACGAGCTGAACAAGCTCGTCGCCCTGCTCGAGTCGAGCTCGTGACCACCACGGCGCTGGTGCCCGGTGTTCGCAGCACTCGGCGACGAGACGCGCTGGAGCATCCTCGCGGCGCTCGGCGAGGGGGATGCCTCGGCGTCCGCCCTCGCCGGCCGCCTGCCGGTCACCCGCCAGGCGATCGCCAAGCACCTCTCGGTGCTGCAGGAGGTCGGGCTGGTCGAGCCGATCCGGGTCGGACGCGAGGTGCAGTACCGCGTGCTCGGCTCGGAGCTGAGCGCGACGGCGCAGCGACTCGACGCCATCGGCGCCGAGTGGGACCGCCGACTGCTCGCGATCAAGCGGATCGCGGAGGGGCTTTAGCGCCTCCCAGCCTCTGAACTACTTCCGCAGCGCTTCCGTGTTCGCGTCGACAGACTCGACCTCGTCGGGCTTCACCGACTCCGTGTTGCCCTGGTACTGCGCCGAGAGCGTGCGGTATGACTTCGTGAAGAATGCCGCGATCGCCGCGAGCACCATGATCAGACCCGCGATCAGGAACACGAGCGCAATGCCGCGGGCCTGACCGTCGCCGAGCAGCCAGCCGAGCGAGTTCTTGCCCTCGTCGGAGTTCATGAACGGGATGATGAGGAACTGCGCGATCGGCGCGATCAGGAACGCGGTAATCGGTGCGGCTGCCGACTCGAACGCCGCCGCAAAGCCGAACACGCGACCCTGCGTCTCGAACGGCACGACCTTCTGGATCACGGTCTGCTCGGCCGCCTCGACGGCGGGAATGAGCACCATGTAGAGCAGGATGCCCACCGCGTAGAGCCACCAGAACTCACGGATCGTGAACGCCGCACCCGAGCAGGCCCATGAGGATCACGAGCAGCAGCATGGTCTTGATCGGGTTGCGACCGAGGCCGAACTTCGCGATGAGCAGACCGCCGATGATGAAGCCGCTGGATGCCACGCCCAGCACGATGCCCCAGATCTCCACCGGGAACAGCTCGAGGCCGTACGGGTCCATCAGCGCCATGTAGACGCCGCCGATGAAGTTGTTGAACGTCGAGAAGATGATGAGCGCGAAGAGTCCGGTCGCGGCGCGCACGGCAGTGATGCTGCCGCGCAGGTCGATGAGCGGGCGCTTCTGCGCCATCCTGCTTCGGGGCTTCCTCGGGGATGCGCAGGAACAGCAGGTGCACCAGCGCGGCCGCGGAGAGCACGATCGCGATCACGAGCGTCCAGCCCATGCCGAGCAGACCGATCGACAGGCCACTGAACACGCTGGTCACGAGGAATGCGAGCCCCTGCACGGTGCCGACCAGGCCGTTCGCATTGGCGTGACGCTCCTCGGGGATGAGCAGGGTCACCGTCGTGGAGAGCGCGATGTTGCGCATGTTCTCGATCACGGCACCGAACAGGATGATGCCGGAGAAGGCCCACAGCATCGGGTTGCCGATGTTCAGCAGGCTCGACTCAGGGATGACGAGGTAGATGCCGCCGCTGAGGGAGAACGCGACGAGCGTGACCACTCCGGCGAAGATCATCACGAGGTGCTTGCGGTGCCGGTCGACGAGCGTGCCGAACGCCATCGAGAACATCGCGATGAACAGCATGTATGCGCCGCCGATGATGCCGGTCGCGAGCACGGACCGCGTCTCGAGGTAGACCCAGAAGACCAGTGCGAACCAGAGGAAGCTCGTCGTGACGTTCGCGACGGCGGTGTTGACGAGCACCTGCAGGAAGGTGCGCATGCCGTCGGGCGGAGTCTGTCGCGGCGCGGTCGCTGTTGAGATCGTGTCGTCGGTGGTCATGGGGAGTACCTTTCCAGTTGCCTCTGACACACCCTATGTGTACGCCGTGCACATGTCGACGGTCACCACTGCAGTCCGAACCCGGGCAGCCGCGCAATCTCCTCGCCCGTGGCAAGGTCGACGATCACCGTTTCGATCGTCGTCGCCATCGCGTCGGCGCCGTACAGGTCAGAGCTCGCCGCCGAGACATCTGGCACGAGCGCGATCGCGGCGTACTGACCGTTCGGCGACACGCTGAACTGAGCGATCGACCCACCGGTGGTGCTGAAGACCTCGCGTGCCTCGCCTCCGGCCGCGACGACGAGTTCACTCGTCACCCGGGACTGCTCAGCGCTGACGGCGACGAGCACCACCGAGCCATCGGCCAGCAGGTTGGCCGTGTCGAGGATCGGCGAGCGGTCGCCCAGGCCCGGGATCTCGAATGCCGCACGAGTGCCGTTCCCGAGGTCGAGCACGTGCACGCCGTCGCCGTCACTGATCATCACGCTCGAGCCGTCGGCGCTGATCGGCCCGAAGCTGTACGCGCGCCCGAGCGGGATCGGGATCGCGTCGTCGCCGATGCGCATGAGCATGCCGTCGCTGGTGAGGGCCAGGATGCCGCCGCTCTGCTCGAACCGCCACTCGAGCACCCGCATCGGTGCACCATCGAGCCCTGCGACCGGGAGCACGGACCGGCCGGACTCGAGGTCGACGAGGTAGAGGGTGTCAGGAGCGACCTCATCCCCGGTGAGCGACGTGAGCTGGAATCCCAGGATGGTGCCACCGGGATCCAACTGCATGCCGCGGAGGCTCGTGCCCGCCGGCAGGGGCAGCGTCTCAGCCTGCACGCCGTCGAGGCTCGTGATGGTGACCGTGCTCGTCAGGTCCGCGTTGATGGTCGCGATCGCGATCGCCCCGGGGAAGACGGCGAACGACTGGATCCTCTGACCGGTGTATTGGGTCGACGGCTTGCCGGGGAGGCTGGAACGCACGATGACGTCATCCGGAGATCCGCGCTCGAGCATCCACACCTCGGCGGCGGGCGTGGTGAACTCGGTCGTCATCGTTGACGGCGTCGAAGCATATGGACTGGTCGCCCCGTCGATCCGCACTGTGTAGGTGGTGGCGTACCGCAGGGCGCGGTCGAACGTGATGGCGATGACGTCGCCACTGACCGCGACCGAGATCGGCACCTCGGGCTCGACCGTCACCTGGTCGGCACCCAGCTGCGCGATCGCCTGGTTTGCGAAGATCCGCAGTTGCTGCGCCGGCCGCTGCGTGACGGCGTCGGTGTCGACGCGCACCGACGACACCTTCGGCCCCTGCGTAGCGCCGACCACCGCGAGCGCCGTGCACGCGGTCGCGAGCACGAGCACCACCGCGAGCAGGGCGCGCCGGAACTGACGTTCGCCTCGCTCGACTCGTCGTGAGTCAGTAGAGGTACGGGTCATCCGGTTCGGCCACCTCCGTCACCGACGCTGGGGCGACCGCAAGTGACTGATCACTCTCGGCGCTCACGTTGGTTGCGATCGATCCGGTGACCTGCACCCACTCGTCGGGGGCGAAGGTCTGCTGCCAGTTCGGGTAGTACACGGGGATGCCGGAGGGTGCGGCATCCACCGCACAGCAGGTGATCTTGAATCGGGAGACGTAGAAGATGTCCTCGGCGCCTGAGGGGTCGGGCGTGATGAATCCGATCACGTCGAGGGGCTTTCCCTCGTAGAACAGCGGATCCTCGGTCTGACGCAGCAGTGCCGACCACTCCAGCACCGTGAACGCCGCGAACGCGCCGGTCGGCGCCTCGGTCGCGGCCTCGAGTGTGCCGGCATCGGCCGACGATGAACTGCCGACGATGTCACGCTGGGAGGCGGTTTCGCTCGACAGCGTCGCTGGCGGCAGCGCGAGCAGGAGCACGGCGGCGACCGCCGCCGTGCCGAACGCGGCGAGCGCGACGACGCGGGAACGCCCGCGCGGCACATCCAGTTCATCGTGATCATGCGAATGGCGGTGCGCTCGCAGCAGCACCGACGCGACCAGCAGCACCAGGGCCAGACCCGAGAGCACCATCGTGAAGACCACGTACCGGGGATGGATGTACAGCACGAGTTGCCCAGACAGCCCCAGCACGATCGACGCGACGAGCACCGGCGCCACGAGCAGCACGCCGCGCCACCGCTGCAACTCACGCAACGACGTTCACCACCAGTCCAACGAGCGCGCTGAGCAAGCCGACGACGAGGCTGAGTTGCAGCAGCACCTTGGTGGTGAAGGTCGTGCGCAGGATTGCGAGCATCTTGATGTCAATGATCGGGCCGAACACGAGGAAGGTCGCGATCGACCCGGGCAGGAACGTGCCAGCGAACGGCAGGATGAAGAACGCGTCGACGTTCGAGCACACCGCGATGATGAACGCGAGCACGAGCATCGCGAGCACCGACCACACCGGGTTGGCACCGAGCGTCACGAGCACGTCCCGCGGCACGAGCACCTGGATCGCCCCGGCGATGAGCGAGCCGATGAACAGCGCGGGCATGATGACGCTCGTCTCGCGCACGAACAGGTCAAGGCTCTTACTGCGCCTGGTCTCGTGATGGTCGTGGTCTGGCGTACGGCACTCCGCGGCGAACCGAGGCGTGAGCAGTTCGTCTTGCCGGGGGTGCAGGCTGAACAGCCAGCCGACGATGTTCGCGATCGCGAGACCGCCGAGCACTCGAGCGACGAGGATGCCGTCGTCGAAGCCGAACGCCTGGTGCGTCGTGATGATCGTGATGGGGTTCACGATCGGCGCCGCGATCAGGAAGGTCATCGCCTCGGCCACCGTGAAGCCGCGCATCACGAGACCGCGCGCGAGCGGCACATTGCCGCACTCGCACACGGGCAGCAGGATGCCGAACAGCGAGATGGTGAACCGCCGCAGCACCGGCTGCCTCGGGATGAACCGCTCGAGTACGCCCGGCGGCAACCACACCTGCACGAGGATCGAGAGCACGATGCCGAGCACCACGAACGGCAGCGACTCGATCACGACGCTGAACGCGAGCGTCAGCAGATCCTGCAGGCGGTTCGGCAGCGCGACGCCGGCTCCGTCGAGCACGGCGCGCAGCGCGAGGAGGCCGGCGATGCCGGCGACCCCGATGCCGAGCCAGATCCAGCGGGAGCGAGGATGCCGCGAGCGCACCTGCGCCGGCCGTCGCTCCGTCTCAACTGTCACGACCGGCATCCTATTCGGCGCGAACGGCGCCAAGCAGGGAACGCTCTCCACGACGCACGCGCAGGAACGTCGAGCTAGCCCTCCGAGGTGTGCGAGCCCTCGATCGACGCATCCACGAGTGGGCCCTCAATGTACGGCGCGCCGAGGTGCGGCCGGAACCGGTCGCCGCTCCGACCAGGTCATCACCCCATCCGACAATCGTGGGCACGCCCGAATCGCCGAGGTAGGCGCCGTGCGCGTCGTGCACGGAGTGGAACAGGTAGGCCGCGTACCACTTTGATCCCATGCGGGAGATTCCTCCGACGACCGTGTCGAGATTGCCCCGCTCGGTCACGACAAGCCAATTCTGCAGGCTCGTCTGCGTTGCCCAGAAGCCGCCAATCTCCACCCAGGTGCCCTCGCTCACGCGCATACGACAAAAAACTCGACGCTGTTCAAGTCGGCGCTGTGGTTCGGATCGGGTCGCCAATAGCACGCATCGGAGGCGGCGGTAACCCGTTGCGCGGTCGGGCCGTCGATGATGGTCTGGAGCGATGAAGCAGCTGCGTTACGGGGAGCGCACGTGGCTCGTGGGAGATGCCGTCACCGATGCGTTGCTCGACCATGCGGCCGCTCTCGCCCGCGCCGACCTCGCGGAGCATGTTGTCCTTCAGGTGCTCGACATCAACGGGATGCCGGAGCAGATCGAGTTCGTGCTCGGGCCCGCGACGATGATGGTGGCGGAATTGGCGGCCGAGGAGTTCGACGAGCCGGACAACGCCGAGGTGGAGCGCTCAATGCGAGGGCGCACGGCCGACCTGAACGCGGCAGCCCAGTAGCGCATCCTGAGCGCTGCCTAGCTGTTGCCGACGCGGCCGTCCTGATCGACGAGCCACTCGACCGCGAGTCGCCAGTCGTCCGTCCAGCCATCGACGACCGCGCGCTCCTCGCCTGGCCGTTTGGCCGCGAATCTCGGACCCTCGTCGCCGATGTGCGGGCACGCCAGTTCGACGAAACCGACACACCGCTGCCGATCCACCACGGCCCAGGCATGATGAGGCTGGGGCAGAAGACGATATCTCCTGCCCTGGTATTCGAGGGACCGGCCCATCGGATCACCCGCAGCCATGTGACAAGGTTTACTCTCCCGCGAAGCGTGTGACAACCCCGCGCGCCTGGATGGTTTCCGAGCTTGACTTGATGGCTGGGCGGCCTCGATACAGTGGCGTCATGACCGGTTTCCAAGTGCTCCAGATGGGTCCGCTCGAGTCGTGGCGCGACCACTTCGGGGGCTTCCGCCCCGAGAGTTCCCGCGATGGCCGCCGGGTCGTCGACCATGACCTGACAATGCAGTACATCGGCATGACGGTCAACGCGTTCGAACCGGGCGAGGAGGCCGGCTACTGGCACACCCACGCCACGATCGAGGAGGCATACATCTTCCTCACCGGCCGCGGCCAGATGGGTCTTGACGACGAGATCGTGGATGTCGAACCCGGCACGGTCGTGCAGGTGCCGCAGGGCGTGTGGCGCACCTGGCGCTGCGTGCCCGACAGCCCGGAGCAGCTGCGCTGGTTGTGCATCAGAGCAGGCGGGCAGGAGCTGCCGCACTTCCCGGACGACTCGACGCGGGACCCCGATCGCCCATCACCGTGGCGGTGACTCCCGAGGGTGCTCGGGATCCCAGATCGCCCACAGCCCGTCCGTGACGCCCCAGCGGTCCGACGCATGACCGTTGCACATCACCGTGATCGTCAGGTCGCGATCGGATGACACGGTGAACTCCGACACGTAGCCGCCCCACCGACCGGTGTGATTCAGGTCGCCGTCGGTCTCGATGTCGATGCCCGCGGCATAGAGCTCGCCCAATCCCTCATCAACCGCGCCGACGGCGAAGTCGTCCTGCACGATGTCGCCCGTGCGGTACTGGTCGCCCCAGCGGGCGAGCTCGGACGGCGTCGTGATGATGCCAATATGGCCGTAGGCGGTCCACGCACCCTCCTCCAGCGCGAGGGTGTCGCCGTACGGACGCGCGATGTCGGGGCCGCTCAGCGTCGGCGCGACCACCATGTCCAACCCGAGCGGCGCGAACACCCGCTCCGCGAGGAAGTCCGGCAGCGCCTGTCCGCTCACCCGCGCGACGACCTCGGCGAGCAGCACGTAGTTCGCGTTGGAGTAGAGGTAGCCGACTCCGTCTGAGTCCAACTCGGTCTCGCGGGCGATGGCGGCGACGGTGGTGGCCTGATCGGCGGGGTCGGTGAAGCCGATGCCGGCGACATCCAGTTCGACCCAGAAATCCGGAATGCGACTCGTGTGATGGATGAGCTGGTCGAGCGTGACCACATCGGCCCAGTCCGGCAGGTCGTCGACGTACGCCCCCACCGTGTCGGTCAGCGCGAGCTTGCCCTCCCGCGCCAGCATGAGGATCGCGGTCGCGGTGAACTGCTTGGCGACCGACGCGATGTCGAACCGCGTCTCGGTGGTCAGCGGCGCCCTGTTCTCGAGGTCGGCGAGACCCGCGGCGCCCGCCCAGATGATCTCGCCGGTGGCGGCGACGGCGGCCGAACACCCCGGCTGGGTCGCCGGAACGAGGTCGGCGAGGAGCTCTTCGCTCAGCGCTGCCCGCTCGGCGATCCAGGGGGCGAGCGCGTCACGCTCGACCGTCGCGTCGAGCGGGGTGTCGTTGGCTCCGCGCGGGGCGGCGCACCCGGCGAGCAGCACAACGGTTGCCGCGGTGACACAGGCGCGCAACAGCAGCGCACGAGCCGACGGCAGCGACGAGGCCACGCCACCACGCTAGCTGGTTGCGTCGGCGGGGACCTTGATCGTGAGACCTCCGGCCTCGACACGCACCCGGAAGCCGACCGCCTCACCGAATGGGTCGCCGTCGAGTTGCACCTCCTCGGGCTTGCTGAGGCGGGCGGTGACCACCTTCGCCTGGCGCATCGCGATCGCATCGCTGCTGAGCTCGTTCATCCGTCGCCCGATTCGCGTGCGCTTGACGACACCGTTCTCCCAGAACACCTTCACAATGACGGCGATCCAGCCGCCGACCGACTCGGGCCGCAGCACCACAATGTCGAGCAGGCCGTCGTCGACGACCGCCTCAGGCATGAGCAGGATGTTCGCGGGCAGCGATCCGCAGTTGCCGACGATGATCGCCTCCGCGCGCGTCGAGTGCTCACGACGAGCGTCGAGCTTGTAGCGGAGGCGAAGTCCACCCTCCTCGCGCAGCACCCGACCGAGCGCCTGGGCGTAGGCGAGCCATCCAACCCTCTTCTTCAGGTCGTCGTCGGTGTTCGACATGATCCTCGCGTCGAGACCAGCCCCAGCCATCACGAGGAAGGCGTGCTTCTCGATCGAGTCGTCGGCGCGGCGGATCTCGATCTCGGCGATGTCGATCTCGCGGTCGACCCCGCCGAATGCGGTCGCGAACGAATGGGCGGTGTCGTCGAGCGTCAGCTCGAGGTTGCGGGCGAGCAGGTTGCCGGTGCCAGACGGCAGCAGCGCGAGTGCGGCGTCGGAGCCGCGCACGACCTCGGCCACGGCGCGCACCGTGCCGTCGCCACCTGCTGCGACGACGAGGGTCGCGCCCGACTCGATGGCCTCCTTCGCCGGGCCCTGGCCAGGGTCATCCTCGCTCGTGGGCAGCCACAGCACATGCCAGCCTGTCGACGCGGGCTCGGCCTCGACCGCGGACTTGAGCTCTTCGAGGTCGACCTTGATCGGGTTGTAGATGACGGCGGCCGTGCGAGTGGAATCGTTCACGGGTCATGCCTACGCGATTTCTCGCGAATGCGATCGGGGTTGACGAGCGCGCGATCAGGCCGGACGTCCCCGGTTGCGCCTGCGTGTCGTGCGTGGTGCGCGGCCGCCGAGGAACGACTCCCCCGCCGCGACGACGAATCCGCGTCGCAGCGCCTGGCGCCCGATGAGCATGCGGAACCCCATCTGGTCGCGATTGCTCAGGGTGAATTCGGCCGTGACTGTGCGGCCGACCAGGGTGACCCGCATTCGCACGACGATGCGTTCCTCAACGTGACCCGAGGAGCTTCGGACGTGACGCCGATCGTGCACTGGGCACTCCACGACGACCTCGTCGTCGTTGGACTCCTGCCACGGGCGAACCCGGAACCGCACCCACTCGACCCCGTCGCGATCGAACAGGCTCTGGTCGAACGCGTGGATGGACGACGTGCGTGCCCCGGTATCGAGCTTGGCCTTGATCCAGGGGATTCCCACATCCGGCAGCTGCACCCATTCGCGCCACCCGGCGAGGGTGTTTGAATGGGAGGGCTTGCTCACCGCTCAATCATGTCAGCGCTGGTTCTGAAATGAGCACTGACCAACTCCAGGGCACCCACCAAATGAAACTCGCCATCCTGTCGCGCGCACCACGCTCGTACTCGACGCAGCGCCTGCGCGACGCCGCCAGTCAGCGCGGCCACGAGGTGCGGGTGCTCAACACGCTCCGCTTCGCGATCGATCTCTCCGGGCCCGCGCCCGACCTGCAGTACCGCGGCAAGCCGCTCAGCGACTACGACGCGATCCTGCCGAGGATCGGGGCATCCATCACGTACTTCGGTACCGCGGTCGTGCGCCAGTTCGAGCAGATGGATGTCTACACCCCGAACACCGCGAACGGCATCTCGAACGCGCGCGACAAGCTGCGGGCCACGCAGATCCTGTCGCGCCACAACATCGCGATGCCGCCGACGGCGTTCGTGCGCAATCGCGCCGACGTGCGTCCGGCGATCGAGCGGGTGGGTGGCGCACCCGTCGTCATCAAGCTGCTTGAGGGCACCCAGGGCATCGGTGTCATCCTCGCTCCAGAGGTGAAGGTCGCCGAGGCGATCATCGAGACACTGCACTCGACGAACCAGAACGTGCTGATCCAGAAGTTCGTCGCCGAGAGCCGGGGGCGCGACATCCGCGCGCTCGTCGTCGGCGACCGGGTGATCGCGGCCATGCGGCGCACGGCCAACGGCGACGAGTTCCGGTCGAACGTGCACCGGGGCGGATCGGTCGAGCCCGTTGACCTGCCCCAGGACTACGAGGAGGCGGCCGTGCGCTCCGCGCAGATCATGGGATTGAAGGTCGCTGGCGTCGACATGCTCGAAGGCGCCGACGGCCCGCTCGTGATGGAGGTCAACTCGTCGCCCGGCCTCGAGGGCATCGAGACCGCAACCCGATTGGATGTCGCGGGCGCGATCATCGACCACATCGCCGACCGTGTCTCGTTCCCCGACATCGACGTGCGACAGCGGTTGAGCGTCTCCACCGGATACGGCGTCGCGGAGATCATGGTCTACGGCGACCGCGGCATGGTCGGCAAGTCGCTCGGCGACTCGAGCCTGCCCGATCGCGACATCACGGTGCTCACCCTGCACCGCGGCGCGACCGTCATCCCCAACCCGAAGCGCAGCACGGTGCTCGAGGCGGGCGACCGGCTGCTGTGCTTCGGCAAGCTCGACGAGATGCGTTCGATGGTGCCAGAGCGGCAGCGCCGGCGGCGCGTGCGCAAACTGCCGCGATGATGATCGCGTGGTTCGGCAAGAAGCGGCGGCCGCGGCGGGTGCAGCTGGGCACCTATCGCAATCCGGAGCCGCGAGCCGCGCCATCCACCGAGTCACTCGTCGACGAGGGCCTGCAGATCGTCGAGTCTGGCGTGAAGCTCGCCGTGAAGAACCAGGCGATCCTCTGGGTGCTGCGCGACGGCCACGACTTCGACCACCTGCAGTACCTCGAAGCGGTGCGTGAGCAAATGCTCGCCGTGGCGGCCGAGAGCGCCGACGACGCCGATCGCACAGCCGACGAACTTGCCGACCCACGGGAGAAGTCGCGCTACGCGAACAGCGCGGAGCCTGGTCGGCTCGAGCGCCGGCTCGACGTGCTGATGGCGCTCGTCGCCCGCATCCACGAACGCATCGACGACGAGTCCTACCTCGCAGGTCTCGCACTCTCGGCACGGGATGCCGCGTGGGACGAGATCGGCGCGGCCGTCACGCACGCGGCCCTCCACGCTGGCACCAAGCTCGACCGCCCGACCGGGGACGATCGGGACTGGGCGATCGCGCAGGTGCGCTTCGACCTCGAGGAGATGGAGGCCCGGGCGCGGCTGGAGGCGTACGACGGGTGAGCCGCCCAGCGGACTACAGTGTGCGGGTGGACGTCCGAGAATCGATGCCGGAGCGACGTGCGATTCGGCGGCTGAGGTTCCATCCAGCGCAGGTGGTTTTCGGTGGATTCGCCGCCGCCGCTCTGGTCGGAACTGGGCTGCTGGCGTTGCCGATCGCGAAGGCGGGTGCGGGCGGCGCGACCTTCGTCGAGGCGCTGTTCACCGCCGTCTCGGCGCTGTGCGTCACCGGCCACATCGTGGTCGACACTCCCACGTACTGGAGCGGGTTCGGGCAGGTCGTGATCCTGGTGCTCATCCAGGTGGGCGGCTTCGGAGTGATGACGTTCGCCTCGTTCGTCGGCCTGATCGTCGTGCGCAGGTTGTCGTTCACGGCTCGGTTGAATACGGCGGCCGAGGCGCACAGCCTTGGGCTCGACGACATCAAGAGCCTCGTGCTCGGCGTCGTGCGGATCTCGCTCATCGTCGAGGCTGTTGTTGCGCTGGTGCTCGCCATCCGATTCGCGGCCGGCTACGGCTATGCCCCCCTCGAGGCAGCCTGGCTCGGGGTGTTCCACGGGGTGTCCTCGTTCAACAACGCGGGGTTCTCTCTGTTCAGCGACAGCATCATCGGGTTCGCGTCAGACCCGGTCGTGTCACTCAGCATCTGCGTTTCGGTGATCCTCGGCGGGCTCGGCTTCCCGGTCATCCTGCAGCTGCTTCGGCATGTGCGACGGCCGACGCTGTGGAACATGAACACCCGACTGGTGCTGACGTTCACCGCGATTCTCCTGGTCGGCGGCGCCATCTACATCACTGCTCTCGAGTGGGACAACCCGGAGACCCTGGGAGCGCTCGATCCCGGAGCGCGCGTGCTCACGGGGTTCTTCCACTCCGTGCAGACCCGCACGGCAGGCTTCAACAGCGTCGATGTCGGCGCGATGGATGGCGCGACGCTCCTCGGCATGGACGTGCTGATGTTCATCGGCGGCGGTCCCGCCGGAACCGCCGGTGGGATCAAGGTCACGACGTTCGGCGTGCTGCTGTTCATCCTGCTCGCCGAGGTCCGCGGCGACGGTGTCGTCAACGTGCTCGGCAAGCGACTGTCGCGCGCTGTGCACCGCCAGGCCATCGCTGTCGTGCTCGTGTCGGTCGCGGTCGTCATCGGCGCGACCATCGCCATCATGCTGATCTCGAACCTCGATCTCGACCGCGTGTTGTTCGAGACCATCTCGGCGTTCTCAACGGTCGGGCTCTCGACGGGCATCACCGCCGGGCTGCCGGTGCCGGCGCAGCTCATCCTCGTCGTGCTGATGTTCGTCGGACGACTCGGCCCCATCACGTTCGCCACCGCGCTCGCCCTCCGTGAGCGCACCATCGTGTACCAGCTCCCGAAAGAGAGGCCCATCATTGGCTAGCAAGCGCACCCGGGGCGACCTCGGACGGATCGCCGCCGCCGACTCGGTCGCGGTCATCGGCCTCGGCAGGTTCGGTCGAGCACTCGCACTTGAGTTGATGGCCAGCGGCACGGAGGTGCTCGGGATCGACGGCAACGAGGACATCGTGCAGAGCCTGAACGGCCAGCTCACGCACGTGGTGATGGCTGACTCGACGCGGGAGGACGCGCTTCGGCAGCTGTCCGTACCCGAGTTCGACCGAGTTGTGGTGGCGATCGGCAGCGACATCCAATCGAGCATCCTCACGACGTCGTTGCTGATGAGGCTCGGGGTGCAGGAGTTGTGGGCGAAGGCGGTCAGCGACGCGCACGGCCAGATTCTCGAGCAGCTGGGCGTGCCGCACGTCGTGTACCCGGAGAAGGAGATGGGCCGGCGCGTCGCCCACCTCGTTCGCGGAGCCATGCAGGACTACCTGGAGATCGGCGACGACTTCGCCCTCGTCAAAGGCAAGCCCCCAGAGCGGTTCACCGGGAAACCGCTCGGCGAGCTCGGCATCCGCAGCAAGTACGAGGTGACCATCACCGCCGTGCACAAGCCGGGACAGCCCTGGGCGTACACCACAGCGGAGACCGTGCTGGAACCGGATGACGTGATCCTCATCACCGGCTCGACCGACAAAGCCGAGGCCTTCAGCGAGCTGCGCTGAACGGGGGCGGAAATACACATTCCGCCCCCGTTCATTTCCTGTGGTCAGCCGGTGATGTTGCGCCGGTCGAGTGCGATCGCAGCGACCGCAGCCAACAACACGCTTGTTCCCCAGAGCAGCGCGAGGCCACCCCAGTCGGCGCCGTTGGTGAGCGGTGGCTCGCCGTACGCCCACGCGTACGGCGAGGCAGCGTGGAGCAGTTCTCCGTCTTCGAACTGGTTCGCGATCGCATTGAGAACGTACCCGAGCACCGCGACGCCGGCGCCCGCAATCGTTCCGAGCACCCGCCGGCCCGTCACAGCACCCACCGCCAGCGCGAGCATGCCCGACAGGAATGCCAGCCCGACCAACGCAGCGCCCGCGGCGACCACATGGGCGGGCTCGATGTCCAGCTCCGAAGGCTCATTGAGGATGAGCACCATCACCACCGCGACGCCACCCAACCAGACGAGCCGTACGAGGATCGAGAGAGCCGATTCGACCGCGTACTGCACGCGGCTCACGCCGTGCGCAAGCGCGAGCTCGAGCCGTCCCGATTCCTCAGCGCCGGCGATCGCGGCCGAGCCCCACGAAGTGGCGGCAATGACGAACAGCAGGAACCCGATCAGTCCGAAGAACGTTCCCTGCGCGTACCCGGCGCCCGAGGTCAACTCCTCGAAGCCGAGGGTCTTGATCAACTCAGGAGGCATGCTCTCCAGCATCTGCTCCATCTGGCCGCCGCCGCCGACACTCGGCCAGAGCGGCAGGTAGATCGACAACGCGGCTACCGCGCCGATCGTCCAACCCAGCAGCGAGCGCCAGGAGTCCCCCAACGACCGACGGACGATGGGAAGCGGCTTAGCCACGGGCGTGCTCCTTCGTCTCGGTGCCGTAGAGCGACAGCACGGACTCTTCGAGGTCAGGTTCCTCGATCGCGAGATCGACCACCTCATACCGGGCAAGGAGCTTCACGAACGGGTCGATCGCGCCCTCCACCGTGGCGCTGAGCCGCGTGATCTCGCCCGGCGTGACCTCGACATCCCGGAGCTGCCCTGCACCCCTCAGCTCGCGCTCAGCGGCGGCTGGGTCTGCCACGCGGAGCCCGGCACGGATGCGGCGGATGGATCCGAGACGCAACGTCGCGACGTCGCCCTGAGCCACCACCCGGCCCTGGCTGAGCACGGCGACCTGGTCTGCGGTCTGCTGGATCTCGCTGAGCACGTGGGAGCTCAGCAGCACGGTCTGGCCGTTCGCTCGCGCCTCACGCACCATGCTGAGGAACTCGCGCTGCACCAGCGGGTCCAGGCCGCTGGTCGGCTCGTCGAGCACCAGCAGCTCCGGGCGGTGCATGAATGCCTGCACCAGCCCGAGCTTCTGCTTGTTGCCCTTCGACAGCGTCCGCACCTGGCGGGTGAGGTCCAAGTCGAGCCGGGCGGCCAGGTCCTCGATCGTGCCTGGCTTGACCGGGCCGCTGATGTCGGCGTAGTGCCGCAAGAGCGCCCGCCCGCGGACCCGCCCTTCGAGACGCAGCTCGCCGGGGACGAATCCGATCCGCCGCCGCAGGGCGGCACCGCCGTGGCGGGGGTCGGCGCCGAGCACGCTGGCAGAGCCGCTGGTGGGCCGGATGATGTCCAGCAGCATGCGGAGGGTGGTGGTCTTGCCGGCACCGTTGGGACCGATCAGACCGAAGACGGTGCCCGGTTCGACGGTCAAGTCGAGGCCGTGCAGGGCAGTGTGGGCGCCGTAGCGCTTGTGGAGTTGGTGTGTAGCAATGGCAGCGGTCATCGACCGTGCTCCTTTCAAGAGACGAGAACTTCGGACGAAACAGGATTCAGGCGACGTCGATGATCGGAGGGTCGGGATCCTGGTTCGGGTCGTTCGTGCCCTTGTCGGAGCTGGGGCCGGCGGTGCGGGCAATGGCTTCCTTGGCGGCTTCGAGGAGCCGGTCGTCGACGTAGAGCCCGTTGGTGTAGAGATCGAGGATCGGGAGCGTGGAGCGCCGCAGCATCTCTGCGTCGAGTTCAGCGCCGCCAAGCGATCGCGCAAGCTGCCGGCCCATGATCAGGGGGACAACCCCGTACATCGTGACGTAGAGAGCGGTGACGTCCCGATCCAGCGGTTCGCGAATCACGCCGGCGTCGATCTGTTCCTCAAGCATCCTTGCGGTGCCCTCGAGGAGCCGGTCGAAGAGGGCGTCGGCGGCGGGGCTTGCCTCGGCCAGCATGCGGGAGAGGTAGTTGATGAACGGGCGGAAGGTCTCGATGTCTTCGAGCCACGTCTGCATCGCGGATGCCGCTCCGCTGCTGGCCAGCACCGACTTCTGTCCGAAGAACTCACCCACGATGTACTGGTCGCACTCTGAGCGAAGATCCTCCTTCGATCCGAAGTGGTGGATCACCAACGCGGGGCTCACGTCGGCTGCAGTAGCGATGGCTCGCACGCTCACCCGCTCGAACCCCTCTTGGCCGAACAGGTGAAGTGCGGCGTTGCGGATCCGTGCCCGGGTGGTCAGATCCTGCCCAGTTGAACGCATGTTCAGCATTCTAAACGGCATTCAATCAGGTCGCAAGCCGCTCGTCGTGATCGGCCGCCCTGAACCGGTAGCCCATGCCCGCCTCCGTCAGCAGGTACTGCGGTGACGCCGGATCCGGCTCGAGCTTCTTGCGCAGCTGCGAGAGGTAGAGCCGGAGGTATCCGGTGTCCGACGTGTATTGCGGACCCCAGACCTCGGTGAGCAGCGTCTCGCGACTGACGAGGCGGCCAGGATTGCGCAGCAGCACCTCGAGCAGGCGCCACTCGGTCGGCGTCAGCCGCACGGCTGCGCCGGCTCGGGTCACAACCCTCGCGGCCAGGTCGACCGTGACATCGCCGAAGGTCGTGACGGGCTCGCCGCCCGCCGTCGGCACGCGCCGCGAGAGTGCCCGAATCCGGGCGAGCAGCTCATCTGCGGAGAACGGCTTCGTGACGTAGTCGTCAGCACCGGCATCCAGTGCTTCGACCTTGTCCCACGATTCGCTGCGTCCCGAGACGACAAGGATGGGCAGCGCGCTCCAGCCACGGATCGCCTGGATCACCTCGACACCGGTGAGTCCCGGCATCCCGAGGTCGATCACGACGATGTCGGGATGCTCGCGGATCGCCGCATCGAGCGCCTGCTTGCCGTCGGCAGCCGTGACGACCTCGTACCCCTTGGCCGTGAGCGTGATCCGCAGGGCGCGGACCATCTGCGGGTCGTCGTCGGCAATGAGCAGCTTCACGGCGCCACCGCCGGCAGGTCGATGACCATCGTGAGCCCGCCGCCAGGCGTATCCTCTGGCTCGAGCGTGCCGCCCATGGCCTCGACGAAGCCCTTCGACAGCGCGAGCCCGAGGCCCACGCCGGTCGTGTTGTCGGTGTCACCAAGACGTTGGAACGGCACGAACACATCATCCCGCCGTTCGGGCGGAATACCGGGACCGCGGTCGATGACGCGCAACTGCACGCGATCCCCGAAGGCACTGGTCGACACGATCGGCGGTGCGTCGGACGGCGCGTAGCGCTGGGCGTTCGCGATGAGGTTGACGAGCGCGCGCTGCAGCAGCGCCGGGTCGGCGGCCGCCGACGGCACGTCGGTGCCCAACTCCATCTGCACGTCGCCCGGTCCGAGGTCGAGCTCGTCGAGCGCTCCACCCACGACGTCGTCGAGCGACACAGTCTCGAGCGCAACTCCCAGCACGCCCGCCTGCAGCCGGCTCGCGTCGAGTAGCGCAGTGACCAGGGCCGCGAGCGCTTCGAGGCTCTCCTCCGCGGTCGCCAGGAGTTCGTCGCGGTCGCCCTCCGACAGCTTCGTTCCGGCCGATCGCACGCCGGTGATCGCCGCGGTCGCCGAGGCCAGCGGACGGCGCAGGTCGTGGCCGACCGCGGCAAGCAGTGCGGTTCGGAGGCGATCCGCCTCCGCTGCCGGGCGCATCTGCTCGGCTTCGGTCGCGAGGTCACGCTGCCGCACGGCCGTCTCGAGCTGCGAGAGGAACGCGGTGAGAATGCGGCGGTCGCGAGCTTCGAGCTGCCTTTCCTCGCAGGTAGATCGACGCGCTCGAACCCAGCGGATAGGTCGTCTCGACATCCTGGTCATCGGCCGCGGCAGCATCGGTGGATGACGCGAGCGCCACCCCATCCGAGAGCACGATCACGCTGACCATGCCGAACGACGCCCGCATCCGGTCCACGAGGGAGGCGAGTGGATCCCCGCCACCGAGCACCCCGCTCGCGATGAACGACAGAGTCTCCGCTTCGGCGGCGGCGCGCGCCGCCGCTCGGGAGCGTCGGGATGACTGGTCGACGACGACGCTCACGAGCACCGCGACGATCACGAAGATCACGAGCGTGAGCAGGTGCAGTGGATCCGCGATCGTCACGGTGAAGAGCGGGTCGACGAAGAAGTAGTCGAGCAGCAGGCCCGCGCTGACCGCCGCGAGGACCGCGGGCCAAATGCCACCGATGACCGCGACGACGACCACGAAGAGCTGGAAGGTCAGAACCTCGACCGGCTCGAGTTCCTCAGAGCGCAGCGGTGCGAGTGCGATCGTGAGCAGCGGGAGGCCAAGCAGCGCGACCACGAAGCCGACGATCCGCCGCTTGAGCGACAGCGCACCACCGAGGGCCGGGAGCTTGCGCGAGCCAGCCTCGGCGTGCGAGACGACGTGGACATCGATGTCGCCTGATGCGCGGATGACGGTCGCCGCCGTCCCCGGTCCGGTCAGGAACGACGCCAGCCGACTGCGCCGGCTCACTCCGATGACGAGCTGGGTCGCATCGACGCTGCGGGCGAAAGAGACGAGCGCCTTCGGGATCTGTTCGGCCACAACTTGGTGGAACGTGCCACCGAAGCTCTCCACGAGCTCGCGCTGCGCCAGCAGCACCGACGGATCGGAGTCGACGAGGCCGTCGGAACTCGCCACGTGCACCGCGAACAACTCGCCGCCGCTGGATCGCTGCACGATGCGCGCGGCACGGCGGATGAGGGTCTCGCCCTCACGACCTCCCGTGAGCGCAACGACGACGCGCTCGCGTGCGCTCCAGGTGCTGTCGATGCCCTGCTCGGTGCGGTACGCCTTGAGCGCGCTGTCCACTTCGTCGGCGAGCCACAGGAGGGCGAGTTCGCGCAGCGCCGTGAGGTTGCCGAGTCGGAAGTAGTTGGAGAGGGCGGCATCCACCCGTGCTTCGGGGTACACGAGGCCGCTCGACAGACGATCGCGCAGGGCTTGCGGCGCGACATCCACGAGCTCGACCTGGCTTGCGCGCCGCAGCACGGCGTCGGGAATCGTCTCGCGCTGCACGACGCCGGTGATCTGGCGCACGACGTCGTTGAGCGATTCGATGTGCTGCACGTTCACGGTCGAGATGACGTCGATGCCCGCGTCGAGCAGTTCGTCGACGTCCTGCCAGCGCTTGGCGTTGCGCGAGCCCGGCGCGTTGGTGTGGGCGAGCTCGTCGACGAGGGCGAGCTTCGGCGCCCGCGCGAGCACGGCATCCACATCGAGTTCGTCGAGGATGACGCCGCGGTGCTCGTAGCTCGAACGCGCGACGACCTCGAGCCCCTCCAGCAGGGCCGAGGTTGCGGCGCGCCCGTGGGTCTCGACCACCGCAACGACGACGTCGAGACCCTCGCCCCCGAGACGGCGACCCTCCTCGAGCATCGCGTAGGTCTTGCCGACGCCCGGGGCAGCGCCGAGCATCACGCGGAGTCGTCCCCGTGCCATGTCGCCCGCCTGTCCCCGGCTCGGTCCGACTACTGCGGCGCGTCCAACTGTGCGAGCGCCAGGTTCAGCTGCAGCACGTTCACGGTCGGCTCACCGAGGTAGCCGAGGTCCCGCCCTTGGATCATAGACTCCACGAGCTCCAGCACGACCGAAGGCTCCAGCCCTCTCGCGGCGGCGACTCGATCAACCTGCAGCAGCGCGTATTCGGGCGAGATGTGCGGGTCAAGACCCGATGCGGATGCCGTGAGCGCGTCCGCCGGGATGTCGCTCGCACCGTCGAGTTCTTCGATCCTCGCGCGGCGCGACTCGATCGCTGCGATCAGGTCCTCGTTCTCCGGACCGTAGTTGGAGCCGCTCGACGCCCCACCGTCGTAGCCGGCGCCAGCCGCCGACGGGCGCGACTGGAACCACTCGGGCAGCGGGTGGCCGTCGGCGTCGGTGAAGGACTGCCCGATGAGCGCCGAGCCCACGACGTCACCGTCGACCCGGATGAGCGAGCCGTTGGCCTGGCCGTTGAACGCGGCCTGCCCGACGCCGGTGATCACGAGCGGGTACGCCACGCCGAGCACGACGGTGAGGATGAGGAGCACCCTGATGGCGGTCCAGGCCTGCTTGAGCATGTTCGTTTCCTTTGGTCTCTAGAAGCCGGGGATGAGCGTCACGACGAGGTCGATGAGCTTGATGCCGATGAACGGCGCGATCAGCCCGCCGAGCCCGTAGATCAGCAGATTGCGACTGAGCAGCTGGCTCGCCGCCACCGGGCGGTACTTCACACCCCGCAGCGCGAGCGGGATGAGCGCGACGATCACGAGCGCGTTGAAGATGATCGCACTGAGGATCGCCGAGCTCGGCGAGTGCAGGCCCATGATGTTCAGCGCGCTGAGCTGCGGGAACGCGACCACGAAGATCGCCGGGATGATCGCGAAGTACTTCGCAACGTCGTTCGCGATCGAGAACGTCGTGAGCGATCCGCGCGTGATGAGCAGCTGCTTGCCAATGCGCACGATGTCGATGAGTTTGGTCGGGTCCGAGTCGAGGTCGACCATGTTGCCGGCCTCTTTCGCGGCCGACGTGCCGGTGTTCATCGCCACCCCGACATCCGCTTGCGCAAGGGCCGGAGCGTCGTTCGTGCCGTCACCGGTCATGGCGACGAGGTTGCCACCGGCCTGCTCCGTGCGGATGAGCTCGAGCTTGTCCTCGGGGGTCGCCTCGGCCAGGAAGTCGTCGACGCCTGCCTCCGCGGCGATCGCCTTCGCGGTGAGCGGGTTGTCGCCCGTGATCATCACGGTGCGGATGCCCATCGCGCGCAGCTCGGCGAACCGCTCGCGCAAGCCGGTCTTCACGACGTCCTTGAGGTGGATGACGCCGAGCACCTCGCCCTTGCCCGCAGCATCCTTGCGCGCCACAACCAGGGGAGTACCGCCGTCCCCCGAGATGCGGACCACGATCGCGTCGAGCTCGTCGCGCGTGCCCTTCGGCAGGTCGCCGCCGACCCACGCGGTGATCATGGAGCCCGCGCCCTTGCGCACCTGCGTGCCGTCGGGGAGGTCGAGGCCGCTCATCCGAGTCTGAGCAGTAAATGGAACGATCACGTCGTCGGTCCCTGAGGCTCTCGAAGGGACCACCCCGAGCTGCTCCGCCAGCGTGACCACCGACACCCCCTCCGGCGTCGGATCCGCGAGCGACGCGAGCGCCGCAGCCTCCGCCAGCTCCCTCGCCGACCCACCCGGCAGTGCGACGAACTCGGACGCCTGCCGGTTGCCGTAGGTGATCGTGCCGGTCTTGTCGAGCAGGAGGGTCGTGACATCCCCCGCGGCTTCGACGGCCCGGCCGGACATCGCAAGCACATTCCGCTGCACGAGCCGGTCCATTCCTGCGATACCGATCGCACTCAGCAGGCCGCCGATCGTGGTCGGGATGAGGCACACGAGCAACGCGATGAGCACCGGCACGGTCGTCGCGCCGCCCGCGTAGCTCGCGAGCGGGTTGAGCGTGAGCACGACCACGAGGAACACGATCGACAGGCTCGCGAGCAGGATGTTGAGCGCGATCTCGTTCGGGGTCTTCTGGCGCGATGCGCCCTCGACGAGACGGATCATCCGGTCGACGAACGTCTCGCCCGGCTTCGACGTGATGCGCACGACGATGCGGTCGGACAGTACGCGGGTGCCGCCCGTGACGGCACTGCGGTCGCCGCCGTGCTCGCGGATCACCGGGGCGGACTCACCCGTGATGGCGGACTCGTCCACCGAGGCGATGCCGTGGACGATGTCACCGTCTCCGGGAATCACCTGGCCGGCGGTCACCACCACGTGGTCGCCGAGCACGAGGTCGGCCGACGAGATCTCGGTGATCGCGGCATCCATCGCCAGGGCGTCTGCCGGGTCGTACCTGTCGACCCTGAACGCGGCGGTCGAGGTGCGGGTCGAGCGCAGGCTCGCGGCCTGCGCTTTGCCTCGCCCTTCTGCGACCGACTCGGCGAGGTTGGCGAAGATCACGGTGATCCACAGCCAGACCGCGATGCCGGCGGTGAAGCTCGGGGCGAGCCCGCCTTCCGCGCCGCCCGCGAACGGTTCGGCGATCGCGATCGCGGTGGTGAGCACCGCGCCAACCTCGACGATGAACATGACCGGGTTGCGCCACAGCTGACGCGGGTCGAGCTTGCGCAGTGCGCCGGGCAGCGCGGCCACGATGGTGGTGATCATGGTGATCAGAGCCCTTCCGCCAGGGGACCCAGCGCGAGTACGGGGAAGTAGGTGAGTGCCGACACGATGAGCACCGTGCCGAGCAGCAGGCCGACGAACAGCGGCCGGTGGGTGGGAAGCGTGCCGGCGGTGACCGGGATCTTCTCCTGCGAGGCGAGCGACCCGGCGAGGGCGAGCACGAAGACGATCGGCAGGAATCGGCCGAGCAGCATCGCAACTCCGAGCGCGGTGTTGAACCACGGAGTGTTCGCGGTCAGTCCCGCGAACGCAGAGCCGTTGTTGTTCGCCGCCGAGGTGAACGCGTAGAGCACCTCGCCGAAGCCGTGCAGACCCGGATTCCAGATCGAGGTCGACTCGACGTCCGCTCGCACCGCGGGAATCGCGAAGCTCAGCGCCGTGCCGACCAACACGAGGGTCGGCGTCGTCAGGATGTAGAGGCTCGCGAGCTTGATCTCGCGCGTTCCGATCCGCTTGCCGAGGTACTCGGGCGAGCGTCCGACCATGAGGCCCGCCACGAAGACCGCAACGATGGCGATCACGAGCATGCCGTACAGCCCGGCTCCGACACCGCCGGGCGCGACCTCGCCGAGCATCATGTTGAGCATCGCCATGCCGCCGCCGAGCGAGGTGTAGCTGTCGTGCATCGAGTTGACGGAACCAGTCGAGGTCAGCGTGGTCGAGGTCGCGTAGATGGTGGACCCGACGATGCCGAACCGCACCTCCTTGCCCTCCATCGCGCCGCCCGCGAGTTGGGGCGCCGTGCCACTGCCGGCCAGCTCCGCCCAGGTCATGAGTGAGACCGAGACCAGGTACAGCACGGCCATCGCGGCCACGATCGCGACACCCTGCCGCAGGTCACCGACGATGCGGCCGAACGTGCGGGGAAGGCTGAACGGGATGAGCAGGAACAGCGCCACCTCGAACAAGCTCGTCCACGCGCTTGGGTTCTCGAACGGATGCGCGGAGTTGACGTTGAAGAAGCCGCCGCCGTTCGTGCCAAGGAGCTTGATCGCCTCCTGTGAGGCGACCGGGCCTCCGGGCACAACGGCGGTGCCGCCCGTGAGCATGCTGACCTCCTGGAACCCATTGAAGTTCTGGATGACTCCGCCGGCGATCAGGACGACCGCCGCCACCGCGGCGAGGGGAAGGAGGAGCCGTACCGTAGCGCGGGTGAGGTCCACCCAGAAGTTCCCGATGACACCGCTTCTTCGGTAGGCGAAGCCGCGAATCAGTGCGACCGCGACCGCGATGCCGACCGCGGCCGACAGGAAGTTCTGCACCGCGAGCCCAGCGATCTGCACGCTGTAGCCCAGCGTGAGCTCGGGCGAGTACGACTGCCAGTTCGTGTTCGTGACGAATGAGACCGCGGTGTTGAACGCGAGCGTGCTCGCTCGCTCGGCGGCAGCCCGAGCGAATACGGCAGCCACTGCTGCACCCGCTGGAGTGCATAGACGAGCAGGATGCCGACGGCCGAGAACGCGAGCACCGACCGCAGGTACGACGGCCAGCCCTGCCCAGCGTCGGCCTTCACGCCGACGGCGCGGTACAGGCCGCGCTCGACGAGCCAGTGCTTCGGCGACGTGAAGATCCAGGCCATGTAGTCACCGAGCGGGCGGTGGACGGCAACGAGGATGACGGCGAGCGTCAGCAGGCTCGCGCCGAGGAGGAGCCACTCCATCAGAACCTCTGTGCCCATCAGAATCGCTCCGGCTTGATGAGGGCGAACAGCAGGAAGCCGATCGCGGCGACGGCGAGCACGGTGGCGATGACAGCGGCTGCGTCGTTGAACAGCGTGATCACAGTCGTTCCACCGCCTTGGCCACGAGGGCGAGGGCGGCGATCAGCACGAGCGTCGCGGCAATGAAGATGATGTCGAGCACAGGATGATCCAACCCCTGCCGTATCGCAGGCCAAGCGGTCCTGACGAATTCCTCACGCGACCACTCCGGATCCGTACGAGACGCTCACGACGAGGGCGGTGGGCGGCCTTCGTCCCCTAACGAAATCCTTACGGCCCGCCCGCCGAGCCCGTGCACACGCGCGAGTAGCATCGACCCACGTGGCCGACGACAAGCAGGGCGACGCGGTGCCGGGGAGCGCGGTGCCCGAGAGTATCTCGCTGACCGGGAACGACGGCTCGCCAGACACTCCCCTCAGTCGATGGCTGCTCGCACGCCGGGTCGCACCGGCCGGCCCCGAGGCGGCCGAAGCGCCCAGGGGCGAGACCCAGCCCTGGTGGAAGGTCATGACCCTGACGGGCGTCGACTACTTCTCGACGCTCTCCTACCTGCCCGCGATCGCCGTGCTCGCCGCGGGGGCGCTGTCACCGATCGCGACGCTGCTCATCGTGATCCTCACCATGTTCGGGATGCTCCCGATGTACCGCCGCGTCGCGAAGGAATCTCCGCACGGCCAGGGGTCGGTGGCGATGCTCGAGCGACTGCTGCCGTTCTGGCGCGGCAAGCTGTTCGTGCTCATCCTGCTGGGGTTCGTCGCGACCTCGTGGATCATCACCATCACGCTGTCGAGCGCGGATGCCACGGTGCACCTGCTCGAGAACCCCTACGTCCCCGACGTTCCTGCGCGGGCAGAGCGTGATCGTGACCGTCGTGCTGCTCGTCATCCTCGGCGGCGTGTTCCTGCTCGGGTTCAACGAGGCGGTCAACGTCGCGGTGCCGCTCGTCGTCGCGTTCCTGCTGCTGAACGCCGTCGTGGTCGTCGCGGCAGTCGTGGCCATTGTCAACGAGCCGCTGACGCTGAACGGACTGGCTCGATCGCCTGCAGTCGGAGCGGCGGCAACTTCGTCGACGTCGCTCGGCTCGCGCTGTTCGCGTTCCCGCTGCTCGTGCTCGGACTCTCGGGGTTCGAGACCGGCGTGAGCATGATGCCGCTCATCAAGGCTGGCGGCCTCACCGACTCTGCGAAGCTGCGCGAACGCGTGACGAACACGAAGAAGCTGCTCACGACCGCGGCACTCATCATGTCGATCTACCTGTTGACCAGCAGCGTGATCACGACCGTGCTCATCCCTGCCGAGGAGTTCGAGGAGGGCGGTGCCGCCAACGGTCGCGCGCTGGCCTACCTCGCCCACGAGTACCTGGGTAACGTGTTCGGCACCGCGTACGACGTGAGCAGCATCCTGATCCTGTGGTTCGCAGGGGCGTCGGCGATGGCCGGCCTGATCAACATCGTGCCTCGCTACCTTCCTGCATACGGGATGGCGCCCGAGTGGAGCCGTGCGGTGCGGCCCGTCGTGCTCGTCTACACGGGCGTGAGCATCATCATCACGATCGCGTTCGGCGCGGACGTGAACGCTCAGGCGGGGGCGTATGCCACGGGCATCCTCGCGATGATGGTGTCGGCGGCGATCGCGGTGACGATCACGACGGCTCGCAGGCGGGAGTGGCGTGCCACGGTCGGGTTCGGCGTCGTCGCGACCGTGATGATCTACGCTCTCGTCGCGAACATCGTCGAGAGCCCGGACGGCATCGCGATCTCGGGACTGTTCATCGCCGGCATCCTGATCATCTCGATCGCGTCGCGCGTCTACCGCGCCACCGAGCTGCGCGTCGACACCGTCGAGTTCAACGTCGGCGCCCGACGGATCATCGACGAGGCGCTCGCGGCCGGCCACGGGCTGCACATCATCGCGAACCGCCGCGCCCGGGCCGATGGGCACAGTGGGAGCGCGGATGCCTACGCCCAGAAGGAGGCGTCGCAGCGCGCGCTGAACCCGATCCCGGGCGGCACCGTGCTGTTCCTCGAGGTCGAGATCGTCGACCCGTCACAGTTCTCGCAGACACTGCAGGTGCGCGGCTACGACGTCGAGGAGTTCCGCGTGCTGCGCGTCGAGAGCGCGGTCGTGCCGAACACGATCGCCGCGATCCTGCTCGCGCTGCGAGACGGCACGGGCGTGCGGCCGCAGTGCTACTTCGAATGGGCGGAGGGCAATCCGATCGCCTACCTGTTCAAGTACCTGCTGTTCGGGCGTGGCGACACCGCTCCGCTCGTGCGGGAGATCCTGCGTGAGGTGGAGAAGAACCCGAAGCTACGGCCGGGGATCCACGTCGGGGGGTAGCGATCGGGCGGATCGTCCGCATGCACTGTAGCCGCGGCTACAGCACTCCACCTTGACCCGCAATGACCTGCCGGACCAGTGCCTTCACCTGCGCCTGGTGCTCGTAGACGAGCTGCTTCGCGCGCGCAGTGTCCCCCGCGCGCAGCGCAGCGGAGAGCTGGCTGTGATGGTCGACATCGAACAGATTCCACCAGTCGAGGTCGGCGATCGAGGAGCGCCAGAGCCGGGAGATGCCGAGCCTGAGGTAGGCGGCAGTCAGGGGGGCGGACTGGGCAAGTCCGACGAGGTAGGCGTGATAGTCATGGCTCGCTTCGAGGAATCGGCCAAGCTCCGGCATCGGCTCTGCCACGATCCCGGCGAGCTCACGCGCGAGCCGCTCCAGCACTCTCAGATCGCTCTCGTCGATCGAACCGGCGCGCGCTTCGATCACGCCGATCTCGATGACCGTTCGAGCGTCGAAGAGTCCGTCGGCGACCTCGACCGTGACCGGGGAGGCGAGGAACACGCCGCCCTCGTCCCGCGTGACGAGGAATTCGGATCGGAGCCTCGCGACCGCGGCGTTCAGCAGGTCGATATCGACATCGAGCATCTCCGACACGTCCTCGAGCACGATCGGCTCGCCTGCGCCGATCCGACGGGTCAGGATGAGGTCGCGCAAGCCCTCATACGCGGCGTTCTCCTGGGCGCGCTCGAAGCGACCGAAGTGCGCGGTGGGGGCACTGTCGTTCGGAGGGTTCATGTGCGCATCCTCGATCTCAGATCACGCCGTCGCGCCGGAGCTCTGCGACACGTTCTTCCGACAAGTCCAGCACATCCGCGAGCACCGATTCGGTGTCGGCCCCGAGCGAACGTCCGGCCCAGCGAACGCCGCCCGGCGTCTCGGAGAAGACGGGAAAGGCTGACTGCATGGTCACTGGACCGTAGCCTTCGGTCTCCACCTCGACGAGCGAGCCCCGGTCTCGCATGTGGGCGTCGTCGAGCATGTCGGCCGGTGAGTAGAGCAGCCCGGATGGCACGGCCGCCTCGCGCAGGCGCTGCAGGATCTCGGCGGAGGGCCGGGTCGCGCTCCACTCGGCGATCAGATCGTCGAGCTCAGCCTGCCGTGCGCCGCGGGCGCGGTGATCGCGGAAGCGTTCGTCCTGCGCGAGCTCTGGGCGGTCCATCGCGGCACAGAGCCGCTCGAACACACGATCCTGGTTCGCGGCGATGATCACCTCGCCGTCCTTCGTCGGGTACACATTGCTCGGAGCGATGCCGGGCAGGATGGGCCCGGAGCGGGTGTGTGGATGCTGCAGGGCGGACCAGTCGGCAACCAGCGACTCGGTGATGCCGAGCACCGACTCGTAGATGCTCGCATCGACGACCTGTCCGCGCCCGTTGCCCTGCCGCGCCTGGAGTGCGGCGAGCGCGCCAATGGCGCCGAACATCCCGGCGAGCGAATCACCGAGACTCACTCCGACGCGCGTCGGCGGCCGGTCTGGGTAGCCGACGAGGGATCGCAGCCCGCCCATCGCCTCTCCGACGGCCGCGTAGCCAGGGAGTGGAGCGAACGGGCCCGACTGACCGTACCCGCTGACCCTCACCAGAATGAGCTTCGGGATTGAGTGCGTGGAGCGTGTCCCAATCCAGGCCCCATCGTTCGAGCGTGCCAGGACGGAAGTTCTCGATCAGGATGTCGGCCGACTCGGCAAGGTCGCGGCAGAGCTGCTGGCCCTCCGCGGTTCGCAGGTCGATGGTGACACTGCGCTTGTTGCGTCCAGCGACCTGCCACCAGACACTGCCCCCTGGCGCGTCGCCGACACCCCATTGGCGCAGCACGTCCCCGGTCCCCGGGGGCTCCACCTTGATGACGTCGGCGCCGAGGTCGCCGAGCAGTTGACCGCAGAACGGACCGGCGATCACCTGCCCGAGTTCGATGACGCGGATGCCGGCGAGCGGTCCGGTGGCCGGGGGCTGCGTGGTCATCCGAGCACGAAGGGGTCGCGGGTCGCGCCGCTGAGTTCGACCCAGATCGACTTGTTCTCGGTGTAGTCCAGGATGGCCGCCGCGCCGTTCTCGCGGCCCCATCCGCTGAGTCCGACGCCGCCGAACGGAACCTGCGGCGCGACCACGCGGTAGGCGTTGATCCACACCGTTCCCGCCCTCAGGGCGGCTGCCACGCGATGAGCCCGTCGGATGTCGCTCGTCCACACGGCGCCGGCAAGACCGAAGTCGGTGCCATTCGCGATCGCGATCGCCTCCTCCTCGTCGGCGAACGCGGTCACGGCGACGACCGGGCCGAAGATCTCCTCCGAGACGGAACGCATCTCGAGGGTGGCGTTCGTCAGCACGGTCGGCTGCACGAACAGACCGCCGAGCTCCGGGTCAGGCTTTCCCCCATACGCCACGGTCGCGCCATCCTCGACCGCGTAGGCGAAGTGCCGGTTGACGGTTTCGAACTGCCGCTCGTTCGCGACCGGTCCCATCTCGGTCTCGGCGAGCATCGGGTCGCCCAGCTTGATCCGTCGCGCCCGCTCCACGATCCGTTCCGTGAGCGCTTCCGCGACATCCTGGTGGACCAGTACGCGAGAACCTGCCATGCAGGTCTGGCCGGTGGCGGCGAAGACTCCGCCGACGATGCCGTTGGCCGCGGCATCCAGATCGGCGTCTGCGAACACCACCTGGGCGGACTTGCCTCCGAGCTCGAGGCTCGTGCGGGTGAGGTTGTCGGCTGCGGCGCGCGCGATCTGCTTGCCCACCTCGGTGGAGCCCGTGAAGGCGATCCGGTCGACGCCCGGATGGGTCGTGAGCGCCTTCCCCGTCTCTGGGCCCCAGCCGGTGATGACGTTGACGACCCCGGGCGGGAAGCCCGCCTCGTCGACGAGCCGCGCGAGCGCGAGCGTCGAGATCGGGGTGTGGTCGCTCGGCTTGATCACGATGGTGCATCCGGCGGCGAGCGCCGGTGCGAGCTTCCAGCTCAGCAGCATGAGCGGGGAGTTCCAGGGCGTGATGGCGGCGACAACTCCGACGGGCTCGTGCCGCGTGTAGACGAGGAAGTTCGGCTTGTTGGTCGGGATGACCTCGCCCGCGACCTTGTCGGCAAGCCCACCGAAGTAGGTGTACCACTCGGGCAGCGACGCCATCTGCCCGAGCATCTCCCGCAGCAGCTTGCCGTTGTCACGGGTTTCGAGTTCGGCCAGTTCGGCGTGATCGCGAGCGATCAGTTCCGCGAGTCGCTGCAGCAACTTGCCCCGCGCCGTCGGGGTGTAGGTCGCCCACTCACCCGTGAGCGCGCGCCTCGCGGCTGAGACCGCGAGATCGACGTCGGCGGCGTCGCAATCCGGCACCTCTGCCCACACCTCGCCCGTGAATGGGTTCAGCGAGCCGTACGTGCGACCCGAACGTGACGGAACCTGCGCACCGTCGACGTAGGCGAGGTATGACCGCACGGTCGTGGTCGGTGACATCGTCGTCCTCATGGTCGTCGGAATCGTGGCTCGTGCCTCCCGGTAGTCTGCCCGTCGATCGCGGCCGCCACTATCCGCGTGACGCCCGCATCCCATCCGCAGCACGCACACTTGAGAGGATCGGCGGGTTTCGGATGGACAGTGGATGCCGCGTCTGCTGTGCTGGGCGAGCACGAAGGAGGCAGCGGTGAAGATCGACATCGTCGAAGTGAGCCCTCGGGACGGCCTGCAGAACGAGAAGACCATCCTGTCCACCGACGCCAAGGTGGAGCTCATCGTTCGGGTCGCGGATGCCGGCGCCCGCCGCATCGAGGCGGTCTCGTTCGCGCATCCCAAGGTCGTTCCGGCCATGGCGGACGCCGAGCAGGTCATGGCCGCCGTGCCTCGCCGCCCCGGTGTCTCCTACGCAGGACTCGTGCTGAATCGACGCGGCCTCGACCGCGCGATCGCGGCGGAGGTCGATGAGATCAACGTCGTGGTCTGCGCGAGCGACACGTTCAGCATGCGCAACCAGAACTGCACCACCGAGGAGAGCCTGGCAGCGGCGATCGACGTCGTCGCGGGCGCTCGCGAGGCCGGCATCTTCACCACCGTCACGATCGCGACCGCCTTCGGGTGCCCGTTCGAGGGTGAGGTGCCCGAGAGCCGGGTGCTCGATCTCGCGCGGCGGGCCGCGGCGGCCGGTGCGGAGGAGATCTGCCTGGCCGATACCGTCGGGGTTGGGGTGCCGAGCCAGGTCCGCTCACTCGCGACAGGCTTCCAAGCCACCGACGACGCGCCACTGCGCTTCCACTTCCACAACACCCGGAACACCGGCTACGCCAACGCGCTGGCCTCGATCGAACTCGGGGTCACGACCCTGGATGCCAGCGCCGGCGGTATCGGCGGCTGCCCGTTCGCACCGCGCGCCACCGGCAACATCGCCACAGAGGATCTCATCTACCTCGTCGAGCGAATGGGAATGTCGACCGG
Source organism: uncultured Actinomycetota bacterium (assembly GCA_963790235.1). GTDB lineage: Bacteria > Actinomycetota > Actinomycetes > Actinomycetales > Microbacteriaceae > Rhodoglobus. The sequence goes on from CAWBNZ010000016.1 coordinate 47,375, forward strand.
CTGGGACCTCGCGAAGCTGTTACCGACCGCGGACTTCCTGAGCGCCGCGCTCGGCAAGCCAGTGCCGGCGATGGTGTCGAAGGCCGGCATCTTCCCGCCAGAGGGCTAGCCGCGCTGGCCGGTGCCACCGTGGAAGACACCGGCACATCGTCCGCGGGGCGAAGCTCACTGTCCCATTCCGGCGGACTTCCGAGGAGAATGTCTGCCACCGGCAAGAAGTTGCTGCCGAACGCCAGGGATGCGCCTAGCATCCCGGACAGTGGACGACGCGGAAAGGGGTCCTCATGGCGGAGCAAACTGCATCCGACGAGCGTGATCGAACGCGTCTTCGCCACCCAGGACCTTGACGAGGCGAGCGCCGTGCTCAACTCCGTCTACGTGCCGCACGAGCTGCGATCCCGCGACGGTCGCGCGCTGAACTTCAAGCTCCGGTATCTACAGTCTCCGCGCATGACGCTCGGTCACCTGCGGTACGGCGCAGACTCCGAAGTGCTCGTACCGCCGATGGAGTCGTGCTACCACGTCAACCTCACGCTGTCGGGCAGGACGCAGGCGGTGCAGGGCGGTCGCAGCGTCGTCACCTCGCGGGCACTACGGGCGTCATGTTCTCGCCCCAGGAGCGTCGAGCCGTGCGCTGGAGTCCTGACGCGGTGCAGTACGCGATCAAGATCCCGCGGCAGAGCCTCGAGGGTCAGCTCGCGGCCTTGCTCGGGCATCCCGTCGATCGCCCGATCCGGTTCGACCTCGGCTTCGACCTGTCGACACCGCAGGGCCAGAGCCTGCTCGCCGCGGTCGCTCACCTGCGCGCAGAGGTCTCGCGGGCCGGCGGGATCTCGGAGTCACCGCTCATCCGTGCACAGCTCGAGTCGTACGTGCTCAGCCAGCTGCTGCTGGCCATCCCGAACGACCATCGCGAGCAGCTGCTCGAGACCGGTCGGCTCGTAACTCGCCGGCACGTCAGTGTCGCGATCACCTTCATCGAGGAGCACCTCGCCGAACCGATCACCGGGCCTGACATCGCGACCGCAGCGATGGTCAGCGCGCGCGCCCTGCAGTCCGGTTTCCACGACGAACTCGGGATGTCGCCGATGGCGTACGTGCGCGCGCGGCGCCTGGATCGCGTGCACGAGGAGCTGCTGCGCGGGCAGGGGCGTCCGTTCGTGAACGAGGTGGCTGCCCGGTGGGGGTTCTACCACTTCGGCCGGTTCGCGGCGCAGTACCGGCGCAAGTTCGGCATCCTGCCCTCTGAGACAGCCCGATCCCAGCGACTTCGAACCTAACGCGCATTCGACCCAGCGCTGCTGTTGCACCATCTCTTCGCACCACCCCCTTCACCCTTCAATGACGAATGGAGTCAGTCATGCCCATCGAGACGTTCTACCAAGAGCTCAACGACAAGATCCGCGACTTCGACCTGGCCTCGCTCATGGGCGATCCCGAGGGGATCCGCCGCTACCTTGCTGCGTTCGCGCCGCCGGCGACCTACCGCGCTCCGGACACTTCCGTCACCGAGGACCGCACCGTCGACGGCCCGCATGGCGACGTGCCGATCCGGATCTATCGCCCCGCGACCGGCGAGACGTCCGGGCTCGGACTGGTGTGGGCGCACGATGGCGGGTGGGGCTCTGGCAGCATCAACGACCCGGGCTCCGACTCATTTGCCCGCGAGATTGTTGACCGCACGAACGCGGTCGTCGTGACGGTCGACTACCGCCTGGTCAACGAGGATGTGCGCTATCCGGTGCCGCTCGACGACTACCAGGCCGCATTCGAGTGGACGCGTGACCACGCGGTCGAGCTCGGGATCGACCCCGCACGACTCGCGCTCGGCGGTGGCGGTTGCGCCGCCAACATGGCCGTCGCGACCACGCTCCGATTGCGGGATGCCGGCCAGCCCGGCCCGGCCGCGCTCGTCATCCCCTTCTCGTTGTTCCACCTCGTCGTGCCAGAGGGCACCCCCGAGCAGCAAGCGAAATGGGAGATCGTGCCGCAGATCATCTCCTACAACGCACCGATCGTCGGATTCATCTGGATGAACTACGTTGGCGCACCGGTCACCGAGGCCACCGACCCGTACCTGACGCCAGCGATCGCCGACCTCGGCGGGCTGCCGCCGAGCCTCGTCATCACGTCGGAGTACGACTACCTCGCTCCAGACGGCGAAGCGTTCGCCACGCTGCTCGAGCAGGCTGGTGTGCCGGTGACGTTCCGCGAGGAACAGGGCGTCGAACACGCCCACCTCAACCACCCGTGGGCCGACGGTGCGCAGCGCTCACTCGACGTCATCGCCTCCTGGCTTCAGGACACCCTGCGTGGGGCGGCCAGCCCTTCGGTCGCCTCCACCAGCAACAGCTGAGCAAGGTCAGCCCCGAACGCCGAACGCGAGGGGCCGCCGGGCCCCTCGCGTTCGATGCATCGACTCCGTGACTCAGTGCGCCGCGGTGAACCGCTGGCGACGGTGTGCGGGCTTCTCGATCTCGTCGACGATCGCCACGGCGAGGTCGGCCGCGGAGATCGTGGACTGGCCCGCGGCATCCCGCACGATCACGTTGCCGCCGAGCTGGTACGTACCAGTCACGGGCGCCGGCACCCACGAGCCGAAGTTCTCGGCCGGGCTCACGTAGAACCAGTCGAGCGACTCGGGCGATGCCCGGAAGTCGTCGAGGATCGCGATGCCGGTTTCGACCTCGGGGCGGACGTCGGCCGGAACGTGGTCCTTCGAGACCTCCCAGAGGGTGGGGCCGTCGGCCTCGACCTGCAGCGACGACGCGCCGCCGACGTGCGCGAGGCGGGTCGTGGTGCCGTCGAGGCGCGACGCGAGGTCCTGGAGCACGCCCTCGACCTTGCCCGCCATGTCGCCACGCGGCGAGAGGGCGCTGATGACGACGTCGCGGTTGACGGTCGCTGCATCCAGCAGGGCCGGGTCGAGCACCGAGCCGGTCAGGTAGTCGACGCCGTCGACCGTGATCTCGGACTTGGTTCGGCTCACGGCCGTCACCTCGTGACCGCGCTTGGCCGCTTCGGCCACGATCGCGGCTCCCGCGTAGCCGGTGCCGCCGAGGATGGTGATTCTTGCCATTGGTGCTCCAATACTCTCTTTCGGTAAGTTAGAACGCTAACGTGAACTGCAAGGGTGTGGAAGTACGCACTTTGAAGTAAGGAAGGAACCCCGAGGTGACCACTGCCGCTTGGGACCCCTATCAGCGCGACTGCCCTTCGCGGCGACTGCTGGACCGAATCGGCGATCGGTGGACCGTGCTCATCGTCGGCACACTCGACGCCGGACCCCGCAGGTTCTCCGCAATCGCCGCCGAGGTTGACGGCATCTCCCAGAAGATGCTGACCCAGACCCTGCGCTCGCTCGAGCGCGACGGCTTCGTCGCGCGCACCGCTTACCCCGTCGTGCCTCCGCACGTCGAGTACGAGCTCACCGACCTCGGCCGATCGCTGCAGGAGCCGTTGCACGCCCTCGAACGTTGGGCGATCGAGCACATGGATGCGATTGTCGCCCAGCAGGACAGCTACGACCAGCGGCGAAGTGTCGCTTGACGCGCTGGCGCCGCGCGACCTGTGACATTCGACAAGACTCGGGACAACACCGCCGTGCCGTGACTATCGTCAGGACATGGACTACACCGCCCCCACCGACCAGATCCTCGCCGCCATCAAGGATGTTGCCGGCTACGACACCATCGCCGCCTATCCCGAGTTCGCGCACGCCGACCTTGAGACGGTCGACGAGCTGATCCGCGAGGCCGGCAAGCTCACCGAGAGCGTGATCGCCCCCGTCAACCGCGCCGGCGACCAGGTCGGGTCGAAGTACGACCCCGCGAACCAGAGCGTCACCACGCCGCCCGGATTCGCCGACGCCTACCGCACGTACGTCGACGGTGGATGGCCCACCCTCCAGTTTCCCGAAGAGTTCGGCGGTGGCGGCTTCCCGCAGACCGTGGGACTCGCTCTCGGCGAACTGCTCACGACCGCAAGCATGGCGTGGACCCTCGCTCCCGTGCTCGCCCACGGCGCGATCGACGCCGTGCTGCATCACGGCAGCGACGAGTTGAAGGCGATCTACCTGCCGAACATGATCAGCGGCAAGTGGTGCGCGACGATGAACCTCACCGAGCCGCAGGCCGGTTCGGATGTCGGGGCGCTCACGACCAAGGCCGTCAAGCAGGACGACGGCAGCTACAAGATCACCGGTTCCAAAATCTTCATCACGTTCGGCGAGCACGACTGGGCCGAGCAGATCGTGCACCTCGTGCTGGCCCGCACCCCCGATGCACCCGCGGGTTCGGCGGGCATCTCGTGCTTCGTCGTGCCGAAGTTCCTGCACGACGGCGACGTGCTCGGCGAGCAGAACGCCGTGCACTGCACCGGGATCGAGCACAAGCTCGGCATCCACGGCTCTCCGACCTGCAGCATGAGCTACGAGGGCGCGACCGGCTACCTGCTCGGCGAGGAGAACCGAGGCCTCGCGGTGATGTTCGTGATGATGAACAACGCGCGTCTCGCGGTCGGCGTGCAGGGCGTCGGCATCGCGGAGCGCGCGTACCAGCAGGCGAAGGCCTTTGCGGCCGAGCGCGTGCAGGGCGCGATCGGCGGACAGCCGGTGACGATCGACCAGCACCCCGACGTGCAGCGGATGCTGCTCACCCAGCAGTCGTGGATCGCGGGCCTGCGCGCCCTCAACTACGTGACCGCGGCCGCCGGCGACCGTTCGCACCACGACCCCGACGCCGACACCAGGGCGCGAGCCGTGGAGCGGGTCGCCCTGCTCACCCCGATCGCGAAGTCGCTCGGCACCGACATCGGCGTCGAGGTGTCGTCCCTCGCGGTGCAGGTGCACGGCGGCATGGGGTTCGTCGAGGAGACCGGCGCCGCGCAGCACTTCCGCGATGCGCGAATCGCGCCGATCTACGAGGGAACCAACGGCATCCAGGCCGCCGACCTCGTCGGGCGCAAGCTCGACGTGCGCGGTGGCGACGCGATCCGCGAGTTGCTCGCCGAGTTCCGCTCGGTCGTCGACGACCTGCGGTCAGCAGGGGGCGCGTTCGCCGCGGTCGCCGAGCCGATCGCTGAACATTTCGACAAGGTGGATGCAGCGACCGCCGCCGTGCTCACAATGGGCAAAGACGACCGGCTCGCCGCATCCGCCCCCTACCTCCGCATGCTCGGCGCCGGCCTCGCCGCATCGCTGCTGGCCAAATCGGCTCTCGCCGCGCCGGACGACGCCGAGCGCCTCCAGCTCGCCGGGTTCTTCGGCGAGCAGCTGCTGCCGACCGAGGGCGGACGCCTGCGCTCGGTGGTCGCTGGTGGACAGTACTTCACGGCCGCGGCGGTACCGGTGCTTGCCGAAGGCTGAGCGCGCGGTCAGCGGCATTGACGCCGTACCCCCAGGGGTCCAAGCTGTGTGCAGTTGAGTTGCCCTTGGGGGAGGAGCGCCATGGCTCGAGTGGAGCGCGCGAGGTCGGTACCGTCGGACGGGGTCGGCGGGCTGCTGGTGCGGCATCCACTGGTCTCGTACTTCGTGCTCGCGTTTGCGATTGCGTGGGTGATCGAGATTCCGCTTGCACTGTCGGCGTCCGGCATCCTGCCGAAGGTTCCCGCCGTCGTGCTGTTCGGCGGCATCATCGCGGCGACCCTCGCCCCCGCGACCGCAGCGATCATCGTGACCGGGCTGCTCGAGGGCAAGGCCGGGGTCGCCCGACTGCTACGGCGTTACCTGCAATGGCGGGTCGGCCTGAAGTGGTACCTGTTCGTGCTCGTCGGCATCCCCATCATCATCGTGCTGGCGACGATCGTCCTGCCCGGAGCCATCACCGCGTTCGCCGGTGGCGTCTGGCCGCTGCTGCTGGCCTACCCTCTCCACTTCCTGATTACGGTCTTCTGCGGCGGTCCGCTCGGTGAAGAGGCTGGATGGCGCGGCTTCGCCCTCCCGCGACTGCAAGAGCGGCACGGGCCGCTGCTCGGCAGCACCATCCTCGGAGTGCTCTGGTCGCTGTGGCACTTCCCACTGTTCTGGGTCGGCGTCTGGAACGAGCCCACGATCGTGAACATGGTCCTGTTCATCGTGGCGATCACCGCCCTCACGATCATCATGGGCTGGGTCTACAACCACGTGGCGGGCAGCCTGCTCATCACGATGCTCATGCATGCGACGTTCAACACGTTCGCCAACTACGTCGACCTTCCGCTCTTCCCTGCACCGATGTTCAACCAGTTCGGGCTGCTGCCGCTCGTGATCGGGTTCGGGGTCACGGCGGTTGTGCTGATCGTGGTGACGCGTGGGCGGCTGGGGTATGGAGCGACGAGGAGCCTCGCGTGTGAAGAGCCTCGGTGAGCCTGGGGCGTCACCGGGATCACGGATGCATGCCGCGGTTCGGCTCAGACCCCGTAGAAGCGCGACGCCGTGCGCCAGGACAGCTGTTCGCGTTCCGCGGGGCTCGCGGCCAGGTCATCCAGGACCATCGACAGCCATCGGCCGGGTGCCAGCCGTCGGGGCAACATCGCCGAAATCGGCCAGTCGCTGCCCACCATCGCGCGGTCCGCGCCGAACGCATCGAGCGCGACCTCGAGCCACGGGCGAACTGCGGAAACCAGCTCCTGGTCATCACGCAACTCCGGGGGCATCCCCGACAGTTTCACGCTGACCTGGGGCAGGGCGGCGAGCGCGCGGAGGTCCCTCTCCCAGGTTCCGTCATCCCCGGTTGCGACCGGCGGCTTGGCGAGGTGATCGAGCACGACGGGCAGCTCCGGGACCTTCGCAAGCAGCGCGGTCAGGGCCGCAAGCTGGTGATGCCGGATGCACGCATCGAACGGCAGACCCGCCTGCGAGAGCGCGCGCAAGCCCTCGAGCAGGCCGGGATGCTCGAAGAACGACAGCGGCTCATCCTGCAGCAACCGGCGGATGCCGACGGTGCGGCCGGCTTCGCGCAGCGCCGCCAGCTCCGTCACGACCCCGCTGCCCTGCTCCAGCGGTGCGTGGGCGACGACGCCCAGCAACTCCGGCCAGCCGAGAGACTCGGCCCAGGCCACCTCCTCCGCCTTGCCCTCCGGACCCGCCTCGACGAATATGACACCGGTCGTGGCCGGCGCCCCTGCCTGGTATTCCGCCGGAAGGTAGGGGCGGTCCAGCTCACCCTCCAGCCAGGAGTACGGCAGAGCCGTCGGATCCCAGATGTGCACGTGGCTGTCGATGAGGCGTGCGGTGTCGACCTGGTTCATCCGTCGACAGTACCCGTTGGAGCATCGGCGACGAGGCGCAGACCCGCACGATGTGACCGCACATGCGGCCCCCCGGAAGCTGGCCAACTGTCGGTGCGCCGGTTGGCGACGATGGCATCCTCGTCGATCGTGATGCCGTTGCCGGGAACGTTCCCGAGTACGACCCCGCCGTCGATGAACTGCTGGTCGATCGAGACGCCGAACGGTGACCCGAGATCCTGCACCTCGGAAGAGAGATGATTCGGAACGACGGCCGCTGCGTGTGCGACCGCCGGGTTCGCTGTCAGGCCGACCGGGCTGATGGGGAGGTCGCGGGAGTGGGCGGCATAGGCCACCCGCAGGAAGTGCGTCACGCCCCACACGGATCCGACCTGCACGATGTCGACCGCGCCGCGATCGAAGAGCGGAGCGAACTGTTCGAGACCGGTGAGGTTCTCGCCGGTAGCCACGGCGGCACGAATCGAGGTGCTGAGGCGAGCGTGACCGGCGGCGTCCCAGCGCCGCAGGGGCTCCTCGATCCAGGTCAGGTCGCGCTGCTCCTCGATCGCGGTGACGTAGCGCACGGCCTGCTTGAGGTTCCACGATTCGTTCGCGTCGAGCATCACCGCGGGAGTGACCCCGCTGCCGCTCAGAGCGTCGGCGACGATCCCGAGGCGACGGATGTCGCCATCCAGATCGCGACCGCCCTTGAGCTTGCCGCTGGTGAAGCCTCGTTCACCCATCGTGCGGTACCAGGTCGCGAGCTGGTCATCATCCAGGGCGATGTCCAGACCAGAGGCGTAGCCGCTGACGAAGCGGTCGCGCGCGCCGAGCAGCCGCCACAACGGTTCGCCGGCGAGTTTGGCTTTCAGGTCCCAGAGCGCGGCGTCGAGTGCGCCGATTCCCCCGAACGTCGCACCCGAGTGCCCCGTCTTGAAGACGCGGGCGAGCATGCGGTCGTAGAGGACCGTCACGGCTCGAGGGTCTTCGCCTTCGATGGCCGGGAAGAGCCTGTCGATGTCGTGGTGCGACCCCATGCCGACACCTTCGATGCCGTCGTCGGTCTCGAGGACGACGATCGGGACCGCGCTGATGCCCGGGTTGGTGAACCCGTTCACGTCTCCGACGGGCCGACCCCAGTCGTGGTACGTCCAGAGACAGCGGTAGCCGGTGATCTTCATGTCTTGCCCCTCGTACGTCGTTGTGGTGCGCGGGGAGCAGCATCCAGCCACGTCGAAGCGGGCGGAACAAGCTGTTCCAACTCGTCCCAAACCGCATCGGGGATGTGCACCCCGGCCGATGCGATGAGACTCGAAATCCTGCGTTCACTCGTGATTCCCACGACTGTTGCGTCGATCCGCGGATCGCGGAGTGAGAACTGGAGTGCGGCCGTGGCCAGGTCGATTCCGTACCTCGTGCAGACCGCGTCCATGGCGGCGATCGTCTCGAGGAGTTCGCGACTTGCGGGCTGGTACGAGTACTTCGTCGATTCGCGAGGGCGCGCGAGGATCCCGCCGCCATAGACCGCCGCATTCAGAACTCCCACCCCGAGTTCGACCGCGCGGGTGAAGAGCTCGTCGGCGCTGCGATCGACGAGCGTGAACCGGTTGTGGCACAGGATCACATCGAACACACCCAGGTCGAGATACCGGTGCAGCAGCCTCGTGTCGCCGGTCGCGACGCCGATGGCATCGACAAGCCCTTCGTCACGGATCTGAACAAGTGCGTCGACGGCGCCCCCAGCGGAAGCCATGTACTCGAAGTCGAATGCGTCCGGATCGTGCAGGAACAGCACCGGGACCCTCTGAACACCGAGCCGTTCCATGCTTTCCCGGAACGACTCGCGTACGCGGGCACCGGAGAAGTCTCCCTGGGCAGCGTCGACTTTCGTGATGACCAAGAAGTCATCAGGAACTCCGCCGGCCAGCGCGATCGCCGTTCCGATTCGACGCTCGCTGTTTCCGTCGCCGTAGTTGTTCGACGTATCGATGGCACGGATGGGACTTCGCAGGAGGGAGCCGACGAAATCCACGGCCGCGGATTCACCGACGTCATAGCCGTAGAGGTGGGGTAGCGACCCCAGCGGCGAAGCGCCCGCGATGATGGTCGAGGTGTACAGCGGCGTCCGCCCGATGCGCCTGTGCCAGCCCCTAGGCATTCGAGGTTGCCGTCTTCGCGAGCGCATCGACCTGTACGGCCTGCGAGCCATGATCGATCGCGAAGCGGTATCGGCCGCGTTGCACGCGCTCGACCGAGCCTGCTGGATCTGTCGCGACGCCAGCGGACGCGAGGATGTCGTCGAGCAGCTCGCCCGCGAGTGCGCCTTCGGGCAGCGTCGCGACGTACCAGGCGTTCCCGCGCCGCGTGATGGCGGCACTGCCCGCGAGATCGCCAGAACCGAACACCGAGAGCACGTGCGCATCCGACACCCGCACGAGTTCGCTCCACAGCGTTCCCGTGCCGGCCAGTGCACCCTCAAGCGCAACCGCCGGCGGTGTGCCCACGCCTTCCTTCCGGAGGTCCGGTGGCGCGAGCGGAGCGAACTCCTCGACGCGCACGCCGAGGGTCGCCTGCAGCGATCCGAGGTAGCCGCCAGAGGTGATGTGCATGTTCTCATCGACGATGCCGGTCTGGAACGTCACGACGAGATGGCCACCTCCGTCTGCGTAGGCGGCGAGGTTGTCGAGCGCTGCCTGAGTCGCGCAGAAGAGGCTCGGCACGATGACGGTGTCGTACCCCGAGAGGTCGGCGTCGGCACGCACGAAGTCGGTGATCACGTTGCGCTCGAAGAGTGGCGCGTACCATGCGAAGACGTGCTCGACGTAGCGCAGCCTCGTGGGTACCGCCTCTTGCTCGAGACTTCGCCAGCTATCCCACTCGAACACGATCGCAACCCGTGCATCGACGCGACTGCCCTCGAGTTCCGCGAGGCCGGCAAGGTCGGCACCGAGCTCGGAGATCTCACGCCACACCCTCGTGTCGGTGCCCCCGTGCGGAACCATGCCCGAGTGGAATTTCTCGGCTCCTGCCACCGACTGCCGCCACTGGAAGAACAGGATGCCGTCGGCACCGCGCGCGACCGCCTGCATCGACCACGCCGCCATCTGACCCGGCGCCTTCGGCGCGTTTCTCGCCCGCCAGTTCACGGCACTCGGCGCCTGCTCCATGAGGATCCACGGCTGGCCGTGGCGCAACGACCGCATGAGGTCGCGGGTCATCGCGGCGTAGACGGGGCTGAGCGGATCGGCGGGGTCGGGGTACGAGTCGTCGGAGACGACATCCACCTCCTGGGCCCAAGCCCAGTAGTCTGCGCCCTTGAAGAAGCCCATGAAGTTGGTGGTGACCGGGATGGATGGCGTGGCCGCCCGCACGATCGTCGCTTCGGCCCGAGTAGAGCTCGAGCAACGATCGGCGCTGAACCGGTCGAAGTCCAGGCGCTGCCCCGGGTTGCCGAATGACGGCATCGACCTCGGCGGCTGCACCTCGGCGAAGCTCCGAATAGCGCTGCGACCAGAACGCGGTGCCCCATGCCGCGTTGAGCGCGTCGACGGTGCCGTAGCGAGCCTCGAGCCACGCCCGGAACGCGTCGGCGCTCGTCTCGCAGTAGCAGTGGCTGACGTGGCAGCCGTACTCGTTGTTGATGTGCCACATCGCGAGCGCGGGATGGTCGGCGTAGCGCTCGGCGATCTTCGACGCGAGGCGCGCCGGCGAGCCGTCCGGTAGACCGGCGAGCTCGGACAGTAGTGCTGGCGGCTGCCCGGCGGAGAGGCGCACACCGTCGCGCGCGTGACCGGGAGCACCTCCGGGTACGGTGCGTGAGCCACGGCGGCGGCGAGGCGGTCATGGTCGCGAGGTAGACGGGATCCCGTGGCGGCAACCGGTCCATGCACCCGGTCCAACCAGCCGAAGTCGAACTCGCCCGTCGCGCGGTTCGAGCAGCCGCCCACGAGAAGATGCCGAGCCGTCACCATGCTCACCCCGGCCTCGCTTCATGAGCGCGATGTCCTCGGCCGCGGACCTCCTCCGGCCACTGCTCGGGGTTGTAGTCGCCGCCGTACCAGATCACGTCACTCCTTCACGCCGCCGGTCGCGAGTCCGGTCTGCCAGAACCGCTGCAAGTACAGGAACGCGATGACGATCGGGATGATCGACACGAATGATCCCGTGATCACGGTCGAGAATAGGGCTTGCGCACCACCTCCCGCGGCCGACGTCGCCTGTTGCTGCGCGAGACCGACCGTGAGCGGCAGCAGCTGCCCGCTATTGAGCATGATGAGGGGTAGGAAGTAGTTGTTCCAGGTCGCCACGAGGGTGAACAGCATCACCGTGACGATGCCTGGCCCGAGCAGGCGGATGGCCACCTGCCAGAAGATCCGGAACTCGCCCGCGCCATCCACCCTCGCGGCCTCGATGAGTGAGTCCGGCACGGCGTCTGCCGCGTACACACGCATGAGGAACACGCTGAACGGACTCACGAGCGACGGCAGGATGACGGCCCACGGCGTATTGGTGAGACCCGCCGACGAGAACAGCAGATAGGTCGGGATCGCCAGTGCCGTGAGCGGGATCATGATCGCGCCCAGGGTGATGCTGAACAGCACCTTGTCACCCGGGAACCGATATTTGGCGAACGCATACCCCGCCATCGTCGCGAGCAGGCTCGCGCCGATCGCGCTCACGCCCGCGTACAGGATCGTGTTGAGCCCCCAACGCGCATAGATGCCGCCTTGGTAGGTGAACACGTCGACGATGTTCGCGAACAGGTTGAAGTCGCGGCCGAACCACAGCCCGAACGTCGTGAAGAGGTCGCTGTTGTCCTTCGTCGAGGAGACGAACAGCCAGATGAGCGGCACGACGAAGTAGAGCGCACACAGCCACATCACCACGGTGAGCAGGTTGCTGCGGCGCTTGTCGCGGTTGTACGGCTTGCGACGCGCCGCCGACGGACGAAGGTCCGTCGGAAGAGTCACCTGGGCGGTCACGACTGGAGCTCCCTTCTCTGGGTGCTCAGTTGTACGACGTACGAGACGATCATGATGACGAAACCGAGCAGGAATGCGATCGCCGCCGCGTAATTGATGTCCTGGTTCACAAACGCGAGGTTGAAGGCGTAGAAGTTGGGCGTGAACGACTGCGTGATCCCGGTCGGCGCGATCTCCACCAGCAGTTTCGGTTCGCTGAAGATCTGGAAGCTCCCGATCACCGAGAAGATGAGGGTGAGGATGATGGCGGGCCGGATCATGGGAATCTTCACACTCCAGGCCAGACGCCACTGACTCGCGCCGTCGATCTCCGCGGCCTCGTACAGCTCCGCGGGAATCGACTTGAGCGCCGAGTACATCACGATCATGTTGTAGCCGACGTATGCCCACGTGATGATGTTCATGATCGAGTACAAGATGAGGTTGTCCGACAGCAAGTTCGTTTGGGGTAGCCCGAGTGCGCCCGTGATCTGACCGATCAGTCCGAACTGCTGACCGTAGAGGTAGCCCCACATGAGCACGGCGACGACGCCGGGCACCGCGTAGGGCAAGAAGATGAGCAGCCGCAGCAACTTACTGCCGCGAGCTCGACCGGAGTCGAGCGCGAGCGCGAAGAACAGCGCGAACCCGAGCATGATCGGCACCTGGATCACGAGCACCAGGGCGGTGCGCCCGAGGCCCGCGAGGAAGCCGGGATCCTGGAAGGCGCGCAGGTAGTTCTCGAACGCGACGAAGCTCACGCCGCCGACGAGCCGGTCGACGAAGAAGCTCAAGTAGCCCGAGTACGCGAGCGGTGCGACGAGCATCGCGACGAACACGACGAAGAACGGAAGGACGAATCCGTAGGCAACGAGGTGCTGCTTGCGTTGGATCGCGTTGGCCATCTCGAGCTCCTTTACTCAGGTGATGTCGGGTGGGGGCGGCCCGGGTGGATCCCCGGGCCGCCCGGGGACTGCTACTCGTTGACCGTGAAGCCCTGCTGCTCGGCGTACGCGACGAGCGCGTCCTGCCACGCATCCAGGCCTGCTCCGAGATCGCCGTGAGCCGCGACCTCGGCCCCGAACGTCTCGTTGAAGTTCGTGTAGGCGAACTCCATGAACGGCAGCCACTGCCAGTCGGGGTCGACCGTCGTGGAGATCTCCGCGAAGAGCTCGTTGACCTTCTGTCCACCGTAGAACTCAGGCTCAGCACCGGCGAACGCCGGGTCCTCGAGCACCGAGTTCGCAGTGGGGAAGAAGTGCTGCTGAGTCGCGAACAGCAACGCCGGCTCCTGCTCGTAGTTGATCCACTTCGCGAGCTCGTAGGCCGCGATCGGGTTCTCCGAGGTCTTCAGCACAACGTCGGCAGAACCGCCCCAGTTGCCCGAGGCAGGGTTGGCGGCGTCCCACTGCGGCAGCGGCGCGGCACGCCACAGGCCCGACGTGTCAGCCGCGGCACCGGAGAGGAAGACCGGAGCCCACGCCGCCGTCAGCCAGCCGGCGTACTTGCCCTGGTTGAGACCCGCGTACCACTCGTCGGTGAAGTCGGGGTCGGTCGTGACCAGATCGCTCTGGATCATGTCCTGCCAGTAGGCCACCACTTCCTTCGCCTCGGGGCTGTTCACGTTGATCGT
>CAWBNZ010000017.1:0-407546 GCA_963790235.1 uncultured Actinomycetota bacterium
GTTAACCCTGAAACGCATGGGCAAAGTACGTCATGTACGCCACCGTGTCGGTCGACGGATTCATCGCCGACGAGCAGGACGATCCCGGTCCGCTCTTCGAGTGGCTCACCAACGGTGATGTCCCGCTAGACGAGAGCGGCTACGTGAACGTGACGCAGACGTCGTTCGACTACACCCGGCCGTACTGGGACGAGATCGGGGTGACCATTGACTTGTCGGTCGCCACATGTTCGACCTGACCGACGGCTGGGACGGGCAGCCTCCGGCGGGAATCGACAACGTGGTCGTCGTCACGCACCGACCGCCGCCCGAGGGCTCGGAATCCCGAAGCGCCGTTCCATTTCGTCAACGGCGTCGAGGCCGCGATGGCCAAGGCACAGGAGCTTGCGGGTGACCGCACGGTTGAGGTCGCCGCCGGTGACGTCGGTGGCCAGATGCTCGCTGCCGGCCTGGTCGACGTGGTGCGCATGGATGTCGCGCCTGTCGTCTTCGGGTCAGGCAAGCGCTTCTTCGGGTCGGCGAGCAGCCTGGGCCGTGCTCCGGGGCCGGGTGGCTATCCACCCGCCCGTAGAATCGTCGGTGGCTAAAGCTGAACTGATGGACTACGACAAGGCCCTCGAACTCTTCGAGCCGGTGCTCGGTTTCGAGGTGCACGTCGAGCTGAACACGCAGACGAAGATGTTCTCGGATGCCCCGAACCCCGCGGCCCTCGGCAACGTGCGACGCGCGAGCCCGAACACGACGATCACCCCGGTCGACCTCGGCCTGCCCGGCAGCCTGCCGGTCGTCAACGAGCAGGCGATCAAGTACTCGATCAGCCTCGGCCTCGCGCTCGGCTGCGAGATCGCGCCGTCGCAGCGCTTCGCCCGCAAGAACTACTTCTACCCCGACCTCGCCAAGAACTACCAGATCAGCCAGTTCGACGAGCCGATCGCCTTCGAGGGCACGGTCGAGGTCGAGCTCGCCGAACGGCCGCGTCGTTCAGCGTCGACGATCGAGCGCGCCCACATGGAGGAGGACGCCGGCAAGCTCACCCACGTCGGCGGCGCGACCGGTCGCATCCAGGGCGCCGAGTACTCGCTCGTCGACTACAACCGCGCCGGCGTTCCGCTCGTCGAGATCGTCACGAAGATGATCACCGGCGCCGAGGCGGACGCCCCCGAGGTCGGCAAGGCCTACGTCTCCGCGATCCGCGACATCGTCGTCGCGCTCGGCATCTCCGAGGCGAAGATGGAGCGCGGCAACCTCCGCTGCGACGCCAACATCTCGCTCGTCCCGCGCGGCTCGCGGCAAGCTCGGCACCCGCACCGAGACCAAGAACGTGAACTCGCTGCGCTCGCGTCGAGCGCGCGATCCGCTACGAGATCCAGCGCCAGGCCGCGATCCTCGAGAAGGGTGGCACGATCATCCAGGAGACCCGTCACTGGCACGAGGACACCGGCGTGACCTCGCGCCGGACGCCCGAAGAGCGACGCCGACGACTACCGCTACTTTCCCGAGCCCGACCTCCTGCCCGTCGAGCCGTCCGCCGAGCTCATCGAGGAGCTGCGCGCCGCGCTGCCCGAGGCGCCGTGCGCTTCGCCGCAAGCGTCTGCAAGGAGGCGTGGGGCTTCACCGACCTCGAGTTCCAGGATGTGGTCAACTCCGGCCTGCTCGTCGAGGTGGAGGAGACGGTCGCCGCCGGCGCCGCGCCCGCCCAGGCCCGCAAGTGGTGGACGGGCGAGATCGCCCGCCTCGCGAACGCGCGCGGGTGTCGATGCCGTCGATCGCTCGTCTCGCCGCTGCACGTCTCCGAGCTCGTCGCGCTCGTCGAGACCGGCGACGCTCACCGACCGCCTCGCCCGCCAGGTGCTCGAGGGCGTCATCGCCGGCGAGGGCATCGCCGCGCGAGGTCGTCGAGTCCCGTGGCCTCAAGGTCGTGTCGGATGACACGGCCCTCATCGCCGCGATCGACGAGGCGCTGGCCGCTCAGCCCGACGTGCTCGAGAAGATCCGCGACGGCAAGGTGCAGGCCGCCGGCGCCGTCATCGGTGCGGTCATGAAGGCGATGCAGGGCCAGGCGGACGCGGCGCGCGTGCGCGAGCTGGTGCTGGAGCGGGCGAGCGGTTCAGTAACGTAGCACGGTAGCGGTCACTTCGCGCGGCCGCGCAACCACCCGTATCCGCGCCATCGCCGGCCGACGAGACCCGATGAGGGCGACGGATGCGCCAGCCGAACGGCGCCGAACCACAACTCGGGCATCCCAATCGCCATCCGGAAGACCCCTAGTCCGTAGTCGAGCATCTCGGCGGGTAGGGCAGCCAGCACGCGCGATCGCCGACCGCCGCGCTCACCGCGGTGACGAGCGTCGGGCCGAGCCAGAGCATCGAGCAGGCTGACAATCGCCGCGACGACGCGGCCGGCAGTCCGATCCCGCACCACGCGATTGCGACGCCGACGACGATCGCGGGAAGTACGCGAATCACCGCGCCAGCACAACGGGAGCGAGCGGCGCCCCACTCACGATATCCGACCCGACCGGGAAGAGCAGTCCGCATTCAACCAGGCGGTGAACGCGATGGCCGCGATGCTGACGGCGAGCAAGTGCACCGGCTCTCGGGGCGCGCGCGATGAGCACCAGCATTCCGACGCCCTAGCAGGATCGCCGCGATCGTTCCGCGCGACGAGCGCGCGAGATAGAGCAGCGAGGTTCACGCGTCCCGCAGCCCACTCGACAGCACGTTCGCGCTCTGCACGGCGCGATCATCTGCACGCCGGCGACTCCACCGGAGAGCGCGACGAGAGCGGACCGTGGATGCTGCGCCGCATGTCGCGCCGCGCAATGAGCCCGGCGATCGTCGAACCGATGACGATGAGTGCTGCGACGGGAGGGTGTAGTACTGTGCTGAACGGCAGCAGCCGATCGGCATGTCTTCGGGAAGCGTCTGCTGCGACCAGAGCTGCTGCAGTGGCAGTCGCATGCCGGTGATCGCCCACGGTAGCAGCGCGAAGAGGGCAGCCCCTGCGCCGAGGAGCAGGAAGATGGGAACGAAGGGGCTTCTTCTGCGCAAGCATGTCCGCCATCCTGCTACGGATCACCGCGAGGCGTCGGTGATTCTCCCGTGCCTCGCCGATCGCTACTCCCAGCCGCGCGTGCGCGTCAAGTCCCCTGTCGGCAGTCCACCTGCAGGCGGTGAACTCGGTCATCCCGGACGAAAAGGATGGACCATGGCCGCACGAGCTGACACCCGAGACCCCGACGACCGAGTCACCCGCACGGACGGTGTCGCCGAGGTGACCCAGTCCCACCGACCGCGATGTCGACGACATCGTGGCGGGCCCGACGAC
This sequence comes from uncultured Actinomycetota bacterium, assembly GCA_963790235.1. Classification (GTDB taxonomy): domain Bacteria; phylum Actinomycetota; class Actinomycetes; order Actinomycetales; family Microbacteriaceae; genus Rhodoglobus. Next base: position 3,328 of record CAWBNZ010000017.1, read on the forward strand.
GCGGCCACCGATGATGGCGTCGTCGAGCGCGAGGTGGTGGTCGGCGCGACGAACACCGTCGTCGCCGACACCGACACCCTCGACCACGGACAGCACGTCGACCCTGACGCCGAAGTGGTCGCCGACCGCGCCGTGCGCGACGAGATCGTCGCCGCGAGAAGGAGCGCTTCGGCGGCATCAAGTTCGGCTCGGCCTTCTTCGGATGGCTCACCGCCGCCGCACCGCCGTGCTCCTCACCACGGCGGTTTCCGCACTCAGTGTCGCGATCGGCCTGCGCCTGCTCGACGGCGAGGAGATCGACTCCGGCGAGCACAGGTGCTCGGCATCGCGGGCGTCATCACGATCGCCGCGATCTCTTCGTGGCCTACCTCGCCGGCGGCTACGTCGCCGGACGCATGGCCCGCTTCAGCGGCGCCAAGCAGGGCGTCGCGGTGTGGCTGTGGTCGGTCGTGATCGCGATCGTCGCGGCGCTGATCGGGCTCGCCATGGGCGCCGTTCGACGTGCTCGCGCGGCTGAACGCGCTGCCGCGGCTGCCGCTGGAACAGGGCGATCTCACCGTATCCGGGATCGTGACCGCTGATCTTCTGGCGATCCTGATCTCGCTGGCCGGCGCCGTGCTCGGCGGGCTCGCGGACGCGGTATCACCGGAGGGTGGATCGGGTGGGGTTGGACCCAGGAACCCACACCTGACCGATTCGTTGGGCGGATCGAAGGCGCGGTCGACAGTAGTAGTGTTTTCTGATCGCGACTTCTATCCACGATCTGCAAAGGCGACGACGATTGGTTGCTGACAGCACAGCGCTTCGACATCGCGGGGACGTCGCTATCAAGTCGTGTCGGCCAGCGTAGACGCGTCTGAACACTCGGACTTCGACGCGGTCCTTGAGTGGTTGCGCAGCGAAGGGCAAGCGAATCCTCACAGCGCGAGTGTTCGCGGCGCGAGCGACGTCGAATTGCAGAGGCTGAGCGCCCTGGGCTGGGCTCTTGAAGCCCTTGGCGACCTCGCTGGACCACTGGCCACAACCGGTACAGGAGTGGGTCAACAACGGCACGATTCCACCCGATGACGTGGTCATTCGGGCGCGTCGAGCACTGACCTCGGACGTGAGTGTCGTCGCGGACCTATATGCAGCGCTGGTCAGTCGAACAAGCAGGCGAGGACTCGGGACCTACTTCACACCCGCTCCAGTCGCGGATTGGATGATCGATCGGGCGAGGCAATTGATGCCAGACCCTTCGACGATCGTTGACGTGGCGTAGGCGTTGGAGCGTTCTCGTTCTCGGCGGCGAAAGCTTGGCCAGACGCACGTCTCTTCGCCGTTGACGTCAATCCGGTCACGCTCGGCTTGCTCGCGTATCAGAATGAATCGGTTGGCGCTGGAAACATAGTGCTAGTGCTCCAGGACTTTGCCGAGTGGCTCATAGCTGACGGTGAGCTTGAGGATTCACCACGGCTTATTCTCGGCAATCCCCCATACACCCGACTCCAACTTCTCCCCGATTCCCAGCGCAAACGCCTCCGGAGATCGCTGGAGCTTCCGGTTCCCAGAGCGTCACTTTCCGCCGCCTTCACATCCATTGCCATCGAACACCTTCGCGATCGAGATGGCCTTGCGATGCTTCTGCCGACCCACTGGTTGGATGCGAACTATGCATCAGGGCTTCGTAGACGGCTGACGGAGCCTGAAGCATCGGCGCGTCGAACTCCTCCGTCTCCCAAACGGCACATTCAAGGACGCGGACGTGGACGCTGTGGTTCTGATGGTGGGGCCAGAGCGTGAGAGCGGCGACGGCCTCTTCGTAGGCACGGTTTCCGACGTGCATGGAAACCTTGTGACAGTGACACGCGCGCAGCCGCTCCGTAGCGATCGGTGAGCGTTGGCGGCACTTTTTCGGCTCCGAAGGGTTGCCGACGACGCTGCGAGATTCCGCTAAGGATCGTCCTGCAATGGCGAGGCACAGCCACAGGGGCTAACACTTTCTTCGTTCGCACCGATGAGGAGCTCTGAGCGCTTCACTGCCCCAGCACGTTATCCGCCCACTTCTGCACCGCATCAGAGCTGGCAGCCGGGACGCGAACTTACTCGTCATCCAGGAGCGCGACCTGGCGGACTCGCGCGTGTTGGCGTACGTGCGTGGAGGGCGAGGAGAAAGGCGTCCACCACGGCAGACTCTGCTCATCACGACGTAATTGGTTTGACGTGAGCTCCGAGGTGGTTGTCCCTAACGCGCGCTCGCCCCGACTGCCAATCGTGAATTCAAGATCGTCGAGAATCCAACAGGATCCTGCATTCTGAACAACCTCTACGGGTTAACGTGGCGCGAGGAAGTAAGTGAAGACGAGCGGAGGAGCGTCATCGCGTGGCTGCGGTCACCCGAGGGTCAGTTGGCTCTGACCTACCAAGCTAGATCGCGCGGCCGGGGATTTCTCAAGCTCGAGCCGATCGACTATCAAGACCTACCGATTCCCCGGTTCACGACGCTGGAGCCCTGAGTCCATAGACTGCCCTCGTGGAAGACGCGAACGCACCGGGCGAATATGAAGACTCGCGTTCACCGTCGACACTCACTTGCTGACTGAACTCGGTTCTCTCCTCGTCGGCAGGGACAGCACGGCGTTAGTCGAGCTACTGAAGAATGCTTACGATGCCGATGCAACCCTTGTAACCGTTCACGGAGACCTCCACTCGGATGGCGCTCACATTATCGTCAGTGATGACGGCACGGGTATGACCTATGCGGAGTCCAAGTCCCGTTTCCTTCGAATCGCGGGGCGCAATAAGGACACTGGTTCGCGGCACTCTGGCGCGCTTCGGGCGACGCTTCACGGTAGGCGAGGGCATCGGCCGCTTAGCCGCTGCGAAGCTCGGGGCTGTACTCGAGGTCGGGTCGATCTCGGGACGCGCCCAGGGATGCGCAGACCACGGGATTCAATGCCCAGGTGAATTGGGAAGAGTTGGAGGGAAGTGACTCGTCGATTGAAGACGCTCGGGAAATCCGTGCTCGCGAAGTGCCGGTCCCGACTGATGCTGGCGCGGGACATGTCGCTTGTCGTGCGGCGCTTGCGGGGAAAATGGTCTAGCCGTCGGGTGAACAGGTTCCTATCGGAGGTTCGTTCAACCTGCCCCAACCCGGTGCTTGTCATCGAGCCGCGTATTGGGCGGTTTTCTGGGGCGTCCATCCTCGGCGCGATCCCGCTCGCTGAATTGCTCCCGTCAGACCCCGCTTCGCAATCGACTTTTCAGGAGACTTCGCTAACACGGAGGATCAATGGCCGACTCTTCTCGCTAACGCTAATTGGCACCTTGAGATTGATGGTTCGGATCCGCAAGTGACCAACTACTCCATTGCCCCATCGGTGGAAACGGTCGCTGCTCGGCCCGAGCGTGTCACATCACCTTCACTGCCGCCGAATCGGATCCCGGAGTGCCGTTCAAGGCGAGGATCTTGATTCGTGATGGATCGGTCTCGTTGAGTAACAGCCTTCGAGATGCACTCTCGACATTTGCTCGAGACGCTTCGGGTATCCGAGTGTTCGTCGAGGGGTTCCGAGTGCTTCCGTACGGAGGTTCACGTAACGACTGGCTTTCTCTCGATCAGGCATACACCCGCAGACGCTCCCTGGAGGACATCGACGATCTAGCCGACCCGGCTATGACGGCTAATACGGACGAACGCACGTACCAGCTTTCGAACTCTTCGGAACTTCGGCGAGCGCTGTAACTGATCCCAGTGCTCACGGACTAGAGATGGTCGTAAATCGCGAAGGATTTGTTCCAAACGAAGCGTTCGACAACTTAGTCGAGCGTGTGCAGCGTGGGATCACTTTGAGCGTTCGGGTTCGGGCCGCAGCGGGCGCCGCCGCGCGCGAACGCGAAGCTACGGAAAAGCGCGTACTTCAACGGAAACGGAGTCGAGCGTGTCCTTGGTCGTGACCTTAGCGGCAACGAGCGGGGTGAGGTGAACCCACGGCGGAGCTCGCGGATTCGGCGGTAATCGCCAAGGAGGCGGCTTCCGACCTTCGAGCACCAATTTCGACAAGCTTGGGGCGTGAGGCCTCGCGAGTCGAGATTGTTGATGCTGCCCTATCGCAAATCATCACCGTCGCCGACGGTGCTCGAGACGAGCAAGCGCAATTGAGAGTCCTCGCTAGCGTCGGCACACAGATGGGTGCATTCATTCACGAGGTGAATGGCTTGCTCGCGCAGGCTCAAGTTGTGAAGCACTTGAGCGACTGCTGAGCGACCTCCCGAAGGCGCTTAGAGCGACAGCCCGTGAGGTGATTGGTGCGCAGAACGCGCTTATTGAGACGCTAGAGCGGCAGGCGGTGTATCTCTCCGACAGCCTAGGTGCGGACGCTAGACGCCGCAGGAGTCGTCAACCGCTCGTTGAACGGTGGAAAACCGCGCTACGCCTACTCGGAGGGAGTGCCGACGCTCGAGGTGTTCGAATCGAAAGCAAGGTGCCGTCAGCATTACGGTCTCCCGCGATGTACGCGGCAGAACTGAACGTGGTCCTAACCAACGTGCTCAGCAATGCGATCAAGGCCGCAGCTACAGCCGGAGCCGACTCGAGGTTGGTAGCGATCCGCGCAGTTCAATCGGACGATCTCATCGTCTGGCTGTCCAACACAGGCACAGTGGTGGAACTGGAGGACGCGGAGCGCTGGTTCGCCCCGATCCAGTTGAGCACAACCGACGTTGATCCAGTGCTGGGACAAGGCCTTGGTCTGGGGCTTCCTTTGACCCGTCGAATTGTTGAGGATTACGGCGGGACCATTCGTTTTGCAGAGCCAGATCCGGGGTTCTCCACGACCATTGAGATTCGACTCCCAAATGACTAGAGCGAGATCCCGATGAGTGAGCACTTCAACGTTCTGCTGGTAGACGACCAAGTTGCGCGGTTCCGGGGCTGCAAGCTCAACTTCGGGACAGGGCGCGAGTGGTCGTTCGACATCCTTCCGAAGTGAGCCTCGCGGACGTGCGCGCAGCCGACGTCATCAGCGTGGACGAATACTTGGATCACGGCTGGCAAGATTTCTTCCTCAGTCAACCCGATCTTCCGGCATCGACGTCGACATTGGACGGCCTCGGGGTCGCCGGCGCATTCACTAGCCAGACTCGAGCTGACAATCGGCACGTAGCCGTCACGCTCCACTCGGGCGAACTGGCGCGCCTTGGGAGGGTCTGCCCCGCGCCAGGCTGGAGCCGCTGCTCGCTGGTCAACACGACCTCGACCTGGGTCTTCCTGTACAACGCCGCGTCCTTCGGAGCTCGCCTTCTGGCGCTGGCTCGCGCCGTCCGATCCGCTTCGAGCTTGGCAGAGTCCCAAACATCGAGCACCCGCTGGCTGTCAGCCCCCGACGCTCAAGTCGACGAGATAACTCGACAGGTCTCTGACGCAAGCCTCCGGCGCGGGAGTTGGCTCGTCTGACCTTCGGCCGGAGCATGGTCCGATGGTTGGCGCAAAAAGTCCTGCCCTACCCAACTTTCCTGCTGGACGACGACTACGCAGCGAACCTCTTCGGCGTGCAGGTGGACGGCCTGGCTGCGCTTGAGCGGGCGATCCCAGATGCGATCTATCGTGGGCCGCTGGATGACTTCCTAGGGCGACGCTGGTGGCGGGCATCGGTCGAAGCGGCGGTTCGCGACGCAGGCTCGGACCCCTTTGAACCAGCACCAGACCGAGCTCGTGCGCTCTCGAGCTTTCTCTCTGCTCCTATCTCGGCGTTCTGCCTCAAGAGCGACTTCCCGGTAGTCGCTTACGATGCGCGAGGCGACGTTGCTTCCATCGATCTGAGCTTCGAGTTGGGCGTTCGCATCCATGTAGACGGCTGGCCCGCCTTCGCGGATGAACCGTGGATGTCCTCGTCGGAGGTACAAGACGATGCCGCACTTCGCGTGGCTGTATTGCCAGGAGACCTTGACCGGGTTGACGCAGAAGCAGCTGGATGACAGTGCATCGCTACGTTGCTGACACTGGGTATCTGCTCTGCTCTCTCTAGCCATTCCAGGTGGGCCAGTCCTTCTGTCGAATTGTTTCGGTGAGCGGCCGAGCGTCCCAGACGCCGTACGTGCGGAGTTGGACTCGCTCAGTCGCCGCACAAGCAAGCCGAAGTCTGTCCGAGACGCAGCATCCGCGTATCTGGGTCGCAACAGCGGCCGGTTGCTATCGATGCTCCTGGAGCATCAGGACATAGGCGAGAGAGACAATGTGACGCGCTTCATGGCGACAGGGCGCTTGCCGACGAGCCCTTGGAACTGCGTCGCCAACCCCAGCAGCGCCGCCATACCCGCCGGTCACCTCAGGCGCGGACGCGGGCGAGGCAGAGTCCCTCGCGGTCGCCGCCCGAGCCCGTCTCCCGATCATGATCAACGAGCGTCGTGGCACAAAGTACGCAAGGCACAGAATCCTCCAGGTTGAGTCTGCGCTACACACTCTCCTTCGCTTGAGGGGAAGCTCTCCTCAAATCAGCTCTACGAGCTATACAAGCGAATGACGCTCGGTGTGAACGATGTTGGCCCCGGGGTTGTCCGCGGACCATCATTCTTCACCTGAGGGCCGCTGAGCCTTCTCGGCCGTGTTCAATGTCACAGCACCGAACGGCCCGAAGGACGACGTTGTTTTGGCGCTCACGATCGCACCACCGGATACCCCCCAGTCCCCGGATGATCCCGCCCAAACACCACGGGCAACCCACTCGGCGGCAACTGCACCGCCCCCTCAACAATCCCCGCGCTGGGCAACGACACCGCCTCCCGCAGCTGCAACGGCACCCCCTCCAACCGCACGCCCACCCGGTTCGAGTCGGGCGACACCGTCCACACCTGCGACGTCAACCGCTCGCGGGACTCGTCGGTCAGCAGCGCGGCCTGCGCCGTGAGGGTCACCTCGACCACGAGCAGCTCGTCGGTGAACGCGCGGGCTGGCACCGTGGCATCCACCGCCCCATCGATGTCGGTGCCGATGGGCAGGCGGTCGCCCGCGGCGAGGGGTGGGCCGCCGGTGCCGGTGAGCACGTCCATGGAGCGGGAGCCGAGCTCGGGTGGGGTGGCGATGCCGCCGCGCACGGCGAGGTAGCTGCGCAGGCCCGACGTGGGTGGCAGCAGCTCGAGGTGTTCGCCGGGGCGGAGGGCGAACGGCGTCCACGGGGCGACCTCGCGGGTGTCGTCGATGAGGCCGCCGGGGGAGGCTCCGGTGATGGCGAGGATGAGCGTCTCGTGGGCCGCGACCCGCAGGCCGCCATAGACGGTTTCGATGGATGCCGCGCCCGGGCGGTTGCCGACGATGGTGTTGCCGTCCGCCCAGGAGGCGCGGTCGGCGGCGCCGGATCGGGGGACGCCGAGGTGGAGGAGGCCGGGGCGTCCGGCGTCTTCGATGAGGGAGTGGATGCCGGGGTGGACGATTTCGAGGGCGTCCTGATGCGCGCGTGGTGAGGTTTCGAGACGCGGGCCTTCGGCTGCGCTCCTCGAACCGGCGTGGTCGGCGTGACCGGGACGAATCGCACCACGTCGCCGGGCTGGATCAGCGCGGGCGAGTCGCGCGACGCTGTTCCACAGCTCGGCGTCGGTGTGGCCCAGGAGGTGCCAGCCGCCGGGGGAGGCTCGGGGGTAGATGCCGGAGTAGTGGTCGGCGATCGCGACGGAGCCGGCGGGCACCGAGGTGCGCGGGGTTGCGCGGCGGGGGAGGGTCAGCAGCGTTGGGCTCGGCGGTGAGGTACGCGAAGCCCGGGGCGAAACCGGTGAACGCGGCCGTCCAGGTTTGGCACGTGGTGCGCTTCGAGGACCTCAGCGACCGACATGCCGAGGGCTTCGGCGACGGAGGCGAGGTCTTCGCCGTCGTAGATGGTCGGGATCTCGACGGTGCGTCCGGTGAGGGATTCGCCGGGCTCGACGGTGAGGGTCGCGAAGTGGGCGGTGGCGGCATCCAGTCGTGCCTCGGATGTCGAAGGTGACGAGCACGGACGTCTCGGCCGGCACCACGTCGACCTGGCCGCGCGCGGGGGAGCGGCGCACCGCTGCGGCGAACGCGCGGGCCTCGGCGGGGTCGGCGACCTCGACCATGAGGGCGAGTTGCCCGAATGGTGAGACCGGGAGCGTCATCGCGACTCCATTCCGCCAGCGTAGCCAGCGAGCTGCGGCACGGCACTGTCCGACCCCTGGCCTAGCCTGTGGCGTGTGAAGACACGATGAGCAAGGTAGATGCACTGCGGGCGATGCGCGAGGCGCGGTTCGCCGAGAACACGGCTCGCGCCAAGACCCCTCCGCGACGAGACCGCGGAATCCGCGCTCTGCGGGCACCGCAACATGGGTGGGCGATCCTGCACTCGCGAGCTGGGGCACGCGGAGAAGAGCCACCGCTACTCCTGACGAGCCGCTACTCCTGACGAGCCTCAGCCTGGATGAACGGCTCGGGCACGATCCCCGCGTCCGCGAGGCGGGCGGCGATTGCGGCGGCGGCGGCCACGGCGTTGGGGGCGTCTCCGTGGATGCAGAGGCTCGCGGCATCCACTCGCAGTTCCGTTCCGTCGGTGGCCTCGACGATGCCGTCGCGGGCGAGGCGCACGGCGCGGGCGGCGACGATGGCTGCGTCATCCACCACCGCTCCTTCTTCGTCGCGGGGGACGAGCGTGCCGTCGGGGCGGTAGGCGCGGTCGGGGAAGGCCTCGGTGAAGACGGGCGTTCCGCGCTCGGCTGCGAGTCGGCCGATCGCCGAGTTCGAGAGCGTCAGGATGGGCAGGGCCGGGTCGATCGCCTCCAGCACGGCTGCAGCGACGCGGTCGTCGTTCGCGGCGTCGTGGTACAGCGCGCCGTGCAGCTTCACGTACCGCACCGACGTGCCGTGCGCCGCGCACACCGCCGAGAGTCCCGCGACCTGGGCGGCGACGGAGCCCGTGATGCGGCCGGGAGGGAGGTCGAGCGAGATGCGTCCGAAGTTCTCGCGGTCGGCGTAGCCGGGGTGGGCGCCGATCACAACGCCGGCTTTGACCGCAGCGGCGACCGTGGCCGACATCGTGGTGAGGTCGCCGGCGTGCGCGCCGCAGGCGATGTTCGCGGAGGTGATGCGCCCCATGATCGCGGGGTCGTGCTTCGCGTTGCCGATGCCCTCGCCGAGGTCGCAGTTGACGTCCATTGGGGTGAGTTTACGGGTGCCAGTACGCGGGGCGGACGACCGGCCACCCGCTACGCTGACAAGCGACAAGTCCTCGCGAATTCTGACGCACTGTAGGGGCGAACATGGCCGACTTCTGGCAGCAGTATCAGGGGTACTTCGTCTTCGCTGCGCTGATCGCGGCCGTGATCCTCGCCGCGCTGGCCCGACGGTGGACCAACAATTACATCAGCCGCGCGCAGGCGGGCGCGGCCCGGGGTGCCACGTTCGACAAGAGTGGGCACGCGTTCATCGAGAAGGCCATCGAGTCGCTCGCGACCGTCGTGCATTTCGACACTGGTCCAGCTCAGGCGGCGGCCCTGCTCGGCAGCGCGAAGCTCCCGATGTTCTGGAAGCGTGCAGGCGAGTATGAGTGGTTGATCGAGACCGCCAAGGGTGATCCGACGCCCGCCACGATCGCCGTGATCGAGCGCGACGACGAGGGTTCGCGGCTCGCGCTCATCCGCGCTCAGGACATGACCGGCCTCACCGTCAGCGAGCCCGACTGGCGCAAACTGCGCGCGGTCGCCTTGAAGGTCGCCGCTGCCGCCGGAGTCTCGGCATTCGAGGAGCAGGGTCCGACGCTCGTTCGGGTTCCGCAGGTTGACCTGACCGGCATGGTGCCGGCGAACGCGGCGAGCGCGCTGCACTACTGGCAGCGTCCGTCTGGCGGAACGCAGCTGCTGGTCGTCGATGATGGAGAGCCCGGCCAGCGCGCTCGCATCTCGCGATGGGGTGGACTGCCGCTGCTGACCTCCGACCTCGCCTGGCCCGTCTGCGCATCGTGTGGCGGCAACATGCAGTTCGTCGGTCAGGTGAGGCTGCTCGACAACGCGAGCAATCCGGGCGAAGGCTTCCTCGTATATTTTCAGTGCGGCAACGTGGTCGGGGGCTGCGATCCGTGGTTCGCCAACTCGGGTGGCAACGCCGTGCACTACGTGCCCGACTCGGCCGAGGCGCGCACCCCGCCCGCCAGCGGACTCACGCTCATGCCGAAGGTCACGGGATTCCGCGTCGAGTGGGACCCCGAGTCCGACTACGACGAGATCGGATACGACCGGGAGCGAGCCTGGCAGAACCGGCAGCCCGGCGACGCCACGCGCAGGTTCGTCGGCAGACTCGGGGGGTCGATCACCTCGGACTACCGGCGCAGGGGCGTCATCACGCCGTGCCCGACCTGTGGCCAGCCCCTCACCCTCGAACTGCAGATCGCCGAAGGTGACACTGGGAACGCTTCCGATGAGGGAGACCTCTACATCGCTGGATGCCGCGCCCACCGCTACGCCGAGCTCAGCCTGCAGCAGTAGGACACCACGCTGCGGGCCTCTCGACAGCACGGTCCTGTTCATCGAACGCTACCTCGCCGCACGAGACGGCGGATGCCGAATAGCCAACTGCAACTGCCCACCCTCCTGCGGCATCCTCCTCTGCCGACAACACCACATGATGCTCCACAACAACGGATGGCGAATCATCCGCGAAGGCGCCGACTACTACCTGATCCCACCGCCCACCGAAGACGTCAACCAGCGGCCGATACCCATACCGAGCAAGAGCCGCACCCTCGAACGGGTGTTGGCGGCGGGCTGACGGGCACCTGGTGACCGCGTCGAGCCGCGACTCGCTCCTACGCGCGCGCCGTGCCATCCCCAGCCCAGCCGGCGATGTGCGGCATCCGCAGACCGGGCAAACCGCCTGACCGATACTCCGTCACCTCGACGCTCTCGAAGCTCGCACGGATTGTGTCGAGGGTGTCGCGCAACGGATCGCAGTCGCCCGGCTTTCGGCGACGGCCGAAAGTCGACACCCGCTGGGCGAACCGCGTGACAGTGCCGCGCCGCCCGGCGACGTGCTCGAAGAACGCGAACCGCCCACCCGGCTTGAGCACGCGCCTGATCTCCGAGAGCACGAGCGCGGGGTTCTCGACGGAGCACAGCACGAGCGTGCACAGCACGGTGTCGACGCTGTGATCATCGAGCGGGATCGCCTCGGCGACGCCCTCGATCACCCGCGATTCGCGCGAGAAGCGACGGGCTCGGGAGCGCAATCGTCGCAGGGCGTCGTCGTCGGGTTCGAGCCCGATCCACGTGATGTCGTTGGGCAGGTCGTCGAAGTTGACGCCGGTGCCCGGTCCGATCTCAAGCACGACGCCACGGACCGAGGCGACGACTGCGATCTCGAGCGCCTCGGGATCGATCGTGGTCAAGCCAACTCGTCGGCGAGCAGTTTGCGGTACACCTTCCGCGCCCGAGCGTGCACGGTCTCGCCCTCGGGGGTGAGCGACACGAACAGGGAGCGACGGTCGTAGGTGCACTCGTTGCGACCGAGCAGCCCCGCCCGGGTGAGGCGGTCGACCACTCGCGAGAGGGCGCTCTGGGTCATGGGGGTGAGGTCGACAAGGTCGCGCATCGTGCAATCGTCGCTGTTCTTCTCCGAGATCAGATCGAGAATCTCGAACTCGCTCAACCCGAGGTCGAACTCCTGCTCGAGCGCACGATCCAGCATCGAGGCCGTTGCCTGGTACGCCTTCTGCTGCTCGCGCCACGCGTCGACGACGTCGACACCCGTTGTCTTGGTCATACGTGCATTCTACCTCATAAACATGCGTACGCATGGTATGCAGACGCATTACATACGGAGTCAATAAATACTGCGACATTCTATGAGTTGTAAATATATGACACGGCATGTAACTTGAACCGGTGACCAACACTCAGACGCTCTCAGACGACTCCTCCACCGACACCATCACGACCGTCGGCACCACGAACACGCAGGGTCCCTACATCTCGACCGGCTCGGCGAAACGCAGCTCACCTACCACCGGCGCGAAATGGCCGCGCAGCAGCTGGCTGCTGCTCCTCGTCGTCTGCATCGTGATTGCGCTCGACGGACTCGACGTGTCGATGGTCGGCGTCGCACTGCCGTCGATCGGCACCGAGCTCGGGCTCGAGACGGGCAGCCTCCAGTGGATCGTGTCCGCGTACGTGCTCGGCTACGGCAGCCTGCTGCTGCTCGGTGGGCGGCTTGCCGACCTGCTGGGGCGGCGCCGCATCCTGCTGATCGCGCTCGGGGTGTTCGCCGCGGCATCCTTGCTCGGTGGACTCGTGGATGACCCGACCATCCTCATCGCCACCCGCTTCATCAAGGGCGTGGCCGCAGCGTTCACCGCGCCAGCCGCGTTCTCGCTGATCACGACGAACTTCGCCGAAGGCCCCGCCCGCAACAAGGCGATCTCGATCTTCACGACGTTCGCCGCGAGCGGCTTCTCGCTCGGCCTCATCGTCGGCGGGCTCATGACGAGCCTCAGCTGGCGCTGGACGTTCCTGTTCTCCGTGCCGTTCGCCGTCGCGGCACTCGTGCTCGGATTGTTCTTCGTGCCGCGCGACAAGAAGGTCGCGGGCAGCGGCCACGACTTCTGGGGTGCGCTGACGCTCGCGGTCGGCATGCTCGGGCTGGTGTACACGGTCGTCTCCGCTCCCGGGGTCGGCTGGGGATCGCTGCAGACGATCGGCGGGCTTGTCGTGTCGGCGCTCGTGCTCGCGGGCTTCGCTGTGATCGAGCTGCGGGTGCGGCATCCACTGATCAGGTTCGGCATCCTGCGCCAGGGCTGGGTCGCGCGCGCGAACATCAGCGCGATCGCGCTGTTCGGCTCGTACGTGAGCTTCCAGTTCATCCTGACGATCTACCTGCAGTCGGTGCTCGGCTGGTCGCCGTTGAACATGGCGCTCTCGCTGCTGCCAGCCGGCCTCGTCGTGGTCGCGACCGCCCCGTTCGCGGATCGGCTCATCGACCGGTTCGGCGCGCGCCGGCTCATCATCGTCGCGCTCGTGGCGCTGTCGGCGGGGTACCTGCTCTTCCTGAGGGTGGATCCGTCGCCGAGCTACTTCGTGGACATCCTGCCCTCGGTCGTGCTGCTCGGCATCGGATTCGGACTCGGCTTCCCGTCGATCCAGGTTCAGGCGACGAGCGGCATCGCCAACAGCGAGCAGGGCCTCGCCGCGGGGCTCGTGCAGAGCAGTTCGCAGGTTGGTGCGGCACTCGTGCTCGCGGTGACCACAGCGCTCATCGCCGGTGGATCAGCACACATGGATGCCGCACCCGCCGTCTTGCTCGACCAGTTCCGCCCCGGGCTCATCCTGAGCACCGCGGTTGCGGTCGCGGGTCTGGTCGTCGCGGTGCTGCCTCGCCGGAGCGCGCGCCGGGTCTAGCCACTTCCGCGCCCTACCGCGGCGTGATCTCCTCGAGGTACGCGTGCGCCTCCTCGAGGAGATCGGCCCACGCGGACTCCCCGGCGTCGTAGTCGAGTTCGACCCATTCCCGCATCTCGCGGCCTCGCATCTCGACCTTGGTGAGCGTGCCGGCGGCGACGAGCTCGTCGGCGCGCGCCTCCGGGATCTTCACCATGAGGAGGCCAGCGTGGTTGACGAGCGCGAACGTCTTGCCTCGCACGCGCAGGCCGACGGCGGAGAACATTCGGCCCCAGTCGACGTCGGGGCGGACGAGGTACGGCTCGGCGAGGGTGGCGAGCCGGGCATCCCCGAGCTCAACTGCGGCGGCGTCCTTGGGCATGCCGACAGTGTGGCACCGGCCACCGACGGTCGGCCACCCCTGCTAGACAGGACCCATGCCCGACGCACCCCGCATCACCCCGCCGCGGGTCATCGACCGAGCCGACGGATACCCGGGCGACCTCGGTCCGCGCGAGCTCGCCGAAGCGCTGCGGTTCACGGGGGAGTGGGCCGGGCTCGACCTCACCGACGCGGTGCTCGACGAGTGCGAGCTCGACGGGGTCAGCATCGAGTCTGCTGAGGGCCGCGAGTCGCAGCTGCGCGGCATCCGTATCTCCGAGAGCGTGATCACGTCACTCAAGGCCGCCGCGCTGAGCGCACCGCACTCGCAGTGGCGGGAGGTGAGCGTCGAGCGGTCGCGCATCGGGTCGGCCGAGCTGTTCGAGAGCGAGTGGACGAGCGTGCGCATCTCGGCCAGCAAGCTCGGATATGTGAACCTGCGGGGGTCATCCCTCACCGATGTTGCGTTCGAGGGATGCACGATCGACGAGCTCGACCTCGCTCGCGTCACAGCATCCAGGGTCTCGTTGCGGGGCTGCAGCATCGGCACGCTCGACGTCCGCGGCGCGACGCTCGCGAACGTCGATCTGCGCGGTGCCGAGTTCAGCACGGTCAACGGCATCGCGGGCCTCAAGGGTGCGACGATCGACGACCTCCAGCTCTCGCTGTTCGCGCCGCTGTTAGCCGGTGAACTGGGCATTTCGGTCGAGTAGATACGATCGATTCATGAGACCGCTGCAGGCCCAGATCATTGCCGAGCTCGAGGTTCGGCCGACCATCGATCCCGGTGAGGAGGTGCGCCGCCGCATCGACTTCCTCAAGGACTACCTGCGCGCATCCCACACCAAGGGCTTCGTGCTCGGCATCAGCGGCGGCCAGGACTCGACGCTCACCGGCCGCCTCTGCCAGTTCGCCGTCGAGGAGTTGCGCACCGAGGGAGTCGAGGCCTCGTTCACCGCGGTGCGGCTGCCCTACAACGTGCAGAAGGACGAGGATGACGCGCAGCTCGCGCTCGGCTTCATCCAGCCCGATCACATCGTCACCTTCAACATCCAACGTGGCGTCGACGGATTCGAGGCGGAGTACGCGGACGCAACCGGAGCCGAGATGCTCGACTTCACGAAGGGCAACGTGAAGGCGCGCGCCCGGATGGTCGCGCAGTACGCCCTCGCTGGCCAGTCGAACCTGCTCGTGGTCGGCACCGACCACGCGGCCGAGGCCGTCACGGGGTTCTTCACGAAGTTCGGCGATGGCGGCGTCGACATCACGCCGCTCACCGGACTCGTCAAGCGGCAGGGTCGCGCGATGATGCAGTTCCTCGGGGCACCCGAGCGCCTGTACACCAAGCCGCCCACCGCCGACCTGCTCGACGACGACCCCGGGCCAGACCGACGAAGCGAACCTCGGACTGAGCTACCACGACATCGACGACTTCCTCGAGGGGCACGATGTCGAGACCTCGATCGCCGAGCGCATCGAAGCGCGCTACCTGCTGACGCGCCACAAGCGCGCCGTGCCGGCGACGCCGTTCGATTCCTGGTGGCGTAGCCACCAGTAAGGGCACAGCTGTGGCGCAGCGGATCGGTTAGCTGAGCACGTCCTTCAGCAGTTCGTCGTTCACGTTCTTGCGCACTGCGGCCACGATGAATCCGACAATCAGCAGCACGAAGGGCAGCAGCACGAGCGCCCAGCCGATCGGGCTCATCGCCCACGGCGTGACGGTCGGGTCGACGCCCTCGGCTGACGTGCCGGCGAGAATCGCGAACCGCGACATGAGCAGGTAGGCGCCGAGCGCGAGTCCGATGATCGCGAGAATCGGGGCGATCACCGCTTGGAACACATTCGCCTCGCCCTTGTTGCGGTTGAAGTACACGATCACCGCGACGCTCACCAGAATCTCGATCACGACGATCGCGAGCACCGCGAGGGCGCTGAACCAGCTGAACAGGGCCAGGAACGGGTCGAGCTGGGCGATCGCGAACACGATGATGACGAGTCCCGAGATCACCGAGACGACGATGGATGCCGTGCTCGGCGCCCCACGCCGGTTCGTCTTCGCAAGCGCGGACGGCAGCACGCCACCGCGCGACATGGCGAAGAAGTAGCGGCTCGCGGCGTTCTGGAACGCGAGCAGGCCGGCGAACAGGCTCGAGAGCACGAGGATGCCCATGACGGTCGCGAGCCACGGCCCGACGTACTCGCTCGCGAGCGAGAACAGCACTGCCGCAGGGTCGAGCAAGCCCGCCGGAGCGCTCGAGCACCTGGTCGATCACCGACGACGCCCCCATGCCCGTGACCATGGCGAACGCGGTGAACGCGAACAGCACGGTGATGATGCCCACCGCGAGATAGGTCGCGCGCGGCACGGCGCGCTTCGGCTCACGCGACTCCTCGCCGTAGATCGCCGTCGCTTCGAAGCCGATGAACGAGGCGAACGCGAAGGCGAACGCGATGCCCGCCGATCCGGCGAGCCCGCCGATGAGGATCTGGTCTGGCGCGAACGACGCTGCCCAGTTGGCGCCCTCGGGCCCGCCCTTGGCGAAAATTGCGATGGACACGATGATGAGTGACGCGAGCTCGAGCAGCATGAGCACGCCGAGGAGTTTGGCGCCGACATCCACGCTCAGCAGCGAGAGCGCGGTGACGAGCACCCAGGCGATGCAGCGCCCAGGCCCACCACGGCAGCAGCCCGAACTGGCCGGAGACGACGACGCCGAAGAAGCCGTAGATCGCGAGCTGCACGGCGATGTACGCGAGGATCGAGACGAAGGCCGACGCGATGCCCGCGTTGCGTCCGAGGCCGCGGCCGATGTACGCGAAGAACGCGCCGGCGTTGGTGACGCGCTGGCTCATCGCGGCGTAGCCGACACTGAACAGCAGCAGGGTGATGCCGACCACGAGGTACGCGCCCGGCACGGCCGCGCCGTTGCCGAGCACGATCGCGACCGGTACGGCGCCCGTCATGCCGACGAGCGGCGCGGCGGCCGCGACGACGAAGAAGACGATGCCGATGACGCCCAGTCGGCCCTTGCGCAGGCCCTCGGTGCTTCTCTTCGGCGGTGGTGGATGTGTTCGCCATCGGGACAACTCCTCATTGAGTCGGCAGTGATCGTCCGTATCCGAACGAGTTGGTGACCACAATGGCGAAGCGTGGTCCGCGCGTCAAGAGAAATTTCGTTCGGATGCGAACATCCGGCGCTACTCTGGCTGGATGACCGAGCTCAACGGCTTCCTTCCGCCCCTCACGCCGCGCGGCACCAGCTCCCTCGTGCCGCAGATGCCGTGGTACTACTCGGGCACGCTGCTCACCGTCGAGTACCTCACCGACCCCGCGAACGTGCGCGCGCTGCTGCCGGCCGACGTCGACCTCGCGCCCGAGCATCCAGGCGCCGTCGCCCTGATCTGGGCGGACTGGCAGTCGTGCAGCGAGGGCGGACTCGAGCTGCTCGACCCGATCCGCTCGCAGTACCTCGAGGCGTTCGTCGTCGTGCGCTGCTCGTACCAGGGCACGGTCTACAGCCGTTGCGTCGCGATCTGGGTGACGAAGGACTTCGCGATCGCGCGCGGCTGGTTCCAGGGCTACCCGAAGAAGTTCGGCTCCGTGCACGTCACGCGGCTCTTCAACCGCGGCAAGGCGACCCCGCGCCTCGAGGCCGGCGCGCAGCTCGGCGCGTCGCTCTCGGCGTACGACCACCGGCTCGCTTCGGCGGTCGTCACGCTGCGCGAGCCGGTCGAGTCCAACGGCTTCGTCAACGGGCACGCGATGCTGCACAGCCGGTTCATGCCGTCGATCAGCGAAGGATGCCGGACTCTCGTTCGACCAGCTCGTCACGATGAGCGGCGTCGACGCCGACCTCGGCCAGGCCTGGCGCGGCGACGCGGAGCTCACGCTCGCGGACTCCCCGTGGGACGAGCTCGGCTCGATCCTGCCCGTGGAGGAGATGCTCGGCGGCTACTACCGCGAGGTCGGTGTGACCTTCGCGGGCGGCACGCTGCTCGCGGACCGGTCGCAGGCGATCTAACACCCGCGCCGACGGCCCGAGAAGAAATTCTCGGGAGCCCTGTCGATTCGTGCACGGTGCTGCGTCATGGTTCCGAGAGGCGGGAATGGCCCCCTCGCGAAAGGCACTCCGATGCACATCAACCTCCTTGCCATCCTGCTCGCCGCCGTGAGCAGCATGGTGGTCGGCACCGTTTGGTTCCTGCCCGCAGTCTTCGGCAGAGCGTGGATGACGCGCACCACCGTCGACCCGAACAAGCCGAAGCGGCGCGGGCTCGTGTACACGCTCGCGTTCCTCGCCGCAGCGGTCACCGCCGTCGTACTGGCAGCGGGAACGTCAGTGGCGCACGACCTGTACGGGGGCAGCTACCTCGTGGTTGCGCTTGCCGTGGCATCCATTCTCTGGGTGGGATTCACGGCGGCCACTGGCGCCGTCCACGCGCTGTTCGAGGGACGAGCTGCCGGCATCTACCTCATCAACGCGGGGCACACCCTCGTGACCGTGCTCGTCATGGCCGTCATCATCGGGCTCTTCGCCTGAGCGAGTATCGCACGAAACCACCCACCAATACCCGAAAGAACAGGACAATCAACCATGGAATACATGATCTTCATCGCAACCACGGAGTCGGCCGACTCTCCGGTGCCCGGCACGCCCGGATTCGACGAGTACATGGGCGCCTGGATGGCGTACAACCAGAAGCTGATCGACGGCGGTCACTGGGTGAGCGGCGCGAGCCTCCAACCCACCGCGACCGCAACGACGGTCAAGCGCGCGAGCGGCGTCGACACCGTCATCGACGGCCCGTTCGCTGAGACGAAGGAACAGCTCGGCGGCTTCTACGTGGTCGAGGCCACCGACCTGGACGAGGCGCTCGAGCTTGCCAAGGCGATGCCGCTGACCGATTGCACTCTCGAGGTCCGTCCGGTCGCGTTCCGGCCCGACGCACCTCGGTGACCGAGGTCGAGGCGGCCATCAGCCGTCTCGCGCGCGAGGAGAGCGGGCACGTGCTCGCTCTCCTCGCCAACCGTTTCCGCGACCTCGATCTCGCCGATGAGTCGGTGCAGGATGCCCTGGTTGAAGCCGTGGAGGCGTGGGGCAGGAACGGTATCCCCGAGAACCCGCCGGCGTGGTTGCACACCGTCGCGAAGAACAAAGCGATCGACCGGCTGCGTCGGGCAGCCAGCGCCCGCCGAAGGCTGCTCGCGGCCGCACCCGACCTGACCGCGCGGCCCGACGAGGAGGGATGAGCCCGACATGATCGTGGACTACCGCGAAGTCGGCGACGAACACCTGCGTCTGCTGCTGCTCTGCTGCCACCCAGCGCTCGACCGGGACGCGCAGGTCGCCCTCACGCTCCGGCTCGTCGGGGGCCTCACGACCCCGGAGATCGCGGCGGCGTTCCTGCTGCCGGAGGCGACGCTCGCACAGCGGATCGTGCGAGCCAAGCGCAAGATCCGCGATGCGGGCATTCCGTTGAGCGTTCCAGAGAACCTCGACGAGCGCGTCGACGCGCTCCTCACGGTGCTGTACCTCGTCTTCAACGAGGGCTACCTGCCGCGAGGGGCGACGGATGCCGCGGTGCGGGTCGATCTCGTCGACGAAGCCATCCGGCTGACTCGCCAGGCCGCCGAACTGCTGCCCGACTCGGCCGAGGTCGAGGGGCTGCTCGCGCTCGAGCTCTTCACCCGCGCCCGCACCGAGTCCCGCACCGACGCGGCTGGGGAGCTCGTGCTGCTCGAGCACCAGGATCGCACCGGCTGGGATCTGGAGACGATCGAACAGGCCAATCGCATCCTTGTCGCCGCCCTCGCCCGAATGCGGCCCGGACCGTTCCAGTTGCAGGCGATCATCGCAGCCCACCACGCCAACGCCCGCACCGCCGCGGACACCGACTGGGCTGGCGATCGCCGGCGAACCTACGCTCAGCTCGAGCAGGTGACCGGATCCGCGGTCGTGGCTCTCAACCATGCGGTGGCGGTATCGATGGCGGACGGCCCGCGCGCCGGCCTCGCGATGCTCGACCGCATCGTCGGCCTCGACGGCTACCACCTGTTCCATGCGGCGCGAGCCGAGCTCCTGGCGAGGGCCGGAGACGTGGATGCCGCGGCCACAGCCTTCCGCGCGGCCCGGGCGCTCGCGACCAACCCCGCGGAGCAGCGGCACCTCGAGCGACGGATCGCGGCGCTGAACTCCTCGGCACCGAACTCCTCGGCACCGGACCCTCGGCACCGAACTCCTAGTAGTCCGCCAGGTACTCCTCGAGCTCCCACTCGGTGACGTCGCGCGTCGCCGGGTCGGGCACCTCCTGCTCGTAGCGCTCGACCTCGTCGCGCTTCATGAGGGTGAAGACGTCGACGAGCTCCTGCCCGAGGATGTCCACGCAGCGCCGCGTCGGCGGCGAGCGCGTCGAGGGCCTCGGTGAGCGTGGTCGGCAGGATCGCGGCATCCTCGTTCTCGTACGCCCACCCCTCGGCGATGGCCGGCGCGGGAGTCTCGTTGCGGATGCCGTCGAGCGCCGCCGCGAGGATGCCCGCGATGAGCAGGTACGGGTTCGCCGCCCCGTCGCCGAGCCGCACCTCGAGCCGGGTGCCCTCGCCGCGCTCCGGCGGCACGCGCAGCATCGCGCTGCGGTTGTCGAGGCCCCAGTTGGCGCGGTACGGCGCGAGCGTGTCGGGTCCGAGCCGCTTGAACGCGTTGACGGTGGGGTTGGTGAGCGCGCGAGAGCGCGTGCGCGTGCTGCAGCACTCCCGCGATCATGTGCTGCGCGGTCGCGGAGAGCCTGCGCCGCCGTCGTGCATGAGGTTCTTGCCGCGCGGCGTCGACGACGGAGAAGTGCAGGTGGAATCCGCTGCCGCCCTCGTCGGACCACGGCTTGCCGAGGAAGGTCGCGTGCTTGCCGGTGCGCGCGACGATGTCCTTGATCGCGGTCTTGAGCAGGAACGTGCGGTCGGCGGCATCCAGCGCGTCGCTGTGCCACAGGTTGATCTCGTACTGCGACGGGCTGAACTCGTGGTTGCCCGCGAACACGCCGATGTCCATGCCGTCGAGCATGCGCAGCAGGTGCAGGAGGGTGCCGTCGGGGTCGACCATCGAGCCGGTCGTGTAGACGCGCCCGGTGCGGTGGATGGCGCGGCGCCACCCACCCTCGTGCGCTCCGCGATGTAGAACTCGAGCTCAGGACCGACGATCGGCGTGAGGCCGAGTTCCCGGTACTGCTCGATCACGCGACGCAGCACCGAGCGTGGTGCGATCGCGCTCGGGCTCTCGTCGGGGTTGAACGCGTCGGCAGACCATGTACGCGACGCCCGGCTCCCACGGCATCATCGTGAGCGTCGCGGGGTCGAGCGTGGTGGTGAGGTCGGGCAGCCCGTCGGACATGATGTCGTTGCCGTCGAGCACGCCGCCGCGGGTGGTGGTGACCCACACGCCCTGGCAGAACGCGGGGCTCTTGGCGCGCTCGAGCTGGCTGACGAGCAGGTCTTTCGAGCGGGTGATCCCGAGGATGTCGGGGAAGATCAGGCGCAGCACGTCGATGCCCTTGGCCTGCAAGTTCCGAGCGCATTCCGGCGAGATCCGTGGTCATGCTACCTCCGCGACAAAAATCGTTCGGCACTGAACGATTGATGCGATACTAACCTCAAACCGAGGCTCAGGAGGGTCTGGATGCGCGCCCTCTTCGTCATGCACGACCACGTCAGCCCCACCGGCCCGGTGTCGCAGCGCCTGCGCGAGCGCGGATTCGAGGTCGACGAACTCGTCGTGGTCGACGAGGCCGAACTTCGCCACACCGAACGTGCCGTTCGACTTCCCGAACCTCGACGACTACGACCTGATCGTGCCGATGGGCTCGCCGTGGGGAGCGTGGGATGACGCGAGCATCGGTGCACTGGCTCCAGCCCGAGATCGCGTGGGTGCGGGAGGCGGTGGACCGCGACATCCCGGTGCTCGGCATCTGCTTCGGCGGACAGCTGCTCGCCCGCGCGCTCGGCGGATCGGTCGCACCCGGGCCGAAGGCCGAGATCGGGTGGACGCCCATCCACTCGCGATGACCCGTCGCTCGTCGGTCCGGGCCCGTGGTTCCAGTTCCACTACGACCGGTGGACGCTGCCGGAGGGCGCGGTCGAGGTCGCCCGCAACTGCCGTCGCATCGCAGGCGTTCACGATCGGACGCAGCCTCGGCGTGCAGTTCCACCCCGAGCTCACCGCGTCGACGCTCGAGGGCTGGCTGCGCGAGGGCGGCATCCCGCAGGTCGAGGCCGACGGCCAGGATCCGGATGCCCTGCTCGCCCACACCCGCGCCGAGGAGCCCGCGGCGATCGCGCGGGCGCACCAGCTGGTCGACGTGTTCCTCGAGCGGGTCGCGCTCGCCGAGCCGCTGCGTCTAGCGCCAACGACCCGAGAATCTCGATCACGCGCTCCGGATCGGTCTCCGGGTTCACGAACGCGAGCCGCAGCACCGTGCGCCCGCGCCACTTCGTGGGCACGCAGAGCATCGTCGCCGGAGTCCGCGGTCGCCCGCGACCAGGTCTCAGTACTGCTCGTGCGTCCAGCCCGGTCGCTCGAACACCACGACCGACAGCTCGGGCTCGCGACACGAGCGCGAGGTGCTCGGACTGCGCGGATGTAGTCGGCCACCCGATTCGCGCGGTCGCGAGCGAGAGTTCGACGGCATCCCGGTACCTGTCGGTGCCGTGCGTCGCGAGGCTGAACCACAGCGGCAGGCCCGCGCGCGCGCCGGCTGAGGTGCAGCGCGAGGTCGGTGGGGTTCCACGATTCGCGGTCGATGTGGTCGAGGTAGCTCGCGTGCTGCGCGTGCACGGCGCGCGCGAGCTCGGGCTCGCCGGTAGACCAGGGCGCAGCAGTCGTAGGGCGCGAACAGCCACTTGTGCGGGTCGACGATGAAGCTGTCCGCCCGCTCGATGCCGTCGAAGCGGTGGCGCACGCTCGGGGCGGCGAGGCCCGCACCGCCGTACGCGCCGTCGACGTGCATCCAGACTCCGAACTCCTCGCACACGTCGGCGATGTCGGCGAGGTCGTCGACGAGGCCCTCGTTGGTCGTGCCGGCGGAGGCCACGACGGCGAACACGTCGGGATTGGCCGCGAGCACCTCGCGAAGCGCGGCCCCGGTGAGGTGGCCGCGCTCGTCGACCGGCACGTCGACGACCTCGACGTCGAGGGCCCGCGCCGCCGAGCGGATCGAGGAGTGCGCGTTCTCGGTGCACGCGAGCTTCCAGCCGCCGGGCGGCCGTGCCGCCGCGGCGGGTCTTCGCGGTCTCGCGCGCGGTCATGAGCGCCGACAGGTTGCCCGACGTGCCGCCCGAGACGAAGCATGCCGCCCGCGGTCTCCGGCCAGCCGAGCAGGCCGGTGATCCAGGCGAGCGCCTCGTTCTCGGCGAGGATGGCGCCCGCGCCCGCCTCCCAGATGCCGCCGAAGATGTTCGACGCGCTCGTGACGAGGTCGAACGCGACGGCGGCCCGCGTGGGAGCGGCGGCGATGTAGGCGAGGTTCAGCGGGTCGTCCTGCGAGCGGGTCGCGGGCTCGAGCACCTCGGAGAACATCCGCAGCGCCTCCGTGGCCGCCGATGCCGCCGGGCACGATCGTCGTCCCGGCGGCGGCGCGCGAGCTCGGTCGCGGGACGCGCCGTCGGTCCAGCGGATCGGTGTGCCGCACCACGCGCTGGGCCGTCCAGTCGAGCGCGAGCTGCACGACCTCGGACTCGTCGCCCCAGACGGCGTGGTCGTGTTCGGGCCGATCGCCATCCCTTCAGGCCAGCTCCACGCGCACCGGGAACCGCTTGATGCCGTTGACGAAGTTGCTGCGCAGGTGGTCGAGCTCGCCGACCGCCGTCATGCCCGTGATGCGCGGCAGCAGGTTCTCGAACATGATGCGGATCTCGAGCCGCGCGAGCGCGTTGCCGAGGCACATGTGCGGGCCGCCGCGACCGAACGACATGTGCTCGTTCGGGGTTGCGCGTGACATCCATCGCGATACGGATCCGCGAACACCTCGGGGTCGCGGTTGCCCGCGGCGAACCAGGTGACGACCTTGTCGCCCTCCTTGATCGCCTGCCCGTTGATCTCGGTGTCGCGGGTCGCGGTGCGGCGGAAGTGGTACACGGGGCTCGCCAGGCGCAGGAACTCCTCGACCGCCCACGGGATCAGCTCGGGCCGCTCCTTGAGCAGCGCCATCTGGTCGGGGTTCTCGATCAGGTAGCGCATCGAGTGGCGTGATCGTGTGCCGGGTGGTCTCGTTGCCGGCGACGACGAGCAGCAGGAAGTAGCTGTTGAAGTCGCGCTCCGACAGCGGCGATGCCGTCCTCCGGCGTCTGGTTGACGAGCCGCGAGACGAGGTCGGTGCGGTCGGTGCCGCGCCGCTCGTCGGCGAGGGCCCGGCCGTACTCGAACACCTCGAGCGCCGCGGGGGAGCGGAACGGCAGCAGCCGGTACTTCTCGCTCTCGTCGGAGTGCGCGAGCACGTCGGCGTGCTCGGGGTCGGTGTTGCCGACCATCCGGTTGCCCCAGTCGATGAGCTTGTAGATGTCGGCGTCGGGAACGTCGAGCATCTTCGCGAGCACGCGGATCGGGAAGTCGGCCGCGACCTCGGCGACGAAGTCGAACTCGCTGCTTGGCGAACGCCGCATCGAGGGTCGATGCGGTGAGCCCGCGCAGGAACGTCTCGTACCCGGCGACGGCGCGCGGCGTGAACTCGCCCTGCATGAGGCGTCGCAGGGATCGGTGCCGGATGCCGTCCGTCTCGAGCATCGACTTGCGCGCCTCGATCTGCTCGTCGTCGAGCTCCTCGAGGTTGACGGTGCCACGCTCGCTCGAGAAGGTGTCGGTGTCGCGCAGCACGCCCACGATGTCGTGGTACCGGGTGAGCGACCAGAAGCCGTGGTTCGGGGCATCCTCGTCGTCCCAGTGCACCGGATCGCTCGCGCGCAGTTCGTCGAACGCGGCCCATGGGTCGCCGTGCTCGAAGAGGTCGAGGTCGGCCAGGCTGATCTTCGTCGTTGAAGTCACCGCAGTCCTCCGCAGTTGTTCGGTCCGAACAAAAGAGTACATCGCTCGACGCGCACGGCGGTCGCCCGGCAGATTGCGAGCGTCGTCTAGAGTGCGTTCCATGGCAGGCCCGCACACCCTCGGCGAGACCGAACGCCAGGTCGAGTCGCGACTCGGCGATCTCACCGCTGGATTACTCGGCGATGGCGGTCACCTCGAACCTGTTCCGGGCGGCCAACGCCGTGCGCAACCACTTCGAGCGCACGGTGCTCGCGCAGCACAATCTGTCGTGGACGGCATTCGTCGTGCTCTGGGTGATGTGGATCTGGGAGCCGATCGAGACCCGCCAGATCGCGCTCGAGGGCGGCTTCTCGAAGGCGACGCTCACCGGCGTGCTCGTCACGCTCGAGGGCCGCGGGTGGCTCGCGCGCTCGCGGAGTGCGAGCGACGGTCGTCTGGTCGAGGTGAGCCTCACCGAGCCTGGCCGTACCCTGATGAACGAGCTGTTCCCCGCCTTCAACGGCGAGGAGCAGCGCGTGGTCGGACCGATCGACGCCGCTCGTCGCGACGACCTCGCCGAGATGCTGCGCATCCTCACGTCGGGCGTCGAGCGCGAGAGCTGAGCACCGGCCTTGTCCTGATCGCGGGACACGCTCTACGCTAGGTCATTAGCATCCGAATGATTTCGGACGAGCGCCACTCACCGCCGAGCGACGGGACCACGCATGACGATCGACACCGCCACGATCGAGGTGGCCGGGGTGCGCGTCGACACCCGCCACTTCATCGGTGGCGAGCGCGTGGGTTCCACAGCGACGTTCTCGGATCACTCGCCGATCGACGGCACGCTCCTCGGTGAGATCGCCCGCGGCGGTGCCGCCGAGGTCGATCTCGCGGTCGCTGCGGCGCGGGATGCCTTCCCAGCCTGGGCAGCGCTCGGTCCCGCCGGGCGCGGCGCGATCCTGCACCGCATCGCCGACCTCGTCGAGGAGCGCCTCGAAGACCTCGCGAACCTCGAGACGATGGACAACGGATCGCTGCTGCGCAGCCACCGCCGCGGCGTGATGCCCCGCGTCGCCCACAACCTGCGCTTCTTCGCGGACTGGGCGATCAACGACCTGCACCACCCCGACTTCGAGACCCGCGGTCACACCAACCACGTGTCGTGGGACCCGTCGGGCGTCGCGGCGGTCATCACGCCCTGGAACGCGCCGCTCATGCTCGCGACCTGGCGGATCGCGCCGGCGCTCGCCGCAGGCGACACGGTCGTGTTCAAGCCGGCGGAGTGGACGCCGCTCACGGCATCGCTGCTTCGCCGACCTCACGCTCGAAGCCGGACTCCCCGCGGGCGTGTTCAACGTCGTGCAGGGCTACGGCAAGGAGGCGGGCGCGGCGCTCGTGGCGCATCCCGGCATCGCCCGCATCTCGTTCACGGGGTCGGTGCCGACGGCGAAGAGCATCGCGCGCGCCGCGGCCGACAACCTCACGCCGTTGAGCTTCGAGCTCGGCGGCAAGTCACCGTGCATCGTGCTCGGCGACGCCGATCTCGATCTCGCGGTCGATCTCGCGGTCGAGCAGTACGACAACGCTGGGCAGGTGTGCCTGTCGGGCACGCGCATCCTCGTGCACGAGTCGATCGCGGATGCCTTCGCGGAGCGCTTCGCGCGCGAAGGTCGCGACTCTGCGCCAGGGCGACCCGCGCGACCTCGAGACCGACATCGGGCCGCAGATCCACCCCGTGCACGTCGAGCGGGTCGCAGGATTCGTCGACCGGGCGCTCGCCGCGGGTGCCACGGCGACGATCGGTGGCGGGCCGAACACCGAACTTGGGCGGCAACTACTTCAAGCCCACGCTGTTCCGCGGCGCGGAGCCCGGCAGCGAGATCCTCACCGCAGGAGGTGTTCGGACCGGTGCTCACGATGCAGACCTTCGCGACCGACGACGAGGTCGTCGAGCTCGCGAACGGTACCGACTTCGGCCTTGCCGCCGTCGTGGTCTCCGGTGACCGCGAGCACGCCAAGGTGATCACCGACCGACTCGTCGCGGGCACGATCTGGGTCAACTGCTTCTTCGTGCGCGACCTGCGCGCCCCGTTCGGCGGCTCGAAGAAGTCCGGCATCGGCCGCGAGGGTGGCACCTGGAGTTTCGACTTCTACGCAGATGTGAAGAACACCGTCGTCGCACCAACCGGATGGAAGGAATAGATCTCATGGGTGAAGTCGTAGGGGTTGGCCTGATCGCGCACGTACCGACGATCATGCTGCCGAAGGAAGAGCGCATGGAGCTCAACGAGGGCAAGGACTCGACCCTCGTCGACTCGCCTCGAGAAGCTGCGCACGCGACGTGTTCGACACGCTCGACTACGACACGGTCATCGTGCTCGACAGCCACTGGGCGTCGACCGTCGAGTTCATCGTGACGTCGCAGGAGCGCCGCCAGGGCCTGTTCACGTCTGAGGAGCTGCCGCGCGGCATGCACGGCGTGCCGTTCGACTACCTCGGCGACCCCGAGCTCGCGAAGCTCATCGGCGAGCAGGAGGAGAAGAACGGCACCTGGATCACGCCGATCGACGACCCCGACCTGCCGGTGATGTACGCGACCATCAACCTCTGGAAGTACCTCGGCGAGGGCCTGCCCGACAAGAAGTGGATCAGCGTGAGCGTCTGCCAGACCGCGACCGACGAGGACTTCCTGCGCGGCGGCCGCGCGATCGGTGAGGCGATCGCCAAGAGCGACCGCAAGGTCATCCTGCTCGCATCGGGTGCCCTGTCGCACACGTTCTACAAGCTGCGCGAGCTGCGCAAGCACGAGATGGCCGACCCGCGCCACATCTTCTCGGACGCCGCCCGCGACGCCGACTACGAGCGGCTCGAGTGGTTCAAGGCCGGCGACCACGCGAAGGTGCTCGAGACCATGCCCGCGTTCCACAAGGTGCGCCCAGAGGCGATGTTCGGCCACTGGCTCATGACGATCGGCGCGATCGGCGAGGAGAACTGCACGGCACCCGGCATCCAGCTCAGCGACTACGAGAACTCGATCGGCACCGGCCAGGTGCACGTCTGGTTCCCGAAGCCCGAGGGCGGGTTCCCGCCAGCCGAAGAACCTCGTGTTGTCGCGAGACTGACGAAGTACGGGCAAGCACGATGACCGAGTTCCGGCGCATCCTGCTCGATGGCGCGGCCGTGCAGGTCGAGCGGCATGGCGACGTGCTGGTGGCACGCGACGGACGGGAGGTGGATGTCGCATCCGCCACCCATCTGCCCCCGAGCGAGCCCACCAAGATCATCGCCGTGCACCTCAACTACGCCAGCCGCACCGAGGAGTTCATGACGAAGCTCCCGTCGGCGCCGACCTACTTCCACAAGCCGATCACGGCGCTCAACAGCCACGAGGGTGCGGTCGTGCGTCCGCTCGGCTGCAAGTGGCTGAACTTCGAGGGCGAGATCGTGATCGTGATCGGCCGGGTCTGCCGCAACGTGTCGCCCGGCCGAGGCCGGCGACTACATCGCGGGCTACACGGTCGGCAACGACTACGGGCTGCACGACTTCCGCGACACCGATGCCGGCTCGATGCTGCGCGTCAAGGGCAGCGACACGCTCGCGCCGGTCGGCCCCGGACTCGTGACGGACTGGGACTTCCGCGGCAAGCGCCTGCGCACGATCGTGAACGGCGAGGTGCGCCAGGACGACTCGACCGACCACATGGAGTGGGACATGCACTACCTCGTCGCCGACATCGCGCGCACGATCACGCTCGTGCCCGGTGACCTGCTGTTCACCGGCACGCCGGCGTACTCGCGACCCGTCGAGCCGGGCGATGTGGTCGAGGTCGAGGTCGAGGGTCTCGGCACCCTGCGCAACATCATCGTCGAGGGCCCCACCCCGATCCGCACCGACGTCGGCGCGCAGCCGTCGGAGAGCGAGGAGGTCGTCTCGACCGCGCTGGGCGGCGACTGGGAGTTCCGTGGCATCAGAACCCCGTCTCGCGACCTGTACCCTTCCAAGGTCGAACAGTCGACCAGCACCCAGGAGTAAGCCCGTGATCAAGATCGACGTCGACATGACCCAGTGCCAGAACTACGGGCAGTGCGTGTTCGAGGCGCCGCAGATCTTCCACCTCAACGACGACGACAAGCTCGAGTACCTCGCCGAGGCCGACGAGTCCGAGCGCGGCAACGTCGAGAACGCGGTGGATGTCTGCCCGATGCAGGCCATCCGCATCGTCGAGTAGTGCATGTCCGCCGGCGGTACGTCAGCGCCCGTCGTGATCGTCGGCGGCGGCGATGGGTGGCCTGCGCACCGCGGAGTCGCTGCGCAAGGCGGGCTACGCCGGCCCCATCCGCGTGCTCGGCGATGAGCTCCACGCCCCCTACAACCGACCGCCCCTCTCCAAGGATGTGCTCGAAGCCGGCGTCACCCACGGAGCCGTCGCGTTCCCCGCCCGCGCCGAAACCGCAGATGTCGAATGGATGCTCGGCGCCCGAGCCACCGCCGTCGACCTGGCCGCCGGTACCGTCACCACCTCCGACGGCTCCACCCACCCGTATGGCGCCCTCGTGATCGCGACCGGCCTCCGCCCGCGCCGCCTCCCGTTCCCTCCCGACAGTGCTGGACCGCCCCGCCACGCCATCCGCACCCTCGACGACGCGCTCGCCCTGCGGGCGCAGCTGGTGCCGGGCGCGCGCGTGGTCGTGACCGGCTCGGGATTCCTCGGCTGCGAGCTCGCATCGACGGCGACCAAGCTCGGCTGCAGCGTCACGGTCGTGACGACGAGCGCCGAGCCCATGGTGCGCCCACTCGGTCTGCTGGTCGCGGGGGAGCTGCGGCGCAGGCTCGAGACCGAGGGCGTCGGATTCGAGCTCGGCACGACCGTCGCGGCGCTGCGGGATGACGCCGTCGAACTCGCGAACGGCACCGTGCTGCCCGCCGACCTCGTGATCGAGGCGATCGGGTCTGACTGCAACATCGAGTGGCTGCAGGGAAGCAACCTCGACCTCGCAGACGGCGTGCTCGTCGACAACGCGCTGCGGGCCACCTCCCTCGACGGCGTCGTGCACGCCGACGTCATGGTGGTGGGCGACCTCGCGCGCTTCCCGAACCCGATGTTCGACGACGTGCCGCGGCGCATCGAGCACTGGAACATCCCGACCGACACCGGCCGCCGCGCGGGTGCCGTGCTCGCGGGGCACCTGGCCGGTGATGAGTCCGCCGCCGCGACCGAGTTCGCACCCATGCCGTCGTTCTGGTCGAACCAGTTCGAGATGAAACTGCAGGCGTACGGGTTGCCCGGGCTGGGTGACGAGGATGACGTGCGCATCCTCGAGGGCGACCTCGCGGGGGAGTGCGCGATCGGCTACCACCGCGACGGACGCCTCGTGGGCGTCGTGGGCATTGGCATGAAGGCGGCGCTGCTGCCGTACCGGCAGCAGATCGCGGAGCACGCCCGCGGCTGATCCAGCGCTCTAGGCTGACTGCATGACCCCCGCCGTCGCCGTCGCGCAGTTCGCGCCCGGCCCCGACCAGGCCGCGAACCTCGCCGAGATGCGACGCCTCGCGACCACGGCGGTCGATCGCGGCGCCGGCCTCGTCGTCTTCCCCGAGTACTCATCCCACTTCGACGCGAACTCGAAGGCCTCGCTCGTCGAGCACGCCGAGGCGCTCGACGGCGCGTTCGTCGTCGGGCTCATGTCGATCGCCGCCGACCTCGGCATCGTCGCGGTCGCCGGCATGCTCGAGTCCACCGACGACCCCGCGAAGGTCTCGAACACGCTCGTCGCCGTCTCGCCGCAGGGCGAGCGCCTCGCGGTCTACCGCAAGCAGCACCTGTACGACGCGTTCGGCGACACCGAGTCCGACCGAATCCTCGCCGGATCCATCGAGCCGCCCGAGACCTTCGCGTGGCAGGGCTTCACGGTCGGACTGCAGACCTGCTACGACATCCGCTTCCCCGAGGTCACCCGCCGACTGGTCGACGCGGGCGCCGACCTCGTGCTCGTACCGGCCGAATGGGTGCGCGGCCCGCTCAAGGAGCACCACTGGCGCACCCTCGTCACCGCACGCGCCATCGAGAACACGATCTACGTGGCCGCCGCTGACCATGCCCCGCCGATCGGCGCGGGCAACAGCATGGTGGTCGACCCGATGGGGGTCGAGCTCGTCACGATCGGTGAAGCCGTGGATGTCGCGGTCGCCCACCTCACGCCCGCCCGCATCGCCGACGTGCGCCGCGTGAACCCCGCGCTGGCCCTGCGTCGCTACCGCGTCGAACCCCGCGACTGATTACGTCGTCGTCGCCGGCAAGGCCGACAGCTGCCGCACCGCCTGCTCGAGCACGTCCACGCGCTTGCAGAACGCGAATCGCACGAGCGTCGCGTACTGCGCACGGTGCTCCGGGCGCACGAACGCGGTGACCGGCACCGCGACCACTCCCGCGAGGGCGGGCAGTTCGCGGCAGAAGGCAGCGGCATCCCCTGCGCCGCCCCCGGCTTCCGAGAAGACGCGGCCGAGCGGCGCGGCATCCGCGACGACGAAGTATCCAGCGGCAGGCGTGGTGGTCGTGAAGCCTGCGGTGGTGCAGGCCCGTGATGAGCAGG
Organism: uncultured Actinomycetota bacterium; assembly: GCA_963790235.1. Taxonomy (GTDB): domain Bacteria; phylum Actinomycetota; class Actinomycetes; order Actinomycetales; family Microbacteriaceae; genus Rhodoglobus. The sequence goes on from CAWBNZ010000017.1 coordinate 34,647, forward strand.
TCGCGCTTGGCCTGGAGGGTGGCCGCGGCATCCACGAAGAAGGAATCGGGCAGGCCGAGTCCGACGGCGATCGCTGGCTGGAACGGTGCACCGTTCACGTAGGTCAGGAACTGCTTGACCGCCAGGATCGCGTCGATGAGGGCGGGTCGGGCGATCGCCCAGCCGATCTTCCAGCCGGTGGTGCTGAACGTCTTGCCGCCGCTCGAGATCGTGACGGTGCGATCGGCTGCGCCGGGCAGCGATCGCGATCGGGAGTGTGTTCCGCTCCGAACGTCAGGTGCTCGTAGACCTCGTCGGTGACGATGATCGCGTCGAACCGCTCGGCGAGCGCGACGATCAGCTCGAGCGTTTCGCGCGGGAACACGGTGCCGGTCGGGTTGTGCGGCGAGTTGACGAGGATGAGCCGCGTGCGGTCGGTGACCGCCGCGCCGAGCGCATCGAGATCGGGCTGCGAACGAGGGGGCCACCAGCGGCACCGTCACGAGCCGCACTCCCGCGAGTTCGGCCATGGCCCCGTACAGGTCGTAGAACGGCTCGAACACGACCACCTCGTCGCCGGGTTCGGTCAGCGCGAGGATCGTCGCCGTGAGTGCCTCGGTCGCGCCCGCGGTGACCAGCACCTCGCGCTCCGGATCGACGTGGATGCCGTACCACCGAGCCTGGTGCGCCGCGATCGCATCACGCAGCACCGGCATCCCGCGACCGGGCGGGTATTGGTTCACCCCGTCGCTGATCGCCTGCCGCGCGGCCTCGAGCACCTCGGCGGGACCGTCCTGATCGGGGAACCCCTGCCCGAGGTTGATCGCGCCGGTCGCGACTGCGAGCGCGCTCATCTCCGCGAAGATGCTCTGCTGCACGCTGCCGTCGGTGCCGAGCAGCATCGCCCCGCGTGCCGCGCGTTGCCAGGAACCGTGGATGGTCACGAAGGCGAGCGTACCGCCGGTGCAGCGCGCGCGAAGCGGCCGACATACAGCGCCGTCACAACGAGGCGGGGGCTGGCGCACAGCACCCCCAAATAGAATGCACAGGTTCGCGGTGGAGGCTGGCTCCGCTTGAAAGGAGCACTCCCCACATGACCGATGCACCGTCCGACCCGACTCCCGAGCAGCACGCCGCCGCCCCCACACCTCCGACCGTCGAGCCCACGCCGGCTGCCAGCCGCTCCAGGCGACAGCACGGTGCCGTCCAACGGAGCACGCCGCAGCGCCCCGGTGGGTGTGATTGCGGCACTCGCGATCGGCGCTCTGGTCGGGGGCGTCTCAGGTGCCGGCGTCGGCATCTGGGCGGTCACGAACAACACGGGATCCACGGTCGGCGGTGACTCGTCGCCCACGACCGTGACGGTCAATGACGCTGCGGACGCCACCATCATTACCGCCGTTGCCGCGCAAGCATCCCCGTCGGTGGTCACCATCAACGTCGAAGGAGGCCAGTCGGGCGGCACGGGTTCTGGCGTCATCCTCACCGATGACGGCTACGTGCTCACGAACGCGCACGTCGTCACGCTCGACGGCTCGGTCGCCGACCCCACCATCTCGGTCACGACCAACGAGGGCCGGCTCTACACCGCCACGGTTGTCGGCGTCGACCCGATCGCCGACCTTGCCGTCATCAAGCTCACCGACGCCACGGGGCTGGATGCCGCGAAGTTCGCCGACTCGTCCAAGCTCAACGTCGGCGACACCGCCGTCGCGATCGGCGCCCCGCTCGGCCTCGCCGGCACGGTGTCGAGCGGCATCGTGAGCGCGCTCAACCGGAGCATCACGGTCGCCTCGTCGGCGCTCCCCGATGGCACGTCCGAGGAGCCGGCACCCGACGACGGCGGCGAGAACAACGGCGAGGGTCCGTTCGACTTCTGGAACTTCGACATCCCCGGCCAGGACTCCACCACCCCGCCCGCCTCTTCTGGCACGATCTCGCTCTCGGTCATCCAGACCGACGCTGCCATCAACCCCGGCAACTCGGGCGGCGCGCTGCTGAACACCGACGGCGAGGTGATCGGCATCAACGTCGCGATCGCCTCTGCGGGCAACTCCGGCTCGTCGGGCAACATCGGCGTCGGCTTCTCGATCCCGTCGAACCTCGCCAAGCGCATCGCCGACGAGCTCATCGAGAGCGGCACCGCGACGCATGGCCTGCTCGGTGCCTCGGTGCTCGACGTGCAGTCCGACGAGAGCCAGGCCGAGAGCACCGTGGTCGGCGCGAGCATCATGGATGTCGTCGCCGATGGCGCCGCCGACAAGGCCGGTCTGAAGGTCGGCGACGTCGTCACAAAGTTCAACGGCCTGCCGATCACCGGCTCCACCGACCTCACCGCGCAGGTGCGAGCGCTTGCCGGCGGTGCGAGCACCGAGCTCACCTACGTGCGCGACGGCAAGGCCACGACGGTCGACGTGACGCTGGGAACGCTCGAGTAGCGCTCTTCGGCGGGCCTCGATCGGGCCAGCTAGGCTCTCCTCCATGAGCACCGGCGTCTCCTATGTGATGCCGGTGCTCAATGAGGTTGAGCACATCGAAGCCGCGATCGACGGCATCACCGCGCAGGATTACGACGGTGACTACGAGATCATCCTCGCGGTCGGACCGAGCGTGGATGGCACGAATGCGGTCATCGACGCGATGGCCGCGAAGGATGCGCACATCCGCAGCATCCCGAACGAGCTGGGCTCGACGCCCGCGGGCCTGAACGTCGCAATCCGGGCGTCCAAGTTCCCGATTGTGGTGCGGGTGGATGCGCACAGCGTGCTGCCGGCGGACTACACGCGCATCGCCGTGCGCGTGCTCGAGCAGACGGGAGCCGACAACGTCGGCGGCATCATGCTCGCCGAGGGCCACTCCTCGTTCGAGAAGGCCGTCGCGCACGCGTACGGGTCACCTGAGGGGCTCGGCGGCACGCCGGTGCACGTCGGCGGCAAGGCTGGACCGGCCGAGACCGTGTACCTCGGCGTGTTCCAGCGCCAGCGGCTGTTGGACGTCGGAATGTTCGACGAGGAGATCAAGCGCGGGCAGGACTGGGAGCTCAATCGCCGGCTGCGCGCGAGCGGCGGCACGGTGTGGTTCACGCCAGAGCTGCAGGTGGTCTACCGGCCTCGCTCGAGCCTGCGCAAGCTCATCCGCCAGTTCGTGTCGACCGGCATCTGGCGTGGCGAACTCGCGAGACGCTTCCGATCCTCCAACGGGTTGCGCTACTTCGTGCCGCCGATCACGGTCATTGGTGTGATGCTCGGGCTCATCGCGGGCGTCGTCGGGCTCGCGGTCGGCCTGCCGTGGCTCGCCCTCACGCTCGCTGTGCCCGGGGCCTACGTGCTGCTCGTTGTCGCGGCGGCGCGTGCGCTGCGCGACGCGCAATGGCGTGCGCGCCGCGCTCTGGTATCTCATAGTCTTGCCGTGCATCCATTTCGGATGGGGCATCGGGTTCCTGCTCGGATTCCTCGGGCTCACCCGCAATATCACGGAGCACACGGGAAGGTGACGATGCCGTCGCTAGAGTCACCACGCGGCGCGCCCACCTCCATCGCCGAACTCCGCTCCGTCACGCAGCCGCCCGAGGTCAGGTTGCGCGCGAACGCCGAACACTGGACGGCGTCGCTCTACCTGCGCGACCTCTCGCCATACCTCACGTGGATGCTGCTGAAGACGAGCATCTCGGCGAACGGCGTGACCGGGCTCATGATCCTCGTCGGCTGGTCGACGGCCGCGGCCCTGCTCATCCCGGGCATCGGGGGAGCGGCGCTCGCCCTCGTGCTCGGGCAGCTGCAGATGCTCGTGGACTGCTGCGACGGCGAGGTGGCCCGCTGGCGCGATTCGCGGTCGCCGGCCGGGGTGTTCCTCGACAAGGTCGGGCACTACACGACCGAGGCGCTCATCCCGATCGTGCTCGGCATCCGCGCCGCCGGCTGGCCCCTGGAGTTCCCGGACGACTTCGCCTGGACGACGGTTGGCTTCGCGCTCGCGCTCGTCATCGTGCTGAACAAGGCGCTCAACGACATGGTGCACGTCGCCCGCGCGAACGCGGGCCTCGACAAGCTCGCCGACAAGCGCGGCGAGGCCGAGCCGAGCCAGGCGTTCGTCGCGAAGTTGCGCCGCGCGGCGCGGTTCCTGCCGTTCCACCGGCTGTACCACTCGGTCGAGCTCACGATCCTCGCGTTCGTTGCGGCGATCGTCGGACTGTTCCTGCCACCGCTGCTCGCCGACCGTGTGCTCGTGCTCGCGCTGCTGCCGCTCGCGCTGCTCGCCCTCGTCGGGCACTTCGTCGCGATCATGGCCTCGAAGCGCGTGCGCGCCTGAGCATGCCGAGCAGCCCAGTGGATGGCGCGGCCAGCCCCCCGACGGTCGGCGTCGTGTCGCTCAGCCAGGGCACGCGCCCCGACGACCTCGCGCGCGGCCTCGCGTCGTTGGCGGCGCAGGTCGGGGTGCACCTCGACACGGTGGTCGTGGGCAACGGATGGGAACCGAGCGGACTGCCGTCCGGCGTGCGCGCCCTTGCGTTGCCGCAGAACGTGGGGATTCCGGCGGGCCGCAACCGCGGTGCGGAGGTGGTGAGCGGGGACTGGATCTTCTTCCTGGATGACGATGCGAGCATCCCATCAGAGTCCTTCCTCGCCGACGCGATTGCGAAGATGACCGCTGACCCCTCGATCGGGCTGTTGCAGCCGCGCGTGGTCGACCCGGCGGGTGTCGCGAATCCGCGGCGGTGGATCCCGCGCATGCGCAAGGGCGACCCCGCGCACTCGAGCAACGTGTTCTCGGTGTGGGAAGGTGCGACCCTGCTGCCGCGCGCGGTGTTCGACGCGATCGGCGGCTGGGGCGACCCGTACTTCTACGCGCACGAGGGCATCGAACTCGCGTGGCGGGTGTGGGATCAGGGAAAGCGCACCTGGTACGCGGGCGATCTCGTCGCGAACCACCCCGCGATCGATCCTGCGCGGCACGACTTCTACTTCCGGCTCAACGCGCGCAACCGGGTCTGGCTCGCCAAGCGCAACCTGCCGTGGGTGCTCGTGCCGCTCTACGTCGGCACCTGGACGGGCGTGCAGTTGCTGCGCTCGATCCGGCGGCCTGCGGGCTTGCGGGCATGGCTCGGTGGCTGGGTGACCGGCTGGCGCGAGAAGCCCGGCGGCCGCCGTGGCATCAAGTGGGTAACGGTGTGGCGGATGACGCTCGCCGGCCGTCCACCGCTGGTTTGATGAAGACGCTGGTGTGATGAAGGCGCTGGGTGATGAGGGCGCTGACAGCGCACTGGGAGGGACGACGACATGCCGCTGCTGAACGACATCCGGTCTGCGCGCAACGTGTTCCGCAACATCTTGCGCTCGCGGGCCAATCGGCGGGCGGTCGCGCAACTCGAGGCGTCGCATCCCGCGCCCGAACCGGGCACGATCGAGGTCGTCGTCTACTTCGCCGACACGAGGGTCAACCTCTACCAGGTGCGCCAGTGGTACGCGCCGCTTGCCGAGATCGCGAAGACCTGGCCGGTCGCGATCATCTCGCGCAGTCCGAGTTCGACGCTCGCGCTCTGGCGGGAGTCGCCAGTGCCGACCGTGTACCTGCGACGCGTGTCGCAGCTCGAGGAGTTCGTGCACGAGCAGCCGATCAAGGTCGTGCTGTACGTCAATCAGAACGCCAGGAACTTCCAGATGTTCCGCTACGGCCGCATGTGGCACGTGTTCATCAACCACGGCGAGTCCGACAAGATGTATATGACCACGAACCAGTTCAAGGCCTACGACTACGCGCTCGTCGCCGGGGATGCCGCGCTCGATCGCCTCCGCAAAAAGCTCTGGGACTTCGACCTCGACCGCAAGGCGATCCCCATCGGACGGCCTCAGGCTGACCACTTCGCGGGAGAGCTGCCGTACCCGTCCGACGACCGCACGGTCGTGCTGTACGCCCCGACGTGGGAGGGTGACCGTGCTGCGGCGGCGTACGGGTCGATCGCGTCGCACGGGGTGGCGTTGAGCCGCGCCATCCTCGACTCGCCGAAGCACCGCCTCGTCTACCGTCCGCATCCCCGCAGCGGCGTGCTCGACCCCGAGTATCGCGCCGCCAACCAGCAGATCATCGCCGCGATCGCCGCAGCGAACGCAAAGGACCCTTCGGCGCACCACGTGTTCGACGACGGCCCGACGCTCGGCTGGCAACTGGCGGCGGCGGATGTCGCGATCACCGACATCTCGGCCATGGTCTACGACCGGCTGGCGACGGGCCGCCCCATCATCGTCGCCCGCCCCCTGTCGCCCGACGCCGAGGTCGACGAGTCCGGATTCCTCGGCGCGACCGAGTGGCTCACGGCCGCCGATGCCCCCGACGTGCTCGCGACGGTCGACCGTGCGCTCGCCGACCCCGATGCCCTCGCCACCCTGCGCTTCTGGTCGGAGCGCCACTTCGGCGACACGTCGCCCGGAGCTGCGACGCAGCGGTTCCACGACGCGATGGCCCAACTCATGGCCCGAGTGGCAACGCCACGCGACCGTGCACGCGGCTGACCGCGTCGAGAGCGAGTCCGACCCGCTCGACGACAGTGACGACGAGGATTCGGTGCCGAGCGGGGACTGAGGACGAGCGATGCTACCGTGGTAGCATCGCGGTATGAAGGTGAGTATCAGCCTCCCCGATCGAAGACATCGAGTACGTCGACGCCCAGACCGCCGCTGGCATGTTCCCCAGTCGTTCGGCAGCCGTGCAGGCTGCCTTGCGCCTGTTGCGAGATCGGCAACACGTCGACTCCTACGCGCTGGCATGGGACGAATGGGATAGCGGTGACGGGGCCGCGTGGGATGCGCTCGCCGGTGACGGCCTCAGGTGATCCAGCGGGGTGACATCGTGCTCGTTGAGCTCGATCCCGCGGTGCGACCTGAGCAGTCGAAGATCAGGCCCGCGGTCGTCGTGTCCAACAACGCATCGGCAGATTCAGCGGCGCGGCGCGGGCGCGGCGTCATCACGGTCGTGCCGCTCACGTCCAATGTCCGGTCGATCTACCCGTTCCAGGTGCTGTTGCGGCCCGCCGAAAGCGGCTTGCCGATTGAATCGAAGGCACAGGCTGAGCAGGTTCGATCGATCTCGACCACTCGCATCGTGCGAGTCGTGGGACGGGTTGCACCAGGGCGCATGACCGATCTGGATGACGCCCTCCGACTGCATCTCTCGCTCTAGGAGGGCGACTCGTTCAACTCCCCGGCAGGCTCCGGCGCCGGCTCCAGCTCATCCAGCGTCTTCCACCCGCGGTCGATCTTCGCGGTCCGCGCCTTCTTGACCTTCGGCGCTTTGCGTGCCTTCGGGTCTTTCGGCGCCCTGGGGCCCTTTGGTTCCTTTGGCGGCTTCGGAGCCTTGTAGATCGGTTCGAGTTCGAGTGGGAACGCCTCAGGCGCCGGACCGAACGCCTCGCGCGAGCTCTTCACGATCTGGCGGCCGAGCACGTGGTTGCCCGCCCCGCCGACGATCGCGCCGATCCCGAACGGGATCGCGCGCCCGATTGCGCTCGAGCCCTGCGTGACGGCGAGCCGCTTCACGAAGTGGCGCTGCACGGCATCCGCGACCGGTGTGAACACGGCCTTGGGCATGCTCTGTGTCACCATCTCGCCCCAGTACACCGAGCGTCCCTTGCCGCCGGCCGCCTGCGCGGCGAACTGCTTGACGAGATCGGTGCCAGCAGAGCCGAGCACCATGGTCATCACGAGCGCTCGGGCCCGCTCGGGGTCGGTGACCGGAATGCCGTGGATCTCCGCCACCGACTGCGAGAACAGCGCGCTCGCCTCGAGGAAGCCGACGGTCTCCACTCCAGTCAGGGCGATCGAGGTGCCGACGCCGACGGCGGGGATGACGGCACTGGCGCCGACCGCGGCCCCGCCCGTGGTCACTGCGGCGAGGAACCGCCGCTCGAGGATGCGAATGATCTCGTCGGGTTTCGCATCCGGGCGCCGCTTGCGCAGCCCGCGGATGTGCGCGAGCACGACCGGGCGCTGGATCGACAGCACGCGATCGATCGTGCGCTGCAACGCCGGACCGCGCGTCGTGTGCTCGACGATCTCCTTGCTGGCCATGGGTCAACGTTAGCCGCGCAACCTGAGGTCTGCGCAGGTCTATCCCACCCCGTACTGCTCGTTGTAGAGGGCGAGCACCTCGTCGATCGGGGCATCCAGTTTGAGCTCGCCCTTGTCGAGGTAGAGCCCGCGGGTGCAGAAGCGACGCAGGTCCTTCTCGTTGTGCGATACGAAGAACAGCGTGCGGCCCCCGGCGAGCAGCTCCTCGATGCGCCGGTAGCACTTCTCGCGGAACGCCTTGTCACCAACCGCGAGCACCTCGTCGACCAGGATGATCGGCTCCTCGAGCCGCGAGATCACCGCGAACGCGAGCCGCACCTTCATACCGCTCGACAGGTGCTTGTACGGCGTATCGAGGAAATCGGGGATCTCGGCGAAGTCGATGATCTCGTCGAAGCGCTCCTCGATCTCGCGCCGTGTCATCCCGTGCAGACCAGCGGTGAGGAACACGTTGTCGCGCACCGTGAGGTCGTCGACGAAGCCGCCGGTGATCTCGATGAGGGGCGCCACGCCGCCATGCACGTCGACGGTGCCCTCGTCGGGCAGGATGACCTCAGCCACGAGCTTGAGCAATGTCGACTTTCCCTGGCCGTTGCGGCCGACAACGCCGATCGCCTCGCCGGGACGCACCGAGAAGGTCACGTTCCGAAGGGCCCAGAACTCGTTCGCACGAGCGCGTCGGTTCTTGCCGGCGAAGAGATCCTTGAAGTTCCGTCGCGAGCGGCGGTTGCGACGGAATCGGATGCCGGCATCCCGCACCTCGATCGCGCCCACGCGGCTCGACGGCAGACTCCTCGGCCACTAGATCTCCTTCAGCACTGCACGCTCGGTGCGGTTGAAGACAATGATGCCGACGCCGAGGATGACGACGCTCATGCCTGCGGCCACAGCGACCTCGAACCACTCGATGTCCTCGGGGAAGAACGCCGATCGGTAGAGGCCGAAGATGCCGGCGAGCGGGTTGAACGATGCCCAGAACTGCAGCTGGGGAGGCAGATCGGACAGGCTGTAGATGATCGGACTCGCGTAGAACAAGAACCGCAGCGCAAGCTTCGTGGCCCGTTCGAGGTCGCGGAAGAACACCACGAGCGGCGCCACGATCAGTCCAACACCCATCGTGAGGATCGCCTGGATCACGATGCCGAGCACGAAGTACACCGCCTGCCAGTGCAGGGTCGCCCCGGTGACAATGGCGAACGCGAGCAGCACCGGGATGGATGCAACGAACTCGATGCCCTTCGACAGCACGAGCCGCGCCACCCAGATCGTGCGTGGGATCTTCGTCGAGCGGATGAGCTTGGATTCGCGCAGGTACGCGCGCGTCGTGTCAGACACCGCGCCGTTGAACCACATCCACGGCAGCAGCCCCGCGAGGAGGAACACGATGTACGGCTCATTGCCGACCGCGTCGCGATTGAACACCTGCGTGAAGACGAACCAGTAGATGCCGGCCATCACGAGCGGGTCGACGATCGACCACAGGTAGCCGAGTGCCGACGTCGAGTAGCGCACCTTGAGGTCGCGCGTGGTCAGCAGCCACAGCGAGTGCCGGTACCGTGCGACGGGCGACCACGTTCGGGTCGGGAGGCTCGCTGACACGCTGCCTATCGTACGGTCACCGCTGATTGGGGAGCGCGCTGAAGGCACGCGTCTTGAAATCAGACGAACAGGTTCGCCCGCTCCAGGTCTTCCGCGAAGTCGATCTCGACCGCGTAGAGGTCGGAGATGTCGACGGGCTCGATGCGCACGCCATCCTGCTCGATCGCGAGCTCGATGCCGCGCTCGAAGTAGTCCTGGTCGTCGACGCGGCGCAGCTGGCGAAGCAGCGTGGCCTTGTCATCGCGGGAGATGTAGTTGATGCCCACGGCCTCGCCGAGCCCGCCCGTGACGGTCTTCGACAGCTCCTTGATGAAGCCCTCCGCGTCGGTCGTGTACTTGACCTCCTCGTCAGACACCTTCGCGGTGTTGACGGAGACGAACGACTGGTCGCGGGCGACCATCTTGGCTGCGCGCTCGAGGGCCTCGGGGTCGAAGACCACGTCGCCGTTCATCCACAGCACGCCACCGGGCGCCGATGCCTGCAGCGCGCGCATGAGGCTCTTGGAGGTGTTGGTCTGGTCGTACTGCTCGTTGTAGACGAAGGATGCCTCGGGGAAGGCCTCGATGATGTGCTCGAGCTTGTACCCGACAACGACGGTGACCTTGGCGTTCGTGCCGAACGCGTGGTGGATGTTGTCGAACTGCTGGCGCATGATGGTGCGCCCGTCGCTGAGCTCGGTCAGCGGTTTTGGCAGGCTGCGGCCGAGTCGGCTGCCCATGCCAGCGGCAAGGATGACGATTTGGGTGCTCACGGATTACTCCTCAGGTTGCTGTTGTACCGCACGGCCCCAAAACTGCTCGCAGTTCTGCACACCGCGTTCTTCACGCAGTGTTCACCGTGGGATCTTGATACAGACACACCTTTGTGCTTTCCCAAGGGTACTGATCGAGTCTGGGCAACTGGCTGGAAATGCACTGATGTTGCCGTTTTGTGATGCGGGAGTCTCGTGCCAGCGCGGATTGGTAGGGTTTGACGGTGGATTCCTCACCTGAGTCGGGTACCGGCGCGCAGCCGACCGGGCCGGGTGGAACCCCCTCGCAAGCCAACGCCGCCTCGAATGCGAAGCCCGCGAACTCGCGCAACCCGAAGTCGCCCACGGCCAAGCCCGGGCCAGCGCGCAAGCCAACTACGACCCGCAAACCCGCGCCGAAGCGTCCGGCAAAGCCGCGCGCGCCCCGCCGGCCGGCGCAGCCGGAGCTCGTGCTCTCGGTGACCGGTCTCGTCAAGCGATTCGACGAAACGACCGCAGTGAGCGGCATCGATCTCGATGTGCGCGCTGGCTGGTTCTTGGGGCTCGTCGGCCCGAACGGGGCCGGCAAGACAACCACCCTCTCGATGGTGACCGGCCTCATGCGGCCGGATGCCGGGACGATCCTCGTGCACGGCACCGATGTCTGGGCCGACCCGGATGCGGCAAAGCGCCAGATGGGCGTGCTGCCTGACCGGCTTCGGCTGTTCGACCGCCTCACCGGCAACCAACTTCTGTTCTACGCGGGCGTGCTGCGCGGGCTCGACGCCAAGACGGTGCGGGAGCGGATCGCCGACCTGTCCGTCGCCTTCGGACTCGAGGACGCGCTCGGCCGCCTCGTGACCGACTACTCGGCCGGCATGACGAAGAAGATCGCGCTCGCGGCGGCGATGATCCACAGTCCTCGCATCCTCGTGCTCGACGAGCCGTTCGAATCGGTTGACCCGGTGTCGGCGACGACGGTCATCGAGATTCTCGAGCGCTACGTCGCCGCGGGTGGCACGGTCGTGCTCTCGAGCCACAGCATGGATCTCGTGCAGCGCGTGTGCGATCACGTCGCCGTGATCGTCGGCGGCCAGATCCTCGCGAAGGGCACCATGGACGAGGTTCGCGACGGCCTGACCCTCGAAGAGCGCTTCGTCGACCTCGCTGGCGGTCGCAAGGTCGTTGGAGGGCTCGAGTGGTTGCACACCTTCTCGGACTGAAGCTTCGGCTGCTCGCGAACACCTTCCGCCACGGCACCTGGCAGCTCGTCGGAATGCTGGTCGGCATTTTCTACGGACTCGGGATCGCGACCGCCGTGATCGCCGGCCTCGTCGCGCTGCGCTCCGCGCCGGTTGAAGTCACGAATGTCTCGCTCACGGTGCTCGGCACGGGCATCGTGTTGGGGTTCGTTCTGCTGCCGCTCGCGTTCGGCGTCGATGACACGATGGATCCGAGACGGTTCGCACTGCTCGGCATCCCGATCGCCCGATTGACGCTCGGCCTCGCAGTCGTCGCCTTCGTGAGCGTGCCGACGATCGTGCTCACCGTGGTCGCGTTCACCCAGATCTTCACGTGGTCTCGCGGACCGGCTCCGACGCTGTTCGCGCTGGTTGGGGCCGTGATCATCGTTCCGACGTGCGTGCTCGCGTCACGCGTGTCGACGGGGATTGCGTCGTTCTTGCTCGCGTCGAGGCGCGCACGTGACGTCACGGGCATCCTGACGATCGCACTGCTCGCAGTGACCGCCCCGACGCTCGCGGTCGTCGCGACCATCGATTGGGACCGCTACCTGCTGCCGATCGTGCGCGCGATCGCCGATGTCGCGCAGTGGACGCCGTTCGGTGCAGCGTGGAGCATGCCGGGGGATGCCGCGCTCGACCACCTCGGCATCGCGTTCATCAAGCTCGCCATCGCCCTCACGTTCCTCGCCGTGCTCTGGTTCGCGTGGCGGGCACTGGTCGCGGCGAGGCTCACCCGCCAGCAGCGCGAGGCCGTTGCGAAGGTGTACGAGGGCCTCGGCTGGTTTGAGCGGCTGCCCGCCCGCCCCGGCTGGGTGGTTGCGGCGCGAAGCCTGAGCTACTGGGCGCGAGACGCGAGGTACGGCATCGCGGTGGCGATCATCCCGATCGTTCCGATCGTGATGTGCATCGCGCTCGCGATCGCCGGCGTGCCCGGCTCGATCATCGCGTGGCTTCCCGTGCCGATCATGTGCCTGTTCCTCGGCTGGACGATCCACAACGACGTCGCCTACGACAACACCGCGTTCTGGCTGCACGTTGCGGCGAGCACCGACGGCCGCGCCGACCGCTGGGGGCGAATCGTGCCCCCGCTCGCGCTCGGCGTTCCGATCGTCATTGCGGGATCACTCATCACCGTTGCCATTGCGGGCGCGTGGGCGTCGCTGCCCGCCCTGCTCGGGGTGAGCGCGTGCCTGCTGCTGGCTGGGCTCGGCATCTCGAGCGTGATCTCCGCCCGCTTTCCCTATCCGGCGGTGCGCCCGGGCGACAACCCATTCGCCCAGCCGCAGTCGCCGAGCACGGCTGGCTCGGTCGTGCAGTCGTTGTCGTTCGTCGGCACGCTGCTGTCGGTGGCTCCCGCCGCGTACTTCGCCTACCTCGGTGTGACCGTCGACCCCAGCTACTTCTGGATCGCACTCGGCGCGGGGCTCGTCGTCGGTTTCGGTGCGCTCTTCGGAGGCGTGTATGCGGGCGGCCGCGTGATCGACCGGGCGGCACCCGAACTCCTCTCGTTCGCGCTCCGGAACTGAGTTCGTTCATTGGCGCGCCGCCGCCCCTGCGGCGCGCGGGGCTCAGCTGCGGCCGTCAAGCCCGCCTCCGCTGCGCGCGACGACGTGAGCCGTAGGCTTCTTCCATGGCTGGAACCGAGCACACCAGGCGGTGGGGGTGGCACCGACACCCTCGAACGAGAACTGCAGGAACTCCTCAACCGGGAGCAGGTGGAGGAGGGCGACCACGAGCGGTTCTCCCACTACGCGCCGAAGAACGCGATCATGGAATCCGCGCTGAGCGGCAAGCCCGTGCGCGCCCTGTGCGGCAAGCTCTGGGTGCCGGGGCGCGATCCCGAGAAGTTTCCGATCTGCCCGACCTGCAAGGAGATCTACGAGAAGTTGAAGGACTAGCGCCTAGACGTAGACCGTGGGGATCGCAGGATCGCCGCGACCGAGCCGCAGCGCATCCGGCGCGAGCTCGGCGATGGACTTCGCGTGCTGCTCGCGCGCCAGCGTGACGCCGTGCGAGCCAACGTACTGCCGGTTGGGGTCGCCGTGGGTGACGAGTTCGACGAGCAGCTCGCGTCCGGCATCCGCGGCAGGTGCCTCCTCGACGTAGATGGTCTCCTCGACGGCGACTCCGGCCTGCAGACGCCGCACTGGCCGCTTGCGGCCACCGATGGTGGCCTTGGCCGCTGAGGCTTTCGCGACGGAGACCCAGTCGCCCGCGTCATCCTTGTGGGCAACCAGTTTGAAGACCATGCCACAGGCTGGATGCCCCGAGCCCGTGACCACGGAGGTGCCGACGCCGTACGAATCCACCGGCGCCCCACGCAAGGCCGCGATCGTGTACTCGTCGAGATCGTTGGTGACCGTGATGCGCGTGCGGGTGGCGCCCGAGCGAGTCGAGCTGGCGCCGCACGTCGGCGACGAGCGACGGCAGGTCGCCCGAGTCGATGCGCACGGCACCCAGTTCGGGCCCGGCGACCTTCACGGCGAGCGCGACCGCGGCCTCGACGTCGTAGGTGTCGACGAGCAGGGTCGTGTCGGGTCCGAGCGCGTCGACCTGCGCCTCGAACGCCTCCTCCTCGCTGTCGTGCAGCAGAGTGAACGAGTGCGCCGCCGTGCCCATGGTCGGGATGCCCCAGCTGCGGCCCGCCTCGAGGTTGCTCGTCGCGCCGAATCCCGCGATGAACGCGGCGCGCGCCGCGGCGACCGCGCTGCGCTCGCCCGTGCGTCGCGAACCCATCTCGGCGAGCGGACGACCCTCGGCCGCCGACACCATGCGCGCCGCCGCCGCGGCGACGGCCGAGTCGTAGTTCATGACGCTCAGGGCGAGCGTCTCGAGGATGACGGCCTCGGCGAACGTGCCGTCGACCACGAGGATCGGGGAGCCGGGGAAGTACAGGTCGCCCTCGCGGTAGCCGTGGATCGTGCCGGTGAACCGGTAGTCCGCGAGCCAGTCGACGGCGGTCTCGCTCACGACGTTCGCGTCGCGCAGCCAGGCGAGTTCGGCATCCCCGAACCGGAACTCGCGGATGAGCTGCAGCAGCCGTCCGGTGCCCGCGACCACTCCGTAGCGTCGGCCCTCGGGCAGGCGGCGGGTGAACAGTTCGAAGACGCACTCGCGCTCGTGGCGGCCACTGCCGATCGCGGCATCCAGCATGGTCAGTTCGTAGCGGTCCGTGAGCAGCGCCGACGTCATGCTCTGACCCTATCCGCGGCCCGCCCGAGCACCGAGTGCACGAAGGTAGGCTTTCGGGCGTGAACAGCGCGCCGATCGGAGTCTTCGACAGCGGCGTCGGCGGACTCACCGTGGCTCGCGCGATCATCGACCAGCTTCCGCAGGAGTCCATCCTCTACGTGGGCGACACCGCGCACTCGCCGTACGGCCCCAAGCCGATCGCCGAGGTGCGGGGCTACGCGCTCGCGGTGATGGACGACCTCGTCGCCCAGGGCGTCAAGCTGCTCGTGATCGCCTGCAACACGGCGTCGGCGGCCATGCTGCGGGATGCCCGTGAGCGCTTCACCGAGGGCTACGGCATTCCCGTGGTCGAGGTCATCCAGCCCGCGGTGCGCGCCGCGGTGCGGCAGACCCGCAATCGACGGGTGGGCGTGATCGGCACGGTCGGCACGATCAAGTCGCGGGCGTACGAGGATGCGTTCGCCGCGGCATCCGATCTCGAACTGTTCACCGAGGCGTGCCCCCGGTTCGTCGAGTTCGTCGAGGCCGGTGTCACGAGCGGTCCCGAGCTGTTCGCGGTCGCCGAGGAGTACCTCGCTCCGCTCAAGGCCGCCGACATCGACACGCTCGTGCTCGGCTGCACGCACTACCCGCTGATGTCGGCGGCGATCCAGTACGTGATGGGGGATGCCGTGACCCTCGTCTCGAGCGCCGAGGAGACCGCGTTCGACGTGTACCGCACGCTCGTCGCGCACGACCTCGAACGGCACGAGCCGGATGCCCCGACCTACACCTTCGAGGCGACCGGCTCGGACACCGCCGACTTCCTCAGGCTCGCGCACCGCTTCCTCGGTCCCGAGATCGTGAGAGTAGAGAACTTCGACACGGGTGCAATCGCGCTCGGCAACCAGTAGAACGAACCCAGGAGACCCGATGAGCCGCGAAGACGGACGCACCCCCGACCAGCTGCGCCCCGTGACGATCGAGCGCGGATGGAGCGACCAGGCCGAGGGCTCCGCGCTGATCTCGTTCGGGCGCACCAAGGTACTGTGCACCGCCTCGTTCACGAACGGCGTGCCGCGCTGGCTCACCGGCAAGGGCAAGGGCTGGGTCACCGCGGAGTACGCGATGATCCCGCGCTCGACGAACGACCGCATGGACCGCGAGTCGGTCAAGGGCCGCATCGGCGGCCGCACGCACGAGATCTCGCGGCTGATCGGTCGTTCTCTGCGAGCCGTGATCGACACCAAGGCCCTCGGCGAGAACACGATCGTGATCGACTGCGACGTGCTGCAGGCCGACGGCGGCACGCGCACGGCCGCGATCACCGGCGCGTACGTCGCCCTCGTGGATGCCGTCGAGTGGGGCCGCGAGAAGGGCTTCATCGGCAAGAAGGCCGTCGCACTCACGGACTCAGTGGCCGCGGTGAGCGTCGGCATCATCGACGGTGTGCCGCTGCTCGACCTCGCGTACGTCGAAGACGTGCGCGCCGAGACCGACATGAACGTCGTCGTCACCGGCAAGGGCTCGTTCGTCGAGGTGCAGGGCACCGCGGAGGGCGCACCATTCGACCGTGCAGAGCTGGATGCCCTGCTCGACCTCGCCGTCGGGGGTGCGGCCGACCTCACGAAGCTGCAGGTGCAGGCGCTGGCTTAGGTCTCCAGCGCGTCCATCGGCGGCATCGTCTCCTCGAGCGGAGCAATCCGGCCCGGGTGGTCGAGCGTGGTGGCGAACCGCTCGCCGAGTTCGGTGCGCTGGCCGTTCCCGTGCAGGCGCCCGGGCCATCCATTCGCCTGGTGGAACGCCGAGGCGGTGTAGGTCAAGGTCGTGCCGAGGCCGTGTCGCCGCCACTGCGGCGCGACGAAGATCTGGTGCACGAGCCCAAACTGCCAGAGCCAGCGGATCGCGCCCGCCTGCTCCTCGCTCGCGAGTCCGAGGCTCCCGAACTGGAAGCGGTTGACGATCGTGCCGGGCAGGAAGTCGTCCGTGACGTAGGCGACGAGATTGGCGGCAGGCGGATCGGCGCGCGGCTCGTTGACACTCACGAACCATGCCGCAGGCGCCGTCGGCGCCAGGTCGGGGGCGACCTGCACCCGGATCAGTCCCAGCTCGCTCGGCTCGGTGCTCCACAGCGCCGGCTTGCCATCGTGCAGCGTCTCGCCGTCGGGCACCTCGGGTCCGCGGAACGCGCTCACCAGATGCAGTCCGTTGGGCTGCGTCGAGCGCCGGGCGTACCACGTGGGCAGCGAGGGAGTCTCTCTTTCGGCCAACGTTCCTGCTACTCTGCGATGGACCGGTCGCTTCGTCGCGCCGGTCAGCGGACAACGGTGTGAAGTGGGGTTATTCGTGAAGAAGACTATCGCCGCAGGTGGAGCATCCCTGCTGGGTATCGGTGCCGCGAGCCTGGGCGCCGCCGCCCCAGCGGCCGCTCTGCCCGTCACTGATCCCTGCGCCACCGGCGCCGATCACACGATCACGGTCGGTGCGCTTGGCGACAACTGGTTCATGGACTGCATCCCGCAGTACGGCGTCGCGGAGGTCGCGTTCGAGATCGTGAGCGCCGCACCGTTCCCGGCGAGCTTCATGCCCATCAACGACGCGGCGGTCACGCGGGTCGCTTCGACCGGAGCTGCTGGCGCGACCTACTTCGGGTCGTCGGAACAGGGCTTCACCTATTTCGACCACCTCTTCTTCCTCGACACCGACACGTCGCAGTTCTACAACGGCAACCTCATCGTGCCGATCAGCTCGGTCGGCAGCATCCTTCCCGCCGATCTCCCGGACGGCTGCACCGGCACCTACAGCACGGCCTTCATCGTGAACTACGCCCCGGTGTCCGTGACCTTCACGCAGATCGTCGACGGAGTGGAGTGGCGCTACGACCTGCAGACCGCACCAGAGCCGCTGTACCTCGGCCTGAACATCCTCAACACCGGCGTACTCGACCCGGTCGGCAACCAGTGCGCATCTTCGAATGGTGACCTCGCAGACGCCGTCGACAACCTGGACGACGACTGGTTCGTCGTGGAGGACATCGTGAGCCCCGGCAACGACACGTTGAACCCGTACTTCGGTGACGCGAAGGACCTCCCGGATGTGTCGCGATACGTTGCGCCGCCGAGCCTGCCCGCCATGGGCATGGAGATCCAGCCCGCCGTGCCGATCGGCATCGCGGCGCTGTTCCTCTCGCTCGGCGTCACGGCTGGCGTGCTGCGTCGTCGTCGCGCAAGCGACTCCGCGGCGTAGTCGTCGGTTCGTACGCGCTCCACCCGCGCGGCTAGGCTCGCGCCATGAAGATCGTCGTCGGCACCCACAACGAGCACAAAGTGGGCGAACTGCGTCGCATCCTCGGCCCGTTGCTGCCCGGCGTCGAACTCGTCGCCTACGACGGGCCAGACCCGATCGAGGATGGCGACACGTTCGAGGCGAACGCGCTCATCAAGGCGCGAGCAGCGGCCGCGCACACGGGCGAGGCGGCGATCGCTGACGACTCGGGCATCGCGGTCGATGCCCTTGGTGGCGCACCCGGCATCCACTCGGCCAGGTACGCGGGCACGCGGGTCGACGCGGACAACGTGCGCAAGCTGCTCGACGACCTCGTGGGTGTCGAAGACCGCAGCGCCGCCTTCGTGTGTGCCGCCGCGCTCGTTACGCCAGACGGGCGCGAGTTCGTCGAGGTCGGCCGGTGGACGGGCAGCGTGCTGCTCGAAGCCGTCGGGCCGAACGGGTTCGGCTACGACCCGATCTTCAAGCCGACGGGCTTGTCGGTGAGTTCCGCTGAGCTGCGCCCAGACGAGAAGGATGCGATCAGCCACCGGTCGACCGCATTCCGCGCGCTCGCCGCGGTGATCGCGAGCGTCAGCTGACATGGCGACGACCCCCACCGCCGTCGAGGACTACGTCAAGGTCATCTACGCCCACACCGAGTGGCAGCCCGACAAGATCACGCCGAGCGAGCTCGCGGCTCGGCTGGGACTCGCGGCGTCATCCGTCACCGAGATGGTCAAGAAGCTCGCCGCACAGGGTCTCGTGGACCACCGGCCCTACAGCGCGATCGAACTGACCGCGGATGGCACGGCCCTCGCCCTTCGCATGGTGCGCCGTCACCGCCTCATCGAGACCTGGCTCGTGCAGCACGTCGGGTACTCCTGGGACGAAGTGCACGACGAAGCGGAAGTACTCGAGCACGCCATGAGCGACCGCCTGCTCGACGCGATCGATGAGCAGCTCGGGCATCCGCGGCGGGATCCCCATGGCGACCCGATCCCGCGCGCCGACGGCACGATCGACCGCCCGGATGCCGTGCTGCTGCGCGACGCGGACGCGGGCGGCACCGTCGTGCGCATCAGCGACCGAGATCCGCTGCTGCTGCGGCACCTCGACGCCGAGGGCATCGGCCTCGATTCGACGATCACGGCCCAGCGGCGAGGTGAACTCGCGCCGGACGCGCTCACCTCGATCTGGGTCACCGGGAGTTGAGAGCGCGGCGTCCGTGACCCGCGGCCCCGCAGTTGGGCGCTTGGCAGCCGGCACCGTGAGCTCGCGTTCGACGCGCCGCGTAGAGTCGGAGCATGACCGACCCCGCGCCCATTCCCGTTGACGCGCCGATCGAGCGACGCATCGCGCTTGCGGTCGAGCGCTGGGGCGAGGCTGACCTCGTTGCAAAGGCGATCGAACTCGCGGGAGGCGTGCACGTCGCCGAGGAGTACCTCCTCGTCGTGGGCGGCGATCACGCCAAGGGCATTCTCGAGGGCGCTCCCGTGCTCTACTGGCCCGAGCTGTGGGGCGTGCGCGCCCTGCTCTACGTGTGGGATGACTCGGCCACCGATGCCGTGACCGGCTCGCTGCACAACCAGGCCTGGCGCGTGCGCGAGATGGCCGCGCGGGTCGCCGCGGCGCGCGGACTCCCGGTGTCCGCGATGCTCACCGGACTGCTCGAGGACGAGACGCCACGGGTGCGCGCCGCTGCCGCGCGAGCGCTGGGCGTGCTCGGTGACGATGTCGACGTCATCCGACCGCTGCTGAAGGACCCGGAAATCGATGTGCGGCGCGCAGCCCAGCAGGGCATGGACGGCGTGCGGGCGAGGGTGCAGAAGCCGTGAGCGCCGACCGTGTTCTGGCTCTGACACAACGAACCGCAGGGGATGTGCGTCTCAGTAGGTGAGGACGTTCCCGACCAGGAGGCAACGATGGCTGCGACCGCGAACACCAAGACCGAACCGACGGTGCCTCATGCGGCGCCGTCGCGACGAGCGGGGCTGCCGAACTGGCTGACTCTCACCCTCATGTCGGCGTTCCTCGTGCTCGTCGCCGGCACCGTCTGGGCGATCGCGAGCACCCAGAGCGGGTGCGGCTCCATTGACATGGCGCCGAGCATCCTGCCCGGACCGCAGCCCTGTGGGCCGGATGCCACGGCGCCCGCCCTCGTCACGATCTGGCTCATCGCCCTCCTGCTGGCCGCCGCGTTCGTGGTCGCGTTCACCGTGGTTCGGCGGGCCGGCACGGTGCTGCTGATCATCGCAGGCGTCATGCTGCTCGTCGCGGTGTTCGGTGGGCTGGCCACCGTCGTCGCCGCCTCGAGCGTGCCGCCGATCATCTACTACTGACCGACCGTCGCGTGGGTGCTGCAGCTCGCGACGCTCGGAGCGGTGCCCTCGTCGCTAGTCGCCCAGCTTCTGGTCGAAGTCCTTCGGGGCGAGCGCGAGCGCCTCGGCCTCGGCACGGTCGACCTCGGCGTCGCCGGTCTTTCGGGCTTTGCGGGCCTTGAGCGTCGACTGGATGTAGTGGTAGCCGGTCACACCGAGCGTCAGGGCGACCGCACCGAGCAGGATCACGTCGATGTACTCGACGACGAAATTCCGGAGGTCGATCGTGAGGTCGCCGATCTGGAAGGGGGGAATGAGGCCCAGCAGCCAACCCGCGAACGTGAGACCCGATCCCCAGATGAGCGCACCCGCCGCGTTGTACAGCGTGTACTTCCTTGGATTCATGTGGCCGACCCCGGCGGCGACCGGCGCAAACGTGCGCACGATCGGCACGAAGCGAGCGAGGATGACCGCAAGCCCGCCGAAGCGCTCGAAGAACGCGTTGGTACGCCGCACGTTCTCCATCGAGAACACGCCGGACTCCTTGCGTTCGAAGATCCGAGGTCCGACTCGATGGCCGATCAGGTACCCGGCTTCACCGCCGAGGAACGCCGCAATCGAGATCGAGAGGCACACCACCCAGATCGGGAAGTTGATCACCCCGGTGAACGTCAGGATGCCCGAGATGATGAGCAGCGTGTCGCCCGGCAGCAGGAACCCGACGAGCAGCCCGGTCTCGGCGAACACGATGAAGCAGATGCCGAGCAGTGCCCAGGGGCCGAAGACTCCCTCGATGAGGAACTGCGGATCGAGCCAGGGGATGAGGGCGGCTGGTGCCAAAACGGGGTGCTCCAAGTCGTCGTGCCAGGAATCGGCTAGGAACAGGGTACTAGCTGGACATTGACCGGGACTTCGGGCAAACCCCCGGGTTCGTGGAACCCCAAAGCATGTTCGTGCGGAAGGCGGGACTTGAACCCGCCCCACCGGCACGGCCGTGACGCCGCCGGTGGCGGCGCCCCGGAACCGGCGCGGCGGGGGCCCCGGTGCGAGTGCGCCCGCCTCTGAACGAATCGGCCGGCGCCGGTGGCACCGTCCGATTCGTGCGGAAGGCGGGACTTGAACCCGCACGTCTTTCGACACAGGAACCTAAATCCTGCGTGTCTGCCAATTCCACCACTCCCGCTGGCGATCGCAAGTCTACCGACGGCGAAACGCTCAGCTCAGAGCTCCACCTCGGCCCAAATGGCCGCATGGTCGGACGCCGCGTGCACCGCCTCCGTCATGGTGGGATAGTGCGGGAACAGCGTGCCGTGCTTGCCGCCCCACACGCCCATCCGATTGATCGCGCCATCCGTCACGGCGGCAAACAACTCGGGGGACAGCAGCACGTAGTCGATCTTCTGGCTCGCCGTGCCGTTGCCGTAGGTGCCGTCGCGACCGTCGTGGACGAAGTTCGGGTGCTCGGCGACATCCTTGAGGTCCGTTTTCATGAGCGGCGCGAGCGGGGCGCTGATCGGGGTGTCGTTCAGGTCGCCGAGCACGACCACGAGGTCTTCGCCCGCCGCGCGGATCGCCTTGTAGAGCTTCGCGATTCGCTTCGCCTGCCGCAGGCGGGTGGCGTTGTTCTCGCGCGGGTTTCCGTAGCCCTTGCTCTTGAGGTGGTTCACGAGCACGACGATGCGTCGGCCGGACGGCAGGGTCACGGTGTACTCGGGGCAGTCGCGGCCGAACACGCGGAACGTGCCATCCACGTCGTCGACATGGCTGACGATGCGACTGATCGGGAACCGCTTCTTGGTGAGGATGCCCACATCGATGCCGCGGTCGTCGTTGCCGTCGATCACCATCACGTGCGGGTAGAGCGGCTTCTTCGCGGCATCGATGAGCGCCGCGTCGGTGAAGTGCTTGAGCGCGATGCGATTCTCGGCTTCGATGACGCCCAGGATGTCGGCCCCGACGTCGCGGATCACCTGCGCCGTGTGCTGCATCGCGAGCTCGTTCACGCGCTCGCGGGTGAGGTCGACCCAGCCGATCCACGACGAACGTCCGGCGGCGACCACCTCGATCGTCCCGGTCGACGTCGAGCGTTTGAGGAGCCGCCCGCGGTTCTGCCGCAGGATCGCCCACTCCGAGGTGTCACTCTTGCGCAGCCCGAGCGTGTCGAGCGCCTCGAGGATGCCCGTCTTGGTCGCGTCGGTGTACTCGACCTCCTGAATGAGGGCGTTCACCCGCGAGTGTGCGTCGAGCAGCTTGTTGGGCTCGCCGAGGGTCGAGGTGTTCATCACCCGCGGCCGGTCGAACAGGTTCTCGACGTTGAATGCGGCAATTCGAATCCGTGCCATGCGCACACGGTAGACCCGCGGCGGGGGTGAGCACAGTCCTCATTTCTGCGGTGGATGCGACGGCGCCCCCTCAGCGCGAGTTACATGCCGCGCTGCCTCGACCACATGATGAGCGCGATCACGAGCCCGATGAGCACGATGCCGCCGACGACGACGAGCAGGATCGGCACCCAGCCGAAGTCGCCGGGTGCATCGGGGTTGCCGGTCTGCGTGGGTGTCGGGTGTCGGCGTGGTCGTGCGCGTCGGCGTCGGCGTCGGGGTGGGTGTACGCGTCGGCGTGGCGGTGGGCGTCGGCGTTGGAGTCGGCGGTGGTGCGACCTGCACGGTGATCGTGCCCGGCAGGAACGTGATGTTGTAGTTCGGCGAGCTCTGCCCGGACGGCGTCACGGGATAGCTGCCAGCGCCGCTGCCGGAGTTGGCCGAGGTCGAGCACGCGAGCGTGCCGGTGAGCACCGCCGCGGTCTCTCCACCGACGAAGCCCGAGTAGTTCACCGCGCAGGGCGCGTTGCTCCCGCCGACCTGGCGGGTCGAGCTGACCGCCGTCACGGTGAGCGGCGCGGGCGTGATCGTGGTCGAGCCCTTCGCGTAGGTGAAGGTGTAGTTGTTCGCGGCCGCGCCCGCGCAACTCGTCGAGTTCGGATAGCGTGCCGACGTTCGTCACCGCGACGGCGGTCGACGTGCAGGTGGGCTGCGTCGTCGAGCGACCCCGGCTGGTCGCCGTTGAGGAAACCGCTGAACGACGGCGTCACGGCGGGTGTCGCGCCGCGCTGGCCGGTCGCGTCGCCCGCGGTGATCGTGAGTGGCGCCTTCGCGATCGTGATGCTGCCGTTCACGTAGTTCACGGTGTAGTTGGCGCCGCTGTACCCCGAGCAGGTGGACGCGGCGATGCCAGCGCGGAGTGGTCGCGGTCACGTTGCTCTGGCAGGTGACGTTGTCGAGCCCGGTCTCGGCGTTGACGAGACCGTCGAACGTGGGCGTGACCACGATCGGCGTGGTGCTGCCGTACGTCGAGGCACCGCCGCTTGCGGTGACGGTCGCTGGCGCCGGGTTGATCGTGACATCGCCCGGCTGGGCGTTCTCGAGCCATCCCGCGGCGTACACACCGCCGGAGCAGCTGGCCTGGCCTCCGCCGTCGCCGACACCCGTCGTCGGCAGCGTCGAGTTCGTGCAGGTCGGAGGCGTGAGCACCCGGTCGTCGGTGATCTGGCCGTCGTAGGTCGGTGTCACGACGCCGATGGTGCCGCCGTATGTCTGCGTCGCGGTGCCCGACACCGTGATCAGACCGCCCGGATCCGCGGCAGGCGCGATGGTCACCGTGGTGTCAGCCGAGTCCGAACCGCCCATGAGGTCGTTGATCGCGAGCGTGAATGCCGTGGGAGTCGTCGGAGGATCCGCCGCGGCAAGGGCGAGATCGAGCGCGGCCACCGCGGTCTCGATCTCCGCGGGAGTGCCGGTCTTGGTCGAGATTGCCCTGCGCGCCGGTGAACGCGGAGGTGTCCTCGAAGACCAAGTCGGCGGCGGACCACGTCAGCGCCGCAGTGACCTGCAGTTCGACGGAGGTGATGGTGACAGCGGCGAAGGGCGCGCCGATCGCATCCTCGTCGAATTCCTGAGTGGCGGGCAGGCCGGCGATGACCGGCGGTCTGGCAGGGTCTGCGAACGCCGCACTGATCGCCGCGGCGGGCACCACCAGTGCGAGCGCGATCGCGAGCACGGCGATCGAGGCCAGCCGACTGATCCACCGAGCCCGGTCGAGACCGCCTGAGCGGAGTGCTGCCACCATGCCTGCTCCTTCGTCGCTGGCGGGAGTCTAGCGGGGCGCGCGGAGCGTCTCGAGGCGTGCGCATCGCCGTCCTAGGCTCGAACCATGGACTATCGCAGATTGGGCAAGTCGGGACTGCAGGTGAGCGAGGTGTCGCTCGGATCCTGGGTCACCTTCGGCAAGCAGGTGCACGAGGATGAGGCGATGCGCCTCATGACGAAGGCCTACGACTCCGGCATCAACTTCTTCGACAACGCCGAGGGCTACGAGTCCGGTGCATCCGAGGCGCTGATGGGTGCTGCGCTCGAGAAGCTCGGCTGGGACCGCGACACGCTACCTCGTGTCATCCAAGGTGTTCTGGGGCGGCAGCAAGCCGAACCAGAAGGGCCTGTCGCGCAAGCACGTCACCGAGGCCGCGCACGCCGCGCTCAAGCGCCTGCGCGTCGACTACCTCGACCTGTACTTCTGCCACCGTCCCGACGTCGACACCCCGATCGAGGAGACGGTGTGGGCGATGCACAACCTCGTGACGCAGGGCAAGATCCTGTACTGGGGCACCTCCGAGTGGAATGCGCAGCAGCTCACCGAGGCGCTGGGGCGTCGCGCGGGCGATGAACCTCACCCCGCCCACGATGGAGCAGCCGGAGTACAACCTGTTCAACCGCGCAGAAGGTCGAGGGCGACTACCTGCCGCTCTACGACCTCATCGGGCTCGGCACCACGATCTGGTCACCGCTCGCGAGCGGGGTGCTGACCGGCAAGTACAACGACGGCATCCCCGAGGACTCGAGGATGAACCTGCCCGGCTACGAGTGGCTCAAGCACCGTTGGGAGTCCGACAAGGGCAAGGCGCAGCTCGAGCAGGTGCGCGAGCTCGCGGCGCTCGCGGATGAGGTCGGCATCCCGATCCATCACCTCGCGCTGCTGTGGTGCCTGCGCAACCCGCACGTGTCGACGGTGATCCTCGGCGCATCCCGGCTGTCGCAGCTCGAGGACAACCTCGCGGCGCTCGACTCGAAGGCGCTGCTCACGGATGACGTGAACGAGCGCATCGAGGAGATCATGGGCAACCAGCCCGAGGGTCTCAAGCGCTACTGATCGTGCCCGCTCAGAAGGACTCGACCCACTTCGCTCGCCACTCCGGCGGCTCGAACGCTTCGCTCCAGTAGGCAGTCTCCTTGGCGATCTTGCCGTCGCGGAACTCGAAGATGAACACGGTCTCGTACTTCGGGTCCGGCGTAGTCGAGCGTGGCTTCGGCGACGACGAGATCGCCGCGCTCGTCAGGCGGTGCGGCGTGATCGTCGGCAGCTGCGGGAACGATCCGTAGATCGCGCGGCGGTTCTCCGCACCCCGCACCCGCTCGCGGGACTGCGGCCAGTCCATCGTCGCGTCGTCGTGGAACAGCTCATCCATGACCTCGATCTTGCGATCGTTGATGCACGCGATGAGGCGCTCCACCTGGGCTTCGTTCGCCGAACCGGCCATGGTCGGCTCCCTTCGGTTGCTGCAGTGCGGGGTCGCGGCTAGCTCGTGGTCTGCGAGATGCAGATGGTGTTGCCCTCGGTGTCCTTGAACCATGCGGCCCGCTCGGTGCCGACGAGTCCGATGCCGTGCTCGGTCTTGAGGCCCGGCACGTCGTACTCCTCGAACACGACGCCGCGGTGACGGAGGTCGGCGACATCGGCGTCGAGGTCGAAGGTCGACCATCCCATCTGGGTGTTCTGCGCGGTGCCGACCGTCGTGCTCTCGTAGAGCTGGAAGATGTAGCCGGATGGCCCCGAGTAGCAGAGCATGCCCGGCTTCTCCATCGTGGCCTCGAGACCGAGTTTGTCTCGGTAGAAGGCTCGCGCGCGGTCGAGATCTGCGACGGGAAGCACCGTGTAGATGGAGAGTGGATCATGCATGGCTTGCACCTCGTTCTCACCAGATGCCCACAGTGTGAACCTGTCCGGCGCGCCTGTCAATGCGTTGTCCCGTCAACACCGAGAGACGCACGGTGGAGTATGGCCAAGCACCTGAACGATGACCCACGCACGCGCTACCGCAAGGGTGGCACCGAAGACGAGGAGCAGTCCCAGCCGGGGCTGACGACCGAGACCGAACCCAAGCCGGACCACGGTGAGGACACCTACGTCGGCTCCGGCCGCCTCGACGGCATGCGCGCACTCATCACGGGAGGCGACAGCGGCATCGGTCGCGCGGTCGCGATCGCGTACGCGAGGGAGGGTGCGGATGTCGCGATCGTGCACCTTCCCGAAGAGGCAGAGGATGCGGCATCCACCGCCGCCCTCATCGAGGCCGCGGGACGCAAGGCCCTGCTGCTGCCCGGTGACGTGCAGGACGAGGACTTCTGCGCCGACGCGGTCACGCGCACGGCGGACGAGCTCGGCGGGCTCGACATCCTCGTGCTCAACGCCGCGTACCAGAAGAACCGCGACGGCATCGAGAGCTTCGTGACGGAGGAGTTCGACCGGGTGTTCCGCACGAACCTGTACTCGATGTTCTGGTTCGCGCGCGCGGCCGTGCCGCTCATGAAGCCGGGGTCGTCGATCATCACCACCTCGTCGATCCAGGCCGTGCAGCCCGTCGCCGAACCTGCTGGACTACGCGATGACGAAGGCGGCGCAGGTCAACTTCACGAAGGGGCTCGCGCAGGAGCTGGGGGAGCAGGGCATCCGCGTGAACGCGGTCGCGCCGGGTCCGATCTGGACGCCGCTCATCCCCGCGACCGGCTTCGACGACACGTCGGACTTCGGCCAGGACACCCCGATCGGCCGCGCGGGCCAGCCCGCCGAACTCGCCCCGGCGTACGTCATGCTCGCGTCGCGCGAGGCGTCGTACATCTCGGGAGCCGTGGTGCCCGTGACGGCGGAGGAGTTCTAGCGCGGGGCAGTTCGCGCTGGCCTCGGCAGTCCGCCAGGCCTTGTCGACGAGAGCTTCACGCGACGGCGGCGAGGGCGAGCACGATGGTCGCGATGCGGGCGGCGATGCGTCCGCTCCTGGCGTCGGGCGTCCTCATGGATCCACCCTATTGTGCGAGCGATCGGCGAAATCGACCGATAGCGATTGACAATCGATAGGTAGTGCTCGAAACTCGATGCATGTCGACGACCCAGCGCCTCATCCTGCCGCTTCGCATCGCCCTCGTGCTCGCGTTCGCGTTCGCCCTCGTCATGCAGGTGCTCGCGATGCCGGGCGAGCTCATGGAGGGCCTGCGGCGAGCGCCCGAGTTCGCGCACCTGCTACTGGCCGTTCTTCATCGTCACGGAGCTCGAGCTGCTCGGCTTCCAGGTGCTGATCGTGTGCACGTGGAAGCTGCTGACGATGATCCGCAAGGACCGCATCTTCAGCGACGAGTCGTCGACGTGGGTCAACCTCATCGTGCGCACCGTGTTCACGGGGTGGATCGTGTTCGCGGCGTTCTCGGCCTACGTCGTGGCGGTGATCTACTTCACGCCCGAGATCCGCGACCCGGGCATGCCGATGCTGCTGTTCGGCATCCTGCTCGTCGGCGCCGTGCGTCGTGATGCTCATCGTCGTGATGCGCACGCTGCAGCGGCAGGCGACGACGCCTGCGCGACGACCTCGACGAGGTGATCTGATGCCGATCGTCGTGCGCATCGACGTCGAGCTCGCGAAGCGCAAGATGAGCGTGGGGGAGTTCGCCGAGAAGGTCGGGCTCACCCCCGCGAACGTCGCCGTGCTCAAGAACGGCCGCGCCAAGGCGGTGCGCTTCAGCACCCTCGACGCGATGTGCGAAGTGCTCGGCTGCCAGCCGGGCGACCTGCTCGAGTGGGTCGAGGAGTGAGCGACGTGGATGCCCGGCACCGTCGCGCGCGGCGAAGCCGTCGACGTGCTCGTGGTCGGCGCAGGGCTCGCCGGCCTGTACACCGCAACGCAGCTCGCCCGCGAAGGACACGACGTGCTGCTCGTCGACCGCCGCACGAGCCTCGACATCGCGATCCGCACGACGGGCATCTTCGTGCGCAAGACCCTCGACGACTTCGACCTGCCGGAGGAGTGCCTCGGCCCGCCCATCCGCCGCATGGTGCTCTACCCGCCGAACCTGCAGCGCCCGGTCGAACTCGTGAGCGAGCGCGACGAGTTCCGCGTCGGCGACATGGCCGGCCTCTACGTGTCAGGGGCTCGGGATGCCGCGGCCGCCGGCGTTCGCGTCGCGCTCGGCACCCGCTACCTGCTCCGCGAGGAGTCGGGCGCGTACCTGCTCGCCGGACCCGACGGACTCAGCGCGCGTCGACCGCCCGCTTCATCGTCGGCGCGGATGGCGCGCGCTCCGCCGTCGCGAAAGACCTCGGTCTCGACCGCAACCGCCACCTCCTCATCGGCGCCGAGGAGGTGTTCGCGGTGCCGCCGCTGCGCGCCGGGCAGGAGCCCACGTTCCACTGCGTGCTCGACCCGAGCATCGCGCCCGGCTACCTCGCCTGGTCGGTCAACGACGGCGAGCACGCGCATGTGGGTGTCGCGGGCTACGCGCACCGGTATCCGGACGGGATGCGCAACGCGCTCGCCCGCTTCGCAGCGGCACCGCCCGGGCTCGAGGGCATCGAGCGACCGCCGTCGGACAGGTCGAGCGCCGCGCCGGCCCGATCCCGGTCGGCGGACTGCTGCGCCGCATCAGCAACCGCGACGGGCTGCTCGTCGGCGACGCGGCCGGCGCGGTGTCGCCGCTCACGGCGGGCGGGCTCGACCCGTGCCTGCGGCAGTCGCGGCAGGCGGCGGAGGTGCTCGATCGTGCGCTGCGCAGCGGGGATGCCGATGTGCTGCGTCGTACGACGGCGCTTCGCTGCGCGCGCGGTTCCGCGGGCGGCTCTCGCTGCGGCGCGGGTTGTCACTCGTGCGCACGCCTTGGGTTGCGCAGGTCGGGTTCAGCGCGCTGCGGACTCCGATGGGGAAGGCGGCGGCGCGCGCCATCCTGTTTGCGGATCGGTCGTTTCCCGAGGCAGCGGGGGTGACGTCAGCGCGATCATCGGCTTCGGTGCGGCGCTAATCGATCCACATCGCGGTGCCGTCGGCTGACCAGCGCACTTCCCATTCACCCTTGTCGATGACCAGACCCTGTTGCGTGAAGTCGATGTAGGTAGCGCAGGTACCTGCTCCCGAGATGCCGGGGTTCGCCTCCGGGTCGGCCACGTTCACCCACAGGCACACGTCCCCCTGCTCCGACATGAGGCCGAACGCGTACCAGATGTCGCGGCGGCCGAGGTAGGCGACGTCGGCGACCGTTCCCTCGTTGCCGTACAGGTAGAACTCGAGGGGGGCGTCGCCGTCGGGTTGCGGCATGTCCTCGATCGGCTCGACGTCGATGAGCGGTCCTTCGGCGCCCGGCGCGCGGTCGATGGTCGGCTCCGGTTCAACTGGTGCGGGCGTGGACCCAGAGGAAGCACCGGCGTTGGGTGTGCCGGCCTGATCGAGGGAGCGATGGGAGTCCACTGCGACGAAGCCCCAGGCCATGAGCCCGATGATCGCGACCACGGGCACGAACGCGAGGATCCATGGTCGGATGATGGTGCGTTGCTCCGGCATGTGCCTCCCCGTGTTCAGGACAGAGTAACTGGACAGCCTGGCCACCCTCACGCGACCTGTGGATGACTCCCGCCACCCATCCCCGCACCTGCCCACACTGCACGGGTGCCACCCACCCCCGTCGCCCTGATCACCGAGCAGGTGCGGGAACGCGTGCGTCGCGAGGGCGTGGACCTCTCCACCGACCGCGACCTCGCCGGCCGCTACGTGCGCGAGGAGGTGCGCCGCTACAGCGAGCGCGCGCTCGGCGGCTCGGTGCCGATGCTCGCGGACGAGCTCGCCGCATCCGCGCAGATCGTCGCGACGCTCACCGGGTTCGGTCCGCTGCAGCCGCTGTTCGATGATCCCGACATCGAGGAGGTGTGGATCAACGCGCCCGACCAGGTGTTCATCGCGCGGCACGGCGTCGCCGAGCAGACCGGCATCCAGCTCACCGACGGCGAGGTGCGCGACCTGGTCGAGCGGATGCTGCAGTCCTCGGGCCGCCGCGTCGACCTCTCGTCGCCCTTCGTCGACGCGTCCCTGCCGGACGGCTCGCGGCTGCACGTCGCGATCCCCGACGTGACGCGCCGGCACTGGGCGGTGAACGTGCGCAAGTTCAACCAGCGCGTGCTGACGCTGGAGCGGCTCGTCGAGCTCGGCAGCCTCACGCCGGGCGCGGCGCAGTTCCTGCGCGCGTGCGTGCTCGCGGGGGTGAACATCCTGGTGAGCGGCGCGACGCAGAGCGGCAAGACGACGATGCTGAACGCGTTGCTCGCGGCATCCAGGCCCACTGAGCGCGTCGTGACCGTCGAGGAGACGTTCGAGCTCGTCGCCGGCACCCGCGACACGGTCGCGATGCAGTGCCGCCAGCCGAGCCTCGAGGGCAGCGGCGAGATCACGCTGCGTCGCCTCATCAAGGAGGCACTGCGGATGCGCCCCGACCGCCTCGTCGTCGGCGAGGTGCGCGAGGCCGAGTCGCTCGATCTGCTCATCGCCCTGAACAGCGGGCTTCCTGGACTCTCGAGCATCCATGCCAACAGCGCCCGGGATGCCATCGCCAAACTCTGCACGCTGCCGCTGCTCGCCGGCCGCAACATCGACTCGGGCTTCGTCGTGCCGACGGTCGCCGGCTGCATCGACGTCGTCGTGCACTGCGAACTCGGCCGGGGCGGGCATCGGCGCGTGGTCGAGATCATCGCGCCGGCCGGCACCGTGACCGATGGGCTCGTGGATGCCGCGGCGCTGTTCGCCCTCGACGGTGGCATGCTCACCCCCACCGGCGTCCGCCCCGCCCGCACCTCGAAGTTCGAGCACCACGGCGTCGACCTCGATGCAGCGCTCGGGCAGCCGGTTCCGAGTCGCAGGGCAGACGGGTTCGCGCGTGATCGCGACCAGTCTCGTCATCTCGCTCATCGCGGCGAGCGGCGTGTTCCTCGTCGTCTCGACGTTCCTCTGGCCACGCAAACCGCGCACGGCACCGCAAGGCAGCCGCTGCTCGCACCCCTGCGCGAGCGCCTCGTGCAGGCGGGACTCGCGCGGGTGACCCCAGGCATGCTCATCGCCGTCTCGTTCGTGCTCGCAGTGCTCGCGCTCACCCTGGTCTTCGCGATCGGCACGCGTGCTCGCGCTCGCGGTGGCCGCCGCGGCGGTCGCGTTCGTCGCGCCGTTCCTCGCCGTCGGGATGGCGGGCGCGGGCTCGCCGACGCGCGACGCGGGTGGTGTGGCCCGACGCGGTCGACCAGCTCGTGTCGGCCGTGCGGTCGGGACTCGCGCTGCCCGACGGGCTCGCGACGCTCGCCGTGACCGGGCCGGTCGGCATCCGCGGGAGCCTTCGCGCAGTTCGAGGCCGACTACCGGTCCACCGCCAACTTCGGCGTGAGTCTCGACCTGCTCAAGGATCGGCTCGCCGACCCGGTGGCCGACCGCATCCTCGAGACCCTCCGGATGGCGCGCGAGGTCGGCGGCGGCGAGCTCACCACCGTGCTGCGCAACCTGAGCGCCTACCTGCGGCAGGAGTCCGCGATCCGGTCGGAGGTCGAGGCGCGCCAGTCGTGGGTGATGAACGCTGCCCGCCTCGGGGTCGCCGCGCCGTGGGTCGTGCTCCTGCTGCTCGCGAGCCGCCCGGAAGCCGCGCTCGCCTACAACTCCGCCGCCGGCGTGAGTCTCATCGTCGGCGGCCTCGTCGTCTCGTTCGTCGCGTACCGCATCATGGTCGGCATCGGGCGGCTGCCCGAGGAGCGGCGGTGGTTCTCGTGAGTGCGACCGGCGCGTGGGCGGTGGCGGTCGGCATCCTGCTCGGCTTCGGCATCTGGACGCTCGTCAGCCTCGCGCCGCCCATGCGCGGTCCCAGGCTCGCAAACCGCATCGCCCCATACCTCGTGGATGTCTCGGCAGAAGCCCGCGCCCACGTGACGCCGCGCAGCTCCGACCCGCTCCCCGTCGTCGGGATGCTGTTCGCCCCGATCGGCGTGCGCGCCCGCAGCACGTTCGCGGACCTGCTCGGCGGCCGCGAGTCCATCGCCCGCCGACTGCGGCAGGCTGGCTCGACGCTCACCGTGGAGGCGTTTCGATCCCAGCAGCTGCTCTGGGGACTCGGCGGCCTCGCTGTGGGAGTGCTCGCAGCGATCGCCGTCGTGCGTGCGCAGCCCGTGGCCGCCGCCGTTCCGGTGGCGATCGTGATCGTCTTCGGCGTGCTCGGAGTCGTCGCCCGCGAAGCGCTGCTCACCCGCAGTGCGAAGCGACGGCAGTCGCGCATGACCGAGGAGCTGCCGGTCGTGCTCGAGTTCCTCACGCTGAGCCTGTCGGCGGGGGAGGGCGTGCTCGACGCGATCCGCCGCATCGCCCGGATCAGCGGGGGCGAACTCTCCGCCGAGCTCGCGACGGTCGTGACCGCGGTGAACACCGGACTGCCGCTCGCCGACACGCTCAACCGGCTGGCGAGCGACCTCGAGCTGCCGTCGTTCACCCGCTGCGTCGACCAGATGGTCGGCGCGCTCGAGCGCGGCACTCCGCTCGCCGAGGTGTTGCGAGCACAGGCCCAGGACGCGCGCGACGACATGAAGCGCGACCTGCTGGAGCTGGCGGGGAAGAAGGAGGTGGGGATGCTCATCCCGCTGGTGTTCCTCATCCTGCCGGTCACGATCGCGTTTGCGATCTTCCCGGGGATCTTCGTGCTGCAGGTGGGGTTGTAGAACAACCGCCCGATGGAGGCCGCCGCTACCGGCCCGGGATACAGTGTGTTTCAGATGGCCCTTTCACGTCGCGAATTGCTGATCGGTGCAGGGTCTGGGGTGACCCTGGTGGTTCTTGCTGCCTGCACAGGTGACGACCCGGTGCCCACACCGACCCCCTCGACCTCGCTTGCGGTGCCCAAACCCGCGCGGATCGTTCGAAGTGCATGGGGAACTGACCCCTACACGTTGGGAGCGACCACGTATGTACCCGTGGGGGGAGCACCCGAATTGCGCGGCATCGCCTCGGCTCCACTCCTCGCGCGCGTCTTCTTCGGCGGGGAATGGCGTTCCAGCGCACCCTCAACTCTTCGCGGCGCGCTTCGTTCCGGCCGGACGGCGGCCGATGAGGTCGCTGACGTTGCGAGCGACGGGGAGCGCGTGGTGGTGATCGGTGCCGGACTCGCGGGAGCAAGAGCCGCGGCGAGTCTCGCCGTTCGGGGCTACGACGTCGTGGTCATCGAGGCGCGGAATCGGGTGGGTGGCAGGATCGAGAGTCGCGACGTCGACGGCGACCGGGTAGAACTGGGCGCGTGGCGACTCGACAGTCGAGTGGATGCCGAGATCATCCGCGAGCTCGGCGACCAGGGCATCGAGGTGCGGCCCGCACTGCCGATCGGGTACCGCTCGCCCGGGAAGGCTTGGCAGGACTACGCCGAAGCACCGGGAGCACCGGCCGCGCTCGCGATGGAGGCAGTGGCTGAGGCATCCGAGTGGGCGCTGACCCGGCAGCGCGATCGCGATTTGGCATCCGCGCTCGACGAGTCGGGTGCGGCAGGTCGCATCACCGACGTCGACGAGTTGGATGGCGCCCAAGTGCTCGAGCACTTCCTCCAGAGCCTCGCCACGTCGACCGGCGCCGACGCGACCGAGCAGTCGGCGTGGTTCGCGAACGAGACGCTCGGTGATGTCGAAGGCACCGACGAGTCGGTTCCGCACGCGACCCTCATACCCCAAGGACCGCTGGATGCGGTGGTGAGTGCGCTGCTGCACGACCGTGACGTGCTGTTGTCGACGCCGGTGGTCGGCATCGACTATGCCGACGACGGCGTCAGCCTCAGGCTGGCTACCGGTGAGTCCATCTCCGCCGATCGGGTCGTGGTCACCGTTCCGCTTGGGGTGCTCAAGGCGGGCTCGATCGAGTTCGATCCTCCACTGGGACCGTCGCGGCGCAGCGCGCTCAATCAGCTTGCGGTCGGTGACGTCGAGGTGGTCAGCGTGCGCTTTGACGAGCCGTTCTGGTCAACCGATGCGGTGCTGTGGAACCTGGTTGGGTCCGATCTGCCGATCGTGACCTGGCTGAACCTGACCGACATCACCGGTGAGCCAGAACTGCTCGGCGTGGTGGGCGGGGAGGCCGCCCGACTGCTCAGCGACCTCGACGACGATGAGCTCGCTCGCGAAGTGCGCCGGAGTCTCGAGCCGTTCGCGGGCTGAGGCTCAGCCTTCGGGTTTGCGATGGGGGAGGGCGACCACTCCCGCGCCAACCAGGACGAACGCCCCAATCGCGATCGCCGCAGACGTCGCGAACTCGAATCCTGATTCGAGCTGCCGCGGATCGAGGAAGTAGTACGGATACCACTCCACCACCAGCCCGCGAAGGATCGTGAGGCCACCCCACACCAACGCGTAGCCGACCACGAACGCGATGATCCGGAACCGCGCTGACGCGCGCGGGAGCACCGCCCAATCCGCGAGCGCGATGACGGGCAGCACGAAGTGCAGGATGACGTCTGACCACGGCACATCCACTCGAATGCCGCGCTGAGCCGACTGCACCACCAGCAGCGCGAAGACGAGCCCCGACGTGATGATGCAGGTCAGTGCGATTGCTCGAACAGCGGCGAGCCGTTCGCTGTCGAACCGATCGCGCAAGGCCGCGACGGCCGCGATCGCAGTGACGATCACGAAGGCGATGTTGCTCTGCACGGTGACGTACGCAAAGAAGTTGGCCGGCTCGAACGTTGCCGACCCAAGGCCCCACTGGAATCGGGCCACGAGCGCGACAACGCCAAGAGCACTGACCGCCAGCCTGAGCGCGGCGACCACACGCGGCGTCATGTCCGGATCCCTGGCTACTTGCCGCACGGACGTGTCAGCGCTCGCGCGCCAGAACTTCCAGTCGGGTCGACGACCGGTCGCACACGCGCCAGCGAGCGTCGGGCTCGGCACGCGTGGTGGACATCTCCTCACGCTACCAACCACGCACTCACGGCGCCCAGCGCTTCGTCGCGTTCGACCGCGACCTCATCACGGTGTTCGACGTGCTGCTCATCGTCGTGCTCGGTCTCGTGCTCTACGCGCTCTCCGCGCGGGATCCGTCGAAGCAGGCGGGCGTGCTCGACGTGCTCCGGCTTGTCGCGATCGCCGCGGCGCTGCTGCTCGACGCGAT
This sequence comes from uncultured Actinomycetota bacterium, assembly GCA_963790235.1. GTDB lineage: Bacteria > Actinomycetota > Actinomycetes > Actinomycetales > Microbacteriaceae > Rhodoglobus. The sequence continues at coordinate 70,269 of CAWBNZ010000017.1, forward strand.
CGTGCTGAGCTCGATGCTCGCGCGGATCGCGGAGTACGGCCTCACCCCGAACCGGGTGGTGGCGATCGGGCTGAACCTCATCCTCATCGTCAACCTCGCAGTGACCGCGTGGTTTCGGTGCGGATGCTCGCCAAGCGCGCGACGCCGGCGGCGCTCGAGCGGTGGCAGACGAGGTACCTGCCGGTGTTCGCGGCCTGGTCGGCGGTGATCGTGCTCGTGCTGCCGGGTGTTCGGATTCGCGTTCATGGGTCGAAGCTAGGGTCGATGCTCATGTCGACAGGTCATGGCGGCCAACCGTCTGAACTGGGACCAGCGCACGCCCGGCCATGTCGAGTCGTACGGCGCCCTCGAGTTCGCCGAGTCGCCCAACGAGATCACGGAGATCGTCCAGTTCGACGCTGACTGCCCTCGCGCCCCACCTGCCGGGCGCATCGGTGCGCGGGCTGCGGCTCATTCACCTCCAGTGTCACATCGGCACCGACACGATCAGCTGGGCTCGACTCGGCGCCGAGGTCACCGGCGTCGACCTGTCGCCGGCGTCGATCGCCACGGCTCGCGAACTCGCGCAGCGTGCCGGAACTCGACATCCGATACGTCGAGTCGAATGTGTACGACGCCGTCGCGGCGGTGGGAACCCAGTTCGACATCGTCTACACGAGCATCGGCGTGCTCGCGTGGCTCCCGCGCCTCGACACCTGGGCAGCGACGATCTCCGGACTGCTCGAGCCTGGAGGCATGTTCTACATCCGCGAAGGGCATCCGATCCTGGATGTCATCGGGTACCGCGATGACGACCTCATCGTGGTCGATCGGCCGTACTTCAGCGACGGCGAGCCAACCCGGTACGAAGACGCCGTCTCGTACACGGGCAGCGCGATCCCGGACAGCCAGGAGAACTACCAGTGGACGCACTCGATGTCGGAGATCATCCAGTCGCTGTTGGATGCCGGACTCGAGTTGCTCGCGTTCGACGAGCAGCGCGTGCTTCCGTGGAAGGCGTTCGACTTCATGGTTGAAGTGCCGGGAGGCTGGGCGCTGCCGGAGCGCACCGAGCGGATGCCGCTGACGTTCAGCCTCGTGGCGCGGAAGCCCGCCTGATCCACCACTTGTGGAAAGTTCCTGCGCGCGAACCGCCCTTCTGGCATCGTTCCGACATGCGAACGACGGCTCGACGACTTGCGCAGTTCCTTCGCAATGACGAAGGCGACGTCCCGGGTTGGGTGCTCATCACCCTGATGACCGCGGGCCTCGTGATCATCATCTGGGGCCTCGCCGGCCCAGCGCTCAGCAGCGTGTTCCAGCAGGCGATCGACCGCGTCGTCGGGTTCTGACAGCGCCATCCCGCTAGTCTCACGAGGGTGAGTGACCACCCGACGCTGCCCGAAGCCCCCGCGCCGGCCATGCGACCCGAGACCTACATCTCCGTCGATGTCGAGACTGCCGGCGCCAATCCCGCCCGGTTCCCGATGATCTCGATCGGCGCATGCCTCGTGGATGACCTGGACGACCAACTTCTACGTCGAACTGCAGCCCGACCGCAGCGAGGTCGACGAGAAGGCGCTCGCCATCAGCGGCCTGTCGATGACGACACTCGCGCAGGAGGGCATCGAGCCGACCGACGCGATGACGCGGTTCGAGGCGTGGGTGCAGCACGTCGTGCCCGAGGGCAACGTGCCGATCTTCGTCGGCTTCAACGCCGCATTCGACTGGATGTTCGTCGACGACTACTTCCAGCGCTACCTGGGCCGCAACCCGTTCGGACACACCGCGCTCGACATCAAGGCGTACTCGATGGGCATGTCGAACACCACGTGGGGCGAAACGAGTCTCAAGGTGCTTTCGCCGAAGTACTTGACGGGACGCCCCCTCGCGCACAATGCTTTGGCCGACGCCCAGGACCAGGCGGAGTTGTTCCGTGCGCTCCGGAAGGAGAACGCGGACCGATCGTAGGGAGTGTCGAAATGACCGACACCACGCCCACCGATACCCCACCACTCGATGTTGCGCAGATCATCGCGTCTGCCAGTCGGATGGGTATCGAACTGAACGAGGTCGAGACGCAGGCGTGGCTGGCGGCACTCGCCGACACCACGGCGGTCGAAGTGACCGTGGATGAGAAGTCCGGCATCTTCGGACATCGCGTCAGCATGCTCGACTTCAGCCCTCACGACCTCGCGCGCTTCCGACGCATCGGTGAGGTCGTCGAGGTCAAGGGTCCCGCAGGTGTCGCGGAGAGTGCGCTCGCGCTCTCGGGCAGCGCCGCACAGTCCAAGATCCAGAGCTATCCGGGCGACTGCGACTACTTCGAGCGGCTCAACATCAAGGCGCCGTCCCGCGAGGCGGCGTGCGACATCATGGCCACGCTGCTGCGCGACCATGTGTTCGCGAATGCGCGCGGTGCGACGTTCCAGTTTCTGGAGGCGAAGCTCGGCAGCTACCCGACCGACTGCATCCACCGGGGCAAGCAGTATTCCAAGGGCAGCCCGATCTCGTGGAAGTTCGAGGAGCTCGAGGCCGGCCAGGTCGTGCTCGAGTCTGCGGAACACGGCTCCACGACGCTGAGCTGGGGCGACGCCGCGCTCGACCCGGGCTGGGTGAAGCTCGACTGGGTCGTCGCCGACCCCGAGCGCCACCAGCTGTCGAACGCGAGCAACGTGATCGACGTGACGTGGGAGGCGCCCGACGGCGAGATCGTCTCGCTCGACGGGTACCTCGACGCCTACTTCCAGGAGGTTTACCTCGACTCCGACGCGCTGCCCACCTTCGCCAAGGTCGCCCAGTTCGTCTCGGAAGACGCGCTCGACGACTACGTCGACCGGCTCGAGGAGGAAGTGCACAAGTACCTCACCCGGCACCTCAACTACGGCAAGGCCGCGAAGCGGATGTACAACATCTTCCGCCTGTCGGGCCGGCACCTGGATGCCGCGTTCGTGCGCGAGCTCTTCGACGAGCCATCCACGATCCTGTACCAGGTGTGGTCGCTCATCGGCACGCTCGAGAACGCGTCCCAGCCCGGAAGCTCGATTCCGATCGAAGACGTGCAGCGGCAGGCGGACGAGCTCATCATGCTCGTGACGCAGGCGCTCGATGGCGCTGAGGAGAGCGAGATCGTGAAGGCGCTGCTGCAGTTGCGGCGCACGCTCGACGACCAGCATGCCGGCGAGCGGCGCAGCGCCGAGGTCGAGGCCGCGCAGACGCAGGTGGTGAACCTCGTGAACACGTTCTTCCGCGACCGGCTCGTCGCGATGCCGACGATCGACGAGTACATCCGCACGGTGCAGGCACAGCCCTAGGAAGGGCTGTGGACAGGTCGCGACGCCGCGACACCGTTCGCGCGACCCTGAGGGCATGCATTCCGGGTGGCGTTCCGACCGTGGCTCCGCGGCCGCGGAGTTCGTGCTGGTCGGCACGCTGCTGACTGTCACCACGCTCTCGGTGTTGCAGCTCGGGCTCGCCCTGTTCGTGCGCAACACGGTGGTGGATGCCGCATCCGAGGGCGCCCGCTTCGGAGCGCTCGTCGGCAACACCCCGGCCGACGGCGCGCAGCGCGCGGCCGATCTGATCACGACCGCACTCGGACCGAGCTACGCCACCGACGTTTCGGGCGCCGTCGACGACTTCCTCGGCGCACCGTTCGGCGGTCGTGACCGTGCGCGCGCCGCTGCCGCTCATCGGGCTCATCGGCCTCGACGACGGAATCGAGGTGAGCGGCCATGCGGCGCTCGAAGTGCTCGGGTGACGCGCTGAAGGCTTGCGCGGCGCGGCTTGGGAGACGGTGGCGATCGGACGACGACGGCTCGGCGTCGCTCGAGTTCGTCGCGGCCGGGCTCATCCTGCTGCTGCCGATCGTGTACCTCGTGCTCGCGCTCGCGTCGATCCAGGCGGGGGCGTTCGCCGCGGAGGCGGCAGCGCGACAGGCAGCACGACTGTTCGTGCAGGCGCAGACGCTCGAGGCGGCGCAGGGGGTTGCTGACCGCGCCATCCAGTTCGCTCTCGCGGACTACGGCGTGTCTGACGACGACGCATCCGTGGAGATCACGTGCATACCCGCCGCGTGCCTCGAGCCCGGAGCGATTGTGACGGTCACGGTCACGGTGGAGGTGCCGCTGCCGTTGGTGCCGGCCGTGCTGCAGGGGGACTTCCCGCTGCACGTCACCCTCGAGGGGGTCGCGGCGCAGCGGGTGTCGCGTTTCGGCGGTGGCTGAGATGCGGTGGCTGAGATGCGGTGGCTGATGCGCCGACTGCGCTCCGACGACGGCTCGACCTTGCCGCTCGTGATCTTCTTCGGCTTCCTGAGCATCGCACTCGTGCTCATGGTGGCGGCCGCGACATCCCTCTACCTCGAGCGCAAGCGGCTGTTCACAGTGGCGGATGGCGCGGCGCTCGCCGGCGCGGAAGCCTACGACCTCGACGCCGTCGCCGCAGGACCGACCGGCCCGCATCCCACCCTGGAGTCCGAGGATGTCGCAGCCGCCGTCGACGCGTACCTCGCCGCGAGCCCCGACCGCTTCGAGTCCCTCGCCATCGAGCACGCCGCGGCGGTGGATGACGCGAGCGCGACCGTCACCCTGTCCGCCTACTGGCGACCGCCCGTGCTCTCGATCCTCATGCCCGACGGGTTCCGGATCGAGGTGACCGCGGTCGGGCGCACGGTGTTCTACTGAGGCGCGGCCTCAGCCCCCGGCGTCGGGCTGAGCGGTGTGTACCGCGTCCACTGCTCCGCGTAGTCACGCGCACCTTGCACCGTCTTGTAGACGAAGAATCCCACGGCGATCACGCCGCCGATGACGAAGATCAACCACATGGGGGCGCCCACCGTGAGAGCGATCGCTGCGGCGAGCAGCCCGAGCAGGATGGCGTTCACGACCATGATGAGCACCATGCTGCTGCCACCGAGGTGCGAGGCGGTCGTGCGGGTGCCGAGGAAGTAGTAGGTGCGGTTGATGCCCGACTGGTCGTCGTGCGTGCCCGCCATCAGGTAGGGCTCGATCTCGGGAGCGAGTTCGACGTACGCGGCACGCATCCGGTTCATGGCCAGCACATACATCAGGTCTTCGTAGCCGATGTTGATCACCCGGATCTGGGTGAGCTGCCCGATGATCACAACGATCGCGAGCACCGAGATCGACGCCGGTCCGAACACACCGGAGAACTTCGTCGCCTGGCCGATGAGCGCGATGCTCACGAGCCCGGCGGAGAACAGCGTGAGGAAGATCGAGATGCGGGTGAGCACTTCATTCTGCGCGGTGCTCCGAGCGGCGAGCAGACCCCAGTGCTCGGTGGCGAGCAGCTGGGCGCGCACGCTCGACCCCGGCGGTGGCGGACCTGCGGGCGACCTGGCCATGCGCACCAGTGTGCTCGCGATGCGACGCGGCGTCCAGCGGTCAGCTGCGCAGCAGGGCGATCTCCTCGCGGTTGACGTCGGCGGCTCGCTGCAGCAGCTCGTTCGCGAACTCGAGCTGCTCATCTGTGAGGGTGTCGAGGTAGGCACGCCAACGCTCGCCGACTCGACCGTAGACCTCGCCGAAGCGTGCGAACACCGCCTCGGGGATCGCGGTGACGATCACGCGGCGACGGTCGTCCGCATCCCGATCCCGGCGGACGAAGCCCGCGGACTCGAGTCGATCGATCACCGCGGTGATCGCTCCGCCTGCGGTGAGGCCCGAGCGCTCGGCGAGCTCTCCCGGGGTTGCGGGGCCGTCGCTCATGAGCAGGCCGACGCATTGGAGGTCGGTGCTGTTGACGCCGCCCCATTTGGCGACCGCGTCCTGGAAGAGCACGGCCCGCGCCATGAAGTCGCGCATGACCTCGCCGGCGCGCTCCATCGCTGAGTCGCGGCGGTTGCCCGTGTTTGACAACTCGGCCATCGCCATCCTATTCTCTCTAATATCGAGAGACTCTATCAGAGAGAGTCTCGCCAATCCCAGACTATCAAGGAGTTGTCATGCCCAGCGCGATCATCATCGGCGGGGGCGTCGCCGGGCCTGCGGCCGCCATGTTCCTCAAGCGCGCCGGTTGGGAGGTCGAGCTCTTCGAGGCCCGAGACACGCCGGACGACTACCGCGGCTCGTTCCTGAACGTCGCGACCAACGGCCTCGACGTGCTCGGACAGCTCGGCCTTCGCACGACGCTCGAGTCGGACGGCCACCCGAGCCCGCACATGGTCATGTGGAGCGGTACCGGCAAGCGCCTCGGCACCGTGCCGAATGGACCGGCGGGCGAGCCGGAGCGAGGCAGCGTCGTGGTCCGCCGCTCGTGGCTGCACCGCGTGTTGCGCGAGGGAGCGGATGCGGCGGGCATCCCGATGCGATTCGGCAAGCGCCTCACCGCCATCGACGAGACCGCGGATCGGGTGCGCGCGACGTTCGCCGACGGTACGACCGCGGAGGCCGACATCCTGGTCGCCGCCGACGGCATCGGCTCACTTGCCCGCTCATGGATCGACGAGACCGCCCCGGCCCCGGTGTACTCGGGCCTCGTCGGCCTCGGCGGATTCGCCCGCGTCGACGGTCTCGCACCGACGCCCCAGACCCAGCACTTCGTGTTCGGCCACCGCTCGTTCTTCGGCTACCTCGTGCGCGACAGCGGCGAGGTGTACTGGTTCGCGAACGTTCCGGCGCCCGAGCCCGACCGAGCCGAAGCCCGGCAGGTCACGAGCGACTCGTGGCTTGCGACACTCCGCGACCTGCACCGCGACGACCCGTACCCCGTGCCCGAGATCCTTCGCGGCGCCACGAGCGAGATCGGCGGCTATCCGATCTACGACCTGCCGCATGTGCCGCACTGGAGCCGCGGACGCGTCGTGCTCGTGGGCGACGCCGTGCACGCGACGAGCCCGAGCGCAGGCCAGGGTGCCTCGCTCGCCCTTGAAGACGCGATCACGCTCGCCCGCTCGCTGCGAGACGAACCAGATCGGGCGAGGGCGTTCGCGACCTACCAGGCGCTGCGCCAGCCTCGCGCCGAGGAAGTCGTCGGCTACGCGCGCGCCATCAACGCGCAGAAGAAGGTCACGAAGAACCGGTTGGCGGTCGCGATCCGCGACTGGATGATGCCGATGTTCCTGAAGAAGGCGAACGACGATACCCGCAACAACTTCCTCTACAACCACCGCGTCGAGTGGGAGGAGTCGCTCACACGCCCGTCGGCGTGATCACGAGTTCGTCGATGCGCACGTGGGGCGGGCTGTCGATGACGAACTGGATGGCGCGGGCCACATCCTCCGGCCGCAGCATCCGCTGCCGCGCAGCCTCATCCGGCACCACCGGACGCATCCCGAGGAAGTCGGAGTCCACGTCGCCCGGGCACAGGTGCGTCGCGCGGATGCCGCCGGCACCCTCCTGCGAGTTGAGCTGCACGCACAGCGACCCGAGGGCCGTCTTGCTCGCGCTGTACGCGACGCCCGAGTTCGGGTTGGGGAGCCAGCCCGCGTAGGAGGAGACGACGACGATCGTGCCGCGCGCGGCATCCCGCATCGACGGCAGCACCACGTCGATGGCGCGCGCGACCGCCGTGAGGTTGGTGTCGACGATTCGCTCGAACTCCGGCCATCGACTGGTCGCGCCAGAAGTCGCTTCGGGTTGTTCAGCCCGGCGGCGACGATGAGGTCGGTCACCGTGCCGATCGTGCTCGCAATCTGGTCGTGGGCTGCGGCCAGCGCATCCGCGTCGGTGGCGTCGAACGGGATCGCGGTGACCCGGCCGCCGGCGAGCCGCACGGTCTCGTCGAGCGACTCAACACGCCGTCCGCTCACGACGACGCGAGCTCCGGATGCGGCGATCGCGACCGCCGTCGCGCGACCGATGCCGCTGCCGCCCCCGATGACCCACGTCGTCCGGTCCATGCCGTCAAGTATCCTGCACCCATGCACCTCGATCTCACGGGCAAGGTCGTCGTCGTCACTGGCGCCGCGCAGGGCATCGGGCGAGTGATCGCCGAGACGTTCCAGCGGGAGGGGTGCGTCGTCGTCGGCATCGACCTTGCAGCGGAGCCGCTCGCCGACTACGACGCCGGATTCGCGTGCGACATCACCGACGCCGACGCCGTGCGCGAGACCGTCGCCGAGATCGACACGCGGTTCGGCCGAATCGACGTGCTCGTCAACAATGCGGGCATCAATGTCGTCGGCGACGTCGAGACCCTCGACCCTGCCGCCTGGGACCGCTGCTTCGACGTCAACGTCGGCGGCACGTTCCGCGTGAGCCAGGCGGTGATCCCGGTCATGAAGCGGCAGGGCGGCGGGCGCATCATCAATGCGGCGAGTTTTGCCGCGATCATCCCGAGCGTGGGCGCCGCAGCCTATGGGGCGTCGAAAGCCGCGGTCGTGCAGTTCACGCGGGTGCTCGCGAGCGAGCTCGGTCCGTGGAACATCACGGTGAACGCGTATGCGCCCGGCATGATCCCCTCTGCGATGAACGGGTTCGCCGAGAAGCCCGCCGACGAACAGGATGAACTGCTCGATACCCTCTCGCTGCGACGCTGGGGCACCCCCGAGGAGGTCGCCGAGCTGCTCGTGTTCGTCGCGAGCGACGCCGCGCGTTACATCACCGGCACCCTGCTGGATGTGAGCGGCGGTAAGTTCGCCACGCAGCTGCCCCAGCGCGCCTACGACCGCTGACCCGCCGCGGGTTGCGCACCCCGTCGCCACGGCGGACCATGAGTGCGTGGTGATCACCGCGGAGTCGACGTTCGAGCACGCTCGCGCGCGCCTCGACGCTGACCCTGTCGCGCGCGACCGCTACGTGCGGCACTACGACGGCGACCACGATGCGCTGGACGCGCTCGCGTGGGCCGCGCGGCCGGGCTCGATCGGCCCCAGCGGTGCCCGTGACCCATTCCACTCGGCCGACGAGCTCCTGCGAGTCGCGTACGGGCGGTCGGACGCGGGGGAGCGGGAGGCCGCTGAGGAGCGGCTCCGCGTGCTGCAGGAGGCCGCCCGCGGGCAGGTGGAGGCTGTGCGGCTCGCGCTCGAGGCGGTGGAGCGGGATGAGCGGGTGGCGCAGTGGCATCCACGGCCCGTGAGCGGGTTCTTGCGGCTGGCGTTGCGCACTCGCGAGTCACGGCCCGCCATGACCGCGGTCGTCGCCGCGCTCGCCATCGCGTTCGGAGGGCTCGCGGTGTGGGGCTACGCGACGCAGCTGCGCGGATCCCTCACGGTGTTCGATCGGCCGATGTCATCACGTGACGAGTCGGCACCGGGCTGGGTGTTCGGCACGGTGCTGGCGGCTGACGATGCCATGCAGGTGCGCTGGATCGGAACGAACTCCCGCTTCAACCTCTACGGCCTGCTCGGCCGCGACGGCGACGTGTGCCTCGCGATCGTCGAGCCGGAGGTCGGCGGCACGTACGAGTGCACCTCCGCTGACGCGTTCGCGTCGGCCGGAATCCGCATCGACGGCGACATCGCCGGTCGGGAGTACGCCGTCGAGTGGGGGCCGAAAGGCTCGCCGCGCTGGGAGAACGCGTCGGTGCTCTCCTCGTGACCGACGCGCACCCGTCACCCCTCGAGGCGGAGATCGTGCTGCGCCTGCGCGCGGCCGGCAGCGTGTTCGCCGAGGAGGAGGCCGCGCTGCTGCTCGCCGAGTACCCAGTGGATGCCGCGGCCCTCGACCACGCCGTGCAACGCCGCACCACAGGCGAGCCGCTCGAGGTCATCGTCGGGTGGGCGGAGTTCTGCGGCCTCCGCCTCGCGGTCGCCCCTGGTGTCTTCGTGCCGCGTCCACGCAGCGCGTTCCTCGTCGGTCACGCCGCCGCGCTCGCCCGCGCCGGCGACGTGCTGCTCGACCTGTGCTGCGGCGTCGGTGCAATCGCGGCGGCCGTCGCGGCTCGCGTTCCGGGTCTCGAGGTGCACGCAGCCGAGCTCGACCCCGTCGCGGCCGGCTGCGCGAGACAGAACCTGCCGGGCGGCCACGTCGTCGTCGGCGATCTGTACGCGCCGCTGCCGGCGACGCTCGCCGGACGCGTCGACGTCCTCGTGGCCAACGCGCCGTACGTGCCGACGTCGGAGATCGACCTCATGCCACGCGAGGCGCGCCTGTTCGAGCTGCCGGCAACGCTCGACGGGGGAGCAGACGGGCTCGATCTGCACCGCCGCATCGCCGCCGGCGCGAGGCGCTGGTTGTCGCCGGGCGGACACCTGCTGATCGAGACGAGCGAGCGGCAGGCGCCGATGACGCGCGCGATCATGCACTCCGCTGGCCTCGTGGCCCGAGTCGAGCGGGACGAGGAGGCCGACGCGACGGTGGTCATCGCGAGCAATCCCTCCGTCTAGCATGGCAAGCATGCTGGCCAGCCTCGCGCGCATCCCGCGCATCCTGAGCGCGACGTGGCCGGCGTTGCTCGCGTGGTACATCGCCGGGCAGGCCGTTCGCTCTGGCATCATCGCCGTCGCTGCCCCGCTGGCTCCGGAGTCGCCGATCGGCGCGATGCTGCTCGTGCCGATCGCCGTGCTCGCACGTCTCGTTTCGTACGTGGGGATGTTCCTCGTGCTGCGCCGCGCAATGGCCGGGTACCGGGATATCTCGGGCGGTGACGTCTCGTTCACCTCGTTCCGCGATGCTGCCCGCGAGTTCATGTCGGTGCTGTCGGCATCCATCGGGCCCTTCTTCACCCTGTACGCGATCATCGGCCTGCTGTTCGAGGACCTCTCCGCGTACGCGCGGGCGACGCTGCCATATGCGTTCGGCGACGAGGTCAACCCACAACCGCTCAACGTCGGAAGCGACCCGATCGTGCTGATCGTGGTCGTCTCGGCGTTCACGTTGCGCATGATCCTGCGCGTGTTCGGCCCGAAGCTCCCGGCGTGGACGAATGTGTTCGGCATCTACCTCGACGCGACCTGGGTGTTCCTGGCGCTCACGGCGATCCAGAACCTGTTCGGCGAAGCGCTCGCCTGGATCCAGGCGCGGCAAGTCGCGCACTGGATCAATGACGCGCAAGCGTGGCTCACGTCGCTGTGGGAGCCTGTCCAGGTCGCGATCGAGAGCATCGGCTGGGTGATTCCGGTCGGTGCCCAGGTGATCCTCCTGCCCATGGCGTGGCTGTTGGTCGCGGGCATCATCTACGTACGCGCGGTCGGCAACATCGAGACCGGCGTGCCGATCCCGAAACTGCCGGTTCGGTTCGCAGAGGCGGCCGCCGGCATCCCGGGAGTGCTGCGCCGGTGGCGACACGTCATCGTGGGCGGCTGGGAGGACATCGCGGGGCCGGTTCTGCTCTCCGGTCGCATGATCCGGCGCGGCACGGTGCTCGACCTCGCGATCTTCGTGAGCGCCTACGGCCTGCTCTGGGCCGCGAGCCAGTGGTTCAATCGGGGCGTCTACGCGCTCATCGGCCCGCACGACGGCTCGATCTGGTGGGACATCGACGGCGTGGTCAGCGCGGGGGTCGACGTGATCACCGAGCCGCTGCGGGTCGTGCTGCTTGCCGCGGCGTTCGACTTCTACCTGCGCCGCTGGTCGCGCACGGCTGGCGGTCTTCAGTCGGTCAGGGCGAACCTGACGAGCTCGCCGCCGAGCACGCCCATCTCGACCTCGACGACGGCGTCGGAGATCGTTCCTTCCGGCGTCAGGTAGACCACCTCGAGGTCGAACGGCTCGCCCTCGAACAGGCAGGTCATGGTGGAGTCGTCAGCGATCTCGTAGTTGAAACCCCACGGGTTGCCGAGCGTGGTCCAGCGTTGCGCCTCCGGCCCCACACCGACCGTCAGGTCCGCGTGTGCACGAACCCTCGGTCTCGGGCTTGCCGGCCGGTCGCACCTCGATGATCGCCGCCGTCAGTGCGAGGCCCTCCGGCACGTCCTCGTTGCTCGGCATGCGGGAACTCGCCGCTGGCGACGAGTGTCCAGGTGTAGCCGGCGGCCTCATAGGATTCGCCCTTCGCGACCTCGACCGGCGGAGCCTGGTACTGCGCGTTGATGTAGAGCGGTCGTCCGAGCACTACGCCGACCAGTACGGCCGCCGCGAGCACGATCACGACGAGGGCAGACGGCGTTCCTCAGCAGCCACGACCGGAAGCTCCATTCGCGCATCAGCGCACCGCCAGGATGACGGGCTCGTCGATGATCTCGGTGCGGGCGACCTCCAGGTCACGTGAGGTCGACGATCACCTCCGGGACGTCGTCGAGCTGCACGGAGACGCTCGCCTGGAAGTAGACGCGAGCGTCATCCAATCCGTCGCCCTCGAGCGCGCTCGCCGGCAGTTCGAACACGAGTGAGCCCTGCACCGGCACGCCGGGACCGTAGCTGTTGAAGGTCATGTCGGGGTACGGAAGGCCGCGCGTGCCGTAGGCGATGCCATCGATGCGCAACTCCGTGTAGCTGAGCTGCACGAGGTCGACGTTCGACGTGACGATCACATCGACGACCACCCACACGCCGTCGGTGTCGAGACGGGACTCGTCGTAGACGAGATTGAGTTGCTCGGCGGCGCGCACGCCGATGACCTCCACGTCGAGCTTGCGAGCGTGCACGACCTCGCCCTCGACCCCGGTGCGCACGAACGGATCGGCCAGCGTGCCACTCTGCGGGGCGGTGGCGACGGCGATGGATGCCACGACCACCAGCCCGAGCGCAGCGAGCCACTTCCGCGCGCGCCCCCCGCGGGCAGCACTCACGGACGGCAGCCGCTTCACGATCGCTCATCGGAACTCGCCGATCGTCTCAGCGAGTCGCACGATCGCCACCGGAGCGGTCTTGGAGTCATCGAAGCGAGGATCGTCGGCCTGTCGTACCGCTCGAAGATGCCGAGGAAGATCTCCTGGCCCGGTTCGATCCGGTCCTCGTCGACCACCCAGAGGAAGGCGACTTGGATCGGCAGCCCGGCCTGCAGGAACGAGACGGCATCGCCGGTGCGCAGGTCGACGACGTTGTAGGGCGCATCCGTGCTGCCGATCGCTCCCTCCACCAGCACCCTCAGCGAGCGATTGACGAAGATGTTCGGCGAGGCGGTGGTGTTCTCGGCCGTGGCCTCGACCACGAGGTAGACGTCGCCCTCGTCGGGGTCGTACCCGGTCACCGGAGCTGTGCGCGAGAGGTAGATGTCGTCCACGGCGAGTGCGACCTCGTTGCCGACGAACTGCTCACCGAGCTCGACCTGCGGCAGTTTCTCGATCGGCACCTCGTTGAATCCGCCGAGCAGCGCGACGATGCCGACGAGCGAGCCCGCGCCGACCAGCACCCAGAGCCACCACGGCACCGGCGCTTCGTGCGCCGGTCGGGGGCGGTCACGCGGTCAGGTCAATCAACGTGGAGGCTGCGCTCGGGATCAGCTCCTTGCCGTGCCCGACCAGCAGGCTCGCGCCGCCCAGCCCGATCATCATCACGCCACCGGTCGCACCGAGCGTCTCGATGCGCCGCGGCGAGCCGACCGAACCATCCGCGTGCGACACCCGCGAGCAGCGCCCACGCGCTGTCGGTGACGAGCGCGACCGCGACGAACAGAGCGCCGAGCGTGAGCAGTTGCAGCGGGATGCCGCCGGCCTCATACGCCACGAACTGCGGCAGCACCGCGATGAAGAACACGACGGTCTTCGGGTTGGACACCCCCACGATGAAGCCCTGCACGAGCAGGGTGAGCACCGAGGGGGCGGAGGGTGCGGCATCCACCGCCGACGCGGCATGCGCCTTGCGGTGCCGGATCGCCTGGATGCCGAGGTAGATCAGGTAGGCCGCGCCGACGATCTTCACGACCGTGAACACCACGACCGACTCGGCCACGATGTAGCCGACGCCCAGCGCGACCGCGACCGCCGCGACGAGTGCGCCGAGCGAGTTGCCGAGCACGCTCAGGAGGCCACCGAGCTCGGCCGAGCGAGAGCGATCGGCCGATCACGAACAGCACGCTCGGCCCTGGCATGAGGATGATCGGGATCGCGACGAGCGCGAACGCGAGCAGGTTGGCGGTGGGAACCATGCCTCAGAGGCTACCGGGCGCGACGGTAGGCTTGCGGGCGATATGGACGAGCTGGATTTCTCCGAGGCCATCGCCAATCTTCGTTCGACCTTCGCGGACATCCGTTCGGTCGTCGGCGTCGAGCGGCTCGAGGCGGAGATCGCCGACCTCTCAGAGCAGGCCGGCGCCCCCGACCTCTGGGACGACACCGACAAGGCGCAGAAGGTCACGAGCGCGCTGAGCCACCGGCAGGCCGACCTCGCGAAGATCACGTCCATCGCGAGCCGCCTCGACGACCTCGAGATCATGGTCGAGCTCGCGAACGAGGAGTCGGACCAGTCGGCGGCGGATGACGCGCGCACCGAGCTCGCGAGCATCCAGAAGCTGCTCGGCGAGCTCGAGGTGCAGACGCTGCTCAACGGGGAGTGGGACGCGCATCCCGCCGTCATCACGATCCGTGCGGGTGCCGGCGGCGTCGACGCCGCGGACTTCGCCGAGATGCTGCAGCGCATGTACCTGCGCTGGGCCGAGCAGCACGAACATCCCGACGACGGTCATGGACACGAGCTACGCCGAGGAGGCGGGCATCAAGTCCACGACGATCGAGGTGGATGCGCCCTACGCGTTCGGCACGCTCAGTGTCGAGGCGGGCACGCACCGTCTCGTGCGCATGAGCCCGTTCAACTCCGCGGGCAAGCGGCAGACGAGCTTCGCGGCGGTCGAGGTGATCCCGCTCATCGAGGAGGCGGGCGCGATCGAGGTGCCCGACAGCGACATCCGCGTGGATGTCTTCCGCTCGAGCGGCCCCGGCGGCCAGTCGGTCAACACGACCGACTCCGCCGTGCGGCTCACGCACATCCCCACCGGCATCGTCGTGTCGATGCAGAACGAGAAGAGCCAGATCCAGAACCGCGCGGCCGCGATGCGCGTGCTGCAGTCGCGGCTGCTCATCCTGCAGCGCGAGCAGGAGGCCGCCGCCAAGAAGGAACTCGCGGGCAACATCACCGCGAGCTGGGGCGACCAGATGCGCAGCTACGTGCTCGCGCCGTACCAGATGGTCAAGGACCTGCGCACCGAGTACGAGGAGGGCAACCCCTCGAAGGTGTTCGACGGCGACCTCGACGGGTTCATCAACGCCGGCATCAAGTGGCGCAAGCGCGACCCCGAATAGGGGCCAGCCCGCCAACCTGAGAATCCGGGCGAACCGCGCGTCGCTTGACGGGCGGAAACGAACTGCCTCCTTAGGCTGGCGCCGATGATTCGCTTCGATGCTGTCACGAAGTCGTACCCGGGGAACACGAGGCCCGCGCTCAACGCGGTCAGCCTCGAGATCCTCAAGGGCGAGTTCGTCTTCCTGGTCGGTGCCTCTGGCTCCGGCAAATCGTCGTTCCTGCGTTTGGTGCTCAAGGAGGAGAATCCGACGCGCGGCCAGATCCACGTGCTCGGCCAGCACCTCAACACGCTGAGCAACCGCAAGGTGCCGTACTTCCGCCGCAATCTCGGCGTCGTGTTCCAGGACTTCCGCCTGCTGCCGAACAAGAACGTGTTCGACAATGTCGCGTTCACGCTGCAGGTGATCGGCAAGAGCCGCGGCTACATCCAGGAGGCCGTGCCCGACACGCTCAAGATGGTCGGGCTCGCGGGCAAGTCGAACCGGTTCCCGCACGAGCTGTCCGGTGGTGAGCAGCAGCGCGTCGCGATCGCGCGGGCCGTCGTCAACAAGCCGGCCATCCTGCTCGCGGATGAGCCGACCGGAAACCTCGACCCGGCGACGAGCGCCGGCATCATGACGCTGCTCGAGCGCATCAACCTCGGTGGCACGACCGTGCTCATGGCCACGCACGACGCGGGCATCGTCGACCAGATGAAGCGCCGCGTCATCGAGCTCATCAACGGCCAGATCGTGCGCGACGAGCGCAAGGGCGGCTACCAGACCCAGGCCATCCCGGTGCAGGACGCCTCTGTTCAGCAGCGTCAGGCGTTCGCCGCGCTCAGGAGCAGGCGTCGTCATGAGACTCGGACTGATCCTCGGCGAGGTCGCGAACGGCCTGCGCCGCAACGTCTCGATGGTGATCTCGGTCATCCTCGTCACGTTCATCTCGCTCACGTTCGTCGGCGCCGCGATCCTGCTGCAGATGCAGATCGGCCAGATGAAGGACTACTGGTACGACCGCGCCCAGGTGGCGGTGTACCTGTGCACCGACGTCGACACGACGGGCACGTGCACGCAGAGCGCGGCCACCGCAGGCGCAGATCGACGACGTCGAGGCCCAGCTCAACTCCGACGCGCTCGCGCCGTACGTCGAGAACTACGAGTTCGAGACCCACCAGCAGGCCTACGACATCTTCCAGACCCAGTTCGCCGACAGCCCGCTCGCGGGATTCGTGACGCCCGAGACGCTCAACGAGAGCTTCCGGGTGAAGCTCGTGAACCCCGACGACGCCGAGATCCTCATCGACAGCCTCTCGAACTCCGCGGGCGTGCAGGAGGTGCGCGACCAGCGCGGCTACCTCGACAGCATCTTCAGCATCCTGAATTCCGCGAGCTTCACCGCCGTCGGGGTCGCGGCGCTCATGCTCATCGCGGCCGTGCTGCTCATCGCGACGACGATCCGCCTCAGTGCGTTCTCCCGACGGCGGGAGTTGGGCATCATGCGGCTCGTCGGGGCATCGAACCGGTTCATCCAGACCCCGTTCATCCTCGAGGGCGTGTTCGCGGCGTTCATCGGATCGGTGCTCGCGGGCGCGGCGATCGTCGCGCTCGTGCAGTTCTTCGTGCAGGGCTACCTCGCGAACAGCCTGCTGAGCACGACCTCGACCACGACGACCCTCGTCGGCCTGCAGGATGCCGCGATCGTCGTGCCCGTGCTGATCGTGGTCGGCGCGGTGCTCGCCGCCGCCTCGGCCGGCGTCGCGATCTCGCGCTACCTCAAGGTGTGAGCCGCCACGTAGTCTGACTGGACTATGTCCGTCGTCGAACTCGAGTCCGTGTCGATCCGGTACGAGCGAGCGGATGCGACGGCCAGCCCCGGTCGAGATCGTCGCCGACTACGACCTCACCCTCGACCCGGGGCACATGCACTGCCTCGCCGGACGCAGCGGCTCTGGCAAGACGAGCATCCTCCGGGTCGCGGCCGGGCTCGTGCGGCCGACGTCGGGCGACGTGCTGTGGGAGGGCGAGCGGCTCGGGGCCTGCGGGATGACGCGATCACCGCCCGCCGCCGCGACCTCGTCGGCTACCTCGACCAGGGCGGCGTGCTGCTCGCCGGACTCACCGCGCTCGAGAACGTGCTCATGCCCGCCGTGCCGACCCGGCGCGCCAGCGCAGCTCGCGGCGCGCGGCCGCGACCTGCTCGAACGGCTCGAGGTCGGGCATCGCGCCTCGCACCGTCCCGACCAGCTGAGCGTGGGGGAGCGACAGCGGGTCGCGCTCGCGCGGGCGCTGCTGCTCGAGCCGCAGGTGCTCATGGTCGACGAGCCGACCGCGAGCCTCGACCGGGTCACGGCCGACGGCGTGATCGCGGTGCTGTCGCAGCTGCGCGACGAGGGCATCGCGGTGCTCGTCGCGGCGCACGACGAGCACCTCGTGGCCGCGGCCGACAGCAGGACCGACCTGTCGTGATGCGCGCGGCACATGAGCGGCATGCCCGGGCCCGCACGGCGATTGCTGCGCAACCGGCCGCGACTGGTCGCGGTCGCGCTGCTCGCGGTGACGGTGATTGCGGCATCCGTGCTGCAGTCGACCGCGGCGACCGTGCTGCAGCAGACGCTCGATGAGAACTGGCGGGGCGCCTACGACATCCTCGTGACCCAGGCGGGCAAGCCTCCGGACAGCAACGGCTTCCTGCGATCGGATGCCCTCACCGACGCCACGACCGGCCGGCTGAGCTTCGATGACCTCGAGCGCATCCGCGCCCTGCCGGGCGTCGACGTCGCCGCCCCGATCGCCGAGGTCGCGTTCGCCGACTCGAGTCTCACGGGCGAGGCCGTGCTGTGGCTGCCCGTGCCCGTGCGCGCGGATGCGAGCCTCGAGAGCCCGCAGGCGTTCCGCATCACGGTGAGCGGCACGACGAATGACGGGCTCGCCGATCGCGACCTCGCGGTCGAGTCGGTGTTCGCGTTCGCCTACCAGCCGAGCTTCTCGCAGATCGTGTTCGACGCCACCGGCGCACCGCTGCTCGACGAGAACGGGCAGGTCGTCTACGCGACCACCGAGCTCGCCGACAGCCCGCGGCTGCTCACCGCCGATGCCCGGCTGCCGTTCGTCGCAGGCGCGTGGGATCCCGACACGGGCACGATCGCGCTCGGCCTCGTGGTCGCACCGCGTCCGGCCGCACGGATCGTGCTCGTCGACCCGGTCGCGGAGCGCGAGCTGCTCGGCGAAGCCGGCGCGTTCCTCGATCCACTCGATCGACGCCCTGCGCTCCAGGAGCCGGGCGACGCGAACCCGATCGTGCGGCTGAGCCGCGACGAGCCGCTCGTGCGCTCTCGCGTCACGCTCGAGGAGTACGACGACGTGCAGCCGGGTGCCGCCGGAGCGCGAGGCGGTCGAGCAGGCGCAGGGCACCGGGTTCCTGCAGAACGGCCAGCTCGCGCCGCAGATCGTCGACGACTCGGCGACGCACGTCATCTCGACCTACCAGGTGGACACCGACCGACCTCTACGGACCGTTCGACGTCCGCACCCGAGCGTGCTCGGCGACCTCGACCCCGAACGGGTGCAGGAGGCGAGCGACGAGGGCGCGCCCGCCGGCCGCGACCGGCACCGCGCTCGATCGTCGCCGGGCGCTACATCGTGCCGGAGGACGGCACCGCGACCGGCATCGGATTCGCGCTGCAGCCCGCGCGGCTACGCGACGTTCGGGCGGTACGCGGAGGCGCCCATCTCGGGCGATGCCTCACCCGGCTCGGTCGCGATGTACAGCAAGCTGTTCGGCTCGGTGGGCGACGCGACGCCGCAGGACGGCCGCGTGCCGTTCGAGGTCGTCGGCGAGTACTCGGTGGATGCCCTGCACTCGAGTCTCGGCGAAGCGAACTTCATGCCCCTCGGCTCGTACGACGTGACGAGCCCGTCACTCGTCGGGCGGGACCGCGACGACTCGCGACCTCGACGACCGGATTCGGCATCCCGGCACCAACCAGCTCGCGATCGGCAGCTTCGACCTGCTCGACGGATGGAACGTCGAGCGGCCGATCTCGGCGATCCGGATCCGTGTCGAGGGCACGGCGGGCTACGGCCCAGAGGCGCAGCAGCTGCTGCTGCAGGCCGTGTCGGCGCTCGGCAGCATGGGCTACACCGCGACGATCGTCGCCGGGCTCGTCGCCGCAGCGGGTGCCGGTCACGATCGAGGACTACGCGTTCTCGGCCGTGGATGACGAGGGCAACCAGGTGGTCGGCACGCTCGGCATCGTCGAGCAGTCCTGGTCGCGCCTCGGCGCGGTCGTCGAAGCCGAGGTCGGCATCTCCGCGACCGGGGTGGCGCTGCTCGCGATCTCGGTCGTCTCGGTCGGCGTGCTGCTCGCGGTCGTGCAGCTCGGCTCGGTGCCCGCGCGGCGGCGCAGGCCGGCGTGCTGCGGCAGCTCGGTTGGCGCCGTGGCAGGATCGCTCGCTGGCTCCTCGCCGAAGAGGCGATCGCGCTCGCCCTGGCGGCCGTCGTGGGCGTCATCGCGGTGGCCATCGCGTCGGTGCGGGAGGTCGCGGCCATCTCCGTCGCGTTGTCGCTGCTGTTCGTGGTGGTGACGTCCCTCGTGGCCGTCGGACTGGGCGCCCGAGCGCCGCGCAGAGCTGGAGACGGAGGCCAGCGCTGGTCGTCGCCGCGACGCCAGACCCGACGGCCGTCCCGGCCGACGGGTCGACGCTGCGCTTGGCTTCGGAGTGCGCCAAGCACGGGTGAGCCTCGGCGAACTCGGCATCCCTCGCTCTCGCGATGCTGTTCATCGTGCTCGCGGTCGCGGTGGCGGTGACCCTCGATCGTGCAGGCGCGCGCAGATCGCCGGGCCGAGCGAGCTCGCGGCGCTCGCCGTCGGCGCGCGCGTGGGTGCCGCAGGGGCTGCTCGCCGCGGTGAGTCTCGCCTCCGGCGTCGCGCTCGCGGTGCTGTCGCGCCGCATGGGCGTCGATCGGCACGCGCAGCAGTGGGCCGCGATCCGTGCGATGGGGTGGACTGAGGCGGGATGTGGCGCGCGCCCATGTCGCGGAGCTGGCGGTGAGCGCGGTGCCCGGCGTCATCCTCGGTCTCGTCGCTCTCGGCCGTGCTGGTCGCGGCGCAGGCTCCGGACGCACGTGGTCCCCGTGCTCGTCTCGGCAACGGTCGCCGGGGCGCTCGCGCTCGTGGTCGTGCTGGTCGGTGCAGCGAAACCAACGGCCGGCCGATAGACTGATCGGCTGCCTCGGCATCGGCCGAGGCGGCCCTACTTGCGCCGAACATCACGGTGCACCGAGCGTCGCCAGGAGGTGAGCACATGCCCAGGGAAAAGGGACAGAAGGTCGTCGCGAGCAATCGCAAGGCCCGTCACGACTACACGATCGAGGACACCTACGAGGCCGGTCTCGTGCTCACCGGCACCGAGGTGAAGTCGCTGCGCGCCGGTCGCGCGAGCCTCGTCGACGGCTACGGATTCATCGACCACGGGGAGGCGTGGCTCGACGCCGTGCACATCCCGGAGTTCAGCCAGGGCTCGTGGACGAACCACTCGACGCGCCGCAAGCGCAAGATGCTGCTGCACAAGGAGCAGATCCTCAAGATCGCGAACAAGATCAAGGACGGCGGCTACACGCTCGTGCCGCTCTCGATCTACTTCCTCGACGGCAACGCGAAGGTCGAGATCGCGGTCGCGAAGGGCAAGCGCGAGTACGACAAGCGCCAGACCCTGCGCGAGCGCCAGGACAAGCGCGAGGCCGACCGGGCGATCTCGGCGCGGAAGAACCTCGGGGACTGAGCCCGTTTGGTGCGTCAGCCGCGCGCGTGCGGAGCTCAGCTCGCGCTGAACCGCGCGTCGACGACCGACGAGATCTCGATCTCCTCTGGCTTGAGCTGCAGCTGCGGGGCGGCGACTGCGCGTCGAAGGCACCGCCGCCGCGCATCGAGGCCTTCATCATCGCGGGTTGCGGGTAGCCGCCGCCGCTCGGACTGGTCGCCGAGCATCCCGGGGTCGGCGATCGCGATCGCGGTGACCTTCGCGAGGCCGACCGCCTGGGCGAACACGGAGGCCTTGGCCACGGCATCCTTGACGGCGCGCGAGCGCACCTCGGTGTTGGCCGAGGTCTTCGTGGCCTCGGTGAGGTCCCAGGTGACGTAGGCGATGGTGACATCGTCGATCACCGCGGCGCCCTCGACCCAGCGCGAGAGCGCGTCGAAGTCCTTGAACTTGGCGGTGACGTCGAGGCTCGCGTGATAGACGAGCGGCAGCTGCTTGCCCTCGTTGTTCCACGGGCGTTCCGACCACACGCTCACCCGGTCGGACGACCACCAGGTGACCGGCCCGGCATCCTTGTCGACCATCGGCTCGATCTGGTTGCGCAGGGTGTCGGCGGCGGCCAGCGCTCGCGCGAACACGGGCTCGCGCTTCGCGCCGAACGCGTGGACGGTGGCGCGAACGGTCGCGCGCTCCGCGGGATACCAGGCGGAGTGCTCGCCCTGCACCGTGATGATCGTGCCGGTCATGACCGCTCCATTCGTTGGTCTATACGGCCCATCGCTGCCCTACAATGGAAGGCTGCCCCTCGGGGCGGCTTGACAACTCAACAGTGCGATAGCGACCCACTCCTGCGGCGAGAGCCGACAGCGGTGCGCATGGGGATGATCGGTTTCGACATTGCCTGCAACACTGCGAGAAGCGGGTCGAGGATGCAGGGTTATCTCGTCAACGCTCCCTGCAAACAATAAGTGCCAATTCAAACAGCACTGTCTCCGCCAAGGCGGACCTCGCCCTCGCGGCGTAGTCCCTTCCTAGCGACTTAAGAGACCGTCAGGCCGGGAATGCTCTCTACCCGGGTTCTGGCGTCATCCAGAGAGATTGCTGCGTGCCTGAGTCTCAGGAGCACGCGGGACTTGCACTGAGGCTGGGCCTGTCGACCAAGATGCTCGTAGCAATGGTCGGGGCCGAGCAGAACGACGTACGAGCTACGCCCGTAGAAGGCGCAGGATTACAGCGATGGACGGGGGTTCAATTCCCCCCATCTCCACCATCGGTCGCTATCGCACTGCTGGGCCCCATCGAACGGCAGAGCCATCGAAGAACGGCCCCTTTCCGCCCAGTCGGAAAGGGGCCGTTCTCGTGGTTGGAGCTTGCTACTTGGTCGAGCCCTGGGCCGACCCGGTGGTCTGGCCGCTGGGGTCGTAGACCGTGCAGAGGATCTCACGGTCGCCGCCGCCCCAGCTGGCCTCGGTCGGGAAGTAGAACGAGACCTCGAAGGAGGACTCCTCGTAGGGGATGCCGACGTAGCCCTCGAACTCGGCGAGGCAGCCCTCTTCGGCGGCCGCGGTCACGGCGTCCTCACCCGGGAAGTCGCCGTCGGGCATCATGATCGAGGCGTAGGCCTCGCTGTCGTGCGGCTCGGAGCAGTCGATGACCGGAACACTGCTGACCTCGTCCGACACGGTGGCGTCGTTGAGGCAGTCGCCGACCTTGATCGAGAAGGCGTCGGTGTCGGTGCCCTCGCCCGTGCCGGTGTCGCCACCGTCGCCGCCGTTGCCGCCGACCTGACCCAGCAGGCTACAGCCGGCGAGGGCGACCGTTGCGGCGCCGATCGCGATGGCGGTGAGGCTGCGAGCCCAGATCTTCTCAGGGTTGATCTTCATTGGGTTCTCTCTTCTTTCCTTGGAACGCTGTGAGGGTGCGTGGTTCTCGACCACACTACCGAGGAACCACCCCGCTCCGAAGGGGTACAACGCACCCCCAATTCAGGATTGTTCAACTGTTGTTATCGAAGCATCGACAACACGACATCGTGCAGCAACCCATTCGTGGCGACGGCGCTGCCGTGCCACGGTCCGGGCGATCCGTCGACCGAGGTGAAGCGTCCGCCGGCCTCCTCGATCACCGGGATGAGGGCCGCCATGTCGTACGGCTGCAGGTCGAACTCGGCCACGACATCCAGCGCCCCTTCGGCGAGCAGCATGTACGACCACATGTCGCCGATCGCGCGGCTGCGCCAGGCGCGCCGAGAGAGTTCGATCGCGGCATCCAGGCGCCCTGCACCATCCCAGCCCTGCAGGCTGTTGTAGCTGATGGATGCGTCGGCATAGTCGCCCACGGAACTCACGCGCAGCGGTGTGGCAGGCCCGCCGTGCGCGCTCACGAACGCGCCGTGCCCGGTGGCGCCCCACCACCGCTTCCCGAGCGCCGGAGCGCTCACGACGCCGACGACGGGCACGCCGTCGATCGCAAGCGCGATGAGCGTGCCCCAGATCGGCACTCCGCGCAGGAAGTTCGCGGTGCCGTCGATCGGATCGATGATCCACTGCCGGGCGGAATCGCCCTCGGTGCCGTACTCCTCGCCGAGGATCGAGTCGCCGGGGCGAGCCGCCTCGATGCCCGGCCCTGATGACGCGCTCGACCGACTGGTCGGCATCGGTGACGGGCGTGCGGTCGGGCTTGGTCGTCACGACGAGGTCGAGGGCGTGGAACCGGTCGAGCGAGATGAGGTCGGCCTCGCCGGCGAGGGTGAGGGCGAGGGAGAGGTCGTCGGCGATGCTCGGGAAATCGGTGCTGGTCACGACATCACGCTAGCGCGGGTCAGATGCCCGGTCGCAGCGTGAGCAGCAGGCGCTGCAGCGAGTCCACCCGCGCCGCGCTCAGCGTGCCCGCCTCGACGGCTTCGTTCAGCGCGCAGTCGGGCGCGTCGGCGAGGTGGGTGCACCCGCGCGGACAGTCCTCGGCGACCGCGGCGAGATCGGTGAACGAGCCGAGCAGGTTGTCGGGGTTCACGTGGCCGAGCCCGAACGAGCGGACGCCGGGAGTGTCGACGATCCACCCGGATCCGAGCTTGTACGACATGGTGGATGACGACGTGTGCCGCCCGCGCCCCGTCACGGCGTTCACCACGCCGATCGCCCGGTTCGCGTCGGGTACGAGCGCATTGACGAGCGTTGACTTGCCGACGCCGGAGTGCCCGACCGCGACCGTGGTGTGGCCGTCGAGCCGACGTTCGAGTTCCGCGATCGGAGGGTCGTCGGAGGCACTGAGGATCACGTCGAGGTCGAGCCCGTCGAAGTTCGCAAGGAACTCCGAAGGGTCGGCGAGGTCGATCTTCGTGACCACGAGGATCGGCGCGATGCCGGCATCGAACGCCGCGGCGAGGTAGCGGTCGACGAGTCGCGGCCGCGGCTCGGGATTCGCGACGGCGACGACGATGAGCATCTGGTCGGCGTTGGCGACGATCACCCGCTCGACGGCATCCGTGTCGTCGGCGCTGCGCCGCAGCAGCGTCTCGCGCGGCTGCACGCGCACGATGCGGGCGAGCGAGCCGTCCTCGCCGGTCAGGTCGCCGACGACGTCGACGCGGTCACCGGTCACGACGGCGCCGCGCCCGAGCTCGCGCGCACCGGTCGCGATCACCTGGCGCTCGTCGGGCGTGCCCTCGTGGATCCAGACGCCGAAGCGGCCGCGGTCGACGCTGAACACCCGGCCGAGCACGGCATCCGCGTGCTCCGGGCGGGTCTTCGAGCGCGGCCGGTTGCCCTTCGGATTCGGACGCACCCTCGCCGACGACTCGTCGTAGTCGGGGTACTCGTCCTCCTCGTCGGGCGGAAGCCAGCTCACGGCATCGGCTCGACACGCTCGGCTCACAGGATGCCGACCGTCTCCACCGTGGCGTGCGGCCCGCGCAGCAGGTCGCGCCAGAGCGCGGGGAACTGGGGGAGCGTCTTCGCCGTGGTCGCGATGTCGTCGATCGCGACGCCGTCGACCGCGAGGCCGATGATCGCGCCCGCGGTGGCCATGCGGTGATCCTCGTAGCTGTGCCAGTCGCCGCCGTGCAGGGGTGCGGGCTCGATCGCGAGTCCGTCATCCAGCTCGGTCACCGATGCGCCGAGCCCATTGAGCTCGGCTGCGAGCGCCGCGAGGCGGTCGGTCTCGTGGCCGCGCAGGTGGGCGATGCCCGTGATACGACTCGGGCCGCTCGCGAACGCCGCGAGCGCCACGACCGCCGGGGCGAGTTCGCCGCCGCGGCTGAGATCGAGGTCGACGCCCGGCGGCAGCGTGCCGCCGATGACGCCCGCACCGCCGTCCACCGTGAGCGCACCACCGGCTCGAGTGACCGTTGCGCCGAACTGCGGGAGGATCGTCTCGAGGTCGGCACCCACCTGGGTCGTCTCGGCGGGCCATCCCTCGATCGTGACCGTGCCGCCCGCGACGAGGGCCGCGACGAGGAACGGAGCGGCGTTGGAGAGATCCGGCTCGAGGTCGACGTCGAGGGCCGCGATGGGTCCGGGTTCGACGATCCAGAAGCCGGGCTCCGGGTGAGGACGCGCGAACGCCACGCGCCACGAGGGTCGCGATGGTCATGTCGATGTGCGGGATGCTCGGCAGGCGCTCGCCGGTGTGCCGCAGCCGCAGCCCGTTCGTGAACCGGGGTGCCGCGAGCAGCAGTCCCGACACGAACTGGCTCGAGGCGGACGCGTCGATCTCCAGCTCGCCACCGAGCACCTCGCCCGTGCCGTAGAGGCTGAACGGGAGGGTGCCGCGGCCGTCGTCCGTGACATCCACCCCGAGCGAGCGCAGCGAGTCGATCGTCGTGCGCATCGGGCGGCGGCGTGCTGACGCGTCACCGTCGAACCCGACCGGACCGAGCGCGAGGGCGGCGACCGGCGGCATGAACCGCATGACCGTGCCGGCGAGTCCGCAGTCGATCGACGTGCCGCCGGAGAGCTCGCCGGGCGTGACGAGCAGGTCGGGCCCGAACACGCTGTTCGAGGGCACAGCGTCGGCCGGCACCTCGTCGATCTGCACACCCAGCGATCGCAGCGCTTCGATCATGAGCGCGGAGTCCCGCGAGTGCAGCGGAGCGCGCAGCAGCGACGGCCCGTCGGCGAGGGCGGCGAGCACGAGTTCGCGGTTGGTGAGGCTCTTCGAACCCGGAAGCCGAATGGATGCCGCGAGCGGCCCACGCGCCGTCGGTGCGACCCACGGCCCCGGCTCGGGGGCGTGCAGGTTCATCCCGTCGTCGTACGGACTGAACTCGGGACCGGAATACGGCTGGACTTCCATTGGTTACAGCGTATCGGGACGACTCGAGACGGAAGGGAGCCCACCGCATGACGACGATGACGCTCGCCTCCGAAACGAGCATCGATCCGGACACCGTTGATGGATTGGTGGGCGACCTACACTTGATGCTGATGGCTACAGATGACGCGGTGGATGCCGCGACCGAAGTACCGACCACTGCGCCGGCCTCGGAGGCAGAAGCAGCCGCCGCCAAGCGCGCGCTCTTCGAGGAGCAGGCGCTGCCGTTCATGGACCAGCTCTACGCGGCCGCCATGCGCATGACCCGCAACCCGTCGGACGCGGCCGATCTCGTGCAGGAGACCTTCGTCAAGGCGTTCCAGGCGTTCGGGCAGTTCCAGCAGGGCACGAACCTCAAGGCCTGGCTGTACCGCATCCAGACCAACACGTTCATCAACAGCTACCGCAAGAAGCAGCGCGACCCGTACCAGGGCACGATCGACGAGCTCGAGGACTGGCAGCTCGGCGGCGCCGAATCCCTCACCCAGGGCCGCAGCACCCGTTCGGCCGAGGCTGAGGCGATCGACCACCTGCCCGACAGTGCGGTGAAGGATGCCCTGCAGTCGATCCCGGAGGACTTCCGTCTCGCGGTCTACTTCGCCGACGTCGAGGGATTCTCCTACCAGGAGATCGCCGACATCATGAAGACCCCCGTCGGCACTGTGATGAGCCGACTGCACCGAGGCCGCAGGATGCTGCGTGAGCGCCTCGCCGATTACGCGCGTGATCGCGGCATCGTCGCCGCAACGCCCACTGGGAGCACGACATGACCGACTGCGGCTGTGACAAAGCAAAGGCGGAGCTCGAGGAGTACCTCCACCGCGAGGTGAGCGAGCAGGACTTCCGCGACATCACCGAGCACCTCGCCGGATGCGACGACTGCTCGGGCGAACACCTCGTGGGGCTCACCCTCACCGAGAAGCTGCGCAAAGCCTGCCAGGACAAGGCACCAGAAGACCTGCTGGCCGCGGTGAAATCGCGCCTCGCAGATGCCTAGCTGACCCCTAGACTGGCGGCACTCGCACGACCCGACTCAAAGGAGAGTTCATGGCTGCTGTATCCACCTCACGCCGCGCCCTTGCCGGCATCATCCTCATCATCGCCGGGGTTCTGTACGCGCTCGCGGTGCTGTTGCCGTACGCGAACGTGAACCTCACGTTCCTGATCGCACTCGCCTACCTGGCGATCGCCGCTGCACTCGTGGTGCTGGCGGTCGGAGCGGTCAACGGTACCGTCGCGAAGATCTCGCTGTTCGTGGGTGCGGTTGGATGGTTCGTGCTCGCGTTGATCGCCCTGCCGCTCGCGCTGCCCGCACCCGCCGCACTGATCGCGGCGGTGCTCGCCGCGCTCGGTACGCTCATCGGCGCGATCGTGCTCTACGTGGGCAAGGAGATCACCAACACCGCTGCGCTCGCGTTCGTGATCACGGCGATCATCGCCGTCATCGTGCTGCTGCCCTTGCTGGTGGCGTTCTCGCTCGGTGCGGTCGGTGTCGTCATTGCCATCGCATTCGCGGTCGCCCTCGTGATCACAGGGGTACTGTTCCGTCGCACAGAGCGGGCATCCCGCCGCTAGCAACGATCGACGCGCGCCCGCCCACCCCCTCCGGTTTGGCGGGCGCGCGTTCGTGTGCGCTAGGGCAACCGGAACAGGTCGGGGTAGGCGGTTCTGATCGCGTCGCCAATGAGCCACGACAGGCTTCTGGCGTACGGATCACTGATGTGACTGTCGTCGCGGTAGGTGTAGATGTTGCCGATCACCGACTGGCACCGCCCGTCTGGGCAGATGCCGTCCACCGGATCGACCAGGAGCACCCGGGGTTCGAGTTCGGCCGCCATCGCCATCCACGACGGGCCAGTGACGATGTCGGTGAGCGGGTAGGAGCAATCTTCGGGCGCTGCGCCGAACGCGGTCAGGCACGGAACCGCGCTCACCGGATACCGTGGCACCTCGTGCAGCGCGACAACCGGTATTCCGGCGTCGAGCACGGGCTTCCAGGCGTCGGCGTACCCGTCCGCCATCTCGGCGTCGTAGTGGTTGTGACCGTCCTCGATCCAGTCCGGGTATCCGTAGGCCAGGGCGCCATGAACGACAAGATCCGGATGAAGGTCGAGGATGAAGTCCTCGATCGCCGCGTTCCACTGTTCGCAGTCCTCGAACTCGACGGGGCGGTCGAGCGAGGGCCGTCGCCCAGCTGACCAGGTGCAGTACTGCCGACCGGCAAGGATGACATGCCATCCGTTCTCGATGCCGAGCTGGTCGAGCGCGGGCAGCCATTGTGCTGCGTGGCTGTCGCCGACGAGTACGACGGTGCGGTCGGCATCCAGGTCTCCGGCTTCACAGGTGGTGATCTTGGTCTCGTGCAGCAGGGTCATGCACGCAGTGGTGAGCTGACGTTCGATCACGTATAGTCCGGCGGGGTCGGGAATCGGGGGCACGACGACGTCGTTCCACTGGCTGGCGTCGAACGCGGGGTCGAGGAGACGAGCACCCGGGAAGTTGCGAGGATCTGCATTCGCAGCAGCTTGTTCAGCCGCCCTTCCGAAATTCAGCACGGATGCCCCGACCAGCACCGCGGTGATCGTGAGCAGGGCTGCCCCGAGCACGGCAGTGCGCCGGAGCGACAGCGGTGCGAGCCGACTTGTCGGGTGTTGGAACGGCCGCTCGACGAAGCGCGTCGACAGTGCGGCGAGCACGACGGACAGCACGACGGCAAGGGCGGCCCACCCGAGACTGAGCCCCTGGCCGGGGAGAAACCGGGTGCCCGCGAACACGATGACGGGCCAGTGCCAGAGGTAGAGGCTGTATGAGATGTCGCCGACGTAGACCGCGGGCCGGAACCGCAACGGCGCGGCCACCCACCGCCAGGTTGGCTGGCCAAGGCCACTGAGGATGACGAGCGCAGCACCAACGGTCGGCAGGAGCGCGATCGCGCCCGGAAACGGTGTCGAGGGAGAGATGACGAATACCGAGAGGGCGATGAGCCCGAGGCCCGAGAGTGCAGCGACCGACGTCGTGGTCGTCGTCAACGACGAGCGGGGGCGCCACACGGCGAGTGCGGCACCCAGGAGAAGCTCCCACGCGCGTGTCGCCGTCGAGAAATAGGCGGTCGCCGGCGACAGCGCGGTCTCGACGATGGACCAGGTCAGGAACACTCCGAACAGCACGGCCACGGCGAGTCGCCACGCGCGGAGCGACGAAGTGCCCAACCGCCGGGCGACGAGGATGCCTCCAACAATGAGCAGAGGCCAGATGACGTAGAACTGCTCCTCGACGCCCAATGACCAGAAGTGCTGGACGGGCGTGGGAGTCGAACCAGCTGACAAGTAGTCCACGGACTGCAGCGCGAGCACCCAGTTCTCGACCGAGAGTGCGGATGCGACCACCTGCTGGATGACATCGGGCCACCGCCACACCGGCAAAAGCAGCGTCATTCCGACGAGCACCGCGGCGAGCACGACCGTGGCCGCGGGCATGAGTCGGCGAACCCGCCGTGCCCAGAATGCGCGCAATCGAACCCGCCCGTTCGCGTCGCCTTCGCGAATGAGCGATCCGGTGATGAGGAAGCCCGAGATGACGAAGAACACGTCGACGCCTACGAACCCGCCTGGAACCCAATTCGGACGCACGTGGTAGACGACGACCAGCAAGACCGCGATGGCGCGCAGCACTTGGATCTGCGGTTGCTTCTCGCGCTCCATGACCACAAGACAATACGACAGAATGGAAGCAATGTCTGACGACCGCGCGACTCTCGATTCCATGCCTCCGCCCAGCGCATCCGCTGGCCCAACGCCCGCACTGCGATTGACCGGGCTGGTCAAGTCATTCGGGGCCACTCTCGCCGTCGACCATCTCGATCTCGTGGTGCCGAGCGGATCGTTCTTCGGCCTCGTTGGGCCCAACGGCGCCGGCAAGACCACGACGCTGTCGATGGCGACCGGGCTGCTGCGCCCCGATGCCGGACAGGTCGTGCTGCACGACCTCGACGTCTGGGCCGACCCGGTCGCGGCGAAGCGGATGCTCGGCACCCTCAGTGACGGCGTGCGGCTGTTCGACCGGCTCACCGGGCTCCAGCTCGTCACGTACGCAGGACTGCTCCACGGGCTCGACCGCGCGACGGTCGCCGAACGCGCCGCTGACCTGCTCGGGCTGCTCGACCTCGAATCTGCAGGTGGCACGCTCGTGGTCGACTACTCGGCGGGTATGACCAAGAAGGTCGCGCTCGCCTGTGCCATGATCCACGCGCCGCGGCTGCTCGTGCTCGATGAGCCGTTCGAGTCGGTGGATCCGGTGTCGGCGGCGAACATCCGCGACATCCTCGAAGGCTTCGTCTCCTCCGGCGGCACGGTGATCGTCTCGAGCCACGTCATGGATCTCGTGCAGCGCATGTGCGACCACGTCGCGGTCATCGCGAACGGCAGGGTGCTCGCCGCGGGCACGACCGATGAGGTGCGTGGCGGCTCGACCCTCGAGGACCGCTTCGTCGAGCTCGTCGGCGGTCGCCGCGGCGGTGAGGGTCCAGAGTGGTTGCGACTCTCGTAAGGCTGCGGTTTCTGCTGCTGCGCAACCAGCTCACCCGCAGTCCGTGGCAGCTCATCGCGACCATCCTCGGTGCCGTGTACGCGCTGTTCCTGCTCGGCGCCTGCGTCGTCGCGCTGTTCGGGCTCTCGTTGGCGCCGCTCGAACTCGCGCGCACGATCGTCGTGCTCGCGGGTGCCCTGGTCGTGCTCGGCTGGATTGTGCTGCCGGTGCTGACGTCCGGCATCGACCAGACCGTGGATCCCGCGCGGCTGTCGCCGTTCCCGATCCGCACCAACACACTGCTCGTCGCGCTGCTCGTGAGTGGCGTGCTCGGTGTGCCGGGCATCGTCACGTCCGTCGCCGCCCTCGGCACGGTCGCGACCTGGAGCCGCTACCCGCTGGCCGCGGTCGCCGCGATCGTGTGCGCCGCGATCGGTGTGCTCACCGCAGTCGCCGGCTCGAGGATGCTGGTCGCCGTGGCCTCGCGGATCAGCTCGGGCCGACGCGCGCGCGAGGCCAAGACCGTGCTCGTGATGATTCCGCTCATCCTGCTCGGACCGATCATCATTCTGCTCTCGTCGCTGCTGCGCGAGCTCGGCGACGTGCTGCCCGTCATCGGCGATGTGGTCGGGTTCACGCCGTTCGGCGCCGCCTGGGCGGTTCCGGCCGACCTCGCTGCGGGAGATCCACTGCGCGCCGCGCTCGAGTTCGCGATCGCGGTCGCGACGCTCGGCGTCATCGTCGTCGTCTGGCGCTGGGCGCTCTCCCGCGCGCTCGAGCGCCCCGCGCCACCTGCGGCGGCCAGAGCGACCAAGGGCGGTCTGAGCGCGTTCGGCTGGTTCCCGGACACGGCGTGGGGCGCCGTCGCGGGCCGAGCCCTCATCTACTGGATGCGCGACCCCCGCTACTCGCAGTCGCTCATCAGCGTGCCGCTCGTGCCGATTCTGATCTTCTTCTACGCGGGCCTCGGCGGCGACCTCACCGCACTCATCTGGGTCGGGCCGATCCTCGCTGTGCTGCTCGCGCTGTCGATCTACACGGACGTCTCCTACGACAACACCGCGTTCGCCCTGCACGTGTCGAGCGGCGTCTCGGGCCGAGACGACCGGCTCGGCCGCGTGCTGGCGGTCGCGACGTTCTCGGTGCCGGTCACGCTCGTCGTCGGAGTGGTCTGCGTCGGCGTCGCCGGACGATGGGACCTGCTGCTGCCCATCCTCGGCCTGAGCGTCGGGGCGCTGCTCACCGGATTCGCGGTCTCATCGGTCGCATCGGCGGCATTCCTCGTGCAGGTGCCGGCGCCCGGGGAGAACCCGTTCAAGTCGAAGCCGGGCGGGGCGATCGGCCTCATGCTCTCGATGTTCGCGACCTGGACGGTGCTCGGGCTGCTCATGATCCCAGAGATCGTGCTCGCGGTGATCGGGCTCGTGACCGGCAACCAGCTGTTCGGGGTGCTGTCGATCGTCGTGGGGCTTGTGCTTGGCGGCATCCTGATCGGGGTCGGCATCACCCTCGGTGGGCGCATTCTCGACCGCCGTGGGCCGGAGTTGCTCGCTCGGCTGCGCACGCAGCGGTAGTTCCTCCGCCAGCGCGCTCGACTCAGTTCAGTCCAGCGTGAGAGCCCGGTCGATGAGATCGACCTGCTCTTGCGCGCTGCGCTTCGTCGAGCCGGTCGCGGGCGAGGCCGACGACTTGCGCGACGCGACCCGGATCGTTCGGCCCTTGAGGTGCTTCGCGAGCTCGAGACAGATGAATGGCCACGCGCCCTGGTTCTCGGGTTCGTCCTGCGTCCAGACCAGGTCTGCGTTCGGATACTGCGCGAGCACCGAATTCACTTCCTGGATCGGCAGCGGGTAGTACTGCTCGAGGCGTACCACCGCGATGTCGCCGCCGCTGCCGCGCTTCTCGACCTCGGTGATGATGTCGTAGTAGATCTTGCCCGAGGTCAGGATCACGCGCCTGACGGCATCCTTGTTCTGGATGGGGGAGTCGAGCACCGGCTCGAACCGGCCCTGCGTGAAGTCGTGCACCTCGCTCGTCGCGCCGCGCAGGCGCAGCATCGCCTTCGGGGTGAACACGATGAGCGGCCGACGTGGACGCGCATACGCCTGGCGGCGCAGCAGGTGGAAGTACGACGCCGGCGTCGACGGCCGCGCGACGGTCATGTTGTTCTCGGCGCAGAGCTGCAGGTAGCGTTCGATCCGGGCCGACGAGTGGTCGGGACCCTGGCCCTCGTAGCCGTGCGGCAGCAGCATGACCACGCTCGAGCGCTGGCCCCACTTCTGCTCGGCCGACGAGATGAACTCGTCGAGCACGGTCTGGGCACCGTTCGCGAAGTCGCCGAACTGCGCCTCCCACAGCACGAGTGCATCGGCGCGTTCGACGGAGTAGCCGTACTCGAACGCGAGCGCGGCGTACTCGCTGAGCAGCGAGTCGTAGATCCAGAACCGTGCCTGGTTCTCGGCGAGATTGGCCAGCGGCAGCCACTCCTGGCCGTTCTCGCGGTCGTGCAGCACCGCGTGACGGTGCACGAAGGTGCCGCGCCGCGTGTCCTGTCCGACCATGCGAACCGGGGTGCCTTCGAGCAGCAGCGATCCGAGGGCGAGCATCTCGCCGAACCCCCAGTCGACGCTGCCGTTGCGGCTCATGTCAACGCGCTTCTGGAGTACTGCCTGCAGCTTGGTGTGCACGGTGAATCCGGCCGGAGCGTTCGCGTGCGCGTCGCCGATGATGCGCACGACGGCGTCGTCCACGCCCGTCGTGGCGGGTTCGCCGACCGCGTCATCCTGCTGCGATTCCGGTCGCTCGAGATCGGCGATGGGCTTGCCGTCTTGCACGACGATCGGCATCGAGCCGGTCTGGGCCGCGTGGGTCTCGGCGAACGCGCGCTCGAGACGGTCCTGGAAGTCGAGGTGCGCGGCCTCGTACTCCTCTTGCGTGATGTCGCCACGTCCGACGAGCGCCTCGGTGTAGAGCGTGCGCACCGAGCGCTTCGCCTCGATGAGGTTGTACATCAGCGGCTGGGTCATCGAGGGGTCGTCGCCC
Source organism: uncultured Actinomycetota bacterium (assembly GCA_963790235.1). Taxonomy (GTDB): domain Bacteria; phylum Actinomycetota; class Actinomycetes; order Actinomycetales; family Microbacteriaceae; genus Rhodoglobus. The sequence continues at coordinate 103,948 of CAWBNZ010000017.1, forward strand.
TCGTTGTGGCCGCGGCGGCGGTAGCAGACGAGGTCGATGACGACGTCGCGGTGGAACTCCTGGCGATAGGCGAAGGCGAGGCCCGCGACGCGCATCACGGCCTCCGGGTCGTCGCCGTTCACGTGGAAGATCGGTGCCTGGATGGTCTTCGCGACATCGGTCGAGTAGGTCGACGTGTGCGCCTCGGCGGGCGTCGTGGTGAAGCCCACCTGGTTGTTGACGACGAGGTGGATCGTGCCGCCGGTGCGGTAGGCCCGCAGCTGCGACATCTGCAGCACCTCGACGACGACGCCCTGGCCCGAGAATGCAGCGTCGCCGTGCACCATGATCGGCAGCACCGTGAACGAGCCGATCGGGCGGCGATCCTGCTTGGCCCGCACGATGCCCTCCAGCACGCCGTCGACCGCCTCAAGGTGTGAGGGGTTCGCGGCGAGATACACCGGGATGGTCTGCCCGCCGGCGCCCGTGAAGGTGCCCTCGGTGCCCAGGTGGTACTTCACGTCGCCCGAGCCCTGCACGGTCTTCGGGTCTTGGGTGCCCTCGAACTCGCGGAAGATCTGTCCGTAGGTCTTGCCCGCGATGTTGGTGAGGACGTTGAGCCGGCCGCGGTGCGCCATGCCGATCGCGACCTCTTCGAGGTTCTGGTCGGCTGCGCCTGTGATGATTGAGTCGAGGAACGAGATCGTGGTCTCGCCGCCCTCGAGGCTGAACCGCTTCTGCCCGACGTACTTGGTCTGCAGGAAGGTCTCGAACGCCTCGGCCTCGTTGAGCTTGCCGAGAATGCGCAGCTGCTCGTCCTTCGTGGGCGGCGTGTACTTCTGCTCGACGTGCTCCTGGATCCAGCGTCGCTGCGCCGGATCCGCGATGTGCATGTACTCGATGCCGATCGTGCGGCAGTACGAGTCGCGCAGCACGCCGAGGATCTCGCGCAGCAATGCGGTGCGCTTGCCGGCGAAGCCGCCGGTGACGAACTCGCGGTCGAGGTCCCAGAAGGTCAGGCCGTGGCTCGAGATGTCGAGGTCAGGATGCGAACGCTGCCGGTACTCGAGCGGGTCGGTGTCGGCCATGAGGTGGCCGCGCACGCGGAACGCATTGATGAGTTCCTGCACTCGCGCGGTCTTGTCGATGTTGTCCGCGGTGTCGACGTTGATGTCGGACGCCCAGTGGATTGGGTCGTACGGGATGCGCAGCGCCGCGAAGATGCCTTCGTAGAAGTGGTGCTCGCCGATGAGCCGCTCGTGGATCATCTTGAGGAACTCGCCAGAGCCAGCGCCCTGGATGACCCGGTGGTCGTAGGTGCTCGTGAGCGTGATCGTCTTGCCGATGCCGAGCTCGGCGAGCGTCTTCGGGCTCGCGCCCTGGAACTCGGCGGGGTACTCGAGCGCGCCTGCGCCGACGATGCAGCCGGCGCCGCGCATGAGCCGCGGCACGCTGTGCTCGGTACCGATCCCACCGGGATTGGTGAGCGAGATGGTGTTGCCCGCGTAGTCGGCGGCGGTGAGCTTGCCGGTGCGCGCGCGGGAGACGACATCCTCGTAGGCGACGAGGAACTCGTTGAATCCCATCGTGTCGGCGCGCTTGATGCCGGGGACGACAAGGCTGCGAGTGCCGTCGGGCTTCGGCAGGTCGATCGCGATGCCGAGGTTGATGTGTGCCGGGGTGACGACCGACGGCTTGCCGTCGACCTCGTCGTAGAAGACGTTCTGGCTCGGGAACTCCTTGAGCACCTCGACCATCGCCCACGCGATGAGGTGGGTGAACGAGACCTTGCCACCGCGGGCCCGCTTGAGGTGGTTGTTGATCACGATGCGGTTGTCGATCATGAGCTTCGCCGGCATCGTTCGCACGCTCGTCGCCGTCGGCACGGTGAGGCTCGCGTCCATGTTGGCGGCGATGACCTTGGCGACACCCTTGAGGGTCTCGACCGTGCTCTCGGGCTGCGGGGTGTCGGCCGACGCCGCGGCCGTGGCCGACGGTGCCTGAGCCGGAATCGGCTGGGGCTTGGCGGGCGCTGAGGTCGTGCGGGCGACCGGCGTGCTGCCGGTCGACGAAGCGGGCTCGGCCGGCGCAGCGGCCGGGGGAGCTGCCGGGGCGTCGGTTCTGCTCCGGGATCGCGCGGCCACGGCGGGATCGCGTTGTTCGGCGTCGGGTCGGAGCGGAGCGGCGGGCGCCGCTCGGAGCGGCGGGCGTCGGCGTGGCGCTGGGCGGCATCGCCGGGCTTGCCGTCACTCGGGTGTACGTCTCGAGCACGGGCCACCACGACTCATCCACCGAGTTCTTGTCGACGAGCCAGCGCTCGTACATCTCATCGACGAGCCATTCGTTGGCTCCGAATTCGCCCGACGACTCGCCCTCAGGCGCGATTCCGGTCACTTGGCTCGACACAGCCGACCGCCCACTTTCATTCTGTTCAGAAACACCGTTTGATGAAGTCTGCACGGCGCATCCTGGTGCGGACACGACCACGAGCAATCTTAAGCCAATCGGGTGGGCGTACACCCGCCTTCCGCCCAGCGGGCACGAAGGGGAATCCAAGTAAATTGGGGGCATGCGCTTCTATGAGACCGATCCGACCCACGACCTGACGTACTCCGACGTCTTTCTCGTGCCGAGCCGCTCGGCCGTTCGAAGCCGATTGGATGTCTCGCTCGCACCCGGCGACGGCACTGCAGCGAGCATCCCGATCATCTCCGCGAACATGAACTCGGTCACCGGGCCGCGGCTCGCCGCGACCCTCGCGCGGCGCGGTGGACTCGGCGTGCTGCCGCAGGATCTTCCCCTCCAGGATCTCGCCGCCGCGATCCGCTGGGTCAAGGACCAGCCGCTCGGCTGGGATGCTGCGCTCGACTTCGCCCCGTCCGACACGGTCGGCGCCGCCCGTGCCCAGCTCCCGCCCCTCGAGGGCCACGGACTCGTCGTGCACGACGAGCACGGCGCGTTCCTCGGCGCGGTCACCGCAGAGCGCCTCGCGACTGCGCTGCCGGATGCGCCGCTCGGCGACCTGCTCGGTCCGCAGGTGACGGAGATCGACGCCGACGAACTGGATGGGCCGCGGGCCGCGTTCGACCTCATGGTGGCGGCGGGCATCCACTTCGCTCCCGTGCTGCACGAAGGCCACGTCGTGGGCACCCTCTCTCGCAAGGGGGCGCTGCGCTCAACCCTGTACGACCCTGCGGTGGACGCGAACGGCAGGCTCATCGTCGGAGCTGCGGTCGGGATCAACGGGGATGTCGCGGCCAAGGCCACTGCGCTCGCCGCCGCCGGGGTCGACGTCATCGTCGTCGACACCGCCCACGGCCACCAGGACGGCATGCTCGCGGCGATCGAGGCCGTCGCCAAGCTCAAGCTCGGCCTGCCCATTGCCGCGGGCAACGTCGTCACCGCCGAGGCGGTGCGCGACCTCGTCGGTGCCGGCGCGACCATCGTGAAGGTCGGCGTCGGACCGGGCGCGATGTGCACCACCCGCATGATGACCGCGGTCGGCCGCCCGCAGTTCTCCGCGGTGCTCGAGACCGCCGAGGCGGCACGCGCGCTCGGGGCGCACGTCTGGGCTGACGGCGGCGTGCGCTACCCCCGCGATGTCGCGCTCGCGCTCGCCGCTGGTGCCGCGTCGGTGATGATCGGCTCGTGGTTCGCGGGCACGATCGAGGCACCCGGGCAACTCGCGGTCGACGAGCGCGGCCGGGCGTACAAGGAGAGCTGGGGCATGGCCTCCACGAAAGCCGTGCACGAGCGCTTCGAGCGGCTCGATCCGTACGACCTCGCCCGCAAGGAACTGTTCGCCGAGGGCATCTCGAGCTCGAAGATCTACCTCGACCCGCAGCGACCGTCGCTCGAAGATCTCATCGACATGATCACGTCGGGCGTGCGCAGCTCGCTGAGCTACGCGGGTGCGACCTCTCTTGCCGAGTTCCGGGAGCGTGCGCTCGTCGGCATCCAGTCGGCGGCGGGGTACGAAGAGGGCAAGGCGCTCCCGGTTTCTTGGTGACCGTGCGCCGGTAGACTGCCCGGACACCCATGGACGAACCTCCTAGTACGACTCGCCCTCGACCCTCGGCAGCCTCTGATGGCCGAGTGGATCATGCTCGCCGCTGGCCTCGCTGCTCACCGTCGGCACCGGATTCTTCGTCGCGAGCGAGTTCGCGCTCGTCAATCTCGACCGCTCAGACCTCGAGGTCAGGCAGTCGAGAGGTGAGAAGAACCTCGGCTGGATCATCGGCGCGCTCAAGATCACCTCGACGCACCTGTCGAGCGCGCAACTCGGCATCACGCTGACCACGCTGCTCACCGGATACCTGCTTGAGCCCGCATTCAGCACCTGGCTCTCGCCGCTGTTCGGGCCGACGGGCTGGCCGGAGAGCGTGTCGCGCACCATCGCGACCGTGCTCGCCGTGTTCATCGCCACCCTCATCTCGATGATCATCGGCGAACTCGTGCCGAAGAACTTCGCGCTCTCACTTCCGCGACAGACCGCGAAGGTGGTCATCCCGTTCCAGGTCGTCTTCACCATGGTGTTCAGGCCCGCGGTGCGGCTGCTCAACGGCACGGCGAACGGCGTCCTGCGGATGATCGGCATCGAGCCCAAAGAGGAGCTCTCGGGTGCCCGCACCGCCGAGGAACTTGCGTCGCTCGTGCGTCGCTCGGCGATGGAAGGCAGCCTCGATCGCGACACGGCCACGCTCCTGGCACGCACGCTTGCGTTCAGCGCCCACACCGCCCAAGACGTCATGACGCCACGCCCCCGAGTCATGCACGTCGACCGAGCGGACTCGGCTCAGGACGTCATCGACCTCGCTCGCCGCACTGGCTTCTCCCGCTTCCCGGTGGTGGATGACGGTGTGGATGACGTCGTCGGCATCGTCCACGTCAAGCAGGCGGTCGCCGTCCCACGCGACAAGCGCGGCGAAGTGCCGGTCGGCGCACTGCAGTCCGACGCGCTGCGCGTGCCAGAGACGATGAAGCTCGACTCCCTGCTCGGCGAACTCCGCAACCGCGGGTACCAGCTCGCGGTCGTCGTCGACGAGTACGGCGGCACCGCGGGCGTTGCCACGCTCGAAGACCTCGTCGAGGAGCTCGTCGGCGAGGTGTCGGACGAGCACGACCGGTCGAAAGCGGATGTCGTTCGCTCGCGCGATTGGTTCACGTTCCCCGGAATCCTCCGACCGGACGAGTTGCTCGAGCGCACGTCGATCATGGTGCCGGAGGAGGGGCCGTACGAGACCGTCGGCGGCTGGCTCATGTCAGAGCTCGGCCGGATTCCCCGTGTTGGCGACACCGTCGAGATCGACGGGGGAGTGTTCCGCATCGAGCGTCTCGACGGCCGCCGCATCGATCGGGTGCGCTACACCCCGCATCCGCGCGACCCCGAGGGGGTGGACTCCTGATGGGCGACTCTGCAGGCATCCTCTGGCTCGTCGTGCTCCTGATCGTCAACGGCTTCTTCGTCGGCGCGGAGTTCGCGGTGATCTCGGCTCGCCGATCGCAGATCGAACCGCGCGCCGAAGCCGGATCGCGTTGGGCGAAGAACGCGCTCTGGGCGATGGAGCACGCCACGCTCATGCTCGCGACGTGCCAGCTCGGCATCACCGTCTGCTCGCTGCTGATTCTCAATGTGTCGGAGCCGGCCATCCACCACCTGCTCGAGGTGCCGCTGCACCTGACCGCGCTGCCCGAGGAGGTGATCACCGCCCTCGCGTTCGTGATCACGCTGCTGCTCGTCACCTTCCTGCACGTCGTGATCGGCGAGATGGTGCCCAAGAACCTGTCGTTCTCGGTGCCGGATCGCGCGGCGCTCATCCTCGCCACGCCGCTCGTGGCGATCTCGGTGGTGCTGCGCCCGTTCATCGTCGTGCTCAATGCGATCGCGAACGGCGTGCTCCGGATCTTCGGGGTGACGCCGAAGAACGAGGCGACCAGCGTGTTCACGCTCGACGAGGTGCAGACGATCGTCGCGCACTCGACGGCTGAGGGTGTGCTGCAGGATCGCACGGGCGCGCTCACCGCAGCCTTCGAATTCACGGAGAAGAAGGTGCATGACGTAGCCGTCGGGCTTCGTGCACTCGTGACCCTGCCCGAAGAAGCGACCCCGGCCGATGTCGAGAGCGCGGTCGCCCAGCACGGGTTCTCGCGGTACATCTTCGTGGACGAGGAGGGCGAGCCGAGCGGCTACATCCACCTCAAGGACGTCATCGATCTCGACGGGCCCGGCGAGTTCGACGAGCCGGTGCCGCCGAAGCGCATCCGCCAACTCATCTCCGTCTTCCGGGGCACCGACCTCGAGGATGCCCTCGCCACCATGCGCCGCAGCGGCGTGCACGTCGCGCGGGTGTTCGACGAGTCCGGCGCGACGCGCGGGGTGCTGTTCCTCGAGGACATCATCGAGGAGCTCGTGGGGGAGGTTCACGACGCGACGCGTCGTCAGTGATCCCCCGGAGCCTTGGGAGGTCACCTCATGCTGTGTCCGCATGCTCGACCAGGAACGCTCGAGCCCGGCGACGGACGTGAAGTGGTGCGCCGTGATCCCGAGTTCAGCCGCGGCATCCGTGTTCTCGGACTTGTTGTCGATGAAGATCATCTGCTCGAGGGTCGATGCCCAGCCCCGTGGCGACCTCGCGGTAGATCTCGGGGTCGGGCTTGATGGCATCCATCTCGGCACTGACGTACATGACCTCGAAGAACTCGGACATCGGCGAGTGCCGGAAGCCCGAGACGAAGTCGAAGCCCGCGTTGGACAGGAGCGCGATTCGGGTGCCGCCGTCGTGCAGCCGCTCGATCAGGTCGATCGTGCGGGACTCGACGCTCCACCAGCCGCGGAAGTCCGCCACCCAGAGCGCGTGACGCTGCGACGCCGACCACTCGACGCCGAGCTCGGACGCGAGCGTCTTCCAGTAGTCCGTCACGAGCACCGAGCCCTGGTCGAGCGGAGGTCGGTGGTGCCAGTAGCGCTCCCAGAACGTCGACTCGAGGGCATCGGGGATGCCGCCCACTTCGAGCAGTCGTCGCGTGTCCTCCTCGGAGGGCGAGTGCGAGATCACCTCGCCGTAGTCGAAGACGACGACGCGGCCGGGAATGCTGATCGGCAGGGAAGGCATCCGATCAAACTATCGTGGCTCACATGACCGACTTCGCGCGCTGGACCGACGACGACGCCGCCGCGTGGATCGCGGTGCCGGGCGCCGACGACGACAAGTACTCCCGCGGCGTGCTCGGCGTCGTGACCGGCTCGACTCGGTACCCGGGAGCCGCAGTGCTCACGGTCGAGGCCGCGCTCCACACCGGCGTCGGGATGCTGCGCTACCTCGGCCCCGACCGCCCCACCGACCTCGTGCTTGCCCGACGCCCGGAGGCCGTGACCGCCGACGGCAGGGTGCAGGCCTGGCTGCTCGGCTCGGGCATCGACGTCGGCGAGACCGAACCCGCCGTCGTCGAGCGCATGGATGCCGCGACCGCCTCCGGCCTCCCCTGCGTGCTGGATGCCGGCGCCCTCCACCTCCACGCCCGCACCACCGGCCCCGTGGTGCTCACCCCGCACGCGGGCGAGCTCGCGCGCCTCCTCGGGGTGGACCGCGCGGCGATCGCCGCCGACCCGCCCGGCTTCGCCGTGCGCGCGGCGGCTGAGCTGCACGCGACCGTGCTGCTCAAGGGCCACACCACCCACGTGGCGGGGCCGGGTATCACGCTGTCAGTGCAGTCCGCGCCCGCCTGGCTTGCGACCGCGGGGGCGGGTGATGCGCTCGCAGGCATCCTCGGGGCGCTCGTCGCGACCCGTGCCGACGCGATCGCTTCGGATCCGACGGCCCTTGCCCGGCTCGCGGCGACAGCGGCACTCGTGCACGGCCTCGCAGCAACCCGGGCGTCGGCCGGCGGGCCGTTCACCGTGCTCGACCTGTGCGGGGCGGTGCCGGGGGTGATCGCAGAGCTCGTCGCGCGCTGACCGCGGTCCGGAGGCTGCGGCTCAGCCCGCGTTGAACCTCGCGACGAACTCCCGGGTTCGTTCCTGCTTCGGCGCGCCGAACACCTGTGCGGGCGGCCCGGATTCGACGATCACGCCCTGGTCGAGGAACACGACGCGGTCGGCGACATCCCTGGCGAACGCCATCTCGTGCGTCGCCATGACGATCGTGGTGCCCTCGAGCTTCAGCTGGCGCACGAGCTCGAGCACTTCGCCGACGAGCTCGGGGTCGAGGGCGCTCGTGATCTCATCGAGCAGCAGCAGTTCGGGCTCGGTGGCGATCGCTCGCACGATCGCGGCGCGCTGCTGCTGCCCGCCCGAGAGACGGTCGGGGTAGCTCGCGGCGTGCTCGCCGAGCCCGATCCGTTCGAGCAACTCGCTTCCGCGCGCATCCGCTTCGGCTTTCGATTGCTTGAAGACGTGGCGCGAGGCGAGCGTGACGTTGTCGAGCACCGTGAGGTGGGGGAACAGGTTGTAGTGCTGGAACACGACACCGATGCGGGCGCGCACGCTGTCGGCATCCACTCTCGGGTCGCTGATGTCGAGATCCCGCAGCCACACCTGCCCGTCATCGATGCGCTCGAGCAGGTTGACGGTGCGCAGCAGCGTCGACTTGCCCGAGCCGCTCGAGCCGATGAGGGCGACGACCTCGTGCTCGCCCACCTCAAGGTCGATGCCACGCAACACCTGGGAGTCGCCGAACGACTTGTGCACGTTCTGCAGTCGCAGCACCGGGCCGTCGTAGACGGGGTTGCCTGCGGCCGTGTCACTCATACGATCCCGCCGATCTGCTCGCGGGAGCGCAGCTTCGCCGTGTACCAGTCGATGAAGCGGATCATGGGAAACGCGAGCAGCACGAACAGCAGGCCCGCGACGACGTACGGCGTGTAGTTGAACGACTTCGCCACCTCGATCTGGGCACCGCGCACCGCGTCGATTGCGCCGAGCACGGAGATGAGGCCGACGTCCTTCTGCATGGCGACGAAGTCGTTCATGAGCGCTGGCGTGACCTTGCGAACGGCCTGGGGCAGCACGACGAGGCGCATCGTGCGCCCGTGGCTCAGACCGAGCGAGCGTGCGGCGAGTCGCTGTGATGGATGCACCGCCTCGATGCCCGCGCGGAACACCTCCGACACGTACGCCGAGTAGGTGAGCACGAGGGCGATCGTGCCGAGAACCTCGCTCGGGATGCGCGGACCAGTCGTTCCGAGCAGCCCCGGAATCCCGAATCCGACGAGGTAGAGCACGATGATGAGCGGCATGCCGCGGAACAGGTCGGTGTAGCCGGCCGCGAGCGCGCGCAGCGGGAAGAACACCGGTCCGCGCAGCGTGCGGATGGCCGCGATGATCAGGGCGACCACGAACACGCCGATCACCGCGAAGAACAGCACGCGCAGATTGAGCAGGAAACCCATCCCGATACGAGGGAAGGACTGGACGAACACCTCTGGATTGAAGAACGTGCGCTGCACCGCGGCCCAACCAGGCGTGTTCACCACGAACAGCCACCCGAGCACCGCGAGCACGAGCGTGCTCACGAGGCTGATGATCACCGAGCGCACGCCCTGTTTGCGGCGGAACGCCCGCCGGTCCAGCTCAATCGCGCTCGGTTGACGGATCCTGCCTGGCGGCGCTGGCTCGTGACTCACCCTGCGACGGTACCGGACGAGCGCCCGCTACGGAGCGGGCGGGACTTCGAGCACCGGTGCATCGGCGGCGTCGGCGAGCCACTCGGCCGCGAGTTCGTCGAGCACACCGTCGCGCTTGAGCTTGTCGACCGCGTTCGAGACCCGCACGGTGAGCGGGCTGTCCTTCGGAAGCACGAGCCCGAACTCGTCGCCGTTCTTGCCGTCCATCGCGGGCAGCTGACCGATGATGATGCCGTCGGTCAGTTCGACACCCGTGAGGTAGAACGCCGTGGGCAGGTCGACGACGATCGCGTCGACGGTGCCGCTCTCGAGCGCGAGCTTCGCGTCGTCGTTGGTGTTGAACACCTGCGCGCCCGCGGCGGGAGCGATGACCTGCTCGATCGCCGAGAGGCTCGTGGTGCCGGTCTGCGCGCCGATCAGGAAGCCCTTGAGCTCCTCGATCGTCGTCGCGCCAGCGGCCGCCGACGCCGCGGTGGTGATGACCACCTGGGTCGTCTCGTAGTAGGCCGAACTGAAGTCGACGCTCTGGGCACGCTCGGAGGTGATCGAGAACTGCTGCAGGTTGAAGTCGAAGTTCTTGGCGCCAGGCGCGATCGCCTCGTCGAAGGTCGTGCGCACCCACACGACGTCCTCGGCGGCAAAGCCGAGCTCGTCCGCCACGGCGTACGCGACCGCAGCCTCGAAGCCCTCGCCCGACTCGGGCGCGTCGTCGATCACCCAGGGGTAGTACGCGGGCTCGCCCGTGCCGACGGTGAGCTTGCCCTCGGTCACGTACTCGCTCGGCTCGCCCGAGTCGCCGCCCGTGACCTCGCAGCCGGCGAGGCCGATCGCGAGCGCCGCCGTGGCAGCGACGGCGAAGGTGCGAAGGATCGTGGATGCGCGTGTCATGGTTCCTCCTGAAGCTGCTGTGTGCTCACCATTGTGCAGCATCCACGGGCCGGTGGCAGCGACAGAGGACGATTGTTACCGGGGCTACGCTTGGGGCCATGACGACCGGGGCGCCGGCCCGCGTCGGGGCCATCGGAATCGGCGGAGCGGTGGCATCCAGTCCGATCGCGGTATGGGCCGCTTTTGTGCTCGTGCATCTCTGGCTCGGCCTGGTGAACCTCTACGCGCCATCAGCTCCGCTCGGCGATGTGAGCGTCGTCTACCGCTTCTGGATGGATCAGGCCATGCAGGGCACCTGGGTCGGCCTCGATACCGCGTGGGTGTACCCGATCGTCGCGATCGTGCCCATGCTCGCCGCGCTGCTCTTCGGTCCCGACCAGTACGCGAGCACCTGGCTGTCGATGATCATGATCCTCAACGCGGTCGCGTTCGGGTTCGTGACGGGATGGGGCCGGTCGCGCGAGCGCGTCGCGCTCGGCTGGTGGTGGGTTGGCTTCCTCCTCCTGCTCGGACCCATCGCGCTCGGTCGCATCGACTCCGTGACCGTGCCGATCGCGATGGTGGGCGTGCTCGTCGTTGCGACTCGGCCACGCGCGGCGACGGTGCTGCTCGTGATCGCGACGTGGATCAAGATCTGGCCGGCGGCCATCCTGCTGGGCATGGTCATCTCCATGCGGGAACGGCGACGGGTGATCGCGACCGCCGCGATCGTCTCTGCGGGGATCGTCGCGATCGCCCTGCTGCTCGGCAGCGGCCAGAACGTGCTGAGCTTCATCACTCAGCAGGCCGACCGCGGGCTGCAGGTCGAAGCCCCCGTGAGCACGATCTGGCTCTGGCGCGCGCTCGCGGGCGAGTTCGGCACGTACGTGTACTACGACATGGGCATTCTGACCTACCAGGTGGATGGCGCGGGCACTGAGTTCGCCGCCTTCGATCATGACCCCCTTGCTGACGGTGGTCGTTGCCGTGATCGTGGTGCTCGGGGTGCGTTCGCTGCGGCGCGGCGCGCAGCCCGCCGACCTGCTGCCTGCACTCGTCGCTCGCCCTGGTCACCGCGTTCATCGCGATCAACAAGGTCGGCTCGCCGCAGTTCGTGAGTTGGCTCGCCGTGCCGATCGCGCTCGGCATCGCGACGCGGATCGCGGGTACCGGTCGCTCGTTCCGCACTCCGGGCGCGATGGTGTTGGCGCTGGCTGGACTCACACAACTGGTGTACCCGTACCTGTACAACGAGTTGCTGAGTCTTGATCCACTGATGCTCATCGTGCTCACGAGCCGCAACCTGCTGTACTTCGTTCTGCTCGGATGGGCGATCCACGCGATGGTGACCGCACCGCGCGAAGCCACACGAGACGCCGCCCGTCTGGCTGCCGTCAGTTTGGCCGCTCGCAACTCAGAAGCCATAACCCTGCGGAAGTGCGCGCTCGCAGGGGCGGCGGCGCGCCAAAAGGCAGCGCGCGCTAGAAGTCCTTGCGGATGTCGCTCTCGATGAGGATGCCGTCTTCGATCGCGCGCTTGCGCAGCGCGACCTTCGTGCCGACGTCGAAACCGGCCACGCGGTACTTCTCGCGGATGCGCTTGAGGTAGCTCTTCGCGGTCTCTTCCGAGATGCTGAGCGCGAACGCCACGGCCTTCACGGGCTCGCCGCCGCCGTACAGCGCCATCACGCGGCGCTCCTGGGCGCTGAGCTTGGGGGAGCCGCCGACCTCGCCCTGGTTGAGCGCGAGGTCCAGTTCGGCGGAGACGAAGGACTCGCCCTTCGATGCGGCCCGGATCGCCTCGACGATCATGCCGGCATCCTCGCTCTTGACCAGGTAGCCGAGTGCCCCGGCGCCGAGCGCCTCCCGCACGACGTTGGGTTCGGAGTACGTGCTCATGAGCACGACCTTGACACCCATCGTCTTGAGGGTGTTGATCTTGAGCGAGATCGGGATGTTGTCCTTGAGGTCGAGGTCGAGCAGCACGACGTCGACCGGGAACTGCGGGTGCGTGGTGAGCTCGGGCCAGGTGGGCACGGCGGCGACCATGTCGATGTCGGCCGCAGCGTTGCGGATCCATTCGGTGAGGGCGCCGAGCAGCATCCGATGGTCGTCGACGATGGCGAGACGGATGGGGGCCGTTGGATCGGTCACGCTGGATTCCTCACGTTGGGGGGCTTGCGCTCGTCGTCACTGGTCCGCCGGGTTGTCCACGAGCACCCTGATATCCACCCGAAGGCTACTGTTCTGGGTGGAGTCACTGTACTGCCCGACCTTGCGGATGGCGTCCCACGTGGCCGGGTCGACACGATTTCGTGGCACGCCCGTGCTGGTGAGGGCGATGTGGATGCCGATCTTGCGACCGTGCTCCGCCGGAACGAACTCGGTGCCGGGTTCGATTGAGAGCTGCACCGTTCGCGGTGCACCGCGCTTGCCCTGGTCGCTCACGAGCAGCCACGCCGCCTGCAGCAAGCCGTCCCGCTGCTGCGGGTCGAGCAGGCCGGCCAGGCTCCCCTTGTCGGTGAGCGTGACGGTCTTGCCGAGCAGGTCCGATTCCGTGACCGCGTGGAACAACCACGTCTCGCGGCGGCCCTCGATGAGGTGCAGACGCAGCTCGGTGGCCAGCTGGGCGGCTTTCGATGCGATGGCGGGCTGGAGCGGCAGAGCCGTGCGCCCGGTCGCCACCGATTCGAGCAGCTCCTCGGCGGCGAGGTCGAGGCGGGCGAGTTCCTCGGACGCGAGCATGCCGACGGCGAACCGCGGGGCCGAGACCGTGCTCTGCACGAGCACGCGATCGAGCTCGACCTGCACGAGACGCCGGAAGCCTCGCACGATCACCACCCCGATCGCGGCGGGCAGCACTGCAAAGGCGAGGGTGGTCACCTGTTGGGCGATCGTGGTGTCGTCCAGTTTCGAGTTGAGCAGCATCGCAGTCGCGAGGACGGCACCGATCACCCCGGCGGCGATCAGGATGTCGAGGGTGCGGCGCATCGTGATGATCACGAGCAGTGCCATCCCGCTCGTCACCGCTGCGGTCGCGTAGTCCCCGACGTCGTGCAGTGGCAGGATGGCGACGAGGTCGAGCGCGATCGCGGCGCCGAGCCCCGCGAGGAACAGCCAGAACATCCATTCGGGCAGCTGGTCGCCGTTGACGCGGGTGACCACGAGCGTCGTGACGATCGTGACGCCGAGCACGGCCCACGCGAGCGCGGCCGGCACCGGATTCGGGTAGGTGCCAGACGCCCAGTACGACACGAACCAGCCGAGCCCGTAGATCGTGCGGAGCGCGAGCACGACCACGGCGCCGATGCCGATGAAGCCCGTACCGAGGCTCGCGCGCCGTGGCACCGCCTCACGCACGACGCGTCGCGTGGCCTCGCTGATGTTGCGTCGCCCACGCCCGATGACCACGCCGAGCGTGTTCTCCTCAGGCGCCGAGAACGTCGCTGTGCCCCTTGCCATCAGCGAGGCACCTCGAGCACGACGGTCGTCCCAGAGCCGGGTGATGAGAACAGCCGTGCGCGACCGCCGACCTCCTTGAGCCGCCCGACGACGGACTCCTTGAGGCCGAGGCGCGCGGAATCCACGTCGTCGAGTTCGAAGCCGACGCCCGAGTCGGTGATCATTGCGCGCACGGTGGTCTCGTCATCCGTGATCGTCACGTGCGCCTCGGTCACGCCCGAGTGGCGCCGCACGTTCTCGAGGCATTCCGCGAGGGCGAGCAGAAACGCGTCGAGCACGTCGCTCGGCAGCAGCACCTGGCCCGTGCCGTGCCAGCTGACCTCGAGCCCCATCCGGCCGAATCGCTGCTTGACCGACTCGAGCGTCGTGCCGAGCACGCTGTCCGCGATCGGGGGAGCGAGGGTGTACGACCCGCTCGATTGCGGCGTCGGCGTGGCACCGAGCCGCAGCTGACGCAGGAGGCGGGCGTCATCCTGAGCCTGCTGGCGCAGCGCTTCTGGCGCGACCCCGACACCCGAGTGTGCGAGCAGGGTGAGGGTCGCCAGTACGGTGTCGTGCAGCAGCCGGGCGGACTGTCGGCGCTGGGCTTCCGTCTCGCTCGCCTGTCGTTCTGCACGATGAGCCCGGCCGATGCTCGCGATGCGTCTCGCGGCTCTCGGCACGCCAGCGGAAATCCAGAAGCCGATGACCGCTGCGAGCGTCCAGCCCAGGCTCAGCAGCGCGATGGTGTGCAGCGGCGCCTGGTACGGCGCGAGCAGCACCGTCGTCGTCGCGGTGATGACCGCGAACGACCCGAACAGCACCAGGCGTCGCAACGCTTCCGTCGTGAGGGTGATCGCCGATGCCGCGAGGGATGCCGCGGTCAGCTGCGTGATCGCCGACACCCCCGCCGAGCTCGGGCCGTTCTGGCTCACGACCGTCGCGAGCGCCACGACGCCGAGGCCCGCGAGCTGCACCGGCAGCACCCACACGAGCGATCGATTCCCAACCCACTGCACCTGGCTCACGCCAATGACGATGTAGAGCGGGATGCACAAGAAATACGGAACGAGATCGATGGCACCGGGAATGCTCAAGCACACGAAGGACACGATCGTGAAGCTGAGGCCGTGGATGCGCGCTGCGCGCTGAAGGAGCCGGTCACGCTCCTTCGCAATCAGTTCCATCAAGACCGAATCGTGTCACACCGCGCGGCTGAACGGGGGGGGTGCCTCTCCGTGATGGCACGCGTCACGCGACCGGAACCGACAGCAGGCGCCGCAACTGCGCTGCCCACGAGCGCGTTCTCAATGAGGAACGCATCGTGGCCGAACGGAGAGCTGATCACCGTCGGGATGTCGCCGTCGATGTTGCCGGGCGCGAGCTTCGCGATCACCCGCTGGTCGGCGACCGGGAACAGGCGGTCACTGTCGATGCCGAGCACCAGGGTCGGCGCGACCAGGCCCGACAACGCCGCGGCGACGCCGCCGCGCCCACGGCCGATGTCGTGCGAGTTCATCGCCTCGACGAGCCGCACGTAGCTGTTCGCGTCGAATCGACGCGTGAACTTGTTGCCGTGGTAGTCGAGGTAGCTCTCGACCGCGTACCGCCCGCCACCGCCGAGCGGACTCACGCCGCTCTGCCAGCTGCGCTCGAACCGGTCGTTGAGCTCGGTGGGCGAGCGGTAGTTGAGCAGCGCCATCCGGCGAGCCAGCGCGAGGCCGCGAGATGGGCCCTCATCGAGTTCGTAGTAGTCGCCGCCCGCGAAGTTCGGGTCGTTGCGCACCGCCTCGAGCTGCACGAAGTTCAACGCGATCTGGTCGGCGCTCGACACGGCCGGCGCGGCGAGCACCGCGATGCGATCGACCCGGTCTGGATGGGCGACGCCCCACTCGAGCGACTGCATGCCGCCCATCGATCCGCCGATGACCGCCGCCCAGCGCTCGATGCCGATGGCGTCGGTCAGCGCGAGCTGCACGTCGACCTGGTCCCGGATGGTCACGAACGGGAAGCGGGAGCCCCACTCGGTGCCGTCGGGCGCGTGCGATGCGGGGCCGGTCGTGCCCTGGCATCCACCGAGCATGTTCGGAACGACCACGAACCACTCGTCGGTGTCGATCGGCTTGCCCGGTCCGACCAGTCCGCCCCACCAGCCGCCGGTTGGATGCCCGGAGCCCGGCTCACCCACCAAGTGACTGTCGCCCGTGAGCGCGTGCACGACGAGGATCGCGTTCCCGCCGCCGGGATTCAGGGTGCCGAACGTCTCGTACGCCACCCGCACCGACGGCAGCTCGCCGCCGCGCTCGAGCCGCACCGTACCGATCGACTCGAACTTGCGGTCGCCCACCGGGTCGCCCTCGCGCCACGCTCCGGTGACCGGAGGCGCTCCGGCGAGCGAGCGCGCGTTGGCCTCCGTTACGAAGGTCGCGAGCACGGTGTCCTCGGGAGTCTGCCAGTCCATGTCGCTCCCAAGTATCCCGGGTGCGCGGGAGGCGCCCGTGATTGTTACATCGGAGCGGGAGTTACGCCTTCGCGTTCGCGGCGACCACGGCTCGCGCGGCCGCGAAGCCGACCTCGAGGTCGGCCTTGAGGTCGTCGACGTTCTCGATGCCGACCGAGAGGCGCACGAGTCCGGGGGTGACGCCCGTGGTCAGCTGCTGCTCCGGCGTGAGCTGCGAGTGCGTCGTCGAGGCCGGGTGGATGATGAGGCTGCGCACGTCGCCGATGTTGGCGAGGTGGCTGAACAGCGCGACGTTCTCGACGAGCGCGCGGCCGGCATCCACACCGCCCTTGAGTTCGAACGAGACGACCGCGCCGACGCCCTTGGGGGCGTACTTGTTGGCTGCCGCGTACCACGGGCTCGACGGCAGGCCGGAGTAGTTCACGCTCGCGACGTCGTCGTGGTTCTCGAGCCACTCGGCGATCTCCTGCGCGTTCTGGGTGTGGCGCTCGATGCGCAGGCTGAGGGTCTCGATGCCCTGGATGAGCGCGAACGCGCTGTCGGGCGAGAGGGCCGCACCGGTGTCGCGCAGGATCGTGACGCGGGTCTTGATGATGAACGCGATCGCGTCGCCGAGCACGCCGGTGTAGCTCGCACCGTGGTAGCTCGGGTCGGGTTCGGTGAGACCGGGAAACTTGTCGGCGTTCGCCGCCCAGGGGAACTTGCCGCCATCGACGATGACACCGGCGATGACCGTGCCGTGGCCGCCGAGGAACTTGGTCGCGGAGTGCACGACGATGTCGGCGCCGAAGTCGATCGGCTTGATGAGGTACGGCGTCGCGATCGTGTTGTCGACGATGAGCGGGAGGTTCGCGGCGTGTGCGACGCTCGCGACCTTCTCGATGTCGAGGATGTTGATCTTCGGGTTGCCGATCGTCTCGGCGAACAGCAGCTTGGTGTTCGGGCGGATCGCGGCCTGCCACTCGGCGGCGTCATCCTGGTCTTCGACGAACGTCACCTCGATGCCGAGCCGGGAGAGCGTGTACTTGAACAGGTTGTACGTGCCGCCGTAGATCGACGATGACGAGACGATGTGGTCGCCCGCGCCGGCGATGTTGAGCACCGCGTAGGTGATCGCCGACGAGCCGGATGCCACGGCGAGCGCTGCGGTGCCGCCCTCGAGCGCGGCGACCCGCTGCTCGACCACGTCGGTGGTGGGGTTCATGAGCCGCGTGTAGATGTTGCCGAACTCGGCGAGCGCGAACAGGTTCTGCGCGTGCGCCGTGCTGTTGAAGACGTACGAGGTCGTCTTGTAGATCGGAGTCGCGCGGGCGTTGGTCGTCGGGTCTGGCTGCGCGCCCGAGTGCACCTGCTTGGTTTCGAACTTCCAGTTGTCGCTCATGACGGCTCTCCTGCTGTGGTCTCGGGGCAGCGGTCGCGCGCCCGTCGATTGAGCGTAGGCAGGCGGACCGGTGCGGACAACACGCACCGACATGGAGCGTAACCAGCCCCTGCAGACTACGGCTTCGATGCCGGTTGTGGCCGGATCTCGACGGACGCTGTGGCACTTGCGGTGCGAGGGCGTGACGGCGCGACATCCCGGTCCCGTTTGGATCCGGTCGGGTCGACGCGGGAGGGGCGCTCGTCGCGCAATTCCTTGAACAGCCAGTGCGGTTTGGGCTCGACCAGCGGTCGGAAGACGCGGCGCACGATCGGACTCGCGAGTGCGATCGAGATGCCGATACCGCACAGGATCATGCTCACGAGCCACATCGCGGACGCGTGCAGTCCCTCGATCACCCCCGTCTCGCGGATCGGGTACAGCACGAAGCTGTGCAGCAGGTAGATGTACATCGTGGCCTGGCCGAACCCCGTGATCCACGTCGTTCGGCGGGGGATGAGCGAGAACACCGCCGCAGAGAGCAGCACTGCGAGCACGATCAGCGCGAGCCGCACGAGGCCCGCCCACCACGCGTCCTCGCCGAGCCCGGAGTACGAGTCGTCGTAGAAGAACCAGAAGCGCAGGTCGATTCGGCGGAAGAAGTCGATGAACGACGACCACGACCGCGAGCCAGGCGACCAGCACGAGTGACCGCCGCCGCGCGCGCACGTACCAGGTGACGCGCTCGGCCGCGCGCCAGCGATCGACGATGCCCCACTGCCGCACCTGCCAGCCGAGCACGAAGAACGGCAGGATGCCGATCGCCCGCGACAGCGAGAACGTCGAGTCGATGTTCGAGAGGTACCCGACACCGACCGAGAAGACGAGGGCCCACAGCAGCGGCATCCGCACCATCGCGAGGTAGGGCAGGATCAGCCGGAAGATGCCGAGCGCGAGCAGGAACCACAGCGTCCAGCTCGGCGTGGTCGGGTTGAACTCCACTCCACCCTCGACGAAGAACTTCAGCGAGGGTCCAGATCGTCTCCATGATGAAGTACGGCAGCAGGATGTCGGTGAGCACCTTCTTCATCTGCCGCGACCCGGGCGGGGTCGCCTTCGAGAAGTAGCCGCTGATCATCGCGAACGCCGGCATGTGGAACGCGTAGATGAACAGGTAGACGATCAGCGCGTTGTCGGAATCCGCGGTGAGCCGCTGGATGCCGTGCCCGATCACCACGAGCGTCACGCACACGAATCGCGCGTTGTCCCAGAACGGCACCCGCAGCTTCTGGGTGGCGTTGGGTCGGGTGGCGGTGGTCGGCTCGGACATCACTTTCACCCTACGTGGCTTCGGTAGCGTTGCAGCATGGCAAAGCGTGCGGTGGTCACTGGGGCGAGTTCGGGAATCGGCGAGGCGACGGTGCGCCTGCTGCGCGAGCGCGGCTGGGATGTCGTGGGCGTCGCCCGTCGCTCCGACCGGCTCGAGGCGCTCGCCGCCGCTACGGGAGCTGACGTGTTCGTCGCCGACATCACCAAGCAGGGCGATGTGGATGCCCTCGCCCAGTTCGTCGACTCGCTTGGCCCGGTGCACGCCCTCGTGAACAACGCGGGCGGTGCGCGCGGCTCTGAGTCGGTCGAACTCAGCGACCCCGAGGACTGGCGGTGGATGTTCGACGTGAACGTGCTCGGCACCAAGCGCGTGACGAGCGCGATGCTGCCGCTGCTCAGGAAGGGCTGGGCCGAGGGCACGAGCGCCGACATCCTCACCGTCACCTCCGTCGCCGGGTACGTTCCTACGAGGGCGGCGGCGGGTACAACGCCGCGAAGTTCGCCGAGCGCGCGCTCGTCGCGGTGCTGCGTCTCGAGCTCGCGGGCGAACCGATCCGGGTGATCGATGTTGCGCCCGGCATGGTCGAGACCGAGGAGTTCTCGCTCAACCGCTACCGAGGCGACGTGGATGCCGCGGCCAAGGTCTACGAGAACGTGCAAGAGCCCCTCACCGCCGACGACGTCGCGCTGGCCATCGTCGGCGCGCTGGAGCTGCCGCACCACGTGAGCGTCGAGCAGCTCACCGTGCGCCCGGTGGCGCAGGCGGCGCAGCACAAGGTGGTCCGGGGCGAGCTGCGGCCGAAGGCTGCGGAATAGCAGAGCTGGGGGATCGGGTCGCGCAGCGCCCCCGTGCGCTTGGCGGGCTAGGTAGCTCGCATCCAAATCCGGGCCAGTTCGTCAAATCCGGGCCTGCGCGCCAGCCCGGATTTGACGCGAAGGCCCGGAAACGCCCGCAGAGACTCAGTAACGGCGACGTTTCGGCCCGGAAATCGCGCCCTCCGCGAGCCCCGAGGGCCAACTGGCCCGGATTCGCCGGCCCGACTCTCATGAAGGGCTCGAAGCGCGGCGCCACTCGCCCAGCTCATCGCCGCGCGCGGATCACTCCTGCGGCGAGGTGTGCGCGACTGGCTCCTCCGGCAGCAACTCCTCGAACTCCTCGGTATCCGCAAACGCCAACCTCGGTACGAAGAACAACAGCACCGCCGCGACGAGCGCTCCCACGCCGCAGATCGCGAACACGATGAGGTAGCTGCCGAGACTCGAGGCCGTCGCGCCGATCACCTGGCTCGCGCCGAGGAACAGCACGATCGCGAAGATCGCCGACGCGAACGAACCGCCGATGGTCTTGGTCGTGTTCGTGAGGCCCGTTGCGATGCCGGTCTGCCCGCGCGGAGCGGCCGCCGCCGCGGCAGCAGGCAGCGCCGCGACGAGCGCGCCCGACCCGATGCCCGCGATGGCCATGTTCATGAACGTCGACCAGACCTCGGTGTGGAACACGAGGAACATCAGGTAACCCGCGGCCACGAAGAAGGTCGCGACGATGAGCGCGACGCGCGGACTTGCCCACTTCGAGAGCTTCGGGAACAGCAGGGCACCGATGATCATCGAGACGAGGTACGCGCCGATGATGTACGAGATCGAACTCGCGTCGAGCCCGAGGTTCGACCCCGCGAAGGTCGAGAGCGGCGCCTGCGCGCCGAGCAGGCTGATCCCGACGAGTCCAGCCGTGAGCTGCACGGGCCACATGTTCGGCTGGCGCAGCACACGAAGGTCGATCGCGGGATCCTTCTGCCGCAGCTCGTAGCGCCCCCACGGAACGAACAGCAGGATGCCCACGAGCATGATCGGGATCGCGATCCACCACAGGTCGCCCTGGATGTTGATCTTGAGGAACGTCAGCCCGCTCGTGATGGCCAGCAGCGCGAGCGTGAGCACAACGAACCCGACGGTGTCGAGCTGACGACCCGGCAGCGGTTTCGACTCCGGTACCCCGAACAAGATCGCGAAGAACACGAGGGTCACGGCGATCGCCGGGGCGAACAGGGTGAGGGTGACGTTCTCGCCGAGCGCCGAGAACAGGCGACCGCCTCCGAGCGCGCCGATGATCGCACCGGCTTCGAGCGCGACGACGAGGTATCCCGCGGCGCGTCGGGTCGCCGAGGCGCCCGTTCGGGTCGCGCGGCCGCGATCGAAGATCAGCGCGACCTCGAGCGGCAACCACACCACGTAGAAGCCCTGCAGCGCCCACGCAATCAGGAAGCTCGTGAAGTCGCCGGTGAACGCCAGTGCCCAGCTCGCCCCGGCCGTCAGGATCGTCGAGAGCAGCAGGATCTTCTTGTGGCCGATCATGTCGCCGAGCTTCGCGAGGATGGGCACGACGATCGCCGACAGCAGCAACTGGGCTGCCTCGAACCAGTTGAAGTCCGCGTCTTTGATGCCCAGGTGGTCGACCAGGTCGGGGATGAGGG
This sequence comes from uncultured Actinomycetota bacterium, assembly GCA_963790235.1. Classification (GTDB taxonomy): domain Bacteria; phylum Actinomycetota; class Actinomycetes; order Actinomycetales; family Microbacteriaceae; genus Rhodoglobus. The sequence goes on from CAWBNZ010000017.1 coordinate 125,473, forward strand.
GCACGTAGAAGCCCTGCAGGATGCCGCTGGTCAACTCAACGAGGAACAGCCACCCGACCAGCCCGAACGTGACGCCGACGGCGCGACCCTGCAGCGTTGACATGAACGGACAGTAGCGCAAGGACGAGCCCCGCACACCGGTACCGTTGGACCATGGCCGACGAACCCCGCGAAGTGCTCACCTGGGAGGGGTTCGGCGTTGCGGCGCGCGAGCTCGCCACCACGATCGCCAACGATGCCTTCCGTCCTGACGCGATCATTGCGATCGCTCGCGGTGGGCTGACCCTCGCGGGTGCGCTCGGCTACGCGCTCGACATCAAGATGCTCGGCAGCCTGAACGTCGAGTTCTACACGGGCGTCGAGGCGCGGCTCGAAGCGCCGATCGTGCTGCCGCCGACGCTCGACCAGGCGTCGCTCGTCGGCAAGAGCATCCTGCTCGTCGACGATGTCGCTGACTCCGGCCGCACGATCTCGCTCGTGCTGCAACTGCTCCAGGCCGGTGGCGGCGAAGTTCGCACGGTGTGCCTGTACAGCAAGCCGGGCACGGTGCACGTGCCCACCTACGTCTGGCGAAGCACCGACCGGTGGATCATGTTCCCGTGGAGCTCCGAAGGCCCCGTGCCCTATCCGGTGGCCTGACCGCACGCCGATGAACGCCGCGAAGCCGCTCGCCGAACTCGTCGCCGCCGACTGGGCCGCGGCGCTCGCGCCGGTCGCACCGAACGTCGCCGCGCTGGGGGAGTTCCTCCGGGCCGAGACGGCGGCGGGGCGGCGGTACCTGCCCGCGGGTGACCGCGTGCTCCGCGCGTTCGCGCAGCCGCTGGCCGACGTGCGGGTGCTCATCGTCGGACAGGACCCGTACCCGACGCCGGGGCATCCCATCGGTCTCTCGTTCGCGGTCGAGCGTGACGTGCGGCCGATCCCGCGCAGCCTGCAGAACATCTACAAGGAGCTGCGCGACGACCTCGGGATCCCGCCCGCGCTGCACGGTGATCTCAGCGCGTGGGCCGAGCACGGCGTCATGCTGCTCAACCGCGTGCTCACGGTGCAGGCCGGGGCGTCGGGCTCGCACCGCGGCAAGGGCTGGGAGGCGGTCACCGAGGCGGCGATCCGGGCGCTCGTGGCTCGCGGTGGGCCGCTCGTCGCGATCCTGTGGGGGCGGGATGCCGGCTCGCTCGCGCCCATGCTCGGTGCCACCCCAGTGATCGCTTCAGCACACCCGAGCCCGCTCTCGGCGTCGGCAGGATTCTTCGGCTCGCGCCCCTTCAGCCGCGCCAACGACCTCCTCGCCGCCCAGGGAGCCCCGCCAGTAGACTGGCGATTGCCCGACTGACCCAGCCTCTGCCCTTCGAACAGAAGAAAGGCCAGCCGATGAGTACTTCTGCCGCATCCGGAACCACGATCGAGTTCCGCTCGATCTCGAAGCACTTCGGCGCGGTGCGCGCGGTCGACGATCTGACGTTCACGGTCGAGCCCGGAGTCGTGACCGGGTTCCTCGGGCCGAACGGGGCAGGCAAGACCACGAGCCTGCGCATGCTGCTCGGGCTCGTGCAGCCGTCCGGTGGCAGTGCGACGTTCGGTGGCGTGGCCTACCGCGACCTGGGCAACCCGCTCGGCACCGTGGGCACGGCGCTCGAGGCATCCAGCTTCCATCCCGGTCGCACCGCCCGCAATCACCTGCGGGTCTACGCGGCGGCCGCGGGCGTCGACGCGAAGCGCATCGACACGGTGCTCGATCTCACGGGTATCGCCGATGCCGCGGACCGCCGGGTCGGCGGTTTCTCGATGGGCATGCGCCAGCGACTCGGGCTCTCGTTCGCGCTGCTGGGTGACCCGCGGGTGCTCGTGCTCGACGAGCCGATCAACGGACTCGACCCCGAGGGCATCCGCTGGATCCGCGGCTTGCTGCAGCAGCTCGCCGAGGAGGGGCGCACGGTGCTCGTCTCGTCGCACCTGCTGAGCGAGGTGCAGCAGAGCGTCGAGCGGGTCGTGATCATCGCGAAGGGTCGCATCGTGTACGAGGGCACGCTCGAAGCGCTCGGCGGCCGGGTGAGCGTGCTCGTGGATGCCCCAGACCGCGACGCCCTGCACCGCGCGCTCGCCGGTCGGCAGGTCACCCTCACCGACGAGGGATTGAGCGTCGCAGGACTCACTCCCGCCGACATCGGCAGGATCGCGCTCGACGCCGGCGTGCCGCTCAGCCTGCTGCGCAACGAGCGCGCCGGCCTCGAGGACATCTTCCTCGAGCTCACCGGAACGCCAGCTGGCGCCACCGGCGTCGCTCCCGTGCCCGAGGGGCTCGCGCCGCCCTCAGCACCTCCGATGCCGCCGCCGGTGCATGGCCGACGATCCGCGGCTCACGGCGAGGGGACGGGCGCATGATCGGCGCGATCCGCGCCGAGGTGCTCAAACTCGCGTCCGTGCGGATGTGGTGGGTGCTCGCGCTCATCATGTTCGGCTACGTGGCGTTCATTGCTGCTGCTGCTGGCGGTCATCTTCAGCGCGATGATCGACCAGCAGGCGGGAGCGCCGACGACCCCTGGCGCACCGAGCCTGGACACGTCCACGCTGCCGCCCTCCGTGTACTCCGTCGCGACGGCGATCGGGTACGTGTTCCCACTCATCCTCGGGGTGCTCTCGAGCACGGCAGAGGTGCGGTACCAGACGCTCACGCCGACGTTCCTGGCGACGCCGCGCCGCGGTCGCGTGCTCGTCGGCAAGCTCGTCGTCGTGGCCGCGGCCGGAGCGCTGTTCGGCGTCGTCGGCCTGGCTCGGCTCGATGGGTGCTGGCGCGCCGCTGCTGGCACTCTTCAACGTGGACGCACAGCTCGGCGAGCTCGGCGACCTGGGCGATGGCCGCTCGCATCGTCGTGGCCTGCGCGCTGTGGGCGGTCGTCGGCGTCGGGGTCGGCGCGCTCATCCCGAACCAGATCGCGGCCATCGTTGTCGTGCTCGCGTTCACCCAGTTCCTGGAGCCGATCCTGCGTCTCGGCACGTCGTTCATCGAATGGACGGCGCACATCGGCAAATTCCTGCCCGGGGCCGCGAGTGATGCCCTCGTCGGCTCGAGTATCTTCACCTCGCTCGGTGGTGCGTCGGCCGTGCAAACGCTCGAGTGGTGGCAGGGCGGGCTCGTGCTGCTCGGCATCGCGGCAGTGGTGACGGTCGCTGGATACCTGACGACCTGGCGCCGCGACATCACCTGAGCACCGGATTACGCTGGACGCATGTTGGAGGAGGAGTACGCGCCGCGACGGCAGTTGCCGCGCCACCTCCGGCCGACACCTCCGCCCGAGACGCCGTTCGCGTTCGAGATCCGGGATGCGACGCTCGCCGACCTGCCGTGGATCCGCGAGATCTACAACCACTACGTGCTCAACTCGACGGTCACGTTCGACGAGAAGCCGATGACGCTCGCCGCCCTGCGCAAGAAGTACCAGCGCGCCGTCGACCTTGGCTATCCATTCCTCGTCGCGCAGAATCCCGCCGGGCAGATCCTCGGCTACGCGTTCGTGACCCCCTGGCGGGAGAAGGCCGCGTACCGGTTCACGGTCGAGAACTCGATCTACCTCGGTCCGGCATCCACCGGGAAGGGCCTCGGCAAGCAGCTGCTCGGCGAGCTCATCGCGCGCTCGAAGGCCGCGGGCGTCAAGGAGATCATCGCGGTGATCGCCGACAAGGGCGCCGACGCATCGATCGACCTGCACCGGCAGTACGGGTTCAAGGAGATCGGCCACATGGGCAAGGTCGGCTACAAGTTCGACCGCTGGCTCGGAACAGTCCTCATGCAGAAGTCGTTGAAGTAGCCATGACCACAGAGCAGGCTCCGACCGAATCCACCATCGCAACTGCGCCTCGTCGTCGAGACCGAGGACTTCGAGGCGGCACTCGCGTTCTACCGCGACGTGCTCGGCCTGCCCGAGCAGGAGTCGTACGAGGGCGACGGGGGCGCGAAGGTCGTGATCCTCGGCGTGCCGAGCGCGACGCTCGAGCTGTCCAATCCAGCGCAGGTGCGCCTGATCGACAACGTCGAGGTCGGTCGGCCGGCGAGCCGCGCATACCCGCTGACCATCCGCGTGGCGTTCGAGGTCGAGGATGCCGCGGCCACCACCGCCGCGCTCGTCGAAGGTGGCGCCGAGCTCATCGCGCCCCCCACCGAGACCCCGTGGCGCTCCCTCAACGCCCGTCTCGAGGCGCCCGGAGGCCTGCAGATCACCGCGTTCCAGGAACTCGACACCCTCGAGCAGCGCGAGGCGAGCGCCGACTTCGGCCTGCGCGAATGACGCTGTTCGAGAGCTCGCCCAAGGCGCGCGGCGAGCTCGAGGCCGAGACCTAGTCCGACACGTAGGCCATGGTCGCGGCCTCCTCGCGCGAGCGTGATCGCCTCGTCGAACGCGTCGGTGCCGCCGATGGTCTCGATGACCGAGATCCACGAGTCCGCCCGCAGCACGTTCAGCACGGCGGGGGCAACGTCCTCGTCGCCCTGCTGCGCGTAGAGCGTCACGTCGCCGTCGATCACTTCATTGAGGCCCTGGTCGATCAGGCTCTGCACGATCGCGGGGCGGGTGGCGCCGAGCGGCGCGATCGAGACGGTGACGCTGGATGCATCCGTGTCGGCATCGCCCCAGATGCACGTGATGCCGCCGGCGTTCTCCTCGGGGGTGGGGTCGGCCAGGTAGTGCTCGCCGTACTTGCCGCCAGGGCCACCGAGCAGGGAGAGTCCGGCATCCTCGAAGGCGGTGAGTCGCGACTCGGGCAGCGCTGAGGCGCAGTCCGGTGGCAACACGAACGTCAGCTCCGCGGCAGGCGGAGTTGCCGTCGGCGTCGAAGTCGGGGTCGCGGTGGGGGAGGGCGTGGGCTCGGCTGGCGATTCCCCGGCTCCGCAGCCGGCGAGCGCGAGGGTGAGCGCGATGGCGGCGAGTCCGCCGGCGATCCCGTGCGCGCGCATCCAGTCCCCTTCCGTCGGTCAGTTCAACTATGCAGGATGCCCGGGCAACGTGTGCCCGGGCATCCACTGGTCGGTCGTGCACTCAGCTTCGGGGTGTGGCCCGCCGCAGGACGAAGAACCCCGCAACCGCCGCGACGACGGTGGGAACGAGGCTGACCGCGTAGCCGCCGACGAAGCCCGCGTCAGCGAAGAACGTCCCGAAGGCCTCCCAGCCGTCAGTGAGCGTCAGCAGGGCTGCGGTGCCGACCAGGCCGAGCGCGATGAGGCACCAGAGCAGCGTGACGCCGAATGACTTGAACCGCACGTAGATGGCGCCCGAGATGCTGCCGACGAAGAAGAAGAACAGCAGCAGCACGGCGACCGCGAAGGCCTGCACGTACCACTCATCTCCGAAGTACGCCGGCGTGAACATCCGACCACCGAGTCCCCAGCCGTCCGTCGCCCGCTCGATCGCGGCGAGCACTCCGATGATCACGGAGTAGAACGCCGTGAGCGCGACGAAGGTCAGCGCCGTACCCAGGTAGTAGTCCCGGCGCGTGGCGCCGAACCCGAGCGCGAAGGAGAACGTCTGGCTCATCGCCAAGATCGCGACGACCATCATGTAGACGAACAGGAACCCCGTCGACCCGCTGTACTGGAAGCCATCGATCGCGTCGGCGGCGTCCTCCGGGCCGGCGACAGTGCCGATGATCCACCAGATGATGAAGTTCACCACGAAGATGAACCCGAGGATCATCAGCGGCGTGGTGAGGATCGGCCACGGGTTGGCGAAGTGGAGCTTCACCACCCGGGTGATCCGTTCGAGCGCACTGATGTGACGGTCCGCTCCTGTGATGGTGCCGGCGGCGGTCATGCTGACTCCTTGAGGTTGTTGTTGGGGATGGCTCTGCTGTCGGAGAACTCAGCCTCGTTGGACTGGGTGAGGCGCACCACGAGCTGCTGCAGCGAGACCGGAGCGAGCTCGAGGCCCGCGGCGACCGCCTGCTGGCGCTCCTGCGCCGTGAGACCCGACACGCTCACCGAGGCGAGCCCGCCGATCGCATCGCGGTGCAGGATGTCGCGGCCGGCCACGAACGCGTCGACCTCGCTCGCCTTGCCGACGACCGTGGTCGCGGTGCCGCGCAGGCTGTCCGCGTCCTGGTCGACGATGATGCGCCCCTGGTCGATGAGCAGCACGTGCTCGAGCAGGTTGCTCACCTCGTCGATCAGGTGGGTCGACAGGATGATCGTGCGCGGGTGCTCCGCGTAGTCGGCCAGCAGCAGATCGTAGAACTTCTGGCGCGCGACTGCGTCGAGGCCGAGATACGGCTCGTCGAAGAATGTCAGCGGCGCCCGCGATGCGAGGCCGACAATCACGCCGATGGACGAGAGCTGGCCGCGGCTGAGCTTCTTGATCTTGCGCTTGAGCGGCACGCGGAACTCGTTGATGAGCGCTTCCGCGAACGCGGCATCCCAGTGCTCGAAGAACCACGGCGCCGAACGGAACACGTCGATCGGACGGAACTCGTCTGGGTACTTCTGGCTCTCCTTGATGAAGCACACCTGTGAGAGCACGCTCGCGTTCTCCACCGGCTTGCTGCCGAACACCTCGATCGAGCCGCCTGTGGCGAACTCCTGCCCGGTCAGCAGGTTCATGACGGTGGTCTTGCCTGCACCGTTGCGGCCGAGCAGGCCGGTGATGGTGTGCTCGCGGATGCTGAAGCTCGCGTCATCCACCGCCGTCACTTGGCCGAAGCGCTTGGTGAGACCGCGGACGGTCACGATGTCGTTCATTTGGTTCCTTCCTTGTGGATCATGGCCGCGAGCTCGCTCGCGGAGATGCCGAGCTTCTCGGCCTCCTGCACGATCGGTTGCACGAACTCCTCGCTGAACTTGTCGCGACGCTTGGTCACGATCTGGGCTTGAGCGCCCTCGGCGACGAACATGCCGATACCTCGTTTCTTGTAGAGGATTCCCTCGTCGACGAGCAGGTTCACGCCCTTGAGGGCGGTCGCCGGGTTGATGCGGTAGAACGCCGCGAACTCGTTGGTCGACGGAACCTGGGTCTCCTCGGCCAGCGCGCCCGCGATGATGTCGTTCTCGATCGCCTCGGCGATCTGGAGAAAGATCGGTCGTGATTCGTCCAAGTGAAACCCTCCTTCCTGGCCTTGTTGCCTGAACACTGCTCCACCGGTTGGTGGGTTAGTTGGTCATGTAACTAACTAAACAGGTCTGGACCACGATGTCAAGTCGAACGCCGGAATAGGCTCGAGCAGTGCCCGAACTCCACGACCTCACCGCGCTCGAGCAGCTCGATCGGCTCCGGCGCGGCACGCTGAGCTCCCTCGAACTCGTCGATCACTACCTCGCCAGGATCGAGCGGCTCAACCCGCAACTCGGCGCGTTCACGACCGTGACGGCGGATGCCGCGCGGGAGCGTGCGGCCCACGTCGCGTCGGCCTTCCCGATGGCGGCGGCGCTGTGGGGCCTGCCGATCGGCGACAAGGACCTCGCGATGCGCGCGGGCGTGCGCACGACGTTCGGCTCGCGCGTGTTCGAGCAGTTCGTGCCCGAGATCTCCGACGAGATCGTGCAGGTGGTGGATGCCGCGGGCGCGATCAGCCTCGGAAAGACCAACGCCCCCGAGTTCGGATTCCCCTCGTACACCGAGAACCTCATCGGGCCACCGGCCCGCAACCCGTGGGATCCGAGTCTCGGCGCCGGCGGCAGCAGCGGGGGAGCGGCCGTCGCGGTCGCCGCGGGCCTCCTCCCGTTCGCGCCAGGATCCGACGGTGGCGGATCGGTGCGCATCCCGGCCGCGGCGACCGGACTCGTGGGTCTCAAGCCCACGCGCGGGCGCATCCCCGCGCTCGGTGGCATGGACGCCCTGGCCGGACTCGTGACCGCAGGACCGCTGGCTCGCACGGTCGCCGACGCGGCCCTGCTGCTCGACGCGCTCACCGCACCATCGCCGTGGAGCCTCACGCCACCGAGCTGGGAGGGCGGCGGCTACGTCACGGGCTCGGCCCTCAACGCTGCGGTGCGGGGCGAGGGACGGTTCCAACTCGGCGTCATGACGAGCTCACCGTGGGAGCCCGCCTACGAGATCACGATCGCGCCCGAGGCGCGCGCCGCGCTCGAACTCGCTCGCGAGCACCTCGACGCGATCGGCCACGGCATCGAAGAGGTCGCGCTCGAGCCCGACGACACCTACGCTCCGGCGTTCCGCACGATCTGGCAGGCGGGCGCGGCGAACGTGCCGGTCGAGGGTGAGCAACTCGAGCTGCTCGAGCCCCTCACGCGCTGGCTCGTGGCGCGCGGACGCGCGCTCACGGCACGGGAACTCGGTGCCGCGCTGCAGCAGCTGGCGCGGTTCGAGCGCAGCGTCATCCACCAGTTCTCGTCGTTCGATGCCGTGCTCACCCCGACCCTCGCGATGACCCCTCGCCCGATCGGCTGGTACGACGCCGAGGATGCCGAACGCAACTTCGCCCAGCAGGTGCAGTACACGCCGTGGACGAGCTTCGCCAACGTCGCGGGACTGCCCGCGATCACGCTGCCCGTGCTGCAGACGGAGGCCGGGCTCCCGATGGGAGTGCAGCTCATCGGGCGCCCCGGACGTGAGGACGTGCTGCTCGCGATCGGCGCGCAGCTCGAGCGGCGTCTGCGGTGGCAGGATCGGCACCCCGCCGCCTGGTAGCGCGCGCGCCGTCTTCGATCGCTAGGGGTTCTGCCGGCGCAGTTCGTCGAGCAGGTCCTCGGCGGTGGCGAGGTACCACGAGCCCTTGAGGTCGATCCAGTACAGCTTGAACGGGCTCTCGTCCATCTGGCCGGTGAACAGCAGCCCCCCGGCGAAGTCGGATTGCACGAACGGATCGCCGCCGAGCACCTGCTCCGATGCCGCCGCGACTTGGTCTGCCGGCAGTGCTGAGAAGCCGTAGACGTACGCGACGTGGTCGCCCGAGGCCCACGGGCACACGATGCCGCCGTTGTCCTGGAAGCGCAGCTCGGGATAGGCGTAGCCCTCGCTGCGGAGCTTCGCGAAGAAGTCGGCGGGCTCGAACAGGGTCCAGCCCTGGGCTGCGATGAAGTCGAGACGGGACTGCGGCACGATGTTCTGGCACGTGAGCGGCTCGGCCGGGAGCGGCGCGGGATCTTCGTCCGTCGCGCTCGGGGAGGCCGTTGGGGTCGGCGCGGATGACGTCTCCGCACCCGGCTCGGTGGTGGGCTTCGGGTCGGGCTCGCCCGGTCCGCACGCGGTGAGGGCAGCGAGGGTGAACAGCATGCCGACGGCTGCGGCGATGGAGCGACGTGCTGTGATCATCGTGGATCTCCTGCTCTCGTGGTGGGCTAAACCTAGTGGTAGCCGTGCACTCGCTGGGGAGTGAGCATCCGCGCTCGCAGATTAGGTAAGGCTCGCCTATGCTGGAGGGGACATGGCGAACCCCGACTGGAACCCCGGCGACATCGACCGCCTGCTGCTCGCAGGCGACGAGAGCGCGATCGACACGATCACGCTCATCCTCGCGACGCTGCCCGCCGGTGCGCGCGGCCAGGTGTTCCTCGAGGTGCAGTCGGATGCCGAGGTCGGCACCGTGAGCGCCCCCGGTCGGTTCGCGATCTGTTGGCTCGTGCGCGATCGTGGGCAGTCGCTGCGAACGTCGGTCGATGCCTGGCTCAGCGAGATGCTGCCCGTGTCTGGCTTCGAGGAGTCCAGCGTCTACGCGTGGATCGCAGCCGACGGGCCCGCGCGACTGCTCACGTCCGACTAAGACCCACTCGCTCGGCGCTCCGCTCCCACAGCGCTGCCGCAAGCGCCGGGTCCTTCGCCGCGCGATGCACCCGGCCGTCGGGCTTCAGTCCGTCGAAGTAGGTGCCGCTCGGCGCCGGGACGGTCTCGACCGTCGCGAGATGCACGAGAGGTGCCGCACCCTGCTCCGGGGTGCGCCCGAGGTGCCCGCGACCGACGAACTGGGCGACCTTCAGCAGCTTCGTCTCCTGGCCGAAGCCGGTCGAGACGTAGCCGGGGTGGAATGCGTACGATCCGACGCTCGAGCGGCGCGCGAGTTCGCGCGTGAACAGGATCGTCGCGAGCTTGCTCGTGCCGTAGGCACGCCAGCCGCCGAGCCACCGATGGCGCTCGAAGTCGAGGTCATCGACGTCGAACTGTGCCCACACGTTCGCGTAGCTCGCGGTCGAGATGACGCGCGCGCCAGAAGCCTCGAGCCGCGGCAGCAGCAAGTTCGTGAGCAGGAAGGGTGCGAGGTGGTTGTGCTGGATGGTGCGCTCATGCCCGTCCGCGGTGCGGCCGCGACGATGCACGAGCCCGCCGGCATTGTTCGCAAGGACTTCGATGCGCGGGTACCGCTCCAGGAGCCCGGTCGCGAGCGCCCGAACGTCGTCGAGGCGGTCGTAGTCGGCGATGAACGGTGTGCCGCCCGATTCGAGGGCGACCGCGTGGGTGCGCTCGGGGTTGCGACCGACGACGGCGACATCCCATCCCTGGTCCGCGAGCGTGATCGCGGCACGCGCACCGATCCCGGAACTCGCTCCAGTGATCACCGCGACTGGCGGCGTCACACGTATCCGCCGAGCTTGAGCCCGGCCTCGATCTCGAAGCGGTTGCGCTTGGCGTCCTGTCCGGCCGCAATGTAGAGCGGGATGAAGCACAGGCCGTACTTCTTCCACTGCGCACGGTGCACCGCCTCATGCTGCAGGATGCCCGGCGATACGTTGTGCGACGTGAGGTACACCGCACCGATCGTGGTGCCGCCACGGCCGAACGCCCACTTCGGGAGGCCGCGGGCGAGGATGACTCCGCCCTCGCGTGACACTCTGAACCGCCCGAGCACAGCGCCCCACACGAACCCACACGCGGTTGCGAACCAGTAGCCGGGACGAGCGATCACCGGATGCAGCAGGATGACCCTGAGCCAGCGGACGCCAGACGCCCGCGCCACGAATCCGTCGCGATGACCGCGCGGAACGGGTGTCGGATCAGACATGCCTCCACGGTACCGTGGCACCATGGCCGATCGGATCGAGCGCATCGCGTTCGTGTCGATGCACACGTCCCCCGTTGCGCAGCCCGGCAGCGGTGATGCCGGGGGCATGAACGTCGCCGTGCTCGCGCTCGCCGCCGAACTCGCGGTGCGCGACGTGTCCGTCGAACTCGTGACGCGAGCGGTGGGCGAGCCGCGAGTGAGCGAACTGCTGCCGGGCGTGACCCTGCACGAGCTCGCCGCGGGTGGCCACGGTCTCCTGCCGAAGGCTGCGCTGCGCACGGTCACCGACGAGTTCGGCGAGGGCTTCGCCGCGATCGCCCGTCGCACGCCTGTCGGCATCGTGCACGCGCACTACTGGCTCAGCGGGCTCGCGACCCTGCCGGTCGCCCTCGAGCTCGGTGTTCCGTTCGTGCAGAGCTTCCACACCCTGTCGGTGATGAAAGGCGGGCAGGATGGCGCCGCCGACCGCCACGACGACCTTCACCGGTCCCGCGCCGAGTACTTCCTCGCCAGCCAGGCCGATGCGGTGGTCGCCGGTTCGAGCGCCGAGGCCGCGGTGCTCATCGACGGAGTCGGCGCCCGACCCGACCGCACCTGGATCGTGCCGCCCGGTGTCGACCTCGAGTTGTTCTCGCCCGTGCGCGCCACGGCAGCAGCGCAGGTGCGGCGGTCGTTCGAACTCGAGTCGGACCGTCCGATCGTGGCGATGGCCGGCCGCATCCAGCCGCTCAAGGGCCACGAGCTCGCCGTGCGCGCCCTCGCCGAACTGCACGCACTGCGCGGTTGGGCGCCGCTGCTCGTGATCGCGGGGGAGCCGACGCCGGGGGAGGAGGGGTTCCTGCTCGCGCTCCACGAGCTCGCCGCCGAGCTCGGCGTCGAGCGGGATGTGCGATGGCTCGGGGCGCTGCACCGCGACGAGCTCGCAGATTTGCTGGCCGCGGCATCCCTCGTGCTCATGCCGTCGACCTCTGAGACGTTCGGTCTCGTCGCGCTCGAGGCCGGCGCGAGCGGCACGCCGGTGGTCGCATCCCGCGTCGGAGGGCTCGTGGATGCCGTCGGCCCGGGCGGCGCCCTGCTCGACACCCGCAAACCGCACGTCTGGGCGCAGGAGCTCGCCCGTCTGCTCGAGGATGACGCGGCGCGAGCCACCCTCGGCGTCGCAGCCCGCGAGCACGCCGAGCACTACACGTGGGCGACGGCGGCCACGAGTCTGCTCGGCATCTACGGCGCGCTGTAGCGCACTACGGCCGGCCGTACGCCTCGAGCAGCCGCAACCACGTCTCGTTCATCGTGGGGTAGGCGGGCACCGCGTGCCACAAGCGGTCGAGCGGCACTTCGGCGACGATCGCGATCGTGGCGGCGTGGATGAGTTCGGCGACATCCTGCCCGACGAAGGTGACGCCGACGATCACCTTGCGCGATTCGTCGACGACCATGCGCGCCGTGCCGGCGTAGCCGTCGGCTTGCAGGCTCGCCCCACCGACCCAGCTCATGTCGTAGTCCACGACGCGGATGTCGAGCCCGGCCTTCGCCGCGGCATCCGACGTCATCCCGACGCTCGCGACCTCGGGGTCGCTGAACGTCACCTGCGGCACGGCGGTGTGATCGGCGGTCGCGACGTGGGCGCCCCACGGTGCGTCATCCACCACCCCGCCCTTCGCGCGGACCGCGATCACATCGCCGCAGGCCCGCGCCTGGTACTTGCCCTGGTGAGTGACGAGCGCGCGGTGGTTCACGTCGCCGGTCGCGTACAGCCAGTCGAACCCCTCGACGAGCAGGGTGTCGTCGACCGAGAGCCAGGCGCCGGGATCGAGGCCGATGGTCTCGAGTCCGATGTCGGTGCTGCGCGGCGTGCGCCCGGTCGCGATGAGCACGTGTTCTGCGACGATCGCGTCACCCGGAACCACGATGGACACGCCGTCCGCGGAGCGGGCGACGCGCTCGGGCTCCGCCTTCACGATCGTGACACCGAGGTCGCGCAACCCCTGCGACACGAGCTCGCCCGCGAAATCCTCCTGGCCGCGCAGGATGCCGCTGCGCGCGATGACCGTCACGGTCGTGCCGAACGTGGCGTACGCCGTCGCCATCTCGACGGCCACGACGCCGCCGCCGATGATCGCGAGGCTCTTCGGCGCGACCTGCGCGGAGGTGGCATCCCTCGGCGTCCACGGCGTGACCGTGTCGAGGCCGGGGATCGAAGGGATGAGCGGGTCCGAGCCCGTGCTCACCACGACCGCGTGACGCGCGACGAGATCGGTGACCGTGCCGTCGTCGGCCGTGACGCTCACGCGCTTCTCGCCCGTGATCCTGCCGTGCCCGCGCAGCAATCCGATGCCGGTGTCGTGCACCCAGCTCACCTGGGATGCGTCGTTCCACTCGTGCACGACCTCGTTGCGACGGGCGAACACGGCGGCGACGTCCAGCTGGCCCGTCACGGCCTCGCTCGCGCCCTTGACCCGCTGGGCGGCGCGGAGTGCATGGCCGCTGCGCAGCAGCGCCTTGGAGGGCATGCAGGCCCAGTACGAGCACTCGCCGCCGACGAGCTCGCTCTCGATGAGTGCGGCGGTCAGTCCGCCCTGCACGACGCGGTCTGCGACGTTCTCCGCGACCGCGCCCCCGCCGATGATGATGACGTCGAATTCGGTGTTCGGCCCGGCCTCCGTGACCGGCTCGCCGCTCACGGCGCCTTTCCGAGGACGACCGGAGCCCCCCAGCCGTCGTAGATGCCGCCGTGACGCTCCGCGAAGGAGAACATCCAATCGGAGAGCGCGTCGACGGTCTGGAGTTCGACGTCGCTCTCGTTGCGCGCCTCGAGCAACCAGTCGTGGAAGCCCTTGTGCGTGAGCGAGGTGGTGAATCCCTGATCGATCAGCTCGCGTGCGGCTTTGTCGGCGTCCGGCTTCGAGCGGAAGTACAAGAAGTGGTCGATCGGCCGTGGGGTCGACAGCGAGTCGCCCATCTTGAGTCGCTGGGTGTCCTGTTCGGCGTCGAGTGCCCGCATGAGTTCGAGGCTCTGCTGCTCGCGCTTCATGTCAGCGCCCCACGAATTCCGGGATCGCCCTGGCCATGAACGCCTCCATGCCGATCGCGGCATCCTCGCTCGCGACGAGCCGCACGAGGTCGGGCTGCAGGGCGGCTTCTGCTGCGGCATCCCCGTCGCGCACCGCGACGCGTGCGTTGGCGAGGGCCGCCTGCACCGCAAGCGGTGCCTGCGCAGCCACCCGGCGCGCGAGTTCGAGGCCGCGCGCGTGTTGCTGCCCGTGCGGCACGACCTCCTGCACGAGCCCGATGCGCAGGGCCTCAGCGGCGTCGAACGTGTCGCCGGTGAGGATCCAGCGCATCGCGTTGCCCCAGCCCACCGCGCGCGGGAACCGGATCGTCGCTCCGCCGAACGGCAGGATGCCGCGAGCCACCTCGAGCTGCGCGAACGTCGCCGAGTCCGCTGCCACGACGATGTCGCTCGCGAGCATGAGTTCGATGCCGAGCGTGAGGCATGTGCCCTGCACCGCGATCACGACCGGCTTGGTGAGCTGCTCGCCCTCGACCTGCCACGGGTGGATGCCGCCCGCGGGCACGAGATCGAGCCCGTCTGGCCCAATGCGCGGCCCCACGTCCGCGAGGTCGAGGCCGCCGGTGAAGTGTTCGCCGTGTGCGAAGACGAATCCGCAGCGCAGGTCGGAATCGCGCTCGAGTTCGCCGTACGCGGCGGCGAGCTGCGCGAGCATGAGATGGTCGGCAGCATTGCGCTTGTCGACCCGGTCGAGCCCGATGAGCAGCACCGAGCCGTCGCGGTCGACGCTCACCCTGCGCTGGACGCTCATATCTCCACCTTATGACCGGGCTTGGCGAGCGCGCCGACGATTCGCAGGATCGTCGGAAGGTCTTCCACAGCATCCGCCAGCGAGGCGGGAGCGAACTCCGTGATGCCGGCACCCGCGAGCGGCCAGCGCTCGAGCAGGGCACGAATGCACGCGACCAGACCGTTGACCGACAACCCGAAGGGCTCGGGGAAGCCGACGCCGACCACCTCGGCCGGGTCGAGCACGTCGAGGTCGATGTGGAGGTACACCGCGGTCGCGCCTGAGGACTCGACCGCATCCACCAGGGCTTCCGGTGTGGGCTCAGGCAGGGTCGCGATCGCGACCGATTCGAGGTAGTCGACCTCGCCGGGGTCGGGCGCCCGCATCCCCGCAAGCACGAGGCGCTCAGGAGTCAGAGGGGTGGATGGCACGAGCCTCGCCGCGCCCGTCGCCGAGCAGAGTGCGCACCACCATGCCGTGGAACGCCTTCGAGTCGCTGGACTCGACCGAGTGGATGTCGGGGTGCGCGTCGAACCACACAACCGCGACCTGGCGGCCAGAGCCGTCCCTGCCGAGCGCGTGACCGATCGCGCCGAGTTCGACGCTGCAGTCGCCGCCGATCGTGATGGCCGGACCGTCGATCGTCGACAGGGTCTGTGCGAGCCGGTCGCGGACCAGTTCGATCGAACTCGCTCGCTGCACGCCCGTGCCCTGGTCGTCGCCTGCCTCGAGCGGCACCTCGACGACGCGGGTGCTCGCAGCGGGTAGGTCACCGCGGATCGCCTCCGCGCCATCCACGAGTCGCATCGCCCTCGTGGAGCTCGAACCCTGCCATTGCGGTACTACGACGAACGTGACAGCCACCCGACCAGTATGGCCCTCCGCCGTGATCGGGGGGTTAGCCCCATGGGGGTGGCCGACGAGGATTCGTAGGTTGGTTGCATGACCACCATCGACCCCACCACCACCGCCATTCCGTCGTCCACCACGCAGCCCAGCCCCGCCACCACGTCTGCGTCCACCTCCCTCAGTGTCGTGAGTCTCGTGCTCGGCATCGTCGGCATCGCGCTCGGCCAGGCCGTGATCGGGATCGCCGCGATCGTGCTCGCGTTCGTCGCGCGCTCGCGCGAACCGCAGGGCATCGCGACCGCGAACTGGGGCCTCGCCCTCGGGTTCGTCGGCGTCTTCGGCGGCGTCGTGCTCAGCATCCTCGCGTTCTTCGGTCTCGCTCCGCTGTTCCTGCTCGGCTCACTGCCGTTCTGGGGATACTGGGGCTAGCCCGAAGGTCGCATCCCCCAAGAGGGCCGTCTTCGGACGGCCCTCTTCTTCGTTATCGCGGCTCGCACGACTTATTGCCATATTCATCACATGTATGATCTAATGGATCCAACGCCGCCAGAGCCGGTGGTGCAGTCGTCAACGACGTCGACCAGAGAAGGACGCGACATGTCAGCACAGCAACGCCGCTTCACCCGCATCCCCCGTGCGCTCGGCCTGACCGTAGCCGCAGTGAGCATCGCATTGGTTGCAGCCGGGTGCACCGGTCCCACTACCGGCACCGGTGATTCCCGGTACGGATTCCCCACCGTCGAACAGGATGCGGACGCCCCCATCACCATCTGGGTGGACGCTGACCGCGCGAAAATCGCCGAGGCGTTCGCGACGGACAACCCCGACATCACGGTGAACATCGAGACGTACGACGGCAACTCCGGCGGTACCAACTCGTTCCAGACCAAGATCGCGCTCGCCGACGCCGCGGGCGAAGGCTGGCCCGACGTCGTGTGGTCGGGGCAGGTGAACGACGCCAGCTGGGCCGCCAAGGAGCAGAACGGCGTTCAGGGGTTCGCCGCGCCGCTCAACCTGGGCGTCACCGAAGACGGCTGGCTTGACGGTTACACCGCCGGCGCGTTGGACCCGGTCACGGTCGACGGCAACGTCTACGGTGCCCGCGACAACCTCGCGCCCGTCGTGTTCTGGTACAACAAGGCCCTGTTCGACGAGTTCGGCTACGACGTGCCCGAGACCTGGGAGGACTACCAGGCGCTCAGCGACAAGCTTGCAGCCGAGCACCCCGGATACGTCCTCGGCTCGATCGGTGACCCGTTCACCGCGGTGCTGACGAACATGTGGGCCGCTCAGGCGCCGATCTACACGGTCGACGGCGACGGCAACTTCACTGCCGACTTCTCGGATGACCACACGACCCGCATGATCGATCTCATGGACCACATGTTCGCGAACGGCACTCTGACGCTCGATGGACTGTTCACACCCGACTGGGCGGCGAACCACAAGGACAAGGTCCTCGGTATCCCCGGACCGACCTGGTTCATCGGAGCGGTCATCCAGAACCCTGACAGCCTCGCCGCAGAGGCTGGCACCTGGGCCGCCGGCGCTCCGTTGCACTGGGAGGGCGAAGACATCGCCACCGGCAACGTCGGTGGTGGCTTCTGGTACGGCTCGAGCCACTCGGCAAACCTCGAAGCAGTGGGCAAGTACCTGCAGTACGCGACGAGCGGTCCGCAGTCTGTCCAGTTGATCACCGGCCTGCCGGCGTACGAGTCGACCGCGAGCGAGTGGTTGGACGTGCAGGTCGACAGTGGATACTGGGCCAACGAGGACGAGTTCAAGGACGTCGTCACCCTCGCAGCCAGCAACATCTGGAGCGGATGGGGTGCGACGCTCTCCTTCAGCTCCGAGCCTGCGTGGGCTGAGATCGTGGCTCCCGCGCTTGCTGCTGGCGACACGATCGCATCTGTCGTTGACGAGTGGAAGACGCGGTACGAGAACGACGCCCAGGTCAACGGCTACACGGTCAAGTAAAGAAGGCAAGAACCATCTCCACTGAATCAGCGTCCCTCGCTGCCGCCCCTTCACGGGGGCGGCAGCGGGGGGCTACCTCCCAGCGCCCGCGCACGCGGAGCGGCGCGCAGACATCCATCGGCTACGTATTCTCCAGCGGGTACGTGCTGCTGCTTCTGGCCTTCGGTATCGGGCCGATGCTCTATGCGCTGTACCTCGCTTTCACCAAGGGCGGACAGTTCGTCGGATTCGACAACTTCGTCAAGGTGTTCGGCGATTTCCGATTCTTCCCCGCCGTGCAGCACGTTGCGCTCTTCGTCGCCATCTGGCTCGTGAGCCTCATCGTGCTCGTGGTCGCGCTGGCGCTCATCGTCCACGCCGTGCGCGTCAGGTGGGTGTCCGCGACCTCCCGATTCTTGTTCTACATCCCCGGAGCGTTTGCAGGGTCGGCGAGCGTTCTGATCTGGCTCTTCATGCTCGACCCGAGCGTGAGCCCCATTGCGACGTTGTTGCAGCAATTCGGATTCACAAGCTTCATCCAAACGGTCGCCCAAACCAACCTTCCGGTGATCTTCACGATCATCGCGTTCTGGGCCGGTGCCGGTGGCTGGATCATCATCATGTACGGCGCGCTCAACACGATCTCATCCGAGGTGATGGAGGCCGCCCGCATCGACGGTGCGGGACCCCTGAAGACCGCGTGGTACATCCAGATCCCGCTCCTGCGAAAGTGGATCGTCTACATGGCCATCGTCTCGCTCGCCGCCGGAAGCCAGTTGTTCGTCGAGCCAAGGGTTCTCAGCCAGGCGAGCCGGGGCGTCGTGCCGAAGGACTACTCGCTCAATCAGCTTGCCTACCAATTCGCGTTCGGCACCCAATCGGACTACAACGGCTCGGCGGCGATTTCGATCCTCCTGCTGGTCGTCGCGATGGGCCTTGCGGCCATCTTCGTCTTCCGAGGAGGACTCTTTGACCGCGACTAGTCTCCGCGTCGTCCCCTCAGCGCCGGCTCCCGCGCGTTGGCTGGGGCGCGTTCTCGTAGCTGCAATTCTCGTGTTCTTCAGCGTGTTCTTCGTGCTGCCCTTGGCCTGGCTGTTGCTTGCGCCGACGAAGTCCCAATCTCAACTCACTGGCTTGGGCGGTGAGGCGCCGTTCAGTTTCGGGTCCTTCGAGCAACTCGCGGAGAACTGGAACACTCTGGTCACCTTCCAGAACGGCATCATCTGGACGTGGCTCGGCAATTCGGTGCTGTATTCCGGGGTCGCCCTCGTGCTCACGATCGTCGTCACGATTCCCGCGGGCTATGCCCTCGCGATGACCACCTTCAAGCTTCGTCGGCTCGTGCTCATCACGACGCTCATGGTGATGCTCATCCCGAACACGGCACTCGCGCTGCCGATCTTCCTCGAACTCACCACTGTTCGTCTGATCGGTACGCCGCTCGCCGTGATCCTCCCGTTCGCCTTCTTCCCGTTCGGCGTCTATTTGGCGTACATCTACTTCTCCACGACGATGTCGCGCGACCTGCTCGATGCCGCCCGCATCGATGGCGCAGGCGAGTTCCGGGTCTTCACCAAAATCGCCATGCCCCTGGCGACCCCCGTGATCGCGCTCGTCGGCTTCTTCAACTTCGTCGGCAACTGGAACAACTACTTCCTCCCGTTCATCACACAGCCCGGGTCGCGAAAGATGCCCGTCCAGGTGGGCTTGGCCGAGTTGCTCTCGAACACGCCCACGTTCAACCCGACCAATGTGGCGTCGTTGACGATCAGCCTTCCCCAGCTGGCGCTCGCGACACTCATCTCCGTGGCGCCCGTGCTGGTGGTCTTCTTGTTCTCACAGCGCTTCCTGGTCAGCGGGCTGACCGCTGGAGCCACCAAGGAGTAGGCGCTACAAAGAACTATGGCGATCCAACGATTCGGCATGGCCGCGCGCCTCGAGCCGGAGAAGCGCGAGGAGTACCTCGAGTTGCACCGCAACGTGTGGCCGGGCGTCGAGGGGATGATCACTGAGTGCGGCATCCGCAACTTCACCATCTTCGTGCGCGGCGACGTGATCTTCGGCTACTTCGAGTACGTGGGCGACGACTACGAGGCCGACCAGGTGCGAATGGCGCAGGATGCCACGACGCAGGAGTGGTGGGCGCGCACCGCGCCGTGCCAGCTACCGTTCGACGACGCGTCCGGGGAGCCGAACTGGCAACCGCTCGACGAGGCGTGGCACCAGGACTGACGGCTCAGCCGTGCTTGGCGTTCGGCGGGCGCCGTCGCATCCACGCGTCGATGATGTGGGTTCGCATGGCGGCCTCGGCGGCTGCGGCATCGCCGGCCTCGATCGCCTCGAGCACCCGACCGTGCTCGGTGAGGGTCTGCTCGTACGCCGCGCGGTCGGGAGCGCCGACGAAGCGATTGCTGGCGCGCGCCCGCTGGAACAGGATGTTGGTGATGTTCTCGGCGAGCCGGTTGCCCGACAGGGTCATGACGAGGGTGTGGAAGTCGGCGTCGGCCTGCTGGTAGGCGAGGTCGTCGTCGATCGTCTCCTGCCATGCGGGCGAAGGCAGCGCGCAGCTGCGCGAGTTCGTCGTCGGAGCGACGCGTCGCGACCTCGGCCGACATCGAGCCCTCGAGCGCGCTGCGCACGGTCGCGAGCTCGTCCAGCACGCCGAGCGACGAGTCGTTCTCCAGCAGGGCGGAGAGCACCACCGGATCGAGGATGTTCCACGAGGTCGACGGCTGCGCCTGCGTGCCGCGGCCCTGCACGACCGTGACCAGGCCCTTCTCCTCGATGCGCTTGACCGACTCGCGAATGACGGTGCGGCTCACGCCGAAATGGGCGCTGAGCGCATCCTCGGGCGGCAGGGACTCGCCGGGGGCGACCTCGCCCGTGACGATAGCGCTCACCAGGTCGTGCACGACTGCGACCCCGAGCCGAGCGGCGGGGATGCGCGCCTCGGCGGCGCCGAGGAACGAGCGACCGCCGCCGTCGCTGGGTTCCTGGCTCATGTCGCCAGTGTACCGAGCGGGTGGAGGTGGTCCGCGCGAGCACGCAGCGCGCTCAATCGACCGTCACCCCTGGGCCATCGGCGACCAGCTGCAGACCGGCGCGGTGCGAGCGGACGTGTGGACCCTCCGGCAGCGACCCAGGTGCCGGAGCGCTGGTCGTGCTCGATCGCGGCCTCGTCGACCGTGACGCCGTTGCCGGGGGAGTCGCCGAGCACGATTCCTCCGTCGGCGATCTCCTGGTCGATCGTGATGCCGAACGGTGTTCCGAGATCCTGCACTTCCGCGGAGAGGTGGTTGGCACCGCGGCGGCCGCGGCGGCGACCGATGGGGTTCGCGCTCAGCCCGACCGGGCTCACCGGCAGGTCGCGTGAGTGCGCGGCGTACGCCACCCGCAGGAAGTGCGAGACTCCCCAGACGCTCGCCGGCCTGCACGATGTCGACGGCTCCGGCGTCGAGCAGGGGAGTGTACTGCTCGAGCCCGGTGAGATTCTCACCGGTGGCGACGGCGGCGCCGATCGAGCGGGTGAGCCGGGCGTGGCCCGCGGCATCCCATCGGCGAAGCGGCTCCTCGATCCAGGTGAGGTCGAGTTCCCGCTCGATCGCGCGGATGTAGCGCACGGCCTGCTTGAGGTTCCACGACTCGTTCGCGTCGAGCATGACGCGCCGGCTTCGGCGGTGTTGACGGCGAGCGCGTCGGCGATGATGCCGAGGCGGCGGATGTCGGCCGTGACATCGCGGCCGCCCTTGAGCTTGCCGCTCGTGAACCCGCGTTCGCCCATGGATCGGTACCACGCGGCGAGCTGCTCGTCGTCGAGCGCGATGTCGAGGCCGGAGGCATAGCCGGTGACGAAGCGGTCGCGCGCACCGAGCAGGCGCCAGAGCGGCTCGCCGGCGGCTTTGGCCTTGAGGTCCCAGATCGCCATGTCGAGGGTGCCGATGCCGCCGAAGGTCGCGCCGGAGTGGCCCGACTTGAAGACCCGGGCGAGCATCCGGTCGTAGAGGGCGGTGACGGCACGCGGGTCCTCGCCCTCGATGGCGGAGAAGAGTGCGATCGATGTCGTGGACCGAGCCCGTGCCGACGCCCGTGATGCCCTCGTCGGTCTCGAGCAGCACGATCGGCACCTCGGTGACCCCGGAGACGATGAACCCGTTGACGTCGCCGACCGGGCGACCCCAGTCGTGGAAGGTCCGCAAGGCTCGGTAGCCGGTGATCTTCATATCGTCCTTGACGTCAAACACTGGCGCGAAGCCGCGCAACAAACAGCATACATCACATGTTCTGCACCGCGCCGCGAAACGCGTGAGCCCGTGACGACCATGGATCGGTCACCACGGGCTCGTGGCGTGCTCGTCGGGACGTGAAGTCGCTCGGAGCTAGTCCTCGATCGCCTTCGGCGCTCCACCGGCCTTGAGCTCGGCGAGGCGGGTCTCGACCTCAGCGCCGGCATCGAGGGCGTCGAGTTCGTTGAACTGGGAGTCGAGGCTTGAGGCGGCGATCTCCTGCTGGCCAAGCACCATCGCCTCCTCGCGACGGATCTTCTCCTCGAAGCGCCCGATCTCGCTCGTCGGGTCCATGATGTCGATTGACTTCACCGCATCGTGCACCTGCTGCTGGGCCTGCGCGGTCTTGGCGCGGGCGATCAACTCGTCGCGCTTGCTCGTGAGCTCGGTGAGCTTCGCGCGCATGCCGTCGAGGCCGGTCTTGAGCTGGGCGACGACCTGGTTCTGCGAGGTGATCGTCGGCTCGGCGTTCTTCGCCTCGTTCTCGGCGGAGATCTGCTTGCCGAGCGCGATCTTCGCGAGGTTGTCGAACTTGTCGGCGTCGGCGGTGTTGCCGTCTGCGCGCAGCTCGTCGCCCTTGCCGCTCGCGGCGAGGGCCTTGCGACCCCAGTCGGCCGCGGCCTCGATGTCTTCCTTGTGGTCCTGCTCCATCATCCGGAGGTTGCCGATGGTCTGCGCGACGGCGCTCTCGGCCTCCGCGATGCTGTTCGTGTAGTCACGCACGAGCTGGTCGAGCATGAGCTGGGGGTCCTCGGCGGAGTCGAGGAGCGCGTTGATGTTCGCGCGCAGCAGCTGGCTGATGCGACCGAGGATTGACTGCTTG
The DNA here is from genome assembly GCA_963790235.1 of uncultured Actinomycetota bacterium. Taxonomy (GTDB): domain Bacteria; phylum Actinomycetota; class Actinomycetes; order Actinomycetales; family Microbacteriaceae; genus Rhodoglobus. The sequence continues at coordinate 148,116 of CAWBNZ010000017.1, forward strand.
GCCAATGAAGTGCCTTTCGTGTCGTGGAACCGTTTGGCTGGGCCAGCCGGTGGAGATCGACCCTGTTTAGAACCTACCGCCGCGGCTGCGACCCCCACCACTGCTGCGGCTCGAGCTGCGGCTCGAGCTCGAACGGCGGGAACTGCCGCCGAAGCTGCTGGATCGCGTGCTGCGGGACGAGGAGCTCGACCCCGAACGGGAGCTCCCGCCTCCGCTGAACCAGCCGCTGCCACCGCTGCTGCTCGAGCCCGACCCGCTGCCGCCGAACAGCCCACCGAGGATGCCGCCGAGATCGGCACCGTCGGAGCCATCGCGCCAGGTGTAGTCGCGCGCCTGCTGCTGCGACTCGAAGTACTCGACGTCGTTGCGCGCTGACGACATCGCATTGCTCGCGAGCCGCTGCGCCGACTGCGCCTCGGCCAGCGCCTGCAGCGGATCGGTTGCCGCGAGTGCGACGGCCTGGGCCAGGTGGCGGTCGGCTTCACTCACCCGCGTGCGCGCATCCGCGCCGACGCCACCACGCCGTGACGTGATGAACTCGGCGGCAGCCTGCACCTGGGCGCGCGCGCCGCTGAGTGTCGCGTCGAGCTGCGACCTGGCATGCTCGAGCTTCTCCTGGTCGCTGCGCACACCGGTGAACACCTGCTCGAGCGCGGCGTTCGCCACGGTGAGGTGCTCGAGGGCGGTGACTGGGTCGCCCTTCGCGTCGGCCGCACTGGCCAGGGCCTTCTCGGCCGACGCGATCGCGGGTGCGAGCCGCCCGTCTTCTGGCAGGGCGCGCGCGGCGGCGATGTCCTGGGTGGTGTCGGCAACCACGGCGTCGAGCTTCGATGTGGCGTCCGCCAAATTCGTCGACAGGGCCGTGATCGCGGCGAACAGCTGCGCGACCTGGCCGATGCTCGCTTGTGCGGTGCGCACCGCGATCGCCGCGTCGCTCGGCTTGCCGTCGAGGATCGCCTGGTCGGCATCCTTCGCGCTCGCGTCCGCGAAGGCCAGAAGCTTGTCGGCCTGCGCGAGGTTGCCCGCGACGGGCTTGATGGCGGCCTCGGCGTAGGTCGAGGAGAGTGCGGTGAGGGATGCCGCGGCCTCAGTGCGCGCGGAGGTCGCTGCCGCGGCATCCTGTCGCACTGCTGCGAGCGCCGCCGGCGCGTTCTTCTCGAGCGATCGCAGTGCGTCGAACGCGTCGGCCTGCGCATCGAGATCCGCGTCGGCGCTCTCGCAGAGCTGGATGATCTGGGTGGCCATCGCACGCTTCTGCTCTGTCGTCTCCGGGTTCACGTCGTCGAGCTGCTGCCGGATCGCGAACGCCTGCGCGACCTTCTCCTTCGCGCCCGCGAGGGTCGCGGTGAAGTCGGCGGTGGCGGCATCCCCGAACTGGGCCACCGCGAATCCGAGCTCCTGCTCGCTGGTCTTGAGCGAGTCGTCGAGCTGCACGAGCAGGCTGCCGGCGCGCTGGTCGAGCTCCTTCTGGGTCATCCCGTCGGGATTCGCGGTGACCTCGCCCTCCTTCGAATGCTTGCGGACGCGCGACACGATGAACACGCCAGCGCCGATCACGGCGACCGCGCCCACGATCGGCAGCACGGGGATGCCCTGGGATTCCTCGGTCGTCCCGGGGTCGGCAGGGTCGGTCCCGGACGGTACCTGGATCGCTCGGGACCACGCCGCCGTCCGCCGGCCTCGGCCTCCAGCGCTTCGGCGCCGCCGATCACGGCACCGGCCCAGTCGTCGTTCACGAGGTAGCTCTCGATCTCGATCTCGACCCGTTCGAGTTGCTGATCGGAGAGCGGGAAGGCCTGGTCGACCGAGAGCGCGTACGTGCGTTCCCCGGTCGCCACCGCGAGCAGCAGGTCGCGGGCGCCGAGTCCGTTCGAGATCGCGACTTCGTCGGCCCACTCCGCGGCGTCGCTCGGCTCCTCGAACGTGCTCACGAACACGATGAAGAGCTGGATGTCAGTCGCCTCGTACAGGCCGTCGAGCGCCGCCTGCACCTCACCCTCGCGCCCCGTGAGCGCGCCGACCGTGTCGACGGCGTACCCTCCGGTGAACTCGACCGGCTCCTCGGCGGAGGCGGCAAGGGGAGACGCCAGAACGAGCAATCCGGCGAGGAGTGCGAGGCCCGCACCAAGTCGTGACCACATACGTGATGAACCCTCCGATGATGTCCTCGGAGTCTACCGAGGGGCTTTGGTGCTTTCCGCGACGGTCGCGCCGCTGCCATGATGAGCGTGGCCGAACGACGGCGACACGAGGGAGCGACATGGCAACGGTGAACCGGGAATCCGCGAACTGGCGGTTGTTCGGCGGTGGCGGGCTGATCGTCGGAGGGCTTGCTCTGGCTGATCGGCCAGGTGCTCGATCCTCGCGTCCATCTCGGTCGTGCCGCCGTTCGTCGTCGCGGTCGGCATCCTCGTGATCGCGATCGCGCTGTTCTTCGTCGCGTTCGGCGAGACCGGCATCGAACGGCGCCGTCGGGGCGTCGCTGTTCGGCAAGATCGTGCTCGTGGGGCTCGGGCTCGGCTGGACGGTGTTCGCGATCCTCCAGGTCACGGCCGCGATCGGACTCAGTTCGCCGACGGTGCTCAAGTACGCGGCGGGCATCCTGGTGATCGGTGGTGGCATCCTCTCGACGTTCGCGATCTACGAGCGTGGCGTCGCCCGCGGCGCGGCACGCTGGGTGCTCGCGGTGCCGACCGTGGTCTCGATCGTGTGGGTCGTCTTCGCGTTCGGCTGGATCGAGATTCCGTGGAGCCCGATTCGACACGATCGTGGGCCTCGTCCTGTCGCTGGCGTACGCGGCCACGGGCGTGCTCTACCTGCTCAACCGCAAGGACGTCGGCTGACCGGTTCGGCCGTCACATCGCGGTCAGCGACACCGCCCGAAGTGGGTTAGAGTCATCGACACGAAAGGGTCGCCCTCACAATGGCGTGGGGGCGATCCGCTTTTTCCGCCAAGCGAACGCCGCTACTCGAGGGTGATCGGCATGCGCGGTCCGGTCACGAGGTCGAGCTCCGTGGTCTCCGTCGGCATGTCGGACGAGAAATCGATCGCGGCCGAGAGCTCGTAGCTGCCGGAACCCACGGGCGGGAGGCCGGGGCGGAATGCTTCGAGCGCTTCATCCTCCGGATCGCAGCGCACCGGCTCGAACGACGCAGGGAACTGCATGGATGCCCCGGGCGCGAGATTCACGACCGTGCGCGCCGGCGTCGGCCGGACCGTTCGTGTGCCACAGCACGATGCCGTCCTGCGAGAGCGTGATGGCAGGAGCAGTTGAGGTCGAGCCCGTCACCGGTTCGGTGCCGGTGTTGGTCATGATCACGACGCCGTCGATCGAGTCGGATGCCGCCGGAGCGGAGGCGGGGAACATGACGTCGAGCACGAGTCCGAACTGGCTCGGGCTGGCGTCGGCCACCGGATCACCGCACAGGTTGAGCTTGTCGGCGGGAGCGCGCTTGGCCATGAACGTGCTGCTGTCGTCAGCCTCACCACTGCCGTCGGAGTCGCTGCTCTCCTGCGACATCGGCGAGTCGGCGGTGGTCTGCGGCTGTCCGAACTGCACCGACTGCAGTCCGAGCACGGTCACGCCCACGAGCACGAGCGCGCCACCGGCGCCAGCGGCGAGTTGCTTCGGCAGTCGCCGCGCGCGGCTGCGGCGGATCACCTGCTTCGCGTCGATCCCACTCCCGCCAGGGAGGTCGATCGACTCGAACATGCGCTTGAGGTCGTCTTCGTCGGGCATCAGACACCGCCCTTCGGGTCCTGGTTGGAACGGTCCTGCATCGAGACGGCCATCTTCGCGAGCCCGTCGCTCAGGTAGCGCTTCACGGCGCCTGAGCTGATGTCGAGCCACTCGGCGATGTCGTCCACTTTGAGGTCCTCGTAGTACCGCAGCACGATGCACGCCCGCTCCCGCGGGGCGAGCCGGTCGAGCTTGGCGCGCAGGTCGATCGACAGGTCGGTCGCAGCATCCTGCGACTCCCGCACCTCGGGCTCGGCCTGCAGGTGCGCGATCTTGCGCCAGCGGCTCGTGCGGCGGCCGGCATCCAGATAGGTGTTCAGGATGGCGCGGCGCACGTAGGCCTCAGCGCTCGCGATCGAGTACCCGTTGCGCAACCGTCCGAACGTCTTGACCAGCGCGTCCTGGACGAGGTCGGACGCGTCGTCCTGCCGTCCGCAGATCAGGTACGCGTACCGGGTAAGGGCGTCGCCGCGCTCCTCAACGAGACGGGTGACGACGTCCTCCCAGCGCTCGGCGCCGCTCGAGCGCTCTGCAGGGGTCGCGTCGGTCACGCCGGTCCTCCTCGGGGTCCGGTCCATTGTGCCGGACGACCTGGGGATTGTCGGCAACCGCAGCGCAGTGGTGCTCACATACTCAAAGACGCCCGTCGCGGGCGCAACGTTGGGGTTCCGGGGCGAATCAGACGGACTTTCCGCCCAATACGACGGCGGCCAACCGCTCGAGTTGCGTGCCGTCCTCCTTCGCGATCGAGCCGCGGATGACCGGTGCAATGACCTTCAGGGGACCCCTGACGAGCACCTCTGCCTCGAGTGTGACCGTGCTGCCTGAGCCGTCCGGAGCGACCGCGTAGCGGTAGTGCGCCGTCACCGGTCCTTGCGTCGAGGTCATCGTGATTCGTCGGCCGGGGTCGAGTTCGGTGATGGTCGACGTGCGGTCGGCGCCGCGCGCGACGAACGTGAGCTCGCTGCCGACGCGCGGCGGGCTGTCGCCGCGCATCCGGTCGATCCCGAGCCAGGCGGGGGCGCGGTTCCAGTCGGTGAGCACGGACCAGACCGCCTCGGGGGTGGCCGGGATGGTCTGGGAGGTGGCGAAGGCGATGGTCATGGGCGCCACGGTAGTGGTGGCATCCACCGCCCGGATTGGATGGATTTCACACGCCGGCTTCAGGCACGAACCCCGGCTGCGCCTCAGCGGGCGAGTACAGGTTCCGTTGCGCGGCGGCGTACTCACCCGGGCTCACTCCCGCGAATCGCTTGAAGTCACGGATGAGGTGCGCCTGGTCGAACCAGCCAAGCTCAGCGCCCAGGCGCGTCCACTCGACCTCGCCGTAGACGTCGATCGAGGCGACGAGCCTGCGCAACCGCACGATGCGCGCAAGCACGCGCGGACCGAGGCCGACGATCCGGGCGAACTCGCGGTCGAGGTGCCCGTGGGAGACACCGAGCTCGGCGGCAAGGTCGGCGATCGGGCGCACCGGATCCACTTCGATCGCGGCGACCGCGCGCGCGATGCGGGGGAGGCCGGGGTCCGACGTGTTGAGTCCGGCGTCGAGCGCGTCGATCGTGAGCGCGATCGCGGCGGCGGCATCCGGAGCCGCTCGAACCGCGTCGCGCACGGCGTCGAAGGCAGGCCAGGTCGGGTGCACGACGCGCCCGCGCACGGATGCCGGGTCGAGCCCGAGCGCGGCGCGGCAGCCGATCGGCGTGGTCACGACGCCCACGACCCAGGTGAGCCCGAGCGGCTCGTTCACGATCGGCGCATCATGCGGACCGATCAGGAAGCCCCGCTCGGCGAGGAACGGCTCGCCCCGGCCGTTGCCAGGCGCCTGCCGGATCGCGTCGCCGAGCACGATGCCGAGCACGCTCGAGCCCGTCGGTGCAATCCGCTCGCGGGCGCCGCGCATGATGCCGCGTGCGAACCACACCTCCGCGACCGAATCTCGCAGAGGGCCGTGAGGCTCGACCGAGACGTACTGGAACGGCTCCGGCTCAGTCACGCCATCAGGCTAGGCGATCCCGCTGCTCGGTGAGTTGGCGGCGCAGACCCGCTGGCACGCGGTCGCCGAACCCGTCGAAGAAGAGCTCGGTGTCATCCAGCTCGGCGCGCCACGCGGCGGCATCCACCGCGAACAGGGCATCGAGGTCGACGTCAAGTCCTTCGGTGTTGAGGCCCTCGGCGGTCGGCACGAGGCCGAGCGGACCGTCGATCGCGGCAGCCTTGCCGTCGACGCGGTCGAGCATCCACTCGAGCACTCGCGCGTTGTCACCGAAACCCGGCCAGAGCCACGAGCCGTCTTCGCCCTTGCGGAACCAGTTGACCTGGAAGATGCGCGGCACGGAGCCCGACGCCCGAAGGTCACGACCGACATCGAGCCAGTGCGACCAGTGGTCAGCCATGTTGTACCCGCAGAAGGGCAGCATCGCGAATGGATCGCGTCGCAGTTGCCCCACAGTGCCCTCGGCGGCCGCCGTCTGCTCGGACGAGATCGTGGCGCCCAGGTAGACGCCGTGCTCCCAATCCCGTGCCTCCACCACTAGCGGCACGTTGGTCGCGCGGCGACCGCCGAAGATGATCGCGTCGATGACGACGCCCCGCGGGTCCTGCCAGTCGTCCGAGATGGACGGTGCCTGGTCGGCCGCAACGGTAAACCTCGAGTTGGGGTGCGCCGCGGGTCGCCCGGATGCCGGGGTCCACGGCCTGCCCTCCCAGTCGGTGAGGTGCTCGGGAGCCGTCTCGGTCATCCCCTCCCACCACACGTCGCCGTCCTCGCGGATCGCGACATTCGTGAAGATCGCGTTGCCCCACAGCGCGTCGAGCGCCGACGGGTTGGTGTGCTGCCCTGTGCCCGGAGCAACCCCGAAGAATCCCGCCTCCGGGTTGATCGCGCGCAGCCGCCCGTCGTCGCCCTTGGCGAGCCAGGCGATGTCGTCGCCGACGGTTTCGACCTTCCAGCCCGGGATGCTCGGCTGCATCATCGCGAAGTTCGTCTTGCCGCACGCGCTCGGGAACGCCGCCGCGACATGGAAGACGCGACCGCGCGGGTTCGTGACCTTGACGATGAGCATGTGCTCGGCCAGCCAGCCCTCCTCGCGAGCCATGGTCGAGGCGATGCGCAGGGCGAACGCCTTCTTGGCCAGCACGGCGTTGCCGCCGTACGCCGAGCCGTATGACCAGATCTCACGATCTTCCGGGAAGTGCGAGATGTACTTCGTGTCGTTGCACGGCCACGGACGTCGGCCTCATGGTCGCCCAGGGGAGCACCGACCGAGTGGATCGCCTTGACCCAACCCGTGGCGCCCGTGATCTTCTCGAGGGCCGGCGTGCCCATACGGGTCAGGATGCCAGTGCTCACGACCACGTACGGCGAGTCCGTCACCTGCACACCCAGCCGGGCCAGCGGTGAACCGAGCGGCCCCATCGAGAACGGCACGACGTACATCGTGCGGCCCTTCATCGAGCCGGCGAAGAGCGGGTCGAGGATCGCGCGCATCGCCTTCGGCGCGATCCAGTTGTTCGTGGGGCCGGCGTCGGCCTCATCAGTCGTGCAGAGGTAGGTGCACGACTCGACGCGCGCGACGTCGCGCGGGTCGCTGCGGGCGACGAAGCTGTTGGGGCGGTGTTCGGCGTTGACGCGAATCAGGGTGCCGGCGTCCACCATCCCGCGGATGAGGTGGTCGGCTTCCGCTCGCGAGCCGTCGCACCAGTGGATCGAGTCGGGCCTGGTCAGCGCGGCGATCTGCTCGACCCAGGCGACAACGGATGGATGCGTTCCGGCGGGTGCGGGTTGGTCGTCCAACGCAGCGGCGGAGCGGAGGGGCAGTTCGGCGATGCTCATGATGCTCTCCTTCGTGAATGCGGTGGTTTCTTCCACTGTGCGCCCTCTGCGAGCGATCTGCGCGAACGTTTGGGTGGAAAGAATGCGCGATCTTTCGGTATGGTCAAGTCATGAGCGACCTTGCGACTCTCGGGCAACGCATCCGACACTTCCGAACCGTGGCTGGACTGACCCTCGACCAGCTCGGCGCGAAGGTCGAGCTTGCGGGCAGCCAGCTGTCGCTCATCGAGAACGGCAAGCGCGAACCGCGAGTCAGCCAGCTCTCGGCCATCGCTGCTGCCGTGGGAGTGCAACTGTCCGACCTGCTCGACGAATCGCCGCCAACCAGGCGCGCCGCGCTCGAGATCGAACTCGACCGCGCGCAGCGCACGGCGCTCTACTCTTCGCTTGGCCTGCCCGTAGTTCGCCCGTCGCGCGGGCTGACCGACGAGACCCTCAGCGCGATCGTCGGGCTGCACCGCGAACTCGGCCGTCGCGCGCGCGAGGCGATCGCGACTCCGGAGCAGGCCCGGCGCGGCAACACCGAGCTCCGCCGTCGGATGCGCGAACTCGACAACTCAGTGCCAGAACTCGACGAACTCGCCGAGAAGCTCGTCGCAGACGTTGGCCACGAGCGCGGCGCCATCACGCACCGTGAGGTGTCGCTCATGGCCGAGCGCATCGGCTTCCAGCTCGTGCACGTGCCCGACCTGCCGCACTCCGCCCGTTCGGTCACCGACCTCGAGAACGGGAGGATCTACCTCCCGCCCGCCTCGATCCCAGGCGGCCACGGGCTGCGCGGCATGGCGCTGCAGGCGATGGCGCACCGCATGCTCGAGCACAGCGTGCCCGAGAGCTACGACGACTTCCTGCAGCAGCGGCTCGAGATCAACTACTTCGCGGCAGCAGTGCTCATGCCGCGCAAGCAGGCGGTGTCATTCCTGCAGCAGGCGAAGGCCGACCGCAACATCGCGGTCGAGGACTTCCGCGACGCGTTCGGCGTGACCCACGAAGCGGCGGCCCTGCGGTTCACCAACCTCGCCACAACGCACCTCGACATCACAGTGCACTTCCTGCGGGTCGGCGGCGACGGCGCGGTCGCGAAGGCATACGAGAACGACGGGCTGCGATTGCCGGTGGATGCCACGGGCTCCACCGAGGGCCAGTTCGTGTGCCGCAAATGGGCGGCTCGCACCGCGTTCGACCGGCAGAACCGCACGACCGAGTTCTACCAGTACACCGACACCCCGGAGGGCACGTTCTTCGAGTCGACGCAGACCGGAACCTCCGACAGCGAGGAGTTCTCCATCACGATCGGCGTGCCGTTCGCGCATGCGAAGTGGTTCCGCGGCCGGGAGACGACCAACCGCCTCGCCTCCACCTGCCCCGACGAGTCATGCTGCCGCCGGCCCGAGCCCGCGCTGCAGGAGCGCTGGAACGGCAAGGCGTGGTCGAGTGCGAAGCTGCACGCGCACATCCTGTCGCCGCTGCCGTCGGGCACGTTCCCAGGCGTGGATGATCGCGAGCTGTACGAGTTCCTCGAGGCTCACGCTTCCAGCGACTGAGCTTCGCCGAGCTCGCGCGCCGCTGCCGCCCCGGCGTCGTGCAGCCAGCGCAGCGGCTCTGCCATCGCGGCCTCGACCGAGCCGGCGAGCTCGACGAGGGATGCCGTCCACACGTCGGTCGTCGCCGTCACCTGCCCCGCGATGACGCCCGCAATCACGCCGGACTGCGCCGCGCGCTCGAGCAGCTGCCCGACCACCTTGCCGGTGAGCGACTGGTCGTCGAAGCGGCCCTCGCCGGAGAGCAGCACGTCGGCGTCGGCGATCGCGAGGTCGAGCCCGGTGAGCTCGGCGAGGAAGTCGGCGCCCGGCTCGATGCGCGCACCGAAGGCGGCTGCGAAGCCGAACCCCGCGCCGCCCGCGGCGCCGGTGCCTGCGGCCGTTGGATCGCCGGCCAAGCCGGCGACGGCGAGCATGCCAGCGAAGTGCTCGAGCGCATCGTCGAGCTGCACGACCTGGATCGCGTCGGCGCCCTTCTGCGGACCGAAGACGGCGGCGGCGCCTGCCGGTCCGAGCAGCGGAGCGGTGACGTCGGTGAGGAGCGTCACCTCGGGCAGCGCGCGCAGGTCCGTGCGGTCGACGGCGGCGATCGCGCGAAGGTGGCCGCCGCCGTCGGGTATGCGGTCGCCGAACTCGTCGGCGAGGCCGAGTCCTAGCGCGACGAGGGCACCCGCGCCGCCGTCGGTGGAGGCGGAACCGCCGAGGCCGACGATGAGGCGGGTGGCTCCGGCATCCAGCGCGGCGGCGATCACCTCGCCGAGGCCGCGCGTGGTCGCGGCCATCGCGTCGAGCTCGAGCATGAGCGGGAGTCCGCTCATCTGGGCGAGCTCGACGACGGCGGTGCCGTCGGGAAGCTCGAGCCATTCGCCGGGGGTCGGGCGCAGATCGGGGCCGGTCACGAGGCCCGCATCGCGGCGTTTGGCGCCGGGTACGGCATCCGCGATCGCATCGAGGGTGCCCTCGCCGCCGTCGGCCTGCGGGAAGAGCTGGAGGTCGTCATCAGGGCGAACCGAACGCCAGCCGGCGGCGATCGCCGCGGCGACTCCGGAGGCGGGCAGCGAGCCCTTGAAGGAGTCAGGGGCGATGACGACGCGCATTGTTCAAGGCTATGCGCGCGCTGGCATCAGTGCTGCAGCGACTCCGACGGCAGGTCGAACCAGCGCAGCCGCTCGAAGTCGTCGGTGAGGCGCTCGTCGGCGACGTGCTCGGCGCCGTCAAACTCGGGGAGCGACTCGAACAGCGCAACGGCGTCCGCGAGGTGCTCGCGCAGCACCGACTCGGGTGCGGTGTCATGGTGGCGCGGGAAGGTCAGGTTGCCGTCGCCGTCGTACGCGACCTGGGTGAGGCGCAGCGGGGGTTCGACGGGGCCGTGCTCGTGTCGCCAGAGTCCGGTGTCGGGGTTGAAGCGGTACTGCGGCACCAGCCGCCAGCCGAAGTCGGCGACGAGGGCGACGGCATCCACGATGTACTGGAAGACGGTCTCGCTGATGAAGTAGTTGAAGTTGACGCGCACCCAGCCCGGTTTGATGCCCTCGCAGCCGCGGGCGATCTCGCGCTCGTACTCGTGCGACGTCTCGATGTCGATGCCGAGCAGGCGGTGTCCGTATGGGCCTGCGCAGCTGCATCCACCCCTCGACTGGATGCCGAACAGGTCGTTGAGAATCGCGACCACGACGTTGTGATGCAGGTACCGACCGCCGGGGCGCTTGACCACGAACGACACGATCGAGAGCCGCTCGGCCTCGGGGTTGCCGAGCACCTGGATGTTGGGATGCTCGCCCCACGCCGTGAGCGCCCGCCGCAGGAAATCGTGCTCGAGCGCGCGGATCGTCTCGACGCCCACGGCCTCCTTGAGTCCGAAGACGAGTCCCGCGCGGATCGACTCGATGATCGCGGGCGTTCCGCCCTCCTCGCGATGCGCGGGGTCGGTGAGGTAGCGGTGCTCGAGCTGGTTGACGTACGCGACGGTGCCGCCGCCGACGACGTCGGGAACCGAGTTCGTGAGGATGCGACGGCTCACCACGAGCACACCCGGCGTGCCCGGCCCCCCGATGAACTTGTGCGGCGACAGGAACACCGCGTCGAATCCGCCCGCTGTGACGTCGATGTCGACGTAGGGAGCCGCGGCCGCGAAGTCCCAGAACGCGAGCGCGCCGTGCTCGTGCAGCACCTCCGTGACCCGCGTGGTGTCGGTGATGATGCCCGTGACGTTGCTCGCGGCGCTGAACGAGCCGATCTTGAGCGGCCGGTCGGCGTACTTCTCGAGCTCCTCGCGCAGGCACTCGAGGTCGACGTGCCCGTCGGCGTCTTCGTGGATCGTCACGACGTCTGCGATGGACTCGCGCCACGGCAGCTCGTTGCTGTGGTGCTCGAACGGACCGATGAACACGACGGGTCGCTCGGCCGCGGGGATGCTCGCCGAGAGCCCGTACTTCAGGTCGAGGTCGGCGGGGATGCGCAGACCGAGGATGCCGACGAGCTTGTCGATCGCCGCCGTCGACCCGCTGCCCGCGAAGATCACGACGGTGTCGTCGTTGCCGCCAACCGCTCGATGGATGACGCCGCGCGCGTCCTCGCGCAACCGCGTCGTCTGCAGCCCAGTGCCGCTCGACTCCGTGTGCGTGTTCGCGTAGCGCGGGAGCACCTCGTCGCGGATGAAGTCCTCGATGAACCCGAGCGAGCGCCCACTCGCGGTGTAGTCCGCGTACGTGACGCGACGCGGGCCGAACGGACCGGGCATCACCTGGTCGTCGCCGATCACCGACTCGCGGATGCGAGCGAGGAGCGGGGGTGCCGGCGGCTCCGGATGCGAAGGCATGACGCGAGGGTAGTGGAGCGGGTGCGACGTGGGGGAGAGCGCGGCGGCGGGACGCACGAGAGTTGCGCGAGGTGGCGGAGAGTTGCGTCGAGTTGAGGCGCGTCCCTCCTTTTTCTGTCGCGAATGGAGGAATCGGCGCTCGAAACGCCGCGGGAGTCGACCACAGTGCGGCGTGTCGTGCTGAGGTTCCTGCGATCGCGACACGATCGCTCGGAATGCCGGGATGCCGGCTCGCGGTCGCGCATTGTGCCCCCAGCAGGATTTGACTCCCCACCCAGCACGGCCGTCACGGCACCATTCGGTGCCGCGCCGGAACCGGCGGGCGTGGGCCCACGAGCACTGTCAACTGGCGGCCGTGGCCCATGATCAAGAAAAGGGCTCCGCCAATACGGCGGAACCCTTTTCTTGAACAGTGCCCCCAGCAGGATTTGAACCTGCGGCCTTCTGCTCCGGAGGCAGACGCTCTATCCCCTGAGCTATGGGGGCTCGTGGGACCGGACAAGGGTATCAGTCGGGCGGCAGCGCCATCCGCAGGTCTGGTGCACTCCGAGAAGGTGTAAGACTCGAAGCCATGCTGCGTACCGTGCGAACCCGTCTCGATCTCGACATCTCCGGACGCACGAACATGGTCTTCAGCCTCGCCGTCGCGCAGGGCGCCCCTCTCGAATCGGAGTCGCTGCGCCTTCGTGCTCGATGGGCAGGCGCAGTCGTTCACGGAACTCGTCGACATCAACGGAACCCGCTTGCAGCAGTTCATCAGCGGGCCGGGCAAGATGGTGGTCGAGTACGAGGCGGTCATCGAGGGCGCTGTGCCGCCGCATCCTGTCGTCGACATCGATCTCATCACCTACCTGCGGCCGAGTCGCTACTGCGAGTCGGACTCGCTCACCCCGACGGCCCGCTCGGAGTTCGCAGGACTCTCGGGCCATGACCTCCTCACCGCCGTGACACTGTGGGTCTGGGAGAAGCTTCGCTACGTTCCGGGCTCGAGCGTCGTCACCGACGGCGCGGAGCAGACCCTGCTCGCTCGTCGCGGGGTGTGCCGCGACTACGCGCACCTCGTGATCGCCCTGCTTCGGGCGCTCGACGTGCCGGCGCGCATGACGTCCGTCTACGCTCCGGGCCTGACGCCGATGGACTTTCACGCCGTGGCCGAGGCCTACGTCGACGGCACCTGGTGGATGGTGGATGCCACGCGCCTCGCCCCCCGCCAGTCGATGGTGCGGATCGCAACCGGCCGTGACGCCGCCGACACCGCGTTCCTCACCAACCACTGGGCGGATCTCATCCTCACCGACATGCAGGTGCTCGCGATCGTCGACGAACTGCCGGTCGACGACGCCTCGGAGCTCGTGCAGCTCGGCTAGCCTCGCTGGCAGCCCAGCTCCGCAGTCCGACTACCCAAGTCGCTCGAGCACGGCCGCCATGATCGGAGCTACCTCGCCGGGCTCCGCGAACGCGGTCGACGTCGCCACGATCCAGTACGGGTCGCTGAACGCCTGCGCCTCGCCGACGCCCGACGCGACCTGGAAGTAGCCCTCGACGCCGTAGGTCGGCACCGAGTGGCTCGAGACCACGAGCTCGTTCGCCTTCGCGTCGAGGGTCTCGGCGTCGAGCTCGGCGATGCCCACAGTCACGACGGTGCCATCGGTGGCGGTCCAGCCGCACACCGTGCCGTTCCAGTTGAGCACCTCGGTGAACAGCGACGCGTTCGGCGGAACGTAATTCGGCACGAGCGTGAAGTCCTTGAAGAGCATGTCGAACGCGTCCGCGGGCACGAGGCTCACGCAGTCGATCGCGAGGGGCTCGGTGGTCGGCGTGGGGGTGGGCGTCGACCCGCCCGCGGTCTCGGTCGGCGTCGGCGTGGCGCTCACGGTGGGGGTCGGAACGGGCGCCGGTTCGTCGACGCAACCCGAGAGAACGAGGATCAGGGCTGCTGCAGTCGCGATGGTCAGATGACGATTCGAGCCAGGCTGCATCCCTCCATTGTGCGTCATCGCCGACCGGGCTTCGCTGGGCGCAACCCCTGCCGGACGCTCCGCGGGTCGCCGGTAGGCTTGGGCATCGTGAATCCCGCCGACCTGTCGACCGCCATCCTCGCCATCGCGACGGGCGTTGCGCAGCGACGCGGCGGCACGGCGACGGCGGCCGACGTCGTGCTCGAGCGCCCGAAGAACCGTGACCACGGCGACTGGGCGACGAGCGTCGCACTCAAGCTTGCGAAGCCGCTCGGCGTCAACCCGCGCGAGCTCGCGGCGGAACTCGCCACCGAGGTCGGCGCACTCGACGGTGTCGCCGCCGTGGATGTCGCGGGCCCCGGCTTCATCAACATCACCCTCGACGCGGCCGCCGCCGGCGCACTCGCGAAGACCATCGTCGAGGCCGGAGCCGACTACGGGCACGGGGATCTGTACCCGGGCGTGCGCATCAACCTCGAGTTCGTCTCTGCGAACCCCACCGGGCCGATTCACATCGGCGGCGTGCGCTGGGCCGCCGTTGGCGACAGCCTCGCCCGCATCTTCCAGGCGCAGGGCGCCGAAGTGACCCGCGAGTACTACTTCAACGACCACGGCGCGCAGATCGACCGCTTCGCGCGCAGCCTGCTCGCGAGCTACCTCGAGGAGCCCGCGCCGGAAGACGGCTACGGCGGCGACTACATCTCCGACATCGCGGCGCGCGTGATGGCGCTCTACCCTGGCGACCTGTTCCACATCCCGCGCGACGAGCAGCAGGAGGTGTTCCGCAAGGTGGGCGTCGACCTCATGTTCGCGGACATCAAGGCGAGCCTCCACGACTTCGGCGTCGACTTCGACGTGTACTTCCACGAGAACGACGTGCACGAATCGGGCGCGGTTGAACGCGCCATCCAGCGACTACGCGACCTCGGGGCGATCTACGAGGCCGACGGCGCGACCTGGTTCCGTTCGACCGACTACGGCGACGACAAGGATCGCGTCGTCATCAAGTCCGACGGCGAGTCCGGGTACATCTCCGGCGACCTCGCGTACTACCTCAACAAGCGCGAGCGTGGGTTCGAGCGCAACTTCATCATGCTCGGCGCCGACCACCACGGTTACGTCAAGCGGCTCATGGCGATGACCAAGGCGTTCGGCGACGAGCCGTACGTCAACCTCGAGGTGCTGATCGGGCAGCTGGTGAACCTGCGTGCGCGATGGCGAACCACTGCGGATGTCCAAGCGCGCCGGCACGGTCGTGACCCTCGAGGATCTCGTGGAGGCCGTCGGGGTGGATGCCGGACGCTACGCGCTCGTACGGTCATCCATCGACTCGCAGGTCGACATCGACCTCGACCTGTGGGGCAAGCGCACCAACGACAATCCCGTGTACTACGTGCAGTACGCGCACGCCCGCACCCACCAGGTGGCCCGAAACGCCGCGGCCTCCGGTGTGGACCGCAGCGTGTTCGACGCGAGCCTGCTCGACCACGAGACCGAGAGCGTGCTGCTCGGCGTGCTTGCGGAGTTCCCGCGCGTCGTGCGCCAAGCCGCCGAACTGCGCGAGCCGCACCGCGTCGCGCGCTACGCCGAGGAACTCGCCGGGGCCTACCACCGCTGGTACGACAACTGCCGGGTCACGCCGCAGGGCGACGACCCGGTCACCGACGTGCACCGCACGCGACTCTGGCTGAACGACGCGGCGGGCACCGTGCTGCGAAACGCGCTCGGCCTGCTGGGCGTGAGCGCGCCCGAGAGGATGTAGCGATGGCCGACGAGCGAACCCGAGGCGGCCCCCGAGGCACTCGAAGCCGACCGCCGCGACCGAGGTCATCGACCCGGTCGCCGCGCCCGGCGCCGAGACGGGCGCGCAGCGCACGGTCGTCGATCGAGACCGAGGCACCGAAGAAGCGCCGCCGCTGGCCGTGGATCCTCGCGATCGTGCTCGTGGTGCTCGTCGGGCTCCTGGTCGCCGCGTTCTTCATCGCGGAGAAGTACGTGCGCGAGTACGCCGAGAACTACGCCCGCGAGAAGATCGTGAGTGTGCTCGCGCTGCCGAAGGACACCCCGGTGAAGGTGACGCTCGGCGAGGGCTCGATCATCCTGCAGGCGCTCTCGGGCGCGATCGGGGAGGTCAATGTCACGGCTGACAACGTCACGTTCGGCCAGCTCACCGGCGACGCTGTCATCTCGGCGACCAAGGTGCCGCTCGACGGCTCGAAGCCGGTTGGCACGCTCGACATCACGGTGACGATCGACGAGGAGAACGTGCGCACGCTCGCCGGGTCGCTCAGCGGGCTCGAGCTCAATTCGATCGAGCTGCAGGACGGCATCATCGCGATCGGCAGCGAGTTCAACATCTTCAACATCATCGTCATCCCGGTTGCGGTCGATCTGCTGCCTGCGGCGAAGGATGGCGCGATCACCTTCGACCCCGTCACGATCTACCTCGGCGAAGACCCCATCTCCGTCGCCGACTTGCGCGAACAGCCCGGAGTTCTCGTCGCTCGCCGGTGACCTGCTGCGCACGCAGACCGTGTGCGTCGCCGACTCGCTGCCGCAGGCCCTCACGGTCGTCGACGTGCAGGTGGTGGGCACCAACCTCGTCGTGAAGGTGAACGGCGACGGCACGCCGCTCAGCGGGCCGGGGCTGTCGACGATGGGCGTGTGCGCGTAGCCACGTCGTAACAGAACGGGCCGGTCAGCGCCTTCCGGCTAGTATTGCGGTGGCTTCAGGGACCAAGCCGGGTTCGCTCGCCTCACATTCTCGATACTGCGTGAGGTCACCCATTGTCCGCCAATCCACTCGCCCCCGCATGGCTCGACGAGCCCGCGGATGCCAACGCGCTGCCCGCACACGTCTGGTCGCTCGAATGCCGCGCGCGACGCATCCGGTGAACTCACGATCGCGGGCGTGACCGCGTCAGCACTCGTGGCCGAGTTCGGCACTCCCGTCTACGTCGTCGACGAGCTGGATGTGCTCACGCGCGCCACCCGCATCCGCGAGTCGTTCGACGCCGAGTTCGCCCGCGTCGGAGGGGCCGCGCACGTGTACTACGCCGGCAAGGCGTTCCTGTGCACCGAGGTCGCCCGCTGGGTCACCGGGGCGGGCCTCCGGATCGACGTCGCGAGCGGGGGAGAGCTCGCCGTCGCACTCGCCGCCGGAGTCGACCCCGCGCTGCTCGGCGTCCACGGCAACAACAAGAGCCTCGCCGAGATCGACCGCGCCGTTTCGGTCGGCGTCGGCGCGATCGTGATCGACAGCCTCGTCGAGGTCGAGCGGGTGGCGGATGCCGCGGCTCGCCACGGCCGCGTGCAGTCCGTGCGCCTGCGCATCAACAGCGGCGTGCACGCCTCGACGCACGAGTACCTCGCGACCGCGCGCGAGGACCAGAAGTTCGGCATCCCGATCGTGGACGCGCCCGAGGTTGTCGCGGCGATGCGCGCGCGGCCCGAGTTGGAGTTCCTCGGCCTGCACTCGCACATCGGCTCCCAGATCTTCGAATCCGATGGGTTCGCCGAAGCCGCCCGTCGACTGTTCGCGCTGCACGCCGAGCTGCTCAAGGGTGGTCCTGTTCCCGAACTCAACCTCGGCGGCGGCTTCGGCATCGCGTACACGTCGGTGGACGATCCGCTGTCGGTCGAGCAGATCGCGCGCACGTTCGCCGACATCGTCGCTGCTGGTGCGGCCGAGCACGGGGTGCCGGTCCCCACCGTCGCGATCGAGCCCGGCCGTGCGGTGATCGGGCCGTCGACCACGACGCTCTACGCGGTCGGCACGATCAAGGATGTGGTGGTCTCGGTGCCTGAGGCTCTCGAAGGCGCGGCGACCCGAAAGTACGTGTCGATCGACGGCGGCATGAGCGACAACATCCGCCCGTCGCTCTACAAGGCGGACTACTCGGTGCGCATCGCGAATCGCGTATCCGCCGCCGAGCCCGCGCTCGTGCGCATTGCGGGCAAGCACTGCGAGTCGGGGGACATCGTCGTGCACGCGGACTACCTCCCCGGCGACGTCGCACCTGGCGACATCGTGGCGATTCCCGCCACCGGTGCGTACGGCTGGGCGATGGCGAGCAACTACAACTACCTTGCGCGTCCGCCCGTGGTCGCGGTGCGCGACGGCGTCGCGCGCCTCATCGTGCGTGGTGAGACTGAGCACGACCTCTTGAGCAGGGACGTAGGAGTGAGCACATGATCGAATACCGCAACCTCCGCGTGGCCATCCTCGGCGGCGGCAGCGTCGGCGCCCAGGTGGCGTCACTGCTGCTCGAGCACCGCGAGGAACTCGCACAGCGTGCGGGAGCGGGCCTCGAACTCGTCGGGGTCGCCGTGCGGGACCCCGCGGCATCCCGCAGCGCCGACATTCCCGCCCACCTGCTGACCACCGATGTCGAGTCGCTCATCCTGGGCGCCGACATCGTCATCGAGCTCATCGGCGGCGTCGAGCCCGCGCGCACCTTCATCCTGCAGGCGCTCGCGTCAGGAGCCGACGTGATCACGGGCAACAAGGCCGTGCTCGCCAATCACGGACCGGAGCTGTTCGAGCTCGCGGAGCAGGTGGGGGCCCAGCTCTACTACGAGGCGGCGGTCGGTGGCGCCATCCCGATCATCCGTCCGTTGCGCGACAGCCTCGCGGGTGACCGCGTGCGTCGCATCCTCGGCATCGTGAACGGCACGACCAACTACATCCTCGACCGCATGGATGTCGCCCACGACACCTTCGCGGAGGCCCTCGCCGAGGCCACTCGCCTCGGCTACGCCGAAGCCGACCCCACCGCGGATGTCGAGGGATTCGACGCCGCCCAGAAAGCCGCAATCCTCGCGAGCCTCGCGTTCCACACCACCGTGCCGCTCGAGTCAGTGCACCGTGAGGGGATGAGCACGGTCACCGCCGAGCAGGTCGAGCAAGCCCGCAAGGCCGGCTTCGTCGTCAAGCTCCTCGCGATTTGCGAGCGCATCACCACTCCCGACGGCACCGAGGGCGTCAGCGCGCGCGTGCATCCAGCGCTCGTGCCGCTCGATCACCCGCTCGCGGCCGTGCACGGCGCGAACAACGCGGTGTTCGTCGAAGCCGAAGCGGCCGGCAGCCTGATGTTCTACGGCGCGGGCGCCGGGGGAGTGGAGACCGCCTCCGCGGTGCTCGGCGACCTCGTCTCCGCCGCGCGCCGTCACGTCGCGGGAGGCCCGGGCGTCGCGGAATCCACGAACTCGGAGCTGCCGGTGCTGCCGATGTCGAGCGTCATCACCCGGTACCAGGTCACGTTGTCCGTCGTCGATGCGCCCGGCGTGCTCGCGACCGTCGCCGGCGTGTTCGCCGACCACGGGGTGTCGGTCGAGACCGTCGCGCAAGCGGTGCGCGGTGGGGGCGATCAGCCGACCGCTACCCTTGTGATCGTTACCCATGAGGCGTCCGAGTCGTCGCTCGCCTCCACCGTTGCGGCGCTCGCGGCCAACTCGGCCGTCTCGAGCGTTGTGTCCACCCTGAGAGTCGAAGGATTGCGATAAGTGGCCCACCAGTGGCGCGGAGTGCTCCGCGAATACGCAGACCGGCTCGACATCTCGGAGGCCACGCCCATCGTGACCCTCGGCGAGGGCGGCACGCCGCTCATCGAGGCCCCGGCGCTGTCCGCTCGCACGGGTGCAAACATCTGGGTGAAGTTCGAGGGCATGAACCCGACAGGCTCGTTCAAGGACCGCGGCATGACGATGGCCGTCTCCAAGGCCGTCGAGCACGGAGCCAAGGCCGTGATCTGCGCCTCGACCGGCAACACGTCCGCGAGCGCGGCGGCCTACGCCGCGCACGCCGGCATCACCGCGGCCGTGCTCGTGCCGGAGGGCAAGATCGCGATGGGCAAGCTCAGCCAGGCCATCGCGCACAACGCGCAGCTGCTGCAGGTGCAGGGCAACTTCGACGACTGTCTCGAGATCGCGCGCGAGCTCGCCGACCATTACCCGGTGCACCTCGTGAACTCGGTCAACAACGACCGCATCGAAGGCCAGAAGACCGCGGCGTTCGAAGTGGTCGAAGTGCTCGGCGATGCTCCGGACTTCCACATCGTGCCCGTCGGCAACGCTGGCAACTACTCCGCGTACTTCCGCGGCTACAGCGAGGAACTCGCCCTCGGGGTCACGACCAAGCTGCCGCGCATGTTCGGCTTCCAGGCCGAGGGCAGCGCGCCGATCGTGCTCGGTCACGTCGTGAAGGATCCCGACACGATCGCGAGCGCAATCCGCATCGGCAACCCGGCCTCGTGGGAGCTCGCCAAGGTCGCGCACGCCACGAGCGACGGCTACTTCGGCGCGATCAGCGACGACAAGATCCTTGAGGCGCACCGCATCCTGTCGAGTGAGGTCGGCATCTTCGTCGAGCCGGCTTCGGCCATCAGCGTCGCGGGCCTGCTCGAGCGCGCAGAGGCCGGTGCGATCCCGCGCGACGCGACCGTCGTGCTCACGGTCACCGGCCACGGCCTCAAAGATCCGCAGTGGGCGTTGCGCACGGCCGACGGTTCCGACGTGAAGCCCACCGTCGTGCCGATCGACGTACCCGAGATCGCCCACGTGCTCGGCTTGCTCTCGTGAGTGCCGCTGTTCCGGTGGGTCGCACGGTCACGGTGCGGGTGCCCGCGACCAGCGCCAACCTCGGCCCGGGCTTCGACACGCTCGGCCTCGCGCTCGCGCTCTACGACGAACTGACCGTCGAGGCGACCGCCGGTGGACTCCAGGTGGATGTCACGGGCGTCGGCGAGGGCGAGGTTCCGACCGACGCGACCAACCTCGTCGTCCGCTCGATCCAGCACACCTTCGATGACGTCGGAATCGCGATGCCCGGCCTGTTCCTCCGTGCGGTCAACGTCATTCCGCACGGTCGTGGGCTCGGGTCATCCGGCGCCGCGATCGTGTCTGGCATCATGGCGGCCAAAGGCCTGCTCGAGGGGCTGGTCGAGTTCGACTCCGATGCGCTGCTGCGGCTCGCGACCGAGCTCGAAGGTCACCCTGACAACGTCGCGCCCGCCCTGTTCGGCGGCCTCACGATCGCGTGGACCACCCCCGACGGTCCGAAGCACAAGAAGCTCAACGTGCACCGCGGCGTCTCGCCGCTCGTGTGCGTGCCAGAGGCCACGATGTCCACCGCGCTCGCACGCAGCCTGCAGCCGCAGTCCGTGCCGCATGCCGACGCGATCTTCAACGTGTCGCGGTCGGCGCTGCTCGTAGCCGCGCTCATCCAGAGCCCCGAACTGCTGCTCGCCGCCACCGAGGACAAGCTGCACCAGGAGTACCGGGCGAGCGCGATGCCCGAGACGGCCGAGTTGATCTCGGTGCTGCGCGCGAACGGTCTGCCGGCGGTCGTGTCGGGCGCAGGGCCATCCATCCTCGTGCTCGCGAGCGACCCGTCGCAGCGGCTCGTCGCGGCCGATCTCGTGGATGCGCACGCGGCATCCGCGTGGGTCTCGCTCATGCTGGCCGTGGATTTCAAAGGTGCTACAGTGAATCAGCACCGGGTAGAAGCAACGGCCTAGCCAAGTCTGGCCTGTCTTTTTTGGCCCGGGTGTGATCCCCACCGGCACTCGCCACTCGCACTCTTCTGTGCAACCCGCCCAGACCCAGCGATCGGCTTCAGTGACAGCGTCTCCACGACACAGCGCACGTGCCGGTCACCAGTAAGGAAATCACCAGTGACTGACGTCAACCCCGCCATTGCGGGGCAGCAATTCAACGGAACCCGCGCCGACCTCGATGCGATGAAGGTTGCAGAGCTCCAGGCTCTCGCGACCGCACTCGGTGTCGCCGGTGCATCCAAACTTCGAAAGGGAGAACTCGTGGAGGCCATCAACGGCACGCAGGACACCGACGGCCAGCAGGGCGAGGCCCCGGCCCCCGAGCAGGCCGACTCGCAGGAGCAGGCTCCGGCCCCCGAGTCCGCAACCGGAGAGGCGCCCAGCGAGGCGCCAGGCGAGGCACCCTCCGAGACGCCCTCCGAGACGCCAGCTGAGGCACCCGTCGCCGAGGCACCCAAGCGTCGCGGCTCGCGTCGCGCCACGAGCGCCGACACCGACCTGACCCGCGAGCTGCCCGCTGGCGCTCCCGTCGTGGAGCGCAAGCTGCCCGACCTCGGCATCGAGCTGCCCGAGGGCCCGCGCTCGTCCGGCGCTCACGTCGCGAATGGTGAGTCTGGACTGCGCAGTGCCAACGGCGAGTCCGGTCAGCAGGACGCCCCGTCCGGCGACGGCGCCGGCGACCAGGACGACAACCAGGGTGACGCTCAGCAGGGCTCGAGCCGCAGCCGCAGCCGCAACCGCAACCGCGGTGGTGGCCAGGCAGGCAACCAGCAGGACGGCCGCCAGCAGGGTGGACGCCAGCAGAACCAGGCGAACCAGCAGAACCAGGGCAACGGCAACGCCAACAACGGACCGCAGTCCGACGACGGTGACACCGACGGCGAGCGCAGCGGTCGCAACCGCTACCGCGACCGCAAGCGTGGCCGTGGTGCGGCGCTCGGCGATGACTTCGAGCCCGAGATCCTCGAGGATGACGTGCTCATCCCGATCGCCGGCATCCTCGACGTGCTCGACAACTACGCGTTCGTGCGCACCTCTGGCTACCTCCCTGGCAACAACGACGTGTACGTCTCGCTCGGCCAGGTCAAGAAGTACAACCTGCGCAAGGGCGACGCCGTGGTCGGCGCCATCCGCCAGCCGCGTGACGGTGAGAACCAGGGTCGCCAGAAGTACAACGCGATCGTGCGCATCGACTCGATCAATGGCCTGCCCATCGAGGAGGCCGCGAACCGTGTCGAGTTCGGCAAGCTCACGCCGCTCTACCCGCAGGAGCGCCTGCGCCTCGAGACCGAGCCGACGAAGCTCTCGACCCGCATCATCGACCTCGTGTCGCCGATCGGCAAGGGCCAGCGCGGCCTGATCGTCTCGCCGCCCAAGGCGGGCAAGACGCTCGTGCTCCAGGCCATCGCCAATGCGATCGCGAAGAACAACCCAGAGGTGCACCTCATGGTCGTGCTCGTCGATGAGCGCCCAGAAGAGGTGACCGACATGCAGCGCACGGTCAAGGGCGAGGTCATCGCATCCACCTTCGACCGTCCCGCAGAAGACCACACCACCCTCGCGGAGCTCGCCATCGAGCGTGCGAAGCGGCTTGTCGAACTCGGTCACGATGTCGTCGTGCTGCTCGACTCGATCACCCGCCTCGGCCGTGCGTACAACCTGTCGGCTCCGGCCTCGGGTCGCGTGCTCTCCGGTGGCGTCGACTCGTCGGCGCTCTACCCGCCGAAGCGGTTCTTCGGCGCTGCGCGCAACATCGAGGAGGGCGGCTCGCTCACCATCATCGCCACGGCGCTCGTCGAGACCGGGTCGAAGATGGACGAGGTGATCTTCGAGGAGTTCAAGGGCACCGGCAACATGGAGCTGCGACTGTCTCGCTCGCTCGCCGACAAGCGCATCTTCCCTGCAGTGGATGTCAACGCGTCGGGCACCCGTCGCGAGGAGATGTTGCTCGGCGCCGACGAGGTGAAGGTCACCTGGAAGCTCCGTCGCGCGCTCGCGGGCCTCGACACCCAGGCCGCGCTTGAGAGCGTGCTCGGCAAGCTCAAGGAGACCAGCTCGAACGCCGAGTTCCTGCTCCTCGTGCAGAAGTCGATGCCCAACGGCCAGGAGTAGCCAATGTTCGAGTCAGTGCAAACGCTGCTGGCCGAACACGACGAGCTCCAGGCGCAACTCGCCGACCCGGAGCTGCACTCGGATCCGGCCAGGTCGAAGAAGGTCAACCGCCGCTACGCGGAGCTCGCGCGCATCGTCGCGGCCTACGAGGACTGGAGCCGGCTGACCGAGGACGTCGCCGCGGCCACCGAGATGGCGGCCGACGACGCGTCGATCGCCGACGAGCTTCCGGCGATGCAGGACGAGTTGGATGCCGCGCAGGAGAAGCTGCGCCGCCTGCTCATCCCGCGCGACCCCAACGACGCTCGTGACGTGATCATGGAGATCAAAATGGGCGAGGGCGGTGCCGAGTCGGCGCTGTTCGCCGGCGACCTGCTGCGCATGTACCTGCACTACGCAGAATCCAGGAAGTGGAAGACCGAGATCATCGAGCAGACCTCGAGCGATCTCGGCGGCATCAAGGATGTGCAGGTCGCGTTCAAGGGCAACTCGTCCGATCCCGCAGAAGGCGTGTGGGCGCACCTCAAGTACGAGGGGGGCGTGCACCGGGTGCAGCGCGTTCCGGCAACCGAGTCGCAGGGTCGCATCCACACCTCCGCAGCCGGCGTGCTCGTGTTCCCTGAGGTCGACGAGCCCGAAGAGGTCGAGATCAGCCAGAACGATCTCAAGATCGACGTATACCGCTCGAGCGGCCCCGGCGGCCAGTCGGTGAACACGACCGACTCGGCGGTGCGCATCACCCACCTTCCGACCGGCATCGTCGTGGCGATGCAGAACGAGAAGTCGCAGCTGCAGAACCGCGAGGCCGGCATGCGGGTGCTGCGGGCGCGCATCCTCGCCCACAACCAGGAGATCGCCGACGCCGAGGCGAGCCTCGTGCGCAAGAGCCAGATCCGCACGATGGATCGCTCGGAGCGCATCCGCACCTACAACTTCCCCGAGAACCGCATCGCGGACCACCGCACGGGTTACAAGGCGTACAACCTCGATGCCGTCATGAACGGGGCGCTGGAGCCGGTGATCGAGTCTTGTATTTCAGCTGATGAAGAAGCACGGTTGGCTTCGCTCGGGTCGGAATCGTAGGGACGCGGTCGATTGGATCAATCGCTCCGCCCAAAGATGCCCGCCGAACCCCGAGCGATTGATCCAATCGACCGCTCCGTGTCGGCGGTCGTAGAACGAGCACGTCTCCTGTTGGAAGAGAAGGGCGTTCCGTCCGCTCTCGTTGACGCGGAGTTGCTCGTGGGTCACGTGCTTGGACTCTCTCGCGGAGGGCGTGCAAGCCAAGGCAGTGACCGGCACGTTGCTCTCTCCTGACGACGTCATCACCCTCAGTGAACTGGTCGAGCGGCGAGCGGCGAGGGAGCCGCTGCAGCACATTGTCGGGCGGGCGCCGTTCCGGGGGATCGAGCTCGCGGTTGGGCCTGGGGTGTTCGTGCCGCGGCCGGAGACGGAGGGCGTGGCGCAGCTCGCGATCGATGCTCTTGCGGCCGTCGCATCCTCGAATCCGATCGGGGTCGATCTCGGCACCGGTTCCGGCGCGATCGCACTCGCGATGGCCACCGAGGTGCCGCACGCGACCGTGGTGGGCGTCGAGGTGTCGCCGCGCGCGTTCGTGTGGACGAAGCGGAACTTCCGCGAGATCGGCGCGACGAACGCTCGCGCGGTGTTCATCGACCTCGCGGACGCGTTGCCGGAGCTCGACGGCACGGTCGACGTCGTGATCTCGAATCCGCCGTACATTCCGATCGGCATGGTGCCGCGCGACCCCGAGGTGCGCCTGCACGATCCCGAGATCGCGCTCTACGGAGGCGAGGACGGCATGGATGTGCTGCGCCACGTCTCCGCAACGGCGCGCCGCCTCCTGCGCCGAGGCGGCATCCTCGTGCTCGAGCACGGCGAGCAGCAGGCCGCGCAGGTCGCCGCGCTGCTCGAGTCGGACGGCTGGAGCGCGGTCGCGTCCCACCGCGACGCGCTGGGACGCGACCGCGCCACCACGGCGCTGCGCTAGCTCCGCTGCGCTGCGCGCTTCTGATCGGAGGGTCAGCCGCCGGGCATGCGGGGGTCTGCCCCCTGCCAGTTGAACAGTGCTCGTTCCTAGGGTGGAGTCACAGCATCCACATCGAAAGGCCGACCGCCATGCGTCTCAACCGCATCATTGCCATCGCCACCGTCTCCGCCGTCGCCGCACTCGGCCTCACCGGCTGCATCATGCCCGCCGGCACGGGACCGACCGTCTCCGAGGAGCGCGACATCGAAGCGGTGACCACGCTCGTGCTCGACTCGTCCGGCGACGTGAACATCAGCGAGGGCGAGCCGTCGCTCGTGATCCACGCGCAGCAGTCCGCCATCGGCCGGCTGACGTCCGAGGTCAGCGGCGACACCCTCACACTCGGTGATACCGGCGGATTCATGAACTGGAGGTTCGGCGAGGTGCGCTACGACCTCACCCTGCCCGACCTCGAGACGCTCGAGCTGAACGGCTCCGGCGACATCGAGTCGGCTCATCTCGCACCGACGGTACGCTCGTCATCGACCTCGAGCGGGTCCGGTGACATCGAGTTCTCGTCGCATCGAGGCCGAGCGGGTCGAGGTGCAGCATCTCGGGCTCCGGCAGCGTCGATCTCGCTGGCAACACCACCGAGCTCGCCGTCGAAGCTCGACGGCGCGGCGATGTCGACGCGGGCAGGCTGCGCGTGCAGGAGGCGACCGTCGAGATCGGCGGTTCCGGCGACGTCTCGGTGGACGCACGCGACAACCTCGCGGTGCGGATCTCCGGCAGCGGCACGCGTCGAGTACACCGGCGACCCTGTCGTCGACTCCGAGGTCTCCGGACTCGGGCGACGTGGTCCGGGCGGACTGACCCGACTCAGCACGCCCCGAGAGCGCGGACGCTAGGTCCGGGCGCTCGGTCGTCGCAAGTCGGCGAGCGAGCGCTCGCGTTCTGTCTCGGACGGCGCAGCTGCGATCGCGGCGCGGTACTCGGCCGCGGCGTCGGCCGTTCGGCCGGCGCGGTCGAGCAGGTCCGCGCGGGCCGCCGGTCTGAGATGCCCGAGGTCGCCCTCCACCGCGTCGAGCGCGGCAAGACCGGCCTCCGGCGCCGTCCGCCATGCCCACCGCGATCGCCCCGGTTGAACTCGACGACGTAGGTCGGGGCGACTTCGAGCAGCCGGTCGTAGAGCAGCACGATGCGTCGCCCAGTCGGTCGCTCGCGGCCGAATGCGGCGGTCGGCGTGCACCGCGGCGATCGCCGCCTGGAGTTGGTAGGCGCCCGGCCGCTCGCGTCGGGCCGCGGCACGCGAGGACCTGGCGGCCCTCGGCGATGAGTGCGGCATCCCAGGCTCGCGCGGTCCTGCTCCTCGATGGTGAGGAGCGTGCCGGTCGGCGTCGACTCCGAGCATCCGGCGCGAGTGCTGGAAGAGCATGAGCGCGAGCAGTCCCGGCGACCTCGGGCTCGTCGGGCATGAGCGCGGCGAGCTCGCGGGTCAGCCTGATCGCCTCGTCGGCGAGCGAGCCGTCGGCGGCCGCCGAGTACCCGGTCGAGAACGCGAGATAGAGCACGGCGAGCACGCCGGCGAGGCGCTCCTGCAACTGCGCGCCCTCCGGAACGCGATACGGGATGCCCGCATCGGCGATCTTGCGCTTGGCCCGAACGATGCGCTGGGCGATCGCGCTCTCGGGCACGAGGAAGGCTCGTGCGATCTGCGGCGTGGTCAGCCCGCCCACCGTCCGCAGGGTCAGGGCGAGCCTCGCCTCCGGCGGCAGGGCCGGGTGACAGCACGTGAAGATGAGCCGAAGGCGATCGTCGGGGATCTCATCGCGTTCCGCATCGAGCTGGTCGAGTTCCCGCATCACCGCCTCCATCTCCAATTTGCGAGCGAGGGTCGCCGCGCGCCGCAGCCGGTCGAGGGCTCGGTTCTTCGCGACGGTCGTCAGCCACGCGCCCGGATTGCGCGGGATGCCGTCGCGCGACCACGCGACCATGGCCGATTCGAATGCCTCGGCGGTGCTGTCCTCGGCGAGCGACCAGTCGCGAGTGATCCGGATCAGCGTCGCCACGATCCGGGACCACTCGGACCGGTGCGCTGCCGCGACGGCCTCCGAGACGGGGTCGCTCACTCGGTGAACGGCCACACCGGACGGAGCTCGATCCGCCCGAATCGCGCCATCGGATGCTTCGACGCGATCTCGATCGCATCGTCGAGGTCGGTCGCCTCGATCATGTCGTAGCCGGCGATCCACTCCTTGGACTCGGTGAACGGACCGTCGGTGACGAGCACCTCGCCGTTGCGCACGCGCACGAGCGTGGCATCCTCGATCGGACGCAGCCGGTCGCCATGGAGGTGCGCCCCGCGGGACGTCACGTAGGAGAACCATTCCTGGATGTTGTCCTGGGCGGAGTCGTAGTCTTCCGCCTCGGGGTCGGTTGCGACGAACATGATGTACTGCATTGCGGGCTCCTTTTCGTTGACAGGGTATTCGAGGGTCAGAGAATGCGGACCCACGCCGGAGCGCAGAGTCGCTCGATCCAGTGGATCGGGCGCTCACGCTCGTCGTCGCTGAGCTGCTGGTCGGTGTCGCGCATGGTGTCCTCCTTCGAGGCGAGTCCCATCGGGGGAACCGCTTTTCAGGACGACGAACGTGCGTCGACGAAATCGACACTCTGCCCGAATTTCTTCAGAACAGTCGAAATCAGCCGCGTTTTGCCCGCTCCACGGCGGCTTTGATCGCCTCGCGCTCGGCTCTCACGGCCTCGCGGAGGCGCTTCTCGGCCTCGTGCCGGGCCTGACGGGCGAGCTTCACCCGCTCATCCTTCGGATGCGCGTCGGTGGTGCCAGGTGGTTCGGCGGCGGGCTTGGGATTCGGTCCGCCGAGCGAGTTCATGTACGCCTCGATGCCGTCGAGCACCCTCGCGAGCCCGAAGTCGAACGGGTCGTGCTCGTCTGGCCCGAGGGCTCCCGCTCGGATCGCGGGATACAGCGCGGGGAACTGCTCCTCGGTCACGAGCGTCATCATCACGTGCACATCGGCGAGATCCCGCTCTTCCGGCGTCATTCCGAGCGAGGAATTCGAGATCGCGTACCCGCGGTTGATGCTCGCGCGCCAGCGTGTCTGGCCGGAGACGAGCAGCAGGGCGCCGACGCGGTCCTCCATCGGCAGTGGTGTGTTCTCCAAGACCGCGAGCGCGGCATCCATCCAGGCGAGGTTGTTCGGGGTGTTGGGCGTACCGAGGATCGGGATCTCGACGAGCCAGGGATGCGCATCGTAGAACTCGAGCGACTCCTGCGACCAGAGCGTGAGTCCTGTGCGCCAATCCGGGGCCCCGGCGATCGCGGCTGACGGCAGCCCGATGCCCTGCTCCTGCATGAGCAGGATGAGGTCCTCCTTGGCGGTCACGTACCGGTACAGCGACATGGTGGTGAAGCCGAGCGCCGTGGCGATCGCCGACATCGAGACCGCACCCAGGCCGTCCTTGTCGGCGATCGCCATTGCGGTGTCCACGATGCGCTCGATGCTCAGCTCGCGCTTCGGCCCGCGCTGCGGATTTGCCGCGACACCCCAGGCGAGCGCGACGCCGCGGGGGAGTTCGACCTCGGGCACGTCGTCGTTCACGCGCGCTCCTCCCTGCAGTTTGCCCGGGTTTGCGACCGGGGAGTTGACACCAAGCGTAGCTCTGTGTATTAGTTAAACAGTAACGTATGCGACGTAAACAGTTTACGTCATGCACAACAGATTGGAAGAGCCACGATGGCCCTGAATCCCCAGAGTCCGGCGATCGACGTGCGCGGTCTGCGCAAGTCGTTCGGCGGCACGCCAGTGCTCGCGTCACTCGATCTCACGGTCGAACGCGGCACGATCTTCGCCCTGTTGGGACCGAACGGTGCCGGCAAGACGACGCTCATCAGCATCCTGTCGACCCTCGTCGCTCCCGACGGCGGCACCGCGCTCGTCAACGGGCACGACGTCGCGAAGGACCCCTCAGCCGTGCGCGGCACGATCGGCCTCACCGGGCAGTCCGCCGCGGTCGACGGCATGCTCACGGGCGCCGAGAACCTCCGGATGATCGGGCGACTCGGCGGTCTCGGCCGTCGCGACGCCGCCCGTCGCGCCGACGAACTGCTCGAGCGCTTCGGCCTGGTTGACGCGGCGCGCAAGCGAGCCTCGAAGTACTCGGGTGGGATGCGGCGGCGCCTCGACCTCGCACTGAGCCTCGTCGTGCCACGCCCCGTGCTCTTCCTCGACGAACCGACGACGGGACTCGACACCCGCAGCCGACTCGAACTGTGGGATGTCATCCGCAGCCTCCGCGCCGACGGCACGACGGTGTTCCTCACCACCCAGTACCTCGAGGAGGCCGACCAGCTCGCCGACGTCGTTGCCGTGCTCGACCACGGCGTCATCGTCGCCGAGGGCACGCCGGACGAGCTCAAGCGCCGCACGGGCGGCGAGGTCGTCGAACTGCGCGACGACCGCGACGAACTGCTCGGCGAGCTGCCGACGGACGGCACCCTCGCCGGTCTTCGTGACGCGATCGCTGCGCTCGAGGCCGAGCACGGTGAGGGCTCCGTCACGGTGCGCAAGCCGAGCCTGGACGACGTGTTCCTCGCCCTCACCGGGCACCCGCTGGCCGACGCCGAACTGGTGCAGGCATGACCGCGCTCGCGCCTCAGCTCGCACCCGGCACCGAGGAGGCCGTGTTCATCGGCCGCAGCGTCAAGCTCTCGCTGCGCAATCCCGAGGGCCTCGTGATGTCCGTCGTGCTGCCGGTGATGCTCATGCTGCTGTTCACCACGGTGTTCGGCGGTGCGATCGAGCCGGGCGGGCGCTACGTCGACTACGTCGTGCCGGGCATCATTCTGCTGTGTGCCGGTTTCGGAGCGGCGACCACAGCCGTGGATGTCGCGACCGACATGGAGAGCGGCATCATCGACCGCTTCCGCACCATGCCCATCCGCGCCTGGGCCGTGCTCAGTGGACACGTCGTGGCGAGCCTCGTGCGCAACCTCATCGCCACCGCAGTGGTCATCGGGGTGGGGCTGCTCGTCGGCTTCCGCCCGACCGCGTCGCCCCTCGAGTGGCTCGCGGTGCTCGGGATCGTGGCGTTCTACATCCTCGCGATCACCTACCTGTTCGCGGCGATCGGTCTCGCGGCGAAATCCCCGGGCGCGGCGAACGGGTACGGCTTCATCCTGCTGTTCCTGCCGTACCTGTCGAGCGCCTTCGTGCAGGTCGACACGATGCCGACCTGGCTGCAGTGGGTCGCGGACAACCAGCCGATCACGCCGATCATCGACACGCTGCGGGCGTTGCTCGTCGATGGCGAGCTCGGCGATTCACCGTGGTGGGCGCTCGGCTGGATCGCGCTGATCCTCGTGGTCGCTGTGGTGTGGGCGGCGCTGCTGTTCCGGCGGCGCACCCGCCGGCGCTAGATCAACCTGGGCCCGGTCTGCTTGCGGCGAACACGTCGATCGCCGCACGCAGGCCGGGCGCATCGCCATAGTGGTACGCGGTGATGCCGATGCTGCGGGCGCCCTCGACGTTCTCGACCATGTCGTCCGCGAAGAACGCGTCGGCCGCCGCCGTCTCGTAGCGCTCGAGCACGCGCTCGAACACGAGCGGATCGGGCTTGCGGGCGCTGTAGTGGCTTGACGTGAACAGGTGCTCGCCGAAGTGCGGCACGAGTTCGGGGGCGAGCGTCGTCGCGAGGTGCTTGTGCACGAGTGCCCCGTTGTTCGT
Source organism: uncultured Actinomycetota bacterium (assembly GCA_963790235.1). Lineage (GTDB taxonomy): Bacteria > Actinomycetota > Actinomycetes > Actinomycetales > Microbacteriaceae > Rhodoglobus. The sequence continues at coordinate 179,413 of CAWBNZ010000017.1, forward strand.
GAGGAGCGTGACCCGGCCGAGTTCGGCCGCACGGGCAACGGCGGCGATTGCGTCGGAGCGAGGGGTCATCGCCGAGCGGCGGGTGTCCACCCACTGGTCCTCGGTCAGCGATCCGCCGATCGCGCTGTTGAAGCGCTCGAGGTATGTCTGAGGGGTGTCCGGGTCACCAGCCTCGGCGTGATGTTCGTTGCCGGCGCCCCACCAGCGATCCCAGAGCTGTTCAGCGGAGAGTCCGGTGAGTTCGATGAGCCTGGCCTGCCGACGCCGCCAGTCGTAGTCGTACAGCACATCGTCCATGTCGAAGATGAAGAGCAGGGGCGGCGTCATCGACCGGCTCCGGGTCGAGTGCTGAACGCATCGATCGCGGCGTGCAGTTGGTCGGTCTGGGGCACGCCGTCGACGTACTCGAGCCAGTGCGCAGTGATGCCGACCGTCCGCGCACCCGCGACATTGGCGAAGGTGTCGTCGGCGAGGAACGCGTGCTCGGGGTCCACGCCGTAGTGGGCGAGGGCACGGGTGAAGAGCTCGGGGGAGGGCTTGCGAGCGCCGAGCAGGTAGCTCACCAGGATGTTGTCGCCGAGGATCTCGACGACGTCCGGGGCCAGCTGCGGCAGCGCATCCCGCAGCGCAGACGGGTTGTTCGAGAGCAGCGAGACCGTCCCGAGTTCGGCCGCGCGGCGCAGGGCCGCGATGCTGCCGTCGATCCGAGTCATCGCGAGCGCCCGGGCATCCGCCCACTCCTCGAGCGCGAGGCGGCGACCGCCCGTCGTGCGCGCGAACGTGTCGAGGTACTCGTCGCTCGTCGGCCATTCGCCAGCCTCGGCGCGCCGCTCGAATCCAGCAGCCCACCAGAATTTGGCGAGGTGGTACTGGCTCGCACCGGTCAGCCTGGCCAGTTCGGGCAGGCGGAAGCGGAAGTCGTAGGTGTACAGGGTCTTGTCGAGATCGAAGAAATAGAGGTCCACGGCAGGTCAAGCATGGTCCATTCCAGACCCAGCATGGTTGATTCCAAAGAAGCCCGCAGTGCCTTTCAGTACGGGCCCCAAGGGGGCCCGTACTATTGGAGCGTCATGCCCCCCATCTACGACACGTCCGTCGAGGCCGAGCTCCTCACGGGCATGCGACTCGCGCGCACCGCCATCGGCCGTGGCGACCTCGTCGTGATCCCGACCGACACCGTCTACGGCCTGGCCGCCGATGCGTTCTCGCCGGCCGCGGTGCAGACGTTGCTCGATGCGAAGGGCCGCACGCGGCAGTCGCCGCCGCCCGTGCTCGTGCCGGGCATTCCGACCCTCGACGCCCTCGCCGCGAGCGTGCCCGACGAGGTGCGCCAGCTCGTCGCAGCGTTCTGGCCGGGTGGGCTCACCGTCATCCTCGAGGCACAGCCGTCACTGCAGTGGGACCTGGGGGAGACCGGCGGCACGGTCGCGGTCAGGATGCCGTCGCACACCATCGCCCTCGAACTGCTGTCGGAGACCGGCCCGCTCGCGGTCTCGAGCGCGAACCGCACCGGCGAACCTGCGGCGACCACCGCGAAGGCTGCCGAGGCAATGCTCGGCGACTCGGTGGCCGTCTACCTCGACGCGGGCGAGAGCGGCTCGGTCGCCTCGACGATCGTGGATGCCACGAAGCTCGCCCTGCCCGGCGGCAAACTCCGCATCGTGCGTGAGGGGATCATCTCGGCCGGCGCCATCCGCACGACGATCGGCGACGACCGATGCGAATAGTCTTCTACGTCGCCGTCGTGCTCGTCGCGGCGGTGATCACGTTCACCGTCGCATTCGCGATCTGGAAGCTGTCGCTCAAGTACCGGCTCTATCCGAAGATCCGTGAGCGCGACGTGCACACCCGCCCGACCCCCCGGCTCGGCGGCCTCGCGATGTTCTTCGGCATCCTTGCGGCGTTCGGCGTTGCGTCCAGCATCCCGCAACTCAGCCTGGTCTTCGCCGATGGTCACCGCGTCCTCGGCCTCCTGGCCGCCGCGCTCATCATCGTCGCGCTCGGCGTCGCCGACGACATCTTCGACCTGGACTGGATGACGAAGCTCGCCGGCCAGATCATCGCCGCCGGCATCCTCGCGTGGCAGGGTGTGCAGCTCACCACCCTGCCCATTGGCGGCGTGACGATCGTGTCGCCGTACATCTCGCTCACGATCACCATCCTCGCCGTGGTGCTCGTGATGAACGCGATCAACTTCATCGACGGGCTCGACGGGCTGGTCGTCGGCGTCGCGATCATCGCGAATGGCGTGTTCTTCGTCTACAGCTATCTCTTGCAGCTCAACGAGCAGACTCCGTACTTCAACCTCGCTTCGCTCACGACCGCGGTGCTGATCGGCGCGTGCCTCGGACTGCTCCCGCTCAACTTCCACCCGGCGCGGCTCTTCATGGGCGACGCGGGAGCACTGCTTGTCGGGCTCCTGATGGCTGCCTCCGCCATCTCGGTCACCGGATCCGTCGACTCCGGATTCGCGACCCAGCCCAACACGTTCTCGGCCTACTTCCTGCCCGCCTACATCCCGATCCTGCTGCCGTTCGCGGTGCTCATTGTGCCGCTGCTCGACTTCACCATGGCGGTGCTGCGCCGAATGCGTGCGGGCAAGTCGCCCTTCAGCGCCGATCGGCTGCACCTGCACCACCGTCTGCTCGACATGGGCCACTCGCACCTGCACGCCGTGCTGATCTTCTACGGCTGGACGTTCGTGTTCTCGGTCGGCGTGCTCGCATTCATGTTCCTGCCGGGCCAGACCGCTGGCATCCTGCTGCTCATCGGCCTCGCGATCTGCACCCTGATCACGCTCGCGCCGCTCAGCCGCCGCAAAGCACTCGAGGCGGCGGCGCAGTCCACGGATGCTGACGAGGTCGCCCCCGAGGTGGCGCGTTTCGACACCCTCGACGAGGCTCACGACGACGCGCTCGACAACGCCGACGTCTCAGAACTCGACATCGCCAAGCTGGAGGACCGCGCGTGAGTGCACCAACGACACCGACCAACTACCAGCCGTACGGCACCATGACGCTCGCGTTGCGGTATGGGGCGATTCTCGCGGTTGCGATGCTGCTCGTCGGCGGACTCATCGGGTTTCTGGTTGCCGACCTTCCCGGGCTCGTCGGTGCCCTCATCGGCGCCGGGCTGACCGCCGTGCTCATGGCCCTGACCGCTGGCAGCTTTCTCCTGGCGGTGCGGGTGACCAAGGGTGACCCGCTGCATCCTGGGTTCTACGGCATCGTGCTCGGTGCGTCGGCGATCAAGATCGTGGCGTTCCTCGTGATCATGATCACGCTTCGTGGTGTGCCATTCATCGATGCCAGGGTCATGTACGTCGCGGTGATCGTCGCAGTGGCCGGCAGTCTCGTCGTCGATGCACTCGCGTTCGCACGGGCTCGTGTGCCGTACGTCAGCAACGTCGAGTTGCCGGGCGGCCAGTAGCGACCGAGGCCTTCAGGGGCCGCGAACGACGCTCATCCGTGGTCTTCGTCGCCCCCGATCCTTGATAGTGTTGTGCAAGCAAATCCCCTCGATCGCCGCGCGCCCACACGCCCCGATGCAGGAGAATCCTCATCCTCGCTCCACTCATGCAACTCGTCCACGTCTTCGCCGCAGAAGACGGGTCCGGCGATGGTGAATTCCACGGTCCCTCGATCGACGAGTTCTTCCCGGAAGCCGTGCTCTTCATCGGCACTCCGTTCGAGATGAACCGCATCCTGATCATCCGGATGCTCGTGGTGATCGTGCTCGTCGTGGTCTTCTGGCTGGCGACCCGCAAGATGAGCGTCGTGCCCGGTCGTGGCCAGGTGGCGTTCGAGTTCATCACCGGGTTCGTGCGCAACAACATCATCGTCGAGACGCTCGGCGAGAAGGACGGCCGGCGCTTCATGCCGCTGCTGTTCACGATCTTCTTCCTCGTGCTCGGACTCAACCTCACGGGCACGATCCCCGGACTGCAGATCGCGAGCACGGGCCTCATCGGCCAGGCGCTCATCCTCGCTGTCGTCGCGTACGGCACGTTCATCTACGCGGGCATCCGCAGGCACGGGCTGAAGTTCTTCAAGAACGCGACGATCCTGCCAGGGGTGCCGATCTTCATCGTGCCGATCATCGCGCTTCTCGAGGTGCTCTCGACCTTCATCATCCGGCCGATCACGCTCACCCTGCGACTCACGATGAACATGGTCGCCGGGCACATGCTGCTCGTGCTGTGCTTCCTGGCGACCAACTTCTTCTTCGTGACGGTGCTCGCGACCCAGGGCAATCCACTCGGGCTGCTCGGCATCGGAACGTTCGCCTTCGGCATCGCGTTCACGGCGCTCGAGATCTTCATCGCTGCCCTGCAGGCCTTCGTCTTCACCATCTTGACCGCCATCTACATCCAGATGGCGCTCGCCGACGAGCACTGAGCCCGTCGACCTTCTCCCGCTCCACCTCGAAAGGACAACCCCTATGAATCTCGTTGGACAGCTCGCCCCGCTCGCATTCGGACTCGCCGTCATCGGCTCCGGTGTCGGCGTGGGCATCATCGTCGGAAAGACGATCGAGTCGGTGGCTCGCCAGCCCGAGCTCGCCGGCCGTCTGCAGACCCTCATGTGGATCGGTATCGCGCTCACCGAGGCGCTCTGCTTCATCGCCATCGGTGTTGCGTTCATCCCGTTCCCCGCGCCGTAAGGTGCTCCACCTCCAATCGAAGGAGTCCGGATGCTGACCGCATTCGCCGTCCTCGCCGTTGACGCGGAAGGGGAAGCAGAGTCGCACTCGGTGCTGCTGCCTGAACTCCCAGACCTGATCTGGGGAACGATCGCGTTCGTGATCATCCTCGGCTTCATGCTCTGGAAGTTCGTGCCGAAGCATCAACGCCGCGCTCGACGCCCGGAGTGACGCGATCGCCGGTGGCATCAAGCGCGCCGACGAGGCTCAGGCTGAGGCTCAGGCCGCACTCGAGAAGTACACGGCGCAGCTCGCCGAGGCGCGTGGCGAGGCAGGCAAGATCCGCGAGCAGGCTCGCGTGGATGCCGCTGCCATCGTCGCCGAGGCGAAGGAGCAGGCAGCCGTCGAAGCCGCCCGCATCGCCGCGACCGCCCAGGCGCAGATCGAGGCCGAGCGCACCGCCGCGCGCGCATCGCTGCGCTCGGAGGTCGGCACGCTCGCCATTGATCTCGCATCGGGCGTTATCGGGGAGTCGCTCTCCGACGACAAGCGCGCGTCATCCATCGTCGACCGCTTCCTCGCCGACCTCGCGGCCAGCGAGAAGTCGGACTCCAAGGCAGGCAAGGGCAAGTAGTGGGTTCTGCATCACGCATCGCGCTCGAGACGGCGATCACCTCCCTCGCTTCGGCGAAGGGCGTGACTCGCGCGTCCGGCGAGCAGCTGCTCTCGGCCGACCGCGACATCGCGGGCTCGCCTCAGCTGCGCGCCGTGCTCTCCGATCCGTCGATCGACGGCAAGTCGAAGACGGAGCTCATCGGCTCGATCTTCAGCAGCGTTGACCCGGCAGCGAAGTTGCTGCTCGGCACGATCGTCGGTGCGCGCTGGTCGGACTCCGACCAGCTCGTCGACGGCATCGAGGAGGTCGGTATCCGCGCGATCGCCAGCGCGTCCGGCGCCGCGGGGATCGAAGGGGAGCTCTTCGAGTTCGCTCGCGCCGTTGCATCCAATGCCGAACTCGAACTCGCGATCGGCAGCAACCTGAGCGAGCCCGCGCAGAAGGTCGCACTCGTCGACGGACTGCTCGGCGGCAAGGCCGACCCGGGTACCGTCGCGATCGTGCGCCACCTCGTGCAGAGTCCGCGCGGGCGCCGCATCGGTGAACTGCTCGCTTCGGCGGCCGAGACGGTGGCGGATGCCTCCAACGGCTTCGTCGTGACCGTCACGGCAGCGGCGCCCATCGAGGCGTCGCAGCTCACGACCCTCACCTCCACCCTCGCGGCGCAGTACGGCCGCGAACCGCGCATCGACGTGCGCATCGACCCCAGCGTGATCGGCGGCCTGCGCGTGCAGGTCGGCGACGAGGTCATCGACGGCACCATCGCGTCGCGCCTGACCGAACTCCGACTCCAGCTCGCCGGCTGACCCCTAGCCGTCACCAAAGACCCCCTCAAGAAGGAACCCCATGGCAGACATCACCATCAGCCCGGACGAGATCCGTACCGCGCTCAAGGACTTCGTCGCCGGCTACAAGCCGAGCGGCGCGACCAAGACCGAGGTTGGCGTCGTCACTGACGCCGGTGACGGCATCGCCCACATCGAGGGACTGCCCGGTGCGATGGCGAACGAGCTGCTCCAGTTCGAAGACGGCACGCTGGGCCTCGCGCTCAACCTCGACGAGTCCGAGATCGGTGTCATCGTGCTCGGCGAGTTCAAGGGCATCGTCGAGGGCATGGCCGTGAGCCGCACCGGTGAGGTGCTCTCCGTGCCTGTCGGCGACGCGTTCCTCGGTCGAGTGATCGACCCCCTCGGCCAGCCGATCGACGGCCTGGGCGAGATCAAGGCTGAGGAGCGTCGCGCGCTCGAGCTCCAGGCTCCCGGCGTCATGGCCCGCAAGTCGGTGCACGAGCCCATGCAGACTGGCATCAAGGCGATCGACGCCATGATCCCGATCGGCCGCGGCCAGCGCCAGCTCATCATCGGCGACCGCCAGACCGGCAAGACGGCCATCGCAATCGACACGATCATCAACCAGAAGGCCAACTGGGACTCGGGCGACGTCAACAAGCAGGTGCGCTGCATCTACGTCGCCATCGGCCAGAAGGGCTCGACGATCGCGGCTGTGAAGGGCGCGCTCGAAGACGCCGGCGCCATGGAGTACACCACGATCGTCGCGGCCCCGGCCTCGGATGCCGCGGGCTTCAAGTACCTCGCCCCCTACACCGGCTCGGCCATCGGCCAGCACTGGATGTACGGCGGCAAGCACGTGCTGATCGTGTTCGATGACCTGTCGAAGCAGGCCGAGGCCTACCGTGCCGTGTCGCTGCTGCTGCGCCGCCCGCCGGGACGCGAGGCGTACCCCGGCGACGTGTTCTACCTGCACTCCCGCCTGCTCGAGCGTTGCGCGAAGCTCTCCGACGAGCTCGGCGCGGGTTCGATGACCGGCCTGCCGATCATCGAGACGAAGGCGAACGACGTGTCGGCCTACATCCCGACCAACGTGATCTCGATCACCGACGGCCAGATCTTCCTGCAGTCCGACCTGTTCAACTCGAACCAGCGCCCCGCGGTCGACGTCGGCATCTCGGTGTCGCGAGTCGGCGGCGACGCACAGGTCAAGTCGATCAAGTCGGTCTCCGGCACGCTCAAGCTCGAACTCGCGCAGTACCGCTCGCTCGAAGCCTTCGCGCTGTTCGCCTCCGACCTGGACGCCGCGAGCCGCCGCCAGCTCGACCGCGGTGCACGCCTCACCGAGCTGCTGCGCCAGCCGCAGTACTCGCCGTTCCCCGTCGAGAAGCAGGTCGTCTCGATCTGGGCCGGAACCACCGGCAAGCTCGACAAGGTGCCGGTCGAGGACATCCTTCGGTTCGAGCGCGAGCTTCACGACTACCTCGGGCGCAACACCAAGGTGCTCGACACCATCCGCGACACGAACCTGCTCTCCGACGAGACCAAGGCGGAGCTCGAGACCGCGATCGAGAAGTTCTCGTCCGAGTTCCAGACCGCCGAGGGCGGCTCGCTCCACGAGCCCGGCAAGGAGACGTTCGAGGCCACCGAGGTCGAGGACGTCAACCAGGAGAAGATCGTCAAGAGCAAGCGCTAGCCGCTTGCCCCGGATTTCGATACGCGGCGCTTCGCGGCGCTACTCAATCACCAGTTAGGAACGACATGGGAGCCCAACTTCGGGTCTATCGGCAGAAGATCCGTTCTGCCCAGACGACCAAGAAGATCACCCGTGCCATGGAGCTGATCGCGGCATCCCGCATCCAGAAGGCGCTCCAGCGCGTGCACGCCTCTGCGCCGTACGCGCGCGCCGTCACGCGAGCGGTCTCGGCGGTTGCCACCTACTCGAACGTCAACCACGTGCTGACCACCGAGCCGGCATCGATCGACCGCGCCGCCATCGTGGTGTTCGCGTCGGACCGGGGTCTCGCCGGTGCGTTCAACGCGAACGTGCTGCGCGAGAGCGAGGAGCTCGCCACGCTGCTGCGCAGCCAGGGCAAGGAAGTCGTCTACTACCTCGTCGGACGCCGTGCGGTCGGCTACTTCACCTTCCGCAAGCGCCAGGCGGAGCGCGTCTGGATCGGCGGCACCGACAACCCGACCTTCGAGACCGCTCGTGAGATCGGTGACGAGGTTGTCGCGAAGTTCATCCAGCCGACGAGCGAGGGCGGCGTCGACGAGATCCACATCGTCTACAACCGATTCGTCTCGATGCTCACCCAGAACCCCGAGGTCGTGCGCCTGCTTCCCCTCGAGGTCGTCGAGGGTGTCGAGGAGCCCGATGCGAACGCGGCGGCGCTGCCGCTGTACGAATTCGAGCCCGAAGCCGACCGGGTGCTCGACGAGTTGCTGCCCGTCTACATCCAGAGCCGCATCTTCAACGCGATGCTGCAGTCGGCGGCGTCGAAGCACGCGGCCACCCAGAAGGCGATGAAGTCGGCAAGTGACAATGCCGACACCCTCATCCGCGACTACACCCGCCTCGCCAATAACGCGCGGCAGGCCGAGATCACCCAGCAGATTTCCGAGATCGTCGGCGGCGCCGACGCCCTCTCGGGTTGACGAACAACTGACTTCGAGAAGAAGAGAGAACCCCATGGCCACCAGCACCAAGGCAAAGTCCGCCGAGACGAAGGCGACCACGAGCGTCGGCCGCATCGCGCGCGTCACCGGACCCGTCGTCGACATCGAGTTCCCGCACGACGCGATTCCCGGCATCTACAACGCGCTCAAGACCACGATCGACCTGGCCGGCGAGCAGACCGAGATCACCCTCGAGGTTGCGCAGCACCTCGGTGACGACCTCGTGCGTGCCATTGCCCTCAAGCCGACCGACGGTCTCGTGCGTGGCGGCGAGGTGCGCGACACCGGCGAGCCGATCTCGGTGCCCGTTGGCGACATCACCCTCGGCCACGTGTGGGACGTCACAGGCCGCGTGCTCGACGAGAAGCCGGGCGAGAAGCTCGACATCAAGGAGCGGTGGCCGATCCACCGCAACCCGCCGCCCTTCGACCAGCTCGAGTCGAAGACCCAGCTGTTCGAGACCGGCATCAAGGTCATCGACCTGCTCACGCCGTACGTGCTCGGCGGCAAGATCGGCCTCTTCGGCGGCGCGGGCGTCGGCAAGACGGTGCTCATCCAGGAGATGATCCAGCGCGTGGCATCCGATCACGGTGGTGTGTCGGTGTTCGCCGGTGTCGGCGAGCGCACCCGTGAAGGCAACGACCTCATCCACGAGATGGAGGAGGCGGGCGTCTTCGACAAGACCGCGCTCGTGTTCGGCCAGATGGATGAGCCGCCGGGAACGCGCCTTCGCGTCGCGCTCTCCGCCCTCACGATGGCGGAGTACTTCCGCGACGTGCAGAAGCAGGACGTGCTGCTGTTCATCGACAACATCTTCCGCTTCACGCAGGCGGGCTCCGAGGTCTCCACGTTGCTGGGCCGCATGCCGTCTGCGGTGGGCTACCAGCCGAACCTCGCGGATGAGATGGGCGTGCTCCAGGAGCGCATCACGTCGACCCGCGGCCACTCGATCACCTCGCTGCAGGCGATCTACGTGCCGGCCGACGACTACACCGACCCCGCCCCGGCCACGACGTTCGCGCACCTCGACGCCACCACGGAACTCTCGCGCGAGATCGCGTCGAAGGGCCTCTACCCGGCCGTCGACCCGCTGACCTCGACGAGCCGCATCATGGACCCCCGCTACCTGGGCGAGGACCACTACCGCGTTGCGACCGCCGTCAAGGCGATCCTGCAGAAGAACAAGGAACTGCAGGAGATCATCGCGATCCTCGGTGTCGACGAGCTGTCGGAGGAGGACAAGGTCACGGTTGCCCGGGCCCGTCGCATCCAGCAGTTCCTGTCGCAGAACACGTACATGGCGAAGAAGTTCACCGGTGTCGAGGGTTCGACCGTGCCGCTCAAGGAGACCGTCGAGTCGTTCGACGCGATCGTGCGCGGTGACTTCGACTCGGTCGCCGAGCAGGCATTCTTCAACGTGGGTGGCATCAGCGACGTCGAGCGCCGCTGGGCCGAGATCCAGAAGGAGAACGGCTAGCCATGGCCGAGGTCGCCAGCGCCGATCAGAAGCGTGGCCACGAGCTGCAGGTGAGCGTCGTCTCAGCCGATCGCGAGATCTGGTCGGGCGCCGCGAAGCAGATTGTCGCCAAGACGCTCATCGGCGAGATCGGCATCCTCGCCGGTCATGAGCCGGTGCTCGCGATCCTCGCCGAGGGTGACGTGCGCGTGACGCTCGGCGACGGTTCGGTGGTGACGGCTCGGGCAACTGACGGGTTCCTTTCGGTCGACCACGATAACGTGAGCATCGTGGCGGGCAACGCCGAGCTTGTGTCCTAACAACGCAGCCTGAGAAGACGCAGCCCTAGGAGGTCAGCATGCTGGTCGCAATGGCCGGACTCCCTGGCACCGGCAAGTCGACGATCGGTCAGGTCGTTGCGAGCCGGCTGGGCATTCCTGTGGTCTCGATCGATCCGATCGAGACCGCCATCCTGCAAGCCGGAATCGATGCGGACCAGCCGACCGGGCTCGCGGCCTACCTCGTGGCAGAAACGCTCGCGGAGCGCATCCTGGTCACGGGCACGGGCGCGATGATCGACGCGGTCAACGCGGTCGACCCGGCGCGTGAGCAGTGGGTGAACCTCGCGGGGCGACTCAACGAGCCGGTGAAGTTCATCGAGGTGATCTGCTCCGACCCCGAACTGCACCGCAGCCGCATCGAGAGCTGGCGCAAGAGCATGCCGCACATCCAGCTCACCTGGAACGCCGTCGAACAGAGCTTTGACGACTACGCCGAGTGGACCGGCGACAGTGGCGCGGTCGCCCGCATCACGCTCGACTCGGTCGAGCCGCTCGGTGTGAACGTCGAGCGGGCGATCGCCTTCCTGCAGTCGTAGGTCAACGGCATTGCTGCTGTTACTTCCGCCATCCGAGACCAAACGAGACGGCGGGCTGGATGGCACGGCCCTAGCCCTGCGCAACCTCTCCTTCCCCGAACTCCTGCCGCCCAGAAGAACCGCCCTCGCAGCCCTCCGCGCGCTCTCCCGGAACGTGTCTGCGAGCGCGGCGGCACTCCGCCTCTCACCGAAGCAGCGCTTTGAGATCGACCGCAATCGTGCCGTCGGCACCTCACCGCTGCTGCCCGCAATGGATCGGTACACCGGGGTGCTGTACGACGCGCTGCACGCTTCGACGCTGACTCCTGCCGCGCGCGCGTTCGCGGGGGAGCACCTTGCCGTGCACTCGGCGCTGTTCGGGCCGGTGATGGCGACCGACGGCATCCCCGCGTACCGGCTCTCGCACGATTCGCGGCTGCCCGCGCTGTCGTTGCGCAAGCACTGGGCACCCGCCGTGTCGGCCGTGCTGGCGGCGCGCACGGATCTCCTGATCGATCTGCGGTCGGAGTCGTACGTGCACCTCGGCCCCGCGCCCGAGTCGGCATGGTACGTGCGGGTCGTCTCGGCCGACGGCGGGCAGGCGCTCAATCACTTCAACAAGCACGGCAAGGGCGAGTTCGCACGCGCGGTGCTGGAAGCGGGCATCGATCACGAGTCGGTCGAGTCGTTGGTGGAGTGTGCCACGCGTGCCGGTTTCGCACTGCGTGTCGCGGGGCGCGAGCTCGAGCTGGCGGTGCACAACGCGCCGACGGCGTAGCTCGGCGCCAGCCTCGCCTTCGCTCCTAGCTCCACCGCGCGCGCCAGCACCCGACCACGTGATCGTCGACCATCCCGCTGGATTGCATCAGCGCGTACATCGTCGTCGGTCCGACGAACCGGAAGCCCAGCTTCTTCAGGGCCTTGCTCATCGCGAGGGACTCCGGCGTGACCGCAGGGAGCTCGGCGAGCGACGCGGGCCGGCGATCGCGCGGTGGCGGTGCGAAGCTCCACATGAACTCGTCGAATGCGCCGGGGGAGTGCACGGTGAGCTCAAGCAGCGCCCGCGCGTTGCCGATGGTGGCCTCGATCTTCGCCCGGTTGCGGATGATGCGAGGCTCGAGCATGAGCTGCGCGACGTCGTCCGCATTCATCGCGGCGATCCGCACCGGGTCGAAGCCGTGGAAGACCTCGCGGAAGCCCGGGCGACGCCGCAGGATCGTGATCCATGACAGTCCGGCCTGGAAGCCCTCGAGGCACAGCTTCTCGAACAGCGGACGATCGCCGTGCAGCGGGGTTCCCCATTCCTCGTCGTGGTACCGCTCGTACTCGGCGTCCCGGCCGACCCACGCGCACCGCGCACGACCGTCATCGCCGATCACGACGGCCCGCCCCGTGGCCACCGCCGCGACGCCGTGTGGCTCGAGCGCGTTCGGTTTGGTGGGCGAGGCCGAGCTCACGCCACGTGCTCGATGCCCTCGTGGGCGAGCAGCCAGGACTTCGTCGGGATGCCCTCGCCGCCGCTGTAGCCGGTGATCCGCCGGTTCGTGGCGAGCACGCGGTGGCACGGCACGATGATCGGGATCGGATTCGCGCCGACCGCACCGCCGACCGCGCGACCCGCGGTGAGGCGTCCGGTCGCGAGGCCGAGCTCGCCGTACGACGACACCTCGCCGAACGGGAGCTTGTCGATCTCAGACCAGATCGCGCGCTGGAACTCGGTGCCCTGCGCGGCAATCGGCAGGTCGAAGTCCTTGCGGGTGCCCGCGAAGTACTCCTGCAGCTGGAGCGTCGCGCGTTCGAGCACCGGCGCAGAGCGTTCGGGTTCGGCATCCCAGGGCAACCGCCCGCCGCGCTCGATCGTGAGGCCCGTGATCGACTCGCCGTCGCTCGTGACCTCGAGCCGGCCGATGGGGCTGTCGACTCGCACGAGGTGCGCCGGGCTCGGCCCGACGGGGCCGAGATCCGCGCGACGCTGGGCGCGAGTGGGGCGGGGGGAGTCGGTGGTCGTTGTGGACATGCTTTGACTGTAGCTGCGGCATCCGACAGCCTCTCGCGGTTTTCGGACATCGGATCGGATGGTGCCGTGTCATCGCGTGGGGAGGAGAGGAGGGAGGATGGGAGGATGACTGAACTCGCATTCCGTGCCCTTGGGCGTTCCGACCTGCAGGTGTCGACGATCGGCCTCGGCTGCAACAACTTCGGCCGGCCAGACACGGCCACCGAGACGCAGGAGGGCACGACGGCCGTGCTCGACGAGGCGCTCGAGCTCGGCGTGACGCTGCTCGACACCGCCGACATCTACGGCGGTCGCGAGCCAGGACTCAGCGAGACGCTCATGGGCGTGGCGCTCAAGGGCCGGCGCGACCGCGTGGTGCTCGCGACCAAGTTCGGGCACAGCGGCTTCGACATGAAGATCGCGCCCGGCGTGCCGAAGGGCTCGGCCGAGTACATCGCGATCGCGATCGACGACTCACTTCGGCGGCTGCAGACCGACCACATCGACCTGTACCAGTTGCACACGCCCGACGAGCAGACGCCGATCGCCGAGACGATCGAGGCCCTCGATGCGCTGGTCGCGACCGGCAAGATCCGGTACTACGGTCACTCCAACCTCGACGGCGCCCAGATCGCCGAGGCCGAGGATGCCGCGGATCGCATCGGCGGCGGCCGCTTCGTCTCCGCCCAGAACGAGTACAGCCTCCTCGAGCGTGCAGCGGAGCAGGATGTGCTGCCCGCCGTGCGCAACGCGGGCCTCGGCTTCCTGCCGTACTTCCCGCTCGCAAACGGACTGTTCAGCGGCAAGTTCTCCCGCAGCGACCGGCCCGCGGACTCCCGCATCATGCGGGTCCGTCCGCATATTGCCGAGAACGCGGACTGGGACGCGATCGAAGCCCTCGAGGCGTTCGCTGCCGAGCGCGGCATCACGATGCTCGATGCGACGTTCGGTTGGCTGCTCGCGGAAGCCGTCGCTGTCGAGCGTGATCGCGGGCGCGACACGTCCGGAGCAGCTCAGGCAGAACGCCGCGGCATCCACGGCCTGGACGCCGACCCCCGAGGAGCGAGACGAGATCTCGAAGCTGTTCCCGCTCTAGCTGTTCAGTACAGCCACGGCGGCGTTGAGCGTGGTCGCGAACAGCACCCACGCCCAGTAGGGCACGAGCAGCCATGCGGCAGCCTTCGAGACCTTCCAGAACGCGAGCATCGTGACCAGCACGAGCACGTCGAGCGCTGCGATGATCGCGAATGCCACCCAGAGCGCGATTGACCGACCACGGGGAGAGCCGAAGACACGGGCGTCCAGATCGCGTTGTATCTCAAGTTGCAGGACGTGCGACGGCGGCGTTGAGCGTGGTTGCGAACAGCACCCACGCCCAGTAGGGCACGAGCAGCCATGCGGCAGCCTTCGAGACCTTCCAGAACGCGAGCATCGTGAGCAGCACGAGCGCGTCGAGCGCGGCGATGATCGCGAACGCCACCCAGAGCGCGCCTGACCCGACCACGGGGTAGAGGCCGAAGAACACGGGCGTCCAGATCGCGTTCAGCACGAGTTGGACGACGTAGAGGGTGAGCGGGCGCCGGACCTCGACCTCTCCCCGGCGGCGCCAGACCAGCCATGCCGAGACTGATATCGCGGTGTAGAGCAACGTCCACACCGGTCCGAAGAGCCAGTTGGGCGGACTCCAGGGCGCCTTCCCGGCATCCGAGTACCATCCGTCGACGTTCTGGAGCGTGGCGAGGCTGCCGAGCCCCGCGACTGCGAACGAGATCGCGAGGAACGCGACCAGCACGAGGGCCGACTTCAGTCGAGGATTCATATCCCAACGCTAGGTCGTCTCGACCCGCGAGGGCCGGGGGTTGACGCGACGCGAGTCATGCTCGGCTCGGACTTGTGAGTGAGCGCTCACTCAGTTACGATCGGCCGGTGATGGTTGACGTCGAGGGTCTCGAGAGCGGCAGGGCTCGTCCGCTCGCGGTCGAGGACCGGCGGGACATGATCCTCGCCGTCGTGATCCCGTTGATCATCGCAAAGGGCCGGGACGTCACGTCCCGCGAGATCGCCGAGGCCTGCGGCATCGCCGAGGGCACCATCTTCCGCGCGTTCGGCGACAAGGAGACCCTGCTGAACGCAGCGGTCGAGCGCTTCCTCGATCCGAAGCAGCTGCAGTCCAACCTGCGGGCGATCAGCGTCGAGTTGCCGCTCGAGGTGAAGATCCGCGCGATATTCGGGTTGCTCGTCGACCGGTTCAGCGGCGTCATCCACTTGTTCAGCGCGCTCGGCAGGCACGGTCCTCCGCCGCGGCGCGAGGAGACGTTCGACGAGTACGTGCAGATTGTGAACGAGCTGCTCGCACCGAATGCAGCACGAGCTCAGGGTGCTGCCGGAGACCGTGGCGCACTACGCCCGCATCGTCGCGTTCTCGTCGGCCCTTCCCGTCTTCAACGACACGATCCCGTTCAGCACCGACGAACTCGTCGAACTGCTCATCCATGGCATTGCGGCGCCCAACGGCACAGGCCACCACGCCTCATCCACCACCGCCCCGACCTCGACAGGAACCAGGCTCTGACATGCTCTTCAAGCTCATCGTGCAGTTCATCAAGCCGCACTGGCCGCTCGTGGTCGCGGTCGTGCTGCTGCAGCTCGCCCAGTCGATCGCGTCGCTCTACCTGCCCGCGCTCAACGCCGAGATCATCGACGACGGTGTGGCCACCGGCGACACTGGGGTGATCCTGCGGCTCGGCGGGCTCATGCTGGGCATCACCCTCGCCCAGGTGATCGCCGCGATCGGCGCGGTCTACTTCGGCGCGAAGGCCGCGATGCGATTCGGCCGCGACGTGCGCGGTGCGATCTTCCACCGCGTCGGGGAGTTCAGCGAGCGCGAGGTCTCGAAGTTCGGCGCCCCTTCGCTCATCACGCGTTCGACGAACGACGTGCAGCAGGTGCAGATGCTCGTGCTCATGACGTTCACGCTGCTCGTGTCCGCGCCGATCCTCGCGGTCGGCGGCGTGGTCGCCGCGCTGCAGCTCGACGTGCAGCTGTCGTGGCTCATCGCGGTCGCCGTACCGGTGCTGCTCATCGCGATCGGGCTCGTGATCGTGCGCCTCGTGCCGCTGTTCCGGCTCATGCAGGTGCGCATCGACACCGTGAACCGCGTGCTGCGCGAGCAGTTGCAGGGCATCAGGGTCGTGCGCGCGTTCGTGCGCGAGGGCGTCGAGACCGAAGCGCTTCGAGCAGGCCAACGTGGATGTCACGCGACACCGCGCTGCGCGCCGGCCGGCTGTTCGCGCTCATGTTCCCGATCGTGATGCTCGTGCTCAATGTGTCGAGTGTCGCGGTGATCTGGTTCGGCGGCTTCCGCGTGGAGGACGGCTCGATCGAGATCGGCACGCTCATCGCGTTCCTGACCTATCTCGTGCAGATCCTGATGGCCGTGATGATGGCAACGTTCATGGCCGTGATGATCCCGCGCGCGGCGGTGTGCGCCGACCGCATCTCCGAGGTGCTCACGACCGACTCGAGTGTGGTGCTGCCGACGAACCCGGTCACCGAACTGACCGAGCACGGCACGGTCGAGCTCGAGAGCGCATCGTTCGCCTACCCGGGAGCCGAGCAGCCCGTGCTGCGCGACGTCGAGCTTCACGGTGCCGGCGGGCACGACCACCGCGATCATCGGCAGCACCGGCGCCGGCAAGACCACGCTCGTGAACCTGCTGCCGCGCCTGTTCGACGCGACCGGGGGAACGGTGCGCGTCGATGGCGTCGACGTGCGCGACCTCGACGCCGACCTGCTGTGGAGCCGCATCGGCATCGTGCCGCAGCGGCCGTTCCTGTTCGCGGGCACCGTGGCATCCAATCTCCGCTACGGCAAGCCCGACGCGACCGACGAGGAGCTCTGGCAGGCGCTCGAGATCGCACAGGCGAAGGACTTCGTCGAGGAGATGCCCGGGCGGCTCGATGCCGAGATCGCGCAGGGCGGCACGACGGTCTCGGGCGGGCAGCGGCAGCGTCTCGCGATCGCGCGGGCGCTCGTGAAGCAGCCGCGAGATCTACGTGTTCGACGACTCGTTCTCGGCCCTCGACCTCGCGACCGACGCGAGGTTGCGGCAGGCCCTGAGAAGGCAACGTGAAGGGAGCGACGATGATCATCGTCGCGCAGCGGGTGTCGACCATCATCGACGCCGACCAGATCATCGTGCTCGAAGACGGCGCAGATCGTCGGCGTCGGCACCCACGAGCGAATTGCTCGAGACTTCGCCGACGTACGCCGAGATCGTCGAGTCCCAGCTGGCAGCGGAGGAGGCAGCGTGAGCCAGACGACCAACCGAGAGAAGCCGGAGCCGGAGTCGGGAGCCGACGTCAAGCCGGCGCAGCCGCAGATCCCGCGGCGGGCCCGGCGGCGGCGGACCATTCGGCGGCATGGGCATGCCGGTCGAGAAGTCGATGACGTTCGGCCCGTCGGCGAAGCGACTGCTGGCCAGGCTGAGCCCGCACCGACTGCGCGTGGTGTTCGTCGTGCTGCTCGGCGTGGCAAGCGTCGTCTTCACCGTGCTCGGGCCGCAGCTGCTCGGTGACGCCACGAACATCATCTTCGAGGGAGCGATCTCGAAGACGCTGCCGCCGGGCACGACCAAGGCTCAGATCATCGAGCAGCTGCGCGCTTCGGGTGACGACCAGACAGGCCGACCTGCTCAGTGGCATGACCCTGCGCCCGGGCGAGGGCATTGACTTCGTCGCGCTGCAGCACGTGCTCGTGCTCGTGCTCGCGCTCTACGTGCTCGCGTCCGTGTTCGGCTGGCTGCAGGCGCTCGTGCTCAACGGCGTCGTGCAGGACACCGTGCTACCACCTGCGCGAAGAGGTCGAGGCGAAGATCAACCGCCTGCCGCTGAGCTACTTCGACAAGATGCAGCGCGGCGAGCTGCTGAGCCGCGTGACCAATGACATCGACAACGTGTCCCAGAGCCTGCAGCAGACGCTGAGCCAGCTGCTCACGTCGCTGCTGACCGTGATCGGCGTGCTCGTGATGATGTTCGTCACGTCGTGGCTGCTCGCGCTGGTCGCGCTCGTGACGATTCCGCTCACGTTCCTGATCACCGCCGCTGATCGCGAAGCGCTCGCAGAAGCTGTTCGTGGCCCAGTGGGCGCACACGGGCGCGCTGAACGCGCAGATCGAGGAGACGTTCACCGGTCACGCGCTCGTGAAGGTGTTCGGCCGCCAGCGCGAGGTCGAGACCGCCTTCACGGCGAAGAACGAACAGCTCTACGAGGCGAGCTTCGGCGCCCAGTTCGTGTCGGGCATGATCATGCCCGTCGATGATGTTCGTCGGCAACCTGGTCTACGTCGCGATCGCGGTGGTCGGCGGGCTGCAAGTCGCCGCCGGGAGCTTGAGCATCGGCGCGGTGCAGGCCTTCATCCAGTACTCGCGCCAGTTCACGCAGCCGCTCACGCAGCTCGGCTCGATGGCCAACCTGCTGCAGTCGGGTGTCGCGAGCGCCGAGCGCGTGTTCGAGCTGCTGGATGCCGACGAGCAGAGCCCCGACCCGTCACCGGCCGAGACTCCGACCGACGACCACGGCCGGCTCGTATTCGAGGATGTCTCGTTCAGCTACGACCCGGAGGCTGCTGCCTCTGGAAACCCCCTCATCACGAAGCTCTCGCTCGTGGCCGAGCCGGGCCAGACGGTCGCGATCGTCGGACCGACCGGCGCGGGCAAGACCACGCTCGTGAACCTCATCATGCGCTTCTACGAGCTCGACGGCGGGCGCATCACGCTCGACGGCGTCGACATCGCGCAGCATGACGCGCGACGACCTGCGCTCGCGCACCGGCATGGTGCTGCAGGACACCTGGCTGTTCGGCGGCACGATCCGCGACAACATCCTGTACGGCAAGCCCGACGCCTCGGAAGCAGGACATGCTGGATGCCGCGACCGCGACGTACGTCGACCGGTTCGTGCATTCGCTGCCCGACGGGTACGACACCGTGCTCGACGACGAGGCGGGCAACGTGAGCGCGGGTGAGAAGCAGCTCATCACGATCGCGAGGGCGTTCCTGTCGAAGCCGAGCGTGCTCATCCTCGACGAGGCGACGAGCTCGGTCGACACCCGCACCGAGGTGCTCGTGCAGCAGGCGATGTCGGCACTGCGGGCGGATCGCACGAGCTTCGTGATCGCGCACCGGCTCTCGACGATCCGCGACGCTGACCTCATCCTCGTGATGGAGTCCGGGTCGATCGTCGAGCAGGGCACGCACGCCGAGCTGCTCGAGCAGGACGGCGCGTACTGCGAGGCTGTACAACTCGCAGTTCGCGGCGGCGCTCACCGACGATGAGTGAGCCGGCTCATCCGCTGAGGTCGGGGGTCTCGGGTGGGTCGATGTTGATCGACGCGTTGAGGCCTTCGATCTCCTGGTTGAGCGCCTCGAGGTCGAGCACGAGCTGCTCGTACTCTGCGTCGCGATCCTGGATCGAGGCGTAGAGCGAGTCGAGTTCGGCCTTTCGCGCGAGGATCGCGTCGCGCTCCGCATCGAACTGGGCCTGCGATGCGAAGTCACCGTTGTCGGCTCGCTCGTTGAACGTGTCGATGTTTGCGTTGAGCACCGTGTACCCCGACGAGTACGTGGCGTAGTCGGCTTCGATGCTGGCGACGAGCGCATCGATCTGGGCGATGAGCGCACTGGCTCGAGCCTGCTGTTCGAGGAACACCGCGTTCGACTGGTCGTGCAGGGCGACGATGCCCGTCCGTTCGCCGATGTACTGCGCGTAGTGCGCTTCGAGCGCGGGGGAGAGGTCGCGGAATTCGGTGCCCAGGATCGAGTGCAGCTCGTTCAGGCGTTCGCCCGGTTCGTTCTCGGCGTAGTACGCCATCCTCGCTGCGAACGCTTCATCGTCGGCAAGCTTGGCTGCCTCGGCCTCGAGCAGCGGACCGATGCGCGTCACGCTCGTCCTGGCTCATCCGATCCCAGACCGCGTGCAGCATCTCGTGGGTCGCGACGACCTCCTCGAGGCCATCGAGCCGGTCATCGGTCACGTCGTAGAGGTAGATCCGCCGCTCGTCAGGAAGGTAGCAGCCGAGGATGCCGAAGCCCTCGCTGCCAGCGGAGCAGATCTGGTCGAACTCGTCTTCAGGGTGCACTTCGGGTTGGCTGGCGTAGAACAGGAATCGGCCCTCGTCGGTGAGCTCGGCTCGGTCCGCGTAGCCCGCGATCACGGTGTCGGGCTCGTACTGCCACACGACGAACTGGTCGATGATGCGCTGCTGGTGGGTGAGCGCCCACACCGTGCCGAGTCCGACTGCCGCCGTGACGACAATGCCGACCAGCGTGGCGATCGCGGCACCGGAACCGAAGCGCCCGCGCTCCTGTACGGCGGGTGCGCCCGGGGCCTGCGGTTCGAGAGTCACCGGATGACTGTAGCCCGGTCACGGCACCACGACGGCTCAGTGTCCGGTCAGCGGCGCCATGAGCTTCGCGATGATCGATGGATGCCGCGTCACCCGCTCCTCGACATCGGCCAGCGTCGTGGCGACCAACCCCGCATTGGCCCCGAGGAACCGCAGGGGTTCGGGCTCCCAGCTCGGGGAGCGGTGGTTCACCCACGGCAGCCGCACGAGCTCGGAGTCCTCACCGGTGACGAGGTCGGCGAGCGTGCGGCCCGCGAGGTTGGTCGTGCTCAGGCCGTCGCCGACGTAGCCGCCCGCCCATGCGATGCGGGTCGCGGGGTCGAAGGTCGCGGCCGCGTGCCAGTCGCGCGGGACACCGAGCGGACCGCCCCAGCGGTGGGTCACCCCGCCAGGCTCAGCCAGCGGTGCCGATGGCCGGGAACAGCTCGCCGAGCGCGCGGCGCAGGTGCTCGAACACCCTCGGCACGCGGTCGTATCCGGGTTCGATGCGGCTGCCCCAGTGGTAGCCGGCACCCCGCCCGCCGAACGCGAAGCGGTTGTCGGCGGTGCGCTGCCCGTAGATCAGCAGGTGCCGGAAGTCGGTGAACGTCTGGCCGTGCGGGAGCTTCATCTCGTCCCACACCGTCGTCGGGCAGCGGCTCGGTCGCGATCATGAGCGAGTACAGGGGCAGCACGCGGCGGCGCGTCTGCGGCAGCGCGGCCGCGTAGCCCTCGAGGGCGACGACGACCGTCTCGCAGCGCACCGTGCCGCGGGTCGTGGCCACGGATCCGCTCGACCAGTCGAGCACCTCGGTCTGCTCGAAGATGCGCACGCCGCGCTCCTCGAGCGAGCGCGCGAGCCCGCGCACGAGCTTGCCCGGGATGCAGCCGCGCGCAGTTCGGGTCGAAGGATGCGCCAACCGCGCGGCTCGCACCGACGCGATCAGCCGCCCAGAGCTCGATCGCGTCGACGCCGTACTCCGCGGCGTCATCGACCTCGGCGCGGGCCGCGGCGAGCTGCGTCGCGGAGCGTGCGTACGCGATCGTGCCGCCCTTCACGAAGTCGCAGTCGATGCCTGCGGCGGCTGCGGCTCGTCCCACCTCGTCGACCGTGGCGATCATCGCTCGGCGCATCGCGAGGGCAGCGTCTCGGCCGTGGGTGCGCGCGAGCGAGGCGGTCGATCGAGGGAACAGCGCGCTGCACCATCCGCCGTTGCGTCCCGATGCCCCGAAACCGGCGATCTCCTTCTCGAGCACGGCGATGCGCAGCGCGGGGTCGCGCTCGAGCAGGTAGTACGCGGTCCACAGGCCGGTGAGGCCGCCGCCGATGATCGCGACATCGACATCGACGTCACCGGCGAGCGCGGCCCGCGGCGTGAGGTCGTCGGGCACGGTGTCGTGCCAGAGCGACAACGCCGCGGTAGTCAGTCATGGCCGACCTCCCTGGTGTGGGGCGGTCCAGAGCGAGACGGAACGGTACCGATGCCAACCGGTCGCATACGCACCTCGCTCGTCGAGGCGGCGACTTGCTCGCCGCCGGACCCGACCTCCAACCAGCCAACCGCGGCGCGCCGCAGGGCGGCGGCGCGCAAAACGGCTCAGAGCCTGGTCCAGGCCTCGGTCAGCACGCCGCGCAGGATGCCCTCGATCTCGTCGAACTCGCTCGGCCCGATCGTGAGCGGCGGGGCGAGCTGGATGACGGGGTCGCCGCGGTCGTCGGCCCGGCAGTACAGCCCGGCGTCGTACAGCGCCTTCGACAGGAATCCGCGCAGCAGCCGCTCCGACTCGTCGTCGTCGAACGTCTCCTTCGTCGCCTTGTCCTTCACGAGCTCGATGCCGAAGAAGTAGCCGTCGCCGCGCACGTCGCCGACGATCGGCAGGTCCTTGAGCTTCTCGAGCGACGCGCGGAACAGCGGCGAGTTCTCGCGCACGTGCTCGTTGAGCCCCTCCTCCTCGAAGATGTCGAGGTTGTCGAGCGCGACCGCGGCCGACACGGGATGACCGCCGAACGTGTAGCCGTGGTAGAACGACGTCGTGCCGTGGCGGAACGGCTCGTAGATCTTGTCGCTCACGATCGTGGCGCCGATCGGGGAGTACCCGCTCGTCATGCCCTTCGCGCACGTGATCATGTCGGGCACGTAGCCGTACTCGTCGCACGCGAACATGTGGCCGATCCGGCCGAACGCGCAGATGACCTCGTCGCTGACGAGCAGCACGTCGTACTGGTCGCAGATCTCGCGCACCCGCTGGAAGTAGCCGGGCGGCGGCGGGAAGCATCCACCGGAGTTCTGCACGGGCTCGAGGAAGACCGCGGCGACGGTCTCCGGACCTTCGAACAGGATCATCTCCTCGATGCGGTTCGCGGCCCACAGTCCGAATTCGACCTCGGGGTCGCCCTTGCCGCTCGGCACGAAGCCCATCTCGTCTGAGCGGTAGTAGTTGGTGTTCGGCACACGGAAGCCACCGGGCGTCACGGGCTCGAACATCTCCTTCATGCCGGGGATGCCGGTGATCGCGAGCGCGCCCTGCGGGGTGCCGTGGTACGCGATCGAGCGCGAGATCACCTTGTGCTTCGTCGGGCGGCCCTGCAGCTTCCAGTAGTACTTCGCGAGCTTGAACGCGGTCTCGACCGCCTCGCCGCCGCCGGTGGAGAAGAAGACGCGGTTGAGGTCGCCGGGCGCGTAGTCGGCGAGTCGGTCGGCGAGTTCGATGGCCGATGGATGCGCGTACGACCAGATCGGGAAGAACGCGAGCTCCTCCGCCTGCCGCGCCGCGATCTCGGCGAGCCGCTTGCGGCCGTGCCCGGCGTTGACGACGAACAGGCCCGACAGCCCGTCGATGTAGCTTCGTGCCCTTCGAGTCCCAGATGTGGTGGCCCTCGCCCTTGACGATGATGGGCACGCCCTGGGCTTCGAGCACCGACTGGCGCGAGAAGTGCATCCAGAGGTGATCCTTGGCCTTCTGCTGCAGTTCGGCGTTGTCGAAACTGGTCGAGATGCCGGTGGTGTCGATGGTGCTCATGGTGGTGCTCCTCTTGGCGACTAGCGCGTTCCCCAGTTGTAGAACTGCTTGTGGAGTTTCAGATAGACGAACGTCTCGGTGGATTGCACGCCCTCGATGCCTCGGATCTGCTTGTTGAGCAGGTCGATGAGGTCGTCGTCGTTCTCGCAGACGACCTCGGCGAGGATGTCGAAGCTGCCAGCGGTGAGCACGACGTAGTCGACGGCGGAGAGGCGGCCGAGCGCCTCGGCGACGACGGTGGTGTCACCGGCGACGCGCATGCCGATCATGGCCTGGCGGTAGAAGCCGAGCTGCATCGGGTCGGTGACCGCGACGACCTGCATGACTCCGGAATCGGTGAGCTTCTGCACCCGCTGGCGCACCGCGGCCTCACTGAGCCCGACGGCCTTGCCGATCTCGGCGTACGAACGACGACCGTCGGTCTGCAGCTGCTCGATGATCGTCTTGGACACGTCGTCGAGCTGCACCGGCTTGCCGGGTGGGCGTGTGGACGGGTTCATCCCACGATTGTGTCAGCGTCAAGGGCGACTGACAAGCGGATCCGCATCGAATTCGGCTCATCTCCTTCGAAATCGGTCGTGAAAGGGGCTTCATCGGCTCGCCCAGGTTCGCTATCGTGGTGACCATGGCCGAGCTCAAGAACTTCATCAACGGTGCGTACGTCGACGCGAAGGGCGACGGCGGCTTCGACGTCATCGATCCCGCGACCGAGGAGACCTACGCGACCTCCCCGATCTCCGGTCAGGCAGACGTGGATGCCGCGTTCAAAGCCGCCGCGGATGCGTTCGAGGAGTGGGGCGAGACCACGCCGGCGGAACGCCAGCTCGCGCTGTTCCGCATCGCGGACGCGATCGAGGCGCGCGCCGACGAGTTCGCCGACGTCGAGTCGAAGGACACCGGCAAGATCCGTGGCTCGCTCGTCGACGACGAGATCATGGTCTCCGTCGACCAGATCCGGTTCTTCGCGGGGGAGGCGCGGCACCTGTCGGGCATGGCGAGCGCCGAGTACATGAAGGACCACACGTCATCCATTCGTCGCGAGCCGATCGGCGTGATCGGGCAGGTCACGCCGTGGAACTATCCGCTCAACATGGCGACGTGGAAGTTCGCACCCGCACTCGCCGCCGGCAACACGACCGTGCTCAAGCCGTCAGACACGACGCCGTCGTCGACGCTGCTGCTCGCCGAGGTCGCCGCGGAGTTCCTGCCGCCGGGTGTGCTCAACGTCATCACGGGCGATCGCACGACGGGCGGCCTCATGATCGACCACAAGACCCCGCAGATGGTCTCGATCACAGGCTCGGTGCGTGCGGGCATGGAGGTCGCGAAGGCCGCGGCGAACGATCTCAAGCGCGTTCACCTCGAGCTCGGCGGCAAGGCCCCGGTGATCGTGTGGGATGACGCCGACCTCGCCGCGGCCGCGGAGGGCATCGGCGGCGCAGGCTACTTCAACGCCGGTCAGGACTGCACGGCCGCAACCCGCGTGCTCGTGCACGAGAGCGTGCACGACGAGTTCGTCGCCGAACTCACCAAGTGGGCGAAGGTCAACGCGAAGACCGGCGCGCCGAACGAGGACGTCTACTTCGGTGCCCTCAACAACTCGAGCCAGTTCGAGCGGGTGCTCGGGCGTGCTCGAGAACCTGCCGAACAACGCCAACGTGGAGCTCGGCGGCAAGCGCCAGGGCGCCAAGGGCTACTTCCTCGAGGCCACGGTCGTCTCGGGACTCAAGCAGACGGATGACGTGATCCAGAACGAGATCTTCGGGCCCGTGATCACCGTGCAGAAGGTCAAGGACGAGGCTCAGGCGCTCGAGTGGGCGAACGGTGTGCAGTACGGCCTGTCGTCGAGTGTCTGGACCAAGGACCACGGCCGCGCGATGCGGTTCGCGAAGCACCTCGACTTCGGCTGCGTGTGGATCAACACCCACATCCCGCTCGTGGCCGAGATGCCGCACGGCGGATTCAAGCACTCCGGCTACGGCAAGGACCTCTCGTCGTACGGCTTCGAGGACTACACGCGGATCAAGCACGTGATGTCGTACATCGGCTGAAGCCGATGGACGACGTCACACAATGGCACGGCATGTCGCGCCGCCGCAGGCGGCGGCTCTAGGGTCTCCACCTTCCCAACTGGTCATACACTGAGCGAGTGGATGACGACCCGGATGACACCGTGATCCGTCCACCCGCCGAGCGCCCCGCCGACGTTGAGCCGCGCGCTCCCGACACTGACGACACGGTCGTGCGAACCGACGTTCGCGCCGACCCTGCGCCCGACTCTGTGCCCGACCCGGCTCCCGACCTCGACCGCGAGCTCGTCGACACCCCGCGCATCGACCACGCGACCGGACTGCCCGTGCTGCCCGACCTGCTCGTCGTCCCGCTGGCGCCCGACACCGAACCCATGCAGGTGATCGGCTACGCCCTGCGCATCGCCGACGAGGTCGTGCCGCTGGATCGCGAGGTCTTCGTCGGGAGGAATCCGGCGCCGCTGCGCATCCAGAGCGGAACGATCCCGCGACTGGTCGCCGTGCCATCTCCCTCGTCGGATGTGTCGCGCACGCACCTCTCGGTGCGCCAGCTCGGCGGGTCGGTCATCGTCACCGACCTCCGCTCGACGAACGGATCGCGGGTCGAGGTTCCGGGCAGCCCGCCGCGCACTCTGCGGCAGGGGGAGTCCATGGTCGTGTCGGTTGGTTCGCGGATCGACATCGGAGATGGCAACGTGATCGAAGTGCACCGCCTCCAGCCTGCCGCAGTCGCGTCGGCGGAGCGGTCGTGACGGGCATCGGCGGCAATGCGACCGACACGTCGCTCGCGATTCCCGGTCGCGACGAGTCCGTGCGCATCTCGTGGGCTGCCGCGACCGACACCGGCCGCCGGCGCGCCGCCAACGAAGACAGCTGGGTGGCCAAGCTACCGCTGTTCGCCGTCGCCGACGGCATGGGCGGACACAGCGCGGGCGACCTCGCGAGCGCGGCGGTCGTCGAGCACCTCGCCGACGTGGCCCGCGGCACGTTCGTGACGACCGAGGGCATCGAACGAGCACTGGATGCTGCAACCGACGACATCGTCGAACTCGCGAGCGAGACCGAGCTCGGGGTGGGCACGACGGTCACCGGTGCCGCGCTCGTGCTGCAGGACGGCTCGCCGTACTTCGCGATCTTCAACATCGGCGACAGCCGGGTGTACCGGTTCGAGCGCAACGAGCTCGCCCAGGTCACCCGGGATCACTCCGTCGTGCAGGAACTCGTCGACGCGGGCGCGCTCACGCGCGGCCGACGCCGAGCACCACCCCGACAGCAACATCATCACGCGCGCGGTCGGGTTCGGCGCCCGGCCGGCCCTGGACTACTGGATGCTGCCGCCGCGAGCCGGCCTGCGCCTGCTCGTGTGCTCCGACGGCCTCACGAAGGAGGTGTCGGACACCCGCATTCGCATGCACCTCGCCGCCGGCCTGAGCGCGGTGGAGACGGCGGGCGCGCTCGTGGATGCGGCGCTCGCCTCCGGTGGCCGCGACAACGTGACGGTGATCGTCGTCGACGTGGTCGAGGCGCCCGACGACAGCGATCTCGAGGACACCAACCCGCGCCATCCCTGAGCCTGACTCAGCGGTTCGGGTGCATTGCGCCCCTCGGAAACGGGGTGCAGAATCGCTCCCCCCGTTCGGGGGACAACCCGGTCTAGCGCCGACGCCGGCTGCCTAGAATGGTCGGACCCGTTGACCATGTACCGAATTGCTGGGGGTGATCGTGGCGCGCCGACTGCCATCCCCGCCACCGACCCTCCCGGGGTTCTCGCACATCCACGTGCTCGGCTCCGGCGGCTTCGCCGACGTCTTCCTCTACGAGCAGAACATGCCACGTCGGCAGGTCGCGGTCAAGGTCATGCTCAGCGAGGTCGTCAACGACCAGGTGCGGCAGATGTTCCAGGCCGAGGCGAACCTCATGGCGCAGTTGAGCGCGCACCCGTCGATCCTCACGGTCTACCAGGCGAGCGTGTCATCCGATGGTCGTCCGTATCTCGTGATGGAACTGTGCTCGTCGGCGCTCAGCCAGCGGTACCGCACCGAGCGGCTGCCGGTGCCGGAGGTGCTGCGCATCGCGGTGAAGATCGGCAGCGCGATCGAGACCGCGCATCGCGCGGGCGTGCTGCACCGCGACATCAAGCCGTCGAACATCCTCATGACGGCCTACGGGCACCCGGTGCTCTCCGACTTCGGCATCGCGGCGACGCTGAGCGAGTCCGATGACAAGGAGGCCGTCGGCCTCTCGATCCCGTGGTCGGCGCCCGAGGTGCTCATGGATGAGACGGCCGGCACGATCGAGTCGGAGGTGTGGGCCTTCGCGGCGACCGTGTACTCCCTGCTCGCCGGTCGCTCGCCGTTCGAGATCCCGGGCGAGTCGAACAAGTCGACCGACCTCATCGCGCGGATCAACCGCGCGAAGCCGCAGCCGATCGGACGCAGCGATGTGCCGGCATCGCTCGAGAAGGTGCTGCAGCGGGCGATGAGCCGCAAGCCCGAGAACCGGCAGGGCAGCGTGCTCGAGGTGATCCACGAGCTGCAGGCCGTCGAGACCGAGCTCGGGGTGCCGCAGACCCAGGTCGAGGTCGCGATGGATGACTGGGCGCTCGCGACCGTCGCCGACCTCGAGGATCGCACCCGCATCCGTTCTGGCGCCCCCGACCGGCACCGTCTCGCAGCGCCGTCGCCGTCGCCGATCTGCAGCGGCGGTCGGCCGACCGGTACAGCGGGGTCGGCACCCTGATGCGCGACACGAACGCTGGCGCCGCGCAGCACGGCGCACGAGCGCCCGCAGCGACGTCGCTTCCAGTTCCTGGCGTGGATCCTCGTGGCCGCCGCCGTCGCCGTGATCGCGCTCGGTGCGACGGCGACGCTGCGTGCTCATCCAGGCCGCCGCCGACGACATCCCGGTCGTCTCCGATGTCGCGGCGACCGTGACCGGCACGAGCGTGAGCTTCACGTGGGAGCGACCCGGGGCTCGCGGCCGGCGACCAGTACCAGATCGCGACGAGCGACGGCGGGTCGAGCATCCAGCGCAGCCCCTCGTTCACCGTGGATGCCGAGCCGGGCGACCAGGTCTGCATCACGGTCACGGTCAACCGCGAGGGACGCACTGGCGCCCCGAGCGCGGAGAAGTGCGCGGATGTGCCGTCCTGATGTTCGCGCGCGTGGCTGAAGCAGCACCGATCGCTCGTCGCGACCGCGACGAGCGGCACCGTGATCGCCGCGCTCATCGCCACGGTCGCGATCGTCTCGAACGGCTACACCGCACAGCGCCTCGACCTCGGTGACGGCTCGGTCTGGGTCGCCAACAGCGACGCAGCAGGCACTCGGCCGCGCGAACACCGAGGTGCTCGAACTCAACACGGTCGTGCCGACGACCGGCAACGACCTCGATGTGCTGCAGTCCGGCACCACGGTGCTGCTGTTCGACCGCGGCGAGAGCAAGCTCGAGATCGTGGATGCCGCGACGAGCGTCGTCACCGACACCGTGCCGCTGCCGCCGAACCAGCCCGAGGTGTACCTCGCGGGCCAGCGGGTGGTCATCCACGAGCGCGGCACGGGCGAGGTGTGGTTCGTCGCGCTCGCCGACCTGCCGAACTTCGACGCGGAGTCGCCGTCGACCCTGAGCTTCGGCGAGGACGCCGTGCTGAGCGTCGATCCGGCCGGCGTGCTGTTCGCGTACTCGCCATCCAGCCGCCAGGTCTACCGCGTGGATGCCGCGCACTCCGACCGCGTCGACACCACGGTCGACGCCGACCTCGGCGACCGCCGCGCCGCGCTGTCCATCACGTCGGTGGCCGGATCGTGGGCGGTGCTCGACACGGATGCCGCGCTCCTGCACTTCGACGGCCGCACCATCGACCTCGCCGCCGTGCTCGACGACGCGCCGGGCGCCGTCGTGCAGCTGCCGAGCACGACCGGCGACGAGGTGCTCGTCTCGTTCACCGGGGGACTGCTGTCCGTGCCGCTCGGCGGCGGGGACGCCGTCGCCGCTGACCTCGGGCGAGACCGGAGCTCCGGCCGCGCCGCTCGTGCTCGACGGGTGCGAGTTCGGCGCGTGGGCGGATGGCGCGGCGTGGCGACGCTGCGCGGGTGACGGGAGCGGCGGCATCCAGCTCGATCTCGACTCGATGGCGTCATCGCCGCGACTCGGATTCATGGCCAACAACGGCCGCGTCGTGCTCAACGACCGTCGCAGCGGCGACGCGTGGGCCGTGCAGCGCTCGGGCGAGCTCATCGCGAACTGGGACGACCTGCTCGTCGACGACGACGACGAGCCCGACCAGCAGGAGAACGACCAGGACACCCCGCCCGAGGTCGAGAAGGTGCAGGTGCCGCCGGTCGCGATCGACGACGCGTTCGGCGCGCGACCCGGCCGCGCGACCGTGCTGCCCGTGCTGCTCAACGACTACGACCCGAACGGCGACGTGCTCGTCGTGAGCGACCTCGCCGTGATCGACGAGGCGATCGGGCGCATCGACCTCATCAACGAGCGGCAGCAGATCCAGCTCACCCTCAACGCGGGCGCCACCGGCCAGCTGACGTTCAGCTACGTCGTGAGCGACGGCCGCGGCGGCACCGACACCGCGACGGTCGTCATCACGATCCGCGGCGACGGCGAGAACTCGCCGCCCGTGCAGGTGCGCTCGACCGAGGCGGTCGTGCAGTCCGGCGGACGGGTCACGACGCAGGTGCTCGGCGACTGGGTCGACCCCGACGGCGACGCGATGTACCTGCAGTTCGCGACCGTCGACGCACCGGCCGCGGTGACCTACAAGCCCGAGGGCACGATCGTGTACTCCGACGCCGGCTCGGGCTCCGACGTCGCGCTCGTGACGCACGGTCGTCTCCGACGGCTCGGCCGAGGGCACCGGCAGCGTCGCGGTCACCGTGCGCCCGGCGGGCGAGGTGACGATCGTCGCCGATCCGTTCGTCGTGCTCGCGTACGCGGGCGAGGAGAAGACGATCTCCCCGCTCGACCACGTGCGCGGCGGCTCTGGCACGATCCGGCTCAACAGCGTGCCCGCGAAGCCCGACGTCACGATCCTGCCGAGCTACGAGGCGGGCACCTTCCGCTTCTCGAGCGACCAGCCGCGCACCTACTACCTCGAGTACGTCGTCACCGACGGCCAGCAGACCGTCACCGGGGTCGTGCGAGTGGATGTCGCGGCACCCCCCGACGCGAACACCAAACCCATCACGATCCCCAAGACGGTGTTCGTGCAGTCCCTGCGCAACGAGCGGGTGGATGTCGCGGGCACCGACATCGACCCGGCCGGCGGCGTGCTGCTCGTCACGGGCGTCATGAACCTCGCCGGCCGACTCCGGCGTGCGCGCGGAGGTGCTCGAGCAGCGACTCGTGCGGGTGAGCCTCGAGGCGCCGCTCGACGACGGCCCGGTCACGTTCAACTACCGCGTCTCCAACGGGCTCGCCGAGGCCGAGGGCGTGATCACGGTCGTCGAGGTGCCGGCGCCCACGCGCATCCAGCCGCCCGTCGCGAACGACGACAGCATCACGGTGCGCGTCGGCGAGGCGATCGACATCCCGGTGCTGGCCAACGACGAGCATCCCGACGGGCTCGACCTCACGCTCGTGCCGCAGCTCGCGCAGGAACTGCCGGACGGCGCCGGACTGCTGTTCGCCTCGGGCCGCGAGCTGCGCTACCTCGCCCCGGACATGACCGGCGACTTCACCGCCGCGTACCAGGTCGCCGGGCCCGACGGGCAGTCGGCGACCGCGCTGCTGAAGATCTCGGTGCGCGAACCGGATGCCGCGACCAACAACGCGCCCGTCGCCGAGACGGTGATCGCCCGCGTGCTCGCCGGCGAGACCGTGCGCGTCACGATCCCGCTCGCGGGCATCGATCCGGACGGCGACTCGGTGCAACTGCTCGGCCAGGCAGACCAACCCCGAGAAGGGCGCGGTGCTCTCGGTCGACGACGACACGATCGTGTACCAGGCCGGCGACTACTCGGCCGGCACCGACACCTTCACCTACACGGTCATCGACGCGCTCGGCGCGAAGTCGACCGGCACCGTGCGCGTCGGCATCAGCCCGCGGCTCGACGGTGCCCGCAATCCGGTCGCGATCGTCGACGAGGTCACCGTGCGGCCGGGCGTCACCGTCTCGGTGCAGGTGCTCGCGAACGACTCCGACCCTGACGGCAGCCCGCTGACCATCACGTCGGCGCGTGCCGAACACCGAGGGCACGATCGCCGAGATCGTCGACGACATCGTGCGCGTCACGCCGCCCGAGCGAGCCGGGCAGCTACGGCGTGATCTACACGATCGAGAACGCGTTCGGCGGCACGAGCCAGAACTTCATCCGGGTGACGGTCGACGAGGATGCCCCGCTCGCGTACCCGATCGCCAACGACACCGTGCTCACCCTCTCCGACGTGCTCGAGCGCGACACCGTGACCGTGGACGTGCTCTCCAACGTGTTCTTCGCCGACGGCGACCCGCGATCGCTCGGGCTGTCGGTGTACCCGGGCTACGGGGCATCCGCGCAGGTGACCTCGAACAAGCGGATCGAGGTGACCGTGCTCGAGCAGAGCCAGATCATCCCGTTCAAGGTCACGCACCCCGAGGACGAGTCGGTGTTCACCTACGCGTTCGTCCGAGTGCCCGGGCTCGATGACGCGCTGCCGCAGATCGACCGCCGGGCCGACCCGCTGCGCGTCAACAGCGAGGACGAGCTCGTGATCGAGCTCAACGACTACGTGGTCGCGGTCGGCGGCACGCCAGGTGCGGCTCACCGACGCGTCCAGTGTGCAGGCGACCCACGCGAACGGCGACGATCTCGTGATCGACGGCGACACGCTCGTGTTCACGTCGGCCGACAAGTACTTCGGTCCGGCATCCATCTCGTTCGAGGTCACCGACGGCGCGAGCGCGACCGATCCCGACGGCCGCACCGCGAGCATCGTGCTGCCGATCACGGTGCGTCCGCGCGAGAACCAGCCGCCGGCGTTCCTCGGCGCCGTGATCGAGTTCGAGCCCGGCCAGGAGAAGGTCATCGACCTGCTCAGGCTCACCACCTACCCGTATCCCGACGACCTCGACGAGCTCGCGTACTCGGTGCTCGCCCCGGCGCCGGAGGGCTTCACGCTACTCGCTGTCGGGCACGCGAGCTCACGATCACGCGCGCAGCGAGAACGCGCCGAAGCAGCTCACGACGTCGATCTCGCTCGCCGTGCGCGACGACCTGAGCGAGGGGCAGTCCGGGCGCATCCAGCTGTCGATCGTGCCGTCGACGCGACCCCTGCTGCGGCCCGGGGCCGACACCGCGGTCGCGCGCGCGCGGCGACACGACGACCGTGAACGTGCTCGCGAACGACGAGGCGGGCAACCCGTTCCCCGGCGAGCCGATGCGCGTCGTCGCGATCCGGGGGCTGGATGGCGCGTCCCTGCCGCCCGGCGTCGCAGATCTCGCCGAACGCCGACAACACCTCGCTCGCCGTCACCGTCGCGCAGTCCGCATCGCCCGGGAGACATCACGCTGCAGTACCAGGTCGCCGACGTCACGAACGATCCGGATCGCTACGTGTGGGCCACGATCACCGTCTCGGTGCAGGACCGGCCCGACCCGGTCTCGAACCTGCTGCCGACCGGCTTCGCGGACCGAGCAGATCACGATGCGCTGGAATCCCGGCCAGTTCAACAACTCGCCGATCACGAACTACAGGGTGAGCGTGACTCACGCCGTCGGGCACCGCTGATCTCGACGAAGGACTGCCCCGGCACGACGTGCACGGTCTCGACGCCGGGCAACGGGCCGTCCAACTCGGTGCGCATCTCGGTCGTGGCCACCAACGGCATCGGCGACTCCGACGCGTTCACGATGACCGACGGACGTCTGGTCGGACGTCATCCCGCCGGCGCCGACCGTGCTCGCCTCCGCACCGCTCGATCACGGCCTGCGCCTGTCGTGGAACGAGGTCACAACGCCGTCCGGCGGCTCGCCGGTGGCGATCTACCGCGTCGTCGTCGGCGGCGTCACGGTGGATGTGCTGCCCGGCTCGTGCTCCGGCGGCACGTGCACCGCCGACATCGTCGCACGCGCTCGCTCGCGAACGGGGTCGCCGTCTCGTGGACGGTGAGCCCGCGCAACGGCGCGTACACCGCGCTCTCGGTGTGGAACACGAGCGAGCCGCGCTCCGACGTGCCGGCCGGCCCGCCGATCGCGCTGTCGTCGCCGCTCGCGACCGTGCAGAACGCGACGACGATCTCGCTCGACTGGGCCGGCGTGTTCAGCGACAACGGCCGTCCGATCACCGAGTACACCGCGGCGGCGTACACCGGTGCGGCGCCGACCTGTGCGGCGGACGGCTCGATCACGGGCAACGGGGCCGCCGTGCAGGCGGTGGGCGGCGCGACATCCACGTCGTTCGGCGGGCTGTCGGCGAACGCGACCTACTCGCTCATCGTGTTCGCGTTCAACGGCCAGGGATGCACGGCGAGCCCGCCGGTCGTCGCGCACACGCCGCCCGAGCGTCATCACGGCGCTCACCTTCTCGGCGGCCGAGCCGAGCACGCCGAGCACGTGGGACTTCCGGATCACGGGCGGCGCCATGGGCGGCGACCCGCTCACCGGCGACTACTCGATCTACTACCGGCTCAGCGGCGGCAGCGTCTCGGGCGCCGAGTACGGCCCGGTGACGGTCGGGTCGTTCCTCATGGCCGACGGCCAGCAGTACGGCAACGACATCTCGGTGCAGGCCCGCGCGTGCCGCAGCTACGACAGCGTGCCGGTCTGCCAGACCGAGTGGTCGGCGCGCATTCCCGCCGGCATGCCGGTCACGCCGCACGATCAGCGACCTGACGTTCGTGAGCGACGGCGACCTGCTCACCGGCAGCGGCACGTTCAGCTGGCTCGGCTGGCCGACCGGCGCCTACGCGGGTGTCGAATACGCGTGCGGCCCAGGACCGGGCGGTACGTTCGTTCCTGCGGACACCTCGCAGCCGGGCTCGTGCCACGCGGACGTCGGACTGCTGCAGACCGCCCACCTCACCATTCGCGTCATCGCGAACGGAACGACCTACGACCTCACCTACACCGGATAGCGCCGGACGCCAGAGAACAGGGAACCTCGACGAATGACCATGACGCCAGACCAGGCCGCCTGGTTCTCCGACATCTTCAACCGCCTCGTGGCGAACGTCGACCAGGTGCTGCTCGGCAAGACCTTCGTGATCCGCCTCGGCTTCACCGCGCTCATCAGCGAGGGTCACCTGCTGCTCGAGGACTACCCGGGCACGGGCAAGACGTCGCTCGCGCGCGCGATCGCGCAGAGCGTCGACGGCACGACGAACCGCGTGCAGTTCACGCCCGACCTGCTGCCCGGCGACATCACGGGCGTGAGCATCTACGACCAGCGCAGCGGTGAGTTCGAGTTCCACCAGGGTCCGGTGTTCGCGAACATCGTGCTCGCCGACGAGATCAACCGGGCGAGCCCCAAGACGCAGTCCGCCCTGCTCGAGGTCATGGAGGAGTCGCATGTGACCGTCGACGGCGTCACGCATCCCGTCGACATGCCATTCATGGTCATCGCGACCCAGAACCCGATCGAGCAGGCGGGCACCTACCGGCTGCCGGAGGCGCAGCTCGACCGGTTCATCATGAAGGCATCGATCGGCTACCCCGACCACGCGTCGACGCTGCGGATCCTCGAGGGCGCCGGCGCCAAGGCGCACGAGGCCACGCTGCCGTCGATCGTCACCGCGGAGGTCGTGCTCGAGATGGCCGCGATGGCGCGCACCGTGCACGTCGACCCGACCATCAACGACTACGTCGGACGGCTCGTCGAGGCGACGCGCACGGCGACCGAGGTGCGCCTCGGTGCGTCGGTGCGCGGGGCGCTCGCGCTCATCCGCACCGCGAAGACGCTCGCGGCGGCGAGCGGACGCCACTACGTGGTGCCGGACGACGTGAAGGCGCTCGCCGAGCCCGTGCTCGCGCACCGGCTCGTGCTCGACCCCGAGGCCGAGTTCGACGGCGTGACCGCGCCGAGCATCATCGGGCAGATCCTGATCGAGACCCCGCCGCCGAGCGATCGGCAAGCCGTGTGATGCGCACCGTCCGAGCGGGGACCGCTCGCGCGACTCGAGGACCACCACAGGTCGCGCGGGCGGCACGACGACGGCCGGGTCGCACGTCGACCGCGCGCGCCAGTGCTCGTCGACTCCGCAGTTCGACACGGGCACCCGCGGACTCACCAACGCCCGCACGCGCATCGTCGGCAACCGCACGGGCTTCCTCGCCGACGCGATCATCGCGACGGTGCGGTTCGTCACGGCGGCTCCGCAACGTCGTCGGCCGGGGGTTCGCGCGCGCCGCCGCGGTCATCACGCCACTCGGATGGGCGATGGCGGTGATCGTGCCCGCCGCGCTCGCGCTCGGCTACACGCTCGGGCTCGTCGAGCTCGTCGTCATCGGGTTCGCGTGCGCCGTGCTCATCGTGATCGCCGTCATCTACCTCGTCGGCCGCAACGCGATCGAGATCTCGCTCACGATCCCGCACAGCCGCGTCGTCGTGGGGGAGCGAGCGACCGGGCAGCTCGACGTCACCAACCCCAGTCGCCGCCGCGCGCTCGGCGTGACCGTCGAGATCCCGATCGGCGATGGCCTCATCGAGGTCGTGCTGCCCGGACTGCGCCGCGGCGCGAGCTTCAGCCAGGAGTTCGCGGTGCCGACGACCCGGCGCGGCGTCGTGCCGGTGGGTCCCGCGCGCACCGTGCGGGCGGATCCGGTCGGGCTCGTGCGCCGCGAACTGGTGTGGACCGGGGTGACCGAGCTGTTCGTGCATCCACGGACCATCGGCATCCCGAGCATGAGCACGGGCTTCATCCGCGACCTCGAGGGCAACCCGACGCGCGACCTCTCGGCGAGCGACGTGTCGTTCCACGCGCTGCGCGAGTACCTGCCGGGTGACGAGCGCCGTCACATCCACTGGCGTTCGACGGCGCGCACCGGCCGCCTACATGGTGCGGCAGTTCGAGGAGACCCGCCGCAGCCACCTCGTCATCGCGCTGAGCCTCGCGACCTCGGACTACGCGTCGGATGAGGAGTTCGAGATGGCCGTGAGCGTCGCGGGCTCCCTCGGCGCGCGCGCGATCCTCGATGCCCGAACGGTCTCGGTGGTCGCGAGCGAGCGCACCCCGGACTTCGCGAAGCGCAAGATCTACGCCGTGAAGCCGCTCTCGACGCTCAGCCGCTCCCGCCTGCTGGACGATCTCGCGGTCGTCGAGCAGGCCGAGGCGGCCCTGCCGATCACCGACGTCGCACGGGTCACCGCCGAGCAGGCGAGCGGCATCTCGGTCGCGTTCCTGGTGTGCGGCTCTGGCGCGACCGCGTCGGAGTTGCGGGCGGCATCCACCAAGTTCCCGCTCGGCGTCGAGGTGGTCGCGGTCGTGTGCGACCCCGAGATGACCCCGGGCCTGCGTCGCGTCTCGGGTCTGAGCGTGCTCACGATCGGCTACCTCGAAGACCTGCAGCGTTCGCTGGCCCGATCGGCGGCGGCGTGAGTACCACCACAGCAGGAACCTCCACCGGGCGGCCGCCCTTCGGGTACGCGCTCGTGTGCACCGTGATGCTCGCGGCGAGCCTCGCGATCGCCGCCGCGGCGTTCTGGCCGGTGTACCAGAGCCCGCGGTACGTGATCGCGGTCGCGGTCGCGATCGTGCTCGGCTCGCTCATCGCGATCCTCGGTGCCGTCGGGCGCTGGCCGAGCCCCGTGGTGCTGCTCGCGTCGGTCGCGGCATTCCTCGTGGTCGGAGTGCCGGTCGCGGTGCCGTCGAAGACCGTCTCCGGCGTCATCCCGACGTTCGAGGGCTTCATCGACCTCGTCGCCGGCGTCGCGCTCGGCTGGAAGCAACTGCTCACGATCACGCTGCCGGTCGGCGACTACGAGGCGCTGCTCGTGCCGGCGTTCGCGCTGGTGTTCGTCGCGACGGTCGTCGGACTCTCCATCGCGCTGCGCACGCGGTCCGGCGAGCTCGTCGTGCTCGCTCCCATCGTCGTCTTCGGCGTCGCGATCGCGTTCGGACCTTCCGTGCCGACGAGG
Organism: uncultured Actinomycetota bacterium; assembly: GCA_963790235.1. GTDB lineage: Bacteria > Actinomycetota > Actinomycetes > Actinomycetales > Microbacteriaceae > Rhodoglobus. The sequence continues at coordinate 216,947 of CAWBNZ010000017.1, forward strand.
CCACTCGACGTGCCGATCGCGCTGCTCGGCGACCGTGCTGTTCTGGTTGCTGTGGTTCCGGTGGTACCGGCGTCGCGCCGCGCTCCGGCTGCTGCTCGACGGCTCGGAGGGGGCGCCGAGCACGAGCACGGGCGTGGTCGGCTTCCGCACGGTGGTCAGCGCGGCACTCATTCTCGCCCTGGCGTCGGGTGCGGCGGTGGCCGCGGCAGCGGTCATCCCGCCCACCGCTGACCGCATCGTGCTGCGCACGACGATCGTGCAGCCGTTCGACCCGCGCGACTACGTGAGTCCGCTGGCCGGGTTCCGCTCGTACTGGCAGCCCGCGACCGTGGACGAGGTGCTCATGGATGTCTCGGGCCTGCCCGACGGCGCCGGCATCCGGCTCGCGACGCTCGACACCTACGACGGCGTGGTCTTCTCGGTGGGCAGCGCCGCGGTCACGCTCGGAGTCCGGATCGTTCACGCGCGTGCCATCCACGTTCGACCAGTCCCGGGTCGACGGCGAGCAGGTCACGATCAGCGTGACCATCGCCGGCTACTCGGGCGTGTGGATGCCGACGATCGGCAAGTTCGAGCAGGTGACCTTCGCGGGCTCGCGCGCCTCGAGCTCCGCGACGCGTTCTACTACAACGACGTCACCGGCACGGCGGCCGTGATCGGCGGACTCGAGACCGGCGACTCGTACACGGTCACGGCGGTGCTGCCGACCCAGCCCGACGCGGGCGAGCTCGCCGAGCTCGAGCCCGGCTCGGCCGCGGTGCCGACGCCGCAGAACGTGCCGGACGAGCTCGTCGAGCGTCTCGACGAGTATGTGCGCGGCATCGAGAGTCCGGGTGCGCGGCTCGCAGGCGATGCTCGACGGCCTCGCCCGCGACGGCTACGTCAGCCACGGGATCGGCGAGGACGAGCCGCCGAGCCGATCCGGGCACGCCGCCGACCGGATCACCCAGTTGCTGACCGACCCGCGGATGATCGGCGACGCCGAGCAGTACGCGGTCACTGCGGCCCTCATGGCGGGTGACCTCGGCTTTCCGGCGCGGGTCGTGCTCGGCTTCATCCCCGACGGCAGCCAAGACAGTGCCCAGGTTCGTGGCAGCGATGTGACGGCGTGGATCGAGGTCAACACGGCCCAGTACGGGTGGGTCGCGATCGATCCGAATCCCGAGGTGCGCGAGATCCCGGAGGAGCTGCCAGAGGACACCCAGCAGGTCGCGCGACCGCAGACGATCGTGCCGCCGCCCGTCGTGGAGAACGAGCAGCTCGACCGGCAGGACACCCCGGAGATCGCCCAGGAGCAGCAGAACGACCTCGATCCGGTGCTGCAGGCGATCATCGCCGTGCTGCGCGTCGTGGGCTGGCTCGCGCTCGCGGTCGCCATCCTGCTGTCGCCGTTCCTCGTGGTGATCGCCGCCAAGGTGCGCCGCCGTCGGCTTCGGCGCAGCGCCGACTCGATCGTGGACCGCATCAGCGGTGGATGGCGCGAGTTCGAGGATTCCGTCATCGACCACGGCATCGACCCAACGCCGTCCGCCACCCGCTCCGAGATCGCAGAACTCGTCGGCGCCCGGGTGGGAGGCGCGCAAGCGGGCGTGCTCGCCGCCGTCGCCGACCGGGCCGTGTTCTCCTCCGACGAGCCGAGCGAGGCCGAGGCCGAGAGCGTCTGGCGCGTCGTCGACGAACTCGGCGCGAGCCTCGACGACGACCTGACCCGCTGGCAGCGCCTCAAGGCGCGCATTTCGTTGCGCTCCCTCGGCGGGGTCAGCGTTCCACGACTGTTCAAGCGTGAGGGGCCGATGCCATGACATCGGGTTCGCCGCACTGCGTATCGTGCTTCGCCGAGCTGCCCGCTGGGGCACTGTTCTGCGGCGAGTGTGGTCGCGCGGTGTCGGCGACCGGATCGGCTGCAGGCCGGCGCGTCGCCGAAGCCGCCAACGCGACCGGCGCCGGGCGAGCGGTTCGTGCTGCAGTTCAGCACGGGCGAGAGCTTCACCGTGACCGGCACTGGCATCGTCGGCCGCAATCCGAACCCGGAGCCCGGCGAGTACTTCGACCACGCCGTGACGATCGCCGACCCTGGCAAGTCGGTCTCGAAGACGCACCTCGAGTTCGGCCAGGACGACGGCGTCTTCTGGATCTCCGATCGCTTCTCCGGCAACGGCACCGTTGCACGCGATCCGGGCGGCGAGCCGCGGCGCTGCGAGCCCGGACGGCGATACCGCGTCGCGCGCGGCGGCCGCGTCGACATCGGCGACCAATTCTTCGTGGTGAGTTGACGGGGTCGATTCTCCACCGATCGCTGCGCGGGGCACACTCGCGGTGCGCGGATGTGGTCGGCTCGCGGCATGCCTGTGCCCACGTCCACCCGTGCCAGGGTCGCGGCACCCCGTCCACCCGAGCCGGCACCACCGTTTCACTTCCCGGTGATCGCGACCGTCGCGCCGCTCATCGCCTCGGTCCTGCTGTTCGCGATCACCCAGTCGCCGTTCACGCTCGTGTTCGCCGCGCTCGGTCCGGTGATCGCGGTCGCGAGCTTCGCGGACTCACGTCTGGGATCCCGCCGCACGGCGAAACGGGAGGCCGCGCGCTTCGAGCGCGAGCTCGTGGCGTCTCACGAGGACGTGGCCGCTCGCCACGACGGTGAGCGCGCGCTGCGTCGGGAGGTGACGCCTGGAGCGTCGCGCATCGTTGGGCGATCCGGCGCGGATCCGTACCGCTGGCGTGCCGAGAAGACGAGCCCGATGCTCGTCAGCCTCGGCTGCGGCGACGGCCAGAGTGGCCTCGAGGTCGACACGGGCATCGCGACGGACGACAGCATCCGGCGCCGGCTTGACGAGCTCGCTTCGGTCGCCGCTTCGCTCGCGGACGCACCCGTCGCCGTCGACGCCCGGCTCGGCATCGGCATCGTCGGTCCGAGCCCGCTCGCCGAGGCCGCCCTGCGCGCGATCGTCGTGCAGCTTGCGTGGTCGGCGCCACCGTCCGACTGGTGGATGTCGCACGCGGGCCTCGAGCGCGAGTCGGAGTGGCTGCGGCTCCTGCCGCACGACCACCGTGCCCCGGCCGGTGGAGGCGGAGCCCGCTTCGAATTCGGGCTCGCCGGCGAGGACGCGCCGATCGTCACGGTCGCGATCGCGCGCTCGGCGACCGAGCTGCCCGCCGCATGCCGCGTCGTCGTCGAGTTCACCCGAGGCGCGGTCCCGGCGATCGTCGGGCATCCAGAACCGGCCGAGCGCAGGAGCTTCCGGGCCGAGGTCGTGTCGCGTCGTGAGGCGGCCGCGTGGGCGGCGGTGCTCGCTCGCGATGCTGCGCGGGAGGGTCGAGTCGGCGCCACCGCGGTGCTGCCGTCCGTCGTCGCGCTCGAGTCGCTGCTCGAGCAGCCGTCGGACGGCGCTGAACCACCCGAACGAGGGCTGCGGGCTGTCTTCGCGGTCGGTGTCGATGGACCGATCGAGGTCGACCTGGTCGAGCACGGTCCACATGCCATCGTGGGCGGCACGACGGGCAGCGGCAAGAGCGAGTTGCTCATCGCGTGGGTCGTGGCGATGGCGGCGAGGCATCCACCGGATCGGGTCTCGTTCCTGCTCGTCGATTTCAAGGGCGGCTCGGCGTTCGCGGCACTCGAGGCGCTGCCGCACACCGTCGGCGTCATGACCGATCTTGACGAGCACGGCGCACTCCGGGCGCTCGAGAGCCTGCGGGCCGAGCTGCGATTCCGCGAGCGTGCGCTCGCCGAGGCCAGGGTGCGCGACATCGATGCAGTGCCGCGCACCTCGGCTGGCGCATTGCCGCGGCTCGTGATCGTCGTCGACGAGTTCGCCGCAATGCTCGCCGACCACCCCGACCTGCACGCGCTGTTCGCGGATCTCGCGGCGCGCGGTCGCTCGCTCGGTATCCACCTCGTGCTCTGCACGCAGCGCCCGGCCGGGGTCGTGCGGGATGCCGTGCTCGCCAACACCGACCTGCGCATCTCGCTGCGGGTGAACAACCGGGCGGACAGCTCGGCCGTGATCGGCACGGATGCCGCGGCCGCGATCCGCGCGACGGCTCGCGGCCGCGCCCTGCTCTGTCTCGCCGGCGGACGGCGCCGCAGCCGGTGCAGGCCGCGCTCGCCACCGAGGATGACGCGCGCGCCGTCGCCGCGCGATGGCGCGACGTCGCGCCGCCGCGCCGCCCGTGGGTGGAACCGCTGCCGCTCGTCGTGCACCGGTCGACGCAGCTCGCCGCGGGTCGCGCGGCGAGCCCGTCGGCATACCGTTCGGCGTGCTCGACCTCCCGCACGAGCAGCGGCGCGCGGTCGCCGAGTGGGATCCGGGTTCGCACGGCAACCTGCTCGTGCTCGGTGCGCCATCGACCGGCACGCTCGACCGCGCTCGCGACGATCGCGGCCGGTGCGACGCGACGGGGCGACGCCGTGTGGCTGCCACGCGACGGTCGCGGCGGCGTGGGATGTGCTCGCCGACGCGGTGGCCGACGCTCGACGCGGGGCGCGGCGGACCGTCGCATCCTCGTGGTCGACGACCTCGACGCGCTCGTCGCGCGCGTGCCGCCGGACTACCGCACCGAGTGGCTCGACCGTCTCTCGCGGGTGCTGCGCGACGGTCCGCGGCACGGGCTCGTCACCGCTGCTCGCCGCGCGGCGCATCACGGGGGAGCTGCAGTCGATCGCCGCCCTCGCACCCGCGCCGGCTCATGCTGCGACACGCGAACCGAGCAGGACTGGGTGCTCGCCGGCGGTGACGGCTCGGAGTTCGTGGACGCGCTGCCGCCCGGCCGTGGGTCATGGCTCGGGCACCAGGTGCAGGTCGCGAGCGGCGCGAGCGAACGTCCGGCAGACGTCGTGTCGAGGCGGCGTCGCGTTCGACGCGGGCCGGCCGCTCGCCGTCGTCACATCGCGGGTCGGCGTCGTCGCCGCGCGACTCGCCGCGGCGGGATTCGAGGTCGATGCCGCTCGCCAGTCGGCGGACCCGAGCCCGCGAGCACCGCGACCAGCGGGCAGCGTCCTCCGTCGCCCAGTCGCGGTGATCGGTGACGTCGACGACTGGCAGTCCCGCTGGGGCGCGGTCGCGGCATTCCGGCCCGTGCGCCGAGCTCGTGTTCGACGGCTGCACGCCGGCCGACCTGCGCGCGCTCACCCGCTCACGGGAGCTGCCACCGCCGATCGGCCACGACGAGGCCTGGCGGCTCGCTCGACGGCACGTTCGCGGACGTGCTGTCGAGGCGAGGCCACGCCTGCCCGGGAATCGCGGCCACGCTCGTGCGATCACGCGGCGCTGCAGGCGGCGGCGAGCCAGGCTCGCCAGCGCGTCGGCGAGCTGACGTGACCGAGGCCGTGCGCGACGGCGACCGGCTCGTTGGCGACCGCGCCCGCGTGGGTGTTGAGGCCGAGGGCGAGCGCGTCGTCCGCGCGGAGGGCGTCGCGCCATCCACGGTTCGCAATCGAGCGCACGTACGGCAGCGTCGCGTTCGTGAGCGCGTAGGTCGACGTGTGCGGCACGGCGCCGGGCATGTTCGCGACGCAGTAGAACAGCGAGCCGTGCACGGCGTAGGTCGGATCGGCGTGCGTGGTCGCGCGGGTATCGGCGAAGCATCCACCCTGGTCGACTGCGATGTCGACGAGCACGCTGCCGGGCTTCATGCGCGAGACGAGATCGTTGCTCACGAGCTTCGGCGCCTTGGCGCCCGGCACGAGCACCGAGCCGATCACCATGTCGGCCTCGAGCACCGCGCGCTCGATTTCGAAGGTGTTCGACGCGATGGTCTGCACGCGTCCGTCGTACTGGGCGTCGAGCTCGCGCAGCTTGGCAAGGTTCGTGTCGAGCACGATCACGGTCGCGCCGAGCCCGACCGCCACCGTCACCGCATTCGCGCCCGCGACGCCGCCGCCGAGCACGACGATCCGCGCCGGGTAGGTGCCGGGCACGCCGGGCACGAGCAGCCCGGGGCCGCCGTTCGGCTTGAGCATCACGTTCGCCCCGACGATCGGTGCGAGTCGCCCCGCCACCTCGCTCATCGGCGCGAGCAGCGGCAGCGTGCGATTCGGCAGCTGCACGGTCTCGTAGGCGATCGAGGTCACGCTCGACTCGAGCAGCGCCTTCGTCAGTTCGAGCTCCGCGGCGAGGTGCAGGTAGGTGAACAGCAGCAGGTCGTCGCGGAAGTAGCCGTACTCGCTCGCGATCGGCTCCTTGACCTTGAGCAGCAGCTCGGCCGCCGCCCAGGTCGACGCGGCATCAGGGGCAATGGATGCACCGGCCGCGACATACGCTTCGTCCGAGATCGACGAGCCAACCCCCGCCCCGTCTCGATCACAACCTCGTGACCGCTCGCAACAAGGTCGTGAACGCCCGCTGGCGTGATCGCCACTCGGTACTCGTTGTTCTTGATTTCTTTCGGGACGGCGACGCGCATGGCAATCAGCGTAGCCTCGGGCCAGTGCGCTTTGGTGTGGAATCCGCATTAAAATTGGCCATTCTGCTGCTGATTTCGTGAATTTCTTGTTACAGACGGATGCTTTTCCCCATGGACTGCTGCGCTGCCACCCCGCGTGTGTCACTATCGGAGCACGCATCACCCGCGTGTGACGCCCCCATCGCAGCGCATGAAGGAGTAGCCCATGTCGAGGCCATTGCCCGAAGATCCGATCATCCGCCAGCTCGTACTGCAGGCTCGCAAGACCCAACTCAACCGGCGGCATCTGCTGCAGGGCGCGGGCGTTGCATCCGTGGCGGCGTTCCTGGCCGCGTGCGCACCGAGTAGCGCCGGGGCGCCGAAGCCCGCGACCGACGCATCCGACACCGAGAAGACCCTCGTGTGGTCGAACTGGCCCGCGTACATCGACGAGGATGACGACGGCAACTACCCGACGCTCGTCCGGTTCATCGAGGAGACCGGCATCGAGGTCGAGTACAAGGTCGACATCGACGACAACAACACCTACTACGGCGCGATCAAGGACCAGCTCGCGCTCGGGCAGGCCACCGGTGCGGACACGTTCTGCCTCACCGAGTGGATGGTGGCTCGGCTGATCCGCTTCGGCTACGTGCAAGACCTGGATGCCGCGAACATCCCGAACAAGGCGAACCTCGCCCCCGCGCTGCTCAACCCCGACTTCGACCCCGGTCGCGCCAAGTCGCTGCCGTGGCAGAACGGCTTCGCCGGCCTCGCCTGGAACACCGAGGAGCTGCCGAACGGCCTCGAGAGCGTCGACGACCTGTGGGCTCCCGAGCTCAAGGGCAAGGTCACCGTGCTGAGCGAAATGCGCGACACGATGGGCCTGATCATGCTGAGCCAGGGCGTCGACATCTCGGGCTCCGACTGGGGCACCGACGAGTTCGGTGCGGCGATCGAGGTGCTCGAGGAGCAGGTCACGTCGGGCCAGATCTTCGGCATCAAGGGCAACGAGTACATGCAGGACTTCGTGTCGGGCGACGCGCTCGCGGCGATCGCCTGGTCGGGCGACATCACGGTGCTGAACGCCGAGGCGGGCTACGAGAAGTGGAAGTTCGCGCTGCCGGACAGCGGCGGCACGCTGTGGGGCGACACGTTCGTGGTGCCGATGGGCTCGACGCACAAGAAGAACGCCGAGACGCTCATGAACTACTACTACGAGCCAGAGGTGGCCGCAGAGGTCGCCGCGTGGGTGAACTACATCACCCCCGTGGTCGGCGCGTACGAGGTGGCCGTGACCACGTACCCCGAGCTCGCCGAGAACCAGCTGATCTTCCCCAACGAGGAGACGCTGAGCAACGCGCACATCTTCCGCACGCTCGACTCGACCGACGACCAGGCCTTCAACGGCGAGTTCCAGCGCGTCAAGCTGGGTGCGTGATGGCTGCTGGCGCCTTCGCCGAAGCAGGCGCTGACCTCGAGCTCGTCGAACTCCACAAGCGATTCCCGGGGTTCACGGCGATCGAGGAGCTCGACCTGCGCATCCCGGCCGGATCGTTCTTCGCCCTGCTCGGACCTTCGGGCTGCGGCAAGACGACGACGCTGCGGCTCGTCGCGGGCCTCGAGCAGCCGACGAGTGGTCGCATCCTGATCGGCGGCAAGGATGTCACGAACGTCAAGACCTACCGCCGGCCCGTGAACACGGTGTTCCAGAGCTACGCCCTGTTCCCGCACATGACCGTGCTCGACAACGTCGCGTTCGGCCTGCGTCGTCGCGGGGTGCGGGATGCCGTGAAACGAGCCCACGAAGCGCTCCAGCTCGTCGAGCTCGACCACCTCGCCTCACGTCGCCCGCAGCAACTCTCGGGAGGCCAGCAGCAGCGCGTCGCCCTCGCCCGCGCCGTGGTCAACCGTCCGGCGCTCCTGCTGCTCGACGAGCCGCTCGGCGCGCTCGATCTCAAGCTGCGCCGGCAGATGCAGCTCGAGCTCAAGGCGATCCAGAACGAGGTCGGCCTCACGTTCCTGCACGTCACCCACGATCAGGAGGAGGCCATGACGATGGCCGACACCGTCGCGGTGATGAACAAGGGGCGCATCGAGCAGATGGGCGCGCCCGAGGAGCTGTACGAGCTGCCGAAGACCGCGTTCGTGGCCAACTTCCTCGGCCAGTCCAACCTGTTCACCGGCAAGGCAAGCGCCCCGACCGGATCGACGATCATCGTGCAGGTCGGTGGCGTGCGCATCGCGGTGCCCGTGGCGCGTGCCCAGCGGCACAGCGGGGATGTCACGATCGGCGTGCGCCCCGAGAAGCTCATGCTGCACACCTCAGCGCCGACCGCGCAGAGCGACGTCAACGTGCTCGGCCCCGGACGCGTGACGGATGTCTCGTTCAGCGGTGTGAGCACGCAGTACCAGGTCGCGATCCCGAAGGTCGGCATCGTGACCGTCTTCGCCCAGAACATGGTGTTCGGTCCGATCGTGAACCTCGGCGCAGAGGCGTGGGTCAGCTGGAACGTCGACCACGGCTTCGGCCTCGCCGACGAGCCGGATCCGCAGCCGAAGTTCGCCGACGACACCGACACGCAAGCGATCGCGGCCCAGGCCCGGCACGAGCTGCTGGCCGAGATCGAGGGGGCCAGCTAGTGGCGTTCGCCGCCTTCGGGACGGCGACCCCCAAGGAGCAGGTGCCGAAGCGCCGGAGCCGCATCGCGCTGCTGCTGCTGCTGCCGGGGCTGCTCTACCTCGCGTTGTTCTTCCTCACCCCGCTCGTCTCGCTCGTGATGACCTCGTTCCAGGCCCCGGTCGAGTTCGGCGATGTCGGCCAGTACCAGCCGGCGTTCAAGGTCGAGAACTACGCCGCCGTGGTCGAGCAGTACTGGCCGCACTTCCTGCGAGCGTTCGGGTACGCGATCGCCGCGACGTTCTTCGCGCTCATCATCAGCTATCCGCTCGCCTACTTCATCGGCGTGAAGGCGCGGCGCTGGCCGCTGCTGCAGGCGCTCATGCTCACGCTCGTGATCGCGCCGTTCTTCATCTCCTTCCTGCTGCGCACGCTCGCGTGGAAGCAGTTGATGTCGGATGACACGCCGCTCGTGTACGCACTGAAGTCGCTCACGATCATCCCGTCGGACGGGCACCTCACCGGCACCGCGTTCTCGGTGATCTTCGGGCTCACCTACAACTTCATCCCGTTCATGACGCTGCCGATCTACACGTCGCTCGAGCGGCTCGACACCCGCTATCTCGAGGCCGGCTCCGACCTGTACGCAAGCCCGGCATCGACGTTCTGGCGGGTCACGGTGCCGCTCTCGGCGCCCGGCATCGTGTCGGGCACGCTGCTGACCTTCATCCCCGCCTCAGGCGACTACATCAACGCGAGCGCGAGCTTCCTCGGGTCTGCGCAGACCCAGATGGTGGGCAACGTGATCGAGGCGAACTTCATCGGGTTGCTGAACTATCCGGCGGCCGCGGCGCTGTCGGTCATCCTCATGATGGTGATTCTCGCGATCGTCGCCGTCTACGTGCGGGCCAGCGGAACGGAGGACCTGGTATGAGCAACGGGTTCTCGTTCGGAAAGTTCGCGCTGCCGATCTACAGCGTGATTGCGCTCATCTTCCTGATGACGCCGATCGTCTACACGTTCGTGTTCTCGTTCAACGACTCGGTGAAGTCCAACATCGTCTGGGTCGGTTTCACCCTCGACAACTGGACGAACGTCTGCGACGCGCAGGGAGTGTGCGCGGCGTTCGGCACGAGCATCCTCGTCGGTGTCGTTGCCACGCTCATCGCGACCGCGCTCGGCACGCTCATGGCGATCGCGCTCGTGCGCTACCGGTTCCGCGCTCGTTCGGCGATCAGCCTGCTGCTGTTCCTGCCGATGGCGACGCCAGAGGTCGTGCTCGGCGCAGGGCTTGCGGCACAGTTCCTCACGGCCGGGGTGCCCAAGGGCATCGGAACGATCATCATCGCGCACGCGCTGTTCTGCGTGAGCTTCGTGGTCGTGACCGTGAAAGCCCGCGTCGCGAGCCTCGACCCCGCGCTCGAAGAGGCTGGTCGCGATCTGTACGGATCCCCGTTCCAGGTGTTCTGGCGCATCACCTTCCCGCTGCTGCTGCCGGGCATCGTCGCGGCGGCGCTGCTCTCGTTCGCGCTGAGCTTCGACGACTTCATCATCACGCGCTTCAACAACGGCGGCGTCGAGACGTTCCCGATCTTCGTCTACACCGCCGCCGCGCGTGGGATGCCGCCCGAAGCCAATGTGATCGCGTCGGCGGTGTTCCTGTTCGCGCTCGTGCTCGTGATCGTGCAGCAGGTGAGTGCCGCCGCGCGCCGCAAGCGCCTCGCGAAGCTCTAGCCGGAAGGCGCCGGCGTTCAATTTCTCCTCACGGGCCTCTCAGCGAACAGTGAGAACTTTGTTACGCGCCCGTCGTCGAACGCCTCAAGCGGGGAAACAAAGGCTGCATAGCGTCACTCTCGTATCCTCCGACAACTAGGGAGCACGAGATGACGTTGACCACAGCCAGCCCGCCGGCCGAGACCACGACGGAGGCGTCCACCCTCACGCACCGGCCGGGGCGGTGGATCGATGGCTGGAACGCCGAGGACACCAGCCAGTGGAATCTCGTCGGCCGCGCCATCGCGAGCCGCAACCTGAAGTGGTCGATCTTCGCCGAGTTCCTCGGGTTCATCGTCTGGCAGCTGTGGAGCATCGTGGTCGTGCAGCTGCCCGCTGCCGGCTTCACCTTCGACATCGGCCAGACCTTCTGGCTCATCTCGATGCCGGCCCTGGTCGGTGCGACGCTGCGCCTGCCGTACACGTTCCTCGTGCCCAAGGTCGGCGGTCGCAACTGGACGATCATCTCCGCGGGTCTGCTGCTCATCCCGACCGTTGCGCTCGGCTTCGCGGTGAGCAACCCGACCACGCCGTTCCCGGTCATGTTGTTCATCGCCGCGCTCGCGGGATTCGGCGGCGGCAACTTCGCGAGCTCGATGTCGAACATCAACTTCTTCTTCCCACAGCGCGAGAAGGGCGTTGCGCTCGGCCTCAACGCGGCCGGCGGCAACATCGGTGTCGCAGTGGCCCAGATCGTGGTGCCGATTCGTCATCATCGATCGGCGCCGTTGGAGCGACCAAGAACATCGCGCTCGGCCGGATGGTTCTGGATCCCGTTCATCCTGATCGCGATGTTCGGCGCGTACAAGTTCATGAACAACATCTCGAACGCGAAGGCCGACTTCGCGGCATCCGCGGCGGCGTTCCGCGATCCGCACACCTGGATCATGTCGGTGCTCTACATCGGCAACGTTCGGCTCGTTCATCGGGTTCGCGAGCGTGTTCCCGAAGCTCATCTCGACACAGTTCCCCGAGTACTCCACGTTCCAGGTCGGGGCGGCCGGCCTCACGCTCGCCTTCCTCGGTGCACTCGTCGGATCGCTGTCGCGTCCGTTCGGCGGCAAGCTCGCCGACCGGTTCGGCGGCGCGAAGATCACCGTGTTCGCGTTTGCGACCATGGCGCTCGGGGCGCTGGCCGTCGTGCTGACCCTCCCGGTCGGCAACTTCTGGCTCTTCCTCGGAACGTTCCTGTTCATCTTCGCGGCGACCGGCATCGGCAACGGGTCCACGTACCGCATGATCCCGAGCATCTTCTCGGCGCGCAGCGGCGTGAAGGATGCGCACGTCACGGCGGGCGACGTCAGCACGCAGCGCAAGACCTCGGCTGCGATCGGCATCATCTCGGCGATCGGCGCGTACGGCGGGTTCATCATCCCGCAGGTGCTGGGAGCGTCGCTCGCGGCAACCGAGAGCTATGCGACGGCCATCTACGGCTTCATCGCCGCGTATCTCGTCTTCATCGCCATCACCGCGTTCTTCTACCTGCGCCGAAGCGGCGCGGTTGCGGGGCAGCGCGTCTGATGAGCATCGCATCCGCCGGGGTCGACACAGCGTCGCATTGTCCATACTGCGCCTTGCAGTGCGCGATGACGCTGACGACGACCCCGGCGGATTCCGCGCGCACCGTGACCGGGCTGGACTTCCCCACACTCACCGTGACCGGTCGCGAGTTTCCCACCAATCGCGGCGGACTCTGCAAGAAGGGCTGGACCGCGGCCGAACTGCTGCGGTCGGCCGAACGCATCCTCGAGCCGATGCAACGGCAGGTGGATGGCACGTACGCCCCGGTCGGGTGGGGTGAGGCGCTCGACCTGATCGCCGCCCGCCTCAGGTCGAGCCGTGACATCCACGGTCCAGACTCGGTCGGCGTGTTCGGCGGCGGGGGACTGACCAACGAGAAGGCGTACCAGCTCGGCAAGTTCGCCCGGGTGGCCCTCGGCACGTCGCGCATCGACTACAACGGCCGGTTCTGCATGTCGTCGGCGGCCGCTGCGGGCAATCGCGCGTTCGGGATCGATCGTGGCCTGCCGTTCCCGGTCGAGGATCTCGACGGAGCCAGCACGGTGCTGCTGCTCGGATCGAACGTCGCGGCGACCATGCCGCCGTTCATCGGTCATCTGCTCGGGGCGCGCGAGGCCGGCGGGCTCATCGTCGTCGACCCGCGTCGCTCGGCGACGGCGAAACTCACCGAGGACGGCGCCGGCACCCACCTGCAGCCCACCCCGGGCACGGACCTGGTGCTGCTGCTCGGGCTCATCCACATCGTCATTGCCGAAGGCCTCGTCGACGACGCGTACGTGACGAGCCGGACGACGGGCTTCGATGCGCTCCGCCGCAGCGTGACGCGCTGGTGGCCGGAGGCCGTGCAGGAGGTCACGGGCGTGCCGGTCGAGCAACTGCGCGAGGTCGCCCGCCGTCTCGCGAGCGGCGGCGGCACCTACATCCTGACCGGCCGTGGCGTGGAACAGCACGTGGATGGCACGGACACCGCGACCGCCGCAATCAACCTCGCCCTCGTGCTCGGGCTGGTCGGGGTCGCCGGATCGGGCTACGGCACACTCACCGGACAGGGCAATGGCCAGGGCGGTCGCGAGCACGGCCAGAAGAGCGACCAGCTGCCCGGCTATCGGAAGATCGTCGACCCGGATGCCCGCGCCCACGTCGCCGGTGTGTGGGGCGTCGACCCCGCTACGCTTCCCGGCGCCGGCGTGCCCGCCATCGAACTGCTCAAGGAACTCGGCGGCCCGGTGCGCTGCTTGCTCGTGCACGGGTCGAACGTCGTGGTGTCTGCACCGGATGTCTCGCGGGTGCGAGCCGGCCTCGAGGCGCTCGATCTGCTCGTGGTGTGCGACTTCTTCTTCTCCGAGACCGCGGCGCTTGCCGACATCGTGCTGCCCGTCACGCAGTGGGCCGAGGAGGAGGGCACCATGACCTCTCTCGAAGGTCGGGTGCTGCGCCGTCGTCGGGCACTGGACGCACCAGCCGGTGTGCGCAGCGAGCTGTGGATCATGCGCGAGCTGGCCGATCGACTCGGCTCCGCGGGAACCTGGTCCACCGATCCCGGCGAGGTCTTCGACGAACTCGCTCGCGCTTCGCAGGGCGGTCTTGCTGACTACTCCGGCCTCAGCCACGAGTTGCTCGACACCGGCGAGGCGGCGTACTGGCCGTATCCGACCGGATCGAACGGAACGCCGCGGCTCTTCCTTGAGGCCTTCGCCCACGCCGACGGCCTGGCCCGGCTCGTCGCGGTCACGGCGCGAGTGCGGCGGGAGCCCGCCCAGGTCGAGGGGCGACTCACCCTCGTCACTGGACGGTTGCTCGAGCACTACCAGTCGGGGGCGCAGACCCGGCGTGTCGAGGAGCTGATGACCGCGCAGCCGCTCGCGCGGGTGCAGATCCATCCGGCGACGGCGGCCAGGCTCGGGATCGAGCACGGCGGGCGGGTGAGCATCGCGAACGATCGTGGAGCGGTTGCCTGCGTGGCCGAGGTGAGCGTGGACATTCGTCACGATACGGTGTTCCTGCCCTTCCACTTCGCGGGTCGCGAGTGCGCGAACCTGCTGACCGAGTCCGTGACCGACCCGATCTCTGGCATGCCCGAGTTCAAGCACACCTCGGTGATCGTCACCGCACTGGAGGCAACCCATGTCTGACACCGCCGCGACTCGCATCGTCGTGATCGGCTACGGCCCAGTGGGTGCGCGCCTCGTGGAAGAACTGCTTCCCGCCGTGCGCGACGGCGTCGTCGCGGTGACCGTCGTCGGCGCCGAGGAGGAGGACGCCTACAACCGCGTGCTGCTCGCCGAGTACGCCGTTGGCCGTGCGGATCGCGAGCGGCTCGAGCTCTCCGACCGCATGGAGGCGCAGGCCGCGGGCGTCGTGTTCCGGCTGGGGGAGACCACGACCCGGATCAATCGAATTCGCCAGGATGTGACCCTCAGCTCAGGCGACACGGTCGCCTATGACCGGCTGGTGCTCGCGACCGGTGCGAGAGCCAACATCCCAACGCTCGCGGGTCTCGTGCCGTCACGAGGCAGGAACGAGCCGTTCCTCGACCTCGAAGCGGCGCGACTGCCGCACGGCATCGAAGTGCTCAGGGATCTGCGCGACGCCGAGGTCGCTCGTGAGGCGCTCGCCGCGAAGGCTCGCATCGTCGTGCTCGGTGCGGGCGTGCTGGGCATGGAACTCGCGCTTGCGGCCCGCGAACAGGGCTCTGAGGTGGTCGTGGTCTACTACGGCGACACCCCGATGGAACGCAATCTCGACCACGGCGGAGGCCGGATGCTCGCGCGCGCGGCGCAGCGTGCCGGGGTCACGATGCTCAAGCACTCGCGAGCGGAGAGCGTGCTGCTGCACACTCGCGACGACGGGCGGCAGGTGTTCACGGCCCTGGTCTGCGCCGATGGCAAGCAGATCGATGGTGACCTGCTCATCCTGTCGTGCGGAGTGGCGGCGCGCGCCGAATTGGCGTTGCAGGCTGGGCTGGCGACGGCTCGCGGCATCCTCGTCGATGAGGAGTTGCGCAGCTGGACCGACCCCGACATCTTCGCGATCGGTGACTGCGCCCACGTCGCACCGCGCGGCGAGGTGGATGCCCCGGTGCCCGGGGGTCCGTCGGGGCTCGTCGGTCCGGGCTGGCGGCAGGCGGACTGGCTCGCGCAGGTGCTGATGTCCGAGGCCTCGGGTTCTCGGCGGCCGGAACTGCTCGCAGCCGAGTCATCCGGGGTCGTGATGCTCAAGTCCGAGGGCGTCAACGTCGTCGCGGCCGGCGTCACCGCGGGCGATCCGTGGGACGACGACGACCTCGAGATCGCGCAATGGGCCGACCCGGCGCGCGGACGCTACCTCAAGACGGTCGCGCGCGACGGGGTGCTCGAGGGATTCGTGTGCGCGGGGATGCCGCGGCTCGCGGCGGAGCTGACCCTGCTGTTCCAGCGCGGCAGCTCGCTGCCGAACGATCCAGCCGACCTGCTGCACCTCGACGGGATCGTCGCGGCCGAAGCCCCGGTGCTTGCCGCTGACGAGACGGTGTGCTGGTGCAACGGCGTGAGCGCCGGTGCGATCACCGAGTGCGTGGAGCACGGCGCGGACTCGGTGGCCGCCGTGGGTTCGAAGACCCGCGCCGGCACGGGCTGCGGAGGCTGCCGCGGCCGTATCGCCCAGCTGCTCGCGGCCGCAAGTCCACCCGCGCAAGTGGGCGCTTAGCTCGTGGAACGGGCGTGGTTGCACGGAGCCGCGAAGCGGGTCACACGCGTTCACGCGAGGGCAATCCAGCGGAAACACTCTGCGCATACCGTGAGGCAAGTACCGGACTCCGGCCAGCATCGAACAGGGGGAGCGCGATGACCTCGACGCCGTGGCACGCGATCGTGCTCGCTGGGGGACGCGCGAGCCGTCTCGGCGGCATCGACAAGACCGCGCTGCACTTCGACGGGACGTCGCTGCTCGACCACGCGCTCGCGAGCGTCGCGGGAGCCCAGACCACGCTCGTCGTCGGCCCCGAGAGCCTGCGCACCCGAGTGCCCGGTGACGTGGCCGTCGTGGAGGAGCGCCCGCGGTTCGGTGGACCAGCTGCGGCCACAGTGGCCGGGCTGCGCGCGCTCGGTGCCGAATCGGGCTCTCGAGTCGCCCTCATCGCCGCGGATCTGCCCTGGGCGCCAGCCGCCGTGCGGGAGTTGCTCGCAGTGGGGAGCCTGGCCAGCCAAGTTGACGGCGTGGTCGCCATGGATGACTCGGGCAGACCCCAGCCGCTCCTCGCGATCTACGACACCGCGGCCCTCACCAACGCCGCAGACCGCGCCGAGGCTGCGGGCCTGCTCGCAGGCACCAGCATGCGGAGCCTCCTCGCGCCGCTCATCCTGTGCCACGTTCGACTGCCCCAAGCGCTGTGCGCCGACATCGATACTCCCGAGGCCGCGCAGCGGCACGGCATCCTTCTCGACCTCGTTCCGAGCCATGCCTGAGCCGCGCACGCTCGAGGAGTGGCTCGCCGAACTCGCCGCCGAGCTCGGCGTGCCAGCGGACAGCGCCGACGTCTCGCTGCTGCTCGATCTGGCCCGCGACGCGGCGCACACCGTCACGAGGCCCGCAGCACCCGTCACGACCTTCCTCGTTGGCCTCGCCGCGGGCCATGCCGGCGGTCGGCCCGAGGATGTCGCGGCCGCTGTCGCGACGGCGCGCGAGCTCCTGGCGGGCTCATGAGCAACTCGTCGCTCGCGACCCCGAGGGGTGTCGTCCACACGCATCAGAGCTGGCACGACGCCCGCGATATTGCCCGTGCCGAGGGCGAGTCTGCCCGCGATCTGAGCAGCCTCGATATCCTGCCGGTCGCGGAAGCCCGAGGTCGCACCCTCGCTCACGACCTGTTCGCGCTGGTCGACCTGCCGACCGCGTCATCGTCGGCGATGGACGGCTGGGCGGTCTGCGGCGATGGGCCGTGGCGGCTGGGAGCGGCGATTCGTGCGGGGGACTCTGTTCCACACGAGCCGTTGACGTCCGGGTCGGCTCGCGCGATCGCCACTGGCGCGCCGATCCCCACTGCCACGACGGCGGTGCTCCGCAGCGAGGATGGCGACGTCCGCTTCGTCGACGGCGCGGCTCGGCTCCATCTGCGCGCCCTGGCCGATCCACCACGGGACGGCCATCACATCCGCCGTGCGGGCGAGGAAGTCAGGCGCGGCGAGCCGATCCTGTCGGCCGGCACCGTGCTCACCGCCCCTCGGCTGGCGCTTGCTGCGGTCGCGGGCTTCGACGAGGTCACCGTGGTTGGCGCGCCCACCGTTGACCTTGTGGTGCTCGGCGACGAACTCAGCTCGCGCGGGATCCCAGCAGACGGCGGCATCCGCGATGCCTTCCTGCCCGCCCTGCCCTCCGCGATGCTCGGGGCGGGCGGTCGGCACGCAGCAACCTGGTTCGGCCGCGACAGCCACGACGCGACCGTCGCGGCGCTGCGGGAGACCTCGGCGCCACTCGTGGTGTCGACCGGGGGCACGGCGCGCGGTCCCGCCGACTTCGTGCGCTCGGCGCTGGACACGATCGGGGCGCGGATCAGCTGCGACGGCGTGGCCGTGCGGCCGGGGCATCCCGTGATCATGGCTCGATTCGCCGATGGCCGACTGTTCCTCGGCCTGCCGGGCAATCCGCTTGCGGCGATGCTCGTGTTCGCGAGCCTCGGGGTTCCACTGCTGGCCGGGATGACCGGGCGTACCGTCCCGCGCACGCCCCTGGTCCTGGCCGGTGCGCGGATCGTGAACGCATCGACATCCACCCGGCTCGTGCCGTGCGTCGTCGACGAACGCGGCGCGGTGCCGACCGGGTGGCAGGGCACCGCGATGCTGCGCGGGCCTCGCCTCGGCCGACGCGGTCGTCGTCGTGCCTGCGGGCGGCGCCGAGCCCGGCGCGATGCTGGAGACGCTGCCGCTGCCCTGGTGACGATCCGGGCTTCTGGCTAGAACGCGGGACGCATGGCTCCCACGACCCGGCCACCTCCGGTGATGCCCGGCGTCGCGAGGCCGGCGACGCGTTCGGCGTCCCTCGGGTCAATCACGCCGGTTTGCGCGAGCAGGTGGAGCGCAACGAGCGGCGCCGCGCGAACGCTGCCGTCGAGGATCTTGAGCACGACGGTCTCACCCGTGGGCGCCGCCATGAGCAGGTAGCCCTCCGCGCCCCACTTGGTGAACAGGCCCAGTTCGTCGATGACGACCGAATCGGGATAGCCGTGCCCCTGCACTCCCCAGCCGTTCGCGAGCACCGCTCGCACGAGTGCCGCGGCGTGGTCGTCGGGCGCACCGCTGCCGTCGAGTCCGCGCACGAGGTGCGAGATCGCCCTCGCCATTCCCGCGAGCGTGACCGCGTGGACGGGTGCTCCGCAGCCATCGATGCCGGAGACGCTCACGCTCTCGCCCGTGTACTCCTCGACGACTTCAACGATCGCCTGCTGCAGTGGATGTGACGGGTCGAGGTAGCTCGCGGTGTCCCAGCCCTGCGCGACGCAGGCCGCCAAGAACGCGGCGTGCTTGCCGGAGCACGTCATGTACAGCGGCCGCGTATGGTCGCCCGCGGCCGCGAGCGTGTCATGCGACGTGACATCCACCGGCCAGTAGGCCGGGGTCTGGAGGGCCGATTCGTCGAGCCCGGCTTCGGACAGGATGCTGCGCACGACGTCGACGTGCGCGGGCGTTCCCACGTGGCTCGCGGTCGCAAGCGAGAGTTGCGCGTCACGCAGCGCAGCGCCTGCGCGCAGGGCGGCCAGCGCCTGGAGCGGCTTGAGCGCAGACCGTGGGAAGACGAGTGCACCCGCATCGCCCACGGTGCGCACCACGGTGCCGGCGCGGTCGGTGACGACGGCGGCACCCGAGTGTCGCGATTCGATCAGGCCCGAGCGCTCGAGCACGGCGAGCTCGACCACACCGGATGCGTCGAGGGCGTGCGGCGCAGGCCCATCGCTCACAGCGACGCGAGCGCCTCGTCGAGCACGCCGATCGCGTCGCGCAGCAGCTCGTCGCTGATCGCAAGGCTCGGCAGGAAGCGCAGCACGTTGCCGTAGGTTCCCGCCGTGAGCACCAGCACGCCGTGCTGCGCGGCATACGCGGCGATCGCGTTCACCGCATCGGCGTTGGGCTCGTGCGTGCCGGGCTTCACGAGCTCGATCGCGAGCATCGCGCCGATGCCGCGCACTTCGCCGATCACCGGGTACTTCGCCTGCAGGTCGAGCAGTGCGGGCTTGAGCACGCTCTCGATGCGCGCGGCTTCGGCGAGCAGACCCTTCGACTCGATCTCCTCGAACACGGCGATCGCCGCGGCGCACGCGACGGGGTTGCCGCCGAACGTGCCACCGAGGCCGCCGGGCAGGGCGGAGTCCATGATTTCGGCGCGGCCGGTGACGGCGGCCAGCGGCATCCCGCCGGCGATGCCCTTCGCCACGAGCACGAGGTCGGGCACGAGGCCGAGGTGCTCACTCGCGAAGTACTTGCCGGTGCGGGCCATGCCCGACTGGATCTCGTCGGCGATGAACACGACGCCGTTGGCCGTGCACCACTCCTGCAGGGCAGGGAGGTAGCCGTCGGCGGGCACCTGGAAGCCGCCCTCACCCTGGATGGGCTCGACCACGAGGCAGGCAAGGTCGAATGCGCCGACCGTCTTCTCGAGGTAGTCGGTGGTGCGCTTGGCCGCTTCGGCGCCCGAGAGGCCATCGTGGTACGGGTATGAGCTCGGTGCGCGGTAGACGTCGCCTGCGAACGGTCCGAAGCCCGTCGAGTACGGCGCGGCCTTGAAGTTCATCGCCATCGTGAGGTTCGTGCGGCCGTGGTACGCGTGCTCGAGCACGCCGACGCCGACGCGGCCGGTGTGCTTGCGGGCGATCTTGACGGCGTTCTCGACGGCTTCTGCACCCGAGTTGACCAGCACGGTCTTCTTCGCGTGGGTGCCGGGGGTGTGCTGCGCGAGAAGTTCGGCGACCCGCACGTATCCCTCGTAGGGCGTGACCGTGAAGAGGGTGTGGGTGAGGCGGGCGACCTGGTCGGAGACGGCAGCGACGACCGCGTCATCCGTGTGTCCGATCGTCGTGACGCCGATGCCCGCGCCCATGTCGATGAACTGGTTGCCGTCGACATCCACGAGCACCGCGCCGTGCGCGTGGTCGATGTAGACGGGCAGGGTCGTGCCGACACCCTTGGGCACGACAGCGAGTCGACGCTCGTGCAGTGCCTGCGAGTTCGGACCCGGGATGGCCGTGACGACACGGCGCTCCTGCGGGATGGACGAGGCGGGCGCGAGGGTGTCGGTCATAATGACATCGATTGTACTTCGACCGCGGCGATCCGCCGCTGACGGAAGGCGCCCATGGACTTCGACCACAACTACGCGGTGCGCGTCGAGTGGCAGGGCAACCTGGGCACCGGCACGAGCGAACACCGCGGCTACAGCCGCGACATCCTGGTGACCGCCGAGGGCAATCCGCCGATCGAGGGCTCGAGCGACTCGCGCGTTCCGCGGTGCACCCGAGCGCTGGAACCCCGAGGAGCTCATGCTCGCCGCGCTCAGCCAGTGCCACCTGCTGAGCTACCTGTACGTCGCGGTGAACCACGGCATCGTCGTCACCGCCTACGAGGATGACGCGGTCGGCACGATCGTCCAGACCTCCGACGGCGGCGGCCACTTCACGTCCGTGACCCTGCGCCCCGTCGTGACCATCTCGGCCGGCGACCCGGACGTGGCGCTCGCCATCCACAGAGAGGCCAGCCAGAAGTGCTTCATCGCCGCATCAGTGAACTTCCCGGTCGGGCACGAGCCGCGGATCGTGGTGGCAGCGTGAGACGGACCGCCGCGCTCCTCGCCGTCACCGCCTTGCTCGTCGGCTTCCAGGTCGCCGCCCCAGCCGCCGCGTGCGCGTGCGGTGGCGCCGCACCGCCCATCGACGGCGGCGAGGTGAGCGTCGACCGCGAGATCGCGATGGTGCGCTGGGATGGCGAGCTCGAGGAAATCGTCATGCAGCTCGCGATGTCTGCGAACACCGGCAACACCGGACTCGTCGTGCCGACTCCCAATCCCGCGACGGTCACACTCGCCGACGCGCAACTCTTCGACGACCTCGTGGACTCCATCGAGCCCGAGGTGATCGTCGAGTGGGACTGGTGGGGCAGCCTCGGTTTCGGCGGCGTAGGTGGGGCTCCCGATGGCAGTGGAGCCCCGGTCATCCTGTCGCAGGTGCAGTTGGGGCCGATCGAGGCCACGACGCTCGCCGCCGATGATGCTGGCCGGGCTCCAGATCTGGCTCGACGACAACGGCTACGCGCTGCCAGAGGCGGTGAGCGCCCAGCTCGTGCCGTACGTCGAGGAGGGCTGGTCGTTCGTCGCGCTCAAGCTCACGAGCGACGAGCCGTTCGACGGCGCGCTCGACCCGATCCGGTTCACGTTCGAGTCCGACGAGCTCGTGTACCCGATGCGGATGAGCGCGGCGGCGACGCACGGAGCAGACCGTGCGGCTGTACGTGATCGGCGACCACCGCGTCGAGATCACCGACGGGCGACGGTGCCGTCGCCGGTCGATCCGTGGATCGTGTGGGCCGGACCCGTGCAGCACCCCGCGACTCGCGGAGCTCGGCTCCTACCTCACGGCGATCGAGCTGTCGTTCTACGATCCGGCCAGCCAGATCACGTCGGACCTCCACGTCGTGCAGGCCGAGACCGACGAGCTCGGTCAACACGACCCGCACCGAGACGCGCATCGCGAACGTCGGCGGAATCCCGGTCGGCTGGCTCATCGTGGTGCTGTCGGTGTTCGTGTTCATCGCTGCCGTCGTCGTGTTCGCCGTCGTGCTCGGCAGGCGCGCGATGCGGCGCGGCGCCGGCGACACCGTACGCGTGACTCGCGGCCGGCGGGACCCGCAGCGCGTCGATCAGGCGGTGGCGCAGCCGACCGTCGCGCGACGCGAGCGGTCCGACGTGGTGACCGCCGGCTTGGCCGCCCACGTGCGGATTGCGTCCGCCCAGCGACGGTCGGCGGCGGCCTCAGCGACGGCGATGAGCGAGGTCGCGCTCCTTGAGGTCCCGAGCGCGATCCTGGTTCGAAATGGCGAAGAAGACGAGTGGATGCATGCCTGCAGTCTCCTCCTCACCACCGACATCCAGACTCGATGAGCGAAGACTGTGAGTTCCGCCTTCGAAGGTCCATTTCGAAAGGGTGCATCCGTGCGCACAGCAGGCTCCATCGTTCTCGTCGCGGGACTCGTCGCCGCCCTCGCGGCGTGCTCGCCGACCACCCCGACGATCGACGTCGGCGACTGCGACGTGACGCCGACGGGCGCCGCGGCCGAGGGCGTGACGCTCACGGGTGACTTCGGCGCCAAGCCCGAGGTGACGTTCGCACGCCGCTCACGATCGACACGACGTCGCGCGTCGTCGCGATCGCCGGCGACGGTGCGATCGCGCAGGCCGGCGACACCGTCGAGGCGGACTACCTGATCTTCAACGCCAAGACCGGCGACCTCGTCGGGCGGCACGGAGTTCACCGAGGGCACGGCACAGTCGCTGCCGCTCGACGAGAGCATCATCACGGGCATCGTCAAGACGATCCAGTGCTCGGCCGTTGGATCGCGCGTCGTCGGGGCGCTGACCGCAGCCGACGCGTGGGGCGCCGACGGCTCGGCCCAGCTCGGTGTCGAGCCCGACACCGCGATCGTGTTCGTCGCCGACGTCGTGGGCATCGCCGACCCGCCGCTCGCCCGTGCCGACGGCGAGGACCAGCCGCCCGTCGATGGCATGCCGACCGTCGTGCTCGACGAGAACGGAGCGCCGACCATCACGATCCCGGCGACCGCGCCGCCGCTCGAGTTCCAGCTCGCCGTGCTCAAGAAGGGCGACGGCGCGGAGGTGCCGGAGGGCGCCAACGTGATCGTGCACTACACGGGCATCAACTGGAACACCGGCGTGATCTTCGACTCGAGCTGGGATCGCGGCACGCCCGCGACGTTCAACACCCGCGAGGTGATCGGCGGATTCACGGCGGCGCTCGAGGGCCAGACCGTCGGCTCGCAGGTGCTCGTGGTGATCCCGCCCGACCAGGGCTACGGCGCCGCGGGCGCGCCGCCCGACATCGGCGGTACGGACACCATCGTGTTCGTCGTCGACATCCTCGGAATCGGCTAGCCGATTCCAAGATGCTGCCTCTTGGCCCGCCGCCGCTGCTGCGGCGGGCGTCGTCCGAGCCGATGTCACGAGCGCGGTCGCGACATCGCTCGGGATCACCTGATCATGTACGTCGCGTTCGCTCACTCCAGTCCAACGAGCACGTAGGTTTGGTCCCATGCGCCGCGTCATCGTGTTGGGCTCGACTGGGTCGATTGGGGTGCAGGCGCTTGAGGTGATCGCGGCGAATCCCGAACTGTTCGAGCTCGTCGGGCTCGCGGCGGGCTCGAACCGCGATGAACGTCGAGACGCAGGCCGCGGCGTTCGGCGTCGAGCACGTCGCGTTCGGCGCCGACGAGAGCGTCGAGCTCATGCGGTCGGTCGAGGCCGACGTCGTGCTCAACGCGATCACCGGCTCGGTGGGACTCGCGCCGACCCTCGCGGTGCTCGAGACCGACGCGCTGCTCGCCCTCGCGAACAAGGAGAGCCTGATCGCCGGTGGTGAGCTCGTGACGAGCGCGCGCGAAGCCGGGACAGCTCGTGCCCGTCGACTCGGAGCACTCGGCGATCGCGCAGGCGCTGCGGTCGGGGTCGGAGCGCGAGGTGAGCAGGCTCGTGCTCACGGCATCCGGTGGGCCGTTCCGCGGTCGTACGCGCGAGAGCCTCGTGGATGTCACGCCCCGCGAGGCCCTCGCGCATCCCACGTGGGACATGGGACTCGTCGTGACGACGAACTCGTCCACGCTCGTCAACAAGGGACTCGAGGTGATCGAGGCGCACCACCTGTTCGGTGTGCCATACGACCGGATCGAGGTGACGGTGCATCCACAGTCCATCGTGCATTCGATGGTCGAATTCGTGGATGGCTCGACCATCGCCCAGGCGAGCCCGCCCGACATGCGCCTGCCCATCTCGCTCGGCCTCGGCTGGCCCGACCGGGTCGCCGGAGTCGGAGTACCACTCGACTGGACGACGTCGAGCGCCTGGACCTTCGAGCCGCTCGATGACGAGGCCTTTCCGGCGGTGCGCCTGGCGAAGCGCGTCGGCGAGGCAGGCAGCACGTGGCCCGCGGTGTTCAACGCCGCGAACGAGCAGGCGGTCACGGCGTTCCACGCCGGGCGGATCGGATACCTCGACATCCTCGACACCGTCGAGCGCGTGGTCGACGCGCACGAGGCGGGGGAGCTCACGCTCGAGTCGGTGCTCGAGGCGGAGGTGTGGGCGCGTCGCACCGCTGAGGCGACTGCTCGGCGGCTAGTCGTCCTTCTTGCCGCCCTTCTTGTCGTCCTTGTCGTTCTTGTCGGCTTGTCGTTGCCGTTGTCGTTCTTGTCGTCTGCCCGTGGCCGTCGTTCTGAGTCGTTGTCCTGCTCCTGCTGCTCGGCGATGAGTGCGTCGAGGTCGGCGCGCACCTCGGCGATCGCCGCCGTGATCTCAGCGGCGCGCTCCTCGCTGATGTCGCCCGCCTCGAACGCGGCGGCGAGCCGTGCCGCAGTGTCGTCGAGCGCAGCCTGTCGCCGTCGCCCAGTCGCCCGCGGAGCTCGCCTGCGTGACCGCGAGCACGGACCTCTGCAGCGACTGCGTGGCGGCGTCCGAGTAGCCGTCGTCGGCGGCGCATCCGCCGAGCGCGAGGATCGCGGCCACGGCGGCCGCGGCGAGCGCGCGCCTCACGGTTCCACGCTCCCCTGCAGCTGCTCGAGCGAGACGCCGAGTTCGCCCTCGACCGACGGGATAGGTCGACCGTCGTGGTCGGCACGGTCGGTGACTGGCTCGTGATGCCCCACCACGCCGAGCCCGATCGCGGTGGCGGCGCCGACCGCGACGAGCGATGCCGATGAGCGCCCGTCGCCGGAGCGGGGCGTCGGCGGGAGCGGCGCGTCGGGCTGGACGGCGGTGGTGCGGGGTGCGCTGGAGCACGCGGGGCTGGCGACGAATGGGCTCGGTCGTGGCATCCATCCCCGGTCGGCTCATCCGTCTCGGTCTCGACCCCATCGATCGCATCGAGACGCCGCGTGGGTTCGAGTGCGTCGTCCGCTGGCAGCGCGCGGAGGCGGGCGGCCACGTCCGCGGCGGTCGGACGGTCGCCCGGCTCGCGCGCGGTCATGGCGCTGCAGCAGCGCCTGCCACGGCCCGCTGGTGTCGGTCGGCACCGCCGGATCGGTCGAGAGTCAGGCGCACCGCGGCGCTCTCGATCCCGGATCCGGGGAAGACCCGCTCGCCGGTGAGGCATTCGATGAGCACGAGACCGAGCGAGTAGATGTCGGACGCGGGCGTGAGCGGCTTGCCGAGCGCCTGCTCTGGGCTCAGGAACGCCGCAGTGCCCATCACCGAGCCGGTCGCGGTGAGGCGGGATCCGTCGATGAGGTGCGCGATCCCGAAGTCGGTGAGCATCGCGCGCGTGCGGCCGTTGCCGGTCTGCAGGAGGATGTTGGCCGGCTTCAGGTCGCGGTGGATGACGCCGTGGTCGTGCACGTACGCGAGCGCGTCGGCGAGGTCGGTCGGCGATCGACTCGGTGGTCTCGCGATCGAGCGCGCCCTCGGCGAGCCGCGTGCGCAGATCGGGACCGGCGACGTGCTGGAGCACGAGGAAGGCGCGATCGTTGTCGTCGGCGACCGCGTCGAACAGCGTCACGACCCCGGGATGCGACAGGCTCGCCACGAGGCGCATCTCAGCGTCCTGGCGGCGCACGTCGGCCGCGTCGGCCACATCGCGGCGGAACAGCTTGATCGCGACCGAGCGCCCGAGCGACTCGTCCGTCGCACGGTACACGGTGGACATTCCGCCAGAGCCGATCTGCTCGTCCAGCCGATAGCGGCCAGCGAGCAGCGAGCCGACCGAGACATCGGACTGGCTCTGGCGTTCGGGTTCGGTCGTGCGTCATCGGCTGAAGTCTACGAATCGGTCCTGCGGGCGAACAGGGGGTGGCGCTCTGCGCCGCATCGGTGCTCACGGCGCTGACAGCCTCCTCGCAGCGTCACCGTGTCTTCAGGAGACTAGGCCTAGGCTTGCGCGCGTGGAAACGGTGCTGCTCTTCATCCTCGGGATCGTCATCATCCTGGTCGGGCTCGCCGTCTCGATCGCGCTCCACGAGCTCGGCCACCTGGTTCCCGCGAAGCTGTTCGGCGTCAAGGTCGGCCAGTACATGATCGGGTTCGGCCCGACGATCTTCTCCCGCAAGCGCGGCGAGACCGAGTACGGCATCAAGGCCATTCCGCTCGGCGGCTACATCTCGATGGCGGGCATGTACCCGCCGGCGCGCGCCGGACAGCGCGGCCGCACCGCAACCACGGGCATGTTCGAGACGCTCGTGCAGGACGCGGACGCCCAGCCCGCACGTCGACACCGTCGCCGAGGAGCGAGCGCGCCTTCTACAAGCTCGCCGGTGTGGAAGCGCGTCATCATCATGGTCGGCGGGCCGTTCATGAACCTCGTGCTCGCGGTGCTGTTCATGGCGATCGTGCTCTGCGGATTCGGCATGCCGCAGTCCACGACCACCCTCGGCGTCGGTCAGCGAGTGCCTCGTTCCGGCCTCAGCGGATCGCACGGAGTGCGCGGCCGGCGACCCAGACGCGCCCGGATTCGAGGCGGGACTGAAGCCCGGCGACCGCATCGTCTCGATCGACGGCCGGCAGATCGACGACATCTGCGCAGGCGAGCGCGATCATCCGCGCCTCGCCCGGGCGATGCCGCTGCCGTTCGTGGTCGAGCGCGACGGCGACCTGCGGACGTCACGGTCACGCCCGCTGCTCACCGAGCGGTACGTGCTCGACGAGAACGGCGAGATCGTCGAGGATGCCGCGGGCAACCCCGTCATCGAAGAGGTCGGGTTCCTCGGCATCGGCTGGGCCACCGAAGTCCGGCAGCAGCCGGTCACGGCGGTGCTGCCCGCGGTCGGGGACAACATCGTCGCGGCTCGTCACTGTGATCAGCCACCTGCCCGAGCGGGTCGTCGACCTCGTCGATCGCGACGTTCGGCCCGGAGGAGCGCGATCCGAACGGCCTCATCGGCGTCATCGGCATCGGCCGGATCGCGGGCGAGATCTCGAGCCTGAACACGGTGCCGGTCGCGGATCGTGCGGCTGCGCTCATCCAGCTCGTGGCCGGGCTGAACGTCGCGCTGTTCGTGTTCAACCTCATCCCGCTGCCGCCGCTCGACGGCGGTCACATCCTCGTGGCGCTCATCGACGGTGTGCGCCGCATGTTCGCGAAGCTGTTCAAACGACCGCAGCCGAACCCGATCGACGCGGCGAAGGTGATCCCGGTCACGCTCGCGGTCACGATGCTGCTCGGCGCGCTCACCTTGCTGCTCGTGATCGCCGACATCATCAAGCCGATCTCAATCCTGAGTCCTTAGCGCGCGCCGCCCTGCCGGCTGTCCGCGACGCAGCGCGGTCGCGCGATTCGTCGGGATCACCTCGGAAGGCACGTCACGTCGTCTCGATGCCGGATGCAGGCTGGGTGGCGTTGGGACGGGCGTAGGCTGACTCGTGCCAGCTGTGAATCTCGGACTGCCGAAAGTGCCCGAAGTGCTGGCCCCGCGTCGCAAGACGCGCCAGATCCACGTCGGCAAGGTCGGGGTCGGCAGCGACCATCAGGTGAGCGTGCAGTCGATGACGACGACGCAGACCACGAACATCAACGCGACGCTCCAGCAGATCGCCGAACTCACGGCATCCGGATGCGACATCGTGCGCGTCGCCGTGCCGCACCAGGATGACGCGGACGTGCTGCACATCATCGCGGCGAAGAGCCAGATCCCGGTGATCGCCGACATCCACTTCCAGCCGCGCTACGTCTTCACCGCGATCGACGCGGGCGTCGGCGCGGTGCGCGTGAACCCGGGCAACATCCGCAAGTTCGACGACCAGGTCGGCGCGATCGCCGCGGCGGCGAAGGCCGCCGGTGTGAGCATCCGCATCGGCGTCAACGCGGGTTCGCTCGAGCCGAGCCTGCTGCAGAAGTACGGCAAGGCCACCCCGGAGGCGCTCGTCGAGAGCGCCGTGTGGGAGGCGAGCCTGTTCGAGGAGCACGACTTCCACGACTTCAAGATCTCGGTCAAGCACAACGACCCCGTGATCATGGTCAAGGCGTACCGCCTGCTCGCCGAGCACGGCGACTGGCCGCTGCACCTCGGCGTGACCGAGGCCGGCCCGGAGTTCCAGGGCACGATCAAGTCGGCGACGGCGTTCGGCATCCTGCTCTCCGAGGGCATCGGCGACACCATCCGCGTCTCGCTCTCCGCGCCGCCCGCGCAGGAGGTCAAGGTCGGCCTGCAGATCCTGCAGTCGCTCAACCTGCGCGAGCGCAAGCTCGAGATCGTGTCGTGCCCGAGCTGCGGACGCGCCCAGGTGGATGTCTACACGCTCGCCAACGACGTGACGGCCGGCCTCGAGGGCATGACCGTGCCGCTGCGGGTTGCCGTCATGGGCTGCGTCGTGAACGGACCGGGCGAGGCTCGCGAGGCGGACCTCGGAGTCGCGAGCGGCAACGGCAAGGGGCAGATCTTCGTCAAGGGCGAGGTCATCAAGACGGTGCCAGAGTCCGAGATCGTCGCGACGCTCATCGAGGAGGCCAACCGGCTCGCCGCAGAGATGCCACCCGGCGAGGTCGGGTCGCCGCAGGTCGTCACGGCGTAACGGTCGACCCCCAGAGGGGGGAGATGCACGCGAACGAGCGCAGGACTAGGGTGAAACCAGGTCGGGGGTCGACCGCTGATTGGTCTCGGGGGAGGCGTCAGCACTTCCGTCGCTGGTAACCACGCCAGCACTGCTCACGGATCCGCAGTGCAGGCAAACAGCGACGGTAGAGCCCGCGGGCGGGACACCCAGCCCCCCTGGGTTCCCGCTCGCGGTGCGAGCGACAGTCGCCGTCACCTGTCTGTGCGCTGCGCGCGTCCGGATGCGACCGCGCTACGCGTGGCAATCGGCGGACGACCTGCGCCGCCGCGCGGCGCGGATAGGGTTGCGGGTGGTTACACGACTCTCGAAGCTCTTCGTCCGCACCCTCCGCGAGGACCCGGTCGATGCCGAGGTGGCGAGCCACCGCCTGCTCGTGCGCGCCGGCTACATCCGCCGCCAGGCGCCGGGCATCTTCGCCTGGCTGCCGCTCGGGCTCAAGGTGCGCCGCAAGATCGAGGCGATCATCCGCGAGGAGATGGAGGCGTTCGGCGCGCAGGAGGTGCACTTTCCCGGCGCTGCTGCCGCGCGAGCCCTACGAGCTCACCGGCCGCTGGACCGAGTACGGCGACGGCATCTTCCGCCTGAAGGACCGCAAGGGCGCCGACTACCTGCTCGCGCCCGACGCACGAGGAGGTCTTCACGCTGCTCGTGAAGGACCTGTACTCCTCGCTACAAGGACCTGCCGCTGACGATCTACCAGATCCAGGACAAGTACCGCGACGAGGCGCGCCCGCGCGCCGGCCTCCTGCGCGGCCGCGAGTTCACGATGAAGGACGGCTACTCGCTTCGACTCGACCGACGCCGGCCTCGACGTCTCGCTACCAGCAGCAGCGCGACGCCTACGAGCGCATCTTCCCGCGCCTCGGCCTCGAGTACGTGATCGTCAAGGCCGACGCCGGCGCGATGGGCGGCTCGCAGAGCGAGGAGTTCCTGCACCCCACCCCGATCGGCGAGGACACCTTCGTGCGCTCGGCCGGCGGCTACGCCGCGAACGTCGAGGCGTTCACGACGCGTCGCGCCCGAGCCGCGCTGCCGATCGACGGGCTGCCGCCCGCCGAGGTGCTCGACACCCCGGACACCCCGACGATCGAGACCCTCGTCGACGCTCGCGAACGCGAGCACCCGCGCGCCGACGGCCGCGCGTGGACCGCGGCCGACACGCTCAAGAACGTCGTGCTCGCGCTCACCGCACCTCGACGGCACGCGCGAGCTCGTCGTCGTCGGCCTGCCCGGCGACCGCGACGTCGACCTCAAGCGCGCCGAGGTCGCGTTCGCGCCCGCCGAGGTCGAGGCCGCGACCGAGGCCGACTTCGCGCGAACCCGGGCCTCGTCAAGGGCTACATCGGCCCGTGGTCGCCGCGGGCGCGGTGCTCGGCGAGAGTCGACACCGGCATCCGCTACCTCCTCGACCCGCGCGTCGTCCGACGGCACCGGCTGGATCACCGGCGCGAACGAGCACGGGCAAGCACGTCTTCGGCCTCGTCGCCGGTCGCGACTTCGCGGGCGACGGCATCGTCGAGGTCGGCCGAGGTGCGTCGCCGGCGACCCCGCACCCGACGGCTCCGGCCCGGTCGAGCTCGCGCGCGGCATGGAGATCGGCCACGTCTTCCAGCTCGGCCGCAAGTACGCCGAGGCGCTCGGACTCAAGGTGCTCGACGAGAACGGCAAGCTCGTCACCGTCACGATGGGCTCGTACGGCATCGGCGTCACGCGCATCATGGCGGTCATCGCCGAGGCGAACAACGACGAGAAGGGCCTCATCTGGCCGCGAGAACGTCGCGCCGTTCGACGTGCACGTGATCGCGACCGGCCGCGACGAGGTCGGTCTACGAGATCGCCGAGGCGCTCGCGGCGACCTCGAGGCGAGCCGGCTTCGACGTGCTCTTCGACGACCGCCCGAAGGTGTCGCCCGGCGTGAAGTTCGGCGACGCCGAGCTGCTCGGCGTGCCGCACGATCGTCATCGTCGGCCGCGACGCCGCCGAGGGCATCGTCGAGCTCTGGGACCGCCGCACGGGCGGAGCGTGAGCTCGCCGTCGGTCGGCCGATCGCGGACGCCAGACCGCGCGCGCCTGGCGTCCGGTCGCGCAACCGCGAGGCAGTCGCGTCCGGGCGTACGCGGGTACCGACGGTCCGGTGATACCGTAGAGCGAACTGCCGCCACCGCCGCGCGAGTCACAATCTGAATAGCGGAGGCCCTCAGTGGACATCGACCTGAGCGTGCTGCGCCTCATGGAGCGCGAGCGCGAGATCCCGTTCGACGAACTCGTGCAGATCATCGAGCAGGCCATCCTGACGGCCTACCTCAAGCACACCGTCAGACCCGGACCGCAAGCCGAGCCCGGCGATGTCCCCGCCACCGCCCGCGTCGAGCTCGACCGCAAGACCGGCACGTCACCGTCTTCGTGCCGAGCTCGACGACGAGGGCGCCGTCATCGGCGAGGCCGAGGACAGCCCGAGCGACTTCGGCCGCATCGCCGCCTTCGCCGCCAAGCAGGTCATCAACCAGCGGCTGCGCGACATCGGCGACGACAAGGTGCTCGGCGAGTTCAAGGGCCGCGAGGGCGACATCGTCGCCGGCGTCATCCAGCAGGGCCCGAACCCGCGCATGATCCACGTCGACCTCGGCACGATCGAGGCGATCCTGCCGCCCGAGGAGCAGGTGCCGGGCGAGGACTACGCGCACGGCAGCCGCATCCGCGTCTACGTCACCGCGCGTGAGCAAGGGCCTCAAGGGTCCGCAGATCACGGTGAGCCGCACGCATCCCGTCGCTCGTGCGCAAGCTGTTCGCGCTCGAGGTGCCCGAGATCGCGAGCGGGATCGTCGAGATCACGTCGCTCGCCCGCGAGGCCGGCCACCGCACCAAGATGGCCGTGCGCGCGACCGAGCCCGGCGTCAACGCCAAGGGCGCCTGCATCGGCGAGCTCGGCCAGCGCGTGCGCGCGGTGACCGCCGAGCTCAACAACGAGAAGATCGACATCGTCGACTACTCCGAGGACCTGCGACGTTCGTCGCCAACGCGCTGTCGCCCGCCAAGGTCACGAGCGCGTTCGTCATCGACGAGTCGACGAAGGCCGTGCGCGCGCTCGTGCCCGACTACCAGCTGTCGCTCGCGATCGGCAAGGAGGGCCAGAACGCCCGCCTCGCCGCGAAGCTCACGGGCGCGCGGATCGACATCCAGCCCGACTCCATCCTCGAGGACTGATCGGGCGTGCCCACAGGGGGTACACTGGAACCCGTAAGAACCTGCCTCGGGTGCCGTCATCGCGCCGAACGATCCTCCTTGCTGAGGGTCGTCGCGCGTGATGGGAGCGTGGTCGTGGATCCGTCCGCGACCATGCCCGGTCGAGGTGCGTGGGTGCATCCCACCGTCGAGTGCGTCGAGAGCTCGATCAAGCGCCGGGCCTTCGGGCGGGCGCTGCGGGTGACCGACGGCACTCGACACTGCAGCGCCTTCTTGCAACAGTCGGGGCTCCGCCGGAGCCCCCAGACGATGTGCTTTCACGAAAAGGCTGATTGACCTATGGACAACTAATGAGCGGCTCGAAATGAGTTCCGTCCACCCATAACGTCTGCCCTGTCTCTGGGCGCAGGACCCAGACAGGAGAATTGTGGCAAACCCACGCGTGCACGAGATCGCAGCCGAACTCGGCATCGAATCGCAAGATCGTCCTCGAGAACCTCAAGAAGATGGGCGAGTTCGTCAAGGGACCGTCCTCGAGCATCGCACCGCCGGTCGCCCGGCGGGTGAAGGCCGCCCTCGAGGCGGAGGGCATCAAGCGCCGCCGCGGCGCCCGCGAAGCCCAAGGCCGCACCCAAGCCCGCGCCGCGCGGCACCGGAACCCGCACCCGTCGCCGAGCCGCGCGATCGCGAGTACGACGACCGAGGTCGAAGCGCCGGCGCCCGCCGCCGCTCACCGTCGCCGAGCGCCAGGCTCAGGCCGCGCAGCGCGCTGCCGCGCCGGCAGCCCCGCCGGCAGAAGCCCCAGCGCGCGGCTGACGAAGCCGCTCCCGCGAGTGGGATCCCGCGTCCCGGTCAGCCGCGCCCGGGCAACAACCCGTTCGCGTCGAACCAGGGCATGGCGCGCCCCGGCATCCCGCGCCCCGGCAACAACCCGTTCGCCTCGGCCCAGGGCATGCGCCCCGGCGCGCCCGCGCCCGACGGCGCCCCGCCCGGGCGCACCGCGTCCCGGCCAGCCCGGCCAGCGTCCCGGTAACTTCCAGCAGCGTCCGGGTTCGCCCGGGGCTCGTCCCGGCGGCGCAGGCGGCGGCTTCCGCCCCGGTGGCGCAGGAGCTGGCGCAGGTGCGCGTCCGGGCGCCCCGGCCGGCAACAACTTCGGTCCGGCCCGCCCGCGGTGGCGGTGGCCGTGGCCGCGGCCCCGGGGGCGGCACCGCTGGTGCATTCGGTCGCGGTGGCGGCAAGAGCAAGGCCCGCAAGTCGAAGCGCACGAAGCGCGCCGAGTTCGAGCTGCGCGAAGCCCCGTCGCTCGGTGGCGTCACCGTACCCCGTGGTGACGGCAAGACGGTCATCCGACTGCGTCGCGGCGCATCGATCACCGACTTCGCCGACAAGCTGGAGACACTGACCGGCTTCACCGTGCAGCCCGGCAACCTCGTCACCGTGCTGTTCCACCTCGGGCAGATGGCGACGGCGACCGAGTCGCTCGACGAGGCGACCTTCGAGATCCTCGGCGACGAGCTCGGCTACAAGATCGAGATGGTCTCGCCCGAGGACGAGGACCGCGAGCTGCTCGCCGGCTTCGACCTCGACCTCGACCAGGAGCTCGAAGACGAAACGACGAGGATCTCGAGATCCGTCCGCCGGTCGTCACCGTCATGGGTCACGTCGACCACGGAAAGACCAAGCTGCTCGACGCGATCCGCAAGGCGAACGTCGTCGCCGGCGAGGCCGGTGGCATCACGCAGCACATCGGTGCGTACCAGGTCTGGACCGAGCACGAGGGCATCGAGCGCGCCATCACCTTCATCGACACCCCGGGTCACGAGGCGTTCACCGCCATGCGTGCCCGTGGTGCGCAGGTGACCGACATCGCGATCCTCGTGGTCGCGGCCGACGACGGCATCATGCCGCAGACGGTCGAGGCGCTCAACCACGCCCAGGCGGCTGACGTGCCGATCGTGGTCGCGGTCAACAAGATCGACAAGGACGGGGCGAACCCGGCCAAGGTGCGCCAGCAGCTCACCGAGTTCGGTCTCGTCGCCGAGGAGTACGGCGGCGACACGATGTTCGTCGACGTCTCGGCGCTCAACAACATCGGCATCGAGAAGCTGCTCGACGCCGTGCTGCTGACGGCGGACGCCGGTCTCGACCTGCGCGCCAACCCGAACAAGGATGCCCGCGGCGTCGCCATCGAGGCCAAGCTCGACAAGGGGCGCGGTGCGGTCGCGACCGTGCTCATCCAGTCGGGAACGCTGCGCGTCGGCGACGCGATCGTCGCGGGAACGGCCTACGGCCGCGTCCGCGCGATGCACGACGAGAACGGCGACCCGGTCGAAGAGGCCTACCCGTCCCGTCCGGTGCAGGTGCAGGGTCTGTCGACGGTGCCTCGCGCCGGCGACACGTTCCTCGTCACCGAGGAGGACCGCACCGCCCGCCAGATCGCCGAGAAGCGCGAAGCCGTCGAGCGCAACGCCCTGCTGGCCAAGGCCCGCAAGCGCATCAGCCTCGAGGACTTCACCAAGGCGCTCGAAGACGGCAAGGTCGAATCGCTCAACCTCATCATCAAGGGTGACGTGTCCGGTGCCGTCGAGGCGCTCGAGGAGTCGCTGCTCAAGATCGAGGTCGACGACTCGGTGCAGCTGCGCATCATCCACCGCGGTGTCGGTGCGGTCACCGAGAGCGACGTCAACCTCGCGACGATCGACAACGCGATCATCATCGGATTCAACGTGCGCCCCGACACGAAGGCGCGCGAGCGTGCCCTGCGTGAAGGTGTCGACGTGCGGTTCTACTCGGTCATCTACGCGGCACTCGAGGACATCGAGAACTCGCTCAAGGGCATGCTCAAGCCCGAGTTCGAAGAGGTGCAGTCCGGTGTCGCCGAGATCCGCGAGATCTTCCGTTCGTCGAAGTTCGGCAACGTCGCCGGTGTCATCGTGCGCTCGGGAACGATCACGAGGAACGCGAAGGCACGCGTCATCCGCGACGGCGTCGTCGTCGGCGACAACCTCGCGATCGAGTCGCTGCGTCGGTTCAAGGACGACGTCACCGAGGTTCGGACGGACTTCGAGGCCGGTATCGGTCTCGGCAAGTTCAACGACATCCAGATCGGCGACGAGATCGAGACGATCGAGATGAAGGAAAAGGTCCGGGTGTAGCGGATGACGGGCTGCGGGCGGCCCGCGCCTGGAGGCGGATCTGCGCATCGCTGCGCGATGCTCCGAAAGCCTCCCGGAGCGGGCCCCCACTCCGCCCTCGCCACTCGCGGTATCTCCAGCCGCGCGGCGTGGCGTCGCGACCTGGACGACGAAGACCTATCCGGTCCTCAAGAGAAACTAGGAGTTCATCGTGGTGGATGTGCAGCGGGCGGCCAAGATGGCCGATCGGATCAAGGAGATCGTCGCGCAGCGGCTCGAGAAGGGCGTGCGCGATCCTCGCATGGGGTTCGTCACCATCACCGACGTCAAGATGACGGGCGATCTGCAGCACGCGTCGATCTTCTACACGGTGTACGGCACCGATGAGGAGCGCGCGGAGACCGCGGCTGCGCTCAAGAGCGCGACGGGCATGCTCCGCACCGAGGTCGGCAAGAACCTGACCGCTCGACTGACGCCGTCGCTCGAGTTCATCGCCGACGGCATCCCCGAGAACGCTGCGCTCATCTCGTCGTTGCTCGAGGAGGCGCACGCTCGCGACGCCGAGGTCGAGCGGCTCAAGAAGACCGCGCAGTACGCGGGCGACGAAGACCCGTACGTCAAGCCCAGGGTGATCGACGAGGACGACTTCGACGCGGGTCCGCCGGAGCGCTGATCACGCCTCGCTGATGAGCACTGCCGACGTGCCGGGCTCGAGTGCCTCGAAGACGTGCGGCGCATCCCCGGGATAGCTCAGGTAGTCACCGGGGGAGAGTTCGACCGGAGCTGCGGCTGGACCAACCAGCGCCCGCCCACTCGCGAGCACCACGTGCTCCACGGTGCCGGGCTGATGCGGATCCGACTCACGAGCCGACCCTGGCTCGGCGACCACCCGATAGACGTCGCGGCGCACGTCGGCGGGCGCGGAAGCGAGCAACGTCGCGGCGTAGTCGGCGCGCTCTGAACGCATCGCACTACCCTCACCCGCTCGCACAAGCCGCACCGTACCTCGGGGTGGGTCCACGAGCCGGCTGAACGGGATGCCGAGCGCGGTGCCGAGCGCCCAGAGCGTCTCAACGCTCGGATTCCCTTCGCCCGACTCCAATTGCGAGAGGGTCGACTTCGCGATCGAGGCGCGCCGAGCGAGCTCGGCCTGCGAGATGCCGGACCGCTCGCGCTCGTACCGCAGCGCCGCGGCGATGACGAGACGCGGATCATCGTGCATACTGTTCATCATAATGGACGCACGTTCGATTCTCCGAACGCTCGGGCCGCGCGCCACGCGCGACATCGGGCTACTCCTCATCGCTGACGCGCTCGTCGGGCTCTCGTTCGGGGCGATCGCGGTCGGCGGCGGGCTCGAGCCCTGGATACCGATCGTGATGAGTGTGCTGGTGTTCGCGGGTGGATCGCAGTTCGCGGCCGTCGGGATTCTCATCGCGGGTGGTGATCCGGTCGCAGCGGTGATCGCCGGACTCGTGCTCAACGCTCGCCACCTCGCATTCGGGTTCGCCGTCGCGGGCGCGCTCGGCAAGCGCACACCGCTGCGACTGCTGGGCGCCCACCTCATCACCGACGAGTCGGCGGCGTTCGCGATCGCGGAGCCCGATCCGGCGCGGAAGCGGGTCGTGTACTGGAGCGTCGCCGTGGCGCTCTTCGTTGCGTGGAACGGCAGTGTCGCGATCGGTGCGCTGCTCGGCACGGTGGTCGGCGACACCGCTGCATTCGGCATCGATGCGGCGTTCCCGGCGGTGCTGCTCGCGCTCGTGCTGCCGAGCATCCGCCGGCGCCCGCTGATCCTCGCGGTGCTCGTCGGCGCCGCGATCGCGGTCGCGACCACGCCGTTCCTGCCCCCAGGAGTGCCCGTGCTGATGTCGCTGATCGCGCTCGTGTTCGTGCTGCCGTCGCGGCTGCGCGGCGAGGTCGGCCTCGCGCGTCCGACGGTGCTGGATTGAGGGCGCGGCCGTGACCATCCTGCTTGCCATCCTCGTGCTCGCCGCCGGCACCTATGTGTTCCGCGTCACCGGCCCGATGCTCGAAGGTCGGTTCCGCCTGCCGGCTCCGGTCGAGGGTCTGCTCTCCGACGCCGCGATCGTGCTGCTCGTCGCGCTCGCCGCCACCGCGACGCTGACTCAGGGCGGGGAAGTCGCCGGTTGGGCAAGACCGATCGGTGTTGTTCTCGCGGCAGGGCTCGCCCTCATCCGGCTGCCGTTCCCGGTCGTCGTGATCGCCGCGGCACTCGTGACCGCGCTGCTGCGGCTGCTCGGACTGGAGTGAGTTGATGCGGATGCGCACTCGCCCACCGATGCGTCCCATGTGTACACTGTCCACATGGGACGCATCATCGTGGAACAGATCATCTCGGCCGACGGATTAGCCCAGGACTCCGACGGAGGCATGAAGTTCATGACCGTCGCGGAGCCCGACGATGCCGACGACGACCAGCTCAGGATGCTCGAGAGCGTCGACGCGATCGTGTTCGGTCGCACGACCTACGGTATGTTCGCCGACTACTGGCCGGTGGCCGATCCTGACCAGTACCCCGTGGCGAAGCCCATCGAGTCCCTGCCGAAACATGTGGTGAGCAACACCCTGGATGCCGCACCTTGGGGTGACGGCGAGATCACGATCGAACGCGGCGAAGGTGTCGAGACGCTGCGCCGGCTCCGTGGGGCATACCCGGGGGACTTGATCATCTGGGGAAGCTTGTCGCTCACCGATGCACTCTTCCGCGCCGGCGAGGTGGACGTGCTCCGGCTCCGCGTCGTGCCGACCCTGATCGGCGCAGGTCGGGGCCCGACCCCGGTGGATCTCCCGCTGACCGGCATCGCGCTCGTCGGCACGCACGTGTTCGCCGGCGGGCAGGTCACCCTGGAATACGCGCTCGAGCGCTGAGCGCTACTTCAGCAGCCTCGACAACACGCGATCGGCGAGCGGTTTGCCGCCGGTCTGGCACGTGGGGCAGTACTGCAGGCTCGAGTCGGCGTAGGTGACCTGGCGCACGGTGTCGCCGCAGATCGGGCACGCCTCGCCGGTGCGGCCGTGCACTCGCAGGTTCGACTTCTTCTC
Source organism: uncultured Actinomycetota bacterium (assembly GCA_963790235.1). Classification (GTDB taxonomy): domain Bacteria; phylum Actinomycetota; class Actinomycetes; order Actinomycetales; family Microbacteriaceae; genus Rhodoglobus. The sequence goes on from CAWBNZ010000017.1 coordinate 255,404, forward strand.
CGCTTTGAGCTCGGATGCCGCGAGGCCGTCTGCACGATCGATCGCCGCGCGCAGCTCGGACTGGATCGCGTCGTAGAGGTGCTGCGTCTCCTCCGCGCTCATCGAGGCTGGTTTGAACGGCGACATCCGCGCGACGTGCAGGATCTCATCGGAGTACGCATTGCCGATGCCCGCGATGTTCGATTGCGCCCGCAGCACGCCCTTGATCTGGGCGCGGCCCTGGGCCTTGAGGATGCCGTCGAGCACGTCCACGGTGAACGCGGGGTCGAGCGGGTCGGGGCCGAGTCGTGCGACGCCCGGCACGTCCGTGGGGGAACGCACGACCCAGATCGCGAGCGACTTCTTCGTGCCGTACTCGGTCAGGTCGAAGCCCGTGCCGTCGACTTGCCCGGAGCCTGTCGAAGGGTCGAGCACCATGCGGGCTGCGAGCGGCCCCTTGCCACGGCCGGCGCCCGGCGTCGGGGCGGTCTCCCGCCAGCGCAGCCAGCCCGCGCGCGCCAAGTGGAACAGCAGGTGGACGCGTGAATCAGGTGCGGCGCCGATCGTGAGATCGAGGAACTTGCCGTGCCGGTCGACCGCGGTGATCGTTTGCCCATCGAGCGCCGACACCGGCGGGTCGAAGGTCTTGAGCGCCGCGAACGACACCACGTCGAACCGCTTGACGGTGCGGCCCACGAGCCGACCGCGCAGGTCGGTGACGAGCGCGTGCACTTCGGGGAGTTCCGGCATCCATCAAGTCTGCGGCACACCGGTGACGCGCGGCCAGTGCCGAGTCGGCGCTCAGCGCCGGTAGGAGGCTCCCTTGTGCTCGGCCGGAAGGCGGTTGCCGCGACCATGCAGCTTCTGCCGCAGCGTGCCGGGCACGTACTCGTCCGGGTACGCACCTCGCTTGCGCAATTCGGGGATCACATGAGTGACGACATCCTCGAACGTTCCCGGCGTGATCGCGTAGGCGAGATTGAAGCCATCCACGTCGGTCTCCTCGACCCACTCCAGCAGCTGGTCGGCGATCTCCGCACCCGAACCGACGAGGGTCGGGCCGAGCCCGCCGATCGCGCTGTGCCGGCCGATGTCGCGCACCGTGAACTCCTGCCCGTGCGCGGCCGACTCCTGGAAATTCGACACCACCGACTGGATGGCGTTGCTCTGCACGTTGCCGACGGGCTCATCGAGGTCGTATTGCGCGAGATCGATGCCCATCCACCCCGACATGAACACGAGCGCGCCCTCCTCGTCGGCGTACTGCAGGAAGTCGTCGTGCTTGGCCTTCGCTTTCTCCGGTGTCTCGTCGGTGATGATCGTGAGCAGCGTGTAGATCCGAGCGGAGTAGCGGTCCCGTCCGGCGGATTCGAGCGCATCGCGCACCTTCTTCACGCTGCCCTTGAGTACCTCCTTGGTTGGCGCGGCCACGAAGATCGCCTCCGCGTTCTCGGCAGCGAACGCCACCCCGCGACCCGACGCCCCGGCCTGGTAGATCACGGGAGATCGCTGTGGGGACGGTTCGGAGATGTGGATGCCCGGCACGGTGAAGTGCTTGCCCCGATGCCCGATCTCGTGCACTTTGGATGGATCGGTGTAGATGCCGTTCGCCCGGTCCCTGACCACGGCGTCGTCCTCCCAGGACCCCTCCCACAGCTTGTAAAGCACCTCGAGGTACTCGTCAGCGTGGTCGTAGCGCTCGTCGTGCTCGAGCTGGTCGTCCTTGCCCATGTTGCGCGCCGCCGAGGGCAGATACCCAGTGACGACGTTCCAGCCGATCCTTCCCTCGGTGAGGTGGTCGAGGGTCGACATGCGACGTGCGAACGGGTACGGGTGCTCGTACGCGGTGCCCGCCGTGATACCGAAGCCAAGGTGCTCGGTAACGTGCGCCATCGCCGACACCAGGAGGATCGGATCGCCAACGGGAACCTGTGCACCGTGGCGGATGGCGGCCTCATTGCTGTCCCCGTAGACGTCGTAGGTGCCGAGCACGTCGGCGATGAAGATCCCGTCGAACCTGCCGCGCTCGAGGAGTTTCGCCAGCTCGGTCCAGTAGCTGAGGTCTTTGTAGCGGTGCGCCTGGTCGTCGGGGTGCTTCCACATGCCGGACGACTGGTGCGCCACGCAATTCATGTCGAAGGCGTTGAAGCGAATCTGTCGAGTCATCCCGCCATCTTCGAACGGGGGCGGGCAGCGGAACAGGCCGAACGACGCACGGTGTCACGGATCGACACACGACGAAACATCCGGATCAGCGCTGCGGCAGAGCAAAGCCGCCGCCGACCGGGATCACCAGCCCGTCGGTGACGAGCCCGGTGAGGGCACGGTCGCGCTGGAGAGTATCGGGCCACAGCGCGTCGATCGCACCGGCCGACACAGGGAGGTCGCTGTCACGCACTGCGGCCAGGATAAGGCCGCGCACCTGGCGGTCGGAGCCCTCGAAGCGCGGTTGGCGGGCGCCGCGCGGTCCGAGGTACGGCGGGTAGCCAGCCTGCCGCCACGCGCACTGCGCGGCGATCGGGCAGACGTCGCACTTCGGGGTGCGCGGCAGGCACACGAGCGCGCCGAGTTCCATGACGGCGGCGTTCGTCATGCGGGCTTCCGCGGCATCCATCGGAAGGAGCGCTTCCATCGTGGCGAGGTCGCGACGGGTGGACGGCGGCCCCGCCTCGCCCTGGCCCGCCACCGCGCGGGCGAGCACCCGACGCACGTTGGTGTCGACGACCGGAACCCGAACGCCGTACGCGAACGCAGCCACGGCGCGGGCCGTGTACTCGCCGATGCCGGGGAGGGCGAGCAGTGCGTCCACGTCGTCTGGCACGACGTTGCCGTGCCGCTCGGCGATCGCGGTCGCGGCGGCGTGGAGGCGAAGCGCTCGTCGCGGATACCCGAGCCGGTCCCACGCGCGCACGGCCTCGCCCGGCGGCTCGGCGGCGAGCGCGGAGGGAGTTGGCCAGCGTTCGAGCCACTCCGCGAGTCGCGGAATCACACGAGACACCTGCGTCTGCTGCAGCATGATCTCGCTCACGAGAATGCCCCACGCCGGGTAGCCGGGCGCTCGCCACGGCAGGTCGCGCGCGGACGCCCGGAACCAGGCGTTGACGGCGGTCGCGATGCTCACGGTCCAAACCTAGGCACCCGAACCTCGCACGAGGAAAACTAGACTGTGGTCATGGCCAGACGCTGGGCTCCCGAAAGAATCGCCGTGATGGATTCGCTCGCCGACGAGATCCTCGCCAACTACCGGTTCGGGCGCACGCTCGTCGCGGTCGACGGCATCGACGGGGCGGGCAAGAAGCCCTTCGCCGATGCCCTCGCGGTCTCGGTCGGCCGCACAGGGCACGCGGTGTTCCGGGCCTCCGTCGACCGGTTCCACCGACCGCGTGCCGAGCGCTATGCGAAGGGCGAGCACTCCGCCGAGGCCTACTACCGCGACTCATTCGACTACGACACGTTCCGCCGGGTGCTCATCGATCCGTTCCGCAGCGGCGGCAGCACCGGCTGGGTCACCGACTACTTCGACGTCGCCCGCGACACTCTTGCCGTCGACCCGACGTGGATCACCGGCCCCGCCGACGCCGTACTCGTGGTGGATGGCGCGTTCCTCAACCGCCCCGAACTCCGCGGCCTCTGGCACTGGTCGGTCTGGCTCGACGCCGACCCCGCCGCGGCGGCCGAGCGGCTGCTCGCGCTGGACGGCCCGTCCGGGCTCAGCGAGCGCTACCGCGGGGGCCAGGCGCTGTACGAAGCCGACGCGAACCCGCGCGCGAAGGCCACGGCGATCGTCGACAACACGGATCCGGCGTTTCCGCGGCGGGTCTTCGCGGACGCCTGCTAGCCGATTCGTTCAACCACCTCGTCCGGCGTCAGAAACGCAGCGGACTCCTCAACTTCATGCACCATCGCCACGAGCCCCGCGTTCACCGGCGCCGCACGCCCGAGCGCCTCGGCCGCAACGACCACGGCCCCATTGAGGTGATCGATCTCGGTGCGCTGCCCGCGGCGAATGCTCTGCAGCGTCGACCCCGGATTCGGCACCGTCCCGAGCCGCACCCGCATGAGCAGCGGCACGACCTGCCCCACCCAGAGCGGCAGCGCGGCCACGAGCCGCAGCCGCCCGTCGCTGAGCCCCTGCAGCGATTCGAAGCGCACGCCGCTCGCGAGTCCGATCCGCACGGTCTCGCGGATGCTCGCGGTGAGGATCCGCCGCAGCCGAGGATCGGTGATCACCGCCTGCGCGCTCAACCCCGTGATCGCGGGCAGGGCGTTGACCATGTTCACGACGAGCTTCGTCCACTGCGCACCGCGGAAGTTCGGCACGAGCTTCGCGTCCATGACTGCGGCGAGCACCGAGAGCACGTACCGCGCAGGCACGTCGTCATCCGTGGAGTCGCCACCAACGTAGATCGGTCCGCCGGTCGTGATCGTGATCTCGCCGGGCGAGAGGTACGAGCTCGCGAACATCGCGAGCCCGCCCACCACATCGGATCGCGGCGACGCGGCCTGTGCATGCGCGATTCCGTCGAGCCCGTTCTGGATCACGAGCACCGGGATGCCGCGCAGCAGCGCGACGTTGTCGCGGATCGCGGCGACGGCATCCTGCGCCTTCGTTGCGACGATCGCGAGTTCGGGCGCATGCGTGAGCAGCTCGCCGGCTTCGACCGTTGCGGTGTACTCGCCCCACGAGCCCGTGAGGTGGATGCCGCGTTCGCGGATCGCCGAAAGGTGCTCGCCGCGCGCCGTCACCTCGACCTGGTGCCCGCCGCGCGCGAGCAGCGCGGCGACGGCGCCACCGACGGCTCCCGCCCCGATGACGCCGATCCGCATGCGTTCGATGCTAGCCGCGAGCGGAGCGTCCAGCCGGCAGGAGCAGCGCGAGCAGGGCGGCTCCAGCCAGCGCGGCGCCACCGACGAGCACGGCGGGGCCTGCGGCATCCACGTAGCCGGTGGGAGTCAGCTCGCCATTCAGCCCGACGAACACCGCGGTGATCACCGCGATGCCGAGCGCGATGCCGACCTCGCGAAGCGTCGCGTTGGTGCCGCTGGCTTTCGCGTGGTCATCGCTGCGCATGGTTGCGAGCACAGCGGTCGAGATCGGGGCGAACACGAGTCCCATGCCGACGCCCGCGAGGATGAACGGCGTGAGCATCTCGAGGTACTCGACATCGGGTGACAGCGTGGCACCGAGCCAGAACATCGCGGTGGCCTGCATGGCGAGTCCGACGACGATGAGCACGCGGGTTCCGACACGCGGAGCGATGAAGCCCGCGAGCGGGGCGATCACCATCGGCGCCATGGTCCACGGCATGGTGCGCACACCTGCCTCGAGCGGCGAGAGGCCCTGCACGATCTGCATGAACTGGATGAGGATGAAGATCGACCCGAAGATGCCGAAGCTGAACACGAGGCCGACCCCGTTCGCGACCGAGAAGCTGCGGTCGCGGAAGAGCCGGAGCGGCAGCAGCGGCGCTGGCGCGCGCCGCTCCCAGAGCACGAACGCCACGAGCAGCACCGCGCCAAGCCCGATCGAGCCCATGACCTCGAGGCTGTCCCAGCCCGCGTCGTTGCCGCGCACGATGCCGTAGACGACGCCGAGCACACCGACGGCCGCGAGCAGCAGTCCGACCACATCGGCGCGCAGTTTCGCGCCGAACGTGTTCGGCAGGGCCAGGAGGGCGAGCGGCACGGCGAGAAGTCCGACGGGCACGTTGATCCAGAAGATCGACTGCCAGTTCCAACCCTCCACGACCGCACCGCCGATGAGCGGGCCGAGGGCGACACCGAGGCCGGACACGCCGCCCCAGATGCCGATCGCGAGCGGTCGCATCCTCGGGGCAACTGAGCCGACGAGCAGGGTGAGCGACAGCGGCATGATCGCTGCGGCGCCAACGCCCTGCACGGCGCGGCCGAGGATGAGTTGCCACGATTCGACGCTCAACGCGGAGTAGGCGGACGCGATCGTGAAGACCGCGATGCCCGCGATGAACACGGTGCGCCGACCGAACCGGTCGCCGAGCGCGGCCGCCATCAGGATGAAGCTCGCGAAGGCGAGGGTGAAGGCGTTGATGAACCACTGCAGTTCTTCGACGCTGGCGCCGAGCTCGCCCTGGATGACGGGCAGGGCGCTCGTCATGACGAGGTTGTCGAGGGTGGACATGAACATCGGCAGCGATGCGGCAACGATCGCGAGCCACACCGGAACGGTGCGGCGCAGCACCGACGGCGCCGGTTCGAGATCGGCGGACTGAGGCGCTGGACGGTCGAGGGTCTGGCTCATGGGAGGCTCCTTGCTGGAGAGTGGCTGGATGGGTAATTGAATGATTACAAGCACCGTAGTAATCAACTGATAGCATGTCAAGCGTGAGTCTCGCCCCTCAGAAATCAGCCCACGGGAGCCCAGCCGCCGAGAGGGGTGACACCCCCGTCACCCGGATGCGTTCGGCCGACCGCCGTGCGCTCATCCTCGAAGCCGCGACCGGTGTGTTCGGCGAACTCGGCTACGGCGGCGCGACGACCGACAAGGTCGCGAAGGCCGCCGGGGTGAGCCAGCCCTACGTCGTGCGGATGTTCGGCACGAAGGAGCAGCTGTTCCTCGAAGTGCTCCGCCGGGCGCTCGACCGGCTGCTCACCGTGTTCCGGGCCGAACTCGCGAAGGGACCGAGCACCGCCGAGGCGCCATTGGCGCACCGCTTCGGGCTCGCCTACGTCGAGCTGCTGCGTGATCGCGGCATCCTGCTCTCGCTCATGCACGCGTTCGTCATGGGGAGCGACCCCGTGATCGGCAAGGCTGCACGCATGGGCTGGCTCGAGGTCTACGGCTTCCTGCGCCGGGAGGCCGGGTTCAGACCCGAGGAGGTCAACCAGTTTCTCGCGAACGGCATGCTGCTCAACACGCTCGTCGGCTTGCGAATGAGCGACGACTACGAGACCAACGTGGATGCTGCGGAGTGCATGGCCACGGCGTTGCCGAACAAGCTCGAGGTGCTCCTCGAACTCGGCGAAGCCACCAGGGCATGACCGCGACACGGACTCCGGGCAACGGTGCATCCGGCATCCTGCTCGTCGACAAGGCGGGTGGCATGACGAGCCACGACGTGGTCTCGCGGGCGCGACGGCTGCTCGGCACGCGCAAAGTGGGTCACGCTGGCACGCTCGATCCGATGGCGACCGGGCTGCTCATCCTGGGGGTGAACGCGTCGACGCGGCTGCTCACCTACATCGTCGGGCTCGACAAGGAGTACCTCGCCACGATCCGACTTGGCTTCGCGACGACGACCGATGATGCCGAAGGTGACGCACTCGGCGACCCCACCGACGCCTGGGTGTGACGGATGCCGCAATCTCGGCGGCGATCGAGCCGCTCACGGGCGACATCAGTCAGCGGCCGAGCACGGTGAGCGCGATCAAGGTCGACGGAAAGCGTGCATACGCACTCGCACGCGAAGGCGTCGAGGTCGAGCTCAAGGAGCGCGCGGTCACGGTGTCGGCGTTCGAGGTGCTCGGGATTCGGCGTGACGCGATCGTCGACGGCATCCCGGTCGTGGATGTCGACGTGCGGGTCGAATGCTCGTCCGGCACCTACATCCGGGCCCTCGCTCGCGACCTCGGGGCCGCGCTCGGCGTCGGCGGTCACCTCACGGCACTGCGGCGCACCCGGATCGGACCGTTCGCGATTCTCGACGCCCGCGCGATCGGTGACGACCCAGTGCTCATCCCACCGCAGGATGCCGCCGCCCGAGCTCTTCCCGTCCGTCACCCTCGACGCGGCACAGGCCGCCGATCTCGCCAACGGCAAGCGCGTCGGAGTCCCGGCGCCGTCGTCCGGCGGCGGTGCCGCCGCGGACACTCCCGGTCCCGTTGCGGCCCTCGGCCCCGACGGCACCCTGATCGGCCTGATCGCTATCGTGGACGGGCGGGCGCGCGTGCTCGCGAATTTTCCGACTGACAGCGCACCGACCGACAGCGCGACCGAACGAGAGCAGCCCCAGCCCGTGATCCCGTGGTTCGAGTACCTCCACGTCGGCGTGGCCGTCGTCGCCGGTGTGTTCTGCATCGTGATGGGGCTCATCGGCCGCAAGCCGAACGACTACACGCTCGGGGCAACCGCGCTCGTCGAAGTGCTGCTGATCGCCATGCTCGTCATCGCGCTGCTCTCACCGGCCTTCGGCAACCTGCCACCGGCAGTGGCCTCGAGTTCTGGGTGTACCTGGTCTCGGCGGTGCTCGTGCCACCGGCGGCCGCGATCTGGGCGCTCGTCGATCGCACGCGCTGGAGCACGGTCATCCTCGGAGTGGCGTGCCTCGCGATCGCCGTCATGGTCTATCGCATGGGCCAGATCTGGTTCGTCCAGGTCGCCTGACCCTGGCGACGGCCAGACGGGGTGCCGCGCTGACCTAGAGTTGTCAGCGATGTCAGGAACGGGCTCTTCGCGTGCGGTCGGCGTCGGCCGGGTGCTCATCGTCGTCTACGCGATTCTCGCGCTCGGGGCGACCGCCAGATCGATCTACCAGATTGCGTCGAAGTTCGAGGCGGCACCGCTTGCCTACGTGCTCTCTGCGATCGCCGGCATTGTCTACATCCTCGCCACGATCGCCCTCATCGGACGCGGGCCGGTCTGGTACCGCGTCGCGTGGCTCACGATCTCGTTCGAGCTGCTCGGCGTGCTCGTCGTCGGCACGCTGAGTCTCATCCACCCCGATCTGTTCCGCCACGACTCGGTGTGGTCGTTCTTCGGCCGGGGCTACCTGTTCATTCCGCTCGTGCTGCCGATCCTCGGGATGCTGTGGCTGCGCGCCCGGCGTCCGTCACGAGATCCGCTGCCGGAGGGGTCTGCGTGATGCACACCTTCACGTCGCTCGCCGAGGTGCCGAGCGACTTCGGCCGGTCGGCGGTTACGATCGGCAAGTTCGACGGCGTGCACTCCGGTCACCGCGCCGTGACCGGACAGCTCATCGCCCTGGCGCGCGAGCGCGGCATCCAGGCGGTCGCGCTCACCTTCGACCGCAACCCGCTCAGCCTGCTTCGGCCGGAGGTCTGCCCAGTTGCGCTCGTGAGCAACGAGCAGAAGCTCGAACTGCTCGAACAGGCCGGGTTGGACGCCACTCTCATGGTCACCTTCGACCAGGAGTTCGCCGCCCTGACCCCGGAGGAGTTCACCCGCACCGTGCTCGTTGATGCCCTGCACGCGGCCGTCGTGCTCGTCGGCCCCGACTTCCGCTTCGGTGCCAAGGGCGCCGGTTCGATCGTCGAGCTCAAGGACTTCGGTGCGCGATTCGGATTCGACGTCGTCATGGTCGACTCCCTGAATGCCCACCACGACGGCGCATCGAGCGACCGCAAGGTGTCGTCGACCTGGGTGCGTGAGGCGCTCAATGCCGGGGATGTCGCGACCGCCGCCGCGCTGCTCGGCCGCTCGCCGAGCATCCGTGCCGAGGTGGTGCACGGGCTGCAGCGCGGACGCGAGCTCGGGTACCCGACCGCGAACCTCTCGCCGCAGGTGGACGGCTTCATCCCCGCCGACGGCGTCTACGCCGCGTGGCTCGTCGTGGATGGGCAGCGGTACGGCGCCGCCGTCTCGATCGGCAACAACCCGACGTTCGAGGGCGTGCCAGACAAGCAGGTCGAGGCGCATGCGTTCGACCAGTCGTTCGACTTGTACGGGCGGGTCGTCGAGCTTGAGTTCGTCCAGTTCATCCGCGGCATGCAGAAGTTCTCCGGTGGAGACGAGCTCGCGCGGCAGATGGCGTCCGACGAGCAGCCGATTCGCGGCATCCTCGGGGTGCCGCGGATCACGTCTTGACGCAAGCCCCTTCGTGATGCAGGCCGAGGCTGCGCCCGCCAGTTGGGACGTTTCGAGACCGCTACCCGACGTGGTGCGCTCGATGCACGAGCGCCGCCGCCCCGAGCAGCGGACCATCGCCAGAGAGCCCGGATGGCACGACCCTGACCTTCGCCACGAACGGGAACGGCGCCCGCTCCTGGATGGTGTCGCGCACGATGTCGAACAGGTCGGGAGTCACGTGCGAGAAGCCGCCACCGATCGCGACGAGCTCGAGATCCACGAGGGCGGTCGCCGAGGCGATCGTCTGCCCGATCGCGCGGCCAGCGCGTCGGACGGCGGCCACGGGGATGTCGTCGCCAGCCGCGTAGCCGACGGCGAGCTCCTCCCCGGAGCTTCCCGACCAGCCCTGCCGCTGTGCCCACGCGACCGCCTTGGGTCCTGAAGCGATCGCCTCGAGGCACGCGATGCCGCCGCAGTCGCACGGATCGTCGAATCCGCCGACCTCGAGGTGGCCGATGTGGCCCGCGTTGCCGGTGGGCCCCGCGACGGCCATCCCACCGAGGATGAGTCCGCCACCGACCCCGGTCGACACGACCATCCCCATGACGTTGTCGACACCCTGCGCGGCACCGAGCCAGTGCTCGGCGAGCGTGATCGCCTCGCCGTCCATTCGTAACGTCGCGGGCACGCCGGGCACGAGACCCACGATGAGCTCGCGCAGCGGGAACCCCCGCCACGACGGGAGGTTGAGGGGGGAGACCAGGCCCGCGCCGACATCGATCGGGCCAGCGGAGCCGATGCCCGTGCCGATGAGCACCTCGCCAGTCGGAAGCGCGGCGACGGCCCGCTGCACCACGGAGGTCACGCTCGCGGCGAGCTGCTCCGAGGTTGAGGCACGGCCGGTTGGCGCGCGGTGGCGGCTGCCCTCGATGATGCGACCGTCGGTATCCACGATCCCGGCCTCGACCTTGGTGCCGCCGAGGTCGACGGCGAGCGCGAGGGCGCTCACGAGGCGGTCGCCGCGGGCAGCGTCATCCCGACGATCCAGGTGCCGAGCCAGAACAGGCCGACCATCACGACGATCGCACCGAGCGGCCACCAGAACGTCCAGCGGTGCTGGATGAGCCTGACCACGACCATGCCGACGGCCACCAGGAATCCGAGCACGGCGATGATGATGAGGGCCACGCTCACGATGAAGAGCACCGTGCTGTTGCACGTGAGGCCGCTCACCTGCGCGGGGGTGCATTCGTCGAGCACCCCGAGGTACAGCGTGGCGTTGCCCGCAACCGACACCCCAACACCGAGCGCGAGGAGTGCGAGCACGACACTCGCCACGATGTCGAGAATCACCAGCGTGCGATTGCGCGGCGTCGCGCGCGCGGCGTTCGCCCGCAGAGTGGCTGCCCAGCGCTCGCGGGAGGGTGGCCTCTGTTTCATTGGCCCAGCCTATTTCGCTCAGAGCTCCAGCGCGCGTGTCAAGGCGGGGGGTGTGCCGGGGGTCGCAACTACTGTGGAATGAATGGAGCAGCCGACAGTGGACCTCGTGCGGGAGATCGACCTCCCGCGCGTCATCGTGTGGGATGCACTCGTCGATCCCGAACTCGTGTCCGGCTGGCTCGCGCAGGCCGAGATCGAGCCGGTCGTCGGCGGCGTCTACAACCTGGTCTGGGCCCACCGACCCACGTACGCCGACACGTTCGGCCGGATCACGCTGCTGCAGCACCCCGAGCGGCTCTCACGTCGACACCACCAACCTGGGTCGCGTCGAGTTCTCGCTCGAGTCGGTCGACGGCGGATTCCGCGAAACGGGCACCCGCCTGCGCGTCAGCATCGACCTCGGCACCGAAGGCATGGATGACGCGGCGCCAACGGCCCACGTCGGCGCCGACCAGATTCTCGCCGACTGGATCACCAACCTCGACCAGCTCGAGGAGCTGCTGCACGGGCGTCCAACGGACTGGAAGACCTGGCGACAGGATCCTGGGCCCGAGTCCTTCGGAAACACCAGCACGGGTTGAGCTCCAGCGCGCGGAACTAGACTCTTGGGGTGAACGCAACGAAGCAGCTCTCGCTCGCCCCGGCCGAGCGCGCGATCGAGCTCATCGGCTCGGACCTCACCGAGAAGAGCCTCCGCTTGCACCTCGAGGGACTCCCGGGCGTGGATGCCGTCGGCCTCGAGCAGCGCGCCGCCGGCCTCGGCACCCGCTCGATCAAGACCACGTCGAAGGCGTGGGCGCTCGACACCGCGATCCGCCTGATGGACCTCACGACGCTCGAGGGCGCCGACACCCCCGGCAAGGTGCGCTCGCTCGTTGCGAAGGCCGTCACGCCAGATCCCTCGACCTCACGACCCCGCAGGTCGCCGCGGTCTGCGTCTACGGCGATATGGTGCCGTATGCGGTCGAGGCCCTGGGCGGAGCGCACGTCGATGCCGAGGGGAACGGCATCGCGGTGGCCGCGGTCGCGACAGCATTCCCGAGCGGACGGGCATCCCTGCCGGTCAAGCTCGCCGACACGAAGGACGCGGTCGAGAACGGCGCCGACGAGATCGACATGGTCATCGATCGCGGCGCGTTCCTCTCCGGTCGCTTCGGGCTCGTGTTCGACCAGATCGTCGCGGTCAAGGAGGCGTGCCGCCGCGAGGATGGCACGTACGCGCACCTCAAGGTGATCCTCGAGACCGGCGAGCTCAACACGTACGACAACGTGCGCCGGGCATCCTGGCTCGCCATTCTCGCCGGCGGCGACTTCATCAAGACGTCCACGGGCAAGGTGGCCCCGGCTGCGACGCTGCCCGTCACGCTGCTCATGCTCGAGGTCGTGCGCGACTGGCACCGCCTCACGGGCGAGCGGATCGGTGTGAAGCCGGCCGGCGGCATCCGCACCTCCAAAGACGCGATCAAGTACCTCGTGACGGTCGCCGAGACGGCGGGGGAGGCGTGGCTCGATCCGCACCTGTTCCGCTTCGGCGCCTCGAGCCTGCTCAACGACGTGCTGCTGCAGCGGCAGAAGCTCAAGACCGGCCGGTACTCCGGCCCCGACTACGTGACGGTGGACTGAACAGTGGCCTCATTCCTCGAGTACGCGCCGGCTCCCGAGTCGGTGTCGATCCTCAACCTGCAGAAGAGCTACGGGCTCTTCATCGACGGCGAGTTCGTCAAGGGCCGCGGCACGCCGTTCAAGACGATCTCGCCCGGCCGACGAGCACGTGATCGCCGAGATCGCGAACGCGAACGCGAAGGACGTGGATGTCGCGGTCGCCGCAGCCCGCCGCGCCTACGACCGCGAGTGGTCCAAACTCAGCGGAGCCGACCGCGGCAAGTACCTGTTCAGGATCGCGCGGCTCGTGCAGGAGCGCAGCCGCGAGCTCGCCGTGGCCGAGAGCCTCGACAACGGCAAGCCGATCAAGGAGAGCCGGGATGTCGACGTGCCGCTCGTCGCTGCGTGGTTCTTCTACTACGCAGGCTGGGCCGACAAGCTCGACTACGTCGGGCTCGGCGCCAACCCGCGCGCGCTCGGCGTCGCAGCCCAGGTCATCCCGTGGAACTTCCCGCTGCTCATGCTCGCGTGGAAGATCGCGCCGGCGCTCGCCGCTGGCAACACCGTCGTGATCAAGCCGGCAGAGACCACACCGCTCAGCGCGCTGATCTTCGCGGAGATCCTGCAGCAGGCCGACCTGCCGAAGGGCGTCGTGAACATCATCACCGGCGCGGGCGACACGGGTGAGGCGCTCGTCAACCACCCCGACGTCAACAAGGTCGCGTTCACGGGCTCGACGGCCGTCGGTCGCGCGATCGCGAAGTCGGTCGCGGGCAGTGGCAAGAAGCTCACGCTCGAGCTCGGCGGCAAGGCCGCGAACATCGTGTTCGACGACGCACCGATCGACCAGGCGGTCGAGGGCATCGTCAACGGCATCTTCTTCAACCAGGGCCACGTGTGCTGCGCCGGTTCGCGCCTGCTCGTGCAGGAGAACATCCACGACGAGGTGATCGAGCGGCTCAAGCACCGGCTGTCGACGCTGCGGCTCGGCGATCCGCTCGACAAGAACACCGACATCGGGGCGATCAACTCGAAGGAGCAGCTCGACCGCATCCGCGAGTTGAGCGACATCGGCGAGGCCGAGGGTGCAGAGCGCTGGAGTGCGCCGTGCGTCATCCCCGACAAGGGCTTCTGGTTCGCGCCGACGATCTTCACGAACGTGTCGACGAGCCACCGCATCGCGCGCGAGGAGATCTTCGGACCGGTGCTCTCGGTGCTGACGTTCCGCACGCCCGCCGAGGCGATCGCGAAGGCGAACAACACCCCGTACGGCCTCTCGGCGGGCATCTGGAGCGACAAGGGCTCGAAGATCCTCGCGGTGGCCGACCAGCTGCGCGCGGGCGTCATCTGGGCGAACACGTTCAACCGGTTCGACCCGTCCAGCCCGTTCGGCGGCTACAAGGAGTCCGGCTACGGCCGCGAGGGCGGCAAGCAGGGCCTGGCCGCCTACTTGCGAGTCCAACCGACCCGCGGCGATCACCGGAAAGGCTGGCAAGTGATGGTGCATCTCGCCGTTCCGAAGACCTACAAGCTCTACATCGGCGGCAAGTTCCCGCGCAGCGAGAGCGGCCGCACCTACGAGGTCGTGTCGTCCAAGGGCGCGTTCCTCGCGAACGCCGCCAAGGCCAGCCGCAAGGACGCTCGGGATGCCGTCGTCGCCGCCCGCGCTGCCGTGCGCCGGCTGGTCGGGTGCCACCGGCTACAACCGCGGCCAGGTGCTCTACCGCATCGCCGAGCTGCTCGAAGGCCGCCGCGCGCAGTTCGTGGAGGAGCTCGCGCGTCCGAGGGACTGACCGCCGCCGCGGCCGACCGCCAGGTCGACCGCCGCGATCGACGTCGTGGGTCTGGTACGCCGGCTGGGCCGACAAGTACGTGCAGGTCGCCGGCAACGCGAACCCGGTCGCCGGGCCCGTACTTCAACCTCTCGATGCCGGAGCCGACTGGAGTCGTCGCGATCGTCGCGCCGCAGGGCGCCGGGTCACTGCTCGGTCTCGTGAGCGTCATCGCCCCCGCGATCGTGAGCGGCAACACCGTCGTGGTCGTCGCGAGCGAGACCGCGCCGCTCAGCGCGATCAGCCTCACCGAGGTGCTCGCGACGAGCGACGTGCCCGGCGGCGTCGTCAACGTGCTGACCGGGTCGCCCGCCGAGATCGCGCCGTGGCTCGCGGGCCACGCCGACGTCAACGCGCTCGACCTCGCCGGCGGCGAGGCGCTCGACTGGGTCGAGCTGCAGGTGGATCGCCGCCGACACGCTCAAGCGCGTGCTCGCTGCCGGAGCCCGGCATCCCCGCGCCGTCCCTCGAGCGCATCGTCGTTCTTCACCGAGACGAAGACCGTCTGGCACACCAAGGCGCTGATCTGAGCTTTGCCACGCCGGTTCTAACCCCGAAATGGGGGTGAACACGGGGTGGGCGGATCGGTAACAAAACGGTAACGGTCTGGGATAGAGTCGCATCACTCGCAACGGAGCGAGGGCAACCCGAACCTGAAATGGCGTGTCGATGACGACTGCGCGAGCGCGACCCGCACGGTGGATCCACGTGCCGTGGCAGGCCTCGTTGCGGGCGCATCGGCACTCGTGCTCGTGCTCGTGGCTGTGCTCGCTGCGCCATCCACTGTGCAGGCCGCGGGCGCACTCTCGAAGCTTCAAGGCGCCGGGCGAAGCCGGGTTCGTGGCCAGTCACCGCGGCGGGGCGGTCGCTCCCGAGAACACCCTGCCTGCCATGCGCTACGCGCTCGCCGGACCAGCGGCCTTCGTCGAGACCGACCTCCAGCTCACCGCTGATGGTGTGCCAGTGCTCATGCACGATTGGACGGTCGACCGCACCACGAACGGCACCGGACCGGTCTGGGCGATGACCTTCGCCGAGCTGCAGGAGCTCGACGCGGGTTCGTGGGTCGGCGAGGCGTACCAGAACACGCGGGTTCCGTCGTTCGAGCAGTTCCTCGAGTTGTTCCGCCCGAGCACCAAGCAGGCGATCCTCGAGCTCAAGGGGTCGTGGAACGCCGAGCAGGTCGCGGGACTCGCGGCATCCGTCTATCGAACACCACGTGCAAGACCGGGTGATCTTCGCGAGCTTCGACCTCAGGAGCCTGCAGAATCTTGCGGCGGTCGCTCCCGAGCTCGCCCGCGCGATCATCACTCGCGAGGTGGTCGGTGACCCGGCCATTCTCGCGGCGGCGTGCGGTGCACTTGCGATCGTGACGAGCGAGGGCTTCATCCAGCGTGACCCGGAGGCGGTCGGTCGCATCCACGCTGCCGGTCTCGGCGTGCTGCTCTACACGCTCAACGATGAGGACATCTGGCGCACGGCGATCGACCTCGGCGTCGACGGCATCATCACGGATCGACCGTCCGAACTCGGAAGCTGGCTGGTCGACTCGACGGGTTGAATGCGCAGCCGACTGAGCTCGAAGCTGGCAACCACCCACCAAGGCTGGAATGTGCCCCGTTGGAGGGGCACAATGGAATGGCTATGCCTGACGACAGTGCCCCGAGGGGCCGCATTCTCTTCCTTGGCGACAGTCTCACCGCAGCGGGGGACTGGTCGGCGTGGTTTCCTGAGCACGACGTGCTCAATCACGGGTTCGGCAGGCGACACGACCGACATGATCGTCGCGAGGCTCGGTGCCGTGGTCGACGCGCGACCCGATGCGATCGCGTTCATGGCGGGCACGAACGACCTCGCGATGCGCAAGTCGGTCGAGCACCTCGTGCGCAACATCGAGTACGCGCTCGTCGCGATCCGCCGTGACCTGCCCGGCGTGCGGATGCTGCTGCAGTCGATCCTGCCGCGCGGTCGCGAGTTCGCCGATGCGATCCAGGACGCCAACCGACACCTCCGCCAGTTCGCCCCGAACGTGCGCGCGCAGTACCTCGACCTGTGGCCGACGTTCGCGCAGCGACGACGGCGAGATCGATCCCGAGTTCTCCGACGATCGCTTGCACCTGAGCCCGCGCGGCTACGAGGCGTGGCTCGGCGAACTGCGTCCAGCGGTCGACCGGCTGGATGACGCCCCGCCGATGAGCGGCGCGATCAGTATCGTTCGCCAAGCGCAAGGCTGACCGCGCCGGCGAGCTGCGCGTCAGAGCTCGCGGATCAGCGTCACGTAGAACCCGAGCCCGCGCAGGAAGCTCGCGACGGGCATCCGTTCGTTCGTGCCGTGCATGCCCGCGCGCTCGTCGGTCGACACCTCGTACGGGATGAAGCGGTACACCGCATCCGTCAGCCGCGTGAACTGGCGCGAGTCGGTGGCGCCGAGCTGCAGGTACGGCGCGATGCCGGCTTCGGGGAACGTGGCGGTGATCGCGGCACACAGCCGGTCCCACGCGGGCCCGGACGGCGGGGGAGATGCCGGACGGCTGCGTCGGCGCGAGCAGCTCGACCGCGACGCGGTCGTCGGCGATCACGCGCCGCACGTGTGCGATGACGTCGTCGACGCGTCTGCCCGGGCAGGATGCGCGCGTTGAGCGTTGCGGTCGCGCGACCGGGCATCGCGTTGAGCGCGTGCCCGGCCTGCATGGTCGTGACCGCGATCGTCGTGCGCATCATCGCACGCGGCTCGTCGCCGAGTCGCGCGAGCACGGCGCCGAGCAGCGCGGGGATGCGGTGCATCACGGCGAACGCCGCACGGTACGGGCCCGACGCGCGCGGGCTCAGCGCACCGAGCAGCTGCCGCACGGGCGCGATGATCCGCGGTCGCATGGGCCTGCGGTCGAGCCGCGTGAGCGCACGTGCGAGCCGCGCACTCGCCGAGATCCGGGGCGGGGATGCCGCGTGCCCACCAACCTCGTCGATCGTGAGCGACAGCAGCGCGGCCTGCTTCTCGGCCGTGCCCACGAACGCGACGGGACCGGACACCCCGGGGAACACCCCGCGCGCGACCGCGCCACCCTCGTCGAGCACGAGCGCCGGGCGGATGCCGCGCTCGGCGAACGCCGTCGCGACGGCGCTCGCGCCTGAGCCCGCGGTCTCCTCGTCGTGGCCGAACAGCAGGTACACGTCGTGTGCGGGAGTGTGGCCAGCACGCGACGAGGGCTTCGGTCGCCTCGAGCAGGCCGACCACCGCGGCCTTGTTGTCGAAGACGCCGCGCGCCCACAGCATCCGTTCGTCGCCCGTCACCGGCGACGTCCGCCTCGAACGGCTCGTGCTCCCACCCCGACTCGGTCGCCGCGACGACGTCGTAGTGGGCGAGCAGCACGGATGGCGCACCGCCGCCTGCGCCCCGCCACCGGTAGAGCATGGTGCGGCCGAACCACTCGAGTTCGAGCGCGGCGTGCGTCGCGGGATAGAGGCGGGCGACGGCATCCCCGAATGCATCGAATGCCGCCCAGTCGGTGGTGTCGGCGTCCGCGCGCGACACGGTGGGGATCCTCAGCAACTCGCGGAAGCGAGCGAGCGCCGGCTCGTCGGGCATGTCGAGCGTAACGTGGGCGGGTGGAGGGCCGTAGCTGTCGAACCGCCGATCCCGTAGCGTGTGAGCCATGAAGCGTGCCCTGCATCGACTCGCCGCTGTTGCCTTCGCGCTGGGCCTCGCGTTCGTGCCCGCCGCGGCCGCCTCAGGCGCTCCCGCGATCGCACCCGCCGGGGTCGAGGACTTCGAGTTCGAGAGCTTCCACGCCGACTACTACCTCGACGTCGACGAGGACGGCCGCTCGACGCTGCGCACCGTCGAGACGCTCGTCGCGCTCTTCCCCGACTTCGACCAGAACCACGGCGTGCTGCGCCACATCCCCGAGGACTACCTCGGCGAGCCGACCGACATCCGCGATCGAGTCGGTGGTCGACGAGAACGGCGACGCGCGGTACTTCGAGACCGTCGTCGGAGGACGGGTTCCTGACGCTCCAGCTCGGCTCGGAGAACACCTACGTGCAGGGCCGGCAGGTGTACGTCGTGACCTACACGCAGAACGAACGTCACGCGGTTCTTCCCGACACCAACGACGACGAGTTCTACTGGGACACGAACGGCACCGACTGGCCGCAGTACTTCGCGAGCGTGTCGGGTGCCGTGCACATCCCGGCATCGCTCGCGCCCGCGCTCAACGACCAGGTCGCGTGCTACCGCGGCGCGTTACGGTGACGACCGAGCACGTGCACGCTCGAGCGCGCGGACGAGGACGGCGGGGTCGTCTACACCTTCGACGAGAAGGACATCTACCCGTACCAGAACGTCACGTTCGCGATCGGATTCGCACCGCACACGTTCACCGAGCGCGACTCGTCGTACTTCGCGACGCCGATGGGCTTCCTGCAGGTCGGCAGCATCGCGCTGAGCGTGCTCGGGCTCATCGCGGCGATCGTCGCGCGCAGCGACGAAGCTCGCCGACGGCCGCGGTCGGCCGACGATCATCGCCGAGTACTCGCCGCCCGACGGGGTGAGCCCGCTGTTCGCCTCGGTCATCCTCAAGAAGACCAGCAAGGGCGCCGCGGCGCAGATCGTCGACTTCGCGGTCAACAAGCGCATCCGCATCATCGAGAATCCCGACACCGGCTGGTTCTCGTCCACGACGTACACCCTGCAGTTGCTGGATGCCCGTGGCCTCGAGGGCCCGGAGCTCAACCTCGCCCAGGCCCTGTTCGGCTACGGACTCGTGCCGGGCACGAGCTACACGATCACGTCGAAGGACACCACGCTGAGCGAGAAGGTGCGCGCGGTCATCGCGTCGGCGACGGGCAACGCGACCCTGTACGGCGTGCGCAAGAGCGGCACGCTCGGCAGCGCCGCTGGGCCGATCGTGCTGTCGATCCTCGGCGCGACCGGTGCGGTCGGATTCGGCATCGTGATGCTCGACAACGTGTTCGGTGGCCTCGTTCCGCTCTTCCTGTTCCTGCCCACGGTCGCTCTTCACGCTCATCGTGTTCGGGCTCACGACGCGCAAGCCGCTGACCGACAAGGGCGCCGAGCTCCGCGACCACCTCGAGGGCCTCAAGGAGTACATCCGGCTGGCCGAGGCCGACCGGTTGCGCGTGCTGCAGAGCCCCCAGGGCGCCGAGAGCACGCCCGTCTCGACGAGCGACCCGCGCGAGGTGCTCAAGCTCAATGAGAAGCTGCTGCCCTACTCGGTGCTGTTCGGACTCGAGAAGGAGTGGGCCGAGGAGCTCAGCAAGTACTACGTCGAGGAGCCACCGGACTGGTACTCGGGCAGCACGGCGTTCAACGCGGCAGTGTTCGCCTCGAGCATCAGCTCGATCTCGTCGTCGGCATCGAGCTCGATGTCGGGCAGCTCGAGCTCGAGCGGTGGCTCGGGCGGTGGCGGTTCGTCCGGCGGTGGCGGTGGCGGCGGTGGCGGCGGCGGCTTCTAAGCGCCGGCGCTCATGATGAGGTAACCGATCACGCACGACACCGAGACGAGGATGAGCCCCCACAGCGGCGCGGGCCAGCTCCGCCTCGCCGTGGCCAACCGCGCCAGATACACGATCGTGGTGATGACGAACACGATGCCAGAGCCGAAGACCGCGAGCACAACGCCAAACGTCAGTGCGTCGCCATCCGAAGCGACAGCCGCGTCAGAAGCCATGCCGTATTCGCCGAGCGCAGAGAGCACGAGCAGGCCGACCAGCACCTCGACCACGAGGATGATGAGCCCGATGAAGCCGTCGAGCGCGCGCTCCGGACCGTCCAGCCGTGCGCCCGCGCGGCTTCTGGCCGTAGTACAGCGTCACTTGGCGGCGCCGGCCGCCCAGTCGACCACGACGTCGTTGGGGCCCGCGCCGAGCTTCGCGTGCAGCTTCGAGCCCGGGTAGACCAGCGGCAGCGCGGACGCGGGCACCGCGTTGCCGACCTGGATCTGGTACGGGGTGTCGACACCCTCGGCGACCGTGAGCGTCAGCGCCTGCACCGGATCACCCTTGTGGTTCTTGATGCCGATCGGCTGGTTCGCCACGAGCACGACGACGATGGGCTTGCCGTTCGCGAGAATGTCCTTCGCGCTACCCGGTCCGGTCGACTCGGCCATGGTGACCTCCGGCGGCTGCGAGGCGAAGTCGATCGCGACCTTGGTGTGGTCGGCGGGGTCGACCCGCACTGCGAGCACGACACCCGGCTGCTGCAGCTGCGGGAGGAGCACTTCCTGCACGCGCTGCGAGCACGTGGCCTGAAACGCCGGCTGGCCGTCCATCAGCACGTTGAGGGTGAAGGTGACGGTGCGCTCAACGAGCCCATTCATGACCTGCACGGTCGTGCCGGAGATGTCCAGGTTCAGGATCTCGCCACGGGCGAGCACGCCAGTGGCCAGCAACTGCTGGTCGACACCACCGGTCATCTTGTTGAAGCCTGCTGCCAGATCGTCGAAGAAGCCCATGGCTGTTCCTCCATGCTCGAGAGCCCACGGTTGTCGTCGAGGCATAGCGTAGCGGCGCACCCGGGCGCGCCGGTAGCATCCGAGGCCCGGTTTAGACTGGCCCGGTGAGCGCCACCTACCCGTCCCGGCGCCGACGCACCGCCATCATCCCCGCCGTGCTCGCCGCGATCGTGTTGCTCGCCGGCCTCGCGCTGCTCGAGACCGACGGCTACCTCGTGATCCGGTTTGCGGTCAGCATCCTCGCGCTCATCGTCGCGGTGTTCGCGTGGCAGGCGCGGCAGTGGTGGTGGCTCATCGGGCTCGTGCCGATCGCGGTGCTGTGGAATCCCATCGTTCTGATCGAACTCGGGATGCCGTCGGTGTGGTCGGCGCTGCAGTACGTCGCGGTCATCGTGTTCCTGGTGGCAGGCATCCTGATCAGGGTCGACGAGAAGCCCGATCCACAACCCCCGCGCCGGAATAGTTGACAGTCGGTCATCGCTGATATGGTGTTTCTAGCGCCACAGGGCTCACCAGTCGCATCGTGACTGGGTCTGGGCCACCCGTGCTTCCCAAGAGCACAGTGCGTCGCCGATCGAACATCACCGTTCGGCATCACCCGTACCGACGGCGCCGTCAGGTTCCGTCAAGGAGACAATCACTTGGCAAGTTCGCCACAAGCCGGCCAGCAGAACCGTTCGCGACCCTCCACCCAGCGAGGTGGACAGCGACGGAGGGTTCGACCGGGGGATGACGTCGGCGTCATCCCGATCCTCGCTCGCGCCGCGCGCGAGGTCGAGGCCGCCGTGCAGAAGGGGCCGCTCAAGCCGGCCAACCGCGCCCGATTCCAGGTCGCGGCGCTGCTGCTGCGCGAGGAGCGCGCCCGGGTGAAGGCTGACAAGGCGCTCTCGGACTCCGAGCGCTCGAACGAGCAGAAGCGCCTCGACGGGCTCGCGGGCATCCTCGCGAAGACCGCCGCGCGCGACACGAGCCTCATCGGGCTGCTCGCGGATGACGCGCCCGTCACCGCCGCTGCGAAGACCCTCCGCCGCGACCTGCTGCTCGCCGCGGGCGTTGAGCTCAGCCCCGACGAGCTCGTGATCGCGGTCGAGCCGAAGCCGATCGACAAGCAGGTCGAGAAGCAGGTGGTGCCGGCATCCGTGCGCCAGATGCAGATGTCAAATCCGTTCCTCGCGCCCGACTTCAGTGCGACCCAGGCCAAGACCAACACCGTGAACCGCCTGACGAACTGGGAGCTCATCGAGCCGCTGTTCCGCTCGTTCGAGGTCGGCGCCGGTGGCGGCGCCGCCACGATGGACCTGCCGGAGGCGCGCTCGCTCGTCACGCGCGGCGACCTCGAGCTCATGCGCCACCAGGCGCGGTTCGTCGAAGAGGTCCGTTCCGGCCACCGCACGTTCCTGCTCGCCGATGAGCCCGGCCTCGGCAAGACCGCGCAGGCGCTGCTGGCGGCCGAGGCATCCAATTCGTATCCACTGCTGGTCGTCGTGCCCAACGTCGTGAAGACGAACTGGGCGCGCGAGGTCGAACTGTGGACGCCCGGGCGCACCGCGACGGTCGTGCACGGTGACGGCCACGATGTCGATGCGTTCAGCGACGTCGTGATCGTGAACTACGAGATTCTCGACCGGCACGTCGGCTGGCTCGGCCGCTTCGGATTCAAGGGCATGGTCGTCGACGAGGCGCACTTCATCAAGAACCTGAAGTCCGAGCGCAGCAAGCACGTGCTCGCGCTCAGTCGCACGATCCGCGCGGCCCGACCCAAGGCGCTCATGATGGCGCTCACCGGCACGCCGCTCATCAACTCGATCGAGGACTTCCGCGCGATCTGGCAGTTCCTTGGCTGGATCGACGACAAGAAGCCGCTGCCGGAACTCATGGCACGCCTCGAAGACAGCGACCTCACGCCCGCCGACCCCGGCTTCTTCTCCGCGGCTCGCAAGGCCGTGATCGACATGGGCATCGTGCGCAGGAAGAAGGTGGATGTCGCAGCCGACATCCCGGCCCGCCGCATCGCCGACGTACCGGTCGAACTCGACGACGATCTCGGTCGCTCGATCATGGCTGCGGAGGCCGCGCTGTCCGCGCGGCTGCTGGAGCGCTTCGACCGTGTGCGCTCCCTCAAGCCGGATTCGAGCGTCGAGGAGCTCATCCGCGTGGTCGCACACGCCGAGCTCGAGGAGTCCAAGGGCGCCACGACCGGCGAGAACGTGTTCACCATGGTGCGCAAGATCGGCCAGGCGAAGGCGACCCTCGCTGCGGATTACACCGCGCAGCTCGCCCGCGCGGTCGGCAAGGTCGTGTTCTTCGCGAAGCACATCGACGTCATGGACACCGCTGAGGCGCACTTCGCGAAGGTGGGCCTCACGTCGGTGTCGATCCGCGGCGACCAGAGCTCCAAGGCACGCCAGCACGCGATCGACTCGTTCGACCAGGACCCGGAGACCGCAGTCGTGGTCGCGTCGCTCACGGCGGCCGGCGTCGGCCTCAACCTGCAGGCCGCGTCGAACGTCGTGCTCGCCGAGCTCAGCTGGACGAGCGCGGAGCAGACCCAGGCGATCGACCGCGTGCACCGCATCGGCCAGTCGCTACCAGTCACCGCGTGGCGCATCATCGCAGCGCACACGATCGACGCTCGCATCGCCGAACTCATCGACAGCAAGGCGGGCCTCGCGGCTCGCGCGCTCGACGGCTCCGACGAGGACATCGCGGCCGAGTCGAGCGTGCAGCTCGATGCGCTGTCGGGGCTGCTCGTCGACGCGCTGGTGAAGCGCGGCTAAGCAGCGCGCTGCTCAACCAGCGAGCCGGCCGATTGCCGCGACGGGGATCCCGAGCCAGTCGGGCCGGTTGCGCGCCTCGTACACTGCCTCGTAGAGGGCCTTGTCGAGCTCGAAGGCAGCGAGCAGCTCTGGGTGGACGCTGCGGCCGGAGCGGGTGTACGCGTCGAGGAACGCGGTGCGCGCCGAGTCCGCCCACGCGCGCGCGGCCTTGGTGGAACGGGGGTCGGCCGCCTCGAGGGTGCCGGCGACGTAGTCGAAGGAGCGCAGCATCCCGGCGACATCTCGCAGCGGGCTGTCGAGCACGCGGCGCTGGTGCATCGGTCGCATCGGCTCGCCCTCGAAGTCAACGATCGCCCAGCTGCCGTCGGGCACCGCGAGCACCTGTCCGAGGTGGAGGTCGCCATGGATGCGCTGCTGCGGCGGCCAGGCAACGCCACCGGCACGCTCGAGCACGGCGAGCACCGGCGCCTCGAGCTGCGCGAGGGCGGGAACCTCGGCGACCGCGAGCGCGAGTCTCGCGCGCATCTGGCCGAGTGTCGCGGCGATGTCGGCCGGCGTCGTGGGCGTCGTGGACAGCACGGTGGCGAGCCTCGTGTGCACGTCGGCGGTCGCGGTGCCGAGTGCCGCAGCCTCCCTCTCGAATCCATCGCCGGCTTCCGCGGCGGCGAGCGCGACCCGCCAGGCGTCCTGCACGCCGGGCAGGAACTGCTGTGCGAAGGCCAGATGTCCGGTCGCGCGACCGCTCACCGTGCCCGTGTCACTCCACTGCCCGACGATGTGTCCGATCGGCGGCGGCACGGCCGTCGAGCCGGCATCCGCGAGCGCCGACTGGAGTTCGACGTCGGGATTGTCGCCGTCGTGCAGCGCGCGGAACACCTTGCAGATCACGGGGCGCTCGCCACCCTCGAAGATGATCGACGTGTTGGACTGCTCGCCGCGCAGCACGCGCGCGGTCGTTGGCCGCACCTCGGTCGCGTTCGCGCTGCGCCGCCCGGCGACGTTCACCTGATCGCCGGTGCCCTCGGCGTCATCCACGATCATCGCGAGCATCGAGAGCGCCCACGCGGGGTCGTGCGGGCCGTCGTAGACCGTGCGGCCGTCGTCGAGCGTGCCGACGATCGCGTGGTCAGCGCCCTGCAGCGGCGTGACGCGGTAGCTCAGCGGCACCTGGTACAGCACGGGCTTGCCGACGGCGTGGTCGATGACGAGATGCGTGACGAGGTCGACGCCATCCAGCTCGTTCGGGCTGGATGCCGCGGCGAACGACCACGAGCCGATCTGCTCGAGCGTGGGCTTCGCACCCTTGTTCGCGTACCAACGTTGGCGTGCCATCCAGTCGCCGAGGAAGTCGGGAGCGGGCTGGAATGACATGCCCCACCCTAGGCACGCCGTGTCACCGCGAGTCAACCGCTGGCACCGGATCGGGCACCGCCCGTGCCGATGGCGTATGGTGCCCCGCGCGTGTGGGGCGGTCACCCCGGTCTATCGTGTGAGTCGTGCAGAGCGACTTTGGCGAGACCGACGAGGTCGCCCGGCTCGACGAGGCCATCCCGGACTTCGACTGGACCACGGTTCCCGACGGTGCGGTGCGGGGCTGGTTCGAGGCGCCGAGCGGAAGGCTCGCGACGCTGTCGATGGGTGATCCAACAGCGCAGCGCGTCGTGCTCGTGCCGGGGGTGACCGGCTCGAAGGAGGACTTCGTGCTCATGCTCCCACTGCTCGCGGAAGCGGGCTATTTCGCGATCTCCTACGACATGGCTGGTCAGTACGAATCGAAGGATGCCGCACCTCCCGCCAGCCGCCGCTTCGACCATGCCCTCTTCGTCGATGACCTGCTCGCCGTGCTCGACGAAGCCGGAGCACGGTCCAAGCTCACATCGCACGTGCTCGGATACTCCTTCGCGGGCACCGTCGCCCAGCTCGCGTACGTCGCGCGGCCTGACCTGTTCGCGAGCCTCACACTGCTCAGCACCCCGCCCGTGCCGGGACAGGTCTACCTCGCGATGCGCAAGCACGGCTGGGTGAGCAGGATCAACAGCGCGCGACTGGGCGCGTGGATCATGGTCACGGGCGTCAAGCGCAACTACACGAAGGTGCCGCCTGGCCGGCTGAAGTTCGTGCGCGATCGGTTCGAACTCACGAACATCCAGAGTGTGCGCGACATCATCGGGCTCATGCGGGCGACGCCCGATCTGCGTTCAGAGCTCGCGGCCGCCGCGATCCCGAAGCTCGTCGCGGTGGGGGAGCACGACCTGTGGCCGCTGGCCGTGCATGCGTCGTTCGCCGAAGCGATCCGCGCGAGGCTCGCGGTGTACCGCACGGGGCACAGCCCGTGTGAGACGACGCCGCACCAGCTCGTGCGCGACATGATCGCGGGTTGGCTCAAGTAGCAGCACGCGGCACGATCTCGCGCACCCGGCGACGCGCCGCGCGACGCGCGAACGGGTTCTGCCAATTGAGCGCGAGGGTGGCGAACGCCCAGCGGATACGCCGCCAGAATCCACTCGCCGATGCGAACGGTCGCGCAGAGACCGCGACGCGCAGCGTGTCATCCCACAGCACATCCATGTCCGGCTCCACGTGGTACGCGAGGTCGAGGTCGTCGTGGATCTCGCGCACATCGCGGTGCACCGTCAATCGCATGCGCCGCCACGCGGTGGCCCTGAGCGCGAGATTCGAGCCGAACAGGGGGGCGTGCCCGAGCAGCATGCCGCAGAACCACGTGTAGCCGCCGATGTACAGGTGCTCCGCCATCCAGTGCACGAATGGCGTCGAGCCGTAGTAGTCGCCCGGTCCCGTGACCGCGGCGAGCGACGGGTTGCGCTCGAACGGGGGCACGATGCGCTCGATCCAGTCCGCCGGCGGCACCGAGTCGGCATCCAACCGCGCGAGGATGTCCCCGGTCGCCGAATCGAACCCGCGTGCGGTCGCCGGGAAGATCCCGCGCAGCGGCTCTGGCACGACGGTGGCGCCGTGTCGGCGGGCGACCTCGGCCGTGTCATCCGTGCTGCCGTTGTCGACGACGATGATCTCGTCGGCCTGCCGGGTCTGGAGTGCGAGGGCCTTGAGGCATGCGTCGAGCATCACGGCATCGTTCAGGGCGGGGATGACGACGGAGACGGTCACAGGCGCGTCGCGAGGCATGGCCCGACCAGCATAGCCACGCACCCGGCGGCGCTAGGCTTACGCGCGTGAAGCGAGCAGGGCTGCGTGCGATCGCCGCAATCGTCGCCGTACCCGGCATCGCGGCGCTCGTGCTGGGAGGCTTCGTCGGGGTCGCGCCCGCGGCCAGCGCGGTAAGGCCCGCGGCGATCTCGAGCCTGGCGTCCCTCGATCTCGTGCCGACCGACGTCGACGACTTCACGTTCGAGTCGTTCGACGCCGAGTACTTCCTCGAGCTCGACGAGAACGGGCACGTGACCACGCGCGTGGTCGAGACGATCGTCGCGCTGTTCGCTACGCCCAACCAGAATCGCGGGATCATCCGCGCGATCCCGGATGAGGCGTTCGGCTTCGACCTCGACGTCCAGCTCACCTCGATCACCAACGCGGCGGGCAGCCCGGTCTACGTCGAGCGCTACGACACGAGCTACTACGACTCCGACGGCGAACTCCTCAACTGGGTGGAGTTCTCCGTCGACGACGACACCTTCAAGCTGGGCCGCACGACGTACGTGATCGAGTACACGATGAAGAACACGATCGTGAACACCGGAAACGGGCTCCAGGAGTTCTACTGGGACATCAACGGCACCGGCTGGCCCCAGCAGTTCGGGTCGGTCAGGGCGCAGGTGCACCTGTCGTCCGAGCTGCAGGACGCGCTCGAGCCGGGGGAGGCCTGCTACGAAGGTTCGTACGGGGATCGCACCGGCTCTGAGACCTGCACGATCACGAAGACCGACGACGGGTTCGCGGCATCCACCGAGGATGTGTCCCCGTACTCGACCCTGACCGTCGCGGTGCCATTCGAGCCGGGCACGGTCACCCAGCGGGTGCGTCCAGCCGACAGCTGGATCGTGCAGCTCGCACCCAAGGTGATCGCCGGACTCATCGGGTTGCTGATCATTGCGGGATTCGTGATTCGGTCGACGCTCTGGCGCAGCCCGAAGCCCGGGCTCGTCATCGCGCAGTACGACCCGCCGGAGGGCGAGCACCTGCTGCTGTCTGCCGAGCTCATCGGCGCGCAGTTCCGAGGCATCCCCGCGCAGTTCATCGACTTCGCCGTGCGTGGCATGATCCGCATCATCGACCTCACGCCGGGAGCGCCCGAGGCGCACGATAAGGACCGCTACCAGCTCGAGTACCTGAGTGCCGACGGTTCGTCGCCGAAGGAACTGCGGGTGCTCACGATCCTGTTCGGCGCGAGCCCGGAACCCGGCAAGAAGGTCAACCCCGGCAGGATGTCGGCCTCGACGGGCGCAGCCCTCTATGCCCTCAAGGCGGAGACCACCGCACAAGCCACGAAGGACGGCTATCGCGCGCTGCCCGACGCGACCCTGCCGAAGGTCATGCGACGGATCGCCGGCTGGTCGCTGCTGCTGTTCGTTCCGATCTGGATCTACGCGTTCTGGAACGAGGTCGAGGATGACGGGCCGATCACCCTGTTCATGTGGCTCTCGATCGTCGGCTTCATCGTGCTCGCGATCGTGCTGGTTCGCCCCAACCGGCTTACGGCGAAGGGCGCGGCAGCGCGGGACTACCTGCTCGGCATGCAGCTCTACCTCACGGTCGCCGAAGAGCAGCGGATGCGGTTCCTGCAGAGCCCGCAGGGCGCGCAGCGTCGCATCAGCCCACACGATCGCGGCGCCATCGTGCAGCTCTACGAGCGACTGCTTCCCTACGCGGTGCTCTGGAACGTCGAGCGCGAATGGATCGAGCAGCTCACGGTGCGCTACGCGGAGGCGCCGCCGACCTGGGTCTCGTCGAACGTGGTCGACACGACGTTCATCCACGCATTTCAGTACTCGTCGACCGCGAACGTGCAGCCGATCGTCACCCAGAGCTCGTCCTCGGGCGGCGGATCGTGGTCGTCCAGCGGCGGTTCGAGCAGCTTCTCCGGGGGTTCATCCGGCGGCGGGTTCTCCGGCGGCGGCGGCGGGGGCGGGGGCGGCGGCGGTCGCTGAGCGGCGGACGTTCTGCTGGTGCGCGGCCGGGTTGCATCCCGGGCGGAATCGCATTTGACCGACCCCAGTCCCGGTGCGAGACTCGACCCCAGTGGACATCACCGTCGTCGTCGCGCTAGTCATCGCACTGGCCCTCTTCTTCGACTTCACGAACGGGTTCCACGACACCGCGAACGCCATGGCGACGCCGATCGCGACGGGCGCGCTCAAGCCGAAGGTCGCCGTCGCGATCGCGGCCGTGCTGAATCTTGTGGGCGCGTTCTTGAGCACGGAGGTCGCGAAGACGATCAGCGGAGGACTCATCCGCGAGGGCGAGGGTGGCTTCCCGATCACCCCGGCGATGATCTTCGCCGGGCTCATCGGAGCGATCGTCTGGAACATGATCACGTGGCTGCTCGGGCTGCCGAGCTCGTCGTCGCACGCGCTGTTCGGCGGGCTGATCGGCGCGACCGTCGTCGGCGCGGGTTTCGGTGCGATCGACCCGGTCGTGCTCATGTCGAAGATCGTGCTGCCGGCGCTGCTCGCACCCTTGATCGCGGGTATCGTCGCGTTCGTCGCCACCAAGATCGCGCTCGGGATCACTCGCCGCTCGACGGAGGCGCGCAGCGGCTTCAAGGTCGGCCAGATCTTCACGTCATCGCTCGTGTCGCTCGCGCACGGCACGAACGATGCGCAGAAGACCATGGGTGTCATCACGCTCACCCTCGTTGCCGCGGGCTTCCAGGAGAGCGGCTCGGGACCGGAGTTCTGGGTGATCGCGGTGTGTGCCCTCGCGATCGCGCTCGGCACCTACGTCGGCGGGTGGCGCATCATCCGCACGCTCGGTACCGGCATCACCGACGTGTCGCCGCCGCAGGGCTTCGCGGCCGAGGCATCCACCACTGCGACGATCCTCGCGAGCTCGCATCTCGGGTTCGCGTTGTCCACGACGCAGGTGGCGTCCGGATCGGTGATCGGGGCGGGGCTCGGGAAGGACCGTCGCTCGGTGCGCTGGCGGATCGCGGGCCGGATCGCGGTCGGCTGGCTCATCACGCTGCCCGCGGCGGGACTCATGGCGGCCGGGGCGGAACTCATCGCGCGCATTCCGAACGTGGGACTCCTGATCGACGCGGCGATCGGTGGCGCGGTCATCCTCGTGATCTTCCTTCGATCGCGCCACAATCGGGTGCACCACGGCAACGTGACCGACCCGCGGCCCGTCGTGCAGGAAGCCGCGTCAGCGGCCCCGGTGCCGCCGAAGAAGAAGGCTGGTGCACGGTGATCGAGTGGAGCTCGTTCGGCCTGGTTGCGCTCGTGTCGCTCGTCGCCGCGGCCGCGCTCGTCACCCTCTATGCCGCCGGTGTGCGGCTCATGGCCTGGAGCCACAGCGGATCATCGCTTCCGCGAACGAAGCGGGTCGGTGCGATCACGTGCTTCGTTGCGTGTGGCGCGCTCGTGCTGTTCGGCATCTACCTGATCGTCCCAGCCCTGCACGGAGGCTAGTCGGCCAGGCTCAGCCGACGAGGTCGCGCACCGCGAACGCAGCGTCGATGGCAGTCTGCACGCGCAGGTGCGGCAGCGCGACGGCCACCGTCGAGCCCTCGGCGATGCCCTGGATCGTGACCGACCACGCGGTGT
Organism: uncultured Actinomycetota bacterium; assembly: GCA_963790235.1. Lineage (GTDB taxonomy): Bacteria > Actinomycetota > Actinomycetes > Actinomycetales > Microbacteriaceae > Rhodoglobus. Next base: position 286,029 of record CAWBNZ010000017.1, read on the forward strand.
CGATCAGGTAGAGCGGAGCGTCGAGGACACCGTCGTCGCCATCCCCGGTCTCGAAGGTCTGCAGCACCGCGCCGCGGGCAGCGAGCCGCGGGTCGGTCAGAGCATTGGGGCGCGCGGCGTACGCGTCGAGCTCGGTCTGCAGGAACGGGATGCCCGCGATCGTCACGCCGATCGCCGCAGCGCCGTCCACGCTCCGGAACACGCAAACTCGCTGCTCGTACTCCTCCTGCGCCTCCTGGGCCGCGCTGGTCGCGGCGTCGAACTCGAGGCCATCGACCAGGCCGAACGTCGCGGCCGCGATTGCGTCGCAGTCAGGCAGGTTGCCACCGGCGCCGCCCGAGCCTCCGGGCGCGGCGGTCGGCGACTCCTCGACGGGGCCGAGCGTGGGGTCGACCGGAGCCGCGGGCGTGGCCGTGCACCCAGCCAGAAGTACGCCGAGCGTGAGCAGAGTGGCAGCAGCCAACGGTCGAAGCACCAGATGACGATAGCAATTCGTGACTGAGAGAACCCGTGGATGCCGCGCGCATTCCGCGTAGAGTCGTAGACGTCGCCGGATCGAAGGGGATTGGACGATATGAGCACGCCACAAGCGTCGGAGCAAACGATGGACCGAACCATGACCGCAGCCAATGACGGCAGCATGAATCCCGTCACCGCTGAGATGACCGCGCTCGACCATGCTCGAGCCGCCGAGCAGTGGGACGAGAACTCCCGACCACCGGGCCTTGCCGCCCTGATTGGTGACGGGCCGACCAGGACCGAGTCGGACTCGCTGGGATCGATCGCGGTGCCCGCTGAGGCGTACTGGGGCATCCACACGGCGCGTGCGCTCGAGAACTTCCCGATCACGCGCCGAGCGATCTACAACTACCCCGACCTCATCGACGCGCTCGCGCGCGTGAAGCAGGCGTCCGCGAGGGCGAACGCGGAACTCGGTGTGCTCGAGCAGGCGAAGGCCGACATCATCGATCGCGTCTGCCAGGAGATCGTGGCGGGGGAACTCCACATGGAGTTCCGCGTCGGCGTCATCCAGGGCGGCGCCGGCACCTCGACGAACATGTGCACGAACGAGGTGATCGCGAACCGCGGCCTCGAACTCATGGGCTATCGAGCGCGGCCAGTACGAGCACCTGCACCCGATCGACGACGTCAACCGCAGCCAGTCCACCAACGACGTGTACCCGACGGCGATCAAGCTCGCCATGGTGTTCGGCATCCACCGGCTGCTGACCGAGCACGCGAAGCTCACGAAGTCGTTCGCCGACAAGGGGCGCGAGTTCCAGAACGTGCTCAAGATCGGCCGCACCCAGCTGCAGGACGCGGTGCCGATGACCCTTGGGCAGGAGTTCGCGGGCTTCGCGACGACGCTGCGCGAGGACTACGACCGACTCTCCGAGACCATCCCGTGGCTCAACGAGATCAACATGGGTGCGACCGCGATCGGCACGGGCATCACCGCCGATCCGCGGTACGCCGAGGCCGTGCGGCGTCACCTCGTCGACATCACGGGCATCGAGATGGAGACCGCGCCCGACCTCATCGAGGCTACGAGCGACGCGGGCATCTTCATGACCGTGTCAGGCACGCTCAAGCGCGCCGCGGTCAAGCTCTCGAAGATCTGCAACGACCTCCGGCTGCTCTCGAGCGGCCCACAGGCGGGCTTCGGCGAGATCACCCTGCCGCCACGCCAGGCCGGCTCGTCGATCATGCCCGGCAAGGTGAACCCGGTGATCCCCGAGGTCGTCAACCAGGTCGCGTTCGCGGTGATCGGCGCGGATGCCACGGTCACCGCGGCCGCGGAGGGAGGCCAGCTGCAGCTCAACGCGTTCGAGCCGGTGATCGCGCATTCGATCCTGCAGTCGCTCGCCTGGATGACGAACGCGTGCTACACCCTGCGGGTGCACTGCATCGACGGCATCACGGCGAACACCGAGCGGCTCGCGATGCAGGTCGAGACCAGTGTCGGCGTCGTCACCGCGCTCACCCCGTACATCGGCTACGCGGCGGCGGCCACCCTCGCGCACACGGCCCTCACCACGAACGCGTCGATCGCCGACCTCGTGGTGTCGACCGGACTCATGACGAAGGCCGACGTCGAGCGCGTGTTGTCGCCGGAGCGTTTGAGTGGCGTTGTGCCGGCGACCGGCTCGTTCACGATGCCGCAGCAGAAGCCCGCCGAATAGGGTAGCGCGCTACTGCTTCGCCGCGGGCTTGTCGTCCTCGTCGTCGAACACGTCGAGTGCGGCATCCCGGGCGTTGCCCGCGGTCTGCAGCGTGCGGTCGATGACCGCTTCGCCGCGCTCGCGGAGGTCGGCTGCCGTCTTGCCGACCTGCTCACGCACGTCGCCCGCGGTCTTCACGGCCTGGTCGCGCACGTCGGATGCCGTCTCGCTGACCTTCCCCGCGACATCCTTCGCAGTGGTCTGCACCTTGCCCGCGACATCTTTGGCGACGTCGACGGTCTTGTCCGCGGCATCCTTCACGGCGTGCTCGGCTCGCTCGCGGATGATCGGCGCCTGCTGCTTCGCGTACTTCTCGACGTCGTTGCGTGCACGCACGACGCGCGGGTCGTCGATGATGGGGCTCAGCTTGGCGCGGAGAGCGTCGAGGCGCGAGGTGCCGTCCTTTGCGCCGAGCACGTAGCCGATCGCAAGGCCGATGGCGAGGGGGAGCAGACGAATGATCATGCTTTCACCCTAGTCTTCGAGCACGACGTCGTCGGGGGCCTTGTCAGAACGCCAGCCACGCCATACGGGGTGGCGAAGCTTGTTGGTCGGCGTCCACTCCGAGAACTCGACCTCGCCGACGTACCGCGGCGTCACGAACTGGGCGTCCTTCGCGTCCGCAGCGGGCAGTTCGGTGAACGGACTTGATTTGCGGGGGATGCCGGCCATCCGCCGCGTGATCGCGTCAAGGTCGCGCTGGCTGAAGCCCGTGCCGACGCGGCCGACGTAGCGCAGGGCGTCGCCGTCCGGGATTCCGAGCAGCAGCGACCCCACCCGTGACGCGCGGTTGCCTGAGCCCGGGCGCCAGCCGCCGACGACAACCTCCTGCATCCTGAGGTGCTTCACCTTGAGCCAGCTCTTCGAGCGCTTGCCCGGCAGGTAGGTGCTGTCGCGGCGCTTGCCGACGATGCCCTCGAGGCCGAGCTGGCCGCTCGTGCGCATCGCCGCCGCGACATCGCCCTCGAACGCCGGCGGAATCTGCACCGGCCCCTTGGGCTTGAGATGCTGCACGAGCAGCGCGCGCCGCTCTTCGTAGGTGCGCTTCACGAGGCTCATGCCGTCGAGTTCGAGGATGTCGAACACGAGCAACTGCACCGGCACCCGTTTGACGAGTTGGCTGATCTCCGCCGACTTCGTGACGCCCATCCGCTGCTGCAGCAGCCCGAAGTCCGGACGCCCGGCCTTGTTCATCGCCACGATCTCGCCATCGAGCACCGCCGAGGCGAGCAAATCGCCGAGCACGTCGAGCTCGGGATACGTCGACGTGATGTCGATGCCGTTGCGGCTCACGAGGCGGATGCCGCCACCCGACACCTCCGCGATCGCCCGGATGCCGTCCCATTTCATCTCGAACGCCCACTCCCCGGCTCCGCCCGGCCCGGAATCCTCCAGGACACCCAGGTCTCCCGCGGCTGTCGCGAGCATCGGTGACGGCAGCTTCGACTCTCGGCGCCGCTCGCCGCCGATCTGCTTGCGACCCGTGGTGCGCTCGAGGCTCTTGCCCTTGGGCGGCGGCCGCTTGTATGCCTTGTCGCTGCCTGCCGGGCCGTACTCGTGCACGGTTGTGTCCTGCATGAGGTGGATGAGCCAGTTGTTCTGCGCGTCGCCGCCGCGACCGCCGGTGTGGATGAGCGCGTACTTGCGAGTGCCGTGCTGCTCGCCGTGGAGCACGGCGATCACCTCCTTGCCGTCGCGCCATTTCTCGAGTTCGTAGGTTCCCGCATCCCAGATCGTCACCTCGCCCCCGCCGTACTCACCCGCGGGGATCGTGCCCTCGAATGAGCCGTACTCGATCGGGTGATCCTCGGTCTGCACGGCGAGGTGGTTCTGTTTGGGATCGGTCGGCACCCCGCGAGGGAGCGCCCAACTGACGAGCACGCCGTCGTGCTCGAGCCGGAAGTCCCAGTGCAGGCGGCGGGCGTGGTGCTCCTGGATCACGAAGGTGGGTGCGCCGTCGCCCGAAGGTGCTGGCGCGTCATCCGGCACCGGCTCCGGGGTCTTCTTCTGGTCGCGCATGCTCCGGTACTTCTCGAGACGATCGGGACCCGCTGCGCGGTCGAACGTCGCCATGCGCTCGGGGGTCGGTTCGAGCGACGCGAGGTGGCCCGCGGTGAGGTCGGCGAGGGGGTCGCCGCGCTTCGCGACCCGCTTGAGCACCTCGCGGAAGTCGAGCTGGTCGAGATCCTTGCTCGCGAGCTCCCGCCAGGTGCGCGGCGCCGCGACCGTCGGATGCGACCGGCCGCGCAGCGAGTACGGCGCGATCGTGGTCTTGTTGCCGTTGTTCTGGCTCCAGTCCACGAGCACCTTGCCCTCGCGCAGGGTCTTCTTCATGTCGCTCACGACGAGGTCGGGGTGGTCGGCCTCGAGCGCGCGCGCGAGCTCGTGGGCGACCGCCGACACCTCGTCGCTGGTCTGCTTGCCGTCGAGCGCGGCATACAGGTGGATGCCCTTGCTCCCGCTCGTCACCGGCATCGGGTCGAGCCCCATCCCCTCGAGGATCGTCTTCGCCCATCGTGCGATCTCCGCGCACTCCGCCAGCCCTGCGCCCGGACCAGGGTCGAGGTCGAGCACGATCCGGTCGGGGTTCTTGCGCACGCCCGTTCGACCGAACTGCCACTGCGGCACGTGCAGTTCGAGGGCGGCCTGCTGCGCCATCCAGGTCAGGCGTGGCGAGGTCGTTCACGAGCGGGTACACGTTCGGGCCGGACTTGTGCTCGATCGTGCGGCGGCGGATCCAGTCTGGGGCGGATTCGGCAGGTTCTTCTCGAAGAAGACCTGCCCCGGATCATCCAGCGGTGCCGACGCCGTTCACCCAGCGCTTGCGGGTGACGGGCCGGTTGGCCATGTGCGGGATCATCACGGGCGCGATCCGCGCGTAGTAGTCGAGCACTTCGGCCTTGGTCGTGCCGGTCTCGGGGTAGAGCACCTTGTCGAGGTTGGTGAGCTTCACGCGGTGCTGGTCGATCGTGACGATCGTGTCACCCTGCTTGTCGGACGCGCGCGCCATGTGACCATCCTCGGCAGGCAGGGGTGGCGTCACCACCCGCTGCGGGTGTCTACTTAATGTGGTAGCTGTCAACATTGGCACAGCGACGCAGTTCACGAGAAGCCCGAGGAGGCTCCATGCGGTCCATCTGGAAGGGTGCGATCACCTTCGGCCTCGTCAACGTGCCGGTGAAGGTGTACAGCGCCACCGAGACCCACGACGTGTCGCTGCACCAGGTGCACGACAAGGATGGCGGGCGCATCCGCTACCAGCGCAAGTGCGAGATCTGCGGCAAGGTCGTCGAGTACGAGCACATCGCGAAGGCGTACGACGACGGCGAGCAGACCGTGATCCTCACCGACGAGGACTTCGCGATGCTGCCGGCCGAGAAGAGCCGCGAGATCGACGTGGTCGAGTTCGTGCCGAGCGACCAGGTCGACCCGATCATGTTCGAGAAGAGCTACTACCTCGAGCCCGACTCGAAGTCGTTCAAGGCGTACGCCCTGCTGCGACGCACGCTCGAGGAGACCGACCGCACGGCGATCGTGCAGTTCGCGCTGCGCCAGAAGACCCGGCTCGGCGCCCTGCGCGTGCGCGGCGACGTGCTCGTGCTGCAGGCGCTGCTGTGGGATGACGAGGTGCGCGAGGCCGCGTTCCCCGCCCTCGACGAGAAGGTCACGATCTCGGCCAAGGAACTCGAGATGTCCGAGGCGCTCGTGAAGAGCTTCGAGTCGGACTTCGAGCCCGAGAAGTTCCACGACGACTACCAGGAGCAGCTCAAGGAGCTCATCGAGGCGAAGCTCGACAAGGGCGACGCGGTGACGACCGCGGAGACCTTCGGCGAGGAAGCCGAAGAGGGTGGCGGCGAGGTGCTCGACCTCATGGAGGCGCTGCGCCGCTCGGTCGAGAAGACCAAGGCGCCTGCGGCCAAGAAGGCGCCGGCGAAGAAGGCTCCCGCCGCGAAGAAGAAGGCTTCCGCCTGAATTCCGAGGACACCTCGTGCGACAACGCGACGAGCGTTGTCTGGTGATGCCGGCAATCGGCGCGACCGCGCTCGTGCCGGTCGACGGACGACGCCCGCCGCAGAGGCGGCGGCGGGCAGAGTTAACTGTTGCGGAGCATCCGGATGAGTTCGGACTTCTTCTTGCCCGAGTAGCCGGTCACGCCGAGTTCCTTCGCGCGCTTGCGGAGCTCCGGCACGGTCTGGTCGTCGTAGTCGCCGGACTTGCCTCCGCGCCGTCCGACGGCCGCACGACCGTCACGCGCGGCCGCGTTGCTGATGCGGGCGGCCTTCTGCTTGCTCGCGCCATCCTTGCGGAGCTCTTCGTACAGTTCGGGATCGCCAAGGGTGGCGCTCCTGCGATTGGCAGGCATGGTCTTCCACCTTCCGTCGGGGTTCTTCTTCGACGGTATGACGGCGAGATCGGGGATCACAGGGGGTTGCGATCAGTCCGCGGAGTCCTCTCGCAGCGCACGGGAGTCCGCTTCGTCCGCTGCGCGCTGCTTCGCGAGCATGAGGTTGCGAGTCGTGTCGCGCATCGGCACCTGGATGACCTCCTCGGCCGCCTGACCGTCGGTCAGCTGTCGCAGACGCACGACCTCGGCATCCACCTCGGCGCCGAGCACGAGCACGAGGTTGCGTGAGGTACAGCCAGAGCAGCAGCACGATCGCGCCGCCGAGCCAGCCGTAGATCTTGTCGTACTGCCCGACCAGCGAGATGTAGGCCCAGAAGCCGACGGTCGCGAGCGCCCAGGCGACGATCGCGAACAGCGCCCCGTAGCTCACCCAGCGGAATCGCTCGTGGCGGATGTTCGGCGTCCAGTAGTAGAGCACGGCGATGAGCAGCTGCCGCGAGCACGACGGCGAGCGGGCAGCCGCACGATTGCCCACACCGTCACCCACGGCTCTGGCACGCCAGCGGCGGCCGCAGCGCTCGGCAGCCCGATGAGCGTCGCCACGATCGCGCCGAACACGATGAGCAGGAACACGGCGAGCACGAGCATGAGCCCGCGGAACTTCCAGATCTGGCGGCCTTCCTGCACCTCGTAGACGCGTGTTGACCGCGCGGCCGAATGCGGTCGCGAAGCCCGACATCGTCCACAGCGCGAGCACGATGCCGACCGCGAGCGCGATGCCCGGATTGGTGACGGAGAACAGCTGCGAGAGCGGACCCTTCATCGCCTCGACCGTGGCTGGCTGCGCGATCTCCGAGACGATGGTCGAGGATGTCGTCGGCCGCGTTCTCCTTGCCTCTCGCGATCGCGAACATCGAGACGACGATGAGCGTCGCGGGGAAGAACGCGAGCACGCGAGTAGAAGGTGAGCGCGGCCGCCGAGTCGATCCCGCGGTGACGCACGAACCCGTGCAACGCTCGCCGAGCCGCGAGCTTCCAGCCGTGCGCTGGGATGCCGCGACTCGTCGGTGCGCTGCGCCTTGGGCGCGTCAGCTCACGACGAAGGTTGCGGCGCGCGCCGACGGTGAGCAGCGTCCAGGTCGAGAGCGCGACGACGAGCGTGATGAGCTCCGGCGACGATGCCCGTCGTGCGGCCGACGACGACGTCGAAGATGAGCAGGATCGTGCCCGAGAGCGTGAGCGCGACCACGACGATCGTGATCTTGAGGATGCGGTTCGCGATCTGCACGATCGCCTCCTTCGCCCGCCGCCGGAACAGTGTGCGGTGCAGGCTCACGGGCGCGAGGCCGAGGATGGTCGCAGCCGCAGCCACGACGACGAGCGCGAGGTAGACGTTCACCTGGAACCGGTCGAGATCGGTGAAGCGCTGCTGGAACGCGAGGGTGAGCAGGAAGCCCGTGAGGATCTGCGTGCCGGTCTGGATGACGCGGAGCTCCTGCAGGATCTCGGTCCAGTTGCGGTCGAGCCGCTCCATCTCGGTCTCGTCGCGGCCGTCCAACGGGTCGACGTCGACACGCTCGGCCGCGGTCCCAGGTTCGCGATCGGTCATGCACCGATGCTATGGCGTGGGAATGCGCCGTGCCGGGGGCTTGCGCACCATCGGCGGCCGCGCCCGCCACAGGTGCAGGTTCGCGTAGCTGCGCCACGGCGCCCACCGCGCGCCGTGGCGCTCGAGGTCGCGCGGCTTCGACGGGATGCCGAGCGCGGCGGCGGACTGCTGGAGCACGAGGTCGGTCGTGAGCAGCACGTCGGGGTTGCCGAGCACTCGCATCGCGAGGTACCCGGCGGTCCAGGGGCCGATGCCGGGCAGCGCGATGAGGCCGGCGGTGAAGTCCTCGGTGGACTGGCCGACATCGAGGCGCAGCCGGCCGTCGACGATCGCCTCGGCCGCGCCGATGATCGTCGACACGCGCGTCGCCGGGACCGCGCAGCACCTCGTGGCCGCGCTCGGCGAACTGCTCGGCGGTCGGGAACAGCCCGTCGGTGCCGAGTTCGCGCGTGAGCGTGCCGAGCACGGTGCGCGCGGCGGCGATCGAGATCTGCTGGCCGACGAGGGTGCGGAACAGCGCCTCCTCGGCGTCGATCGCGCCGGCGATGCGGATGCCCGGCACCGCGGCCACGAGCGGCGCGAGCACGGGATCGCGGCTGAGCGCTTCGTCGATCGCGACCGCGTCGGCGTCGAGGTCGAACAGGCGGCGCACGCGCGCGACGAGCGTCGAGAGGTCGGAGACGCGGTCGAGCCGCGCGGTGCACCGAGACCGCGGTCGGGCCGTCGAGGCGCACGGCGAGCCGCGCGAGTCCGCCCGGCAGCCGCACGGCGCGCTCGAACACGCCGTCCGTCACGCGCTCGAGACCGGGGATCGCGTGGTCGGCCAGGTAGTGCAGCACGCCCGCTCCGTCGAAGGGGCCGCGCGCCGGCAGCCGCAGGGTGATCGCGGTGCCGTGGTCGGCTGCGGTCGCGGCATCCGCCGCCGCACCGTGCCGCGTGCCGACCGCGAACCGCCCGCTGCGTGCCAGCCGTCGCAGCTCGGTCGGGGTGGTCTCGTAGACGCTCGCGATGGTCTCGTTGAACTGCCGGATGCTCGAGAACCCGGCCGCGAACGCGACGTCGGCGACCGAGAGGTCGGTCGACGCGAGCAGGGTGCGCGCGGCTTGGGCGCGGTGGGCGCGCGCGAGGGCGAGCGGACCAGCGCCGAGCTCGTTCGTGAGCACGCGGGTCAGGTGCCGCGGCGTGTAGCCGAGCCGTGACGGCGAGGCCAGGCACGCCGTCGCGTTCGACGACCCCGTCGGTGATCAGGCGCATCGCCCGCGAGGCGAGGTCGTCGGCGAGATTCCAGTCGGGCGAACCGGGCACGGCGTCGGGCTGGCATCGCTTGCACGCGCGCAGGCCGGCCTCGTGCGCGGCGGCGGCCGTGCGGTAGAAGCTGACGTTCTTCTCCTGCGGGGTCATCGCGGGGCAGCTCGGGCGGCAGTAGATGCCCGTCGAGTGCACGCCGGCGATGAACTGGCCGTCGAAGCGCGGGTCGCGCGACGACAGCGCGCGGTAGCGCTCCGCGAACGTGCCGGGGTCGGTGGCGGCGGTCATGGTCACCCATCTAGGTTCGCACGGACGACCGACGTCAACTAGCGGGATTCGGACATCGACCCCAGCGGCGTCACGGGTCGGTCGCCGAGTATCGTGGCACCGTGTCCACGCGTCGTCGAAGCTCTCCGCTCCAGTCTCGGCGACGCCGTGTCCGTCGATCCGGACGAGCTCGACGCCACCCGTGCTGACAAGTCCGGCCATGTCTCCGTCTCCCGCCCGCTCGCAATCGTGCGACGCGGCTTCGATCGATGACGTGCAGGCCGCGATGCGCATCGCCCACGCCGCGGGCACCCCGGTCGTGACCCGCGGTGCTGGCACGGGTCTCGCGGGCGGTGCCATCGCGAGTGGCGGCGAGATCGTGCTGTCGACCCTGGCGATGAACCGGCTGCTCGAGGTGTCGCGCGACGACGAACTCGCGGTGGTGGAGCCGGGCATCATCAACGCCGACCTCAACGCCCAGCTCGCGCCGCACGGGCTGTGGTTCGCGCCGGATCCGGCGAGCCGCGCGATCTCGACGGTCGGCGGCAACATCGCGACGAACGCGGGCGGACTGCTGTGCGCGAAGTACGGGGTCACCCGCGAGGCCGTGCTCGGCCTCAAGGTCGTGCTCGCCGACGGTCGCCTGCTCACACTCGGCCACCGCACGGTGAAGGGCGTCACCGGGCTCGACCTCACCGCGCTCATGATCGGCTCGGAGGGCACGCTCGGCGTCATCGTCGAAGCCACCGTGAGGCTGCGCCCGGTGCAGACCGGGATCGTGCCGACCATCAGCGCGACCTTCGCCGACGAGGATGCCGCGGCGCGCGCCGCCGCCGTGATCGTGTCGTCCGGCCTGCACCCGTCGATCATGGAGCTGATCGGCGACAGCGCCATGGCCGGCATCGCCGCATACCTGGAGCTCGGATCATCCCGGCGGATCACAGCTCATCGTGCAGACCGACGGGCCGGGCGCTGAACTCGAGGCTCAGACCGCGCTCGCGATCATCACCTCGCTCGGTGGCGTGGCAGAGCTCTCGACCGACCCTGCCGAGGGCGAGCGCCTGTTCGCGGTGCGTCGCTCGTTCCATCCCGCGATGCTCGCCATCGGCCAGGTGCTCATCGAGGACGTGTGCGTGCCGCGCAGCCAACTGCCCGCCATGTTCGGCGCGATCGGCGAGATCGAGGCGAAGTACGGCATCACGATTCCGACGGTCGCGCACGCGGGCGACGGCAACCTTCATCCGAACTTCATCATCCCGGGTGAGCCCGGAGGCAGTGACGAGGTGCCGGACGAGATCTGGGCGGCCGCCGACGAGCTGTTCCTCGCGGCACTCCGCCTCGGCGGCACGCTCACGGGCGAGCACGGCGTCGGCATCCTCAAGCGGCGGTGGCTGCGCGACGAGCTCGGCGACGACCAGCTCGACCTGCAGCGGCAGATCAAGGCGGTGTTCGACCCGACGCGGCATCCTGAATCCCGGCAAGGTGTTCGCCGCCGAGACGGACGCGGCACTGTCTGGCGAGACGCCGGGTAACACTGCTGCCGCCTCGCGCGCCCGGCGCTAGCCTGTTGGCATGACGTTCCTGCCGATCGCGAGCGACGACTCGCTCTCCCCGGCCCAAGCAGCTGCACGCGACCACCAGCTCGAGAACTACGGCGGTCGCATCACGAACATGAAGGCGACGCTGCTCAGCCATGTGCCGAGCTTCGACACCTACATGCAGTGGTACGTGCTGCGGGATGAGCTCGCGCCGTTCATCGGCGAACGCGCGGTGTCGCTGTTCAGCTACGCGATCTCCGACGAGAACGACTGCCTGGTGTGCTCGGTGTACTTCCGTCGCATCCTGATCGACAACGGCGAAGATCCCGACAACCCGCAGGTCACCGAGGCGGAGCAGCTGCTCATCGACTGGGGTCGGCTGATCGCGAAGTCGCCCGCGGACATCCCCGCCGAGCTGTACGCGCGCCTCGAGGCGGCGTTCAACCCGCAGCTGCGCGTGCTGCTCGTGGCCTTTGCCGGGCAGATGATCGCGACCAACCTGTTCACGATCGTCGGCAAGGTTCCGCTCGACGAGCTGCTCTACGAGTACCGGAAGCCGGGGGATGAGCGCACCGTCGGCTGACGTGCCCGCTGACCCCGGGGCAGATTTCGCTGGCCGCGTCGCCCTCGTCACCGGTGCAGCGCACGGCCAGGGCCGCGCGGTCTCGCTCGCGCTCGCCGCGGCGGGCGCCGACATCGTCGGGATCGATGTCGCCGCGAAGATCGAGTACCCGGGCTACGCGCAGGGCACCCCCGCCGAACTCGACTCGCTGCGCACCGAAGTCGAGGCCCTCGGACGTCGCTGCCTCGTGTTCGCTGCCGACGTGCGGGATGCCGCCGCGATCCAGTCCGCCGTCGACGCGACCCTTGCGGACCTCGGCCGCATCGACGTGCTGTTCAACAACGCCGGGATCGTGGCGTACGCACCGCTCGACGAGATGACCGAAGCCGAGTGGGACGCGATGGTCGACATCAACCTCAAGGGCCCGTTCCTCGTCGCGCGCGCGGTCGTGCCCGCGATGAAGCGCCAGGGTTCCGGCGTGATCGTCAACAACTCGTCGGTCATGGGGCTGCGCGGCGGCAACCGGCTCTCGCACTATGTCGCGTCGAAGCACGGGCTCACCGGGCTCACGAAGGCCTGGGCGATCGAGCTCGCGCCGTTCGGCATCCGGGTGGTGAGCATCCACCCCACGGGCGTCGACACCCCGATGAACGACGGGCTCGCCGCCCTGGAGGGCGCGACGCCGCAGCGAGATCGCGGAGCGCAGCGCGGGCAACCTGCTGCCCGGCGTGCCGTGGATCGAGACGACGGATGTCGCGGAACTCGTGCTCTACCTCGCCAGTGATCGCGCGCGCTACGCGACCGGCGGCCAGTACGTGCTCGACGCGGGGCTCATGACGCAGTAGGTCCAATTCGCGACGCGTGGTTGCCGGCACGCATTGGCAGGATCTCGACGGGACTGGCGGTCGGCGAGGGTCGATACTCGGTGCATGGCCATTGACAGTCCGCGCCGTACGCGCACGATCCACCCCGGCTGGATCGTCGCCGCGGTCGCGTTCCTCGCGCTCGTCGGCGCCGCCGGATTCCGCGCCGCGCCGAGCGTGCTGATGATTCCACTTGAGGGTGAGTTCGGCTGGAGCCGTTCAGAGCTGTCCGTCGCCGTCTCACTCAACCTGCTGCTCTATGGCCTCACGGCCCCGTTCGCCGCGGCGCTCATGAACCGGTTCGGGCTGCGGCGGATCACCACGATCGCACTCGTGCTCGTGTCGGCGGGAGCGGCCCTGTCGATCTTCGCGACCGCACCGTGGATGCTTGTCGCCACCTGGGGCGTGCTCATCGGTCTCGGCACGGGTTCGATGGCCCTCGTCTTCGCGGCCACGGTCGCCGACAACTGGTTCATCAAGCGCCGCGGACTCGTGGTCGGCATCCTGACCGCGGGCGGCGCAACCGGTCAGCTCGTGTTCCTCCCGCTCATCGCGCAGCTCGTGCAGACCAGTGGATGGCGCACCGCCACCCTCCTCGTCGCCGCCGCGGCCCTCGCGGTCGTGCCGCTCGTGCTCATCTTCATCCGCAACCGCCCGGAGGACCTCGACGTCACCCCGTACGGCGCACCCGAGCACTGGGTCCCAGGCCCGCGGCAGACCGGCAACGCGGCGAAGCGCGCGCTCGCGGTGCTCGCCCGCGCGTCGAAGCAGCGCACGTTCTGGGCACTCGTGGCAGGGTTCGCGATCTGCGGAGCGACCACGAACGGGCTGATCGGCACCCACTTCATCCCGAGTGCGCATGACCATGGCATGCAGGAGACGGTCGCCGCGGGGCTGCTCGCCGTGGTGGGGATCTTCGACATCGTGGGCACGATCGCGTCGGGGTGGCTCACGGATCGGGTGAACCCTCGCATCCTGCTCGCCGTGTACTACGCCGGGCGGGGTGTCGGACTCCTGGTGCTGCCGTTCCTGCTGTCGTCGACGATCCAGCCGCCGATCATCGCGTTCGTCGTGATCTACGGCCTGGACTGGGTCGCGACGGTGCCGCCGACCGTGGCGATCTGCCGCGAGCTGTTCGGGGCCGACGGGCCGATCGTGTTCGGCTGGGTGTTCGCGTCGCACCAGATCGGTGCGGCGATCGCGGCCTCCACCGCTGGATTCATCCGCGACGCGACGGGGGAGTACACGATCGCGTGGTTCGGCGCGGCGGGCCTGTGCATCGTCGCAGCCGTCGTGAGCATCTCGATCTCGCGCACGGCGATCACGATCCCGGCGGTCGGCCCGCCATCGACATAGCGGGGCCGCGGGGTGGTGCAGCGCGCGACCAGCTAGTGTCACAGTCGTGGACCTCGCCCTGCTCGGCACCGCTGCCGCCCTCATCGCCGTTGCGTTCCAATTCGCCGATGCGGGCACGGGATGGCACGACCTGCGCCGCGCCCACAGCGGCGGCCTGCGGCTCAACCCGGCCGCGTGGACGGTCCCCCTCGCCGCGGTCGCCGGGGTCGGCGTTTTCGTCGGCATCGGACGCGTGGTCGAACTCCTCCAACTCGGCGAGACGCTGCCCGCCGTGGTCGTCGCACTCGAACTCGTCGTCGTCATCGTCGGCGTCTGGCTGCTCGTCATTCGCGGCGTGCTGCGCCGAACGCCCGACCTCTACGGGCGACTGCGGGATGACCTTCACAAGCTCGACCCGGAGGGCAAGCTGACCCGGGCCGACCTCGACGCGCTGCGCGCGCGGCTCGTCGCGGCGGATCGCGCGCGTCCGTCGTCGCGAGTGACGGTGCGACGGCTCATCCTTGGCCGCCCGTACCGGTTGCTGCCGCCGGTTGTGGCCGCGGCATCCCTTGTGCTCTGTCTCGTTGCGGGGGAGACCCTTGCGATCGTCGAGAACGCGGCCTTGCTGCTCATCGCGGTTGTCTTCGTGGTCGTGGGCGCCCGGATCGCGGTCGCCGCGAGACTCGCGTGGCGAACGGTGGCGGATGACGAGCGTGCCGACGTCGTGCGCATGCTCGAAGACGCAGAGCGCCGCTCCGCGAAGCGCATCGAGGGACTCGGCGACCGGGTCACCCGGGCCCTGCAGATCCTGCGTGAGCAGCAGGGATAGTGTGATCGCATGACCTCGAGCGACCCGACCGCGTCCACCACCGATCTCACCGCCTCGGCCGGTCACCACGCCGCGGCGCCCGCTCAGGCGCCCGCTGCTGTTGTCGCCACCACAACGGAGCCGACCCAGCCCGTGCTCGCGCAGGCACCGCGTCGCAGCTCGAGCCTGCTCGCGCTCGGCATCGTCGGCATCATCATCGCGTCGATCGTCGCGCTCGGTGTCACCGTGTTCCTGCTCAACGCGCTCGGCGGCGATGCCGTCGCGCTCGGCGGCATCATGGCGCTCGTGCCGCTCGCGATCGTGTTCTTCGGCGTGCGGTGGGTGGACCGCTGGGAGCCCGAGCCGCGCGTTGCGGTGATCTTCGCGTTCCTGTGGGGCGCCGGGGTGTCGGTGGCCCTCGCGCTCATCGTCGGCACGGCGGTGCAGATCGCGCAGGAACTCACCGGTGGCGTCGACGAGTTCACTGCAGACTTCCTGGGCAGCGTCGTGCAGGCACCGCTCGTCGAGGAGGGCGGCAAGGGTCTCGGCCTGCTCATCCTGTTCTGGGCGGCGCGCAAGCACTTCGACGGACCGGTCGACGGTCTCGTCTATGCGGCCTGGGTCGCCGGCGGATTCGCATTCACCGAGAACATCCTCTACTTCGGCTCCGCGCTGCTCGACAACGGGCTGTTCAGCGGTGACACGTTCCTCATCTTCCTCATCCGGGGGCTCATGTCGCCCTTCGCGCACGTGATGTTCACGGCGTTCATCGGTGTCGCGCTCGGCTTCGCCGCTCGCCGTGGCGCAGGCCCGTTCGCAGCGATCGGCTTCTTCGTCATCGGATTCATCCCGGCGATCCTCCTGCACGGGTTCTGGAACGGCGCGCTCTACTTCGTCTCCGACTTCTTCGTGTACTACTTCATCGTGCAGGTGCCGCTGTTCATCGGCGCCGTGCTCGTTGCGTTCTGGCTCCGCCGTCAGGAAGCCAAGATCACCCGCGACCGACTCGGCGAGTACGCGGGGGTCGGCTGGTTCAACGCCGATGAGATCGTCGCGCTCGCGACGCCGGCGGGGCGCCGCCAGTCGATGGTGTGGGCCCGCCAGCGCGGCAAGGCCAAGGAGATGAAGCGGTACATCCAGGATGCGACGAGGCTCGCGTTCGCCCGCCAGCGCATCATCACCGGCCGCTACAAGACCCAGGCCGAGGTTGACGAAGCCCTGCTGCTCTCGTCGATCGTCGAGGCACGCAAGGCACTCGCCGGCTCGGCCGCGCCAGCCGCCGGGTAGTCCTACGGCGTCGGCGACGCCGCGTCGTACTCGCGGAATCCCTTGTTCGCACGCAGGATCACCGCCATGAGGGCGATGATCACCATGCCGCCGACGATCGGTGGCAGCCACAGGCTGGCGAGGGCGGCGAAGCCGCCCATGTAGAGATCGCCGACGCGCGGTCCGCCGGTCACGACGACCGTGAAGATGCCCTGCAGGCGGCCGCGCATCTCGTCGGGGGCGGCGACCTGCACCATGGTCATCCGGAAGATCGAGCTCACGTTGTCCGATGCGCCGGTGCCCGCCATCATCACCGACGCGATCACGAGCGCCGGAACATTCACGTGCTGCTCATCGAAGGTGCCGAACCACCCGGTGGCGAGAGCACCGAGCACGACGCCGAAGGCGGCCACGAACGCGCCGTAGACCGCGATCGACCATCCGATCGCGACGCCGTGGCGACGCACGCCACCGAGCCGCCCCGAGAACACGCTGCTGAGGAACGTGCCGACCGCGCCCGCAGCCACGAGGATGCCGACCGTCACCGGTCCGCCGCCGATCGCCAGCGCCCCGACCGCGGGGAACAGCACCTGCGGGCGGCCGAACGTCATCGCGATGATGTCGACGATGAACGACATCCGAATATTGGGCGCCCGCTTCAGGAACGCCGCGCCCGACTTGATCGACTCCCAGCCCGGCTTCGGCGCGTCGCCGTGCGGAACGATCGGCGGCAGCGTGATGATGCCGAGGAATCCGGCGGCGAACAGCGCGACATCCACCGTGTACGTCCAGCCGTAGCCGACCGACGCGACGAGCACGCCAGCGAGGGCGGGACCGATCGTGAGCATCGCCCCGAAGCTGATGCCGTTGAGCGCCGCGGCGGCCGGCAGGAGCCGTTCATCGAGCAGGCGCGGCAGAATCGCGAAGCGCGTCGATCCGCCCGCGGATGCGGCGACCGCCGAGATCACCGCGAGCACGTACAGCGGCCACACCGTGTCGATGCCGGTCCACGCGAGCACCGCGAGGGCCACCGTGGACGACCATCCGATGACGGCCGTGACGATGAGGATCGTGCGGCGGTCGAACGCATCGTTGAGCATGCCCGCGTAGATGCCGAACACGATCATCGGCACGAGCGAGAATCCGCCGACCAGGGCGACCGCGAACGTCGACGAGGTGATCTCGTACACCTGCAGGCCGATCGCGACCACGGTGAGCTGGGATCCGATGCCGGAGACGGAGGTGCCGATCCAGAGTCTCGCGAATGCCGGGCTCGCTCGCAGCGGAGCGAAGTCGACGAAGTGGCTGCGCCGGGGTGCGGGTTCGGCCGCAAGGGCGTCCTGGGGCGGTTCGGGGATGCTCACCGGGCGGATCAGCGCCCGGACATGGCGAAGATGAAGGTCGCGAGCTGCGGCACGATCCAGAACGCAAGCACGACCGCGCCCAGCACGATGGCAGCGATCGGCACGCCGCGCTTGAGGCGAGCACCCTGCGGTGCGACCACGTTGGCGGTGAAGTTCGCGATGCGCTCATCCGAGTACCGGTCGGTCTGCGTGAGCGTTTTGGCTCCGACTGTGTCGACGATGCCGAAGAGGCGCTCGTAGATGCCGCCGTAGCTCATGTCGAACGGGGATGCCGAGTAGACGAACATCCACTGGTCGACGATCTCGATGTCGAACGGCGCGGCGTTGTCGATGCAGAGGGCCATGAGGTCGGGGGTGAAGACATACAGCGCGTCGCGCTCGTACTGCTTTGGGCAGTACAGGGTGAAGAAGTTGTTGAAGTCGCCCTCGAGCGACAGCACCTGGTCTTTCGTGAACGTGGCCGGCAGGTTGGTGCCGCCGAACAAGCCGTTGTTCGCCCTGGCGTCGAGCACCATGTGCGGCAGGGAGCGGTCGAGCTGCAGCGCCATGAATCCCCAGGTGTGGGTCGTCGAATTCTTGCCGCTGCCGGTGGTGTAGCGGTAGTTGCCGAAGTCGAGGAAGCGCTCACTCGCCGATCGGAAGTGCTCGTAGGCCGACCGGGCCCGGCCATGGCCGAAGATCGCGCCGGGGTACTGCGGGTTCGCATCGGCCGGGGAGAAGACGAGGCCGTTCGCCTTCGCGAACCAGTCGAGGCGCACGTAGCGCTCGAAGCGCTTGACGGCGAAGTAGCGCACAAGCATCACGATCAACGACGATGACCGCCGCCAGCACCAGGAACGGCACAACGATGACGAGCATTGCCGCTCCCGCGCCGGCTGAGCTCTCGGCAACTGACGCGCCAATGGTCCCCAGGATCGCGATGAAGCCTGCCCCGAACGACACCACGACGGCAGCCACGACGATGACGGCGATCCAGCTGCCCGTGCCGAAGTCCGGCTTCACTTTCGGCGAGTTCGGCGCGATAGGCGGCGACATCCTGCTTGGTGACGGGCGATCCCAGCGCCGAGTAGTCGATCGTGCGCATCATGCCTTCATCGTGTCACAGGCGGGTGCGCCCCAGTTCGCCCGGTGGGGACGCGCGAACTGGACGATACAGACTGATCGCCCAGTGGTGCGGCAGTGCCGGCGACTCGACTGGGCGATCAGTTGTTCTGCGTTCATGCTCCCACCGTGCACTCGCTCGCGCAATACCCGCGTCGAGACCTCGTAGGATGGACTGCCTGATTTTGCATCAGGTATCAGGAGTGTGAGATGTCGTCAGCCGAGTTGTCGAGGGACGAGCTGTCAAGAGAGCGCGAGTACGTCGGCACCCTCTACGCGCGCCTCGACGCCTTGCGCCACGAGGCCGAGGTGCAGCTCGACGCAGTGCGGTTGACGAAGCCCGGTACTCACCAGGGCTACTCGGAGCGGGATGCGTTCACCCGCATCTACGAGGACCGCATCAGCCAGCTGCGCAACATCGACGAGCGACTCGCGTTCGGCCGGCTGACCCTCGAGGCGAACGAGGATGAACCGGGCCACCGCCCCATCCACCACTACATCGGTCGCATCGGTCTGCGCGACGACGACCTGCAACCGCTGCTGCTCGACTGGCGGGTGCCGCAGGCTCGCGCGTTCTACCAGGCCACGGCGGCCACCCCGCTCGGAGCGCGCGCGCAGGCGTCACCTGCACGAGCCACGGCCGCGACATCGTGCGCATCGACGACGAGATCTTCGACACCGAGCTGCTGGATGGCGACGTCTCGGGCCTGCAGGGCGAGGCCGCGCTCATGGCGACGCTCACCGCCGAGCGCACCGGGCGCATGGGCGACATCGTCGCGACGATCCAGGCCGAGCAGGATGCCGTCATCCGCTCCGAACTCCGCGGCACGCTCGTCGTGCAGGGCGGCCCCGGCACGGGCAAGACAGCCGTCGCGCTCCACCGCGCGGCGTATCTGCTCTACTCGCACCGCGAGGCGCTGTCGTCGAGCGGTGTGCTCATCGTCGGGCCATCCCGGTCGTTCCTGCAGTACATCGAGGCGGTGCTGCCGTCGCTCGGCGAGACCGGGGTCGTGCTCGCGAGCGTCGGCCAGTTGTTCCCTGGCGTCGACACCTCGCTCAGACGACCGCCCAGAGGTCGCGGTGCTCAAGGGTTCGCTCGAGATGGCGAAGCTCATCGGGCGCGCGGTGCGCTCGCGCCAGGTCGTGCCGGAGACGACCCAGGTGGTCGACGTCAACGGCGAGCGGCTCGAGATCGAGCCCGAGCTGATCCGGCGTGCGATGCAGAAGGCGTGGGAGGGCCGCAAGCCCCACAACGTCGCGCGGGTTGCATTCAACAAGGCCGCGCTCTCGGCGCTCACCAGCCGGCTGGTCGAGCAACTCAAGCGCAAGGGGCAGAAGCTCGACGACAGCGACATGGCATGGCTGCGCGAAGACCTGCGCACGTCGTTCGACGTCAAGGTTGCACTCAACACGGCGTGGCTGCCGCTCACGCCGCAGAAGCTCCTGCAGGACCTCTACGCGAGGCCGCAGTGGCTCGCATCTCTCACGCAGCGATGGACACCGGCCGATCGCGATCTGCTGCGCCGGGACCGGGATGCCCCGTTCACCGTGAGCGACGTTCCCCTGCTCGATGAGGCGGCCGAGTTGCTCGGCGAGAGCGACGCGACCAGCGACGTGCAGCGGCAGGAGGAGAAGGCGCAGCGAAAGCGCGACCTCGAGAATGCGAAGGCCGCCATCCGCAACATGGGCGTGAAGGGTCTCGTGAACGCCGAGGATCTCGCCGGCAACTTCGCCGAGACCGCCGAGCGCGGCACGACGAGCGAGCTCGCCGCGGCCGATCGCACCTGGACCTACGGCCACATCGTCGTCGACGAGGCGCAGGAGTTGTCGCCCATGCAGTGGCGCGTGCTGTTCCGCCGCAATCCGCTCAAGTCGTTCACGATCGTCGGCGATGTCGCGCAGGCCTCCGCCGCGGCAGGCACCACCAGCTGGGATGACGCGATGCGCCCGTTCGTGGGCGACGGGTTCCGCGTCGAGGAGCTCACGGTCAACTACCGCACGCCCGCGCAGATCGCGGAAGTCGCGGAGGCGATGGCCGAGGCCCACGACGTGCGGATCACCCGTTCCCGGGCCGTGCGCTCGAGTCGAGTGGCCGGTGGATGTGGTGCGAGGGGTGGATGTCGCATCCCTCGTCACCGACACGATCCGCGCCGACCGCGCCACCGCCGCCGGCGACGGCGACTCGACGGGCACGCTCGCCGTCATCGTGCCCGAGGCGCTGCTGCCCGAGGTGGAACCGGCGCTCGCCGAGGCGTTCGGAGCCGAGTTCGGCCGCGGCCCGCGCGGACTCACCCGAGCGATCGCGCTGCTGACCGCGCAGGAGGCCAAGGGTCTCGAGTTCGACGTCGTCGTCGTCGTCGAGCCGCAGCGCATCGTCGACGAGGTGGCCCGCGGAGCGAGCGCGTTGTACGTCGCCATGACCCGGCCGACGCAGCGGCTGCACCTCGTGACCACCGGCGCGCTGCCGCCCGGCATCGACGCGATCGATGCGCAGACCACCGCCGCCGATCGACTGAGTCACACCAGTCACATTGCCCCCGCAGTGGGGGTTTCCCAGCGAACCCGAAGGTTGCATGCTTGAGCTACCGACCGGTGACTTGGGGGAGACACCGGCCGATGGGATCAAGTCCCGTTCGAATGGGCCGGAGGCGGGGGAGCCTCCGGCCCAACGTTCGTTCATCCCCAACCCGTCAGCGCTCGACCACGTCACGACTCGACAACCGGGGAACCATGACCGCAAGCAGCCTCCGCACCCGGATCGCCGGACAGCGGGCGATGCGCGAAGTGGTGGATGCGGAAGGCTTGGCGCGCCCTCGCACCAGGCTCGAGCGCATCCTGGGCATCCGTGCCCTCAGCCCCGACGCTCGCCGGGCGTTCGACACGGCACTCGGCGATGCCGCGGTGGTCCCCGCCCTCGAGCAACTCGGCCAGCGCTGGGACGTGCTGCACGACGTGCCGATCGGCGCCGGGCGCTCGATCGACCATGTCGCGATCGGTCCGGGCGGCGTCTACGCGATCCGCGCCGTGCACTGCTCGGGTGCCGATGTCGTGGTCGACGGCTCCTCGCTCACGATCGGCGGCGTCGCACGCGACGACCTCGTCGAGCTCGCGGAGTCGGCCGCGATCGCCGAACGACTGCTCGCTGCCGCGGGCGTTGCGGCGCTGCCTCGCAGTCGACGTGACCGTGATACCACTGTTCGTCGCAGTGGACGCCGGCCGGATCGTGACTGCGGATGCCGCCGGACGGGGTCTGGGTGGTCGAGCTGCCGCAGCTGCGTCGCACCCTCGCGCACGCGGGGCCGCGACTGTCGGGCGACACCGTCGCATCCATCTCCGATCTCGCGGATCGACCGACGACCTGGCCGGTCGTCCAGGACGATGACAACGCGACGCCTGCGCCGCGAGTTCCAGGTGGATCCGCGATCGGGTGCGCGTGGCCCTGCATCGCCGAACGGGATGGGCGATCGCGGTGTTCACCGTCGGTGCCTGCACGATGTTCGGGGCGATCGCGGCTTACGTCACGCTCGTCGCGCACCCCTGATTTTCCGCACCGGCGACGGGATCGCGGACCGTCGCGGTGGTTTCTCAGCCCGACATCGGCCAGAATTGGACGATGTTTCGCCGTCACCCCATCCTGACCCTGGTGACGGTCGCGTACCTCGGGGTCGTCGCCGGCCTCACGCTCTCGCCGATGCCGGAGAACGGGCGCGACTCGATCATCTGGCGGCTGGTCAAGCTCTTCGAGCGGTTTCCCGAGACCCTCTGGCTGGACTTCACCACGGTCGAGTTCCTCGCGAACGTGGCGATGTTCGTGCCGCTCGGTCTGTTCCTCGTGCTGCTGCTCGGTCGCGGCCGCTGGTGGCTGGCAATCCTGTTCGGTGTCGGACTCACGATCACGATCGAGTTCGTGCAGCAGTTCCTGCCGTCTCGGGTCTCAGACCCTCGCGATCTCGTAGCCAACTCGATCGGTGTGACGCTCGGCGTGCTGGTCGCCCTCGTGTGACGGCGGCGAAGGCCCGTCGGCTCAGGGCGAGGAAAGACGCCGCGCGTACACCGACGGCCGGGACGGCCGTCGGCGCTGGCGTCGCGGCGAAGGCCAGAAATGGCCTTCGCTCATAGCTCCAGCGCGCTACTCCTCGTCGTAGTCGAACGCGTCGCGCACGTGGTCGTTGAAGTATCGACCCGGTGACCCGCTCGGCGGGTCGATGAGCGACTCGACGACCTCGGGCGGCACGTCGCGGTACCGGTAGTTCGCACCGCTCGTGAACCGCACCCGCAGTTCACGAGCATCCGGATCGTAGGCGACCGCGCGCAGCATGGTCGAGGTGAGGATGTGCCAGCGTCCATCCACGGCCATGCCTTCCACCATACGCTGGCACCATGCGGCTGCTCTGGTTCGTGCCCTTCCTCGTCGCGTCGGTGTTCCACCTCGGAGCGCTGTTCGCGAGCGCGGCCGGCGTGGACGCCGCTGGTCGACCTCGCCAGTGCGAGTAAACCGCTGCTCATGCTCACCCTGCTCGGCGGATTCCTCGCGACCACACCAGCCCCGCGCGGCCGAATCGCGCTGTGGGCGACCGCAGGCATCGTCTTCTCGCTCGCGGGCGACGTACTCTTCGCACAGCCGGGAGACATCGGCTTCATCCTCGGCCTCGGCGGCTTCCTGCTCGCCCACGTGGCGTACGCGATCCTCTTCCTCGGCGCGGTGAAGACCTCGAGGATGCCGCGGCTCGCCGCCATCTACGGCCTCTGGTGGTTCGCCCTGCTCGCCCTGCTCCTCCCGCACCTGGGCACGCTGGCGTTCCCCGTGGTCGTCTACGGCGGCGTGCTCGGACTCTCCGCCGCCTCCGCCCTCGGCACGAACCGCACGATCGCGGTAGGAGCCGCGCTGTTCCTGCTCTCCGACTCGGTGCTCGCGTGCAAGCTGTTCCTGCCCGGCTTCCACTTCTGGCAGCAGGACTTCGCGATCATGGTGCTCTACTGCGCCGGCCAGGGGCTCATCGCGCTCGGCGTCGTGCGCGCGACACGGGCTCGACGTGTCGGCGCCGGCGAGTACAACGGAACCATGAGCGAACGAGTGACGAAGTGGATCGACGGCTACCGCAAGGCGTGGCTGTCGAACGACGAGGCCGACATCCGCGCGCTGTTCACCGACGACGCGGTGTACGAGTACCGGCCGAATGATCCGAAGGCGCTGCGTGGCGCCGACGCGATCGTCGCGGGGTGGCTCGAGAGCGCCGACGGCCCGGATGACACGACCTGGGAGTGGCACCCGGTGGCCGAGGAGGGCGACGTCGCGACCATCCAGGGACTCACCGTCTACCGGGGCGCCAGACACCCGCGCCGAGTATCGACAACCTCTGGGTGATCACCTTCGCCCCGGATGGCCGCGCGAGCCACTTCACGGAGTGGTACATGGAGCGCAAGGCAGTGGCCTAACCGCGGATGCACTCTCCGGACGCCCACCGGCGCCGTGAGCCCGGGCGCCTCGTCGATCACGGGGTCGAGTTCGGCCATGGTCATCGCGAACCCGACGTTCTGGGTTTCCGCGGAGCGGGCGAAGACGACGCCGACTACCTCGCCGTTCGTGGCGAGCAGGGGGCCGCCCGAGTTGCCCTCCTGCACGTTCGCTGCGAGCGTGTAGATCTCGCGGAGCGTACCGCCGTCACCGTAGATGTCGGGGATCCGGGTCTGGCCCACGGCGACCACCTGGGCGGCGCCGGCGGTGAACGGGCCGCCGTGGGGGTAGCCCTGCACCGCGGCATCCAGCCCAGGGGAGAGGGTGTCGCCGATCGGGATGGGCGAGACGTCGAAGCCGTCGACGGCGATGACGGCCAGGTCGTCGACCGGGTCGAAGTACACGATCCTGCCGCCGACGACTTCGCCGTTGAGCGCCTCGACGACCGGCTCCGACACACCGGCCACGACGTGCGCGTTGGTGACGATGCGACCGGGCGAGACCACGAACCCGGTGCCGGACTGGCTCTGGCCGCACGCGAGCGCGTTGCCGGTGACCCGGACCACGGACTGCGCGGCGGCGTTCAGTGCGGGTGATCCGGTGTCGATCTGCGGGATCTCGGGCGGATCGCCGGTCAGCGCCTCGGTGATGAGCGGGATGCCCTCCTCGACCACGATGCCCCGCACCTGCGCGAGCCACGCCTGCACCGGGTCGGGCGTGACGTTGTCGATCACGCGGATGACGGTCGAGCCGGCGACCGCGCGCGACAGGAACGGCACGCCGAGCTGCACGACGCTGAACGCGAGCACCGACGCGACGAGCGCAGCGACCACGAACGTGACCAGGCCGCCAACGAGCCGATCGAGCGCGCTGAGTGGCGACTTGCGGATGCCGCGGCGGATGCCCTTGCCGATCCACACCCCGAGTGCGTGCCCCACCCCGATGATCACGAGCGCCACGGCGATCGTCGCGAACGGCCGCAGCGCCGGGAACGGCACCCACTCGGCAACGAGCGGCGCCGCGAAGAACGCGGTGACGACGCCGGCGAACGCGCCGAGGATGACGGCGAGGCTGCCGAGCAGTCCGTGGGTGAAGCCGTAGATCGCGTACCCGAGCAGCAGCACGACGAGCAGGATGTCGAGCACCGGCACCTCGCTCACAGCGCGACCTCGATCATGCGTCGAGCGTACGGCGCACGGCTGGAGATTGGCGGGCAGGGCGCGCCCGGCCGATCCGTCTCGTGGTCAGTGGGCTGCCAGCGGGCGGCGGTCCGTTTGCCGCCGCGACGGCGACGATCTGAGCGCCGCCGCGACTCAGCTGGCGGCGAGGGTGCGTTGGTAGGTGCGGTTCTTGCTGGGCATGGGTGTGCGTTCTTGTAGGAGCGGTTCGGACGCAGGTGTCAGCAGGTAGTAGTCGGCGGCGCCTTCGCGGACGACCTGGAGTCCGTTGTTGTGGACCATCATGTGGTGGTGTCGGCAGAGCAGGATGCCGTCGGCGATGTCTGTTTGGCCGCCTTGGGACCATGGGGTGATGTGGTGTGCTTCGGTCCAGGAGGCGGGTCGGTCGCAGCCGGGGTATCGGCATCCGCCGTCGCGGGCGGCGAGGGCGGTGCGTTGTCGGGTAGTGAAGGTGCGTTGCTCGCGTCCGACGTCGAGGGTTTGCCCGTCGAGGTCGAATTGGATCGGGATGGCGCCTGAGTCGCAGAGGTAGCGTTCGATGGTGGCGATGCTGACCGGGTCGAGTTGCCCTTCGATGTGGCCGACGCCGGAGCGTTCACGGAGATCGCGGTCGGTGACGTGGATCTGCACGACGGGACGCTGCTTGCCGAGGATCTTGTGCCCGGGTGCGCGGGTGGCGATGCGGGTCAGTTCCACGAACGTGTCGACCAGGATCTGCTCGTTCGAACGCGGGTCAGCCTCAAGTCGCTCAGCGGCGGCGATGCTCTCCGCGTCGAGGAAGCGGGGACCGCGGCGCGGTGCCAAAGCTGCGTCGGCGGCAGCGACGATGTGCGCCGCGGACTCGGGGTCGAGCAGCCCGGAGACTTTGGTCATGCCGTCGAGTTGTTGGGTGAACCGCAGGTAGCGGCGATCCCGCATCGCCGCCTCGCGGTCGGCGACGCGGTCGAGGTCGAGTTCCGTGCGGGCGTTGCGGGCGTCAGCGGCGAGCTGCTCGAGCGCGAGCGAGGGTGCATCGCGGAGCAGTCGTGCCGCGGCGCCGCGCAGCAAGGAGGCTGGCACGTCGTCGGTCGGCTCGCCGAGGCCGACGCGGATCACGTCGGCGGCGGCGAGGGAGATGGATCCGGCGGTGACGGCGGCCGCGACATCCACCAACCAGGGTGTCGACGAAGGGGTGTCGGCGGGTGGGGTGGCGATGAGTTCGCCAACGCGGATGAGGGTTTGCGCTTCACGGTAGGAGGTGCCGGTAAGGGTCTGCACGAGCTTCTCCGGGGTTCGAGCGCCGAGGCGTTGCGCGAGTCCGGCGTGACCGAGCTCCCGCCGGGAACGGTAGCGAATCGCATCGGCGAGCTCGGCCGAGCGGGCGTCGACGCGGCGGCGGATCTCAGCCCAAATGCGCTGCTCATCCATGAGTTCAGCGTCGGAGAGCCCGTCAGCAGGCGCCGGCACGAACGCAGCGACTGCAGCGCGCAGGGCGGCGAGGTCGGTTGCTTCGGACACTTCGGGCATGCATCTATTCTCCCAACCTTCGAACGTATGTACTAGGTAGACGAACGCTTCTCAGGAGAACTCATGCGGTTGAAGGCTGTGGAGGAGAAGTCGAGACTGACGAGCCGACCCGCCAGCGATATGCGCCGCCGACGAGCCGAGCCTGCCCGCCGCTACGCTGATGCGGTGACCGAGCAGCCCTCCGAGCCGCACCCAGCACCCCGTCCCGCGCAGAAACCCGCCCGTGCACGGCCCACGCCCGCGGGCACGTGGCCCGTCATCGTCGCGGGAGCGCTGCTGCTCTCAATCACCCCGATCACGATCGCGTTCGTTGCGTTCCCGATGTGGCTGACCGTCACCCTGGCCGTGATCTTCGCGGTGGCGGGCATCTGGGCGCTCGCGACATCCTTCGTGCTGCTCTGGCGCACGCACGGAACGCACGCTCAGGGTGTGCCGATCATCGGGTGCGTGCTGGGCTCCATCGTGGTGACCGTGACGCTCGCGCTCATGGTGCCGATGGCGTTCGCGGGCTGAGCGGCCGCCGGCACCGAGCATCCCCTCTGCTAGACTCCCAAGGTTGCCGTCCAACGGCCGCGGATAAAGAGAGCTCGAGCATTCTGCTCCGGGCGCCGCGCAACGAGGAGAAAGGGGATCACTTCTATGGCTCTTGAAGCCGATGTCAAGAAGGCGATCATCGATGAGTACGCTACCCACCCGGGCGACACAGGGTCCCCCGAGGTACAGGTCGCGATGCTGACGCAGCGCATCAAGGATCTGACCGAGCACCTCAAGGAGCACAAGCACGACCACCACTCACGTCGTGGTCTGCTGCTCCTGGTCGGACAGCGCCGCCGTCTGCTGGGCTACCTGCAGGACATCGACATCGAGCGGTACCGCTCGCTGATCGAGCGTCTTGGCCTTCGCCGATAAGTCGCGTCGAAACTTGACGACGGGCCGTCATCCTTCAGGATGGCGGCCCGTTCTTCGTTTCCTGCCCAGTAGGGTGACCGATGTGGCCGACCCGACCGATGTGCTCGTCCGCACTGGGTTCTGGCGCTTCGGTGCCGTTCGGGCGCGGCTCGGCCTTGACGACGATCGGTTGACGGTCACCTCGGTTGACTCCGAGACGGGCCAGACGAACTCGCTCATCGTGAGCGCGCTGCTCAATCGCATCACGGCCCACGCGTCCGGCAGTGTGATCACCTTCGAGATCGAGGGAAACCCGCATCGGCTCGACTTCGGGGGTCGCGGCTGGCCCAGGCGCATCACCGAGTGGCGCACGCTGCTCGAATTCGCGGGCCTGCCGGTGCCCTACCGCTCGATGCATCCGCTCAAGGTCGTGCTGCTGACGCTCGGTGCCTCGATCATCCTCGGGCCGTACGTGTTGACGCTGTCCCTCTTCGTGATGACGCGCATCGCCGGACTGCTGTGGGGCTTCCCACCCTGACCCCCGCCCTGGGCCGTTACACCGCGCACCGCCGGCAGTAGCATTGGGCGATTTCATCGATTGGGTGACGTCCGCCAGGAGATCGAGGGACCGCATGGACAAGCCGACACGCATGGAGCGGTTCCGATACTGGTTCGACGGGTGGATGTCGCGGGGCACCGTCGCCCTCATGGTGCTGCTCGGCATCGCCACGGTCGTGTTCGTGGTCGTGCTCGGCGCGATCACGGTCGCTCGTGCTCATCGCTCACCCGCGACAAGGACAACCTCGCCGCCCGGCGATGCCGGCTCGGTCTGGGACATCTTCTGGGGCAGCCTCATGCGCACCCTCGACCCGGGAACGATGGGCGGCGACGAGGGCTGGTTCTTCCGCATCCTGATGCTCATCGTCACCATCGGCGGTCTCATCATCGTGGCGAGCCTCATCGGCATCGTCTCGGGTGCGTTCGACGCGAAGGTGGAGGAACTGCGCAAGGGCCGCTCGCGAGTGCTCGAGAGCGACCACACGCTCATCCTCGGCTGGAGCCCCAAGGTGTTCCAGATCGTGAGCGAGCTCGTGATCGCGAACGAGTCGCGCAAGCGCGCGGCCATCGTCATCCTCGCCGACCAGGACAAGGTCGAGATGGAGGATGCCCTGCGCTCGAAGGTGCCCGACACGAAGAACACGAAGATCGTCTGCCGCTCGGGCGATCCCATGGACCTCGTCGACCTCGACCTCGTGAACCCGCACGGCGCGCGCAGCATCGTCGTGCTCGCGCCAGAGACTTCCGACGACCCCGACATCGACGTGATCAAGACCACGCTCGCGATCACGAACAACCCGCGCCGCAAAGAGGGCAAGTACCACGTGGTCGGCGAGATCCGCGACAGCGAGAACATGGAGACGGCGCACCTGGTCGGCAAGGATGAAGCGAGCTGGGTGCTCGGCACCGACCTCATCAGTCGCATCACCGTGCAGACCTGCCGCCAGTCCGGCCTCTCGCTCGTGTACACCGAACTGCTCGACTTCGACGGCGACGAGATCTACTTCAGCGAGCAGCCCGGACTCGTCGGCAAGTCCTACGCCGAGGCGCAACTGCACTTCGGCGACTGCTCGGTGATCGGCATCCATCATGCCGACGCAGTGAAGGTCAACCCCGAGGCATCCACGGTCATTGAGGCAGGCGATGAGCTCATTCTGATCGCCGAGGACGACAGCGTCATCAAGGTCGGACAACCCGGCCTCGTCGATCGCGCGAAGATCGCGCTGAGCCCGGTGCCGGATCACGGTCCCGAGCGCACCCTCGTGCTCGGCGTCAACCAGCGCCTGCGCACGATGCTCGCCGAGCTCGACGAGTACGTGACGAAGGGCTCGGAGGTGGTGGTCGTCGCCGACCGCAAGGATCCGGATCTTCCGCGGTTCGACAACCTCGCCGTGCAGTACCGCCGGGGCGACACCACGAGCCGTGCGGTGCTCGAAGACCTCGAACCGTCGAGCTTCGACCACATCATCGTGCTCGCCGATAAGGACGGCGATCCGCAGCGCTCGGACGCCCGCACGCTCGTCACGCTGCTCAACCTGCGGGAGATCGCAGCCAAGACCGGACGCCAGAGCAGTGTCGTGTCCGAGATGCTCGACGACCGCAACCGCGAACTCGCCGAGGTCACGCAAGCCGACGACTTCATCGTCAGCGACCGGCTGATCAGCCTCATGCTCTCGCAGCTGAGCGAGAGCGTGAAACTCAAGGACGTCTTCGACGAACTCTTCAACTCGGAGGGTTCTGAGCTCTATCTTCGTCCGGTCGGCGAGTACGTGCGCCTCGGCGAGCCGGTCGACTTCATGACGGTCGTCGCCGCGGCTTCCGAGCGAGGCGAGACCGCGATCGGGTACCGCATCGGCGCCCAGGCCCGCAGCGCCGCTGACGGCTACGGCGTCGTGGTGAACCCGCCGAAGGCTTCGACGAACGTGTTCGCGGCGGGCGACCGGGTGATCGTGCTCGGCGCCGGCTGACCGCCGGCTACCGCACTGACGACTACGATTCCTGACATGGATGCTGTGGCTGAACCCGAGTTCGAGCGCGGCGACGAGGGCAAGGGTTCGTTCAACAACTACAAGTACGACCTACTGCCGAACAACCGGCGGGTGCGCCTGCGCCTCGCGGGCAGCAACCCGAACCAGCAGGCCATCAAGGACATCGTCGACAGCGGCGCGACACCGCTCGAGACCGCGATCAGCCGCCGCACGACTGAGCAGGAACGTGTCGACGCCCCCATCGAGGTGCGGCTCTTCACCGGAACGCGCGTGAGCCCGCTGGTCGGCATCGTGCCACGCGGTCTCGAATCGATCGTGGATGAAGCGCTCTCGAGGCTCGACATGCTGGGTCGCAAGCAGCGCATCCCGGTCGAGATCGTGCGCAAGGGCGGCAAGTACCGCGTCGAGTTGCTGATGGGCGAGACGCGCTGACGTGACCGACCAGCCGACCGGCCGACCGGGCTCCGCTAGCCGTTACCTCAACGCCTCGAGCGCACCGGAAAGCTCGAGGACGAACGCCCGGAACTCATCCTCGATCTCCGCCGTAGAGCCGCTGCGGTTGTAGATCGCCCGAACAGCGACGTTCGTGTACTGCAGGTCGACGATGAGCAGCTCCGAGCCGTTGTAGCTCTCGTGCCACCCGACGGCGGTCACCGCGCCCGACGACGTTTCGAATTCGAGCGGCTGAACGTCGGTCGACCAGAAGTTCGAGCCGTCCGAGAACGAGAACGAGTAGTGCGGGCAGGATGCGAGGCCCGCGCGCAGGGAGTCGGGGTACGACGCGGCATCCGATTCGGTGGCGAACACGCGTGCGACGAGCGACAGGTAGTCGGCTTCGCTGTAGTAGCTGCCAAGGTCGGCGACCCGGTCAGTGCGGTTGCTCTCGTCGGGACTGGTCGGCGAGACGGGTGAGTAGTCGATCGCGAACGAGCATCCGGCTGGAGCTCCGCCGCCGCTCTCGTAGGTTTCGACGGAACCATCCGCGTACGCGCCGACGATCGACGGCTTGGCGTACCCGACTTCCTCGTCGAACGTGAGGTCGAGGGTGGGCACGCCGTCCGGCATCCTGAGCTCGCGGGCATCGTCGAAGGTGAGGCATCCGTCGCACGGAGGCGCTTCCTCCACGACCGTCGGGGGCTCCTCGCCGTTGTTGTTGTTCGTGGCGGCGGTGTCGCCCAACGTGGAGCTCAAGGCTGAGAACAGGGCGAAGAGCGCGCCGGCGAGCACGACGAGCGCAAGGGTGATGCCGACACCCACGATGATCCCGAGACGCGTCGAGGATGACGTCGGCGATGCCGGAGGGCTCGGCGGCAGCTGGTCGAGCGGAGGCGGTGGGGCGATGGGTGGCTGCGGCGCTGGATCGGGCGGTGGAGGCGGACCCGCGGGTGGCTGCGGCGCGGCGGGCGGCTGCGGCACGGTCGGCAATGGCTCCGGAGGAGGAGGCGGCGGGAGCGTACTCATGATGCAAGGAGGCTAACAGCGAGCTACGGCGACTCGCATCGCCATATGATCTCGCCATGGGCACTGGGATCACCTCTCGTGTCGCGCGCATCGCGATCCTCGGCACCGCCGTCGCCGTGCTGCTCTCCGGCTGCCTCTGGAACCTCGAGCGTCGATTTGAGGAGGGGATCATCGAGCACGAGTTCGACGGGCCGTTCTATGAGCTGCCCGCTGATCTCCCGGCCGGTGAGCCAGGTGCGCTGATCCGCAGTGAGCCGATCCTCAGTGCGCCGGAGAACACGAGCGCCTGGCGGGTGATCTACCACTCGCGTGACCTGGCCGGTAGCGACATCCTGGTGTCCGCCGTGGTGATCGAGCCCAACGGGCCGGCACCCGAAGGCGGGCGGCCGATCGTGTCGTGGGCGCACCCGACGACCGGGTCGATCGCACGTTGTGCGCCGTCGCTGGCCATCGATCCGTTCCTGCTCATCGAAGGGCTGCACGAGTTCCTCGACGCCGGGTTCACGATTGCCGCCACGGACTATCCGGGGATGGGCGTTGCCGGGGCTTCCTCGTACCTGCTCGGGGTGACCGAGGGCAACAGCGTGCTCGACGCGGCGAGAGCCGCCCGCAACCTTCCCCACGCGCACGCGAGCGACAACCTGTGGCTGTGGGGTCACTCCCAGGGTGGACAAGCCGCCCTCTTCGCCGCACAGGATGCCGCAAGCTACGCCCCCGAGTTCACCCTCCGCGGCGTGGCCGTCGCCGCCCCGGCCGCCGACCTCACCGTGCTCATGAGCGACGACATCGCGAACCACTCGGGCGTGGCGATCGCGTCGCTGGCGTTCCCCGCGTTCGAGATCGCGTACGCGGATCGCTACTCGAAGGAGGCGATGCAGGCGATCCTGACCCCGGCCGGCCAGGCCGCCGCGCCCCAGATCGAGCAGCTGTGCCTCCTGACGCAGAACGCGGACGTGCAGAAGATCGCCGGACCGCTCGTTGGAGGCTTCGTGACCTCGGACCCGTCGACCACCGAGCCGTGGAAGACGATGCTCGAGGAGAACAGCGCCGGGGGCAAGCCGATCGACGTGCCGATCTTCGTCGCGCAGGGGATGGCCGACTCCCTCGTGATCCCCGACGCGACCATCGGCTTCGTACAGGCGCTTTGCGACGCGGGGGAGCACGTCGACTTCCGCACGTTCGACGGCGTGAATCACGGCTTCATCGCGGATGTCGCGCTGCCCGATCTCTTCCGCTGGATCGGCCAGGTACGCAACGACGTCGCGCCGGACACCTGCGGCCAGTAGCGCACCGGCGACGGGAATACCGACCGCACTACTCCGGTTACACTGGGCATGTCAATGCAAACGCATGGAAATGGTCGGGTCATGAATCAGGTGCAGTTCGGAATCTTCACGGTGAGCGACATCACGGAGGACCCGACCGATCGGACCACCCCGAGTGAGCACGACCGCATCACGGCGATCGTCAAGATCGCGAAGAAGGCCGAGGAGGTTGGCCTGGATGTCTTCGCCCTCGGCGAGCACCACAATCCGCCGTTCTTCTCGTCCAGCCCGACCACGACGCTCGCCTACATCGCGGCGCAGACCGAGCGGCTGCTGCTCTCGACCTCCACGACCCTCATCACCACGAACGATCCCGTGAAGATCGCCGAGGACTTCGCGATGCTCCAGCATCTCGCCGGCGGCCGGGTCGACCTCATGCTCGGGCGCGGCAACACCGGGCCGGTGTACCCGTGGTTCGGCAAGGACATCCGCGACGGCATCCCGCTCGCCGTGGAGAACTACGCGCTGCTGCACCGGCTGTGGCGTGAGGACTTCGTGGACTGGCAGGGCCAGTTCCGCACCCCGCTGCAGGCGTTTCAGTCGACGCCGCGCCCGCTGGATGACGTGCCGCCGTTCGTGTGGCACGGCTCGATCCGCAGCCCGGAGATCGCCGAGCAGGCCGCGTACTACGGCGACGGATTCTTCGCGAACAACATCTTCTGGCCGAAGGAGCACTACATGAAGCTCATCGGCTACTACCGCCAGCGCTTCGAGCACTACGGCCACGGCACCGCCGACCAGGCGATCGTCGGTCTCGGCGGGCAGGCGTTCATGCGCAAGAACTCGCAGGATGCGAAGGCGGAGTTCCGCCCCTACTTCGACAACGCGCCCGTCTACGGCCACGGCCCGTCCATGGAGGACTTCACCGAGCAGACGCCGCTCACCGTGGGCAGCCCGCAAGAGGTCATCGACCGCTACGCCGCGATGCGCGATCACTACGGCGACTACCAGCGCCAGCTCTTCCTCATGGATCACGCCGGCCTGCCGCTCAAGACCGTGCTCGAGCAACTCGACATCCTCGGCGAGGAGGTCGTGCCCGTGCTCCGCAAGGAGTTCGCGAAGGACCGCCCGGCCCACGTGCCCGACGGCCCGACCCACGATGCACTCGTCGCCGTCGGAACGCCAGCGACGCCGCGGCCATCGACGAGCCGGCCGAGGTCGACAAGTGACGACCGCGGAAGATCGCGGTCGTCAGCGCTGGCCTGAGCCAGCCGTCATCGACGCGTCTGCTCGCCGACCGGCTCGCCGAAGCGACCGTGGCTGCGCTCGATGCGCGCGGCATCCAGGCGCAGGTCGAAACCTTCGAACTGCGGGATGTCGCGCAGGACATCACCAACAACCTGCTCACGGGCTTCCCGAGCCCCAAGCTGGATGCCGTGATCACGTCGGTGACCGGAGCCGACGGTCTCATCGCCGTCACCCCGATCTTCTCCACGAGCTACAGCGGCCTGTTCAAGTCGTTCGTCGACGTGCTCGACCCGCAATCGCTCACCGACATGCCGATGTTGCTCGGCGCGACGGGCGGCACCGAGCGGCACTCGCTCGCGATCGACTACGCGATGCGTCCGCTGTTCACCTACCTGCACGCGGTGCCGGTGCCGACGGGCGTGTACGCGGCATCCGGCGACTGGGGCAACGACAGCGGCTTGCCCGAACGGATTGCGCGCGCCGCGGGCGAACTCGGTACGGCGATCGGCCACGCCGAGCGCCGGGTGCGGGACCGGTTTGCGCTTCCCGACGGATTCAGCCCGACGGGTGCGTTCTCGGCGCAATAAGGATCGAGATCGGTGACCGTGCTGGCTCTCGTGTGAGCACCCTCGCTCAGACGGCCCCCGGCTCGCCCCCGGCGTACCAGGCGTACAGCTCCCACAGTTCGTTGTCGGGCCCGCGGAAGTACGCGCATCGCGCATTCCACGGATAGTCCGCCGGTGCGGAGAGGAACTCGACGCCCAGGGCGCCAAGGTCAGCCGCGACCTCGTCGACCTCGTCGGTGGAGTCCAGTCGTACGGCGATCATGACGGCGTGTGCCGCGGGGCCTCCCTGGGCAGCGACCCCGGTCGTCCGCGAGATGTGGTCCGCCGACCACACCGCGAGGACAACTCCCGGACCCACGAAATCAACGAACCCCGGCATGCGGTGCGCGATCTCGAACCCCAGCACCCGGTGGTAGAAGTCAACGCTGACTTCGAGATCCTGGACGATGAGGCAGATGTCGCTGATGGCGGCGCGGGAGGCGAGGTTCACGACTCGGCGCCCGTCACGGGACTCGCAGGGGCGACCTCCGTTTCATCCGCCCGGAGCCAGGGGAGCGGGAGCAACTCGCGAAGGGCCACTTTGCGTACGGTGCCGCCCGCGTCCACGAGAACCAATGCGTCGGCACCGTACTCGCCCATGAGTTCGCGGCAGACGCCGCACGGGTTCGTCACCTGTGGAACGGTGGCAGTCACGCCCGTTCCCATACATACAGCCACTGCCTCGACGACCTGCTCCTCCCCGGCAATGACTGCCGCGGCGATCGCGGAGGACTCGGCGCAGACGTTGATGCGGCGCGATCCCAGGTGCAAGCCGGTGTAGATCGCGCCCGAGGCTCCCCGCACAGCTGCGGCGACCTGGTGGAGCTCGGGATGGTGCCGCTGCTCGAGCAGCCGGCGCGCGGCATCGAACAGCTCGATATCCTCCGTCGTGAGCGCGTTCGTGCCCAGGTCATCGAGTGGCATGGGGTCCTCCAGGGTGTTCAGAGATCATCGGTGGACAGGAGCAGTCGATCGGGCTCGCGGCGCCGACGGTACGACACGATCACGAGACCAGCGAGCGTCGCGACGTACGGCAACATCTGAGCGAACTGGGGCGCGATCAGGTCAGGGTCGACCCGCACCGAGAGCGCGAAGGCCAGCCCGAACAAGCCGCACACCGCAGCCAGGACGAGCGGTCGCCCGCTGGCGAAGATGACGGCGGCAAGCGCGACGAAGCCGATCCCGTTGGTCATCCCTTCGGTGAACAGGCGCAACTGGCCGAGACTCAGCTGCGCTCCCGCGACGAAGCACAGCGCGAAGCACCAGCCCTGCGCCAGCACGCGATACGTGCGGACACGCCCACCGGCGGTGGCAAGTGCATCTGGATACTCCCCGCTCGCCTTGAGATGCCTCACGACGCTCGTCGCGCGGGACGCCCAGGCGAGCACCGCCACAAGAACGAATCCGAGCCAGGTGAGCACCGTGTGACCGGACAGGAGCGCCCCAATCACGGGCACATCCTCGATTCCCGAGATGTCGATGATCGGCAAGGCGGGAATCCCCGGATCGATGAACGAGCCCTTCACTCCGAAGAGAGAGCGCAGCAGGAACACCGTCCCGCCGATGGCGAGCACGTTGATCGCGGTGCCGACGACGAAGGCGTTGGCGCGCGCCGACCACGACGACGAGTCCGAACGCGATTCCGAGCATGAGCCCAATCGCGGCCACGATTCCGACCGCCGCGAGACTGGATCCGACCTGGTATCCGAAGAAGACGCCGAAGAACGCGCCGGACAGGATGGCGCCCTCGAGGCCGATGTTGAGATCGCGTGTCCAGCGCGTGGGGAGTCCGCCGATCGCCGCGAGCAGTAGCGGGGTTCCGAACCTGATGGTGCTCGAGAGCACCGCGTCGATCTCGTTCATTCCCGATCACCGCCCAGACGTCCGATCAGCCGCTGTGCGCGCGTCATGAGCGCCCTCGTGGTGCCCGCGCGGGCCGCGACGAGGATCACGATCAGGGCGATAAGTACGTCCGAGAGCTCGGAGGCGATCCCAGCCGCCTGCTCCATCCCGCGGGCGACGGATCGGATGGCCGAGTAGACGAGGGTCCACGCAACGACGCCGGAGATGCTCGAGCGCAGCGATGAGCGCGAGGAGGACGGCATCCCACCCGATACCCGCACCGATCTGCGTCCAGAATCGTCCTTGGCTCGCGGCCACGAGGAGCGCACCGCCGATGCCACACAGTGCACCGCTCAGCGCCATCGCGCCGACCCTCAGGCCGCGCGACGTTCATGCCCGTTGCGTCGGCGAACAGCGGCCCGATCCCGATCATCCGCCAGCGATAGCCGAGAGTCGACCTGCTCAGAACCCACGCGACGACACCGGTGAGCACGAGCACGAGCAGGAGCGCGGTCGTCAACTGGGTTGCCGGGAATCATCGTCGCGAACCGGGCGCTGTTCGTGCACCGCCACCGTGCTGCCGCTCTGGCGATCCGGGTCTCGCAGCGGGCCGTTCGCGAGGTACGTGCACAACAGCACGACGATGTAGTTCGAGAGGAGCGTCGAGAGCACCTCGTCAACGCCCCAATGCGCGCGAAGCCAGCCAAGTCCGGCCGCGAAGAGTCCGCCGGCCGCCGCTGCGGCGAGCAGACACAACGCCACATGTATCGGGCTCGCAAGGGGACCGATCTGCGCCCCGACCACTGCGGCCGCCATCGCGCCGAGGTACAGCTGACCTTCGGCACCGATGTTGAACATGCCCGGCGCGGAACGCGACGGAGACCCCGATCGCCAACGACGAGCAACGGTAGGGCACCGGCGATCATCGCGGCGAGGTGCGGACCGTCGGCGAAGGCGTAGGCAAGGCCCGCCGCGAGGGTCGACGCAGGGATCGAACCCGGCGAGCGCGCACGAGAAGGATGGCGAGGGCGATGCCGGCGACGAGGGTCACGCCTACTTCGATCAGACGCCCGGCGCCTTCACGCGACCAGTCCCATCATGTGCAGCCCGACGAGTCTCGCGCGTCGTGGCGAGCGGATCGAGGTCGACGACGATTCGTCCCCGGAAGATCACGACGATCCGGTCGGCCAGTCGGAAGAGTTCGTCGAGGTCCGACGAAATCAGCAGCACGGCCGCACCGCGGGAGGTCTCGTCCGCGACTCGCGCGTAGATGGTCTCGATCGCACCGAGGTCGACGCCCACGCGTTGGCTGTGCGAGCACGATGCACGGGGGGCGGCATCCAGTTCACGGGCCAGGACCAGCTTCTGCTGGTTTCCTCCGCTGAGTGTGCCGACTTGCGAGCTCGGACGAGCCGAGGCGACGGCATAGTCGGCGATTGCGCCGGCGATCCACGCGCGATCGAGCGCAGTCGACCAGGGTCGGGCGAAATCGAGGGGCGAGGTGATGCGTACGGCGCCCAGCGACGAGCGTCTCGGCCACGGTCGCCTGAGGGACAGCCCCTGGCGGTGCCGGTCTTCGGGAACGATAGGACAAGCCACGATTGCGTCGACCGCGTACGCCAACCGGGTGACGTCGTCGCCATTCAGCACGACCCGGCCGCTCAGCGGCCGGGAGCGGCCCACGATCGCGTCCACCAGGGCCACCTGCCCGTTGCCTTCTACTCCGGCGACCCCCACGATCTCGCCAGCCCGCACGACGAGCGACGCGCTGTCGAGAGCCGAACCGTCGGGGCGAGGTCGAGTGGTCAGCGAATGGAGCTCGATCACCGTGCGAGCCGCGACTTCGATTGCGACGCGGCGCGTGCGCCCGAGATCGACGGTGTCGCGCCCGGTCATCGCGACGGCGAGTTGAGCGCCCGTGGTCTCGCCGGGCTCGGTGACCAACACGTTCTTCCGGCGCGGATCACGGTGATCCGGTCGGCCACTTCGAGCACCTCCCGCAACTTGTGCGAGATGAAGATCACGCTCGTGCCGTCGGCTGCGAGTCGACGCAACGAGCGCGAACAGTTCGATGGTCTCGAGCGGGGTCAGCACGGCGGTCGGCTCGTCCAGGATGATGACGCGAGCACCCCTGACGAGCACTTTGACGATTTCAACCTTCTGCTGCATGGCCACCGAGAGCGATCCGGTGCGCGCCCGTGGGTTCAGTGCGGTCCCGATCCGAGCGGCGAGTTGCCGGGTCACGTCCTCGGCCGTGCGCGGCGGTCATAGAGACCGGGTGCGCCGGGCTCGTGTCCGAGGGTCACGTTCTCGGCGACGGTGAAGGAGGGCACCAGGGTGAAGTGCTGGTGCACCATCCCGATGCCCGCGGCGAGGGCGTCCGGCCGGCGACGTGAACGAGCGTCGGAATGCCGTCGACCTCGAGGCTCCCGGTGTCGGGCGTGATCATGCCGAAGATCATGCGCATGAGCGTCGACTTGCCCGCACCGTTCTCGCCCACGATGGCGTGGACTTCACCGCGCCTGCAGATCGAAATCGATGGAGTCGTTGGCCTGCAGTGATCCGAACCTTTTGCTCACCCCAACCAGCCGGAGCGCGGCGGACCGCGCTCCGGTGGTTGGGGTTCGGGGCTTCATCAGTTCGCGGACACCGTGATGGTGCCGTCGATGATGCCCTGGGTGAGTTCGTCAAGCCGAGTTTGGGTCTCGGCGTCGACAAGATCCGGGTCGGTGATCAGCGACCAGCCGCCGTCCGCAACGCCGAAGTCCACGTGGCGCCGGGTTCGAGAGATTCGTCGACGAATTGACCGACGATCGCCAGGATGGCGCTGTCGACTCCCATCAGCAGGCTGCCCGGTACCAGACCGGGGGCGAGCGTTACTCTTGTCTGCGACGACGCCGATCGGGCGGATGTTCGTGCCGGAGCTGCGGCGTCGAAGGCGCCGGAGCCCGACAGGCCCGCGTACTGGAAGGTCGCGAACGACGCCGGCCTCGGCCATCGCGATCGCGATCTCCTTCGCCGTCGCGGGATCGACGAACGAACCAACGTACCGCGCGTCGACTGTCTTCTCAGGCGCCACCTCCGCGACGCCTTGAGTGAACCCATCGAGGCAGTTCACGACGACCGGGGCGTCGACTCCGCCGATGAAGCCGACGGAGCTTCGGAACTCGGTCGCCATCGTTGACGGATCCCGCGAGGGCACCGGCGAGGAAGCATCCCTCCTGGGTCTTGAACACCGCCGAGACGATGTTCGCGTCGCCGAGGTCCGCGTCGACGAACACGAAGGTCGTGTCGTCGTCGGTCGCGGCGACCTCGAACAGCGCGTCGATCGCCTCGAAGCCGAGAACGAAGACGATGTCGTTGGCAGCGCCGGCGTCCTCGAGCAGGGACACGAAGTTCGCCGCGTCGAGTTGCGCCTCGTAGGTCGTAACGGTCGCGTCGTACTCCGATTCGAGCGGTTCGACTGCGGCGGCCGCCTGGTCGAAGAAGTCGCCATCGCCGAAGGCATTGTCGACGAAGATGCCGACCCGGGGCCACGGTTGCCGCTGGGCGGAGTCAACGACCTGTCCGCCGCACGCGGCAGAGCAGGAGTACGACGGGAAGTGCAAGGAGGTGGGGCGCATGTTTCATGGTGGATCCTTCCTTGTGCAGGGTTTTAGAAGGTCGGCGGGGTGACGACCCAGATGGCCTCGACGGTGTCGGGTCCGGGATTCCGGTACCAGTGCGGGGTGCTGCACTGGTAGGTGATGGAATCCCCGGCCTCGAGTACGTGGAGTTCACCGTCGAGGTAGACCTCGTGTCGCCCACTGAGGATGAGTCCGAACCCTTCGCCCGGGTGCTCGAACGGGGTCGATGAGGTGTCGTAGCCGGGTGGTGCGGTGATCCAGACGACTTCGAGTGCGCCGGTGACCGACGGGGTGAGGATTTCGATCTGCGCGTCGCCGTCGATCGTCTCTCCTCGCGTCGAGCACCCGACGCTCGTGACGTCGAACGACAGGGGAGTGCTGGTCGGCCACGTTGAGCAGATTGACAACGGAGATGCTCAGTGCGTGCGCGAGTTGCACGAGGGTGTTGAGCGAGGGGTTGTCCGACTCCTCGCTCGATCTCGCTGATCACTCCGACGCTGACGCCGGAGGCCGCGCTCAGCACCTGCAGCGTGAGCTGCTGGTCGCGGCGCATCGCCCGAATTCTTGCGCCCACTCGAGCGAGCAGTTGCTCGTCGATGGTATGATCGTCGCGCGATGTCGCTGTTGCTGGTCAAGCTGGCCATGGTTCCTCCGTGATTTCGATTTAACCAGCAATTTTTCGACAAGTCGAATTCGGGGAGGTTTCGGGGACGTAACAGATGTCCATGGGCATCGCATCCCCACGTGACCACAGGTCAGCCAGGCGGCAGGACTCGGGGCGCGGGTGTGCCGTTTCGCGGTCACGCGACTCGTGCCAGGCCGCGCCGCCTCTCCCGCTAGTCGTCGAACGAAGTGACCTCGAGCGTGACCTGCCACGCGCTCACGTTGCCGCCCTCGATGTCTTCTGCTCCTCGACAACCGAATACCGAGCAACACCGGAGCAGGCTGGCAAGAAGCTGGTCATCGGTGGTGGATTACTGACCGGGATGCCGCGGCATCCACGCCCAGTGACTTTCTACTGTTGACCAGAGCAGTGTTCGAGAGAACACGCCGCCAAAGCGCCGAGCGCACTCCACCTCATGCCGAGGTATCGCGCCGCGCCCCTTTCTGCCTTCTCCTGCTCCTCGAGGGTCATCGCGCAGACGGCGCATGACACAACAGAAGGAGAGGAACCCCTTGGAGGGTCCAGAAATCAAGTTCGCCGAAGCCGTGATCGACAACGGCACGTTCGGCAAGCGCATCGTCCGGTTCGAAACCGGCCGTCTCGCACAGCAGGCGCAGGGCGCGGTCGCCGCGTACCTCGATGAAGAGACGATGATCCTGAGCGCGACCAGCGCCGGGAAGCACCC
Organism: uncultured Actinomycetota bacterium; assembly: GCA_963790235.1. Taxonomy (GTDB): domain Bacteria; phylum Actinomycetota; class Actinomycetes; order Actinomycetales; family Microbacteriaceae; genus Rhodoglobus. Next base: position 327,526 of record CAWBNZ010000017.1, read on the forward strand.
GCGTGACGGGTTCGACTTCTTCCCGCTGACGGTGGATGTCGAGGAGCGTTCGTACGCTGCCGGCAAGATCCCGGGAAGCTTCTTCCGTCGCGAGGGACGCCCGTCCACCGAGGCCATCCTGGTCTGCCGTCTCATCGACCGTCCGCTGCGCCCGACGTTCGTCGAGGGCCTGCGCAACGAGGTGCAGATCGTCATCACGGTGCTGAGCGATCGCTCCCGACGAGTTCTACGACGCGCTCGCGATCAACGCGGCCAGCGCATCCACCCAGATCTCGGGCCTGCCGTTCTACGGTCCGGTCGCCGGCATCCGCCTCGCCCTGATCGGCGACCAGTGGGTCGCGTTCCCCAAGTTCAGCCAGCTGGCTGACGCTGTGTTCGACCTCACCGTCGCCGGTCGTCTCGTCACCGACGAGAACGGCAACGAGGACGTCGCGATCATGATGGTCGAGGCCGAAGCCACCGAGGTGGCCTGGGACCTCATCAAGGCCGGCGCGACCAAGCCCGACGAGGCCGTCGTCGCGCAGGGCCTCGAGGCCGTCGAAGCCGTTCCTCAAGGCGCTCATCAAGGCGCAGCAGGAGCTCGCGGCGCAGTCGGCGAAGGCCGATCCAGGAGTTCCCGCTGTTCCCGCCGTACTCCGACGCCGGCGTACAACGCCGTCGCCGAGCTTGCGTACGACGAGCTGCGCGACATCTACCTGATCGCCGACAAGACCGAGCGCAAGAACGCCGACGACGCGCTCAAGGAGCGCGTCAAGGTCGCGATCAACGAGAAGGTCGAGCAACGGCGAGCTCGGCGGCGAGATCCCGCCGATGGTCAGCGCGGCCTACAAGTCGGTCACGAAGAAGATCGTGCGTGGTCGCATCCTCACCGAGGGCATCCGCATGGACGGCCGCGGTCTGAGCGACATCCGAGCACTGGATGCCGAGGTGCAGGTCATCCCGCGCGTGCACGGCTCCGCGATCTTCCAGCGCGGCGAGACGCAGATCCTGGGCGTCACGACGCTCAACATGCTCAAGATGGAGCAGCAGATCGACTCGCTCGCACCGGTGAAGAAGAAGCGCTACCTGCACCACTACAACTTCCCGCCGTACTCGACGGGTGAGACCGGCCGAGTCGGCTCGCCGAAGCGACGCGAGATCGGGCACGGCTTCCTGGCCGAGCGCGCGCTCGTGCCGGTGCTGCCGCCGCGCGACGAGTTCCCCTACGCGATCCGCCAGGTGTCGGAGGCGCTCGAGCTCGAACGGCTCGACGTCGATGGGCTCGGTCTGTGCGTCGACCCTGTCGCTGCTCAACGCCGGTGTGCCGCTGCGCGCTCCGGTCGCGGGCATCGCGATGGGCCTCGTGTCCGACGAGATCGATGGGCAGACGCGCTACGCGGCGCTCACCGACATCCTCGGTGCTGAAGATGCGCTCGGTGACATGGACTTCAAGGTCGCCGGTACGTCGGAGTTCGTCACGGCCATCCAGCTCGACACGAAGCTCGCCGGCCTTCCCTCGAGCGTGCTCGACGGTGCGCTCAAGCAGGCAAAGGAGGCTCGCACCGCGATCCTCGCCGTGCTCAATGCCGCGATCGACGGTCCCGACGAGATGGCGCCGACCGCGCCTCGCGTCATCTCCGTGCAGATCCCGGTCGACAAGATCGGCGAACTGATCGGCCCGAAGGGCAAGACGATCAACCAGATCCAGGACGACACCGGTGCCGACATCTCGATCGAGGACGACGGCACCGTGTTCATCGGCGCGGTCGACGGTGCGTCGGCCGAGGCCGCGCGCGCCGCGGTCAACGCGATCGCGAACCCGCTGAACCCCGAGATCGGCGAGCGGTTCCTCGGAACCGTCGTCAAGCTCGCGACCTTCGGCGCGTTCGTGTCGCTCACCCCCGGCAAGGATGGCCTGCTGCACGTCTCAGAGGTGCGCAAGCTCGCCGGTGGCAAGCGAGTCGAGAACGTCGAGGACGTGCTCACGATCGGCCAGAAGATCCAGGTCGAGATCACCAAGATCGACGACCGCGGCAAGCTCTCGCTCGCCCCGGTGACCGACGACGCCGAGGCCGCGGACACCGACAGCTCGGCTGCCGCGTCGGAAGGCCCGGAGGCTCCGGCCGAAGGCTAACGAAGCTCCAACTCGGAACGCCCGCCCCGCTTGCGCGGGGCGGGCGTTCTTGCGTTCACCAACCGTTCATCGACCGGATGGTGCACGCGGTTGGCGAGCTCGTTATCATCCTGTGACCCTCGATTGGGGGGTCGGGTAGACAGGCTCGTCGGACACTAACCTGATCCGGTGACCCGAATCACGACGCCCTTCGACAGCTTCATGACTGATCTCGCGGCGCTCTGGGACGAGTTCTGGGTGATCGGCGTGATCACGCTGGGGGCGGTGGTCGTCATTGCGATCGCCGTGGTCGTGACCCGCCAGCGTTCACGATCAAAGGTGCGCGAGCCGCAGTACCGGCGCCACACGTACTGGGAGTAACGCCACGGCTGCCCCGGACGTCGCTTACGACTCTGAGACCCCCATGAGCTGCGCGCGTCCCACGATGTGCGACGCGATGTGAGACCCGAGAATCGCCGGCGTGCAGTCGGGCGGAAGATCGATGCGTTCAACATCGAGCGCGCTCACCGTGAAGTAGTAGCGGTGCTCGCCGTGCCCAGCGGGTGGCGCCGCGCCGAGGTAGCGCTGCTGCCGGACCTCGTTGTGCACCGTCAGAGCGCCAGCGGGCATCTGCCCGGATTCGGGGTTGCCTGCGTCCGCAGGCAGCGACGTCACCTTCGCGTCGATGTTGTACGCGGCCCAATGCCACCATCCACTGCCGGTCGGTGCATCCGGGTCGAACACCGTGAGCGCGAAGCTGCGGGTGCCGGATGGCGCCCCCTCCCAGTGCAGCGTCGGCGACCGGTCCTCGCCGCCAGCGCCGGCGATGCCCGACCTTGCCCACCGGGGCAGGGTGTCGCCGTCTCTGAAATCAGGACTGACGAGCCGGAAGGTCGGAACCTCGGGGAGTCGCCAATTGGGGTCATTCACCATGCCTCCCAGTATTGCCGCGCGAGACCCCTTAGTCGACGATGACCGGCGGCTGATACGGGTCGAACACCCCGAGGCCAGCCAAGAGCATGATGAGCGCGGTGAGCAGCGTGACGACGGCGATCACCATCGTGAGCCCGACGAGCAACCGCGTTGGCACCGGTTTGCGCACCAGGTACAGCACGATCATCGCAAGCAGCAACACGGCAATGCTGGCGATGCTGATGAACGGGAGCCAGTTCGGAATGATCGTCGTGCAGCCTGGCGGCGCCGGGTAGATGAGGATGCAGACCCGCGGCGCAGTCATCGACCACAGCCATGCGATCGACACGATGCTCAGCACCCCCGCGATCACGAGCCAGATCCAGGGCTTGGGAGCTGCGGCGGGGGAGTTCTCGTTCGTCATGGCACCATCCAACACGGTGCAGTAACGATTCGGGTATGTCGCGGCGGAATTCTGCGCGAGTCGGAATATCCTGAGATCGCCTTGGGGAGGCAACATGATCGAGATTTCGACCGCGAGCACGGTGCGCAAGCGACACATCGGAGTGTCCGATCTCAACGTGTTCCCGATCGCGATGAGTGGCAACGTGTTCGGCTGGACTGCCGATGATGCGGCGGCCGGCGCCATCCTCGATACCTATGTCGCACACGGCGGCAACTTCATTGACACCGCCGACGTGTACGCAGCAGGGCGCAGCGAGACCATGATCGGCAACTGGATGCGCAGCCGACGGAACCGCAGCGACCTGGTGATCGCTACCAAGGTCGGCAAGGGTCCGGACAATCCCGGCCTGGCTCCTCGTACGCTCGCCCGGGCGGTGGATGCCTCGCTCGCCCGTCTCGACTGCGGTCACATCGACCTGCTCTACCTGCACGTCGACGATCTCACTGTGCCGTTCGAGGAGACCCTGCTCGGGGTGGATGCGCTCATTCGCGCAGGCAAGGTCAGGTGGTTCGGCGGGTCCGACCACACCGGCAACCGCGTCATCGAAGCCCGCATCGCATGCGGGCAACTCGGTGTCGCGCCGATGGTGGCGCTGCAGAAGCACTACAACCTCCTGCATCGCACCGAGTACGAGGGCGACCTCGCTCGCGTCGCCGCAAGTCAGTCACTCGGCGTCATGCCGCGGTTCGCGCTCGCGAGTGGATTCCTCGCGGGTACGTACCGCACGAAAGCCGACCTTGCCCGCCACGAGCGCGGCGGCGAGGCCACGAAGTACCTGGGTCGCAGGGGCCTCCGTGTGATCGCGGCGCTCGATGTGGTCGCGGCGGAGCTCGACTCGAGCGTCGCGTCCGTCGCGCTCGCCTGGCTGCTGACGCGGGCCAATGTGGTCGCGCCCGTGGTGTCGGCGAGCCGTGCGGACCAGGTGCCCGACCTCGTCGCAGCCCCCGCGCTGCGTCTCACGCGGCACCACGTCGCCGACCTCGAGCGTGCCTCCGGCTGAGCGTTCGATGGACTCGGCTAGAACAGGCCGGGCACCGTGAGCCATTCCAACAGCACGAGCAGCAGCACGGTATTGAGGATCAGCGCGATCACCGTCGCGACCCAGGCCCGGCCACGACCGCGAACGATCACCGCGATCACGAGCACGATCTCGAGCAGGGCAGCCCAGAACCATGGCGCGACGATCACGAGCTGCGGCACGAACTGCGAGAGCAGCAGCAGTGCGCCGAGGATGATCTCGAGCACGCCGATGATCGTGCCGGAGCCGCGACCGCGCAAGCGCGAGATCCCGTCGAAGATCGCGAGTGCGGCCGTGACGATGATGAGGATCAGGAGAAATGAGATGACCATGCGAGCCACACTAGGGCCACTTGACTGCCTCCCGCGTGGCCTTGCGGCCGTTGCTGCGCGGCGGCTAGGACCGGATGACGGCGCTCACGCGGTCGCAGCGCCTCCGGCCTCGGCAACCACCCGCGACGCGACGCGCGTGAGTGCGGCCGCGGCTGCAACCGGGTCGCCCGCGTAACCGCCGGTCATCGCCCCGTCACGTGCGAGCAGCAGTTCGTCACCGGCGTCACCGGGATGTCGTATGCCCGAGCGAGCGCATGAGATCGGCGAGCGCATCGGTGTACCACTCGCGGTGTGCGGTGACGATCTGGCGCACGGCGTGCGTTGGATCGGGGAACTCGGCTGCGGCGTTGATGAACGCGCAGCCGCGGAATCCCGGTCGGGAGATCTCCTCGACGATGGCAGCGAGGTATCGCTTGACGGCATCCTCTGGGTTTGCAGCATGACCGATGATCGAGTCGAGCTCGTTGCGCGTCGCGATGTGGCGCGCGGTGATGTAATCCACGATCAGGTTGTCCTTGGCGCGGTAGTGCTTGTAGAAGGTGGCCTTGGTCACGGACGATGCCGCGATGATGCGGTCCACTCCGACGTTGCGGATGCCCTCTTCGTAGAACAGCTCGCTGGCCGTATCGAGGATCCGGCCCTTGGCAGGAGCGCGCTGCACGATCGGTGGGGAATCGATCACAGTCACAGCGCGCTCCTCGCGTAGAACCCATCAGGGATGGGCCGTCTTCTTTGGGTGCACCACACCATCGGGTTGGCGGGTGCGCAGGCTTCGGGTGCCTTGAGAGGAATGTACCACATGCGGACAGACAGACCAGTCTGTTTGTCCGCTTGACGTTCGCGTGATCGTCCGAGCGCTGGGCACGAACGCAGCGACTGCCAACACGCACAGGTAGGCTCTCCGGGTGATGAACGGTGCTGTCGCCCTCCCGCTGGACTTGGCCGAACTCTCGTTCACCGCATCCGGGGACTCGCTCGTGCGCCGCAGTGTGCTGCCGAGCGGCGTGCGCATCCTCACCGAGCACGTGCCGGGCGCTCGCAGCGCCACCATCGGATACTGGGTCGCCGTGGGTTCGCGCGACGAACAGCCAGGCACGTTCGGTTCGACGCACTTCCTCGAGCACTTGCTCTTCAAGGGCACGACGACCCGCACGGCGCTCGACATCGCGGTGTCGTTCGACGCGGTCGGCGGTGAGCACAACGCGCTCACCGCGAAGGAGTACACCTGCTACTACGCGAAGGTGCGCGACCAGGATCTCCCCATGGCGATCGACGTGCTCGCGGACATGTTCGTCTCGAGCCTGATCGACCCGGTCGAGTTCGAGAACGAGCGCGGTGTCATCCTCGAGGAACTCGCGATGGCGGACGACGACCCGGGGGATGTCACGAGCGAGCGCTTCTTCGAGGCCGTGTTCGGCGGGCATCCACTCGGCCGTCCGATCGGCGGCAGTCCCGAGTCGATCCAGGCGGTGCAGCGCGACGCGGTGTGGGAGCACTATCGCTCCAACTACCGCGCGCAGGATCTCGTCATCACGGCCGCCGGAGCCGTCGACCACGATGAACTCGTCGCGGCGGTCACGGTCGCACTCGAGCGCGGCGGCTGGAACCTCGCGGCGGCCGGCACTCCGGTGGCACGACGGGATGCCACGGCCGACGTGATCGAGCGCGGCAGCCCGCTCGTCGTCGTGCAGCGTCCGATCGAGCAGGCCAACATCATCCTCGGCGTCGCCGGCATGGCGGCCTCCGACGATCGCCGCTTCACGCTCAGCGTGCTCAACTCGATCCTCGGCGGCGGCATGTCGAGCCGCCTGTTCCAGGAGATCCGCGAGAAGCGCGGTCTGGCGTACTCGGTGTACTCGTTCACGCCGAGCTACTCCGACGCGGGCTGCGTCGGCATGTACGCGGGCTGCTCACCGTCCAAAGCAGGCCAGGTCACCGAGCTCATGCTCAGCGAGTTCCGCAAGCTCGGCGCCGACGGCGTCACGGAGGACGAGCTGCAGCGTGCGCTCGGGCAGCTCGGCGGAGCATCCGCACTCGCGCTCGAGGACTCCGACACCCGGATGTCGCGGCTCGGGCGCAGCGAGCTCACGCAGGGCGAGTTCGTCGACCTCGACGAGGCGCTGCGCCGACTGTCGCTCGTGACACGCACGGGCATCCAGGAACTCGCCGAGGAGCTCGCTTCGCGCCCGCTGTCGATCGCCGCGGTCGGCACGGTCGACGAGCAGACGTTCGCGGGGCTGGCAACGCCGCCGGTCACCGCTTCCCCGTAGCACCCCCGAAGAGCAGAATCGCAGGCCAGGAATGTCCCACTACCTCTATCTCGTGCGCCACGGTGAGCAGCAGGATGCCGAGTACGGCCTGCCCGACGGCCCGCTCTCCGAACGCGGCAAGCGACAGGCCACCGCGATCGCCGAACGGCTCGGCGGAGTGCCGTTCAGCCGCGCATTCCACTCGCCGCTTGAGCGCGCAGAGGAGACCGCGCAGATCATGACCGAGCGGATGCCGGCGCTCGAGTCCGAGCCGAGCGCCCTGCTGATGGACTGCATCCCCTCCGGACCGACACCCGACATGCCGCACGCGTTCGAGCCGTTCTTCGGCGGCGTCACGCAGGAGGAGATCGAGGCGGGCGAGGCGCAGATGGCGGATGCCGTCGCCGAGTTCCTCGCCCCCGCCCGCGAAGACCGCCACGAACTGCTCATCACCCACAACTTCGTGATCGCCTGGTTCGTGCGCGAGGTGTTCGGCGCCCCGACGTGGCGCTGGCTCGGGCTCAACCAGGCGAACTGCGGACTCACGATCATCCGCGTGCGCAGCGCGAAGCCGCCCGTGCTCGTGACCCACAACGACCTGGGCCACCTCCCGGTCGAGCTCCGCACGGGACTGCCCGAGCTGCAGCCGTTCTGAGCTATTTGGCCCGCCGCGCGGCGGCGCGCGTCGTCCGTCGTTCGGCACGAGCGCGGTCGCGCCGAACGCCGGGATCACGAGAGCGCGTACGTTGCGTTCCATCACGCAGTACAGCTAGGTCGCAGTGGGGTCGCCTGGGCGGATCGGCAGGGTTTTCGCGTACCAGTTGTCGGCATTCGGGTTGTCGTTGTAGGCGTCAATCTCGAACCAGCCGGCCGCGCGGTAGAGCGCGTTCGCTGCCGTGAGGCTGCGGTTGGTGTCGAGCACGAGGTCGCGCGCGCCGAAGGCGGCCGCGCGGCGTTCCAGTTCTTCGAGCAGGCGGCTGCCGAGTCCACGGCCGCGCGTGTTCGGTTGCACCCACAGGTGCTTGACCTCGAACACCGAGCCGCCGCCGGCGGCGACGCCGAGGAGGCGGACCCCGCCGCATCCCACCGCCGTTCCCTCGTCGTCCATGAGCAGCACGAACACGCCGCGCGGCGGTGCGAAGTCACCGGCGAACGGGGAAGTCGGCCGGTAGGTCTGTCCGGCGGGGAACGTCGACGCGCGGTACTCGAAGTACTCGGTGATGAGCGCGTGCGCGGTCGGGTCCGTCACGGGAACCTCGACGAAGTGCACGGGTCAACGCTATTGCCCGCGGGCACCGCGCGGACGGTTTCCCCGCCGAGTCCGCGCGAATCCCGCGGCGGATGGTGCCGCGCAGCTTGCTAGATTTGCCGGATGACAACCAAGGTCGCCATCGTCGGCGCGACGGGCAAGATGGGCCAGCTCGTCTCGCGCATCGTCGAGACCTCCACCGAGTTCGAGTTGCACTCCCAGATCGACTCGAAGGGCGAGCTCTCCGAGATGCTCGGCGCCGATATCGCGGTGGATGTCACGGTGCCGGCCGTCTCGCAGTCGGTCGTCGAGTTCGCCGTCGCCCACGGCATCAAGGTGCTCGTCGGCACGTCGGGCTGGTCGAGCGAGCGCATCACGGCGCTCGACCGCCGCATCAACGGCAACCTCGCCGTCGGCGTCGATCATCGTGCCGAACTTCTCGATCGGCTCGGTGCTTGCGACCTCGTTCGCAGCCATGGCCGCGAGGTTCTTCGACTCGATCGAGATCGTCGAGAGCCACCACGCATCCAAGATCGATTCGCCGTCGGGCACCGCGGTGCGCACGGCCGAGCTCATGGGCACTGCTCGGGCAGCGATCGGTCCGGTCGCTGCGCCGCACGTCGACCAGCGAGCGCGCGGGCCAGCAGGTGTCGAGCATCCCGATCCACAGCCTGCGCATGCAGGGCATTGTCGCCAAGCAGGATGTCGTATTCGGCGGCAATGGCGAGGTGCTGACGATCAGCCATGAGACGCTCGCTCCGACCGCGTACGAGGCGGGCATCCTGCTCGCATTGCGCGCGGTGACCGGCGCGCGCGGCGTCGTCGTCGGGCTCGACAAGCTCATCGACCTCACGTGACGGGCGGATTCGCGCGGATCGGCGCGATCGCGATGGCGGTCGTGCTCGTGGTCTACCTCGTGTTCGTGACGCAGTACGCCGTGCGGCTCATCCTCGTTGACGAGCCGGTGGCGAAGGCGCTGGGATTCGCGCTCGTGCTGCTGCCGCTCCTCGGCGCCTGGGCGCTCGTCTCCGAGCTCGTGTTCGCGGTCCGCTCGCAGCGTCTCATGACCCGGCTGGAGGTCGAAGGCCGGCTGCCCGACGATGAACTTCCCGTGCTCGCGAGCGGACGTGCCGATCGCGCGGCTGCCGACGCGGTCTTCCCGAAGTACCGGGCGGAGGCCGAGGCGAACCCTGAGGCGTGGTGGGCGTGGCTGCGGCTCGCCCTCGCCTACGACGCGAGCGGCGACCGTCGGCGCGCGCGTTCGGCGACCCGACGAGCGATCAAACTCGAGCGCGCGACGAGCTAGTCGGGAGCCGAACGCGGCGTCGATCGCGGCACCCGACGGTCTCGTGCCGGAACGCGAATCCGTCGGCGAGCAGCTTCTCCGGCACCTCGTGCTGGTCGGCGAGCAGCAGTTGGCGACCGGCGTCGCCGAGCATCCCGATCGCGAACTCGGGCACGCGCAGCGGATACGGACGTCCGAGCGCGCGCGCGAGCTCCCGCGTGACCCGGTCGGCGTTCGCCGGGGTCGGGCCGGCGAGGTTCACCGGCCCACTGATCGACGACCTGAGCAGGTGGATGATGGCTGCCGCCTCGTCGTGCAGGCCGATCCACGGCCACACCTGCTCGCCGCTGCCGAACCGAGTGCCCGCGCCGAGCTTCGTGAGCAGCTCGAGGGGAGTGAACGCCCCACCTCGCCCCACCACGAGTCCCGTGCGCGCGCTCACAACGCGCACGCCGTCGGGAGCGGTGGATGCCGCGAGCTCCCACGCGCCCACGACGTCCGACAGGAAGTCATCGCCCTTCGACGACGCCTCGGTGAGCCGCTCGCCGGGCCGGTCGCCGTAGTAGCCGACGGCCGACGCGCACACGAAGGTCGCGGGTGGGGTCGCCGCGATCCGCATCGTGTCGGTGAGCGTGAGCACCGCGTCCACCCGCGAGCGCAGGATCGTGCGCCGGTAGGCGGGCGTCCACGGGATGCGACCGGTGGATGCGCCGGACAGGCAGACCACGGCATCCACCGCGTCGAACGCGGAGGGGTGCAGCAGGTGCCGTGACGGGTCCCAGGTGACCTCGTCGGATGCCGCGGCATCCCGTCGCACCAATCGCACGACCGAGTGCCCACCCGCGATGAGTTGCGCGACCAGCTCACGACCGATGAAGCCGGATGCGCCGGCCACGAGCACGCGCAGGGCCGGCGTCTTCTCGTTCGACGCCCCAGACTCCGGGCGGACGTGCACTAGGCCAGCGAGGCTTCCAGGGTGATCGAGGTGCCGCCGAGCGCCTGCGACACCGGGCAGTTCGCCTTGGCACCTTCGGCGATGCGCTGGAAGTCATCCTCGGTGATGCCCGGGATCTTGGCGCTCACGAGCAGGTGGCTGCCCGTGATGCCCTCACCCGGCACGAACGTGACCGCCGCGGTGACCTGCAGGCTCTCCGGAGGGAAGCCGGCCTTGGCGAGCGTCGCTCGAGAACGCCATCGAGAAGCAGGCGGAGTGCGCGGCACCGAGCAGTTCCTCGGGGTTGGTCATGCCGGTCACGCCCTCGGAGCGGGCTGCCCATGAGACGGGGAACTCGGCGACGTCGGATGAGTCGAGCGAGGTGGTGCCGGATCCGCTCGTCAAGTCGCCGAGCCAGATGGTCGTCGCTTCGCTGGTTACAGCCATGGGTGGCCCCTTTCGTCGATGCCCACAGGGCACTCTCCACCCTAGGCCGCGACGATGGGCCGACGCGACGTACGTCCCGAAGAACGCCGTGCGCTACGCGGTGGCGGACCGGTTGCGCCCGAGCAGTCCCGCGCGCACGAGCAGCAGGTAGATCTGGCATCCGAGGCAGAACGCGAACACCGAGTTCAGGAACGCCGCGACGAACGCGAGCGACGCGAAGATCACGATGGCGTACGGCACGCCGAGCAGGTGCAGCACGAGCCCGACGAGGGTGATGAAGAACCCGACGCCCTGCGCGAAGGTCGGCGGGATCGGGTCTTCGAGCTCGAGCGGCGCCTTGAGGCGCGGGCGGATGAACGTGCGGAAGATGATCGACCACGGCCCCTTGGTGATGCCCGCGAACGCGCCGAGCGCGAACAGCGCCGACAGCACCGCGAACAGCGCGAACGCCGGCCACGGCGTCGGCAGCAGCAGGGCCAGGGCGATCGTCACGAGCAGCAGGATGGCGGTGACCCCGGCCGTGAACCTCGGCCCACGCGGGTCGATGCCCTTCGGCACCGGTCCGGGCGTGACCGCGGTCGACCCGGCCGTGTTGTCTGCGCTCATGCTGCTGCCTCCAGGATGCGGTTGAGTTCGAGCCGGACGGTCTCGGGCTTCGGGGCTCCGCCGATGCGCACACGCACGGTGCCCTTGCCGTCGAGGATGAGCGTGGTCGGGGTCTGCATGACGCCGAAGCGTGCGGCGAGGTCAGGGCGCCTCGTGAGGTCGAGGTCGACGTGCTTCACCGTGAAGTGCTCGCTCGCGAGCACCGTGAGCACGCGGTTGGTGGTGCGGCACGGAGCGCACACCTCGGTGGAGAACTGGAGCAGGGTGGCCTTCGAGCCGAGCGCCGTGACGCCGATCTCCTTGGCGCGCACCACCTCGTGACCGGAGACCTTGCGCACGCGCCCGTTGAACGCGCGGTACAGGAGTCCGAGCGCGGTGGAGCCCACGACGAGCGCGCCGAGTACCACGAGCGTGGTGATCCCCATGCCATGACGATAGGCAAGCTCCGCCGGGCGTGGTGGAGTGTGACCGACTGTTACACGGGTTATCGTGTGGGTCGTGCCCGATCCCATCCAGTTCAGATCAGATGTCACCGTCGAGCTCGTGCGTTCGAGCGCCCACGATTCGGACGTGCTGTTCGCCGCCCGCGTGTCGACCCAGGGCGAGCAGACGCTCGAGTCCGCCCAGGACGAGGAGCTGGATGCCACGCGCAGCACCGGCCTCATCAACTACCTCATGCGCGACCGCCACGGATCCCCGTTCGAGCACAACTCGATGACGTTCTACGTGCAGGCGCCGATCTTCGTGTTCCGCGAGTTCATGCGGCACCGGATCGCGTCGTACAACGAGGAGTCCGGCCGCTACCGCGAGCTGCGTCCCGTGTTCTACGTGCCGGCGCCCGAGCGCAACCTCGTGCAGCAGGGCAAGCCGGGCGCGTACGAGTTCGTGCCGGGCACGCCCGAGCAGACGGCCATCGTCGACGCCGAGGTGCGCAAGGTCTGCGACGGAGGCGTTCGCCTCCTACCAGCGGATGCTCGACGCGGGCATCGCCCGCGAAGTCGCCCGCATCGTGCTGCCACTCACGATCTACTCGTCGATGTACGTGACCGTGAACGCGCGCTCGCTCATGAACTTCCTCTCGCTGCGCACGAAGCACGAGGGCTCGCACCTTCCCGTCGTTCCCGCAGCGGGAGATCGAGATGGCGGCGGAGCAGATGGAGCAGCACTTCGAGCGGCTCATGCCGATCACGCACGCGGCCTTCAACGCGAACGGGCGGGTTTCGCCCTAGTTCGCACTACGACTCACGGCGTGCTCCACGAACACCACCCTCGGCGCGAGCAGGTGTCGCGATTGCGGGAAATGTTGGCCGAAACGCCGCGCATTGCCGCCGATCCGTTGGCGTGTTGTCGCGCGAATCCTGCATTCGCGACAGTGTCCCGACTCCTCCCTGTGCCACCGTTAAACGATCGATCCACCGATCGTGGGTGCGAGGTCCACGCGTCATGCCTCATCGGTAGTGTCGCCACGTGGATGCCCGCCTCGCCCTTGCCGCGGAGGGCGGAATCGCGCCGCTTGCCTCATTGCGTCGGCACGGTATCGAGGCGCGCGCGGTGCAGCGCATGGGCGAGCGCGGCGATCTGACCCGGGTTCGATCCGGTTGGTACGCGCTCCCCGAAGTCGATCCGTTGATCGTGGCTGCTGCACGCGCTGGCGGGGCAGCAGGTTGTGTGAGCGGGCTCGCAGTGCGTGGACTCTGGGTGCCACCCGGCGACGCTCTGCATATCGCGGTGCCGAGGAACGCCCGCCGCATCCGCGCTACGCCCGGGACAATCGTGCATTGGACGGGGCTACCTGGGTCGGCGCACCCGCTCGCGACGCTGGAGGAATGCGTGCGGGTCGCCGTGCGCTGCTCAGAACCCGCCGCGGCGTTCGCGATCGTTGAGTCTGTCTTGCGGAGTCGGCGCAACGCCTCATGGATGCCGCGGCTGCTGTCGGCATCTCCGCCAGACCGCCGTGACCTACTCCTGCAGGCAGGCACCGTGTCCGAGAGCGGCACTGAGTCGATCGTTGCGTTCCACCTCACCCGGCTCGGTATCCCCTTCCGGCCACAAGTGGGCATCCCCGGGGTGGGGCGAGTCGACTTCGTTCTCGGGGACCGCCTCGTTATCGAGGCGGACAGTGAGGAACATCACGGCAAGCTCAAACAACGGCGTCGAGATCTGAAGCGCGACGTACTGGCGACCGCGCTCGGCTTCACGACAATCCGTCTGGACTATATGCAGGTGATGTATGACTGGACGACGGCAGAGCTGGCGATCCGATCGGCGCTCGCGCGGGGCGATCACGTGGGACGTCGGCTTCAGATGTCGTAATCGCGGGAAGAGTGTGAGCGACGCGCCGATGCGGCGCACAAAGCGTCGGCGCGTCGTGGCGGGTTCCTGCAAACGCGACATCCGCAACCAAGGATGGCGCTCCCGAGCACCACGAATCTCAGCCCCCACCCCGCCAGCCCGATAGCCTGTACCCCGTGTCAACGCTTCCCAATCCCTTCGGCCAGGTGCTCGTCGCACTCATCACGCCGTTCAACTCGGACGGTGAAGTGAACTGGACCGACGTCGAGAAGCACATCGACGACGTCATCAACGCCGGCGCCGATGGCATCGTCGTCACGGGGACGACGGGTGAGACATCCACCCTCACCGACCCCGAGAAGGTCAAGCTCGTCGAGGTCGCGAAGTCGGTCGCCGGCAACCGCGCGAAGGTCATCACGGGCGGCGGCTCGAACGAGACCGCGCACGCGATCGAGCTCGCGAAGAAGTCCGAGAAGGCGGGCGCCGACGGCAACATGATCGTCACGCCGTACTACAACAAGCCGACCCAGGCCGGCATCCTCACGCACTTCAGGATGATCGCGGATGCGACGGACCTCCCGGTCATCCTGTACGACATCCCCGGCCGCACCGGCGTGCCGATCAAGTACGAGACGATCCTGCGCGCCTCGAAGCACCCGAACATCCTCGCGATCAAAGACGCCAAGGGCGACCTCGCCGAGGTGAGCCGCGTGCTCAACCAGACCGATCTCTACTACTTCTGCGGGGATGACGCGCTCGTGCTGCCCTCGCTGGCGATCGGGGTCACCGGGCTCATCGGCGTGACCGCGAACATCGCCGCCTGCGCCGTACCGCCACATCGTCGACGCCGTGAACAAGGGTGACCTGAAGGATGCGACGGCCGCCCACAAGCAGCTCGAGCCGCTCGTGCGCGCGACGATGACCCACGTGCCCGGCACCGTCGCGGCGAAGTACATCCTGCACGGGCTCGGGCGCATCTCGAGCCCTCGCGTGCGGCTCCCGCTCGTCGGCCCGGAGGAGAAGGAGGCCGCGCAGATCGAGGAGGAGATCGACCTCGTGCGCGACATCCCCGGGGTGAGCTTCGACAACTTCCGGCCGGACCGCAATGCGGCCGCCGGCGGTGCGCTGCCCAAGGTGGCCGGCACGACCCGCTGACGGTCCGTCAGCCCCTCAACGAATCAGCACAACTGCAAACTAGGGAACGATGCCTCAGACGATCTATGACCCTCCCACGCTCGCGCCGGGAACCCTCCGCGTGACACCGGTCGGCGGCCTCGGCGAGGTCGGCCGCAACATGACCGTGTACGAGTTCGACGGCAAGCTGCTCATCGTCGACTGCGGCGTGCTGTTCCCCGAGGAGCACCAGCCGGGCGTCGACCTGATCCTGCCCGACTTCCTGCCGATGCGGGACCGTCTCGACGACATCCTCGGGATCGTGCTCACGCACGGCCACGAGGACCACATCGGGTCGGTGCCCTACCTGCTGCGCCTGCGCCAGGACATCCCGCTCATCGGCTCGACGCTCACGCTCGCCCTCATCGAGGCGAAGCTCAAGGAGCACCGCATCAAGCCGTACACGCTCACGGTCAAGGAGGGCCAGCACGAGCAGCTCGGGCCGTTCGGCCTCGAGTTCATCGCGGTGAACCACTCGATTCCCGACGCGCTCGCGGTCGCGATCACCACCCCTGCGGGCCTCGTGCTGCACACGGGCGACTTCAAGATGGACCAGCTGCCACTCGATGACCGCATCACCGACCTGCGCGCATTCGCCCGGCTGGGCGAGCAGGGCGTCGACCTGTTCCTGCCGGACTCCACCAACGCCGACGTTCCGGGCTTCACGCCCAATGAGCGCGACATCGGCGCGGTGCTCGAATCCGTGATCGCGAAGGCACCTCGCCGGGTGATCGTCGCGAGCTTCTCCAGTCACGTGCACCGCGTGCAGCAGGTGCTGGATGCCGCGGTCGCCAACCACCGCAAGGTGGTACTCATGGGGCGCTCCATGGTGCGCAACATGGGCATCGCAGCGGACCTCGGCTACCTCAAGGTTCCCGACGGCGTGCTGCTCGACGCGAAGCAGGCCGCGAACCTGCCCGACAACCAGCTCGTCTACATGTCGACCGGCAGCCAGGGTGAGCCGATGGCCGTGCTCGCGCGCATGGCGAACCTCGAGCACCAGATCGAGGTGGGCAAGGGTGACACGGTCATCCTCGCGTCGAGCCTCATCCCCGGCAACGAGAACGCCGTGTACCGCGTGATCAACGGGCTCACGAAGCTCGGTGCGAACGTCGTGCACAAGGCCAACGCGAAGGTGCACGTCTCCGGGCACGCGGCGGCGGGGGAGTTGCTCTACTGCTACAACATCCTCAAGCCGAAGAACGTGCTGCCCGTGCACGGCGAGTACCGCCACCTCGTGGCCAACGCCGCGGCTCGCGATCGAGACCGGCGTGCCGGAGGAGAACACGATCATCGCCGAGAACGGCACGGTCATCGACCTGCGTGACGGCGTCGCGAAGGTCGTCGGCCAGCTCGACCTCGGCCACGTCTACGTCGACGGCTCGAGCGTCGGCGAGATCACGGATGCCGACCTCAAGGACCGCCGCACCCTCGCCGAGGAGGGCTTCATCTCGATCTTCGTCGCGGTGGACCCGCAGACCGGCAAGGTGATCGTCGGACCGGAGATCCAGTCACGCGGCTTCGCCGAGGATCCCGGCGTGTTCGACGCCGTGCTGCCGCAGGTGGTCAAGGCGCTCACGGATGCCGCCGAGAACGGCACGCGCGACACGCACGCGTTCGCGCAGGTCATCCGCCGCACGGTCGGCCGCTGGGTCAACACGCAGCACCGCCGCCGCCCGATGATCGTGCCGGTCGTCATCGAGGCGTAGCTTCGATGACTGGGTGGCACAGTATTGAGGCGTCGTCAGCATGACTACCACCCGGCGAGCAACCGCAGCCGACCTTCCCTTTCTGGAGGAGGTGTTCGTGATCGCGGCGGACTGGAACCCCGGCCACGAGCGCGGCGCCGCCTACTGGCACGCCGACCCAACCTTCCAGAAGTACATCGGCGGCTTCCCGCGACCGACCGACGTCGGCTTCATCGCCACGCGCGAGGGGCAGGATGTCGGCGCGATCTGGTCGCGCTACTTCACCGCGGACGACCCGGGCTACGGGTTCGTCGATGAGGAGACTCCTGAGCTCACGCTCGGGGTGGTGGCCGGACGGCGCGGTGAGGGGATCGGGCGGGCGCTGATGAACGTGATGCTCGCGGCATCCACCACGGATTTGAGTCTGAGCGTCGAGGACGGCAATCCGGCCATCGAGCTCTACCGCAAGAGCGGGTTCGTCGCGGTGGGACGCGTCGGCAACTCCGCGACGATGCTGCGCAAGCGGTCCGCGAGCTGAAGGGCAGCATGAGAGTCGAGGCGATCTCACAGCCTCAGGGTAGGCAATCCGTTCTAGCCTCGACGAGAGACGTCTGGGATGCGAGGAACGTTGGGTAGCCGATCATCCCTCGGACTGATTCGCTGGTTGACGTTGCCCTGCGTAGGGTGGAAGCTCGTGTTCGTAAGGGGACTGTCGCGTGAGTATTGCCCGCAAGTGGATCTTCCCGATTCTCTGGATCTTGATTTTCGCGGCGATCGCCGCAGCGCTCGTCAAGCTGGCGTTCATCCCCGACCAGGTCGCGGCCGACGGGCCAGAGGTGCCGTCGGCTGAGATCGTCGAACCGCAGGTTCCCGTGACTGTCGGCACGATCCGCAACGACGTCGTGCTGAGCGGCACCGTTGCCGCCGATGCTGCTGTGCCGATCCCCGCAACGCTCACGGGCGAGGTGCGCGAGGTGGTCGTCGGAGTCGGGGCAGTGGGTCACCGCCGGCCAGGAGATCCTCAAGCTGCGCGCGACGGTCGTGTACTCCGACGGAACGTCGGGCACCGAATGGGAGATCGTGACCGCTCCGGCCACGGGCACCCTGTCGAGCTTCACGGCGCTCGTGGGGCAGCAGTTCGCGGTCGGCGATCCAGTCGGCCAGATCGCGCCGCCGGCGTTCCACGTGAGCGGCAGCATCCCGCCCGAGCAGCTCTACCGCCTGATCGAGCGACCCGCCGACGCCCAGGTCACCATCAACGGTGGCCCGGCGCCGTTCACGTGCACAGGCCTGTCCATCACATCGCCGCTGCCCGGCACGGGCACCGGCGGCACCGGTGGCACCGGTACGGGCGGCGGCTCGGGCGAGACGGGTCCGACGGTCCGCTGCGCGGTGCCGGCCGACGTGACCGTGTTTGCGGGGCTCACGGCCGAGATTGTCATCGCCGGTGGCGTCGCCGAGAACGTGCTGACGGTACCGATCACCGCGGTCGAGGGCACGGCGGGCACCGGCAACGTGTACTTCGTGCTCCCCGACGGCAGCACTGAGCTGCGTCCCGTGACGCTCGGCCTGAACGACGGCTCGAACGTCGAGGTGACCGAGGGGCTCGAGGAGGGCGACCTCGTCCTGCAGTTCATCCCCGGTGCGCCAGCCGGACCGCCGGGCGGCATGGGCGAGAACTGCATGGCCATGCCCGATGGCGGCATGGTCTGCGAAGGATGACGCTGCTCGAGCTCGACGCGGTCACCCGTTCGGTCGAGCTGCCGGATGGCGAGAAGCTCGAGATCCTCAAGGGCGTCGACC
This sequence comes from uncultured Actinomycetota bacterium, assembly GCA_963790235.1. Classification (GTDB taxonomy): domain Bacteria; phylum Actinomycetota; class Actinomycetes; order Actinomycetales; family Microbacteriaceae; genus Rhodoglobus. The sequence goes on from CAWBNZ010000017.1 coordinate 346,072, forward strand.
TCGTCGGTCGAGGTCGGCGACCACGTGAGCATCGTCGGCGATCAGGCTCCGGCAAGACGACGCTGCTCAACCTGCTCGGCCTGCTCGACACGCCCGACCTCGGGCAGCATCCTGTTCGACGGCGAACCGCTCGAGTCGTTGACCGGAGGCCGTCGCGATCGCAAGCGCGGGCGCGACATCGGCTTCATCTTCCAGCAGTTCAACCTGCTCGACGGTCGCACGGCGCTCGAGAACGTGATGACGCCGCTGCTGTACGCGTCGGGCACGCAGTTCTGGCGCAGGGCGAGCCATCGCCGCCGAGATGCTCGACCGGGTCGGACTCGGCCACCGGATGGAGTCGATGCCCGCAGCAGCTCTCCGGCGGCGAGCAGCAGCGCGTCGCGATCGCGCGCGCGCTCGTGCGCGGACCGCGCCTCATCCTCGCCGACGAGCCGACCGGAGCGCTCGACATCGAGACCGGCGCGGCCGTGATGGCGCTGCTCGACGACGTGGCCGAGAGCTCGGGTGCCGCCCTCATCACGATCACCCACGACGCGAACGTCGCTGCCCTCGCTCGCCGGCACTACCGCCTCGACCGCGGCGTGCTCGCAGCCGTGGACGTCAACCGCGTGCTCGCGGCGTCGCTGCCAGAGGCACGCTGTGAGCGTCGCGCCGGAGGCGACGCTGTGAGCGGCCTGCTGAGCGGACTCGTCGGCGCCGTGCGCGAGGCGTGGGACGAACTGCGCGTGCACCGCACCCGGGTGCTGCTGAGCCTCATCGGCGTCGGCGTCGCCGTCGTGCGCCCTGACGAGCGTGGTCGGCGTCGGCCAGATCGCGCAGCAGGCGCAGACCGAGCAACTCGAGCGCGGCGGCGGACGACCGGCGACCCTCGTGCTCGGCGTGCCGTACGACCCGGTCACCGGCACGCAGGGCGACGACGCCCTGCTCGCCGACGTGGTGCGAGACGGCCGTCGAGCGCTACTCGATCGAGTACGCGGGCACCTCGACGTGGGGCCAGCTCGAGGTGCAGTTCGTCGACGGCGTGAGCCTCGCCGACACGCAGGTCGTTGGCGTCGACTACGGCGTCATGCACCGCACCCAGGTCGCCGAGGGTCGCTGGTTCGTCGACGATGACGAGCTGCGGATGGCGCCGGCGATCATCATCAACGACGTCGACGTGGCAGCGCATGGGTGCGCCCGACCTCCGCACCCACCCGACCGTCACCATCCTCGGCGAGCAGCACGTCACGGCGGTCGTCATCGGTGTGCTGCCGCCGGAGCAGTACGACGAGAGCACCCGGATGTTCCTGCTCTCGTCGGCCTACGAGACGCTCGCGCCACCCGGCGCAGATCGGGCATGGAGCCCTACGTGCAGTACGAGTTCTGGGTGCCGCCGGACATGGCCGACCAACTCACGGAACTGCTGCAAGCGCGACGTCACGGCGGCGTTCGGCGAGGGCTGGCAGGTCGACGTGAACCGCCAGGACTACCTCGCGTGGGAGGGCGGCGATCCGATCGGCCCGATCAGGCTCGTGCTCGCGGGCATCTCGGTGCTCGTCCTGCTGCTCGGCGCCCTCGGGCTCGTCAACATCTCGCTCGTGACGGTGCGCCAGCGGATCCGGGAGATCGGCATCCGGCGCAGCTTCGGCGCGACCGCCTCCCGGGTCTTCTTCGCCGTGATGATGGAGAGCGTCGTCGCGACGGTCGTCGCGGGCGCGGTCGGGGTGTTCGTCGCGGTGCTGATCGTGCAGGCGCCGATGGTGCGCGACTTCGTCGCGAGCGGCCTCACGGATGTGCCGCGCGTTCCCGATCGAAGCGGCGATCCTCGGCATGGCCGCCGCGGTCGGGGTCGGTGCGCTCGCGGGCCTGCTGCCCGCTCTCGTCGCGGTGCGCGTGAAAGTCATCGACGCCATTCGGTTCTGAGCAGCTCGTCACTTCTGTAACACCAGACACGCGGCGAGCGCTCCGCAGCAGGGGTCGGGTGCCGCAGGTAGCGTGACCCCATGGCTACGACCACCCGCAGTCCGTCGCGCTCACGCACGGCGAATTCGCGCACGCGTGCCACACCCACGAAGAAGCTGCCGCGCAAGAACCAACCCGAGGAGCAGGGGCCTGCTCGCGAAGCTGTGGATGGGGCTCGCGCACGCCGCGGGCGCCGCATTCCGGCTGCTCGGCAAGGAGACCCTCGCGAAGGAGGAGCGCCGCGACGGCGTGCCGTTCCTCATCGTGGTGCTCGCGATTGTCGGCGCGATCGTCGAGTGGTTCATGCAGTCCGATCCCGTCGCGATCGCCCTCGACGCCTACACGTTCGGTGGACTCTTCGGGCGGGTCGCGTTCGCGCTGCCCGTCATCATGGTCGTGTTCGCGACCTGGCTGTTCCGCCATCCGTCGAGCGTGCACGACAACACCCGCATCGGCATCGGCACGACCGTGCTGCTCGCCTCGATCAGCGGGCTCTGCCACGTGTTCGGCGGCCAGCCGCAGCCCGTGGACGGGTTCGAGAAGCTCGCCCTCGCGGGCGGCGTCGTCGGCTGGATCATCGCGCAGCCGCTCGTCTCGCTCGGCACCGCGACGCTCGCTACGCCGCTGATCGTCGTGCTGCTCGTGCTCTCGATCTTCATCATCACGAAGACCCCGCCGAACCGCATCGGATCGCGCCTGCGCGAGCTGTACGCCTACCTGTTCGGCGCGCAGCTGCAGGACGCCGATGAGCGCGCCGCCGCGAAGGCCGACAAGAACGACTCGCTCGCAGTTCGGCACGCTCGGCGACCTCGGGCTCGAAGAGGACCCGTCGCAGCTGCCGTGGTGGCGCCGCAACAAGGCCCGCGGTGGCGAGCCCGCGTTCGACAGCCCCGTCGTGGGACGCGACGCCGTGACCGACGTCATCGCCCGCGGCGATGTGCCGAGCAAGAACCTCAACGACGCCGTGGCGAACGACTCGATGAACATCGAGCTGCTCGAGGAGCTCGTGCGCGCCGAGGACGCCGTCAAGCGCTTCACGGGCGAGGTCGACACCGGCGCGACGAGCCTGCGCGAGGACGGTGCGCCCGCGCCGCTGCCGGGCTATCCGACCAAGGCGAGCGAGAAGGGGCGCGCGGGCGAGTTCGATGAGCCGGCGGCCGTGGTTCGGGGCGGATGCCGACGGCGCCGTACCGGTTGCCCGTGCCATCCATGCTCACTCCGGGCACGCCGCCCAAGGCTCGCAGCGCCGCGAACGACGAGGTGGTCGCCGCGATCACGGGCGTGCTGCAGCAGTTCCAGGTGGATGCCCAGGTCACCGGCTTCAGTCGCGGCCCCTCGGTCACGCGCTACGAGCTCGAACTCGGCCAGGGCGTCAAGGTCGAGCGCGTCACCGCGCTCGCGCGCAACATCTCGTACGCGGTCGCGAGCAACGAGGTCAACATCCTGTCGCCGATCCCGGGCAAGAGCGCGATCGGCGTCGAGATCCCGAACAAGGACCGCGAGATCGTGTCGCTCGGCGACGTGCTGCGCTCGAGTGCCTCCACGAAGTCGGTGCACCCGATGACCATCGGGCTCGGCAAGGACGTCGAGGGCGGATTCGTCGTCGCGAACCTCGCGAAGATGCCCCACCTGCTCGTCGCCGGCTCGACCGGCTCCGGCAAGTCGAGCTTCGTGAACTCGATGATCACGTCGGTGCTCATGCGCGCGAAGCCGTCTGAGGTGCGCATGGTGCTCATCGACCCGAAGCGCGTCGAGCTCTCGATCTACGCGGGCGTGCCGCACCTCATCACGCCCATCATCACGAACCCGAAGAAGGCCGCCGAGGCGCTCGCGTGGGTCGTGAAGGAGATGGACATGCGGTACGACGACCTCGCGTCGTTCGGGTTCCGCCACATCGACGACTTCAACGCCGCGGTCGTCGCGAACGAGATCGTGCTGCCGGTCGGCAGCCAGCGGGTGCTCAAGCCCTACCCGTACCTGCTCGTCGTCGTCGACGAGCTCGCCGACCTCATGATGGTCGCGCCGCGCGACGTCGAGGACTCGATCGTGCGCATCACGCAGCTCGCGCGCGCGTCGGGCATCCACCTCGTGCTCGCGACGCAGCGTCCGTCGGTCGATGTCGTCACCGGCCTGATCAAGGCGAACGTGCCGTCGCGGCTCGCGTTCGCGGTGTCGTCGATGACCGACAGCCGCGTCATCCTCGACCAGCCGGGCGCCGACAAGCTCATCGGCCAGGGCGACGCGCTGTTCCTGCCGATGGGGGCGTCGAAGGCGATCCGCGTGCAGGGCGCGTGGGTGACCGAGCAGCGAGGTCGCCGCGGTCGTGCAGCACGTGATCGGACAGGCTCGCCCCGAGTACCGCGAGGATGTCGCAGCCGTCGCCGAACGCAAGAACATCGACGCCGACATCGGCGACGACCTCGAACTGCTGCTCGCCGCCGCGGAGCTCGTCGTGAGCACCCAGTTCGGATCGACCTCGATGCTGCAGCGCAAGCTGCGCGTCGGCTTCGCGAAGGCCGGCCGGCTCATGGACCTGCTCGAGTCGCGCGAGATCGTCGGACCCTCCGAGGGCTCGAAGGCGCGCGACGTGCTCGTGACCGCCGAGCAGCTGCCGGGCGTGCTCGCGCGCCTGCGCGGCGATGACGGCCCGGGTGCTCCGCACGACGCGGTCGCCGAATCCCTGAGCGGTTACGATGAAGTCGACGCTCCCTCCGACGAGGATGCGTGGGGGCTGACCGACAGGGAGTGACGCGTGGGCACGGAGCCGACCTCGACTCCCGAGGAAGCCGACAGCTTCCCTGCGGCCGACGTTCCCGGCGACATCCCGACCGGTATGCGCAACGGCGTGACCGAGTCGCTCAAGCGTCCCAACCCGATGCGTGGGCGGGTCGCGAGCATCGGCGACACCCCGGCGAGCTCGGGCAATGTCGCGAACATCGTGACCGTCATCCGCATCCTGCTCGCACCGGTCTTCATCGTGCTGCTGCTGCTCGACAACCACGAGTACGGCTGGCTGCGCTACGCGGCGCTCGTGCTGTTCATCCTCGCGATCTCCACCGACGGGGTCGACGGCTACCTCGCCCGCCGGCGCAACCTCGTGACCGATGTCGGCATCATCCTCGACCCGATCGCCGACAAGATCCTCACCGGCAGCGCGCTCGTCGTGCTCTCGGTGCTCGGGGAGTTGTGGTGGTGGGTCACGATCGTGATTCTCGTGCGCGAGTTCGGCGTGACGCTGCTGCGGTTCGTGGTGCTGCGCGATCGCGTCATCCCCGCTTCTCGCGGCGGCAAGCTCAAGACCACGTTCCAGGCGGTCGCGATCTCGCTCATGCTGCTCGCACCGTGGAGCTTCCTGGGCGACTGGGCGCGCGTCGTGACGTACGTCATCCTGGGCATCGCGGTCGTGCTCACGATCGTCACGGGCATCGACTACCTGTGGCAGGCGTACCGCAAGAACCGGCCGAAGGACTGAAGCCCAGTGGATGGCGCGGCGGCGTCACTCCACCGGTGAGTGGATCGTGCACGAACTCACCGCGCGCGGCTGGAGCATCGCCGTCGCCGAGTCACTCACGGGCGGGATGCTCGTGGCCGAGCTCATCCGCACCCCTGGCGCCTCCGCCGTCGTGAACGGCGGGATCGTCGCGTACAGCACGGAACTCAAGCACACCCTGCTCGGCGTCAACTCCGGCCTGCTGGCCGCTCACGGACCGGTGCACGCGGATGTCGCGGCGCAGATGGCCGCCGGCGTGCGCGACCGCATGGCGGTCGCCGGCGTCCCCGCCACCGTCGGCATCTCGACCACTGGCGTCGCGGGCCCGGACGAGCAGGACGGCGTGCCGGTCGGCACGGTGTTCCTCGGATTCGCCATCGGTCACGACGTTCGCGCGGTGGGCGTGCAGCTCTCGGGCAGTCGCGAGGAAATCCGACAGGCGGCGGTCTCCGAATCACTTGAACAACTCAAGGCGCTGCTCGAGGACGCGGGCCGATGACGCGGGAATACACCTCGTTTCGATCTCGTTACAGATCGCGTGCTCACAACGAAGCATCAGAAATCAATGGATAGTGTTAGTCGTCAACAGCATGTTGAGTTGACCACAGGAACAATGATTGAGACAGGAGGATCCCATGGTTCTGGTACGACAGGAAATCGGTGAGGTTCTCCGCGACGTCCGGCTTCAGAAGGGTCGCACCCTCCGGCAGGTCGCCAGCAAGGCCAGTGTCGCCCTCGGCTACCTGAGCGAGGTGGAGCGCGGCCAGAAGGAAGCCAGCTCGGAGATCCTCGCGTCGGTCGCCGACGCGCTCGGCACTCCGATCTCGGTGATCATGCGCGAGGTCGGTGACCGCCTCGCGGTCATCGAGGGTCTCAACCCCATCCCCGACACGCTGCCCGACGAGCTCGTCGCCGAGTTCGACGCTGACCTCGTCAGCCGCTAGCAGCTACGCTTCGACCCGAACGCCCCGGCCTCCACGCCGGGGCGTTCGCACGTTCACGAGCGATTAGGTTGTTCGGTATGCGGCTGAGCGAGTTCTGGAACGCCATGAGCGACGAGTTCGGTGAGAGCTACGGTCGCGTGCTCGCGCATGACCTGGTGCTCGGCGACATCGGCGGCCGCACGGCGGAGCAGGGCATCCGCGACGGTGTGGACACCCGCGAGATCTGGATCGCGCTGTGCCGCGCGAGTGACGTGCCCGCCGAGCGGTGGTACGGGGTCGGCCTCAGGGAGCCTCGCAAGCGTTAGCGCGACACACCGCGGCATCCACTCGTAACTATGTTCGAATGGGCGTAGTCTCCTCATCAGGTTCATTCGAAGACGGGTTGTACCCAGAAGCGCCAGTCGGTCCGCAGGAATGTCGGTCCGCGAGCGTAGCGTGAGCCCCGTACGACAAGCAGTCCAGTCCATGAGGACATCAGCACCACCAGCCTTTGTCGGGAGGCTCGAGACCCTTGCATCATCGGGTCGGAGCGGATCGACAGCCTATGGGCAGCCACCTACGACTCCAGAAGGAGACACGCAATGCCATCAGTAGCAGACCGCGAGAAGTCGCTTGAAACGGCCCTCGCACAGATCGACCGCCAGTTCGGCAAGGGCTCAGTCATGCGCCTCGGCAGTGACGACCGTGCTCCGGTCGAGGTGATCCCCACCGGCTCCATCGCACTGGATGTCGCACTCGGCATCGGAGGGCTGCCGCGAGGCCGCATCGTCGAGATCTACGGCCCCGAGTCCTCCGGCAAGACCACGCTCACGCTGCACGCGATCGCCAACGCCCAGCGCGCCGGCGGCATCGCGGCGTTCATCGACGCCGAGCACGCGCTCGACCCCGAGTACGCCAAGAAGCTCGGCGTCGACATCGACTCGCTCCTGGTGTCGCAGCCCGACACCGGTGAGCAGGCGCTCGAGATCGCCGACATGCTGGTGCGCTCCGGCTCGATCGACCTCATCGTGATCGACTCCGTCGCGGCGCTCGTGCCCCGTGCCGAGATCGAGGGCGAGATGGGCGACTCGCACGTCGGCCTCCAGGCCCGCCTCATGTCGCAGGCGCTGCGCAAGCTCACCGGTGGCCTGAGCACGACGAACACCACGATGATCTTCATCAACCAGCTCCGCGAGAAGATCGGCGTGTTCTTCGGCAGCCCCGAGACCACCGCGGGCGGCAAGGCGCTCAAGTTCTACGCGTCGGTGCGGCTCGACATCCGTCGCATCGAGACGCTGAAAGACGGCACGGATGCCGTGGGCAACCGCACGCGCGTCAAGGTCGTGAAGAACAAGATGGCGCCGCCCTTCAAGCAGGCGGAGTTCGACATCCTGTACGGCACGGGCATCTCGCGCGAAGGCAGCCTGATCGACTTCGGTGTCGAGCACGAGATCGTGCGCAAGTCCGGCGCCTGGTACACCTACGACGGCGACCAGCTCGGCCAGGGCAAGGAGAACTCGAGGAACTTCCTGATCGAGAACCCGGAGATCGCCAAGGAGATCGAGCAGAAGATCATGATGAAGATGGGCGTCGGCGCCGAGGCGAAGGCTGCAGCCAAGGCGGCAGCGGATGCCGCTGCGATCGAGTCGCCGCTGCCGACTGCCTGCCGACTCTGCCCTTGCCGACTCTGCCCTCGCCGCCAAGGGCAAGCCAGCGGTCATTGCCGTCGAGCCGGGATCACCCGCCGATAGTTTCGACGACGAGCAGACCCTCAAGGCAGTCGGAGAGTAGTCGACCATGTCGAACACTGACGGCGAGCGGCTCGCCACGGTCACGTACCTGCCGGGTGTCCGCCCGGCGGAGGACCTCGCGAGCAGCTCGCCGTCAGTACAGTCTGGCGAGCCCGCCCTCGTCGGGCTCGCGTCGTTGGGTGAGCCTGCCCCTGTTCGGCTCGCGACGGCTGCCGAAAAGGCTGAGCGAAGGCTGCCGACGTTCCAGGACTTCGATCGCGAGACGAACGGCGGCGACGCGCATCCCACGCATCCCGCGGGCAAAGCGCGCCCCGAGCGTGCCGCTCGCGCCGAACGCGATGACCGCAAGCGCGACTTCGATCCCGTCAGCAACGTGAGCATGCACGCTCTCGCACGGCGCGGCATGTCGTCGAGCGAGATGCGCGACTACCTCGTCGGGCGGGAGTTCGATGCCGACGCGGTTGCCGTCGAGATCGACCGGCTCGAGCGAGTCGGGCTGCTCGACGATGTCGCCCTCGGTGAGACCCTCGTTCGCACCCTGCGGGAGCGCAAGGGACTCGGTCGTTCTGCGCTCAACGCGGAGCTCCGGCGACGCAAGCTCGACCCGGACGCGATCGGTGCATCCCTCGAGACGCTCGAAGACGACGAACTCGACCGCGCCCTGGCGCTTGCGGTCAAACGCGCCCCGCAGCTGCGGGTGCACGACCGCGAGACGGCCAAGCGCCGCCTGGTCGCGTTCCTGATGCGCAAGGGCTACTCGGGCTCGACTTCGGCGAACGCCGCCGACCGCGTGCTCACGGGCGGGTACGGCGCCGGCGAAGAAGCACGAACCGGACCAGCCTTCCGCTGACGCGTCGTTGCGCCCGGCGCTCACGTTCCGCCGCGGCGGCTCGCCAGCCGAACGTCCGCGCGGCACGTACGCTAGACCCATGACCGACCTGCTCGAACGCCCGCGCACCTACGAGGTGCGCACGTTCGGCTGCCAGATGAACGTGCACGACTCCGAACGATTGAGCGGCTCGCTCGAGGCCGCCGGCTACGTGCCGGTCACCGAGGGCCAGGCGGATGTCGTCGTGATCAACACGTGCGCAGTGCGCGAGAACGCCGACAACAAGCTCTACGGCAACCTCGGTCACCTCGGGCACCTCAAGAAGACCAAGGGCGACTTCCAGATCGCGGTCGGCGGCTGCCTCGCGCAGAAGGACAAGTCCGTCATCCTCGAGAAGGCCCCATGGGTCGACGTCGTGTTCGGCACCCACAACATGGGCTCGCTGCCGACGCTGCTCGAACGCGCGCGCCACAATGGCGAGGCCCAGCTCGAGATCCTCGAGTCGCTCGAGGTCTTCCCGTCGACGCTGCCGACGAAACGCGAGTCGACCCACAGCGGCTGGGTGTCCATCTCCGTTGGCTGCAACAACACGTGCACGTTCTGCATCGTGCCCGCGCTGCGTGGCAAGGAGAAGGACCGGCGGCCCGGCGACATCCTCGCCGAGATTCAGGCGCTCGTCGACGACGGCGCGATCGAGGTCACACTGCTCGGTCAGAACGTGAATTCCTACGGTGTCGAGTTCGGCGACCGCCAGGCGTTCGGCAAGCTGCTGCGCGCGGCGGGCACGATCGACGGACTCGAGCGGATCCGCTTCACGAGCCCGCACCCGGCCGCCTTCACCGACGACGTGATCGATGCAATGGCCGAGACGCCGACCGTGATGCCGCAGCTGCACATGCCGCTGCAGTCGGGCTCGGACCGCATCCTGAAAGCCATGCGGCGGTCGTACCGCTCGGAGAAGTTCCTCGGGATCCTCGACCGGGTGCGCGAACGCATCCCCCACGCCGCGATCACGACCGACATCATCGTCGGCTTCCCGGGCGAGACCGAGGATGACTTCGCCGAGACCCTGCGCGTCGTCGAGCAGTCGCGGTTCTCGTCGGCGTTCACGTTCCAGTACTCCATCCGCGCGGGCACGCCAGCGGCGACGATGGACGAGCAGGTGCCCAAGGCCGTGGTGCAGGAGCGCTACGAGCGCCTCGCGGCCCTGCAGGACCAGATCTCGTGGGATGAGAACCTCGCGCTCGTCGGTCGGCCCGCCGAGGTGCTCGTCACCGCGACGGACAGTCATCAGCGAGACGGGCAGGATGTCCGGCCGTGCCGAAGACAACCGACTGGTGCACTTCGAGGTGCCCGGCGGCAGTGTCATCCCGCGACCCGGCGACATCGCCAGCGTTGTCATCAGCCAGGCGGCGCCATTCCACCTCATCGCGGATTCGCCCGACGGCGCCCCGCTGCGCGTGCGCCGCACCCGCGCGGGCGACGCCTGGGATCGGGCCGAAGCCGAGTCGTGCGCCGTGCCAAGCCCGGGCGTGACGGCCAGTGTCGGGGCGACCCCGGCGACGGGGCTCCCGCGCGGGTGTCGCTCGGCCTGCCGACGCTCCGCATGCCCTGAGCGGGACGCCGAACATGCTCGTCGCGATCGTCGGGGCCACCGGCACCGGCAAGTCCGCGCTCTCGCTCGACCTGGCCGAGCGGCTCGCCGCGAACGGAACGTCCGCCGAGATCGTCAATGCCGACGCGATGCAGCTGTACCGCGGCATGGACATCGGCACGGCGAAGCTGCCGGTGGGGGAGCGCCGCGGCATCCCGCACCACATGCTCGATGTGCTCGACCCGAACGAGCGAGGCGAGCGTCGCCGACTTCCAGCGTGATGCCCGGGCCGCGATCGAGGGCATCGAGGCCAGGGGTGCCGTGCCGATCCTCGTGGGCGGGTCAGGGCTGTACGTGTCGAGCGTGATCCAGGACTTCGAGTTCCCTGGCACCGATCCCGAGGTGCGCGCCCGGCTCGAGGCCGAGCTGGCGGAGGTGGGACCGGGGATGCTGCATCGGCGGTTGGCGGAGCGTGGATGCGGCGGCCGCGGCATCCATCGGACCGAGCAACGGACGCCGGCTCGTGCGCGCCCTCGAAGTGATCGAACTCACCGGGCACCCGTTCGGATCGGGCCTGCCCGAAGACCGCGCTCCGTGGCGGGACGCAGCGATCATCGCGCTGCAGGCGCCCCGCGACGTGCTCGTCGACCGACTCGACGCGCGCGCCGCCGGCATGTGGCGCGACGGCCTGCTCGACGAGGTGCGCGCGCTGCGCCCCGCCGGTCTCGGCGTGACGGCCGCGCGCGCGATCGGCTACGCGCAGGCGATCGCACAGCTCGACGGCGAGCTCGACGAGGCGGAGGCGATCGCGCAGACGGCCGCGCTCACGCGGCGCTTCGCGCGGCGGCAGGTGGGATGGTTCCGTCGCTACGACACTGCCCACTGGCTCGAGCACGATGACCCGGCGCTCGTCGAGCACAGCCCTCGCAGCGATGGAATGATTGACGTGTGACCACACTCCAGTTCACCAAGGGCCACGGCACGGGCAATGACTTCGTGCTCGTCGCCGATCCCGACGGCGCGCTCGAGCTGTCGGACGAGCAGGTGGCGGCGATCTGCGATCGGCACTTCGGTGTCGGGGCCGACGGCATCCTGCGGGCCGTGCGCACGGCGAACATCGCCGAGGGCGCTGCGTCCATCGCCGAGAACGGCGCCGACGCGAGTGGTTCATGGACTACCGCAACGCGGACGGCATCCATCGCAGAGATGTGTGGCAACGGCATCCGGGTGTTCACGGCGTTCCTGATCGACCAGGGGCTCATCGACCTCGCCGACGGCGCGGTGATCCCGATCGGTACCCGCAGCGGCGTGCACGACGTCGAGCGGCTCGGCGAAGCGTCCTTCGAAGCCGACCTCGGCCCATGGAAGCTCGACGGCGGCGAGCCCACCGTGCGCGCGCGGGACCTGCCGGTCGCGCGCCCCGGACTCGGCATCAACGTCGGCAACCCGCACGTCGTCGTCGCTCTCGCGAGTGACGAGGAGCTGGACGGCGCCGACCTCAGCTACATCCCGGTGCTCGAGCCAGAACCGGTGGATGGCGCGAACGTCGAGTTCGTCGTGCCCGCCGAGCCGCTCGTGCACGACGGCGTCGGCCACATCCGGATGCGCGTGCACGAACGCGGCAGCGGCGAGACGCTCTCGTGCGGTACCGGAGCCGCGGCCGCGGCCCTCGCGATCCGCCACTATGCCGGAGCGGGCGCGCCCGACCTCTGGCGCGTCGATGTGCCCGGCGGCCGTCTCGGCGTGCGCGTGTTCGAGGCGACGCAAGGCGTCGAGCACGTCGCGCTCTCGGGTCCGGCCGACCTCGTCTACTCCGGCACGCTCGAGGTCTGAGCGCACGTTCGAGGCCGACCGACCGGCCCGCTACTCGACGAGCTTGCCCGCGATCGAGACCTCCCGCATGAGCGCTGCGATCTCGTCGGGGATCGGCGGGATCGACTCCCGGGTGACTCCGGTCGACGGCGACCAGACCAGGTTCACCTGCAGGGACTCGTCGATCTCCGGGTAGTCGCTGCGGTTGTGGCATCCACGGGTCTCGCGTCGCTCGAGGGCGGCCTCGAGCGTCGCGCGAGCGGCGAGCGCCGCCGACTTGAGGTCGAACGCGTGCGCGAGGTCCTGGTAGCCGGCGATGTCGGGGTGCACACCGATGTCGGCGATCCGGGCTTCGATCGCGTCGAGTTCGGCGAGCCCGGCGAGCAGGCCGGCCTCGTCGCGCACGACGCCGGCGTGCTCGGTCATGGTGTCGCGGATCGCGCGCTGGAGGGCGCGCACGTTCTCGGTGCCGTCGGCGGCCAGCAGCGCGTCGATCTCGGCGCGCGCGACCTGCACCGCCGTCGCTGATCGCTTCTGGGCAGCGCAGTGAGCGGAGTACGCCGCCGCCGCCTGGCCGACGATGCGACCGAACACGAGCAGCTCGATGAGCGAGTTGCCGCCGAGCCGGTTGGCGCCGTGCAGGCCCGAGGATGCCTCGCCGATCGCGTACAGCCCGGCACGTCGGTGCCGTGGTCCTCTGGGCGCACCCAGACGCCGCCCATCGAGTAGTGCGCGGTTGGCGCGATCTCGATCGGCGTCGTCGTGATGTCGAGCATCTGCAGCTCGAGCATCGTCTGGTACACGCGCGGCAGGCGGGTCATGATCGTCTCGCGGGGCAGGTGCGAGACATCCAGCCAGACGCCACCGTTGGGGGTGCCGCGGCCCTCCTTGATCTCGGTGTAGCAGGCGAGCGCGACGCGGTCGCGCGTGGAGAGCTCCATGCGCTCGGGGTCGTACCTGGCCATGAACCGCTCGCCGAGCCCGTTCGTGAGGATGCCGCCTTCGCCGCGTGCCGCCTCGCTGATGAGGGTGCCGGCCGCGTTCTCCGGCTCGATGATGCCCGACGGGTGGAACTGCACGAGCTCGGGATCGCGCAGCCGTCCGCCGGCCTCGACGGCGAGGCGGAACGAGTCGCCCGTGTTCTCGTCGCGGCGCGACGAGGTGCGGCGCCAGATGCGGTTGTGGCCACCGGCGGCGAGGATGACCGCGTCGGCGTGGATGAGGTAGCGGGTGCCGTCCTCGAGGTCGAAGCCGTACGCGCCGAAGACCGCGCCGTCGTCGTTGACGAGGATGCGCGTGACGTACACCGTGTCGAGGATCGGGACGCTCAGCTGGGTCGCACGGTTGATCAGGGTGCGCTGGATCTCGAGCCCGGTGTAGTCGCCCGCGAACGCCGTGCGGCGGTAGGTGTGGGCGCCGAAGAAGCGCTGCGAGATGCGGCCGTCCTCCTCGCGGGCGAACGGCATCCCGTAGCGCTCGAGGTCCTGGATGCCGCGTGCCGCCCCCGAGGTGACGATCTCGACGGTGTGCGGGTTGGCGAGGAGGTAGCTCTCCTTGAGGGTGTCGGCGGCGTGCTGCTGCCAGCTGTCCTCGGCATCCATCGTGGCGAGCGCCGCGTTGATGCCGCCGGCCGCGAGGGAGGTGTGTGCGTCGGACTTCGGGCGCTTGCCGAGGGCGAGCACGTCCACGCCGGCTTCGGCGAGTTCGATGGCGGCGCGCAGGCCCGAGCCTCCCGTGCCGATCACGAGCACGGTCGTGGAGATCTGTCGTTCTGAAGTCATGACTCAACGGTAGGCATGTTCGGTCAATTACTCCAATGCATATGAATACTCACGACGATACGATAACGACATGAATCTCGAACAACTGCGGAGCTTCGTCGAGGTCGCACGGGAGGGCAACTTCACCCGCGCCGCCGAGCGCCTGAATCTCGCGCAGCCGTCCCTCAGCCGGCAGATCGGGGCGCTCGAGCTCGACCTCGGCGCCGAGCTGTTCCGTCGCGCGCGCGGCGGCAGCACGCTGACCGTGGCGGGGGAGTCGCTGCTGCCGCTCGCCCGACGCATGCTCGCGGACGCCGACTCGGTCCGGCGCGAGCTCGGTGAACTCGCGGGCCTCGAACGCGGACGAGTGCGTCTCGGCGCCACCCCGACGCTCTGCATCAGCCTCGTCGCCGAGGTGCTGCTCGCGTTCCACGCCGACCATCCGGCCATCGAACTGCACCTCTCGGAACAGGGCTCGCGTCGGCTGCTCGACGAGCTCGCGGCGGGTGAGCTGGACCTCGCGCTCATCACCACGTCGGACGCCGCATCGACGGAGCGATTCACGGTGACGCCCCTGCTCGTCGAGGAACTCGTGGTGATCTCGTCCGCCGCCGCTCCCGCGATCAGCACCCAGGAGGCCATCACCCTCGCGGCGGTGGCCGAGCTGCCGCAGGTCGTGTTCAGCCCGACCTACGACCTTCGGAGCACGACCGATTCCGCGTTCGCCGCGGCGGGGCTCTCCCCGAACGTCGTGCTGGAGGGTGTGGAGATGGATGCCCTGCTCCGCTTCGTCGAGCGTGGCCTCGGCATCGCGATCGTGCCCGCGATGGTGCTCATCGATCGCCCCGGCCTGCGAGCGGTGCGGCTCGCTGCGCCCGCGCTCGAGCGCACCATCAGCCTCGCACGTCCCGCGGACGTGGCACCGACGGCCGCGGTCGAGGTCATGCGGCGCACGATCGGCGCGAGCGCCGCGGCGTTCGCGGCCCGCGCCGGCGCGACGATGCGGTCGCTGGATCCGGCGACCGGAATACGAGTAGGCGGCTAGCGCTTCCGTGCCCGCAGCACGCGGTAGCCCTTGCTCGTGGCGGCGCGCACGAAGCTGAACGCCTCCGGCCACGTGGCCTGCAGCCAGCGGTGCAGTGAGTCCGAGCCGAGGTTGCGCTGCACGACGAGCCAGCCGTCGCATCCACTCTCCAGGCGTGGCAGCCAGCGCTCGAGCAGTCCGTGCAGCTCGTGCTTGCCCACCCGGATCGGTGGATTCGACCAGATCGTCATGAACGTGATGTCAGCGGGAACATCGTCGGGGGTCACAGCGTTGACATTGTCGAGTCCGAGTCGAGCGGCATTCTCGCGGAGGAGTGCGAGAGCTCGCTCGTTGACATCGACGGCCCACACGGTCGCGTGCGGTGACTCGAGTGCGAGGGTCAGTGCGATCGGTCCCCACCCGCAACCGAGGTCGAGCAAGTTGCCGCCAGGCGGCGGTGCTGGCACGTTCGCGAGCAGCACCTGGGTGCCGGTGTCGACGCGCTGGGGGCTGAACACACCGCTCGCGGTGAGCAGCTCGCGGTCCTGCCCGGCGAGGCGCACGTGGATCGTGCGGGGATTGAGCTCACTCTCGGGCGAGGACGAGAAGTAGTGCTCAGACGGCATGACAGCCACCGTATCGAAGTGATGAGAACTAGGGTTAACCGGATATGAGTAATGACCTGAGCAGATCAAACCAGCCCAGTGGTGCGACCGTGACGGATGAGGCGAACGAGTCCTCCGAGCGGGCCGATCGTGACGCCCTCGACCGCGTGTTGGCCAGCGATGGCACCCGCGCGGGAGTGACGCTGTTCGGCTCGACGGGGTCACAGGCCCATGCTTCTCAGAAGGCACAGTCGCTGCAGCACGACGACCACTACTCCGAGGACCGCGACGGCGACCAGTTCGACCGCGAGGACCGCCAGGCGCTGCGACGCGTCGCCGGACTCTCCACCGAGCTCGAGGACGTCACCGAGGTCGAGTACCGGCAGCTGCGCCTCGAGCAGGTCGTGCTGATCGGCATCTACACGCAGGGCAACGTGAACAGGACGCGGAGAACTCGCTGCGCGAGCTGTCCGCACTCGCGGAGACCGCGGGAGCCACCGTGCTCGACGGGCTGCTGCAGCGACGCGCGCACCCCGATCCGTCCACCTACTTCGGTAAGGGCAAGGCCCAGGAGCTGCGGGATGTCGTGGCCGCCACCGGTGCGGACACCGTGATCGCCGACACCGAGCTCGCCCCGAGCCAGCGGCGCGCGCTCGAGGACATCGTGAAGGTGAAGGTCATCGACCGCACCGCCGTCATCCTCGACATCTTCAGCCAGCACGCCAAGAGTCGCGAGGGTCGCGCTCAGGTCGAACTCGCGCAGCTCGAGTACCTGCTGCCGCGCTTGCGTGGCTGGGGTGACTCGATGTCTCGCCAGGCCGGCGGCCAGGTGGGTGCGGGCAACGGCATGGGCTCGCGCGGACCAGGTGAGACGAAGATCGAACTGGATCGCCGTCGCATCCACACCCGCATGTCCAAGCTGCGCAAGCAGATCAAGGGCTTCACGCCCGCCCGCGAGGCGAAGCGCGCCAACCGCACGCGGTTCGAAGTGCCGAGCGTCGCGATCACGGGCTACACGAACGCGGGCAAGTCGAGCCTGCTCAACCGCATCACGCGCGCGGGTGTGCTCGTCGAGAACGCGCTGTTCGCGACCCTCGACACGAGCGTGCGCCGCTCGCACACCCAGGACGGCCGCGAGTTCACGTTCACCGACACCGTCGGTTTCGTGCGCAACCTGCCGCACCAGCTCGTCGAGGCGTTCCGCTCGACGCTCGAGGAGGTCGGCGACGCCGACGTCATCGTGCACGTGGTGGATGCGTCGCATCCCGATCCGGGCGCGCAGCTGGCTACGGTTCGCGACGTGATCGGCGAAGTGGATGCCCGTGACGTGCCCGAGATCGTCGTGTTCAACAAGAGCGACCTCGCCGACGACGACCAACGGCTGCTGCTGCGGGGTCTGGAGCCAAGCTCGATCTTCGTGTCGGCGCGCACCGGTGAGGGCGTCGAGGAGCTGCTCACGCGCATCGAGGAGTTGCTGCCCGCGCCGCAGATCGAGCTCGAGCTGCTCGTGCCCTATGACCGTGGCGAGGTGATCTCGAAGCTGCATGTTCGCGGTGGCGTGGTGTCGACCGACTACGAGGAGTCCGGCACGCGCGTGAAGGCTCGCGTGTACCCGCACCAGGTCTCCGAACTCGAGCCCTTCCGCGTGTGAGTGCGCCCCATCTGAGTACAATGGTGCGTTGTCGGTGATCGTTTCCGGCAGTTGAGCGACAGCCGAGCCCGGCATCCGCCCTTGCAGACCCGGCCGTCGGCCGTGAGACGAAGGACTGACCAGGTGCAAGCTTCAACGCGTCGCCCGACGTTCTCGTTCGAGCTGTACCCGCCGCGCACCGCAGCCGCCGAGGCCAGCCTCTTCGACGCGATCGATCGACTCACGGCGATCGAGCCTGAGTTCATCTCGGTGACCTATCGTCCGACCGGCCACGACCGCGCGGCCTCGCTTGCGGTGCTCGACAAGCTCATCACCGAGCACCGGGTGCACGCGATGGCGCATCTCACCGCGGTCGGCTCGACGTACGAGGAGGCGAGCCGCGTCATCCGCGAGTTCCTTGATGCCGGCATCACGAGCTTCCTCGCTCTCCGCGGCGATCCGCCGGAGGGCATGAGCGAGGATGACGACTTCCTCGGCGATTTCGCGACCGCGGGCGAGCTTGTGCAGCTCATCCACCGCGTGCAGGCCGAACGCAGCCCATTCAGGTTCCACGACGTGCCCGGCAACCCGTCTGCGCGCCGGATCGGCAGCGGCGAGAAGGTCACGATCGCGGTCGCGACGTTCCCGAACGGCCATCCGCGATCGCGGTCGCGGTCCCAGGACATCGACACGTTGCTCGCCAAGGAGGCCGCGGGTGCCAACCTCGCGATCACGCAGCTCTTCTTCGAAGCGGATGAGTACCTCGGCTTCGTCGACGAGGCGCGCACCGCGGGCGTGACCATGCGCATCCTGCCCGGCATCATGCCGGTGCTCAGCGTCGGCCGGCTCGCCCGCATGCTCGAGTTGTCCGGTGAGGCGATGCCGCAGAAGCTGCTCGCCGCACTCGAGGCCGCGCCCGATCCGGCGACGGCATCGCAGGTCGGGATCGACGCGTGCATCACGCTCGCCCAGGATCTGCTCGCGGGCGGGGCCGACGGCATCCACCTGTACACCTTCAACCGCTCAGAGGCTCCACTGGCTGTGCTGAGCGGTGCCGGCCTGCTCGACGTCTCGACCCAGCGCGCCTGAGTTTGTTCGACACCGCTTCTTGACCGCCCG
This sequence comes from uncultured Actinomycetota bacterium, assembly GCA_963790235.1. GTDB lineage: Bacteria > Actinomycetota > Actinomycetes > Actinomycetales > Microbacteriaceae > Rhodoglobus. The sequence goes on from CAWBNZ010000017.1 coordinate 364,550, forward strand.
TTTCCCGTTCACCATGTTCACCAACTGAAGGATGCCGATGACCCGCTCGACCCGTCTGTTCCGACTCTCTGCGCCGACTCTGGCTGCGGCTGCGCTCGCGCTTGCCCTCGCCGGATGCGCCGCGCCGGCGCCACAGGCCAGCTCGACCCCTGAGCCCGAGGCCACCTCCTCGGGAGCGTGCGAGCAGGTGACCGTGGTCGTCGACTTCACGGTGCTGGATGAGCCGTCGGTTGAGGCGTGCGTAGCTGCGGGCCTGGCGACCGACGTGCTCGCCGAGGCCGGTGTGACCACCGAGGGCACGGTCGACTACGGCGACCAGGTGGTCTGCCGGGTCAACGATCAGCCGTCGCCCGACGAGCAGGTCACGATCGAGGGCGTCGAGCCGTTCGTCGAGACCGTGCGAGACCCTGAGCGCCGCGGCGTTCTGGGGCCTCTGGGTCAAGACCTCGCCCGACGCCGAGTGGGGCTTCGCTGAAGAGGGCGTCAGCACGCTCGAGCTCACCGACGGCCAGTCCGTCGGCCTCGTCTACACCCCGTCGACCGAGACCATCCCGCCGCAGGGCTGATGCGGCGATTGTGATGCGGCGAGTCTGATGCGACGAGTCTGATGCGACTGACGCGATGGACTGCGCTGCGAGCAGCACTGCTGCTCGCGGCCGGGTTCGTCGCGTTGCGGGTGGTCTACCGTGTCGTGTTCGGCGGCGGCAGTGGCGGTGGCACGCTGCTGCTCGATCTGCCGAGGATCCGGCTCGGCGGTCCGTTCGAGCACATCACCCTGTTCGGGCAGGTGACGATCGGCGGTATCGCCAACGCCGCGCAGAGCGCGCTGCCGTTCGCCGCGCTCGTGCTCGCGCTCGGCCTGGTGTCGGCGGTCGTCGACCTGCGCGCACTGCTCACGAGGGGCGCCGTTCGCGGACCGGTGCGCACGGTGTCGCGGGCGCTCGTCGTCGCCTGGGCGACGTTCCCCGCGCTGCTGGGGTCGGTTCGCCGAGTTCGTGTGGCGCGCGACTTGCGGGGCGAGCGGGGCGTGGCATCCCTGCTCGTTCCCGTGCTCGAGCAGACCGTCGAGCGGGCGATCGCGCTCGGCGCGTCGATGGAAGTACGTGGCTTCGCTTCGGTCCGAAGGCTCTCGCCGGCCTGCGAGCATCCCGCCACGATTCGCGACGTCTCGCTGGGGTACGACGGACGATGGAGTCTCTCGAGCGTCGACCTCGAACTCGCGCCTGGCACCCTCACGCTCGTGACCGGCGCCACCGGCTCGGGCAAGTCGACGTTGCTGCACGCGATGAGCGGGCTGTTCCAGCACGTCTCCGACGGCGACCAGCTTGGCGTGATCGAGGTCGCGGGTGTGGATCGGCTGGCCGTGCCTCCCCGCGAGACGTCCGGATTCGTGGGGGTCGTCCCGCAGTCGGTCCGCCTGTCGTTCGTCGCGGCCACGGTCGCCGACGAACTCGGCTTCACTCTCGCCGCGCGCAACGTGGCGCCCGTGATCGTGCGTGCGAGAGTCGTCGAGCTCGCCGACCGGCTCGACATCGGGCATCTGCTCGACCGCGAGATCGACGCGCTGTCTGCGGGCGAGGCCTGCCTGGTCGCCATTGGCGCTGCACTGATCGAGCAGCCGGTGCTGCTGCTTGTGGATGAACCCCTCGCCGACCTCGACGACGCCGCTCGAATCCGCGTGGTCGACGTGCTCGGCCGTCTCGCCCACGAGGCCGGAGTCTGCGTTGTGGTCGCCGAGCATGCGTTCGGCGACTGGGGTGACCTGCCCGACGAGCGGCTCGTGCTCGATCACGGCTCGCTGCTGCGCACCGATCTGACCGCCGCACCGATCGGTGCCTCGAACCCGCCATCAGCGTCCGCGCCACTGCCGTCGCCAATCGCCGAGATCCAGCACCTCTCGGTGTCGCACGGCGACCGACTGGCGGTCGACGATGCAACGTTCACGCTGGGCGCCAGCGAGATCGTCGCGCTCCGCGGCCCGAACGGCGCCGGTAAGAGCTCGCTGCTGCACGCCATGGCCCGCCCAGCGCGCCGCGACACCGTGATCGTCGGAGTGCGCGACGTGCACCGGATCGCCCGCCGGTCTCGCCGCACCGCGATCGCGCTCGTGCCCGAGGCGTACGACGATCTGCTGTTCGCCACGACGGTCGACGGCGAGTGCCGCCGAGCCGACGCACGGGCCGGCCACCCCGGAACCGCGGGGCTCTTCGCCCGACTGCTCGGCGTCGACCTCGATGGCGACGCCCGCGATCTGCTTGGCCGACATCCACGCGACCTCTCGGCGGGCGAGCGTCTGTGCCTCGTGCTCGCAATCCAGCTTTCGGCGCGACCACGCGTGCTCCTCGTGGACGAGCCGAGCCGAGGGCTGGATGCCGCGGCACGCGCCCTCGTCGGCAACGTACTCGTCGAGGCGGCTGCATCCGGCACGACCGTCGTCATGGCAACCCACGACCGCGAGTTCGCGGACCGCTACGCCACCCGCACCATCACGATGGCTGCAGGCCGGCTCGACCAGTTCGCCGGGGTGATCCCGTGACCGCAGCGCCTGCCACCGCCACCGCTCGTCACGCCGGCACCCTCGCCGACCGGCTCGACCTCCGCGAGCGGTGGTCGCGCTGGTCGCTCGTGATCGCGAGCGTGCTCGCGATCGCCGGGTTCTCCTGGCCGCTGATCGCGTCGGCGTTGCCGGAGGATGCGCAAGCCGCGGTGCCGGTGCTCGCCCTCGCACTCGTGCCCGCGGTCGTGGTCGCGGTGGCCCTCAGTCTCGACAGGGCGATGCACACGGCCACGACGGTCGCGCTGCTCGGGGTGCTCACGGCGGTCGCCGCGGCAGTGCGCATCGCCGGCACCGGAGTCGGCGGGCTCGAGGCCGTGTTCATCATCCTCATCCTCGCCGGACGCGCCTACGGCGCCCGGTTCGGCTTCCTGCTCGGCATGCTGACGATCGCCCTCTCGTCGGTGCTGTGGGGCGGCATCGGCCCGTGGACGCCGTTCCAGGTGTTCGCGTGCGGCTGGGTCGCGGCGGGTGCCGGGCTGCTGCCGCGGTTCGGCGGTGCGACCGAGAGCCGCACAGCGGCGCGGCTCGAGATCGCCATGCTCGTCGCGTACGGCATCGTGTCGTCGTACCTGTTCGGGCTGCTGATGAACTTCTGGTTCTGGCCGTTCGCGGTCGGCGGCTCCAACGGGTTGTCCTATGTCGCGGGTGCGCCGCTCGGTGAGAACCTCGCGTCGTTCGGCGTGTACTCGCTCGTCACGTCGACGCTCACGTGGGACACCGTGCGTGCGTCACGACGACCGTCGGCATCCTGCTGATCGGACCGGCTGCTCTCGCCGCGCTCCGCCGCGCGAAGGTCGGGCGGGCGCGCACCGGGGTTAGACGCTGAAGTACCGCGCCTCTGGGTGATGGAAGACGAACGCGTCGGTCGACTGCTCGGGGTGCAGCTGCAGTTCTTCTGACAGCTCGACGCCCATCCGCTCTGGCTTCAGCAGCTCGACGACTTTCGTGCGGTCCTCCATGTTCGGGCACGCTGGGTAGCCCAGCGAGAAGCGCGCGCCGCGGTACTGGAGCTTGAACATGCCCTCGACGTCGTCCGGGTCTTCGGCCGCGAAGCCGAGCTCTGCGCGGATGCGGGAGTGCCAGTACTCGGCGAGCGCCTCAGTGAGCTGCATCGTGAGGCCGTTGAGCTCGAGGTAATCGCGGTATTTGTCCTCGGCGAACATCTTCGCGGTGAACGCGTCGACGGCGGATCCCGCGGTGACGAGCTGCAGCCCGACGACGTCGATCTGGCCACCGGGGGCGAGGGCAGAGTCCTTCGAACGCACGTAGTCGGACAGACACAGGTGGCGGTCGCGGCGCTGGCGCGGGAAGTTGAACCGGAGGCGCTCGGTGCCGACCTCGCCGCCGGATCCGCCGTCGGGAGCGAGCAGGCCGGCCGTGCCGAGGATGCCCTTCGGGTCGTCGCCGTGGTGCAGGATCACCATGTCGTCGCCGTCGGCGTACGCGGGGAAGTAGCCGTAGGCGACCGAGGCATCCAGCATTCCTTCGGCCAGGATGCGGTCGAGCCAGTACCGCAAGCGCGGCCGACCCTCCGTCTCGACGAGTTCCTCGTACGTCGCGCCGTCTTCGCCGCGCCCTGGCTTGAGCCCCCACTGGCCCATGAACGTCGCGCGCTCGTCGAGGAACGCGGAGTAGTCGGCGAGGGCAACGCCCTTCACGATGCGGGTGCCCCAGAACGGCGGCGCGGGGATCGGATTGTCTGCGACGACATCCGAGCGGGCCGGCATGTTCTCCGGCTCGGTGACGTCGATCGTGCTGCGTGCGTGGATGCGCTTCTTGAGCGGCGGCAGGCCGACGGCATCCCGCTCTGCGCCGCGGGCGATCGCGACGAGCGGCTCCATGAGCGTGAGTCCCTCGAACGCGTCGCGCGCATAGCGCACCTCGCCGTCGAAGATCGACGCGAGGTCATCCTCGACGTAGGTGCGGGTGAGGGCGGCACCGCCGAGCAGGATCGGCCACTTCGTGCCGAGCCCGCGCGAGGTGAGCTCGAGCAGGTTCTCCTTCATCACGACGGTCGACTTCACGAGCAGGCCGCTCATGCCGATCACGTCGGCGTTGTGCAGCTCGGCCGCCTCGATGAAGGCACTGATCGGCTGCTTGATGCCGATGTTGATCACGTCGTAGCCGTTGTTGCTCAGGATGATGTCGACGAGGTTCTTGCCGATGTCGTGCACGTCGCCGCGAACGGTACCGATCACCATCGTGCCGCGGCCCGCGGCATCCGACTTCTCCATGTGTGGTTCGAGCAGCGCCACGGCGGCCTTCATGACCTCGGCGGACTGCAGCACGAACGGCAACTGCATCTCGCCGCTGCCGAAGCGCTGGCCGACGACCTGCATGCCCGCGAGGAGGTGGTCATTGACGATGTCGAGCGCCTTCATCCCGTCGGCGCGGGCGAGGTCGAGGTCGGCCTCGAGACCCTTCGCCTCACCGTCGATGATGCGTCGTTCGAGCCGCTCGCCGACCGGCAGTGCGGCGAGCTCTGCGGCGCGCTCGTTCTTGAGCGCGGCCGAGTCGACGCCCGCGAACAGGTCGAGCAGCGCCGACAGGGGGTCGTACGTGAGGTTGCCGTCGGCGTCGTACTCGCGCTTGTCCCACACGAGGTCCATCGCGACCTTGCGGCGGTCATCCGGCACCGATGCGAGGGGCACGATCTTCGCGGCGTTCACGATCGCGGAGTCGAGTCCGGCCTCGACGGCCTCGTGCAGGAACACCGAGTTGAGCACCGAGCGCGCCGCCGGGTTGAGCCCGAACGACACGTTCGAGACACCGAGCGTGGTGTGGATGCCGGGATACTTCGCATTGATCTGCCGGATCGCGTCGATCGTCTCGATCGCGTCGCGGCGAGTCTCCTCCTGGCCGGTGGCGATCGGGAACGTCAGGGCGTCGACGATGATGTCGTCGACCTTCATGCCCCAGTCGTTCACGAGCGAGTCCACGAGCCGGCTCGCAATGCGCACCTTGTGCTCGGCGGTGCGGGCCTGGCCCTCCTCGTCGATCGTGAGGGCGATCACGGCGGCACCGTGCTCCTTCACGAGCGGCATGATGCGGCCGAAGCGGGATTCCGGTCCATCCCCGTCTTCGAAGTTCACCGAGTTGACCACCGGGCGGCCGCCGATGAGCTCCATGCCGGCCTGCAGCACCGCGGGCTCGGTCGAGTCGACAACAAGAGGGAGCGTGGATGCGCTCGCCAGCCGCGAGATGACCTCGCGGATGTCGGCGACGCCATCCCGACCCACGTAGTCGATGCACACGTCGAGCAGGTGGGCGCCCTCGCGCACCTGGTTGCGGGCGATGTCGACGCAGTCGTCCCAGCGCTCCTCGAGCATCGCCTCGCGGAACGCGAGCGAGCCGTTCGCGTTCGTTCGCTCGCCGATCGCGAGGTACGAGGCGTCCTGGTTGAAGGGCACGTGCTGGTAGAGGCTTGCGACGCCCGGGTCCTCTTCGATCACGCGGGGCGAGCGGTCTTCGCCGCTCCGATGCGGTCGACGACGGCTTTGAGGTGCGCGGGGGTGGTGCCGCAGCATCCACCGACCAGTCCGAGCCCGAACTCCTTCACGAACTGCTCGTGTGCCGTGGCGAGCTCGTCGGGTGTGAGCGGGTAGCTCGCGCCGTTGGGGCCGAGCACGGGAAGACCGGCGTTCGGCATGCACATCACCGGGATGTGCGCGTACTTCGACAGGTGCCGCAGGTGCTCGCTCATCTCCGCGGGGCCGGTCGCGCAGTTCAGGCCGATCATGTCGATGCCGAGCGGCTCGAGGGTCGTGAGAGCCGCCGCGATCTCGCTGCCCATGAGCATCGTGCCAGTCGTCTCGACGGTCACCTCGACGAAGATCGGAATGCGGATACCGGTCTCGACGATCGCCTGCTTGCAGCCGTTGACCGCGGCCTTGGTTTGCAGCAGGTCTTGCGAGGTCTCGATGAGCAGGGCGTCAGAGCCGCCGAGGATGAGTCCGCGGGCCTGGTCGGCGAACGTCGACTTCAGGTGCGCATAGGTCGTGTGACCGAGGCTCGGGAGTTTCGTACCGGGGCCGATCGAGCCGAGCACCCAGCGCATCCTGCCGTCGGCCGCTTCGTACTTCTCGACCGTACGGCGCGCGATCTCGGCACCAGCCCGCGAGAGCTCCTCGATGCGATCGTCGATGCCGTAGTCGGACAGGTTCGACCAGTTCGAGCCGAACGTGTTCGTCTCGATCGCGTCGATGCCGGTGTCGAGGTACTCGCCGTGGATGCGCTCGAGCACGTCAGGGCGTGTGACGTTGAGGATCTCGTTGCACCCCTCGAGCTGCAGGAAGTCGTCGAGCGGCAAGTCGGCTTCCTGGAGCATGGTGCCCATCGCGCCGTCGGCGATCACGACTCGCTTGGCCAGTTCAGCCATGAGAGCCTCGGAGCGCGACGGTCGCGGGGCCTCGGTCAGCTCGACCAACGATGGGAATTTCACACTCGATGGCACCGCATAAGCGTAGCCCGCTGCGCGGACGTCGAGGTCGGTGGCCGCCCCCGACGGACGGCGCGTAACAAACCTCGGAAGGCTCGGATGTGTGCCTAGTCTGGAAGACGCAACAAGGAGCGACAGCCGAGCCCGGCACCCGCCCGAGACTGACGGCCAATCGGCCGCAGATCGACGGAACAGGTGCAAGGACACATGACGACGACTGACTTCCCCGCTGGCACGATCCTCGGCTATCCGCGCATCGGGCGCCGCCGCGAGCTCAAGAAAGCCGTCGAGGCATTCTGGGCAGGCAAGCTCCCGCTCGACGAGCTCGAAGCCGCCGCGAAGCAACTGCGCCGTGTCACGCGCGAGCGGCTCGCAGCGCTCGGACTCGGCAAGGATGACTCGTCGATTCCCGAGGCGTTCTCGTTCTACGACCACGTGCTCGACACCGCCGTGGCGGTCGGCGCAGTGCCGACCCGCTTCGAGCGCGTCGTGGAGGATGGCGTGGTCGACCTGCCCGGCTACTTCACGATCGCCCGCGGCGAAGGCCAGGACACCCCGGCCGAAATGACCAAGTGGTTCGACTCGAACTACCACTACCTCGTACCAGAGATCGGCCCGGAGACCGCCCTCCACCTCGCGTCGCGTCGCCGGATCGACGAGTTCGTCGAAGCCAAGGCCGATGGTTACCTGACTCGTCCGGTGCTGGTCGGCCCGGTGACCTTCCTGCTGCTGAGCAAGCCGAGCGAGGGCGCGCCCGAGGGGTACGTTCCGCTCGACCGCCTCGATGACCTGCTGCCGGTCTACGTGCAGCTGCTCGCCGAGCTGCGCGCCGCGGGCGCCCAGTGGGTGCAGCTCGACGAGCCGGCGCTGGTGAGCGAGTCGATCGAGGTGGATCGCGCGACGGTGCTCGCGGCGACCAAGCGCGCGTACGACATCCTTGGCGCCGCGACCGATCGCCCGGGCATCTTCGTTGCGGCGCCGTACGGCAGTCTCGGCGACGCACTGCCCGCGCTGCTGGGCACACCGATCGAGGCGATCGGACTGGATCTCGTGAAGGGCGCGGTGCCGACATCGGAGTCGATCGGCGCTGGCTCGACCGGCACGGTGCTCGTCGGCGGCGTGATCGACGGGCACAACATCTGGCGCGGGGATCTTGCGGCGGCCTACGGCAAGCTCGAGGCGCTGGAGGCGCTCGGGCAGAAGGTGGCTGTCGCGACATCCACTTCGCTCTTCCACACGCCGCACGACGTCGAAGATGAGCCGCTGCTCGGCGCCCAGCTGAAGAACTGGCTCGCGTTTGCGGATCAGAAGGTCGGTCAGGTAGCGACCCTCGCGAAAGGGCTGCGGTCGGGGAGGGCGGCGATCCAGAACGAGTTGGATGCCGCATCCACCGCCCTCGCCGACCGCCACGCCGCACGCGGCGTGCGTGACGGCGCCGTCCGCGCCCGGGCGGAACAGCTCGTCGAGGCGGACTTCTCGCGCGGCGACTACGCCGCGCGCCTCGCCGCGCAGGAGGAAGCGCTGCACCTGCCATTCCTGCCAACGACCACGATCGGGTCGTTCCCGCAGACCGGTGACATCCGCAAGGCGCGAGCCGCGGCTGCGAAGGGCGACATCACGCACGAGCAGTACGTCGACGAGATGAAGGCCGAGATCCGCCGGGTTGTCGACCTGCAGGAGGAGATCGGACTCGACGTGATCGTGCATGGCGAGCCAGAGCGCAACGACATGGTGCAGTATTTCGCCGAGCTGCTCGACGGTTTCGCCGTCACGCAGAACGGCTGGGTGCAGTCGTACGGCTCCCGGTGTACGCGGCCGTCGATCCTGTGGGGCGACGTATCGCGACCCGAGCCGATGACCGTCGAGTGGTCGACCTACACGCAGGGCCTCACCGAGAAGCCCGTCAAGGGCATGCTGACCGGTCCGGTGACGATCCTCGCGTGGTCGTTCGTGCGCGACGACCAGCCGCTGCGTGACACCGCCAACCAGGTCGCGCTCGCCCTGCGCGACGAGATCGCGGACCTCGAGTCTGCGGGCATCGGCATCATCCAGGTGGATGAACCGGCCCTGCGCGAACTGCTCCCACTCAAGCAGCGCGACCAGCCGGACTACCTCGACTGGTCCGTCGGGTCATTCCGCCTCGCCACCGCGGGCGTCGCGGATCGCACCCAGATCCACACCCACCTCTGCTATTCCGAATTCGGGGTCGTGATCGATGCGATCAACGGGCTCGACGCGGACGTGACCTCGATCGAGGCGGCGCGATCGAAGATGGACGTTGTGCCGGCGATCAAGTCGAGCGGCTTCGGTCGCGGCATCGGCCCGGGCGTCTACGACATCCACTCGCCGCGCGTGCCATCGGTGGAGGAGGTCTCCGACCTCATCGAGATCGCGCTCGGCTCGATCCCGGAGCGCCAGGTGTGGGTCAACCCCGACTGCGGCTTGAAGACCCGCGGCTACGACGAGACGGTCGAGTCGCTGCGGAACGTGCTGGCGGCGACGCGGGCGGCGCGGGAACGGGTCGGCGTCTAGCCGACGCGCGCCGTTCGGGGGATTACAGCGCCCGCAGCACCGTCACGACCTTGCCCAGGATCTGGGCGTGGTCACCGAGGATCGGCTCGAACGCCGAGTTGCGCGGCAGCAGCCACGTGTGGCCATCGCGCTGGCGGAAGACCTTCACCGTGGCCTCGCCGTCGAGCATTGCCGCGACGATGTCGCCGTTGATCGCGTCCTGCGCCTCGCGCACGACGACCCAGTCGCCGTCGCAGATCGCGGCGTCGATCATCGACTCACCGACCACCTTGAGCATGAACAGCTGGCCGGTGCCCTTGCCGGTGAGTTGGCGGGGGAGCGGGTAGACCTCCTCCACCTGCTGATCAGCGGTGATCGGGATGCCGGCCGCGATGCGACCGACGAGCGGCACCATCACCGCATCGCCGATCGGCGTCACATTCTCAGAAGGAACGTCGTCGAGTGACGGCTCGATTGCCGGGAGGTCGATGAGCACCTCCATGGCGCGCGGACGGTTCGGGTCGCGACGCAGGTAGCCCGAGAGCTCGAGCTGGCCGAGCTGGTGCGTGACGCTCGAGAGCGAGGAGAGGCCGACGGCGTCTCCGATCTCGCGCATGCTCGGCGGGTAACCGCGCGACGCGACCGAGCGCTGGATGACGTCGAGGATCGCGAGCTGCTTGTCGCTCAGGCTCGTGCGGCGCCGCGTGCGCGGCTGCAGTCCTCGGCATCGCGCCTCATCGGCGGGTGCTCTCGACTCAGGGTGCCCGTCTCGGTCGAATGTCGGTGGCTCATTCGAAACTGTATCCGCATTCACCCCCGAAAACAAACACCTGTTCGAGTGTGTTGCGACCAATGTCGGTGGCAGATTCGAAGATGGTCTTGATTTCGAAGCAATTCGAAAGTATGTTCGGTACAGGTGTTCGGATGCCCAGGCTGAAGAACACGCACACAGACTTCGTATCCGGCCCTCCCGGCCGAGTGCCGGATACGAAAACCCTTGGAGGCACATCGTGAGCACAGCGACTGTTGATGGAACGTTCGGCTCGGCGCGACGCAGCGCCGTGCCCAGCGATGCCCGTCCCGCCGCCCCACGCCTGCGCCTCACCAAGCGCGGCCGCGGCGTTCTCACCACGCTCGCGGCCGCACCACTCGTCTTCGCGGCCGCTCGTGTTTGCGCTCAACGGCGGCATGGCCACCGCGACGCTCGAAGGGTCGAGTGCGGAGTTCCAGTACGTCACGGTCGACACCGGACAGGGCGCTCTGGGAGGTCGCGGAGGCGGTCGCTCCCAACGCCGATCCCCGCGACGTGATCTCCGCGATCATGAAGCTCAACCAGCTCGAATCGGCTGACGTGCTCGCGGGGCAGCAGCTCGCCATCCCTGCCCAGTACCTGCCGTAGCGCGCGGCGCCCGCGGCAGGCGCAGCAGCGGGAGCACCTCCGCGCTGGCCATACCATTGCGTGCGTGACTTCGCTCGACGACCTCCCCATCCGGGACGACCTCCGCGGTAAGAGCCCTTACGGGGCCCCGCAGGAGCACGTGCGCATCCGGCTCAACGTGAACGAGAACACGCACGCGATTCCCGAAGCGGTGGCAACCGACATCGTCGCCGCGCTCGCCGCGGCCGTACTCGGCGTCAACCGATATCCCGACCGCGAGTTCACCGAGCTGCGCGAAGCACTCGCCGGCTACCTCGGCAACGGACTCACCGCCGATCACCTCTGGGCGGCGAATGGTTCGAACGAGATCCTGCAGCAGGTGCTCCAGGCCTTCGGCGGACCGGGCCGCAGCGTGCTCGGATTCCCGCCCACCTACTCGATGCACTCGATCATCGCCGACGGCACGGGCACCCGATGGGTGACCGCCGAGCGTGACGCGGACTACCGGCTCAGCGCGCAGACCGTCGTCGCGGCGATCGAGCGGGAGCAGCCCGACGTCGTGTTCCTGTGCTCGCCGAACAACCCGACGGGCACGCCGCTGGGCATCGATGTGATCGACGCGGCGTACGAGGCGACCGACGGCATCTTGCTGGTGGATGAGGCGTACGCCGAGTTCACCGACGCACCGTCGGCCGTGACGCTGCTGCCCGGCCGGCCGAGGCTGATCGTCTCGCGCACCATGAGCAAGGCCTTCGCCTTCGCCGGAGCGAGACTGGGCTATCTCGCGGCCGACCCAGCCGTGACCGACGCCCTGCGCCTCGTGCGCCTGCCCTACCACCTGTCGGCGCTCACGCAGGCCGCGGCGACCGCGGCGCTGGCCCACGCGCCGGAGATGCTCGCGATGGTCGACGACATCAAGGTGCAGCGCGACCGGCTGCTCGTCGAGCTGCCAGCGCTCGGCTATCCCGTGCACGACAGTGCCTCGAACTTCGTACTGTTCGGGGGAGTGGATGACCCGCACGCCACGTTCGAGGCATTGCTCGAGCACGACATCATCATCCGCGACGTCGGCATCCCGAACCACTTGAGGGTGACGGCCGGCAGCCAAGCGGAGACCACGGCCTTCCTCAGTGCCCTCGGTGACCTCCGCCGCTGAAGTGCTCTGCGCTCGCGCGACTGCCTAGGATTGAGCCATGACCAACCGCACGGCGACGATTCGCCGCGAGACGAGTGAGTCCAGCATCGAGCTCGTGCTCGATCTCGACGGCACGGGCACGGCCGACATCGAGACGACGGTGCCGTTCTACGACCACCTGCTCACCGCGTTCACGAAGCACTCGCTCGTCGACCTGAAGGTTCGGGCCAAGGGCGACATCGAGATCGACGTGCACCACACGGTCGAAGACATCGGCATTGCGCTCGGTCGTGCGATCGCCGAGGCGCTCGGCGACAAGTCGGGAATCTCGCGGTTCGGCGATGCGCTCGTGCCGCTCGATGAGGCGCTCGTGCAGGCCGTCGTCGACCTGTCGGGTCGTCCCTATCTCGTGCACACCGGCGAGCCGGCCGGATTCGAGCACCACCTGATCGGCGGCCACTTCACCGGTTCGATGGTGCGCCACGTCTTCGAGGCGATCGCGTTCAATGCGGCGATGACCGTGCACGTCACCGTGCTCGGCGGGCGTGACCCCCACCACATCGCCGAGGCGGAGTTCAAGGCGTTCGCACGCGCGTTCCGATTTGCGGTCGCGAGGGACGCGCGCGTCGCGGGCATCCCGTCGACGAAGGGGACGCTCGGGGCATGAGGCCGTGTCCATGAGCAGGCCATCCGTCGTCGTCCTCGACTACGGCTCGGGCAACGTGCACTCGGCGGCGAAAGCCCTCGAACTCGCGGGCGCCGACGTCGAGTTGACCGCCGACCGCACCCGTGCGATCGCGGCTGACGGTCTCTTCGTGCCTGGTGTGGGCGCCTTCTCGGCGGTCATGGCGGGCATCGAGCGTGTCGGCGCAGCAGCGATCATCGAGCAGCGGCTCATTGCCAATCGCCCGGTGCTCGGCGTGTGCGTCGGTATGCAGGTGCTGTTTGCGAACGGCGTGGAGCGAGGGGTCGAGACCGAGGGTCTCGGCGAATGGCCGGGCACGGTCACGCTGCTCGACGCGCCGATCGTGCCGCACATGGGCTGGAACACGGTCGACGCCGACGCAGAGTCGGTGCTGTTCGCGGGCCTCCACGACGAGCGCTTCTACTTCGTGCACTCCTATGCAGCGCAGGAGTGGGTGCTGGATGCGCGACCGCCGTTCCCCGTGCCAGCCCTCACCTGGGCGCAGCACGGTGGGCGGTTCCTCGCCGCGGTCGAGAATGGACCCCTCTCGGCAACCCAGTTCCACCCGGAGAAGTCTGGCGAAGCCGGCATCCAGCTGCTTCGCAATTGGCTCGCGACCCTCTGATTGCAACCCCCCGTCACGTGGGGCGAGGGAACCGTGAGGTTGGACTACTATCGGGTGTTCGTGTGCGCGATCGGTCGCCCACGTCAAGGAGACAACAGCAAATGAGCGAGTTCAACACCACCCCGCGGCTGGTCCTGCTCCCCGCGGTGGATGTGGCGAACGGCAAGGCAGTGCGCCTCACGCAGGGCGAAGCCGGCACCGAGACCAACTACGGCGACCCCGTCAGCGCGGCCCAGGACTGGGTCGGCCAGGGGGCCGAATGGATCCACCTCGTCGACCTCGACGCGGCATTCGGTCGTGGCAGCAACCACGCGGTGATCAAGAAGGTCATCAAGTCGGTGCCGCGCGGTGTGAACATCGAGCTGTCGGGTGGCATCCGTGACGACAAGACGCTCGAGGCAGCGCTGCACACCGGTGCGAAGCGTATCAACCTCGGCACCGCAGCCCTGGAGAACCCCGAGTGGGCCGCGCACGTGATCGCCGAGTACGGCGAGGCGATCGCGGTCGGTCTCGACGTGCGGGGCGAGACGCTCGCGGCGCGCGGGTGGACGAAGGAGGGCGGCGACCTGTTCACGGTCATGGACCGCCTCGAGGACGCCGGCTGCTGCCGCTACGTCGTGACCGACGTCACGAAGGACGGCACCCTCAAGGGTCCGAACCTCGACCTGCTGCACCGTGTCATGGACCGAACCGTTCGACCCGTCATCGCCTCAGGTGGCGTCGCGACGCTCGACGACATCGCCGACCTGCGTGAGCTCGTGCCACAAGGCCTCGAGGGTGCGATCATCGGCAAGGCGCTGTATGCGAAGGCGTTCACCCTCGCCGAAGCGCTCGACGTCGCGAGCGACTGACGGACGAGCACAGCGCCGACAGCGCGGGCGTGCCGTGGGAGGGCCGGCACTTCGAGCCGAATCCCGCCGCGGGCGACGACGGCGCGGCCGATGCGAAGCTGCTCGAGGCCATCCGGCGATTGCGCGCGGGCGAGCTCGGCGAGGCGGAGGTCGTCGATGCGCTGCGGGATGCCCGGCTCCTGATCCCGCTCGTGGCTGAACTCGGCGACTCGGCGACGAACGCCTCCGGTCACCTCGTCGACAAGTCGCAGGAGCTCTCGATCGTGACGGTCGCTGGACCGGACGGCCGCACCGTGCTGCCCGCGTTCACCTCGGTCGACACGATGCGCGAGTGGGATCCGGCCGCGCGCCCCATCCCCGCATCCGGCGAGCGGGTTGCCCTCGCGGCCGCGGGGGAGGGCACCGACCTCGTGGTGCTTGACGCGACGAGCGCGACCGAGGTCGTCATCCGTCGTCCGGCGCTGTGGGCGATCGCGCGCCGCGAACCGTGGCAGCCCGCGTATCTCGATCCAGACGTGCTGCGAGCCTTCATGGATGCCGCGGCTCCCGAACCCGACGTGCACGCCGTGCAGCTCGCCCCCGGCGACCCGGATGCCCGGCTCGCCGGCCCCGAAGTGCTCGCGCAGTTCACGATCGTGGACGGTCTCGACCGAGAGGCACTCGACGCACTCATGTCCCGCATGAGCGCACGCTGGGCCGCCGACGAGATCATCGTCGCGCGCGTCGACTCGATCGGCGTGCGGATCGTGGGCGCGGCGTGAATGCGCCGCGGGAGGCGCCGCGGCTGATCCTCACGGATCTCGACGGCACGTTGCTGAACGTCGGCCGGGAGGTGAGCGATCGCAGCGCGGCGGTGCTGCAGCGCGCCACCGAGGCTGGCGCGCGCGTCGTGATCGCGACCGGCCGGCCGGTCCGGTTCGTTCGTCACCTGAAGGACCGCATCCATTCGTCGATCGCCCTGTGCGCGAACGGCGCGCTGGTCGTGAACCTCGAGACCGGGGACGTGCTGAAGAGCCACCTGCTGGACGGCGACCGCGTGATCGCCCTGGCTGACGAGTTGCGAGCCGGCGGAGCGGAGTTCGCGATCGCGGCCGAAGGTCTGTCAGAGATCGGCATGCTCGCCGAGGAGCACTATCCGTTCTCGCACCTCACCGACCAGCAGCGGGTGCCACTCGCGACGCTGGCCGGTCAACCGATGATCAAGCTGCTGGTGCGACCGGCCGAAGGGCACCACGAGGAGGTGCTGCGGGTGCTCCGTGAGCGCTACGCCGATGTACTGCTCGCCACGAGCTCAGGCGTGGCAGGACTCATCGAAGTCAGCCTCGCCGGCATCTCGAAGGGCACCGTGATCGACGGGCTCGCGCGAGAGTGGGGCATCGCGCCGGAGCACGCGATCGCGTTCGGCGATCAGGCCAACGACCTCGACATGCTGCGGTGGGCCGGCTGGGGTGTCGCGATGGAGAACGCAGACCCCGCACTCAAGGCCGAGGCCGACGAAGATCGCACCTCACCACGACGCCGACGGGGTCGCGCAGGTGCTCGAGCGCTGGTTCTGAGCCCGCGGGGTGTGTGGGGTGAGCCGCGCGCAGCCCGCCGCACTCACGAGAGGCCGAGTCCGGGCCAGTTCGCCGACAGCGACCCGCAAGAGCGGGGTTTCCGGGCCGAAACAACGCCGGTGCGGAGACGAATCGAGGCTTTCTGGGCCGTTGCGTCAAATCCGGGCTTGCGCGCCGGCCCGAATTTGACGGAGTGGCCCGGATTTGCTCGGCAGAGGGGAAACGCTACCGTCGCCCGTCCCGCTAGCTGACCGCGCCGGTGAACTTCTCGCCCGGACCCTGGCCTGGTGCATCCGGGATGGCGGAGGTCTCGCGGAACGCGAGCTGCAGGGAGCGCAGGCCGTCGCGCAGCGGGCGGGCGTGGTGATCCCCGATCTCGGGCGCGGCGGCCGTCACCAGGCCGGCCAGCACCGTGATGAGCTTGCGGGCCTCGTCGAGGTCGATCTCGCTCGCGGCATCCTCGGTGTCTCCGAGTCCGAGCTTGACGGCGGCCGCGCTCATGAGGTGCACCGCGGTGGTGTTGATGAGTTCGACCGCGGGCACGGCGCCGATGTCGCGAGCCTCGGTGCTGGAGTCGTCGTCGTATGGGCTCGAGATAGTGCTCACAGGGTCCTTCGCTGCAGTGCTTCGAATGAGGGCGCGGACTCTGCTATCCTCGTACAGGCTCCGGGGCACTGTTCCGGATACGAAAGTGGAGATTCTCCCACCTGCTGGCCGCCGCGTGTTCTTTAAACAGCACAAGGTTATCGGGTAGTTGCACCCCCTCAATTCCGAGCGCTTCTTCGAAGTGCGCGGTACTGAGAGCTAGGGTGTCGTGGCACTTGTGCCGCGGATTCCTCCTCGCATCGTGCCGTTGCGACACCGTCGCAGTCGTGTGCCACCGCATTGTCAAGAGGAGATCCGCATCAGCGATCCGCGTACCAATGACCGAATCCGTGTTCCCGAAGTCCGACTTGTCGGACCGGGCGGTGAGCAGGTCGGCGTCGTAGCCATCGACGTCGCGCTCAAGCTCGCTCAGGAAGCAGACCTGGATCTGGTCGAGGTGGCTCCCAACTCCAAGCCTCCCGTGGCCAAGATCATGGACTACGGAAAGTTCAAGTACGAAGAGGCGCAGAAGGCGAAGGAAGCCCGGCGCAACCAGGCGAACACCATCCTCAAGGAGGTGCGGTTCCGGTTGAAGATCGACAAGCACGACTACGAGACGAAGCGCAAGCGCGCCGAGGGCTTCCTGCAGTCCGGTGACAAGGTCAAAGCGATGATCCTGTTCCGCGGCCGCGAGCAGTCCCGGCCAGAGCAGGGTGTTCGACTGCTGCAGCGATTCGCCGAGGATGTCGCCGAGTTCGGTTCCGTCGAATCCACCCCGATGATCGACGGTCGCAACATGGTCATGGTGATCGGACCCCACAAGACGAAGGCAACGGCGAAGGCCGAAGCCGATGCCAAGCGGCAGGCCACGAAGCGACCGGCTCGCGACGAGGCAGCCCCGGACGGCGGAGACCGCTCCCGAGACAACCACAGACTCACCGGCTGCACCAGCAGCCGCGAAGCAGAAGCCAAGACAGAGAAGGACACCACTGATGCCTAAGCAGAAGACGCACTCCGGTGCGAAGAAGCGGTTCAAGCTGACCGGTTCGGGCAAGGTCATGAAGCAGCAGGCCGGCATGCGCCACAACCTCGAGGTCAAGAGCGGCCAGCGCAAGCGCCGCCTCAACACCGACCAGGTGCTGGCGCCGCAGGACGCGAAGGTCATCAAGCGTCTGCTCGGCAAGGGCAAGTAGGGGATAAGGGAACAAGATCATGGCAAGAGTCAAAAGGGCCGTCAACGCCCACAAGAAGCGCCGCGTCATCCTCGAGCGCGCATCCGGCTACCGCGGCCAGCGTTCGCGCCTGTACCGCAAGGCGAAGGAGCAGGTCACCCACTCCCTCGTCTACGCGTACCGTGACCGTCGTGCGCGCAAGGGCGACTTCCGCCGCCTGTGGATCCAGCGCATCAACGCGGCATCCCGCGCCAACGGCCTCACCTACAACCGCTTCATCCAGGGTCTGAACCTGGCCGGCATCGAGGTCGATCGCCGCATCCTCGCCGACCTCGCGGTCACCGAGCCCGCCACGTTCGCGGCGATCGTCGCGACGGCCAAGGCCGCGCTGCCCGCCGACGTCAACGCGAAGGTCGCGTAACAACGCTCCTGCATCACCATGAAGGGCGCCGCATCCAGTGCGGCGCCCTTCGTCATTGTCGAATCTGACAGCGCGAGGCTTCACCTCGTGTTCATCAGGCGCACCTAGGCTGGTGCGGTGATCGACAACCCGCGCTCGCCCCGCGTGCGCGCGGTGGCGAAGCTCGCCAAGAAGGATGCCCGCGCCGAGACGGGCCTGTTCCTGCTCGAAGGTCCGCAGGCGGTGTCCGAGGCGCTCGCCTTCCGGCCAGAGCTCGTGGTCGAGTTGTTCGTGACCCCGACCGCGCTCGAGCGATACGCCGAACTTGCGCAGGCAGTCGCCGACGCCGAGCTCAAGCCGCACTTCGTGACCGAGCACGTGCTCGAGACGATGGCCGACACGGTGACGCCGCAGGGGGTCGTCGCGGTCTGCCGCCAGTTCCCGGTCGCGCTGAAGGACATCCTCGCGGAGGCACCGCGACTGGTCGCAGTGCTCGAAGAGGTGCGCGACCCAGGCAATGCGGGCACGATCATCCGGGCTGCGGATGCCGCGGGCGCCGACGCCGTCGTGCTCACCGGTCGCAGCGTCGACCTCTACAACCCCAAGGTCGTGCGTGCGACGACGGGATCGATCTTCCACCTGCCGGTCGCGATGGCCCCGGAACTCGGCCCCGTGCTCGACAAGCTGCGTGGCGTCGGACTCACGGTGCTCGCCGCCGACATCAAGGGCGACGACCTGCTGGATGCCCGGCGCGACGGCACTCTCGGCGAAGCCGACCGCGTGGCTGTTCGGCAACGAGGCCCGCGGGCTCACGGACGAGCACCTCGCGCTCGCCGATCGCGCGATCACCGTGCCGATCTACGGCCACGCGGAGTCGATGAACCTTGCCACCGCGGCTTCCGTCTGCCTGTACGAGAGCGCATTCGCCCAGCGCTCGTGACGGAACGGGCGTAGGCTCGCGCGTGATCGCAGTTCCGAGAACTGCGCAGAACCGAGGCTCCTCGTGAAGCGACTCGTCCGACTTCGATTCCTCGCTGCGGCGCTCGCGGCGACTCTCGCGCTCACGGGTTGCATCCCGGGCGCACCGGGCGATCCGGGCACATCCGGCATTGGCGCTGACGATGCAGCGATCGTGCTCGAGCTGCGCAGCGAGCCGTTCGACGAGTCGAAGGTCGCGCTCGTCACGACCGAGCTCGAGACCGCAGGCGTTGCGATCGCCGAAACCTGGGATCCGGATGCCGCCGAGGTCGTGCGGATCACCCCGTGGCAGGTGCAGAACATGAGCGCCGAGGCCGCGAATGACGGGGGAGTGAGCGGCGCCGAGCTCGCCGCGGTCTCGCCGACGCCGGAGGGCGCGCCCCCGATCGGCTACCTGATCGCGGCGTGGGCCATCTCGTACGACAGCGACGCAGCGCGGTTCGCCCACGCGCTGCTCGGCGACCAGGACTTCACCCGCCCCGACACGATCCTCTTCCCGAGCCTCGTCACGACGTTCTTCCTCGCCGACGCGACCGCCGACATCGACGCCAGGGACGTGCCGCTTGACGGTGCGGCCGGGAGCGGCGAGTCGCGATCGCGGCGCTCGCGACGACGCTCGCCGCCGGTCCGTGCACCGCGGTGACCAACTTCATCCAGCACGCCATCGCGACGGTCGTGAACGCACTCAAGGTGGATGTCTCGAAGGGCGGCTTCTTCGGATTCCTCGGGCGAATCTGGAACGGGGCCGTCGACCTCGCGGCCGGGCTCGTGAAGGGATTGCTCGACGCCGTCACTCGACCGATCGTGCAGATTATGACGACGATCTTCGGCGCGCTCGAGACCATTCGGCAGCTCTCGACGTACCTCATGGTCTGGAAAGCCACCATGACGGCCAAGCCCGAGACGAACGTGTTCGGCATCGACACCAACAACCGCTATGGGCGGATGGGGCTCGAGGTTGCCGACAACCGTCTTCCCATCCCCGAAGTGGTGCTGGACTGCGCAGCAGCGTTCGACGTCGACCTTCGTAGCGCCGGTTCGGCCGTGGGATCCAAGGTGAGCTGGGTGCCGACGAACATGGCGCGTCCCGACCTGTCGAAGCCTGACTCCATCGACTACGTGCTCGGCCAGAACCAGTCGGCTGACTACGGCTACATCACCGGCCACGAGACCGAGAAGGAGTCCAAGGGCGAGGAGCACGCCGGACTGCTGAAGGTCGTGGCCTCGGTCGAGCGCAACGACATCGAGAAGATCCGCAAGCTGTTCACCGCGCTCGTGTTCGACCAGGTGCCGTCGAGCATCCGCGGCATCGTGCAGTCGATTGCGGGACCAATCCTGGATGTCGCGACCCGACACCTCACCGCGATCACGGATGTGCGCTCCACCGGGTACGTCGCGATCACGTTCCACTCCGCGCCACCGAGTTCGACGCCGACAGCACCGGCGCCGAACCCCTCGTCGCCTCCCGCCGCCTCCGGATGCCCCAGCACCCTGTACCCATATCTTCAAGCCACCTACAACGACGACCGGACGGTGGTGAACGAGATCCCGCCGACGCAGTTCCTGGCCGACTACGCGGGTGAGCTGCCGAACGTCTCGAATGGCGTGCTGCCAACGTGCGCGTTCCAGTTCGTGCACGCGGCCGGTGCGAGCAGCGACGTCGGCTACTTCGTGGGTGCAGGCCAGACGCTCGTGGATCATGCGGTCGGAGTTCTGCAGGGCGCCGGATTCAGCGAGATGGCTGGCCTCACCGGCGCCTACCAAGACTCGATCGGCCGTCTGGCGTCCGCCACCTTCACCGCCGCTGAACAATCCGTGCTGCCGGGAGTCGTGTTCCCCGACCGCCTCGTCATCATCCAGGGGCCCAAGTTCGTCTCGTAGAGCACCCGCGTCCGATGTTTCCGCGGGGTCACACCTGAGTTACAACCGCCGTGGTTCGTTGACCCCTTGATGGGCGTGTGGTTGTGTGAACACATGGAGCCACTTGTTGTCATCGATCACGTCAACAAGCACTTCGGGGAGCTCCATGTGCTGAAAGACATCACCACCACGATCGGCAAGGGCGAGGTCGTGGTCGTGATCGGGCCGTCGGGATCGGGCAAGTCGACGCTGTGCCGGGCGATCAACCGGCTCGAGACGATCGACGACGGCACGATCACGATCGATGGCAAGGTGCTGCCCAAGGAGGGCAAGGACCTCGCGAAGCTTCGCGCCGACGTCGGCATGGTGTTCCAGTCGTTCAACCTGTTCGCGCACAAGACGATCCTCGAGAACGTGACGCTCGGCCAGATCAAGGTGCGCAAGCGCTCGAAGGCCGAAGCCGACAAGCGCGCGATGGAACTGCTGGATCGGGTCGGCGTGGCCAACCAGGCCGCCAAGCTGCCGTCGCAGCTCTCGGGCGGCCAGCAGCAGCGCGTCGCGATCGCGCGCGCGCTCGCGATGGATCCCAAGATCATGCTGTTCGACGAGCCGACCTCGGCGCTCGACCCGGAGATGATCAACGAGGTGCTCGACGTCATGGTCGGCCTCGCGAAGGACGGCATGACCATGGTCGTCGTCACGCACGAGATGGGCTTCGCGCGCAAGGCCGCCGGTCGCGTGCTCTTCATGGCTGACGGGGAGATCGTCGAGGAGGCGACCCCCGAGAAGTTCTTCACCGACCCCACGAGCTCGAGAGCGAAGGACTTCCTCTCGAAGGTACTCACCCACTAACCGGTGGGTGTGATCACAGCAATTCCAGGAGGAAACATGCGACTCAACAAGAGTCTGATGATCTCTGCCATCGCCGTGGCGGGCGTTCTCGCCCTCAGCGGCTGCAACGACTCGGCGGCACCGGAGGCCGAAGACACCGCGGCACCCGAAGAGGTGATCGAGTTCGAGGCGGGCACCACCATGGCGGCCCTCAACGAGGCAGGCGCGATCACGGTCGGCACGAAGTTCGACCAGCCGCTGTTCGGTCAGGTGGATGCCGACGGCAACCCCCAGGGCTTCGACGTCGAGATCGCGAAGATCATCGCCGCCGAGCTCGGCATCCCCGAAGACGGCATCACGTGGACCGAGACGGTTTCGGCCAACCGCGAGCCGTTCATCCAGTCGGGTGAGGTCGACATCGTGGTGGCGACGTACACGATCAACGACAAGCGCAAGGAAGTCATCTCCTTCGCCGGGCCGTACTACAACGCCGGTCAGGACATCCTCGTGCTCGCGGGCAACCCCGAGGGCATCGAAGGTCCCGAGGACCTCGCGGGCAAGCCAGTCTGCACGGTGGCCGGTTCGACGTCGGAGACGAACATCAAGGAGTACACCGACCAGGTGACCTCGCTCGCCGGCTACGCCGAGTGCCTGCCGCTGGTCAGCTCCGGCCAGGTCGTCGCGCTGACCACCGACAACGTGATCCTCGCCGGCCTCGCGGCCAACAGCGGTGGCGAGTTCGAGGTCGTGGGCAACCCGTTCACCGAGGAGCCCTACGGCATCGGCCTCACCAAGGAGGACACCGTCTTCCGCGACTGGATCAACGACGTGCTCGAGGAGGCGTTCGAGGACGGCCGCTGGGCCGACGCGTGGGAGTCCACGGCCGGCACGGTGCTGCCGCTGCCGGACCCGCCGACGGTCAACCGCTACGAGTAATCACTGAATGAAGCGGCCCGCCCGACCTCGTCGGGCGGGCCGCTGTCCGGCTCGCGCGGCCGGCCACCGAAACCACGAGAGGAGTCGCATGGACGCGATCATCGAGAACCTGCCGCAGTTCGGCGCCGCCTTCCTGATGACCCTCCGACTCCTCGTGGTCTCGGGCCTCGGCGCCCTCGTGCTCGGCACGATCATCGCGACGATGCGCATCTCCCCGGTGCCGGCCCTTCGTGGGTTCGCGACCGTCTACACCGAGGTGGTGCGCAACACTCCGCTCACCCTCGTGCTCTTCTTCATGGCCATCGTGCTTCCGGTGCTCGTTGCGACGCGGCCGGACTACGTGGTCAACGCCACCATCGGACTCACCATCTACACCTCGCCGTTCGTCGCCGAGGCGCTGCGCTCCGGCATCAACGGCGTGCAGGTCGGGCAAGCGGAGGCGTCGCGCGCACTCGGGCTCGGCTTCGGGCAGACCGTCGGGCTCGTGGTCATGCCGCAGGCGATCCGCGGCGTCATCCCGCCCCTCATCAACGTGCTGATCGCGCTGACCAAGAACACTTCGGTGGCCGCCGGATTCTCCGTGCTCGAGCTCGTCGCGACGTCGCGGCAGGTCATCCAGTTCAACGGCAACGCGACGTCACGATCCTCGTCGCCGTCGCCGCCTTCTACCTGCTCATCACCGTGCCGCTCGGCCAAGCCGCCAATTACATCGAGAAGCGACTGGCGGTGAAGCGATGACCTCCGTGCTGTACGACGTGCCGGGGCCGAAGGCCCGCCGCATCTCACTGATCGTGTCGGTCATCAGTCTGGCGCTCATCCTCGCCGGGCTCGTCGTGGTCTTCGTCCTGCTGTCGCAGCCTCGCGAGAACGCCGGCGGCGTGGCGCAGCCGGGCATCTTCGATCCGAGCCGGTGGGACATCCTGCTCGATCGCGCGTTCTACCGCTTCATCTGGCGCGGCATCCTCGGCACCCTGCAGATGGCCGGGCGTCGCCGCGGTCGGCGCGCTGATCTTCGGCGTGCTCATCTCGATGGCGCGCACCGCTCGGCTCGCGATCATCCGTGTGCCGGCGATCATCGTGGTCGAGTTCTTCCGCGGCATGCCCGTGCTGCTCATGATGCTGTTCGTCCTGCTGGTGTTCTCGACCGGCTCGTTCTGGGCAGGCGTCGGCGCACTCGTCGTCTACAACGGGGCGGTGATCGGCGAGGCGCTGCGCGCGGGCATCGCGTCGCTGCCGAAGGGCCAGCGCGAGTCCGGGCTTCGCGATCGGGCTCACACCGCTGCAGGTGCGGTTCTCGATCGAGTTCCCGCAGGCGTTCCGGCTGATGCTGCCGATCATCATCGCCCAGCTCGTCGTGCTGCTGAAGGACACCTCGCTCGCCTACATCCTCGGCTACCAGGAGCTGCTGAACATCGGGCTCAAGCAGGGGCCGACGACGTTCGGCGCGAAGTACCTCTTCACCCTGTTCTTCGTCGTGTGGGCGATCTACCTGATCATCAACATGTCGCTGTCGGCGATCGCGCGGTTCGTCTCGCGCCGCACGGCGAGCGGTGGCAAGCCGGGCCGGAAGGGTCGCAAGGCGGCGAAGGTGCATCGCGCAGCTCGGCGGCGGCGGGATGCTGGGTGCGAGTGCTCCGCTGCACGATCCCGGAGGCAGGAGCGACTACAGCACCGGGCGCGAGGGCGGCTGACCCTAGCGGCGACGGTCGCGTCGCCACGGCTGCTGACCGCACCCGACTAAACTCGCTACTTGTGTCAGAGACCACCGACGATCACCGAAACGGCCGTGAATGCGGCCGCGGATGCCGCGATCGCCGCCATCTCCGCCGCCGCCGACATGGCGAACTCAAGGCCGCGCGCAACGCGCACGTCGGCGAGAACTCGGTGCTCGCGCGGTTCAACGCGGGGCTCAAGGACGTCGCGCAGTCCGAGCGCGCGAACGCGGGCAAGCTCGTCGGGCAGGGGCAAGCGCGCGTGCAGGAGGCACTGTCCGCTCGCGAGGGCGAGCTGGCCGTCGCCGAGGAGACACAGCGGCTCGCGGAGGAAGCGGTGGATGTCACGGCGGTGCCGTCGCGCTGGCGGGCTGGCGCGCGTCATCCACTGTCCCTTCTCATGGAGCAGATGGGCGACATCTTCATCGGCATGGGCTGGGAGATCGCGGAAGGACCGGAACTCGAGAACGAGTGGTTCAACTTCGACGCGATGAACTTCGACGAGGACCACCCGGCCGGGCGATGCAGGACACGTTCTTCGTCGATCCGGTCGACTCGCACCTGCTGCTGCGCACGCACACGAGCCCCGTGCAGATCCGGTCGCTGCTCGACCGGCCGCTGCCGGTGTACGTCGTCGCGCCCGGCAAGACGTTCCGCACCGACGAGCTCGACGCGACGCACACGCCCGGTGTTCCACCAGATCGAGGGACTCGCGATCGACAAGGGCCTCACGATGGCGCACCTGCGCGGCACGCTCGAGCACCTCGCGCGCGCGATGTTCGGCGCAGAGGCGCAGATCCGGCTGCGCCCGAACTACTTCCCGTTCACCGAGCCGAGCGCCGAGATGGACGTGTACCAGCCGAACGCCAAGGGCGGCGCGCGCTGGGTCGAGTGGGGCGGCTGCGGCATGGTGAATCGCAACGTGCTGCGCGCGGCGGGCATCGACCCCGACGTGTACCAGGGCTTCGCGTTCGGCATGGGCATCGAGCGCACGCTGCAGTTCCGCAACGACATGAACGACATGCGCGACATGGTCGAGGGCGACATCCGCTTCTCGCAGCAGTTCGGGATGAGCGCCTGATGCGCGCGCCGATCAGCTGGCTGAGCGAGTTCGTCGACCTGCCCGACGGCGTGACCCTCGAGCACGTGCACGCCGCCCTCGTGCGCGTCGGACTCGAGGAGGAGGACGTGCACACGTTCGACCTCACCGGTCCGATCGTCGTCGGCCAGGTGCTCTCGTTCGACGACGAGCCGCAGTCCAACGGCAAGACGATTCGCTGGTGCCAGGTGCGACGTCGGTCGCGCGACGACGCCTGCGCGGCATCGTGTGCGGCGCCGACAACTTCGTGGTTGGCGACAAGGTCGTCGTGTCGCTGCCGGGCGCCGTGCTGCCAGGGCCGTTCCCCATCTCAGCACGCAAGACGTACGGCCACACCTCCGACGGCATGATCGCGTCGGCGCGTGAGCTCGGGCTCGGCGACGAGCACGACGGCATCCTTCGGCTGCAGGCGCTCGGGCTCGACCCCGAGGTCGGCGACAGACGCGATCGCGCTGCTCGGACTCGACGACTTCGCCGTCGAGGTCAACGTCACGCCCGATCGCGGCTACGCGTTCTCGATCCGCGGCATTGCCCGGGAGTACTCGAACTCGACGGGCGCGGCGTTCCGCGACCCGGCAGACCAGCCGCGCGCTCCAGGCCGAGATCGCGACCCGCACGTCGGCGACCGGCTTCGAAGTGACGGTGGATGACGCGGCACCCGTGCGCGGACGCGAGGGCGTCACGACGTTCACCACCGGCATCGTGCGCGGCGTGAACGCGTCGTGGCCCACGCCGCCGTGGATGGTCTCGCGGTTGCTGCTCGCCGGCATCCGCTCGATCTCGCTCATCGTCGACATCTCGAACTACGTGATGCTCGAGCTCGGGCAGCCGATCCACACCTACGATGCCGCGAAGGTGCCGGGCGGATTCATGCTGCGCCGCGCGGCGGCGGGGGAGACGCTCGAGACGCTGGACGGCAAGGTCCGCACCCTCGATGTGGAGGACTTCGTCGTCGCCGACGAGTCCGGGCCGGTCGGGCTCGCGGGGGTCATGGGTGGGGCATCCACCGAGATCTCGTCCACCTCGACCGACGTGCTCGTCGAGGCCGGCATCTGGGATCCGATCACGATCTCGCGGTCGGTGCGCCGCCACAAGCTGCCGAGCGAGGCCGCCAAGCGCTACGAGCGCGGGGTCGACCCGAGGATGTCGCCGGCCGGTGTCGCGCGCGTCATCCAGCTGCTCGTCGACCTCGGCGGCGGAACCGCTGACCCCGTCGGCTCGTTCTTCGACCACTCGGTGGACGCGCAGCCGATCGCCCTCCCCGCCGGCTTCGTGAACGCGATCACCGGCGCCGACTACACGGATGACGAGACCGTCGCCGCGCTCACGGCGATCGGCGCGACCGTCGATCCCCGCGGCTCGACGCCGTCGCACGAGGGCTGGACGGTCACGCCGCCGAGCTGGCGCCCCGACCTGACCGATGCGACGACCCTGGTCGAGGAGGTCGCTCGCGTCGTCGGTTACGACCGCATTCCGTCGGTGCTGCCCGTCGCCCCACCCGGGCGCGGACTCACCCATCACCAGCGCCTCCGCCGCCTCGCCGCCCAGGCGCTCGCCGACGGCGGGCTCACCGAGGTGCTGTCGTACCCATTCGTCGCGAAGGCGACCAACGACCGGTTCGGGCGCAGCCGACGCGGGCGAGGTGCCGGCGGTCAAGCTCGCGAACCCACTCGACCCTGACGCTGCCTACCTGCGTACGTCGCTCATCCCGGGCCTGATCCAGATCGCGCGGCGCAATCTCTCGCGCGGTCTGACCGACCTTGCGATCTCCGAGGTCGGCATGGTGTTCCGACCGGTGGCAGGGGCGGCGTACGGCAGCGGTCCGCTGCCCGTCGGCGATGCGCGACCGGACGACGCGGCACTCGACGCGCTGCGAGCGAGCATCCCGCCGCAGCAGTGGCACGTGGGCGCGCTCGTGCTCGGCGACGCCGTCGCCAAGCAGCCCGGCCAGCTGCCCGTCGCGAGTGGACTCGCCGACGCCCTCGACGTCGCACGCCAGGTCGCCCTTGCGGTCTCCGCGCCGATCGAGGTGACGACCGGCCACCACCAGGCGATGCACCCGGGGCGCACCGCCGAGCTCCGCTCCAACGGTGAGCTCGTCGGCTACGCGGGGGAGCTGCTGCCGTCGCTCGCGCTCGAGCTCGACCTGCCGCGTGTCGTGGGCGTGGTCGAACTCGATCTCGACGCACTCATCGCGGCCGGCGCCGTCGACAAGCAGGCGACCCCGATCTCCGGCAATGCCCGCAGCCACCCAGGACGTCTCGCTCGTCGTCGCTCGCACGGTCGCGGCCGGCGATGTGCGTGCCGCGCTCATCGAGGGCGGAGGCGACCTGCTCGAGCACGTCGCCCTCGTCGACGACTACCGCGGACCGGGCGTGGATGACGCGTCCAAGTCCCTCACGTTCGCCCTCCGCTTCCGAGCACCCGACCGCACCCTCACCGCCGCCGAGGCCACCGCCGCGAAGACGGCCGCGGTCGCCGTAGCAGCGGACCGCTTCGGCGCAACCCTCCGCGAGTAGCCCGTATCGCGAGTTGCTCCCTCCAGCGCGCTCGCGAGGTGTGCATTGAAAGAACCCCTCGCCCGAAGGCCGAGGGGTTCTTTCAATGCACGGTCTGAGCTGGAGGGCGAGGGCCCAGCAGTCAGTCGTCAGTCGCGACTACTTGCGACCCCCACCGAGCAACCCACCAAGAACCTGCCCGATCAGTTCGCCGCTGCCGCCAGACGAAGAACTCGAGCTCGAACCACCGGAAGAGCCACCGAGCAGCCCGCCGAGCAGGTCACCGATGCCACCACCGGAAGACGACGAGCTCGACGACGAACCGCCGCCACCGAGCAGCCCACCAAGCAGATCCCCGATGCCACCGCCCGACGCCGCTTCTTCCTCAGCCGCTTCGGGCGAGGCCGACGCGTCGACTCCTGCTGCTTCTTCAGCAGCATGTTGCCGATGAACGCGATGATGATGGGCGCGACGATCGGGATGATCTTCGCGATCAGGTCGGGGTCGATGCCGCCGGCCTTGGCGACCTCCTTCTCGACGGCGGGCTTGTTCGCGCCGAAGACGTTGGAGGCGATCTTCTCGCCCTCGTCCGTGTTGATGTCGTCGACGCGGCTGAACTGCTTGCCGCGCTTCGCGTGCCGAGTTGCGGCGCCTGCGAGGGACTTCGCGCCGCCCTTGTCCTGCGCATTCGCGGCCATGCCGGCCACGATCACCGGAACGGCGGCGCTCACAGCGGCCTTCGCCACGTTCTCGTCGATCCCGAGCTTCTTGGCGATGTCGCCGATGGGGATCATGTTGAGCAGTCCGTCAAGTTCTGCCATGCGAGTTCTCCTCTTCATTTGCGCACGCAGTGTGCACACCAATGACAGGCTAGCGATTCGACGACCGCTCATGTGGGGGAGTACGCTCACAGTTGTGACCGTGATCCGCACCGCCGACGTGAGCCTCGTGCTCCGCTCCGCCCTGCGCCGCCGCGGTAGCGACGAGCGACGCTAGGCGACGCATCGTGGGTGACCAATGGGTCCCTCGTGCCGTCGCCGCATCCGTCCCTTGTCACTCCTCTCCAGAAGGCCACGACCATGTCCATCTCCGTTGCGGTAGCCGGCGCTAGCGGCTACGCGGGCGGCGAGTTGCTGCGCATCCTCGCCGGGCATCCCGAGTTCGACGTTCGCACCGTCACGGCGTTTTCGAACGCCGGCCAGCCCCTCGTCGCGGTGCAGCCGCATCTGCGCTCGCTCGCGCATCTCGAACTCCAGCCGACCGAGCCCGACGTGCTCGCCGGCCACGACGTGGTCTTCCTCGCCCTGCCGCACGGCAAGTCCGGCGAGATCACCGAGCATCTCTCCGCCGACACGCTCGTCGTCGACTGCGGCGCCGATCACCGGCTGACAAACGAGTCGGACTGGGCCGCGTTCTACGGCGGCGACTACTTCGGCGCCTGGGACTACGGGATGCCGGAACTCCCGCTCGCCGCCGGGGGCACGCAGCGCGACGTGCTGGTCGGCTCCCGCCGCATCGCCGTGCCGGGATGCAACGTCACCGCAATCACGCTCGGCCTCGCCCCCGGCATCCACGCCGGCCTGATCGAGTCGCGCGACCTGGTCGCCGTGCTCGCGGTCGGACCGTCAGGTGCGGGCAGGGCGCTGCGCCAGGACCTGCTCGCGGGCGAGATCCTCGGCTCCGCGTCGGCCTACGGGGTCGGCGGCCGGCATCGCCACAACCCGGAGATCCGCCAGAACCTGGCCGCGGCGGGTGGGGTCGACGTGAGTGTGTCGTTCACTCCGGTGCTCGTGCCGATGGCCCGCGGCATCCTCGCCACCTCGACGGCCCGGCTCAAGCCGGGCGTCACGCTCGCGCAGGTGAGCGAGGCGTGGGAGGCGGCGTACGCCGACGAGCCGTTCGTGCACGTGCTGCAGGCGGGGCAGCAGCCGCGGGTCGCGGACACGATCGGCGCGAACACGGCCTTGCTCGGGCTCGCCGTCGACGAGGCCGCAGGCCGCGTGGTCGTCACGACCGCGCTCGACAACCTCGGCAAGGGCACGGCGGGGGCGGCGATCCAGTCCGCCAACGTCGCGCTCGGTCTGCCGGAGACCATGGGACTCAGTGTGGATGGGGTGGCACCGTGAGCGTGACCGCAGCGAAGGGCTTCGAAGCGTCGGGCGTTGCCGCCGGACTCAAGTCGAAGGGTGGCCTCGACCTCGCGCTCGTGGTGAACCGCGGACCGCTGCAGCACGCCGCGGCCGTGTTCACGAGCAATCGGGCGAAGGCGAATCCGATCATCTGGTCGGAACAGGTGATCGCCGATGGCCTGGCGACCGCGATCGTGCTGAACTCCGGCGGCGCGAACTGCTTCACGGGGGCTGAGGGCTTCCAGACCACGCACTCGACCGCCGAGCGGGTGGCCGGAGCGCTCAAGGCTTCAGGCGCCGACATCCTCGTGTGCTCGACCGGTCTCATCGGCGACCAGCTCGACCGTGCGAAGCTGCTCGCCGGCGTCGACGCGGCCGTTGCGGCACTCTCGTCCGATGGCGGTGAGCACGCGTCCCTCGCGATCATGACCACCGACAGTCGCCCGAAGCGCTCCGTGCGGTCGGGTGCCGGCTGGAGCGTCGGCGGCATGGCCAAGGGCGCAGGGATGCTCGCGCCCGGGCTCGCGACCATGCTCGTGGTGATCACGACCGACGCCGTCGTCGAGCCGGCCAACCTCAACTCGGCACTCCGGTCGTCCACGCGGGTGAGCTTTGACCGGCTCGACTCCGACGGCTGCATGTCGACGAACGACCAGGTGACGCTCATGGCGAGTGGGGCATCCGGGGTCATGCCAACGGTCGAGGACTTCACGGCGGTGCTCACCGAGGTGTGCCTCGATCTTGCGGCGCAGCTGCAGGGCGATGCGGAGGGCGCGAGCCACGACATCCACATCCAGGTGACGAAGGCCGCAACCGAAGAGGATGCCGTCATCGTCGGCCGGTCGGTCGCGCGCAACAACCTCTTCAAGGCGGCCGCGTTCGGCAACGATCCCAACTGGGGTCGCGTGCTCGCCGCGATCGGCACGACGGATGCCGCGTTCGACCCCTACAACGTCGACGTCTCGATGAACGGGGTGCGACTGTGCCACGCCGGTGGCCCCGACCGCCCGCGGGATGAAGTGGACCTCACGCCGCGCGCGATGCACGTGCTCATCGAGCTGAACGCGGGGGATGCCGCGGCCACGATCCTCACGAACGACCTCACGCACGACTACGTGCACGAGAACTCTGCATATGCCTCTTGAAGACGCAGGCCAGCTGATGGCTGGATCCAAGATGGAGGAGTCGTCGTGACCGTGACGCAGGAGGAAGCCGCGATCAAAGCCGCCGTGCTCATCGAGGCGCTGCCGTGGCTCAAGCGGTTCCACGGCGAAACGATCGTCGTGAAGTTCGGCGGCAACGCCATGGTCGACGAGGCGCTGTCGCGCGCGTTCGCCGAAGACATGGTGTACCTGCGGTACGCGGGCGTGCGGCCGGTTGTGGTGCACGGCGGGGGACCGCAGATCTCCGCGGAGCTCGAGCGTCGCGGCATCCACTCGGAGTTCCGCGGAGGGTATCGGGTGACGACGCCCGAAGCGATCGACGTGGTGCGCGAGGTGCTCGCGACGCAGGTCGGTGGCGATCTCGTGCGCCTGATCAACGAGCACACGATCGACGACCAGGCCGAGCTCGCCGTGGGCATTCCGGGCGATGAACGGGGACTGTTGACCGGCGTACGCCGCACCGATCTCGACTTGGGACTCGTCGGCGACGCCGACGAGGTGCACCCGGAGGCGGTGCTCGAGGCGATCGCTGCCGGCCGCATTCCGGTGATCTCGTCGCTCGCACTCGAGCGCGGCACGGGGCAGGTGCTCAACGTCAACGCGGACTCCGCAGCGGCTTCCCTCGCGGCGGCTCTCGGGGCGGCGAAGCTCATCGTGCTCACCGACGTCGCGGGGCTCTATCGCGACTGGCCCGACCGCGACTCGCTCGTCTCGCACATCACCTCGGCCGAGCTCGAGGCGCTGCTGCCGGGGCTCGAGTCGGGAATGATCCCGAAGATGCGGGCATGCTTGGATGCGGTCGGTGCCGGCGTGCCGAAAGCCGCCATCATCGACGGGCGGCAGGCCCACGCCATCCTGCTCGAAGTCTTCACCAGCGAAGGAATTGGAACCGAGGTAGTGCAGTGAGCAGTTCAGAGGCGCAGTCCAGGCAGGCCACTGGATGGCGCGACGACTTCGCCCACGTCATGATGAAGTCCACCCCGCCCCCGCTCACCCAGCTCGTGCGCGGCGAGGGGGCTCGCGTCTGGGACGTTGACGGCACCGAGTACCTCGACTTCCTTGCGGGCATCGCCGTGAACGCGCTCGGGCATGCGCACCCGGTCTTCGTTGAGGCGGTGAGCCGGCAGGCGGCGACCCTCGCGCACGTCTCGAACTACTTCTCGACGCCGCCACAGCTCGAGCTCGCGTCGCGCCTGCTCCGGCTGTCTGGGGCTGGCGACACCGGTCGTGTCTTCTTCGGCAACTCGGGCGCCGAGGCGATCGAGGCCGCGATCAAGCTCGCGCGGAAGACGGGCCGTCCGCGAATCCTCGCGCTCGAGAACTCGTTCCACGGCCGCACGATGGGCTCCCTCTCGCTGACCGGCAAGCCCGCGCTGCACGAGGGCTTCGCACCACTGCTGCCGGGCATCCAGCATCTGCCGACGACGATCGAGGCGCTCGAGGCCGCCATCGGCGAGGATGTCGCAGCGCTCGTGCTCGAACCCATCAAAGGCGAGGCGGGTGTCGTCGAACTTCCCGACGGTTACTTCGAGGCCGCCCGAGAGCTCACGGCCGCCCACGGAGCCCTGCTCATCGTCGACGAGATCCAGACCGGGGCCGGACGCACGGGGGAGTGGTTCGCGTTCCAGAGGTACGGCACCGCGCCCGCGCAGCTGCCCGACGCGATCGCGGTCGCGAAGGGCATCGGCGGCGGGTTCCCGATCGGGGCGCTCATCACGTTCGGTGCTGCATCCGAGCTGCTCGTCGCGGGCAACCACGGCAGCACGTTCGGTGGAAATCCGCTCGCTACGGCGACCGCGAACGCGGTGCTGGGCGAGATCGAGCGCGCCGGGCTGGTCGAGAATGCGGCGGCTCGCGGCATCCAGCTCGGTGAAGCGATCACCGGCATGCCGCACGTCGCCGAGGTGCGCGGGCGCGGCCTGCTGATCGGGGTCGGCCTCGACGCTCCAATCGCGAACGATGTGGTCGCCGCCGCGATGCAGCTCGGGCTCATCGTGAACGCCGCGAACGAGACGAGCATCCGGCTTGCGCCACCCCTCATCATCGGCGACGCCGAGATCACCGAGTTCACCACGAAGTTCGCCAAGGCTCTGGAGGCTGTTCGATGACCCGGCATTTTCTGCGTGACGACGACCTGACCCAGGCCGAGCAGAGCGCGATCCTCGACCTCGCCGAGGAGATCAAGGCCGACCGTTGGGCGCGCAAGCCGCTCGAGGGTCCACAGACCGTGGCGGTGATCTTCGACAAGTCGTCGACCCGCACCCGCGTGTCGTTCGCGGTCGGGATCGCCGACCTCGGCGGGGAGCCGCTGATCATCTCGACCGCGAACAGCCAACTCGGCGGCAAGGAGAGCCCGTCCGACACCGCGCGCGTGCTCGAGCGCCAGGTCGCCGCGATCGTGTGGCGCACCTACGGCCAGGCAGGCCTCGTCGAGATGGCGAGCGGCACGACCGTGCCGGTGATCAACGCGCTCTCGGATGAGTTCCACCCCTGTCAGTTGCTCGCCGACCTGCTCACGATCCGCGAACACAAAGGCACGCTCGCGGGTTTGACGCTCGCATTCCTCGGCGACGGCGCCGACAACATGGTGCACTCCTATCTGCTCGCGGGTGCGACGGCGGGCATGCACGTGCGCGTCGCGTGCCCAGCCGACTACATGCCCGATGAGCGGGTGGTCGCCGACGCCGACGCGATCGCGGTGCAGACGGGCGGTTCCGTGACGCTCTACACCGACCCGCTCGAAGCGGTCGCGGGCGTGGATGTCGTGGTCACCGACACCTGGGTGTCGATGGGCAAGGAGGAGGAGAAGGCCGAGCGCGTCGCGGCCCTCGGCGGCTACAAGGTCGACGCCGAGAAGATGGCACTCGCGAAACCCGACGCGATCTTCCTGCACTGCCTGCCCGCCGACCGAGGCTACGAGGTCACCAGCGAGGTCATCGATGGCCCGCAGTCCGTGATCTGGGATGAAGCGGAGAACCGGCTGCACGCGCAGAAGGCCCTGATGGTGTGGTTGCTCGACCCGAAGCAGATGGATTCCCACCCTTGACCGACGAGTCGCCCGCCGAGGGAGCTGCCCCGCCGAAACCGATGAGCGTCGGACGCCGGGTGCTGTGGGGCGCTCTGCTCGTCGCGGTCGGCGTCGGCGGGTTCGTCGGTGCGCAGGCGCTCCTGCACGCGATCGACGACCCGCCTGCGATCGTTGCCGAGCAGCCCTCGCAGGGACAGCGCGAGATCTTCACCTCGATTGACGACGGATTCAGTGTCGCGTTCCCGTCGGAACCCACGGTGGAGAGGACCGTACAGCAGGTCGGCGAATACCGCATCCTGATCTCGGTCTACACGTCTCTATCGGACGCGCAGCAGTTCGTCGTATCGACCGCGGAGATGCCGGCTGCCGTCATCGAGCAGAAGTCGGACTCGGTCCTGACGAACATGCTCACCGGCGCGGCGGATGGCGCCGGAGCCGAGCTCCTGGCGCAGTCGTTCATCACGGTCGGCGGCGAGCGCGCGATCACCGGCGTGATGACCGTGACGGGCCAGACCGTCTACGTCACGATCGCGCTGTATGGAACGAGGCAGTACTCGATCTCAGTCCTGACCCACTCCGCCGAGGCTGCGGCGACCTTCCGCGACAGCTTCACGTTCGACTGAAGCGCGACTCCGTGAGCCCGTCATGATCTCGCCCGCGGCGCGACTGCGTGCGTACGGCAGCGGCGACCGCATCGTCGGCGTCGACATCGCGCGCGGCCTGGCGGTGCTCGGGATGTTCGGCGCGCACGTGGGGGTGCAGCAGCCGTTCGACTGGCTCGAGCCGTCGACGTGGCTCGATGTCGTCAATGGGCGTTCGAGCATCCTGTTCGCCGTGCTCGCCGGCGTCTCGATCGCGATCATCTCGGGGCGCCGGGGCGAGGCCGGGGCCAGGGTGCCGCTCGACGGCCTGCCGCTCGTGCAAGCTCGCGTGCGCATTCTCGTGCGCGCTGGACTGATCTTCGCGATCGGCGCACTCCTCGAGCTGCTCGGCGCTCCAGTCGCCGTGATCTTGCCGTACTACGCGGTGCTGTTCGTGATGAGCCTGCCGTTCCTGCGGTGGCCCCCACGGCGGCTGTTCCTGTTCGCGGGGCTGGTCGCGGTGATCATGCCCGTCGTCGTGTACGTTCCGCGGCTGCCCGAGCAGGCGCTCGGCTTCGGTCCGGGGCAGGTCTTCATCGACCTGCTGATCACCGGTTACTACCCGTGCCTGGTGTGGTTTGCATTCCTGCTCGCCGGTCTCGGGGTCGGCAGGCTCGACCTCGGTGCGATCGGCGTGCAGTGGCGGATGCTCGTAGCGGGCGTCATCCTCGCTGCGGTCGGATATGCCGGAGCCGCCATCGCAGCCCCTCTCGTTCCGGAGTCGAACCTGTTCGCGGGGCTCATCACGAGCGAACCGCACAGCGGTTCCCCCTTCGAGGTGGTCGGATCGACCGGGTTCGCCGTCGGGATGATCGCGCTGTGCCTGCTCGCGTCCCGAGTCGCGCTGCGGTGGGTGCTGCTGCCGGTGGCGGCTGTTGGGTCGATGGCGCTCTCGGCGTACAGCTTTCAGATCATTGGGCTCGCGCTCGTGATCCAGCGCTCGGCGGGCGGGTCGAGCACACTCGGCTTCGAGCCCGACAACGCGCTGTGGCTGGCATTCGTGGTCGTCGCCCTCGTCGCCTGCACGGCATGGTTCGTGCTGCTCGGCAGGGGACCGTTCGAGCGCTTCCTGACGTCCGTGTCTGCGTGGGCGGCCGGCGGGCGGCGCGCGTCGGCGCGGGCCGACGCGGTGGCCGAGGCCGTCCTGGAACGGCGCGCGTCCGCGGATAGTGTTGATCCCGCAACGAAGGAGCAGTGATGGCGGACGGCGGCACAACCGGCGAAGGGGCGCTCTGGGGCGCCCGGTTCGCATCCGGCCCATCGCCGGAACTTGCGGCGTTGAGCCGCTCGACCCACTTCGACTGGCAGCTTGCCCGCTACGACCTCGCCGGGTCGCACGCCCACGCGAAGGCCCTTGAGGCCGCCGGCTACCTCACGGCAGACCAGGCTGCCGCGATGCATGCGGGGCTGGATGCCGTCGCACAGCGCGTCACGTCGGGCGACCTCCTACCGCGGCCCGGCGACGAGGACGTGCACGGCGCCCTCGAGGCCGCACTCATCGAGGCGGTCGGCCCCGAACTCGGCGGACGACTTCGCGCCGGCCGTAGTCGGAATGACCAGATCGCGACGCTCATCCGGCTCTACCTGCTCGACCACGCCGCAATCATCGCGACCCATGTCGTCGACCTCGTCGACGCGATCGCTGCCCAGGCCGAGCGCGCGGGCGACGCGATCATGCCGGGGCGCACACACCTGCAGCACGCGCAGCCTGTGCTCGTGGCCCATCACCTGCTCGCGCACGCTTGGCCGCTGGTGCGCGACCTCGAGCGGCTGCGTGACTGGCGAGTGCGGGCATCCACATCTCCCTATGGAGCGGGTGCGCTCGCGGGCAGTTCCCTCGGGCTCGACCCGGCACTCGTGGCGTCGGAGCTCGGGCTGGCCGGTCCGACCGAGAACTCGATCGACGCCACCGCGAGCCGGGATGTCGTGGCCGAGTTCGCGTGGATCGCGGCCCAGCTCGGCATCGACCTGTCTCGCTTCGCGGAGGAGCTCATCCTCTGGAACACCCGCGAGTTCGGCTTCGTGCGACTCGACGACGGCTACTCGACGGGGTCGTCGATCATGCCGCAGAAGAAGAATCCCGACATCGCCGAACTCGCCCGCGGCAAGGCCGGCAGGCTGATCGGCAATCTCACCGGGCTGCTCGCGACGCTCAAGGGTCTGCCGCTCGCCTACAACCGCGACCTGCAGGAGGACAAGGAGCCCGTCTTCGACTCGGTCGAGACACTCGAGGTGCTGCTGCCCGCGTTCACCGGCATGGTCTCGACGCTCACGTTCGACCTCGATCGCATGGCTGAACTCGCACCGCAGGGCTATTCGCTCGCGACCGACGTCGCCGACTGGCTCGTGCGAGCGCACGTGCCGTTTCGCGAGGCACATGAGATCAGCGGCGCGCTCGTCAAGTTCTGCGAGGCATCGCGGCATCGAACTGGATGCCCCGACCGACGCCGACTACGCGGCGATCTCGCCCCACCTCACCGCCGCCGTGCGCGAGGTGCTGACCGCGTCCGGCTCGGTCGCGAGCCGCAACGGGGTCGGCGGAACCGCGCCCGAGAGGGTTGCCGAGCAGCGCGCCGCGCTGGTCGAACGTGTTCGCGCACTGGGCTTACGGGAGATGGGACTACAACGGTGACACTGCAGAAAGACCAGAAGGACAAGGGCTGGTGGCGCAACCCGATGTCGAAGCGCGCCACGATCATCGTCGTGTGCGCTGCGGTTGCCGTGCTCGTCTTCGTGTTCGTGACGATCGTCGTCAACGGGATCCCGCTGTTCTGAAACCTTGAGCGACGTCCTCGATCTGCTCGAGCGCCCCTCGATCGAGGTCGCGCCGCTGCTGCTCGGCGGCATCCTCACGGTCGATGGCGTCTCGCTGCGCATCACTGAGGTCGAGGCCTACCTCGGCGAGCTCGACCCCGGGTCGCACGCGTTCCGCGGTCCGGGCCGCCGCAACGCCGTCATGTACGGACCGCCCGGGCACCTCTACACGTACTTCACCTACGGCATGCACACGTGCGCGAACGTCGTGACCTCGCCGGAGGGCACGGCATCCGCAGTCCTGCTCCGCGCGGGCGAGATCGTCGAAGGACTCGAGGATGCCAGGGCGCGGCGTCCCACATCGCGCTCCGACCACGACCTCGCGCAGGGCCCCGCCCGCCTCTGCGTCGCGCTCGGCATCCGGCTCGACGACAACGGCGCGGACCTGCTCGGCGGCTCCCGCGTGCACCTCACCCTGCCCGAGCAGCCCGCGCCCTTCGAGCAGGGTCCGCGCACCGGGGTCTCGGGCGAAGGCGGCACGGATGCATACCCGTGGCGATTCTGGATGCCGGGGGAGCGGTCGGTGTCGCCGTACAAGCGGGCTGTGCCGAAGACGCGCACGTAGCCCCCAACGGACGGGTGGTCTTGACCCATGTCGGTGGCACCGGCCAGAGTCGACCCATGGCAAAAGTCGAGCACTTCGAAGTCCCCGCAGACGACGTCGACCGCGCGCAGGCGTTCTACGCCAAGGCGTTCGGCTTCACGTACGAGCCGTGGGGCGATGACATGGGCATGCTGCGCACGGGCAGCGACGAGGGCATCGGCGGCGACATCCACAAGCGAGGTGGCGTTCCGCACCCGACCTTCGTGATCACCGTCGACGATCTCGAGGGCACCCTCGCGGCGGTCGTCGAGGCCGGCGGCGAGCAGTTCGGCGAGATCGAAGCGATGGGCGAGACCGCGCGGTACGCCTACTTCAAGGACTCCGAGGGGAATATCGTCGGGGTCTTTGCCGATAGCGCCGCTGTAGGCAGTGGCGGTGCCGACAGCGCGAGCTGAGGCTCTGCACTGAGATCGGCCACAGCCTTCCTCCGCTACGGTTGAGGTCGTGTCATCCCAGCCCACAGCACCCACTCCGCAGGCGAACGATCCGTCGTTCGACGACGTCTGGGAGGAGCTCGTCTGGCGCGGATACGTGCACGTCTCGACCGACGCGAAGGCGCTCAAGGCGCTGCTCGCCGGCCCGCCGATCGTCTACTACTGCGGCTTCGACCCGACGGCGCCGAGCCTGCACCTCGGCAACCTCGTGCAGCTGCTGCTGCTGCGTCGCATCCAGCTCGCCGGACACAAGCCGCTCGGCCTCGTCGGCGGCTCGACCGGCCTGATCGGCGACCCGCGGCCCACCGCCGAGCGCACGCTCAACGACAAGGAGACCGTCGCCGAGTGGGTCGGCTACCTGCAGGCGCAGGTGTCGAAGTTCCTGAGCTTCGAGGGTGAGAACGCCGCGCGGCTCGTGAACAACCTCGACTGGACCGCGCCGATGAGCGCGATCGACTTCCTGCGCGACATCGGCAAGCACTACCGGGTCGGCACGATGCTCAAGAAGGATGCCGTCAGCGCGCGCCTCAACAGCGACGAGGGCATCTCGTACACCGAGTTCAGCTACCAGATCCTGCAGGGCCTGGACTTCCGCCAGCTCTACCTCGACTACGGCTGCGTGCTGCAGACCGGCGGCAGCGACCAGTGGGGCAACCTCACGAGCGGCGTCGACCTGCTGCACAAGGCCGAGGGCGTGTCCGTGCACGCGATCGGCACGCCGCTGATCACCAACAGCGACGGCAGCAAGTTCGGCAAGAGCGAGGGCAACGCCATCTGGCTGGATGCCGCGATGTGCAGCCCGTACGCGTTCTACCAGTTCTGGCTCAACAGCGCCGACGCCGACGTGATCGGCCGGCTCAAGATCTTCACGTTCCTCGACCGAGCCGAGATCGAACGGCTCGAGGCCGCCGTGCGCGACGAGCCGTTCAAGCGCGAGGCTCAGCGCAGGCTCGCGTTCGAGGTGACGGCGACCGTGCACGGAGTGGATGCCACAGCGTCGGCGATCGCAGCCTCCGCCGCCC
The DNA here is from genome assembly GCA_963790235.1 of uncultured Actinomycetota bacterium. Taxonomy (GTDB): domain Bacteria; phylum Actinomycetota; class Actinomycetes; order Actinomycetales; family Microbacteriaceae; genus Rhodoglobus. Next base: position 404,192 of record CAWBNZ010000017.1, read on the forward strand.
TCTTCGGCGACGGCGACCTCGCGGCACTCGACGAAGCGACGCTCACCTCCGCGATCGCCGAGCTCCCGAACGCCGACGTCGACCGACGACCACCCCGGTGGCTCAGGCGCTCGTCGACACCGGACTCTCGGCCGAGCCTCGGCGAGGCGCGTCGGGCGATCGCGCAGGGTGGCGTGTACCTCAACAACGTGAAGGTCGAGACCGAGGATGCGGAGCTCGGCAACGTCGGACTCGCCGGCCTGATTGCGATCTGCGACGCGGCAAGAAGACCGCGGCCGGACTCCGGCTGCGGTAGCGGCATGCCGGTCACCCCGGGGTGGTGAAGGCGCGGTCGGGGGGCTCAGCGAGACCCGCTCGGTGATCAGCCGCTCAGGCACCCCTGAAGCCGCCATTTTCCTCGTGTTTCTGGCGACCTCGGCGTCAGTGCACGCGGATCGGCACTGCGCACGGCGCGACACGCCCGGGATGCACGCTAGTTTGCCCAAGGCCCCAACCGCCCGTAAAGTAATCACTCGTCACCCCAAAGGTGCGGAAACGCCGCAGAGCGTTCCGGCCTCAAGCGGGGACAAACCTCCTGGTTCTGAACACTGGTTCCTCTTGTAGGAACACGGGCTGCAGACGTAGGATGGTAAACCCACCTCGAGCTTCGGCTCCGCGTGTCGGCTTGACTGCCGAAACGCCGGTGGTAGGTTAGTGGAGTTGCCCTGAAACAGCCCGGTGAAAGCCAGGCGATCAGGAGCGCCCGATCCTTGAGAACTCAACAGCGTGCACTATGTCAAATGCCAAAAACCTCGGCGGCTGACTTCGGGCAGTCGCAGAGATTCCTTTGGATTAAACAAATGAATGTCAGTAGATATTCAACTTTAGTCAGACAACTCGCGACAGCCCAGCCCATCGGTCCAGCTGTCGCAAACAGGTTTGCGAGTCGCTTGCGATGTCGCTACCAAACATTTACGGAGAGTTTGATCCTGGCTCAGGATGAACGCTGGCGGCGTGCTTAACACATGCAAGTCGAACGGTGAAGCAGGAGCTTGCTCCTGCTGGATCAGTGGCGAACGGGTGAGTAACACGTGAGTAACCTGCCCTTGACTCTGGGATAAGCGTTGGAAACGACGTCTAATACCGGATACGAGCTCGAAGGCATCTAGGAGCTGGAAAGAATTTCGGTCAAGGATGGACTCGCGGCCTATCAGCTAGTTGGTGAGGTAACGGCCCACCAAGGCGACGACGGGTAGCCGGCCTGAGAGGGTGACCGGCCACACTGGGACTGAGACACGGCCCAGACTCCTACGGGAGGCAGCAGTGGGGAATATTGCACAATGGGCGCAAGCCTGATGCAGCAACGCCGCGTGAGGGACGACGGCCTTCGGGTTGTAAACCTCTTTTAGTAGGGAAGAAGCGAAAGTGACGGTACCTGCAGAAAAAGCACCGGCTAACTACGTGCCAGCAGCCGCGGTAATACGTAGGGTGCAAGCGTTGTCCGGAATTATTGGGCGTAAAGAGCTCGTAGGCGGTTTGTCACGTCTGCTGTGAAAACTGGAGGCTCAACCTCCAGCCTGCAGTGGGTACGGGCAGACTAGAGTGCGGTAGGGGAGATTGGAATTCCTGGTGTAGCGGTGGAATGCGCAGATATCAGGAGGAACACCGATGGCGAAGGCAGATCTCTGGGCCGTAACTGACGCTGAGGAGCGAAAGCATGGGGAGCGAACAGGATTAGATACCCTGGTAGTCCATGCCGTAAACGTTGGGAACTAGATGTAGGGACCATTCCACGGTTTCTGTGTCGCAGCTAACGCATTAAGTTCCCCGCCTGGGGAGTACGGCCGCAAGGCTAAAACTCAAAGGAATTGACGGGGGCCCGCACAAGCGGCGGAGCATGCGGATTAATTCGATGCAACGCGAAGAACCTTACCAAGGCTTGACATATACCGGAAAAGGCTGGAAACAGTCTCCCCGCAAGGTCGGTATACAGGTGGTGCATGGTTGTCGTCAGCTCGTGTCGTGAGATGTTGGGTTAAGTCCCGCAACGAGCGCAACCCTCGTTCTATGTTGCCAGCACGTAATGGTGGGAACTCATAGGAGACTGCCGGGGTCAACTCGGAGGAAGGTGGGGATGACGTCAAATCATCATGCCCCTTATGTCTTGGGCTTCACGCATGCTACAATGGCCGATACAAAGGGCTGCAATACCGTAAGGTGGAGCGAATCCCAAAAAGTCGGTCTCAGTTCGGATTGAGGTCTGCAACTCGACCTCATGAAGTCGGAGTCGCTAGTAATCGCAGATCAGCAACGCTGCGGTGAATACGTTCCCGGGCCTTGTACACACCGCCCGTCAAGTCATGAAAGTCGGTAACACCCGAAGCCAGTGGCCCAACCGCAAGGAGGGAGCTGTCGAAGGTGGGATCGGTGATTAGGACTAAGTCGTAACAAGGTAGCCGTACCGGAAGGTGCGGCTGGATCACCTCCTTTCTAAGGAGCACGTGCTGCTCCGTCTGTATACAGCGACACAAAAGCAGCCAAGCCGCTACCAACCTGTTCGGGTTGGACAGCGCTCAAGGGTGGAACATTGACATGTGTCTCGAGCGATCGGCTCGATCCCAGTACGTCTCTTCGGAGATACTGGAACAGGTCGGACCAGGAGCTCGGGACTTGCACGCTGTTGGGTCCTGAGGGACCGGGCCGCACCGCTTGGTGCGAACGGACCTTCTGGATCCTGTTGTCGACTGGCTTCGGTCGGGGCGCGGAGGGTACCGCCCGTATTTTGAGAACTACACAGTGGACGCGAGCATCTTAGATCAGCCGAACGTTCGGATCGCATACACGATGATCTGACTGACTTCGGTCCGCAAATCATTGGTCAATCTCGACGGATCTTGGTCAGTTTCGACGATCGAGCCCTGCGATCGATTCAAACTCATGTGATATCAATTTTCTAAGAGCAGACGGTGGATGCCTTGGCATCTGGAGCCGAAGAAGGACGTATGAATCTGCGATAAGCCTCGGGGAGTTGATAACAGAACTTTGATCCGAGGATTTCCGAATGGGGAAACCCCGCCAGGCGTTGCAAGACGACCTGGTGACTCCCGCCTGAATATATAGGGCGGGTAGAGGGAACGTGGGGAAGTGAAACATCTCAGTACCCACAGGAAGAGAAAACAACCGTGATTCCGTTAGTAGTGGCGAGCGAAACCGGAACAGGCCAAACCGATCATGTGTGATAGCCGGCAGGCGTTGCATGGTCGGGGTAGCGGGACTTTTCTGCTGTTACTGCCGTACAGCAAGCGTTACAACGATATATAGACGAAGTGGATTGAAAGCCACGCCATAGAGGGTGCCAGCCCCGTAGTCGAAATGC
>CAWBNZ010000018.1:0-138968 GCA_963790235.1 uncultured Actinomycetota bacterium
ACCTCCAACATCACTCCACAAGGAGCTCGCACCATGGCACGTCTTGCAGGCGTCGACATCCCGCGCGACAAGCGCGTTGAAGTCGCACTCACGTACATCTACGGTGTCGGTCGCACTCGGTCGCTCAAGACCCTCGCTGACACCGGCATCGACCGCAACATCCGGGTCAAGGACCTCACGGATGACCAGCTGATCGCACTCCGCGACTACCTCGAAGGCAACTACAAGGTGGAAGGTGACCTCCGTCGCGAGGTTGCCGCCGACATCCGCCGCAAGGTTGAGATCGGTAGCTACCAGGGCATCCGCCACCGTCGTGGCCTGCCAGTGCACGGACAGCGCACGAAGACCAACGCTCGCACCCGCAAGGGACCGAAGCGCACCGTCGCCGGTAAGAAGAAGGCAGGACGCAAGTAATGGCTGCACCCAAGGCCGCGGCCCGCAAGCCGCGCAAGAAGGAAAAGAAGAGCGTCGCGCTGGGCCAGGCCCACATCAAGTCGACGTTCAACAACACGATCGTCACGATCACCGACCCGAGCGGTGCGGTCATCAGCTGGGCATCGTCGGGCACCGTCGGCTTCAAGGGTTCGCGCAAGTCGACCCCGTTCGCCGCACAGCTCTCGGCCGAGTCCGCTGCCCGCCAGGCGCAGGAACACGGGATGAAGAAGGTCGACGTGTTCGTGAAGGGTCCCGGTTCCGGCCGCGAGACCGCCATCCGCTCGCTGCAGGCCGCTGGCCTCGAGGTCGGACAGATCAACGATGTCACCCCGCAGGCGCACAACGGTTGCCGCCCGCCGAAGCGTCGCCGCGTGTAAGATATTGGCCGTCGGCCACGCTGGACGCGCTTCGCGCGTCGGCGCGGCCGTCCGGCCCCTTTGGCTCAGGCACGAGCCGCCGCACGAACATCGTTCATAACTCAACAGACCGACGGGCCAGCCACTCGTCGTACCCAGGTGTCAAATAGTGGACACCTCGCCGAAAGGAATCACCCGTGCTCATCGCACAGCGCCCCACTCTTGCCGAAGAGAACATCTCCGAGTTCCGCTCGCGGTTCGTGATCGAACCCCTCGAGCCCGGCTTCGGCTACACGCTCGGCAACTCGCTTCGCCGCACCCTCCTCTCCTCGATCCCCGGCGCAGCCGTGACGAGCATCCGCATCGACGGTGTGCTGCACGAGTTCAGCACCGTGCCCGGTGTCAAGGAGGACGTGACCGAGATCATCCTCAACATCAAGAACCTCGTGGTCTCGAGCGAGCACGACGAGCCCATCACGGCCTACCTGCGCAAGCAGGGCGCCGGTGAGGTCACCGCAGCGGACATCTCCGCTCCGGCCGGTGTCGAGATCCACAACCCCGAGCTCGTGATCGCCACGCTCAACGACAAGGCGAAGTTCGAGCTCGAGCTCACGATCGAGCGTGGCCGCGGCTACGTGTCGGCGACCCAGAACCGCAGCGAGTTCAGCGAAGCCGGCCAGATCCCGGTCGACTCGATCTACTCGCCCGTGCTCAAGGTCACCTACCGCGTCGAGGCAACTCGTGCCGGTGAGCGCACCGACTTCGACCGCCTTGTGGTGGATGTCGAGACCAAGTCCGCGATCACCCCGCGTGACGCCGTCGCCTCCGCCGGTCGCACCCTCACCGAACTGTTCGGACTCGCCCGCGAGCTCAACAGCGCGGCCGAGGGCATCGAGATCGGCCCGGCTCCGGTCGACGCCGTGCTCTCGAGCGAGCTCAGCATGCCGATCGAGGACCTCGATCTGTCGGTGCGTTCGTACAACTGCCTCAAGCGTGAGGGCATCAACACCGTGAGCGAGCTCGTGGCGCTGTCGGAGACGCAGCTCATGAACATCCGCAACTTCGGACAGAAGTCGGTGGACGAGGTCAAGGACAAGCTCACCGAGATGGGCCTGTCGCTCAAGGACAGCGTGCCCGGATTCGACGGCGCCCACTTCTACGGTGGCTACGACGACGACGAGACCAACGCCTAAGCCGTAGCGGCCCACGCGTTTCGATACTGGAGAAATAGACCATGCCTACACCCACCAAGGGACCCCGTCTCGGCGGAGGACCGGCGCACGAGCGCCTGCTGCTCGCGAACCTCGCCGCGGCCCTGTTCACCCACAAGAGCATCAAGACCACCGAGACGAAGGCCAAGCGCCTGCGTCCCGTGGCCGAGCGGCTCATCACGTTCGCGAAGCGCGGCGACCTGCACGCACGCCGTCGCGTGCTCGCCGTGATCGGCGACAAGTCGGTCGTGCACGAGCTCTTCACCGAGATCGCGCCGCTCGTCGAGCTGCGTGAGGGTGGCTACACCCGCATCACGAAGCTCGGTGCCCGCAAGGGCGACAACGCGCCGATGGTGCAGATCGAGCTCGTGCTCGAGCCCGTCAACCCGAAGCCGAAGTCCGCCAAGAAGACGGCTGCCGCTGAGGCGAAGGCTGCTCCCGCGAAGTCCGCCAAGAAGGATGACGACGCGGCTGTCGACGAGGCCGTGGCCGAGGAGACCGCCGCCGGTGACCCGGACGAGTCCGCAGTCGAGGACGCCGACGTTGAGGCTGAGACCGAGACGGTCGACGCTGCCGACGACGCCGAGCTGCCCGCGGCCGAGCCCGCCGAGGAGCTCGACGCCGAGGTCGCGACCGACGAGGCCGCTGAGGTGGCCGAGGAGGGAGAAGGACGAGAAGTAGTTCGTCCGAACTGATCACGAAGAAAGGCCCCGCCGTGTGCGGGGCCTTTCTCGTACTGTGGATGACGTGAGCGAGAGCAGCCTCAGTCCACTGTCAGAGCGCGTGACGGCGCCCACCGACCTGCGCCGCCCGGCCGACGCCGACGGGATCACGTGGCGGGCATCCACCATCGATGATGTGCCGGCGATCCACGACTGCGTGAGGGAGGAGGCCGCGCTCGATCATCCGCACTACACGCCGAGCGAGGAGGAGATCAGCGAGGACTTCGAGGTCAGCCACATCGACCCGGCGCTGGACACGATCCTGGGGGTGGATGCCGACGGGCGCGTCATTGCGTGGGGGGTCTCGTTCGCGACCGCGACCGCGGAGACGATCAAGCGCGCGATTCTCGCGGGCGGGGTGCGTCCGTCCCACCGTGGGCGCGGGATCGGGCGGCAGTTGCTCGAGTGGCTGGATGGACGCGGGATGCAGCACCTCGCGGCATCCAGTGATCGACTGCCCGGCTGGATCATGGGCTACATCGACCCCGACCGGCAGGTCGACGCTGCGCATCTCTTTGAGCGCCGAGAGTTCCGCCTCGTGCGGTACTTCCTTGAGCTGCGCCGCGATCTTGCCGCGCCGATCGAGTCTCGGGAGCTGACGGGCGATCTGCGCATCGAGGCGTACCGGCCCGAGTTCTCGGAGGCAACCCGACTCGCGAGCAACGACGCGTTCCGCGATCACTGGGGCAGCCAGTCGCAGAACCGGGAGGTGTGGGAGAAGCACCGCAGCACCTCCGTATCGCGCAACGATCTCTCGTTCGTCGCATTCGGCACCAACGCCGCGGGTGACGAGGAGGTCGCGGGCTACGTGATCACGGTCGTGCAGCCGGACGACTTCGAGGGGCAGGGCTTCTCGTCGTCGTACGTCGAACTCGTCGGCACCAGGCGCGAGTGGCGCGGCCGCGGCATCGCACCGGCGCTGCTCACGCGAGTGCTCGAGGCCTCGAAGGCCGACGGTCTCGACAAGGTCGTGCTCGACGTGGATGCCGAGAACCCGACCGGCGCGTTCGGCCTCTACACCGCGCTCGGTTTCGAGGAGTCGAACCGCACGGTGTCGTACGTCAGGGAGTTCTAGACCGGCTGGTCCAGCAGCCGGTACTCGTCCTCGGTGCGCAGCGGCGGCAGTTCCGAGAGGCGCTGCAGCGCGTCGCGCACGGCGTCGCAGTAGATGCCTCCGGTGATCGGGCCGCCGGGATGGATCTGGTCTTCGGCGAGTTCGCCGACCGACGGTGCGATCGCGGCCTGCCAGTTCGCGAGCTCGACGTTGCGGTAGCGCCCGGCGAACGCCTCGAGCGTCTGGTTGACGCCGGCCGTCCAGTCCCGCGGTGCCTGCACGTTCACGAGCACGAGCATGCGGTCGGTGCCGACGATCGAGCGCACGACCTCGAGCGTTTCCCAGTCGATCGGTCCGTTCGTGCCGAGGGCGAGCAGCACGACATCGCGCAACTGGTCGGCGGAGAGGTACGCCTGCACGAGCTCGGGGGCCGCGTACATCGAGCGCGAGACCGTGGCATCCACGACGATCCCTGGGAACTGCTCGTACAGCTGCGGCGATGCCGCGAGCATCACCGAGTCACCCAACGCTGTGATGCGGTCGCCGGTCGCGATCTGCTCGGGCTGCACCGGGTTGGCTGCTGCCTCGGCGGCAGCCTTCGCGGCGCGCTCCTCGATCGCGATCTTCGCGGCCGCGAGCTGCATCTCGAGCTCGCTCTGGCCGGGGTCGGTCAGCACGGCGAGCGTGGATGCCGTGCCCAGCCCGAGCAGCAGCGCGAGCGTCGCCGCGACCGTGACCACCGCCCGACCGCCGCGCCGCCACGGCGTCGCCCACCGGCGCATCGTCGCGCGGAATCCGTTCACCCGGATCGGCTGCTCGACGAAGTCGTACGACAGGGATGCCGCCGCGAACGTCACGACGCCAGCAACCAGTCCCACGATCCACGCCTCGGCCCGCCCAGACAGCGCCGGCCCGGTGAGGGTCGCCGTCGCATCCGTGAGCAGCACCCACACCGGCCAGTGCCACAGGTAGAGCCCGTACGAGCGGTCGCCGATCCAGCGGAGGGGGCGCAGCTCGAGCGCGGCGCCGAGTGACGAGCCCGGCGTGATCGCGCCCGCGATCGCGACGGCGGACAGGAGTGACACGAGTGCGAGGCCGCCCTGGTACGGGAGTGGGGTGGCATCCGGCATCCCGACCGACAGTACGAGCACGGCGGCGAACGCGATCCAGCCCAGCGCTGGAGCCCAGAAGCGTGCCGCGCGCGACCACGACAACGGCGACGCCGGCCACGACTGGGTGAGCACCGCGAGGGCCGCGCCGAGCGCAAGGCCGAAGCTGTGCGTGTCGGTGCCGTAGTAGACGCGGGTCGGGTCAACGCTCGGCGAGTACAGCAGCGCCATGGCAAGCGCGGATGCCACGGCAAACCCCACGAGCAGCCAGAACCGCAGCGCCGTCCGCGGAAGGAGGGCGACCAGCAGCACCACGAGCGGCCAGAGCAGGTAGAACTGCTCCTCGACCGCGAGCGACCACAGGTTGCGGAACAGCTCGGGTGCGCTGTCGGCGAAGTAGCTCGAGCCCGCGCCGATCGAGAGCCAGTTGCTGCTGAACGTTGCGGCACCGAGCACTTGGCGAGCGAGGTCCAGCAGGCGATCGCCGCCGAGGGCCAGGGCTGCGGCGCAGCACGCGATCAGGAGGAGTGCGAGGGCGGGGAGGAGGCGGCGTGCGCGCCGGCCCCAGAATGATCCGAGGTGGATGCGGCCCGTGGCATCCCGTTCCCGCAGCAGCAATCCGGTGATGAGGAACCCGCTGATGACGAAGAACACGTCGACGCCCAGGTAGCCGCCCGCGACCGGGCCCGGCAGCAAGTGGAACGCCATGACGAGCAGCACCGCGAGCGCTCGGAGCCCGTCGAGACCGCGATAGCGGTCTGCCGCGAGCAGGGCTGCACGAGGCTGCGCAGCGCTGCCGGTTGGTGTCGATTTCGTCATGAGAGAGGTCGCGGAGTTGGATCGCGACCGCAGACAAGCCTAGGTCTAGGTTGGAGCTGCGCCTACATTGAATGCATGGCGAGCGAAGCGACGACACTGCAGGTCGGCGAACACGAGATGCGAGTGTCGAGCCCGAGCCGAGTGGTCTGGCCGGAGGTCGGGATCACCAAGCTCGACCTCGCCAAGTACCTCGTGGATGTCAGCGCGCCGTTCCTGCGCGCGAACGGCGATCGTCCGGTCGCGCTCGAGCGGTACGGTGACACGGTCGACGGCGAGAGCTTCTTCTCGAAGAATCCACCGAAGGGGATGCCGGACTGGATCCGCACCGTCGGCGTTACGTTCCCCAGCGCCCGCGCGCATCCACTCGTCGTGTTCGACAACGCGGCCGGACTCGTGTGGGCTGCGCAGATGAACACGGTCGTGTTCCACCCGTGGCCGTCGCGGGTCGGCAACACCGACAATCCCGACCAGTTGCGCATCGACCTGGATCCGCAGCCCGGCACGGACTTCGACGACGCGGTGCCCGCGGCGATCGAGTTGCGGAAGGTGCTGCGCGAGGCCGGGCTCGAGTCGTTCCTCAAGACGTCGGGCAACCGCGGCATCCACGTCTATGCACCGATCGAAGCGGAGTGGGAGTTCCTGGATGTGCGTCACGCGGTGATCGCGGTCGCTCGCGAACTCGAGCGCAGGATGCCCGACCAGGTGACCACGTCGTGGTGGAAGGAGGAGCGCGGCACGAAGGTGTTCGTCGACTTCAACCAGGCGAACCGGGATCGCACGATCGCCGCGGCGTACAGCCCGCGCGCGCTGCCGCACGCGTCGGTGTCGACACCAATCACGTGGGACGAGCTCGAGCAGGTCAATCCGAAGCAGTTCACGATTCTGACCGTGCCGGAGCGGCTGAAGACCGTTGGCGACCCGTGGGCGGACTTCGACGCCGCTCCCGGACGCATAGACGTGCTGCTCGAGTGGTGGCAGCGCGACCTCGACAGCGGCCTCGGCGAACTGCCGTTCCCGCCCGACTACCCGAAGATGCCGGGGGAGCCGCCGCGCGTGCAGCCGAGCCGGGCGAAGAAGGTGGACGAGTAAGGCGTCCGTCGTCTGAGCTTGGACGCGCCAACTGGCCCGGATTCCAAATCCGGGCCACCACGTCAAATGCGGGCCCGCGCGCCGACCCGGATCTGACGTTGCGGCCCGGAAACCGCGTGCAGAGCGCCCGATGGGTGTCGAACTGCCCCGGAAACCGAGCTTCCGCGTCCGCTCCGCGGCCGATCGGCCCAGAATCGCCCTGGGTCGTCGCACGCGAATTCGAACCCGAGTCTCCGCGGGGCTTACTCGACGGCAGCGCCGGCGTCGCGCCGCGCCCTCGTCTGCTCCGCCCGCGCCCCGAGTTCGTCGTCTGGCGGATACCCCACCTCCGTGAGGGTGAGCCCATGCGCTGGCATGACCTTGAACTCGTTGGTGCGCTCGCCGGCATCCCGGATGTCGCCGAGCCGCCCCTCGGGCAGCGACCCCTGCCCGATCGCGACCGTCGCACCCACGAGTGCGCGCACCATGCTGTGGCAGAACGCGTCCGCCTGCAGTCGCGCCGTGAGCATCCCGTCGGCGTCGCGCTCCCACTGGAACGCCTGCAGCGTGCGGATGGTGGTCGCGCCCTCGCGTGGGCGGCAGTATGCCGCCCAATCGTGGAGGCCGAGGAGCTCGTGCGCGGCGGCGTTCATCGCGTGTTCGTCGAGCCGCGATGGGTACCAGAGGGTGTGCAACCGGGTCAGGGGGTTACGGGGGGCCGCGGCATCCGCGATTCGGTACTCGTACCGGCGCCAGAGCGGGGAAAAGCGCGCGTCGAAACCGTCGGGGGCGAAGCTCGAGCGGTGCACGATCACGTCGGACTTGAGTCCGGCGATGCCGTTGAGGCGGCGGGCGACCGCGTCCTCGGTAACCGGGCGGCGGCGCTGGTCGAGGGTCGCAAGCTGCTCGTCGGAGACATCGAGGTGCGCGACCTGCCCCGTGGCGTGCACGCCGGCGTCGGTGCGACCGGCGACGACCAGGCCGATGGGCTCGCGGAAGACCCGTGCGAGGCGCTCTTCGAGAACCCCCTGCACGGTGCGCTGGGTGGGCTGCTTCGCCCATCCGTTGAACGCCGTGCCGTCGTAGGCGAGGTCGAGGCGCACGCGGGGCATAGGTGAATGGTACGGACCGCAGGCAGTATGAAGGTATGGACGTGCAACCGATGCTCGCGAAGTCGAGCCCGACCGTGCCTGGGCCCGACGACAAGGGCGGGCCGTTCGCGTACGAACCGAAGTGGGACGGCTTCCGCGCGATCGTGTCGTACGACGGCGTGGATCTCGAGATCGGCAGCCGCGGCGCGAAGCCGCTCACCCGCTACTTTCCCGAGCTGGTCGCCGTGCTCAGGCAGCAGCTGCCTGGGCCGTGCGTACTCGACGGGGAGGTCGTGGTGCGATCGGGGAGGGCTGGTGCAGAGAAGCTGGACTGGGAGTCGCTGTCGCAGCGCATCCATCCCGCGGAGTCTCGCATCACGAAGCTGTCGCAGGAGACGCCCGCGTCGTTCATCGCGTTCGACCTGATCGAGGTCGACAACGAGTCGCTGCTGGATGTGCCGTTTGTGCAGCGGCGCGAGCGGCTCGAGCACTTCCTGAAGTCGGTGAAGACACCCATCCATCTCACGCAGATCACCCAGGATGTCGAGCTCGCCCGCCGCTGGCTCGTCGAGTTCGAGGGCGCGGGACTCGATGGCGTCGTGTCGAAGCCGCTCGCAGCGCCCTATTCGCCCGGCAAGCGCACGATGATCAAGACCAAGCACCACCGAACCGCGGATGTCGTGCTCACCGGCTACCGCATCCACAAGTCCGGCCAGGGAGTCGGCTCGCTGCTCGTCGGACTGTACGGCGAGGATGGCACGCTCATCGGCATCGGCGGAGTGAGCGCGTTCACCGACAAGAAGCGCCTCGAGCTCATCGATGAGCTCGCTCCCCTCGTCGTGCGCGACGCCGACGGCAACGCGGTGAAGGGCGACAAGGAGCGGAACCGCTTCGCGGCGGCCGGGCGCGACACGTCGTTCGTCGAGCTGCGACCCGAGCGCGTGCTCGAGATCCGCTACGACCAGATGGAGGGCTGGCGGCTACGGCACGCCGGGATCTTCGAGCGGTGGCGGCCCGATCGTGATCCGAAGTCGTGCACGTACGACCAGCTCGAGGTACCGGCGGCGTACGACTTCGGGGAGTTGGTGCGCTAGGCCGAGTTGCCCCGCATCCACCAGTCGCGTACTGTGGACCCTTGGTGTCCGCACTGGACACCCGATCGGAAGCCCTCCACAGGCTGCGTTCCACGACATCGTCTGGGAACTCACCGCCGGAGCGGGATTCACGAACCTCTTCATCGATCAGAAAGCAGTTCTATTGTGACGCGCACGTATTCGCCCAAGCCGGGTGACCTCACCCGCGAATGGGTCATCATCGACGCCACCGACATCGTGCTGGGCCGCCTCGCGAGCCACGCAGCGACGCTGTTGCGCGGCAAGCACAAGCCGACCTTCTCGCCCCACATGGACGGTGGCGACTTCGTCATCATCATCAACGCGGAGAAGGTGGCCCTCACCGGCCAGAAGCTCGCACAGAAGCTCGCCTACCGCCACTCGGGTTACCCGGGCGGCCTGACGGCCCAGACCTACGCGGAGATGCTCGAGAAGCACCCGACGCGTGCGGTCGAGAAGGCCATCCGCGGCATGCTCCCGAAGAACTCGATCGGTCGCGCGCAGCTCACCAAGCTCAAGGTCTACGCAGGCCCCGAGCACCCCCACGCTGCGCAGCAGCCCACGCCGTACACGCTCAGCCAGGTCGCGCAGTAGTCGCGCCGAGAAGGACACACACTCATGGCATCCATTTCTGAATCCATCAGCCCCGACTCGGCCGCTGCGGTGTCGCTGGACGACGTCGTCGCCGGCGACTACTCCACCGAGACCCCGGCCGAGGCCGCGCCCCGCACCCCGCGTGCGGTGCTCAACGTGCCCGGTGCCGCGGTCGGCCGTCGCAAGCAGGCCATCGCCCGCGTGCGCATCACTCCGGGCAACGGCACGATCACGGTCAACGGCCGCGAGCTCGCCGACTACTTCCCGAACAAGCTGCACCAGCAGCTGATCAACGACCCGTTCAAGGTGCTCGACCTGCTCGGCAGCTACGACGTCGTCGCTCGCATCACCGGTGGTGGCCCCTCGGGCCAGGCCGGCGCGCTGCGCCTCGGCATCGCTCGCTCGCTGAACCTGATCGACGAGGAGAACAACCGCCCGAGCCTCAAGAAGGCCGGCTTCCTCAGCCGGGATGCCCGGGTCAAGGAGCGCAAGAAGGCCGGTCTCAAGAAGGCCCGCAAGGCTCCTCAGTTCTCCAAGCGCTAACAGCTTCGGCACCATGCCAAAGCTCTTCGGCACCGACGGTGTCCGCGGGCTCGCGAACTCCGACCTGACGGTCGAGCTCGCGCTCGGACTCGCGCAGGCCGCAGCCGTCGTGCTCGGCCAGGGACGTATGGCCGACGGTCGGCGCGCCTCAGGGCGACGCCCGACCGCGGTCATCGGCCGGGATCCGCGGATCTCGGGTGAGTTCCTGTCCGCGGCGGTTGCCGCGGGGCTCGCGAGCTCGGGTGTCGACGTCTTCGATGCGGGCGTGGTTCCCACTCCGGGGATGGCGTTCCTGGTCGCCGACCTGCGCGCAGACTTCGGGGTGATGATCTCGGCATCCCACAATCCGGCACCGGACAACGGCATCAAGATCTTCGCCGCCGGCGGCGTCAAACTGCCGGATGAGGTCGAGGAGCGCATCGAAGCCGCACTCTCGGCCCCGAAGCTGAGCCCGACCGGCGCCGACGTGGGTCGCATCCGCCGGTTCGCCGACGCCGAGGACCGCTACCTCGTGCATCTGCTGGGTACGCTGCCGCACCGTCTCGACGGCATCCACGTCGTGCTGGACTGCGCGCACGGCGCCGCCGCCGGCATCTCTCCGCAGGTGTTCACCGACGCCGGGGCACGGGTTACCGTGATCGGCGCGGATCCAGACGGCCTCAACATCAACGACGGTGTCGGCTCGACGCACCTCGACAACCTCGCGGCTGCCGTCGTGCATCACCGCGCCGACCTCGGCATCGCGCACGACGGCGACGCCGACCGAGCGCTCGCCATCGACCACCTCGGGCGAGTCGTCGACGGCGACCAGATCATGGCGATCCTCGCGCTCTCGATGGCCGAGCGCGGCGTGCTCGCCAAGCGCACCCTCGTGGCAACGGTCATGAGCAACCTCGGGCTCAAGCGCGCGATGGCCGCGCACGACATCCAGGTGCTCGAGACGAAGGTCGGAGACCGGTACGTGCTCGAGGAACTCGCCGCCGGCGGGTACTCGCTCGGCGGCGAGCAGTCCGGCCATGTGATCATGACCAAGTTCGCGACGACGGGTGACGGGATCCTCACCGGCTTGCACCTTGTGGCCGAGATGGCGCGCACCCGGCGCTCGTTGGCTGAGCTCGCGGCATCCATGACGGTGTATCCGCAGGTGCTCGTGAACGTGCGCGGCGTCGACCACCACGCCATGGACGACGACGAGGTCATCGCCGACGCGGTGCGCGAGGCGGAGGCCGTGCTCGGCGATTCCGGACGCGTGCTGCTGCGAGCGTCGGGCACCGAGCCCATGGTGCGTGTCATGGTTGAGGCAGAGCATCAGGATGTCGCCCAGCGCATCGCAGACGGGCTCGCCGAGATCGTGCGCGAGCGCCTCGGTGCGGAGGCCGACGCCTAGGCAACGTCGTCCGCTACGCTGGCGCCGTGTTGCTCTCGATCCTCGTCAAGGTCGCCATCGGTGCGACGCTCGGTGGCATCATCGGTTCGATCATCACCGGTGACTGGATCTACTCGATCGTCTGGGCCGTCGGCCTTCCGGCGGTCATCATGCTCTCGCTGTTCGGAGGGTTGCGCGGTCGCCGCGTGCCAGGCAAGCTCGGCTTCTCGGTTGCCCGGGTCGAGACCGTGCAGCGGGCGGGCTCGAACATCGACGGCTCCCAACTCGTGGATGTGCGCCTGACGGTCGTCGGCGACATCACGTACACGACCACCGCGCGCGGCAACTTCACCGACGAGGATCTGCGCACGATCAAGCCCGGGTCGATCGTCGCAGTCGAACTCGTGGGCGCGAACCGCCCGGACGCGCGCATCATCACGAAGCCGACCGATGCGGTCGAGGCGGAGCTCGCGAAGGTGCGGCTCGATTCATCCACGGTCCCGGTCGCGTCGTCGGTGCCCGCGTGGGAGACCGCGACCACGACCACGCCCGGTACGGCGAAGCCCGGAACGAAGGCGCCCGGCAGTGCCGGACTGTCCGCGCGGCGGGTGCTGGCGTTCGTCATCATCATCGCCGCGGCGGCGGCCGTGCTCATCCCGGCGTACCCGTCGATCGCGCGCGGGGTCAACAACATTGCGACCGGCAACTGGGACGGCTCCGACATGGTGACCGGGCTGTACCAGCAGGAGTCCGTCGACGAGATGATCGCGGCCGCC
This sequence comes from uncultured Actinomycetota bacterium, assembly GCA_963790235.1. Classification (GTDB taxonomy): domain Bacteria; phylum Actinomycetota; class Actinomycetes; order Actinomycetales; family Microbacteriaceae; genus Rhodoglobus. Next base: position 12,257 of record CAWBNZ010000018.1, read on the forward strand.
GGCACGAGCCAGTTCACCGATCTGAACTTCTACCCGACCTACATCCTCGGCGACGCGCTCAGCCGCTCGAGTGACGAGCACACCGACAGCATCACCTGGCGGTACGGACGCGCGTTCGTCGACGGACCGAGCTTCATCCAGTCCACTGATCTGCAGGCCGACCTCTTCGATGCCGCAGAGCTCGACTTCTCGATGGTGCGAAGGTCGCGAACGAGGCGGTCGAGCTCTCCGGCATCCAGGATGCCGAGCAGCGTGTACGCCTTCGTGTCGCAACGGCAGCGAGTCAGGAGACCCCGAGATCACCGTGACCATCTCCGGTCCCTACGACGACGCGTACCTCACGTACTCGTTCGGCGGCGAGATCCTGAGCCAGCATGGGTCGGTGTTCGACGAGTGAGCGTCCAGCTCGCAATGGTCGGCGTCATCGTCAGCGACATGGCGCGTTCGCTCGAGTTCTACCGCCGCCTCGGCCTGCCGATCCCGCCTGAGGAAGACGGCAAACGCTTCGTCATGCACCGCATGCCCAGCGGCGTGACGATCTTCTTCGACGAGGTGTTCTTCCCAGGAGCCGACGCCGCCCGGGTTCCGTCGCCGCGAGGCGCGTACAACATCGCCCTCGAGTTCTACCTCGGAACCCGAGAGGCAGTGGATGCCACAACCGCCGCCCTCGCCGCCGACGGCTACACCGTGCGCACCCCACCGTGGAAGAGCTCCGGCCCGTATGCGTCGATCGTGGAAGACCCGGACGGGAATGCGCTGCTGTTGACGGCGGAGGATGCGGCGGCGGAGTTGCCCGGATGAGCCGGTGGGCAATGATCGTGGGGTACGTACTGATTCTGGTCGCGACCGCACTCACACTCTTCGTCCGGCTATGGGTAGACCGGTCGAAAGGTCTGATCACTGTGGAGGAGTTCATCGGTTTTTCGGTTGCATTGGGCGGCCCCGTCGTAGCGGGAGTAGTAGGCGTGCAGTTCACCGGAAGGCGACTCCGACGTCATCGCAATGTGCTTCGCGCTCGCGGCACTGCGTCTTCGTGTCGGACCGGTCGCCCGCGATGAAGCGAATGTTTGCAGGCGCATTCGGTGAGGCGACGATTCCTGCCAGGGTCACACTGGCCGTCGAGCCGTCGGGTCTGAGCGCGTACGGTGGCGGATCCCTGGACAAGGTTGGCGGCATCGAGTGGGAGCGCGTCGTCAGCGTGACGGTTCCATATCCCTCCGCGATCTCGATCTCGACCGATGTCGGCGAGATGCACCTCAGCATGCAGGAACCGAGTCTCCTAGTGGGTGCGATCACGATGCGCCCGGCCACGTCCGGGCCAATCGTGGCGGAGATCCTCAAGCGGGCTGCCGTGGCTGAGTCGCCGAGCATCTCGGGGGTTACCCCGATACCAGCCGCGCGTCGACGAGAGCACGCTGGACCCATGACAACCACCACGCTCCAGCGTCCGCGCAGCGGACGGGTCATCGCCGGCGTCTGCGCCGGTCTCGCCAACCGCTTCGGTTGGAACGCGAACGTCGTCCGGCTCCTCTTCATCCTCTCGCTGCTGCTGCCGGGGCCGCAGCTCATCGTGTACCTCGTGATGTGGATCGTGATCCCGCAGGAGCCGCAGGTGGTGGTGGCTCCCGCGTCGACCCCTGGAGCTGCATCCGCCTAGTGGCCAAACATGCACATGCTACTGTATGTGCATGGCTACCCTGGATCGCCGCGTGCAGGTGCTCTTCGACCCCGCCCAGTACGCCGCACTTGAACACGAGGCGTCGTTGCGCAACCAGAGCGTCGCTGCCGTGATCCGTGAAGCCGTTGCCGAGCGCTTGCGCCAGCCCAGAGCCACCGCGACTGAGGCTCTCGCGCGACTCTTTGCCAGCGCCGATGCTCACCCGACTCCGGGCCCCATTGATTGGGAAGCCGAGAAGGACGAGTTCGAACGAAACTTTGATTGAGTCCGTGATCGAGAACGCGGTGCTGCTCGACGCTTCCGTCGTCGTGTACGCGTTCGGTGAGGATGATCCTCGGCGGGAGCCGTGCAGAGCCCTATTGCAGTCGGCGGCGTCCGGCGAAGTCCGCGCGTATGCGAGCGTCGAGATGGTGCAAGAGTTCGTGCATCACCGCTTGCGCAAGATCGGCGACCGGGGGATCGCGGCCGCCAATGGTCGAAGCGTCGCCGCGCTGTGCACCCTTCTCGCCTTCGATCGGGAGGTCCTCGACCTCTCCCTCGAACTCATCGAGCGGTCGTCGATCCGTGGTCGCGACGCGGTACACGCTGCGACCGCGCTCGCCTATGGCATCGATCGGATCGCGTCGACCGACTCTGCGTTCGACGGCATCCCTGGGTTGACCCGGCTAGACCCACTGGCGGTCTGAGAGGTCCCTCACACCTTCCGCAACAACACCGTCTCGACCGTGTGATCCGCCGCCTTCCGCAGCACCAGATCCGCGCGCACCCGCGTCGGCAGGATGTTCTGCTCGAGGTTCGGCAGGTTGATCCGGGTCCAGATGTCCAACGCTCGCGCTCGCGCCTCCGCCTCGGATAGCGACGCGTAGCGGTGGAAGTAGGAGTCTGGGTGACTGAACGCGCCGCGCTGCAGTGAGAGGAAGCGCTCGACGTACCAGCGTTCGATGTCGCTGGTTCTGGCATCCACGTAGATCGTGAAGTCGAACAGGTCGCTCACCGCGAGCTTGGCACCCTGGCCGGGCGGCTGCAGCACGTTGAGGCCCTCGATGATGAGTACGTCTGGGCGCTCGACGTTCACGACGTTGTCGGTGACGTCATAGGAGAGGTGCGAGTACACCGGAGCGCTCACCGGCGACTTGCCACTCTTCACCTCGCTCACGAACCGCAGCAGCGCGCGGCGGTCGTAGCTCTCGGGGAATCCCTTTCGATCGAGGATGCCGCGGCGCTCCAACTCCGCATTGGGCAGCAGGAACCCATCCGTCGTGACCAACTCAACCCGAGGCGTGTCCTCCCACCGTGACAGGAGTTCGCGCAGCAACCGGGATACCGTGCTCTTGCCCACGGCCACCGACCCGGCCACGGCGATCACGAACGGCGTGCGCTGCGTCTCGGTGCCGAGGAATTCGCTCGTCGCACCGTGGAGGTACTGCGAGCTCTCCGCGTAGATCGCGAGCAGCCGGCTGAGCGGCAGGTAGACCTGCTCGACCTCGATGAGGTCCAGCGGCTCGCCGAGTCCGCTGAGTTCCGTGATCTCGGCTTCGGTGAGGGGGGCGCGCACGGTCGGGGCGAGGGTGGCCCAGTCATCCCGGTCGATCTCGAGGAACGGCGAGACATGACCGTTGCCGTTGCCGTTGCCGTTGCGCGTGCCGGGGTCAGACATCGCCCCCAGCCTAGCCGTCGCTCCGGGGCCCTGGCCGCGGGCTGGGGGCACAGGGCACGGGCCTAGAATCGAGCCCATGTGTGGAATCGTGGGCTACGTCGGCAGCGAGCAGAGCCTCGAGGTGCTGCTCGGCGGACTCAAGCGCCTCGAGTACCGCGGCTACGACTCCGCCGGCGTTGCGATCATCGGTGCGGATGGCGCGATGGCGACCCGAAAGCGCGCCGGCAAGCTGCAGGTGCTGCTCGATGATCTCGAGTCCACCCCCGTTCCCAATGGGAGCACGGGCATCGGTCACACCCGCTGGGCGACGCACGGGGCGCCGAACGACCGGAACGCGCATCCGCACCTCGGGGATGACGGCAAGCTCGCCCTCATCCACAACGGGATCATCGAGAACTACGCCGAGCTCAAGGCCGAGCTGCCAGCCGACACGCACTTCACGAGCGAGACCGACACCGAGGTGGCCGCGATCCTCGTGGGCAACGCGTACCGCGAGACGGGCGACCTGACCGCTGCGCTGCGTGCGGTCGTCAACCGACTCGAGGGCGCGTTCACGCTGCTCGTGATGCACCAGGATGCCCCGGGCGTCGTGGTCGGCGCCCGCCGCAACTCGCCCCTCGTGATCGGGCTCGGCGATGGGGAGAACTTCCTCGGATCGGATGTCGCGGCGTTCATCGAGTTCACGCATCGCGCCGTCGCGATCGGGCAGGACCAGATCGTGACGATCCGCCCCGATTCGGTCGAGGTCATCGACTTCGCGGGCACCCACGTCGAGACCGAGCCGTTCGAGGTGACCTGGGATGCCTCCGCCAGCGAGAAGGGCGGCTGGTCGAGCTTCATGGCGAAGGAGATCTCCGAGGAGCCCGAGGCGGTCGCGAACACCCTGCTGGGGCGGGTTCACGACGGGATCGCGCAGCTCGACGAGTTGGAGCCGCTCGCGGCATCCATCGACCAGATCGACCGCGTGATCGTCATCGCCTGCGGCACCGCGGCATACGCGGGCATGCTCGGCAAGTACGCGATCGAGCAGTGGGCGCGCATTCCCGGTCGAGGTGGAGCTGTCGCACGAGTTCCGGTACCGCAATCCGATCCTCAACGAGCGCACGCTCGTGGTGTCGATCAGCCAGTCGGGCGAGACCATGGACACGCTCATGGCCGTGCGGTTCGCGAAGGAGGCCGGCGCGCAGGTGCTGTCGATCTGCAACACGCAGGGCGCATCCATCCCGCGGGAGTCCGACGCCGTGATCTACACCCACGCCGGGCCGGAGGTCGCGGTCGCGTCGACGAAGGCGTTCGTGGCGCAGGCGACCGCGCTCTACCTGCTCGGCCTGCACCTCGCGAAGATCAGAGGCGAGTTGGATGACGCGGCCATCCGCCGCAACGTCGCCCAGCTCCAGGCCCTGCCCGACAAGATCGCCGAGGTGCTCGTCTCGTCGCAGGACCTCGTGCAGCTCGCGCACTGGATGACGGACGTGCAGTCCGTCATCTACCTCGGCCGCAACGTCGGCTACCCGATCGCGCTCGAGGGCGCGCTCAAGCTCAAGGAGCTCGCGTACATCCACGCCGAGGGCTTCGCGGCCGGCGAGCTCAAGCACGGGCCGATCGCGCTCATCGAGCCGGGCCAGGTGGTGTTCGTGATCGTGCCATCGCCGCGCGACCCCAACTCGCTGCATCCCAAGGTCATCTCGTCGATCCAGGAGATCCGCGCTCGCGGTGCGCGCGTGATCGCGATCGCCGAGAAGGGCGATGCCGCGGTGCTGCCGTTCGCCGACGAGGTGATCCCGATCCCGCTCGCCGACTCGCTGTTCGAGCCGATCCTCGCGGTGGTGCCGCTGCACATCTTCGGCATGGAACTCGCGGCCGCGAAGGGCCTCGACGTCGACCAGCCGCGCAACCTCGCGAAGTCCGTCACGGTGGAATAGGCGCTGTCCAGTGATCGTCGGCATCGGCGTTGACGTCGTGGATCTCGCGCGATTCGAGCGCGCGCTCCAGCGCACGCCGTCGCTCAAGGACCGTCTGTTCGCTCCGAGCGAACAGACCGTCGATGGTCGCGATCTGCCGCTGCGCTCGCTCGCCGGACGATTCGCCGCGAAGGAAGCCCTCATCAAGGCCCTCGGCGACTCGACGGGCGTGCAGTGGCACGACATGCGCATCGTCAACAACGCGCTCGGCAACCCCGACTTCGAGCTGCAGGACTCCACGCGCCGCATCGCCGAAGCCCGCGGCATCACGAACCTGCACCTCTCGATGGCGCACGACGCGGGCCTCGCGATCGCGTACGTGATCGCCGAGCGCCTGGAGCCGGCCCCGTGATGCGCGAAGCGGTGATCTCGACCGGCGCGATCACCGAGAACGTGCAGACGCTTCGCGCGGCGATCGGACCGGTGGATGCGCTCGCCGTCGTCAAGGCGAACGGCTACGGCCACGGCGCCGTGCAGTCCGCTCGCGCGGCGATCGAGGGCGGTGCAACCTGGCTCGGCGTCGTCGACCTCGGCGAAGCCATGGAGCTGCGGCGCGCGGGCCTCACCGTTCCGATTCTCACGTGGCTGCACGATCCCGACGAGAACTTCGCGGTAGCAGTCGATCACGGCATCGACGTGGGCGTGTCATCGATCGAGCAGGTGGATGCCGCGGCATCCGCCGGCGCAACCGTGCACCTCAAGGTCGACACCGGCCTCAGCCGCAATGGAGCCGTCGAGGCGGAGTGGCCCGGAGTTCTTCGCCGCCGCCGCCGCGCACCAGTCCGCCGGCCGGCTGGTCGTGCGGGGTCTCTGGAGCCACCTCGCCAACACGGACGCGGATGCCGACCAGGTCGCGGTCTTCCACCGCGCGCACGCGATGGCCCGCGACGCCGGCCTCGACCCCGAGGTGCTGCACATCGCCGCGACCGGGGGAGCGCTGCAGCTGCCGGAGGCGCGGCTCACGATGGTGCGGCTGGGGATCAGCATGTACGGGCTCGGGGTGCGTGGCCTCGGCGGCTCGGCTGAAATTGAGCTCCGGCCCGCCATGGAGCTCGCGGCTTCGGTCGCGTCGGTGAAGCGGGTGCCCGCTGGATCTGGCGTGTCCTACGGCCACGATTACGTCACGACGAGCGAAACATCGCTGGCCCTGATCCCGCTCGGCTACGGTGACGGGGTTCCGAGGCACGCGTCGGGTGCGGGAACGGTCGCCATCGTCGGGAAGAACTACACCGTCGCGGGCAAGATCGCGATGGACCAGTTCGTCGTCGACGTCGGCGACGCCCCGGTACGTGTCGGCGACCGCGCGGTGCTCTTCGGCGATCCCGCGACGGGTGTGCCGAGCGCGCAGGAGTGGGCCGACGCCGCGGGCACCATCGACTACGAGATCGTCACCCGCATCGGCCCGCGCGTTCCCCGCAGGTACGTGCCGTGAGTGAGCACCGCCCGTGACCACCGAAACCCGCCTCACCATCGACTCCCCGGAAGACATGGAAGCCCTCGGCGCTGCCATCGCCCGCCGCCTCGACGCGGGCGACCTCGTGCTGCTCAACGGCGAGCTCGGCGCGGGCAAGACCACGCTCACGCGGGGGCTTGGCGCCGAACTCGGCGTGCGTGGCGCGGTGACCAGCCCCACGTTCGTGTTGGCGCGCACGCATCCACGGGAGTCGGGGCTGCCCTCCGCTGGTGCACGTGGACGCGTACCGGTTGGGGTCGGCGGCGGAGCTCGATGACCTAGGACTCGACTTCGCGGCATCCATCGTCGTCGTCGAGTGGGGCGCGGGGATGCTTGATGCCGACGAATGGCTGCAGGTCGACATCGAGCGTCCGCACGGCGGAGACCCGCTCGCCGAGGCTGAGCCGCGGCAGGTCGCCATCACCGGACACGGACCGCGCTGGAACCGACTGGACTGGCTCGATGCTGCTCGCGATTGACACGTCGGCGGGCACGAGCGTCGCGCTCGTCGACCTCGAGGCCGGGGTGATCGCCGAGCACTCGTCGCCCGACACCCGCGGGCATGCCGAGCTGATCGGCATCCTGATCGAGCGCTGCCTGCAGGGCGTCGACCCGGCGTCCCTCTCGGGGGTGGTGGTCGGCATGGGCCCAGGACCGTTCACTGGCTTGCGCGTCGGCATCGCCGCCGCGCGGGCGTTCGCGTTCGGCATCGGCAAGCCGGTCGTGCCGATTGCGAGCCACGATGCTGTCGCCTACGAGCTCGGCCGCGCGGTCATCGTCGTCACGGATGCCCGCCGCAACGAGATCGCCTACACCGAGTACGCCGAGCCCGACGCCGAGGGCTTCCCGCAGCGCGTGCGTGGGCCGGAGCTGCTCAAGCGCGTCGAGCTCGCCACCCTCGGCCTCCTGGTCCACGAGTCGCCCACGATCCCAGCCGGCGCCCTCGGCATGCTCGCTGAGCGTGCCTTCGCGGCCGGCCGACTCTCCGGCCCGAACGGGATCGCCACCGGACCCGAGCCGCTCTACCTCCGCCAGCCCGACGTCACCATCTCCGCCGGCCCGAAGCGGGTGACCGGATGACCAACGAATCGCAGAGACCGGACCGCACCACGTGGCAGCTGCGCCGCGCGACCCCCGACGACCTCGACGCGATCATGCAGATCGAGGATGCCGTCTTCACCCCCGACGCGTGGAGCCGCGACTCGATGCGCCACGAGCTCACCCTGCGCGACGGGTACTACCTGGTCGCGTTCCCCGTCGGTGAGCCGCGACCGGATCGATGCCTACGCCGGACTCTTCGCGCCCCACCGTGCGCCGTCGGCCGACATCCAGACCATTGCGGTCGCCGAGTCGGCCCGCCGCGGCGGACTCGGCCGCGTGCTCATGCAGCAGCTCATCGCCGAGGCGCGCAGTCGCGGCGCCGAGGAGGTGTTCCTCGAGGTGCGGGCCGACAACGACTCCGCCCAGAACCTGTACCACTCGCTGGGCTTCGAGCAGCTCGCCGTTCGCAAGGGCTACTACCAGGGCGGCGTCGACGCGATCGTGATGCGGCTCGCACTCCAGGCGCCTGAGGTGACGGTCGCATGAGCGCCGCACAGCCTTTGGTCCTCGGCATCGAGACCAGCTGCGACGAGACCGGAGTCGGCATCGTACGCGGCACCGAGTTGCTCGCGAACGTGATCGCGTCATCCATGGAGGAGCACGCCCGCTACGGCGGCGTCGTGCCAGAGGTCGCGGCGCGCGCCCACCTCGAAGCGCTCGTGCCCACGCTGCAGGCGGCGCTCGCCGAGGCGAATGTCACCTTGGACGAACTGGATGCCGTCGCCGTCACGTCCGGTCCGGGACTCGCCGGCGCCCTCATGGTCGGCGTCGGGGCGGCGAAAGCCCTCGCCCTCTCCCTCGGCAAGCCGCTGTACGCCGTGAACCACCTGGTGGGGCATGTGGGCGCTGACCTGCTGGACCACGAGCCACTCGAGACACCGACCGTTGCGCTGCTCGTCTCGGGCGGCCACACGTCGCTGCTGCTCGTGCGCGACCTCGTCTCCGATGTCGAGCTGCTCGGCGAGACCATCGACGATGCCGCGGGGGAGGCGTTCGACAAGGTCGCGCGGCTGCTCGGCCTGCCGTATCCGGGCGGACCGGAGATCGATCGGGCGGCCGCCGCGGGCGACCCGAAAGCGATCCCGTTCCCACGTGGGCTCAGCCTGCCGAAGGACCTCGAGCGCCACCGCTACGACTTCTCCTTCTCCGGACTCAAGACCGCCGTCGCGCGATACGTCGAGCGCGAGCAGGACGAGGGGCGCGAAGTGCCGGTCGCGGATGTCGCGGCAAGCTTCCGCGAAGCCGTCGTCGACGTGCTCCTGACCAAGGCGATCGCCGCGTGCACCGACCTCGGGGTGCCTCGCCTGCTGCTCGGCGGCGGTGTGGTCGCGAATGCCCGGCTGCGCGCGGTCGCGGAGGAACGGGCATCCCGTGCCGGCATCACGCTGCGGATCCCCCCGCTGCAGCTCTGCACGGACAACGGCGCGATGATCGCCGCGCTCGGTGCGCAGCTCATGAGCGCGGGGTACCCGCCGTCGGGTCTCGGGTTCGGTGCGGACTCGACGTTGCCGGTGACGAGCATCCACGTAGTCTGAAGCCATGGTTCCTGAAGGCTTGAGCGACGTCACTCCACCGCCCGCACCCCAGCCCGCGACGAGTCAGCCGCCCGTGAACGTACGGCCGATCTCCTACCCCGCGGGCGATCGAGCCCTCGTGACGCCGTGGAATGGCATGTCCATCGCGTCGCTCGTGCTCGCGGTCGTCGGACTGAGTCTGATCGGCGTCATCCTCGGTCACATCGCGCTCTCGCAGATCAAACGCACGGGCGAGCAGGGGTACGTGCTCGCGATCATCGGCGTGATCCTCGGGTACCTCGGCATCCTCGTCTGGATCGTCGTGGCGATCTTCGCCGCCTTCGCGTTGTTCACCGGCGTGTACATCTGGCAGTACACGGAAACGTACGGGTAGCGGCACAAACGTGGGCTGCGTCGCGTTGCTACGCTGACTGCATGGCTGCCAACGACTCGACGCCCCCGCCTCCACCGCCCCCGCCACCCGGCATGGAGCGCCCGCAGAGCGCGGTGCCGCCCGTCGAGGCGCAGCCGGCAGCACCGGCCACCGCTGTTCCGGCAGCCACGCCGCCCGTTCCGCCGACCGCCGCAGACCCCGGTGATGCGTCTCGCCCCGACCCGTATGCTCCGCCGACTCCCGGCTACTCGGCATCCGGAACTGGTTACCAGGCTCCAGCCAACCCGCCGGCGTCGCCCTACCTGCAGCCCGGCGAGGGCGGATACGGAGCACAGCCCGCCGCCGCACAGCCGACCTACGCTCAGCCCGCGTATGCGCAGGGCCAGTACGCATACCCACCCGTGGCGCCGAAGGGCCTGAGCATCACGTCGATGGTGCTCGGCATCGTCGGTATTGCTCGGATTCGGATTCGTCGGCCTCGCTTCGATCGCCGCGATCATCACCGGTCACATCGCGCAGCGCAGCCAGCCGCACGCGAAGGGCTTCTGGCTCACCGGCCTCATCACCGGCTACGTCGGCCTCGCGTTCCTCGTGCATCGTCGGGCTGATCGACATCGTGGTGATCGTGCTCGTCTACCCGAACGCAGCCTGAGCTCAGCCGACAGCCGCTCCGCCAGGATGGCGCGGCGCTTGCCCGCGACCCGGGTGAGCAGCAGCGTGGCCGAGCCGTCCCCCTTGGGGTTCAGCGCCGTGCGGAACTCGGCGGGGTCGATGTCGACCCCACGCTTCTTGATCTCGACCGTGCCGATGCCGCGGGCAGCGAGCTCGCGCTTGAGCAGGCGCTTGTCGAGCGGGAAGTCCTCGATCACCCGGAAGCAGCTCGCGAACGGCGTCTCGGCCGGCTCGTCGGCGGTCAGGTACGCGATCGTGGGGTCGAGCATCCCGGCGCCGACGCTCCTCGCGAGGTCGCCGATCAGACGGGCGCGGATGACGGCGCCGTCGGGCTCGAACAGGTACTGGCCGAGGGGGCGAGCCGCGGCATCCTCGCTGTCGGCTTCGGCGGTGAGCTCGCTCGCGCCTCCCGCCGCCGTGTTCACCACGAGCGCCGCGCGACGGATGCCCGGCCGGGCGAGCGCGCCGAACCAGAGCCCGACCTCGACGACGTCGTGGTCGACCGACACCCACTGCGCCTCGGCGTGCTCGGGGATCAGGTCGCGGTCGATGCCCGGTGCCGAGCTTCACGCCGACCGGGCAGCCGCTCGGCGAGGCCGAACGCGAAGTCGAGGGTCGGCGTCCAGTCCTTCGGGTCGGTGAGGCGCTTGCCGCCCGAGCGGCGGGCCGGGTCGAGGTAGACGCCGTCGACGCCCGCGAGGTCGGCGTCTTCGGCGGTGCCGTGCTCGACGCGCGCGTTCGACCACGGCGCGAGGTTGTAGGCGGCGAGGGCGGCGGTCACCTCGTCGCGCTCGACCGCGGTGACCTCGAGTTCGAGCGCGGCGATCGCGAGGGCATCCGCGCCGATGCCGCAGCCGAGGTCGGCGATCCAGTTGAGGCCGGCGCGCTGGAAGCGTCCGGCGTGCTGCGCGGCGACCGAGAGCCGGGTGGCCTGCTCGAGCCCGGCCTCGGTGAAGAGCATGCGGTCGGCGAACGGCCCGAACTTCGCCCGTGCGCGCGACCGCAGCTTCGACTGGCTGAGCACCGCGGCGACGAGGCCCGGCGGAGTGGCCCGGCGCGGCGCAGGTCGGCGACGGTTCGCACGACGTCGGCGGCGCTCTCGTACGGGCGGCAGGTCGTCGAGCAGCCGCAGACCCTCGACCGAGAGCAACTCGCGGAGCTCGGATGCGTCCATAGAGTCGAGCGTAGGTGAGTGTGCGCTGGCACTCACGTTGATCGAGTGCCAACCACCCCCTATAGTTGTTCTGGCACTCTCGACGCGAGTGTGCCAACCAAGTCTTAGCAGGCAGTCAAAGAAAGCAGAGGTCAACCGTGTCGGTCTCCATCAAGCCGCTCGAGGATCGCATCGTCATCAAGCAGGTCGAGGCAGAGCAGACCACCGCGTCCGGGCTCGTCATCCCCGACACCGCCAAGGAGAAGCCCCAGGAGGGCGAGGTCGTGGCGGTCGGACCGGGTCGCATCGACGACAACGGCAACCGCATCCCGCTCGACATCGCCGTGGGCGACAAGGTCATCTACTCGAAGTACGGCGGCACCGAGGTGAAGTACGGCGGCGACGACCTGCTCGTGCTCTCGGCTCGCGACGTGCTCGCGGTCGTGGTGCGCTAGCACTCCCCGCAGATTCCTGACGAAGGTCCGGTGGCTTCCTGCCATCGGGCCTTCGACGTTCCCGGAGCGCCCGAGGCGAATCACCAACCCACCTAGGCTTGCGAGGTGAGTACCACCACCCCCGAGCGAGGCCGCGGCTTCGCGTTCGCGATCGCGTCGTACGTGTGGTGGGGATTCCTGCCGCTGTTCTTCGTCGCGCTCGTGCCGTCGGGCGCGGTGGAGATCGTCGCGTGGCGGATCGTGTTGTCCGTCGTGTTCTGTGCGCTCATCATCCTCGTCACGCGGGCGTGGGCGCGGTTCGTCACCATCACGCGCGATCGCCGCTCGATGCTGCTCCTCGCGGCGGCGAGTGTCGTCATCCTCGTCAACTGGCTCGTCTACGTCTTCGCGGCCGTGAGCGGTCACGTGGTCGAGGCGTCGCTCGGCTACTTCATCAACCCGATCGTCACGGTGCTGCTCGGCGTGATCCTGCTGCGCGAGCGACTGCGAGTGCTGCAGTGGGTCGCGGTGGGCGTCAGCGCCGTCGCGGTGGTCGTGCTGGCGATCAACTACGGGCAGCCGCCGTGGATCTCGCTCGTGCTCGCCTTCAGCTTCGGCATCTACGGCCTCATCAAGAAGCAGGTGGGACCGCGAGTGGATGCCGTGAGCGGCCTCACGATCGAGACGGCGTACCTTGCGCCCGCGGCATCCATCGCGCTCATCGTCATCGCGATGCAGGGCGACCTCACCATGGGTGCGATCAGCGTGTGGCACACCGTGCTGCTGCTGTTCGCGGGCGCCGTCACCGCGGTGCCGCTGCTGCTGTTCGCGTCGGGCGCGCGCCGGCTGCCGCTGGTCTACATGGGACTCGTGCAGTACTTCGCACCCGTGCTGCAGCTCGTCATCGGCGTGGTCATCATGCACGAGGCGATGCCGCCAGCGCGCTGGGTCGGGTTCGCGATCGTGTGGGTCGCGCTGGCCATCCTGAGCTTCGACGGGCTCCGTCACGGTACCCGGCAGCGCGCCGCAGCGCTCGCGGCCACCCCAGGGGGCGCACCGTAAACAGCCGTGCCGCACGTGGATGCGGCGCGCGCACCGGTATCGTTCGAGCATGCACCCGAGCATGCCTCTGACGATCGGGCGAGCCTGCATCGTCGCGATCGCATCGACCGTTGTCCTGGCTGGCTGCGCCGCGCCGGTGCCCACGTCCACACCGGCTCCCACTCCCACGCCCACGGCGACGATCGAGCCGAGCGGCGACGGCGTGTTGCGGCTCGGAGACCTGGTGCCTGCGACGGGAACCTTCCAGTTTCTGGGTGCCGCGCAGTCAGCGGGCATCAACACCGCGATCAAGGAGATCAACGACGCCGGTGGTGTGAACGGCGTTCCGGTCGAGGTCTTCCACGCCGACTCCGCTGACGCGGGTTCGACGACCGCTGAAGGCTCGTTCGCCGACCTGCTCACCAAGCCGGTCGACGCGATCATCGGACCGTCGTCGTCGGTGCTCGTCGAGCGGCTCACCCCCGAGATCGTGAAGGCGGGCATCCCGGTGATCTCTCCCGGCGCAACCTCGACCGTGCTCACCGGACTGCAGGATGACGGCCTCATCTTCCGCACCGTGCCCGCCTACGGCCTGCAGGGCGCCGCGCTCGCCGAGGTCCTCTCCGAGAAGGGACCGGTGGATGTCGCACTCATCGCCTTCGACGACGATGGCAGCGCCGCGCTGCGCGAGTCGCTCACCGCAGGCCTCGACGCCGCGGGCAGCACTCTCGTGGCTGACGAGACCTTCGACGGCGACACCAAGGACTTCGCGGCGGTGGTGCAGGCGATGATCGACGCCGAGCCGGATGCCATCGTCATCGCGAGTCCCGGCTTCGCTCAAGAGCAGGCCAAGGCGCTCATCCAGCACCTCACCACGGCCGGGAAGGGGGGTGGCAACATCTGGCTCACCACCCAGAACACCGCCGACTACTCGCAAGCCCTGCCCGCCGGGCTGCTCAACGGCGTGAACGGCATCATCGAGGGTTACGAGCCCGATGACGCGTTCAAGAACCGCCTCAAGCAGGCCGACGGTGCCCTCGTCATCTTCCGCTATGCGGCCGAGTCGTACGACGCGACGATCCTCGCGGCGCTCGCCGCCGTGGTCGCCGGTGACGACGGCGCCCGTTCGATCGCGGCGACCCTTCAGGACGTCTCGCGCGGCGGCACCAAATGCACGAGCTTCGCGGAGTGCCTCGACGTGCTCCAGACGCAGGACGACATCGACTACGACGGCGTTTCAGGTCCCCAGAACTGGGACGACTCCGGCGATATCAGCCCCGCGTACTATGGAGTGTTCACGTTCAACGGCGAGAACAAGTTCGTGTTCGCGCGCGGCGTGATCGTCGGCTAGGCGACGTTGCCAAACCTGACCACCTCGCTCCGCGAAAGCCCTGGACCCTGATAGGAACCCGCATGCCCGAGGTCACCCGAGTCCCCGCACGCGCGGCGCTCCGGATGCTCGCCGCCATCGGCGGCCTTTCCGTTCTTCTTGTGGGCTGCACGCCAGCGCCCAGCTCGACCCCGACGCCTGACCCGGTCGAGCCCCGCAACCTCACCCTGCAGCTCGGGTCGCTGCTGCCGTTGACCGGCTCGTTCGCTGGGTTCGGTCCTGCGACGCTCGCCGCTGTGGATCTCGCGGTCGACGACGTGAACGCGGCAGACGTTGGCATCCAGATCGTGCACGAGTCCCGGGATGCCGGCGACACGACCACCGACGTGAGCCTCACCTCCACGACGGAGCTGCTCGACCTCGACACCACGGTCATCATCGGACCGGTCTCGGACGGCGTCTCGAAGAAGGTGATCGACGCGATCACGGGCGCGGGAGTGCTGCAGATCTCGCCCGGCAACACCTCTCCCGATTTCACGCGGTACGCCGACGATGACCTGTACTGGCGCACCGCGCCATCCTGTGCTCTCGAAGGTGCTGCGATGGGCCAGCAGATCTTCGACGACGGCGCCCAGACGCTCGGCGTGCTCGCCCAGTCGGACTTCTGCGGCCCCGTGCTGCAGCAAGCGCTCGTCGCGTCGTTCGAGCGCGCCGGCGGCGAAGTCGTGGCCGAGGAGTCGTTCGAGGGCACCGTGGGGGCGCTGACCGAGCAGACGGCCGCGGTGGTCGAGGCCGCACCGGATGCCGTGGTCATCATCACCGAGAGCAAGGCAGGGCTCGCGGTTCCCGACCTCGTCACCGCCGGCTACGAGGGCGGCGAGCTCTACTTCGTCGGACTGAGCCTCGCCGACCACTCGGCGGACTTCCCCGCGGGCAGCATCGTCGGTTCGAAGGCGAGCATGCCCGGTCTCGACATCACCGCGCTCGAGGACTTCACGGATCGCCTCCTCGAGCTGAACCCCGCGATCACCGACTTCAGCTACGCCGCTGAGGCCTACGACGCCGTCGTGCTCGTTGCGCTCGGGGCTCTCGCCGCGAACGACACCAGCGGAGCGGCCATCGCAGCGGAACTGCGAGCCATCTCGGGCGACACCGGCGACGGCGAGGTTGCCACGGACTTCGAATCGGCGGCCGCGATCATCCTCGATGGACTGCCCGTCGACTACGACGGCTTCTCTGGTGCGATCACCTTCGACAAGTCGGGTGACCCGCTCGGCGCCATCATCGGCATCTACGAGTACGAGGACGACAACACCTGGACGCGCTTGGAGCTATGAGCGAAGGCCATTTCTGGTCTTCGCCGCGACGCCAGCGCCGACGCCCGTCTCGGGCGTCGGGTCACCGACGCAGTACTCAGCCCGCAGCGCAGTTCGCGATCACCACGTCGTACAGCGCCGATCGCACCGGCCCGGCCGTCGCGACGTAGATTCGGCCCTCGCCGTCGGCGGTGATCACCTCGATGGGAAAGATCGTGCCGCGCTTGTCCTCCTGGATCGCGTGCGGGTCGCACCGGCCGGGCGCGACCGTGAGCGTGATCACCGACGGCGCATCCGTGCCGCTCACCACGACATCGAGCGGCAGGCGGTTCTCGAGTGCCGCCGTCGCAGGGTCGGCCATCATGAGCAGTGTGGTGCTGCTGGATGCCACGAACGTCACCGACCCGTCGGTGCCAGTGGGCTCGACCGTGATGTCGACCCCCACCGCCGGGATGCCGCCCACGTCGATCGGGTACGGCAGCGTGTCGGCGGTCAGGATGGCGATCTCGGCCACCGACTCGGTGATGCAGTCCTCGAGGCGCAGGGCCGGCATCCGGTCGAGTCGGTCCACCGGGTGCGCGGTCGCGGTGCCCGCCGTGCCGTCGGCGAGCACGTAGTCGAACTCGACGGTGTGCACGATCTCTTCGGTGTCGCAGTCCGGCGGCGGCAACAGCACGGGCAGGTCGACCGTCGCGCCCGCGACGATGCGGGTCGAGTCCTTCTCCCATTGCGCTGAGCCGTCGAACTGCGTCGAGTCGAACACGAGCCGGTCGATGACGACCGGGGCGTCGGTGCGGTTGGTGATCGCGATCTCGATGCGACGTGGTCCGGTGTCGGTGCGGGTCTGGTACATCTCGACCGAGAGGCCCTCTGGGATGTCGCCAGCGCCATCAGGAGCGGCGCCCGGTGTGGTGGCCCCGCCGCTGCAGCCCGCGACCGACGCGACCACCACGAGGGCGGTGAGGGCTGCGGAACCACGTGCGCGGTGGGGGGCACTGGGGCGACGCATGACGTGAGGGTACCGCTCAGCGCTCCAAGCTCCATCGCGCAGCCCCGAAAGTAACGATCGGGTCGCGTTACAGGCCTGTAACACCCACGTATTGTGCCTGACCGGTCGGCAGCATAGTTTTACGGCATGGTCCCACCTTCGGTGCGGACTCAATTCGTCCTGAACACATTCGAAACGCAAGGAGCAACATGAGCGTATTCGCGAAGGCATCGGCCTCGCGCTCGCGGAGAATCGTCGTCGGGGGCATTGCCCTCATCGGCGCGACTGTGCTGGCGCTGTCTGCCTGTGCAACACCGACCCCGGAGGGCGGCGAGACCGCCGGCCCCATCGAGGACTACACCCTCAAGATCGGCACCTTGCTGCCGCAGACGGGTAACCTCGCGTTCCTCGGCCCGCCCGAGGAGGCTGGTGTCCTCATGGCTGCCGCCGAGGTCAACGAGTCTGCTGCCGACACCGGCGTGACGGTCGAGATCACCCTCGGCGACTCGGGCAACACCGACAACAAGGCATACGAGACCGAGGCGCCCCGCGTGCTCGCCGAGGGCGTTTCCGCCATCATCGGTGCCGCGTCGTCCGGTACGTCGCTCCAGTTCATCGACCAGGTGGTCGGCGAGGGCGTCATCCAGTTCTCGCCCGCCAACACGTCGGACGCCTTCACCACCTACGACGACAACGGCCTGTACTTCCGTACGGCTCCGTCGGACGTGCTGCAGGGTGAGGTGCTCGGCAACCTGATCGCGGAGGATGGCAACGCCACCCTCGGCATGATCGTGCTGAACGACTCGTACGGTACCGGCCTGGCCAAGTACGTCACCGAGGCCTTCGAGGCCGCCGGCGGCGAGGTTGTGGCTGCGCCCACGTACAACACGGGTGACACCAACTTCACCACGCAGATCAGCGAAGTGCTGGCTGCCGCTCCCGACGCGATCGCACTGATCACGTTCGACGAGGTGTCGACCATCCTGCCCGGTATCCTCGGGCAGTTCCCGGCCGACAAGCTGTACTTCGTCGATGGCAACCTGAAGAACTTCGGTGACCAGTTCGCCGCCGGTTCACTCACGGGCGCCAAGGGCACACTGCCTGGCCTGACCATCGACTCGCTCACCGACTTCACCGGTCAGCTTGACGAGTTCGTCGCGGCTGAGGGCCTCCCGGCGCTCGAGGACTACAGCTACGCAGCTGAGTCCTACGACGCGGTCATCCTGCTCGCGCTCGCGTCGCTCGCCGCCGGTGGTGCCACCGATGGTGCGGAGATCGCCGCGAAGCTGCAGGAAGTCTCGGGCGGTTCTGGCGATGGCGAGACCTGCTCGACGTACGCCGACTGTGCAGCCATCATCCTTGGTGGCGGCGTGGCCGACTACGACGGCATCTCGGGTCCGATCACGTTCGACGAGGTCGGCGACCCGACCGAGGCGAGCATCGGCATCTACGTGTACGGCGAAGACAACAACTACGTGGCGTACTGAGCGCCGCAGTAACGTCTAACTAGTTACACGAAGAGCCCCGGTCTTTACGGACCGGGGCTCTTTCGCGCTCAGTCGAGTGCCTCTTGGCCCGCCGCCGCTCCTGCGGCGGGCGTCGTCCGTCGGATGTCACGAGCGCGGTCGCGACATCCGCCGGGATCACCTTCCATGGAGACGGTGCGTTGGTCGGCGCTCACGTCGCGTTCAGTCCGCTACGGGCGCGGGGCTCACTCGAGTGTGCGGTGCGACGCGACGTGCTTCGTCTGGTTCGCACCGGCGGACGATCGCGACTCGACGTCGTGGACGCGTACGCGACGGACCGAGTGCAAATGGGCAGCGGATCCGCTCGCGTTGGCCGGGCGGCGCGCTCGAGGCACCGGTATTTGGGAACGCTGGGCCTACTGGCCCAACGTTCCCAAATACAACTCGGTCACCTTCGGATCGTTCAGGAGCTCGCGGCCGGTGCCGGTGTAGGCGTCGCGCCCCTGGTCGAGCACGTAGCCGCGATCGCAGATCTGGAGGCAGCGGCGGGCATTCTGCTCGACCATGATCGTGGTCACGCCGGCCTTGTTGATCTCCGAGACGCGGATGAACGCCTCATCCTGCCGCACGGGCGAAAGCCCGGCCGACGGCTCGTCGAGCAGCAGCACCGTCGGATCCATCATGAGCGCGCGCGACATCGCGACCATCTGGCGCTCGCCGCCCGAGAGCGAACCCGCGCGCTGCTTCAGTCGCGTGCCGAGCTCCGCGAAGATGCTCGTCACGAACTCGAGGCGCTCCGCATACTGGCCGGGCCGTTGGTACAGGCCCATCTGGAGGTTCTCCTCGATCGACAGGCTCGGGAAGACGTTGTTGTTCTGCGGCACGAACCCGACGCCACGCGAGACGAGCTTGTTGGCACGCAGACCCGTGATCGGCTCGCCCTCGAGCGAGATCACGCCGCTGCGCACGTGCACCTGGCCGAAGATGGCTTTGAGCAGCGTGGACTTGCCTGCGCCGTTCGGGCCGATGATGCCGATGAGCTCGCCCTCGCGGGCCTGCAGCGAGCATCCGTTGAGGATGTTCACACCGGGCAGGTAGCCGGCAACGATGTTGTCGACGTCGACGACGAGCTTCGTCGCTGTGTCTGGAGCCGTGCTCGCTGTGCTCACTTCGCGTCCCCATCCATTTCGGCGGTGCCCTCGGCCTCGAGGGCCACGGCGTCGGCTTGGGCGGAGGCCGAGGCATCCGTCGTCGGGTCGGCTTGTTCTGCGGTGTACCGCCCGGTGACCACGCCGAGGTCGAGCTCCTGGTGGGCGCCGAGGTAGGCGTCGATCACCGCGGGATCCTTCATCACCGAGACGGGGTCGCCCTCGGCGACCACGCGGCCCTCCGCCATCACGACCACCCAGTCGGCGATGTGCCGCACCATGTGCATGTCGTGCTCGACGAAGAGCACCGTCATCCCCTCGTCCTTCAGGTCGAGGATGTGCTCGAGCAGCGACTGTGTCAGCGCGGGGTTCACGCCGGCCATCGGCTCGTCGAGCATCACGAGTTGCGGCTCGCTCATGAGGGCTCGTGCCATTTCAAGCAGCTTGCGCTGCCCGCCGGAGAGCGAGGCCGCGTAGTCCTCCATCTTCTCGTCGAGCTTGAACTTGCGCAGCAGCTTGATCGCGCGCTCCTCGATCGCCTCGTCCTGGCGCCGCCAGAACGGGAACGGGAAGATGCCGGTCCAGAAGCGTTCGCCGGCCTGGCCCTTCGCGCCGAGCTTCATATTGTCGAGCACCGTGAGCAGGCCGAGGGCCTTCGTGAGCTGGAATGTGCGCACCTGGCCCATGCGGGCGACCTTGAATGCCGGGATGCCCGAGAGCACGGTGCCGTCGAAGGTCCACGTGCCGCTGTCGGGCTTGTCGAATCCCGTGAGCAGGTTGAACAGCGTGGTCTTGCCCGCGCCGTTGGGGCCGATCAGCGCCGTGATCGCCCCGCGCGGGATCTCGAGGTGCGCGACATCCACGGCCTTGAGGCCACCGAAGGTGCGGCTGACGTTGTCGATCACGATGATCGGATCGACCTTCTCGACGCCCGGTGCTGCCTCGCCGGTGTGGAGTCCGGTGGTCTTGGCGCGAGCCACGGGAGGTGTGATGCCCTGCGCTGTCTCACTATTTGACAAAGGTCAGCTCCTTCTTGTTGCCGAGCATGCCCTGTGGTCTGAAGATCACCAATAACATCAGCACGATTCCGGTGACGATGAACCGCAGCGTCGCCGCCTGGATGCCGCTCATGAAGGGCAGGATGCCGGACTGCGCGAGCGCCGGCAGCACGTTGCTCAGGAACGTCTGCACCACCCAGAAGATCACGGAGCCGATCACGGGACCGAAGATCGTGGCCGCGCCACCGAGCAGCAGCGCGGTGTACACGAAGAAGGTGAGGGATGTGACGTACACACCCGAATTCACATTGCGGTCCATCGCGTAGACGATGCCGCCCGCCGCAGCGATCACGCCGCCGAGCACGAGGGCCTGCAGTTTGTGGGAGAACACGTTCTTGCCGAGCGCGCGCACGGCATCCTCGTCTTCTCGGATGCCCTTGAGCACCCGACCCCACGGGCTCGACATGATGCGCCAGACCGCGAACACCGCGATCGCGAGCGCGAGGAAGCCGATGAGGCGCACCCACCACCCGACCTCGTTGTAGACCCACGGGCCGAAGCCGTAGGAGCCGGCCGGGATGGGGTTCGCGTCGAGGAAGTCGGTCTTGTAGCCGCTGAGCCCGTCGGCGGATCCCGTCACCGGGTCGAACGCGCTGGTCAGGAACAGCAGGCGCACGACCTCGGCCGCAGCGATCGTCACGATCGCGAGGTAGTCGCCGCGCAGCCGCAGGGTCGGAATACCGAGGATGAGGGCGAAGACCGCGCCCGCCCCGAGCCCGACGAGCACGCCGCCCCACCACGGGAAACCGAAGGTGAGCACGGAGATCGCGTAACCGTAGGCACCCATCGCCATGAAGCCTGCGATACCCATGTTGAGCAGGCCGGCGAAGCCGAAGTGCACCGAGAGCCCGATGGCGGCGAGCGCATAGGCGATCGTGACCGGGCTGATGATCGACGATGCGGTGTTGACGAGGATCTGGATCCAGTCCATGGCGAGTCCCTTAACCGATTCTCTCTCGTCGTCCGAGGATGCCCTGCGGACGGAACAACAGGATGCCGATGAGCACGACGAGCGGCGCAGCGAACTTGAGGTCAGACGGAATCCAGAGGGTCGAGACCTCAACGACCAGTCCAATGACGAGGGAACCGAGCAGAGCGCCGAACGCCGTGCCGAGGCCACCGAGGGTGACCGCGGCGAAGATGAGCAACAGGATCTCCGCGCCCATGTCCCACTTGATGCCGGGACGGTAGTAGGCCCACAACACCCCAGCGAGACCGGCCATCGCGGCCGCGAGCACCCAGACGATTCGAACCACGCGATCCACATCGATGCCGGACGCCGCCGCGAGCGACGGGTTGTCGGACACCGCACGGGTGGCCTTGCCGATCCGGGTTCGCAGGAGCCAGAACGCGAGGCCGAGGATCGCAACGATGCTGATACCGATCGAGACCATGTCGATCACGCTGAGCGACACTGAACCGAACAGGTTGATCGGCGCCGAGTCCGAGCCGGGCAGCTGACTCGTGTTGCCGCCGATGAAGTACTGGAACGTGTACCGGATCGCCAGCGAGAGGCCAATGCTCACGATCATGAGTTGCACGGTGCCAAGGCCGCGCCGTCGAAGGGGTCGCCAGAGTCCCGCATCCAGCACGAGTCCGAGGATGGCGCTCAGTACGAGGGCGATGAGGATCGCGGCCCAGATCGGAAGCCCGAGCGTCGTCGAGAACAGCAACGTCATCACCGCGCCGAAGGTCACCATCTCGGCATGCGCGAAGTTCGAGATGCCCGTGGTGCCGAACACGAGCGAGAGCCCGATCGCGGCAAGCGCGAGCATCAGGCCGAAGTTGAGGCCCGTGATCACCCGCTGCACGAGTTGGTCGAAGAAGCTCGTGACGTTGCGTTCGCCCTGGCCGATGAAGAAGTTCACCGTGACGCGACCACCGGCCCCGACGGTGGCTTCCTTCTCGTTGGGTGTCGAGTCGGCGCCGGTGTCGTCGACGACCGCGATGCCGTCCGGCAAGGTGGACTCGTCGAGCGTGACGGTGTAGTCGGCGTTCTTCTCCGGCACGCCGACCGCCCACTTGCCGTCGGCATCCGTCTCGACATCGGTATCGACACCATTGCCAGAGACGGTGAGCGTTACGCCCTCGAGCGGCACACCTGCGAGCTGTACGTTCCCGCTGATCCTGAAGTCGTAGGTGTCGGTGTCAACCTCGTCGCCGGAGGCTGCGCCGACGCCCGCCATCATCGTGAAGGCTAGGGCTGCGGCGACGAAGGCCACAGCCAGGGCGATGGGCCGGCGCATTCGCGCGGTGACCGCCATTCGGGGACGCGTCACGTGACCTCCAGTTGCTCGGGACGCGTCGCGGTGCTGCGAGCGACGTCCCCATCGACGTTACCCGGCCCGTATTGCCCGCATGTTTCACGCGCAGGTCGGGTCGTGGAGACAAGGATGACACGGAAATCCCCCGCCGATGGAAATAGCCAAGCCCGGCCCGCGGTTAAGATTGGCTATGGACCAGCCTGACCCCTTCGGCTTCATCGGCCTCACCTACGACGACGTGATGCTCCTGCCGGGGCACACGGACGTGATCCCGAGCGAGGCGGACACATCCTCGCGGCTCACGCGGCGCATCCGCGTGCAGTCCCCGCTGCTGTCCGCGGCCATGGATTCGGTGACCGAGTCGCGCATGGCGATTGCGATGGCGCGCAACGGCGGCATCGGCATCCTGCACCGCAATCTCTCGATCGAAGACCAGGCGGCGCACGTCGACAAGGTCAAGCGCAGCGAGTCGGGCATGATCACGAACCCGGTGACCACGACGCCAGACGCGACGGTGGCCGAGGTGGATGCGCTGTGCGGCCAGTTCCGCGTCTCTGGTCTGCCGGTGATCGAGGGTGACGGCAAGCTCGTCGGCATCATCACCAACCGCGACATGCGGTTCGTCTCCCCGTTCGAGAAGTCCACGACGCTCGTGCGCGACGTCATGACGAAGATGCCGCTCATCACGGCGCCCGAGGGTGTCGACCCCGATTCGGCGATCGCGATCTTCGCGCAGCACAAGATCGAGAAGCTGCCGCTCGTCGACCCCGAGGGTCGCCTCCGCGGACTGATCACCGTCAAGGACTTCGACAAGAGCGAGCAGTACCCGAACGCCACGAAGGATGACGAGGGTCGCCTGCGCGTTGGCGCGGCCATCGGATTCTTCGGCGACGCCTGGGATCGCGCCGGCCAGCTGCGCGACGCGGGTGTCGACGTCATCGTGGTCGACACGGCCAACGGTGACTCCGCCGGCGTGCTCGACATCATCCGCCGCCTCAAGTCCGACCCAGCGTTCGCCGCGATCGACGTCATCGGCGGCAATGTCGCCACCCGCTCGGGAGCGCAAGCCCTCGTGGATGCCGGCGCTGACGCCGTGAAGGTCGGCGTCGGGCCGGGCTCGATCTGCACCACGCGCGTCGTGGCGGGAGTCGGCGTGCCGCAGGTCACCGCGGTGTACGAGGCGTCGCTCGCGGCGCGCGAGCACGGCATCCCGGTGATCGCGGATGGCGGCTGCAGTACTCGGGCGACATCGCGAAGGCGCTCGTCGCCGGCGCCGAGACCGTCATGCTCGGCTCGCTGCTCGCGGGCACCGACGAGAGCCCGGGCGACCTCATCTTCGTGAACGGCAAGCAGTTCAAGGGCTACCGCGGCATGGGGTCCCTCGGAGCGCTGCAGACCCGCGGCAAGAAGACCTCGTACAGCCGCGACCGGTACTTCCAGGCGGATGTGCCTTCCGACGAGCAGCTCATCGCCGAGGGCATCGAGGGCCAGGTCCCGTATCGCGGCCCGGTGTCGTCGGTCGTGTACCAGTTGCTCGGCGGCCTGCGGCAGTCGATGTTCTACACCGGTGCGCGCACGATCGACGACCTGCGGGCGAAGGGCAAGTTCGTGCGGATCACGGCGGCGGGGTTGAAGGAGTCGCACCCGCACGACATTCAGATGGTGGTTGAGGCGCCCAACTACCGGGGTTGAGTTGCTCGCTCGGCGAGGCGAGCTTGGGGTGGGCAGGCACCGGTGGAGCGCGTGTCATCCTGTGTGCATCAAGACGAAACAGCGACTGATTCCGTTGAGGAAGCCCGTTTTCGCAACTAAATTCGTCGCTGTTTGCAAGTATTGACGCGGGAATGGTATTGATTGGGCACAAGCCGCAGTGTCCCAACGACCAGGAGACGTCATGCCAGAGAACGCAACCCCAGCCAGCCCTCCGTCCGGAGGTATTCGTCTCACTCGCCGCACCTTGCTCGTCGGCGCCGGGGTCGTTGGCGCGGGAGTGATCGCAGGCGGCGTGGCGATCGCGGCGACGAACAGGCCGTCGGTTGCCGCGACGGTCATCATGAACGGTGCCGTCTGGACGGGAGACCCGAAGCGCGTCGCGCAGGCAGTGGCGATCGGCAAGGACGGCGTGATCCTGGCCGTCGGCTCCAACGAGGATGTGGGTCGGTACAAGGGCACTGACACGGAGGTGATCGACGCGAACGGCGGCACGGTCATGCCCGGCATCCATGACTCGCATCAACACCCGATCAGCGGCGCTGAGGGCTCCTATTACCCCTCGCTGAACAATGACTCGGTCACGATCGCCGAGCTGCAGGATCGGGTGCGCGGCTTCCTCGAGGCATCCACCGACCTGGAGCCGGATGGCTGGCTGGTCGTGGTGGACTGGAACCCCGCGGGTCTCACGGATGGCGTCGCACACCGCAAGTACCTCGACGCGCTCGACACCTCGAGGCCGATCTTCCTGGCCGGGTCTGACTTCCACAACGGCTGGGCCAACACGAAGGCGCTCGCCGCCGCCGGCGTGACGGCGGACACGCCTGACCCGGACGGTGGCGAGATCGTTCGCGACGCCGACGGCCCGACGGGCCTGCTCAAAGACGCGGCCCTCTGGATGGTGCGCGGGGCAGCTCCCGAGCTCACCGAAGCGCAGAAGATCGAGGCCTACACGAACGGGTTCCAGTTCGCGGCATCCCTCGGCATTACCTCGTTCATGGATGCCGCCGGCGGCATCGAGAGCGTCAAGCTGTTCGAGAGCCTGCGCGCGTCGGGAGTCGTCAAGCAACGGGTGCAGGTCGCACAGGTGCTGGGCAGTGAGTTGGCGGCAGCGCCCAGCGACGCACTGGATCTGATCGAGAGCGCCAAAGCCTCGGTCACGGAAGGCTCCGGAGTGCAGGTCAAGACCGCCAAAGTCTTCATGGACGGGGTGGCAGAATTCCCCGCTCAGACGGCCGCCATGCTCAGCCCCTACCTCGACGGTGACGGGGGCGAGACCGACGACAGCGGCAGCCTGTACGTCTCGACGGAGGATTTCAAGGCCCTCGCCACCACCCTCGATGCCGCCGGATGGCAGATCCACACCCACAGCATCGGCGACGCCGCGGTGCGCGCAAGCCTCGACGGCTTCGAGGCTGCACGAGCCGCGAACGGCAAGCGCGACAGCCGGCACACCGTGACCCACATCCAGTTCTGTGAGGAGTCCGACTATCCGCGGTTCGCCGAACTGAACGTCATCGCCAACATGCAGATCCAGTGGGCGTCGGAGTTCTCGTTCACGCTCGATGCGCTCAAGCCATTCATCGACCCCGACAAGTACGCGAGGCAGTACCCCCTGGGCAGCCTGGTCAAGGCGGGCGCCGCCGTCGCGGGAAGTTCCGACTGGCCGGTCGACAGGCTGAACCCGTGGAACCAGATTCGTACCGGGGTCGACAGGATCGGCACCTTCTCTGAAACAGGCAAGCCCCTGTTCGCGGAAGAGGGAGTTGACCTTGCCACCTCGCTCAACATGCACACGAGCGGGGCGGCGTTCCAACTCTTTCAGGACGGCTTGACCGGGCGCCTTGAGCCCGGTCTGCAAGCCGACATCGTCGTGCTCGATCAGAGTCTGTTCGAGACGGACATCGCCAAGGTCAGCTCATCCAAGGTGCTGTACACCTTCATTGCCGGCGAGGTCGTGCACGACCCGTCTCAACTGGGCGCTGCGGGCAACTCCGACTACCTCGCGGCGGCGTTCGCCGGCGCCGGCGTCGGCAAGGCGAGCCACGCGAGCTTCCTCAATCGGCATCAGCACTGCAATCACCCGGAACACGCCTGAGCCTGCACCTGAAGCCGCTCATCCCCTAAGCTGGTCGGCTGCCCTCTCGGGCGGCATCCATTCTTCACAGGCAGGGTGCCACGGTCATGGGCTTCATCGACGTCAACGGCGTCTCCTACTCGCTGGCCGACGGGCGACCGCTGCTCGACGAGGTCTCGTTCCGCGTGGGCGAGGGCACGACGGCGGCGCTGATCGGCGCGAACGGTGCGGGCAAGTCGACGCTGCTGCGCATCATCCGTGGCGCGGCCGGCTGGCCGGAGGAGCAGGGCGGGCTCAAAGCCGACGAGGGCGCGGTCAGCATCGACGGCGGCCTCGGCGTCATGGACCAGTTCGTCGGGCACGTGCGTGACACCTCCACGGTGCGCGACCTGCTGGTCTCCGTCGCCCCCAAAGCGGTGCGGGATGCCACGGCCGCCGTCGACCGCACCGAGCTCGCGCTCATCGAGCACGACACCACGGTGAACCAGCTGGCCTACGCGACCGCCCTCGCCGACTACGCCGACGTGGGTGGATACGACCAGGAGACCGTGTGGGACACCTGCACGGTCGCGGCGCTCGGCATCCCGTTCGAGCGCGCGAAGTACCGCGAGATCAGCACGCTCTCGGGCGGCGAGCAGAAGCGGCTCGTGCTCGAGGCGCTGCTGCGCGGTCCGGAGCAGGTGCTGCTGCTCGACGAGCCCGACAACTACCTCGACGTGCCCGGCAAGCGCTGGCTCGAGGATGCCCTGCGCGCGACCCAGAAGACCGTGCTGCTGCGTCAGCCACGACCGCGAGCTGCTCGCGCGCGCCGCCGACCGCATCATCACCGTCGAGGTGCAGGCCGCTGGCAACTCGACCTGGACGCACGGCGGCGGTTTCGCGACCTACCACGAGGCGCGCAACGATCGGATGGACCGCCTCGACGAACTGCGCCGCCGCTGGGACGAGCAGCACGCCAAGCTCAAGACCCTCGTCGCGAACCTCAAGGTCAAGGCGACCGCGATGGACAGCTTCGCCTCGCGCTACCAGGCCGCGCTCACCCGCCTGCGCAAGTTCGAGGAGGCCGGGTCCGCCGCAGGAGCGTCCGCTCGACCAGGACCTCAAGATGCGCCTCAAGGGCGCCCGCACCGGCAACCGCGCGGTCGTGTGCGAGCAGCTCGAGCTCACCGGGCTCATGGCGCCGTTCGACCTCGAGGTGTGGTTCGGCGAGCGCGTCGCGGTGCTCGGGTCGAACGGGTCGGGCAAGTCGCACTTTCTGCGGTTGCTCGCGCTCGGGGGCAGCACCCCGGAGAGGGAGCACCGCACGTCCGTGGGGGAGACGCTCGATCCTGTGCCGCACACGGGGCGGGCGAAGTTGGGCGCGCGAGTGGTGCCCGGATGGTTTGCTCAGGCGCACCAGCATCCAGAGCTCGTCGGCCGCACCCTGCTCGACATCCTGCACCGCGGCGACGACAACCGCGCGGGTCTCGCACGCGAGGCCGCGAGCCGCGCACTCGACCGCTATGGACTGGTGGATGGCGCGGAGCAGACCTTCGAGTCCCTCAGCGGTGGGCAGCAGGCGCGACTCCAGATCCTGTTGCTCGAACTGAGCGGAGTGACCCTGCTCCTGCTCGACGAACCCACCGACAACCTCGACCTGGTCTCCGCGGAGGCGCTCGAGCTCGCCCTCGCCCAGTTCGAGGGCACGGTGCTGGCCGTGACGCACGACCGCTGGTTCGCGCGGTCGTTCGACCGGTTCCTGGTGTTCGGCTCCGACGGGCGCGTGTACGAGTCGGGCGAGCCGGTGTGGGATGAGGCGCGGGTGGTGCGGGCGCGGTAGGCGTTGGCGTCTCCTTCCCAGGCGTGCGTGTGGGTGCAGCATCCACCGTTCGACCACCACGGCGGCGCCTTCTTACGGGGCGCGGCGATGCTCGGCGTGGTGGAATCCTTTGCGTCTCCGAATGGCATCCTGCTGACGTCTCAGCTGCGAAAGGCGCGCGCTGATGAACGGAAGCTGAGACAGGCCGCGGCCCGCGGCGAACTCGTGCGGGTGCATCGCGGCGCATACGTCCGCACTGACGCCTGGAGCGCGCTCGACCAGCGTGAGCGATACCGCCGGAGGGTCATCGCGGCTGCACTCGCCTCGAGAAGTCACCCGGTACTGAGTCATCAGTCAGCGGCTGCCGTCTGGGGCATCCCTCTCGTCGGTGGTGACCCGTCGGTCGTGCACGTACTGACGACCGCGACCGCGGGAACCCGCACCGAAAACGGCTTCCGTCGCCATGCGGCAACCGCGGGCTCCGACGACATCGTCGAGCGCGACGGCGTGCGCGTGACCTCCCTCGCGAGAACGCTGATCGATCTCGCGCGAACAGGCACGTTCCCGTCCGCCGTTGCCGCGATTGATTGGAGCCTTCGTCCGCCATCGAAGGGAGCGCCGCCGCGCATGAGCATCACGGCAATCCAGGAGTACTTTGAGGATCAGCCCACCACCCACCATCGCCGGCGAGTTCATCGGGCCCTGGAGTTCGCGTCACCGCTTGCCGAGTCGCCGGGTGAGTCGGTGAGCCGCGCGACCATCCACGAGTTGGGGTTTCCGGCGCCCGTTCTTCAGTATCAGGTCGACGATGCTCGTGGGCTTGCCGGAATTACTGACTTCGCCTGGCCCCTCCATGGACTGTTGGGCGAATTCGACGGACTGGTCAAGTACACGCGGAACATGGTCCGCGCTGAAGAGAACGTCGAGGAGATCGTCGTGCGCGAGAAAGTTCGCGAAGACCGCCTTCGGGCGACGGGCCGCCGCGTCGCGCGATGGCTTTGGTCGGAGGCCATGCAGCCCGCGCTGCTCTCCGACAAGCTCGTCGCCGCCGGCCTACCTCGGAGCAAATCCGGGCCGTTGCGTCAAATCGGGGCCGGCGCGCCAGCCCGGTTCTGACGTCCCGGCCCGGAAACTGGCCGAAAGGTCGCCACGGTCTGGCGTTTCGGCCCGGAAATGCGTTCGTCGGAGTCGCCGTCGCAGCCATTCAGCCCGGAAACCATCACTCGAACGGCCCGCACGCGCCCGGGCCTCTCGATGTGTTTCAGGCCGTCCGGCGGCCACGCATCGCGCCGCAGCTGTGCCCGCCCCCGCCCCGTACCCCGCGTCGCCACCCGCCCGCGCCACACACCCGCCCCCGGTAGGCTTGGGCAACGTGAGTGACATCGAGATCGGGCGCGCCAAGCGCGCCCGCCGCGTGTATGCGTTCGACGACATCGCGATCGTGCCGAGCCGACGCACGCGCGACCCGCAAGACGTGAGCGTCACGTGGACGATCGACGCGTTCACCTTCCAGATCCCGGTGCTCGCTGCCCCGATGGACTCCGTCGTCTCACCGTCGACGGCCATCGCGATGGGCGAGCTCGGCGGTCTGGGCGTGCTCGACCTCGAGGGCGTGTGGACGCGGTACGACGACCCCGAGAAGGTGCTCGCGGAAATCCGCAAGCTCAAGCCCGAAGTCGCGACCAAGCGCATGCAGGAGCTGTACTCGGAGCCGATCAAGCCCGAACTCGTGACGCAGCGCCTCGCCGAGATCCGCGCCGCGGGCGTTCCGGTGGCGGGGGCGTTGAGCCCGCAGCGCACGCAGGAGCTCTACAAGACGGTGGTGGATGCCGGTGTCGACCTGTTCGTCATCCGCGGCACTACCGTGAGCGCCGAGCACGTGTCGAAGTCGGTCGAGCCGCTCAATCTCAAGAAGTTCATCTACGAGC
This sequence comes from uncultured Actinomycetota bacterium, assembly GCA_963790235.1. Classification (GTDB taxonomy): domain Bacteria; phylum Actinomycetota; class Actinomycetes; order Actinomycetales; family Microbacteriaceae; genus Rhodoglobus. The sequence goes on from CAWBNZ010000018.1 coordinate 42,398, forward strand.
TCGATGTGCCCGTGATCGTCGGTGGCGCCGCGACGTACACCGCGGCACTCCACCTCATGCGCACCGGGGCGGCGGGGGTGCTCGTCGGATTCGGTGGCGGTGCAGCGTCGACGACTCGCGCGAGCCTCGGCATCCACGCTCCCATGGCGACGGCGGTGGCGGATGTCGCGGGCGCCCGTCGCGACTACCTCGACGAGTCGGGCGGCCGCTACGTGCACGTGATCGCGGATGGCGGACTCGGCAACTCGGGCGACATCGTCAAGGCGATCTCGGTCGGCGCCGACGCCGTGATGCTCGGCTCCGCCCTGGCTCGCGCGACCGATGCTCCGGGCGGCGGCTTCCACTGGGGCGCCGAGGCACATCACCGCGAGCTGCCGCGCGGCAATCGGGTTGAGGTCGGCCAACTCGGCTCGCTGCAAGAGATCCTGTTCGGTCCGTCGACCGTCGCAGATGGCCGCTCGAACCTGGTCGGGGCGCTGCGTCGCTCGATGGCAACGACCGGCTACTCCGACCTCAAGGAATTCCAGCGGGTCGAGGTCGTCGTCGCCCCGTACAAGGCCGAATAGTCCGCCGCTCGAACTGCACAGAACAGCCACCTTCATGAACGCAGTCACTCGATCCAGCAAACTCGGTCCGAAGGAACGCGCCGCCGCCATCGAGGCGCTGCGCACCAAAGAGCTCGACATCCTCGTGATCGGCGGCGGCATCGTCGGAACCGGTGCAGCACTGGATGCCGCGACCCGCGGCCTGCGCGTCGGCCTCGTCGAGCAGCGCGACTGGGCCAGCGGCACGTCGAGCCGCTCGTCGAAGCTCGTGCACGGCGGCATCCGCTACCTCGAGCAGCTCGATTTCCGCCTCGTGCGCGAAGCGCTGATCGAACGTGGACTGTTGTTGCAGCGCATCGCACCGCACCTCGTGAAGCCAGTGCGCTTCCTCTACCCGCTCACGAAGCCCGTCATCGAGCGTCTCTACATCGGCGCCGGCATGCTGCTGTACGACCTGTTCAGCTACTCCGGTGGTCGCCCGCCCGGCGTGCCGCACCACCGGCACCTCACGAAGCGGCAGCTGCTGCGCGCAAGCCCGAGCCTGGCGAACGATGCGTTCGTCGGTGGGCTCACCTACTACGACGCCCAGGTGGATGACGCGCGCTACGTCGCGAACGTCGCGCGCACGGCGTCCTTCTACGGCGCGCACGTCGCAAGCCGCACGCAGGTCGAGGGATTCATCAAGGTGGGCGAGCGCGTCGTCGGTGCGAAGGTCTACGACCGCGAGACCGGGGAGCGCTACGAGATCCGCGCACGGCAGGTCGTGAACGCCACCGGCGTGTGGACCGACGACACCCAGGCGATGGTGGGGGAGCGCGGGCAGTTCAAGGTGCGCGCGAGCAAGGGCATCCACCTCGTCGTTCCTCGCGACCGGTTCCAGTCGAAGCTCGGGCTGCTGCTGCGCACCGAGAAGAGCGTGCTGTTCGTGATTCCCTGGGGTCGGCACTGGCTGATCGGCACGACCGACACCGACTGGGACCTCGACAAGGCGCACCCGGCGGCGACCGCCGTTGACATCGACTACCTGCTCGAGCACGTGAACAAGGTGCTTGCGGTGCCGCTGACCCGCGACGATGTCGAAGGGGTCTATGCGGGCCTTCGCCCGCTGCTGGCCGGCGAGTCCGACCAGACCTCCAAGCTCAGTCGCGAGCACATCGTCGCGCACAGCGTGCCCGGACTCGTCGTGGTCGCGGGCGGCAAGTGGACGACGTACCGGATCATGGCGAAGGATGCGATCGACGAGGCCGCTGCCGCCCTCGACGGCAAGGTGTCGAAGTCGATCACGCACGACATCGCCCTGCTCGGCGCCGAGGGCTACCAGGCGGCGTGGAACAAGCGCAGCAAGATCGCGCGGGCGTTCGGCGTGCACAAGGTACGGATCGAGCACCTGCTCAATCGGTACGGCGTGATGACCGACGAACTGCTCGACCTGATCACCGCACGGCCCGAGCTGCAGGAGCCGCTGCCGGGCGCAGACGACTACCTCGCCGCCGAGGTCGTGTACGCCGCGACGCACGAAGGGGCGCTGCACCTCGAAGACGTGCTCGCTCGTCGCACCCGCATCTCGATCGAGGCGTGGGACCGCGGCGTGAGCGCCGCGCCGATTGCCGCGAAGCTCATGGCCGCCGAACTCGGCTGGGACGACGCACGCACCGAGAGCGAGATCGCGCACTACCTCGACCGGGTGCGGGCAGAGCGCGTGAGCCAGACGATGCCGGATGACGCGTCCGCCGACCGCGCTCGACTCGCCGTGCCCGACATCGCGGACTGACCACCGTGTCCTCGTTCGCTGCACGAGTGCGACGGGCGCTCCTGATCGTCGTCGGCGGCGAGCGCCTGCGTGCCGATCCGCTGTTCGACGCGGACTGGTACCGCTGGGCCTATCCGGACTCGCCGCGCTCTGAGCGAGGGGCCGCGCGGCACTACGCGGTGGTCGGTGGTCACGAGCGCATCCCGTCTGCCGACTTCGCGGCGAACCGCTACGTTGCAAAGTTTCCCGACGTGATCGGGTCTGGCCTGAATCCGCTCGTGCACTACCAGCGGTTCGGTCGGCTTGAGGGTCGGGAGGTGCAGCCGCATTTCGCTCGGTACTTCGTGGATGACGACGGTCACCTCGACCGCATTGCGTTGTCGACCTTCCTGCAGTCCGGTTCCCTCACCCAGGGCCGCGGCTCGGTGCTGCGAGCCCTGCCGCACCTGCTCCACACGATGCCGCGCCGCGGCGCCCGTGGATTCGGCACGATCCTCGCGGCGCTCGCGAACGAGCGGATCGATGAGCTCGGCCCCGTCGTGGTCACTGGACCGACGCGCGGTGCGCTCGTGGGAGTCGCTGTGAGCATTGTCGGCGAGCCGGGCGGAATCCTCACGACCGCGTCGCTCGCCGCGCTCATGGTCGGCGGCGAGGTCGGGCGCGAGCAGGTCGCACTACCCGGGGAGGATGTGCCTGACGCCGACGTACACGTTGAAGTCGAGGCTGGGGCCTTGGTCGTGCCCGGCTCGATGGCGCACCTCGTCGAGCACGCGCGTCGCGCCGCAGGTGGCACGGTCATCGGGGTGGCCCTCGAGCCCGACGGCGTGCCGGTCGCGCGCTGGGACGCCCCGGACGGGACTGGGCCTGCGGTGCTGCGGGCGCGGATCGGCCGGCTCGACGGCGGCGCCGAGCCCGAGGTCGACGCAGCCGACGATCTCCCAGCCGACGACCTCGCACCTGTTGGTGGCGCAACGGCCGTGTGGTGGCCGGAGTGCGAAGCCACCGTCCGGGTGATCCCACGACCGCGCGCCCTCGTCATGAACGACTCCCTGCCAACGCCCGACCGTGACTCCGGGTCGCTCTCGGTGGTGAGCCACCTGCGCACGCTGGTGTCCCTCGGCTATCGCGTGGTGTTCGTGCCGCAGGATCTGCGGTACCACCACAGGTACACGCCGGAACTCGAGTCGTGGGGCGTCGAGGTCGTGGATGAGCGGGTTGTCGAATCGTTCGAGCAGGTCGCGGAATCCCTGCCGTTCGTGGTCGCCCTGCTCGTGCGATACCCGGTCTTCGAGTGGGCCTACGAACGGCTGCGGTGCGCACAGCCCGCAGTGCCGGTGCTGTTCGCCCCGCTCGACCTCCACCACGTGCGGATGACCGCGCAGGCGAGCCTGTCGGGCGACGCCGACCTGGCCGCCGCGTCCGCCGCGGTGCGTGAGGTGGAGCTGTCGGCGCTCGTCCGTGCTGACGCGACGATCTTGGCCAGCGCGGCCGAGGTTGAGCGGGTGCATCGGCTCGTGCCGACGGCGCGCGCGGTGTGGATGCCGATGGCGCGGGATCGTGTTGCGGTCGCCGGCATCGAGGAGTGGTCCGACCGGCACGACGTGGTCTTCGTCGGGTCGTACGCGCATCCGCCGAATCCCGACGCGGTGCACTGGTTCCTCGACGAAGTGTGGCCGAGCGTCGCCGACCGGCTGCCCGACGCCCGATTCGTCGCCTATGGTTCGGGGATGCCGACCGAGCTCCTCGCGCGAGCAAACGACCGAGTCGTGATGCACGGCTACGTCGAACGGCTCGACGAGGCGTTCGAGACCGCCCGCCTCGGCATTGCGCCGCTGCGGTTCGGGGCGGGCGTGAAGGGCAAGATCACGTCGACCATGCTGCGCGGCATCCCGATCGTCTCGACGCCCGTGGGGGTCGAGGGCATGGAGCTCGCCAGTGACGCGATCGTGGTCGCCGCCGACGCAACCGCGTTCGCCGACGCGATCGTCGAGCTGTGGGGCGACGAAGCGCGGCTGTCGGCGTTGAGTGCCGCGTCGCTGGATGACGCCTCCACCCGCTTCTCGTTCTCAGCCCAGCGCGCGGCGATGGCCGCCCTGCTCGACACCCTCGGCCCCGGCGTTCGCTGAGGGCGCCGCTCAACCAGCGCCCAGCCGGGATGCCCCGGCTAAACTGGGATGACACCATCGGAAGGGTTTCACCATGGTCGACGTTCGTCGAGTCAAGCTTCCAGGGGTGGGGGTGCTGCACACCTTCGTCACGGATGACGGCGGCAAGGTCGGCGTGATCACCCACCGCTCCGGGCACAGCGACCTCATCACATTCTCCGACGCCGAAGACGGCGCCGACGTGAAGAAGGTGTCGCTGCGACTCGACGAAGACGAAGCTCACACGCTCGCCGAACTCCTCGGCGGCACGCGCATCACCGAGTCGCTCTCGCGCCTCGACCAGATCCCCGGACTGTCGATCGACTGGTTCTCGGTGGACTACGACGATGCGATCGCCGGCCAGAAGCTCGGCCAGCTCGCCGGCAGCGGCGTCGTCGGCCTCACCGTGGTGGCCGTCGTCCGCGGCGACCAGGCCAACCCGGCGCCCGCCGATGACTTCACCGTCTTTCCTGGCGACACCCTCGTGGTCGCAGGCTCACCCGAGAAGGTCGCCAAGGCCTTCGCGTGGTTGCGCACGGGCGAAATCAAGAAGGTGTCCGCCGAGTCTCCGCCGGGTGGCTGACCATGCACGTCGGTGAAGAACTCGTCGTCCTGGGAATCCTGTTCCTCATCGCCTACGTGCTCGGGCGGCTCGGCAAGGTCATCGGCCTGCCGACCATCCCGATCTACATGCTCGTCGGGTTCGTCGCCAGCCCGAACACCGAATGGTTCCCGCTCGACTTCATCGCCTCCGATGTCGAGCTCATCGCGGTCTTCGGACTGATCTTCCTGCTGTTCAGCCTCGGACTCGAGTTCGACCAGGACGAGTTCTACGGCAACATCGGCAAGCTGCTGCTCTCGGGTGGCACGCGCATCCTCATCAACATGACGACCGGCTTCATCTTCGGCATGTTCGTGGGATGGGGCACCCGGGAGGCGCTCATCATCGCGGGGATGACCGCGATGTCGTCGAGCGCGATCATCACGAAGCTGCTCATCGAGCTCCGACGCCTTCCCAACCGGGAGACGCCGATGATCCTCGGCGTCATGGTGCTCGAGGATGTCTTCATCGCGGTCTACCTCGCGATCGTGTCGGTCATCCTCGGCGGCCAGACCGACCTGTGGGCGATCGTCTCCCAGCTCGCGATCGCGTTCGGCTTCCTCATTGCGATGTTCGCGCTCGCGCGCTGGGGCGGCAAGCTCATCTCGAGGCTCATCCAGACCAAGGACGACGAGCTCTTCACCATCCTGTTCTTCAGCCTTGCGATCGGCTTCGGTGGCGTCGGCGAGCTGCTCGGTGTGTCCGATGCGATCGGGGCCTTCGTCATCGGGCTCGTGCTGGGCGCTACTCGGTTCCGCTCGCGGATCGAGCAGTTCGCACTGCCGCTGCGTGATGTGTTCGGCGCGTTCTTCTTCCTCAACTTCGGCCTCGCCCTCAACGTGTCGACGTTCGGCAGCGTGATCGTTCCCGTGCTCGCGGCGGTCGTCATGACCCTCGTGGTGAACACCCTTGGCGGGCAGCTCATCGCACGCCTCAACGGATTCACACCAGCGCAGGGCCTCTCGGTCAGCGTCATGCTGCAGACCCGGGGGGAGTTCGCGCTCATCCTCGCGACCCTGGCCGCTGCATCCGGGCTCGACCCGCGCATCGTGCCGTTCGCGGGCCTCTACGTGCTCATCATGGCCGTGATCGCCCCGACGCTCGCCGTCAACTCCGAGAAGATCGGTGCGGCAGTGTTCGCGCCGAAGAAGACCGTGAGCCCCGCGGAACTCGAGGTGCAGCGAGAGCGAGCTCGCGAGCGCGACGAGGGAATCGCCCTCGTCGAAGCCGCCCTCACCGGCGCCGTGCCGACCGAGCGCGAGTCCGTCTCGCTCGAGCCCGTGCCAGACCTCGAGTTCGATGAGGTCGACGAGGCGGCACGCCAGGCTGCGGCGCAGTCCGACGAGCTGTCCGAACGTCGACGCGACCCGGAGTATTGATGATCGACAGCGCGAGTACCGGCCCCACCAGCGGGCCGACCATGTTCGAGATCGCTCGCCGGCCCAAGTGGATTGGCGCGCTGCTGCTTGCCCTCGCGATCGCCGGCGGGTTTGCCGCGCTCGGCCAGTGGCAGCTTGAGCGCAGCCTCGAGGGTGGCGCGGTCACGGAGACCGAGTCGGAGGTGGCGGTGCCGCTCGAGACCGTGGCGACGATCAACGGACCGCTCACGACGGAAGCGGTCGGGCAGCTGGTCGAACTCGATGTGACGTACGTGCCGGGTGATTCCGTCGTCCTCTCCAACCGGCTCGTCGAGTCCGAGCGGGGGTACTGGGTGGTCGCGCACGGCGTGGTGTCGGGCGGAGCCGGCGACGGCGCGAGCATCGCCGTTGCACTCGGGTGGGCTGCGCACGAGGATGCCGCGGCGGCCGCGATCGCGCAGTTCGAGTCATCCACCCCATCGCAGTCCTCGCCGATCAGTGGCCGCTACCTCGCGAGCGAGTCGCCGCAGGAATCGGACTTCGAGGCCGGTGTGCGCACCGCGCTCTCGATCGCTGAACTCATCAACGTGTGGGCCGTTGCGCCCGACGGCGTGTACGGCGGCTATGTCGTGCTCGATGAGGCTCCCGCAGGGCTCGAGACGATCGCGACGCCGCCGCCGAACCGCGAGGTCTCACTGAATCTGCTCAACGTGTTCTACGCGATCGAATGGGTGATCTTCGCGGGGTTCGCGGTGTTCCTCTGGTGGCGCCTCGTGCGCGACGAGTGGGAGAAGGAGCGCGGCGTGCGGGATGCCCGCGGCCCGGAGCGGGCCGAGCGTTCGACCGCGCGAGCGACCGTAGACTAGAGGCATGCGGACGGCGGACATTCCAAGAGTCCGGACAACGCTCGCCGGGTTCAAGGTCTCTGCGATCGTCACGGGCGTCTTCCTGCTGCTGCTCGTCGTGATGATGATCTGCCGGTACGGTCTCGGCGCCGACATCGAGCTCGGCGGCCCCGACGGATTCCTCGCCCTGACGCCTCGGGAGCTCATCACTGGCGTCAACCTGTCCACGATCATCCTCATCGTGCACGGCTGGCTCTATGTGGCATACCTCGGACTGAACTTCATCCTGTGGCGGCTCGTGCGCTGGTCGTTCGCGAACTTCCTGTTCATCTCGCTCGGCGGCGTCGTGCCCGGGCTGTCGTTCTACCTCGAGCGCCGCGTGCCCCGCGATGTCGAGGCCGAGATCGCACGAGCCCAATCCGAGAACGCACCGACCGCGAAGGTCGACGAAGGAGCAACGGCGTGACCGCTGGCAGTGGAGAGCATCCCGTCCTGGTCGTCGACTTCGGAGCGCAGTACGCGCAACTCATCGCCCGCCGCGTGCGCGAGGCCAACGTCTACAGCGAGATCGTGCCGCACACGATCACGGCGGCCGAAGTTGCCGCGAAGAATCCCGCGGGCATCGTGCTCAGCGGCGGACCTTCCAGTGTGTACGAGGCGGGGTCGCCGACGCTCGATCCGGGCATCCTCGAGCTCGGTGTGCCCGTGCTCGGCATCTGCTACGGGTTCCAGGTGATGGCGCAGCAGCTCGGCGGCGAAGTCGCGAACACCGGACTGCGCGAGTACGGCTCCACGGCCGTGACGGTCGCCGACGGCGGCACCCTGCTCGCCGGGCAGCCCGACGACCAGACCGCATGGATGAGCCACGGGGACTCAGTGTCGAAAGCTCCAGAGGGTTTCGACGTGCTCGCGAGCAGCGCCTCCACCCCCGTTGCGGCGTTCGAGAACCGGGAACGCAGGATGTTCGGGCTGCAGTGGCATCCAGAGGTCAAGCACTCGGAGTTCGGGCAGCGCGTCATCGAGAACTTCCTGCACGTCGGTGCGGGCATCCCCGCCGACTGGAACAGCGGCAACGTGATCGCGGAGCAGGTCGAGCGCATCCGCGCCCAGGTCGGCGACGCTCGCGTGATCTGCGGACTGTCCGGCGGCGTCGACTCCGCGGTCGCCGCGGCGATCGTGCACAAGGCGGTCGGCGACCAGCTCACCTGCATCTTCGTCGACCACGGACTGCTGCGACAGGATGAGCGCCGCCAGGTCGAAGAGGACTACGTCGCCTCCACGGGCGTGCGCCTCGTCACCGTGGACGCCGTCGACCAGTTCCTCGACGCGCTCGCGGGCGTCACGGATCCTGAAGCCAAGCGCAAGATCATCGGCCGCGAGTTCATCCGGTCGTTCGAGAACGCCGCCGAGGCCCTGGTGCTCGAGGCGCAGGGCGAGGGCGAGCAGATCAAGTTCCTCGTGCAGGGCACGCTCTACCCGGATGTCGTCGAGAGCGGCGGCGGAACCGGCACCGCGAACATCAAGAGCCACCACAACGTCGGCGGACTGCCAGAAGACCTCACGTTCGACCTCGTCGAGCCGCTGCGCACCCTGTTCAAGGATGAGGTGCGCGCGATCGGCCGCGAGCTGGGACTGCCGGAGGTGATCGTCGGCCGGCAGCCGTTTCCGGGGCCAGGACTTGGGATCCGCATCGTGGGTGAGGTCACCCGTGATCGTCTCGAGCTGCTCCGCAAGGCGGACGCGATCGCCCGCGCCGAACTGACCGCCGCCGGCCTCGACGGCGAGATCTGGCAGTGCCCGGTCGTGCTGCTCGCCGACGTGCGCTCGGTGGGAGTGCAGGGGGATGGGCGCACCTACGGCCACCCGATCGTGTTGCGCCCGGTGTCGTCGGAAGACGCGATGACGGCAGACTGGACGCGGTTGCCGTACGACGTGCTCGCGAAGATCTCGAACCGGATCACGAACGAGGTGCCGGGGGTGAACCGGGTCGTGCTCGACGTGACGTCGAAGCCGCCGGGGACCATCGAATGGGAGTAGCTCGCTGAGTCTTGGCGCTCTCCGCGTCGGCTCGCTCCCGGGGCATCTCCCTCCAGCTCAAACATCGTGTCGGATGACAGCCCTTCGGGCCATCATCCGACACGAAACTCGCGAGTCGCGAGACACCCCGTGCGCGCCCCGGCGCCGATCGCGTCAAGCCTCGCTTCGTCGCCCTCAGACCACCGCAGCGTCGCGCTTGGCTCGGGCGGCGTTGACGGCGTCCTCGCCCTCGAAGGAGTTGGGGGCGCCGGCGCCTGCGGTGATGTGGTTCTGCAGGCTGCCGACGATGTACTCGCCCCAGGCCAGGTCGCACACCTCGAAGCACTCGACCTGCGGGGTCAGCCCACGGTGCGTGAAGCGCACTTCAGTGCCCCCGTCCACCTCCATGAGGTCGAATTCGACCGTGGTGCCGGTCCACTCCTGCTTGTCCTCCAGGAAGCTCAGCTCGCTGTCGGTCACCAGCCACGCGATCCGCTTACCCGGAACGAGCTCGGTCGTGCGGAACTTGCTGAAGTGGATGTCGGGAACGAAGTACACCCATTCCCCACCGACGACATCGTTCCGTCCCACCAGTCCACCCCACCACGCGCGGACATCGTTGATCGCCTCAAACACCCGCTCCGGGCTCGCCGCCACTGTGAAGCTCTTACTCAAGTCACTGCTCATCGTTGTCTCCTCGTCACTCATCGACTGATTGCCAAGTGCAACTCAATGATTGCACGACTAGGCGATGAACAGCAACTCAGGAGTTGCAGATACATCGCTTCGCGAGGGGGAGGGGTGTTGCTCGACTTGCGAGTTTCAACGAAGAAGGCGGGACAGTCCGTAGGGACCGATCCCGCCTTCTTCGTTGATGTCTGAGCTGGAGAGCTACACCCCTCCCGCTCAGCGCACCACGTGAGTGCTTACTGCCGGAACAACGAGATCATCCGCAGGATCTCGAGGTACAGCCAGACAATCGTCAGCACGAGCCCGAAGACCGCGCGCCAGGCGTAGTTGCGGGGGGCACCGGCATCCACACCGCGCTTGATGTCCGTGAAGTCCATGACGAGCGAGTACGCCGCCATCAGGATCACGAGCGGGCCGATGAGGAGGCCGAGCGGGATGCCGAAGATCGGCTGGCTGCGAAGGCCCCACGGGTCATCGTTCGCGCCGCTGACCATGAGTACGAGGTTGACGACCGAGAACAGTGCGTACGCGATGCCGGCGATGATGAACACCTTCGTCGCGCGCTTGGACTCGCGCACCTTGCCAGCGCGGAACAGCACGAGCGTGATGCCAAACACGAGCGCGGTGCCCGTGAGCGCCTGCAGCACGATTCCGGGCTGGTTCATCGTGATCTCGACAAGGGAGGAGATCGCGCCGACGAAGAGTCCCTCGAAGAAGGCGAAGGCGATCACGAGCGGCGCCGACGGGTTGCGCTTGAAGATGTTGACGAACGCGAGCACGAGGCCGACGAGCGCGCCGATCATGCCGAGGATCGGGTCGAACCAACCGATCACGGCGCCGATCAGCACGACACCGAGCGTGATGCGCCGTCTTCATGATCACGTCGTCGTAGCTCATGCGCTCGGTCTCGACCGGACCGGCCGAGGCGCGCGAGTACAGCTCCTGCAGCTGCTGCGGGGTCATGTTCTGCTGCTGCTCGGCGGTCGGCGCCGGCGGCGGTGCAGGTGCGAAGGCGTTCTTGCCGAACGCTGGGTTGAAGGCCATTGCAGTCTCCGTTTCGGCCACCCGTGTCGATCTGACTGCGATGGCCATCGTGTGCGACCAGATTACCTGAAGTGTTCCTCGGGTTCGCTGGGTATCGGTGCGCTCTGGGCGATCAACCACGCGACCCACGCCGAGCCGACGACGACGGCGAGCGCGCTCGGCAGCGCGATCGGCATGAAGGTGTACTCCGTGCCCAAGCTGCGGAATGAGGATGCCGGCGGCAAGCGGGAACAGCACCGCCACGAACGAGCGCCACGGCCGGTGCCGCACCACGAGCCAGGCCACGAATGGGAGCACGAGCGTCCACATCGCCGGGGGGCCGATGAGCAGCAGCCAGATCTGCGCGGTGCCGACGACGGCGCCGAGCACGCGGCGCCATCCAGCGGCCGGAAGGATCGCCCAGCCCGTCGCATGCAGCACCGTTCCCGCGAGCAGCAACGGCAGCACGCGCGGGTTGCCGCCCTGCAGGCCGAGGCCGCCCGCGACGATCATGGCGAGCCCAAGCACGTACCGGTCGAGGTAGCCGCCCCAACGCAGCGGCAGCAGTCGCGTCGGCTCGGGGGTGCGCATGGAGTGATCGTATTGCTCCAGCGCGTACGCCTAGCCTTGTCTCGTGGAGCGTCCCCTCGTCATCGGGCATCGCGGTGCCAGCGGATACCGTCCGGAGCACACTCGAGCCGCCTACGAGCTCGCGTTCGCGCTCGGCGCCGACGCGGTCGAGCCCGACATCGTGGCGACGAAGGATGGTGTGCTCGTGCTGCGCCACGAGAACGAGATCTCGGGAACGACGGACGTCGCATCCCGCCCCGAATTCGCCGCGCGCCGCACGACGAAGGTGATCGACGGCGACGAGCTCACCGGCTGGTTCACCGAGGACTTCACGTGGGCGGAGCTCTCGACGCTGCGGGCGATCGAGCGGCTGCCGGCGGTGCGTCCGAACAGCGTGACCTTCGACGGGATGCAGCCGGTGCTGCGGTTGCGCGATCTGATGGACATCATCGACGCGGCATCCATCGCGCAGGGTCGTCAGCTGATCATGGTGGCCGAGATCAAGCACGCGACGTACTTCGCGTCGATCGGACTGCCGCTCGACGAGCTGTTCGCGGCCGAGATGGCGGGGTGGGCGACGCCCGAGAATCTCATCACCGAGTCGTTCGAGCAGACCGTGCTCATGCAGGTGCGCGAGCGCGGGGTGCCGGGGCGGATCGTGTTCCTCGCCGAGTCGTCGGGGTCGCCCGCGGACCTCGTCGCGCGGCTGGGGCGCCGCGCCATCCCGTACTCGGCGCACCTCACCAACGCCGGGCTCGCCCGCCTCGCGGACGACGGCGTCGACGGCGTCTCAGTCGACAAGACTCTCCTGCTGCGATTGGATGCGAGGGGCACCCTCCTCGGCACGACCGACCTGGTCGACCGCGCCCACGCCGCCGGCCTCGAAGTCTTCACGTGGACCCTTCGGGCGGAGAACCGTTTCCTCGCAGCGAACCTGCGTCGCGGCCGCTCCCCCCGCGACTACGGCAACTGGTCGACCGAGTTCGACCTGCTGCTGGGTTCCGGGCTCGACGGGGTGTTCGCCGACCAGCCGGACCTGGTGCTGGCGTGCTGGCCCTGGCGATCGAGGCCCCGAGTGATCACCGGACGGTTCGTCCCAGCGCCGAGGCCGACGGCACCGGCTGGGCCGGGAGGCATGTCGGTCGGCCTGGAAGCCGCCGACCCGCACCTCGTCGGGTGGCCGCACCGACAACGCCCTGCCGCCGGCCTGAGCGGCACCGTCACACCCCGCCCGTAGACTTGATCGGTCATGAAGGTACTCGACGGGTCGGAAGGCAGCAGACGCATCGTCGCGCGTCGATCCCGAACTGCTCGCGGGCCTCAACCCGCAGCAGCGCGAGGCCGTGCTCTACCGCGGGCAGTCCCTGCTCATCGTCGCTGGGGCGGGCTCCGGCAAGACGAGCGTGCTCACCCGGCGCATCGCCGGACTGCTGCAGGCGCGGGATGCCTGGCCGAGCCAGATCCTCGCGATCACGTTCACGAACAAGGCCGCGGGCGAGATGCGCGAGCGCGTGCAGCACCTCGTCGGGGATGCGACCGACGGCATGTGGATCTCGACGTTCCACTCGGCGTGCGTGCGCATCCTGCGCCGCGAGGCCGAGGCGTTCGGCTTCACGAAGAGCTTCACGATCTACGACAGCGCCGACAGCCGGGCGCTCATCAAGCGCATCATCAAAGACCTGGATGCCGACGCCTACGGCTTCACCGTGTCATCCACGATGGGCAGGATCTCGAAGGCGAAGAACGAGCTGCAGGATCTCGAGGCGTACGCGCGCAACGCCGACTTCAACGATCCGAAGGAGGCCGTGTTCGTCGAGATCTTCCGCCAGTACACGCGCGGGCTCCAGCAGGCGAATGCCTTCGACTTCGACGACCTGATCGGGCAGACGGTCTACCTGTTCCGCGCGTTCCCGAAGGTCGCGGCGCTGTACCAGCGGCGGTTCCGCCACATCCTGGTCGACGAGTACCAGGACACGAACCACGCGCAGTACGCGCTCATCCGCGAGCTGACCCGCCCGGTGCCTGCCGACCTCGCTGAGGACCTCGAGGCCGACAACGCGCTGGCCCGCTCGCTGCGCGGTCCCGACGGCGGCATCCCCGGCGCGAGTCTCACGGTGGTCGGCGACAGCGACCAGTCGATCTATGCGTTCCGCGGCGCCGACATCCGCAACATCGTCGAGTTCGAGCGCGACTTCCCGAACTCGAAGGTCATCCTGCTCGAGCAGAACTACCGGTCGACGCAGAACATCCTGGATGCCGCGAACTCGGTGATCAGCAACAACTTCGACCGCAAGGACAAGAAGCTGTTCACCACGATCGGCTCCGGCGAGAAGATCCTGGGATACACCGGCTACTCCGGCCACGACGAGGCCCAGTTCATCGCCGACGAGATCACGAAGCTGCGCGACAGCGGCGTCGCGTACAGCGACATCGCGGTGTTCTACCGCACGAACTCGCAGACGCAGACCGATCGAGGACATCTTCATCCGCTCGGCCCTGCCCTACAAGGTGCTCGGCGGCACCAAGTTCTACGAGCGGGCCGAGATCAAGGATGCGATGGCGTACCTCATCACGGTCGCCAACCCCGCAGACCCGATGGCCCTGCGCCGCATCATGAACGTGCCCCGCCGCGGCATCGGCCCCGCCACCGAGGCCGCGATGCAGGGCTTCGCGGACGACCACGGCATCACCCTCCGGGAGGCGATGCGGCACGTGGATGAGCTGGGTCTCGGTCCGAAGTTGACGGCCGCGATCACCCAGCTCACGACGGATCTCGACGAGGTGCTCGAGATGTCGAACCCCGAGCGGCCCACGGGGGCGGCGTCGGCAGCCGACATCCTGATCGAACTCATGAAGCGCACCGGGTATGTGGATGCCCTGCGCGCGTCCCGCGACCCGCAAGACGAGGCGCGCGCCGAGAACGTGGACGAGCTCATCGCCGTGACGAAGGAGTTCCAGCGCAACAACCCCGGCGGCACCCTGCTCGACTTCCTCACCGAGGTCGCGCTCGTCGCGGCGACGGACGAGATCGAGGACTCGAGCGGCACGATCTCGCTCATGACGCTGCACACCGCGAAGGGCCTCGAGTACGACTCGGTGTTCCTCGCGGGCGTCGAGGAGGACCTGCTGCCGCACCGGATGTCGGCGAACGAGCCCGGCGGCCCGGCCGAGGAGCGCCGCCTGTTCTACGTGGGCATCACGCGCGCGAAGCGGCGCCTGTTCATCTCGCTCGCGATGACGCGCGCGTCGTTCGGCGAACTCACGGTCGCCGCGCCGAGCCGCTACCTCTCCGAGATCCCCGAGGGGCTCATCGAGTGGCGGCAGTCGCAGGGCGGTCGCGGCGGGTTCACGCGGCCGCGCCAGCTCAACACCCGCGGTGACGGCGGCTGGGCGAAGTCGATGCGGGATGTCGCGGCGCTGCCACCCGCCCCACCGCGCACCAAGACCGAGTGGACGAGCCAGGTCACGGCCGTCGTGCGCGACAACGGCGACCTGACGCTCGAGGCGGGGCAGCGCATCCGGCACACCGACTTCGGCGAGGGCAGGGTGACCGCGGTCACCGGCGAGGGTGCCAAGCGCGTCGCCGAGGTGCAGTTCGACACCGCCGGCCGCAAGCGGCTGCTGATCAAGATCGCACCCATTGAAGTCATCTAACGCAGCTCGGTCGCTGAGGCACTCGAAGCGATCTGGCGGGGCGTCGTCCCTTCGAGAGCCTCAGGGACCGCAAGGGCGCGAAGGCTACGTCGTGCCGAGGGCGCGGCAGCTCGCCGCCGACGACCTGCTCGCGGCGACCCTGCGGAAGATCCGCACGCAGCTGAAGCTGCCGGAGTCGTTCGCGCCCGCGGTCGAGGCGGAAGCGACCGCGGCGGTCGCCGCGCTCCAGCTGCCAGACCGTGATCTCACGCAGGTGCCGTTCGTCACGATCGACCCAGAGGGCGCGACCGACCTCGACCAGGCGCTGTACCTCGAGCGCAACGACACCGACACGAGCATCGGCTACCGCGTGTACTACGCGATTGCCGACCTGCCGTCCCTGGTCGCACCTGGCGGCGCGATCGATGCGGAGGCGCGCAAGCGGGGGCAGACGATGTACGCGCCCGACGGGCGCATCCCGCTGCATCCAACGATCATCAGCGAGGGTGTCGGCAGCCTGCTGCCCGACGAAGTGCGCAGCGCGTTCGTGTGGGAGTTCGAGCTGGATGCCGCGGCCAACGTCACCCGCGTGCACGTGGAGCGCGCCCGAGTCCGCAGCCGCCGCCAGTGCAGCTACGTCGAGGTGCAGGCCGAGCTCGAGATGCCGCGAAGCGCGACGGTGCCGCGATCCCCGAATGGCTCGAACTGCTGCAGGAGGTCGGCCTCAAGCGGATCGCGCTCGAGCGCGCGCGGGGCGGCGCATCCCTCAACCGACCGGATGAGGAGGTGCGGGTCGAGGACGGCCGGTACGTCCTCACCCGCCGCGAGTCACTCCCGGTCGAGGGCTGGAACGCGCAGCTCTCCCTCATGACCGGCATGGCCGCCGCCCAGTTCATGCTCGACGGCAAGGTCGGAATCCTGCGCACGATGCCGGCTCCCGACGATGAGACGATCACGCGCTTCCGACGCCAGGTCGAGGCGCTCGGAGCGCCGTGGGATCCCGAGCTGCAGTACGGCGAGTACCTGCGCACGCTCGACCCGAGCCGGCCGCAGCACCTCGCGGTCATCCACGCGGCGGCATCCCTGTTCCGTGGCGCGGGATACACCGCGTTCGACGGTGACATTCCGGAAGACACGACGCAGGCCGCAGTCGCCGCGCCCTACGCGCACGCGACTGCGCCGCTGCGCCGGCTCGTGGACCGCTTCGTGCTCGTGACCTGCGAGGCGCTGTGCCTCGGCCGCGATGTTCCGCAGTGGGTGCGCGATGCGCTCCCCGAGTTGCCGCGCCTCATGGCGTCGTCCGACGGCAAGGCGAACCAGCTCGAGGCGCAGTCGCTCAACGCAATCGAGGCGGCGCTGCTGAGCTCGCGCATCGGCGACGAGTTCGACGCGGTCGTCGTGCAGACGAAGGAGGGCGGTGGGGTCATCCAGCTCACCGACCCGGTCGTCACCGCGTTCATGGAGGGGTCGGCGCCGCCTGGGAAGCGCGTGCGCGCCACTCTGGTGACGGCGGACATCGCGAGCGGCGAGGTGCTCTTCCGCCGCTCGAACTGATGCTCTCTAAGCTCCAGCGCGCAGGTACTGCGCGAGCATCACGAGGATCCCGCTAGGCCCACGCACGTACGTGAGCTTGACCACGTCCTGGTAGTTCGCGACGCCCCGCAGCGGGAAGAAGCCGTGCCTGGCCGCGATCGCGAGGGACTCGTCGATGTCGTCCACCGAGAACGCGACACGGTGCATCCCGATCTCGTTGGGCAGCGTCGGCTCGGTCTCGATCGCGTCCGGGTGGATGTACTCGAAGAGCTCGAGCTGGCCCTGCCCATCGGGCGTCGTGAGCACGGCGACCTTCGCGTGGTTGCCGTCGAGGCCGACCGCGGTGTCGGCCCACTCGCCGCTCCAGTTTGATGGGCATGCTTCGCATGTTAGCCAGCGGCAGTGACGGTCTGGCGACCGGGTGAAGCGGCCGCAGCGATTCTCAAATGCGGGCCATTGCGTCAAATCCGGGCCGGCGCGCAAGCCCGGATTTGACGCGACGACCCGGAATCCACGATCCGGGCCGCCCAGCCAAGGCGAAACGGCCCGGATATCGAGGTCCGGGTCACCCGAGACGTCCAACTGGCCCGGATCCTGCTGCTCCCAACGCCGAGCAGTCACACGTGCCCTCCCTCAACCGGCCGCGCGGCGCCGGTATGCGCGCAAGTACCGCCGCATCGGCGCGTGCCGCACGGCCCGGGGCAGCCGCGGGTACACCGCGCGCGCGAAGCGCAGCAGCCTCGACCAGCGCTTCGCGTCCAGCTCGAGGCCGTAGGCATCCCGCAGCGGGAGGGGCAGGAGCGCCGTGGTCAGGAGGCGCACGGTGGGCATGAGCCGTCGCATCCACCACGGTGCATTCGATGGATGCAACAGGTCCCGCGCCACCCGCAGTGCATCCTCCCCGACCTCAAGCCCCTCCTGCCGCCGCGCCCAAGAGGCGGCGAACGCCGCGGTGTCGGAGGGCCAGAGCGACTGCGGCATCCCCAGCGCGGTGCCCACCGTCGCGAACTCGCGGAGCAGCTGCTCGTCGTCGCGCACCGAGTCGCTCCCGGTCGGCCGTCGACCTCCGAGCACGAGCTCGTGCACCTCGATCGCCGTCCAGTACAGCGTCGCGGCAACCCACAGCTGCAGCTGCTCGTCGTGCGCGCCGGGTACCGACCGATGCGTGCTGCCGACCTGCCGCGCGATGGCCGCGGCCTCCTCCGGCGTGCCGAACTCGGTGACGTAGAGGTAGGTGAGCGTGCCGTGCAGCCGGTCGAGCGGCCGGGTCGCGAAGTCGCTGTGGTGGGCGACCCCGGCCGCGATCCTCGGGTCGGCGACCTGCAGCAGGATCGCCGCTCCGCCGCCCGCGAGCAGCAGCGCTTCCGCCGAGATGTCGCGAAGACTGGCCACGCCCCATTGTTGCGCGTGCGCCGCGGCATCCTGCGAAAGAGAGGCGGTTCTTAACCGCACCGAGACGCCCGTTCGGACGAGACGCCCAGCCGCGAGCCGGTAGAGTTCTTCGTGGCCAAGATGTCTTGATGTCGAGACTGTTCCGCGCGAAACAGCTCCCATCGGCGGTGCGCCACCTCCAACTTCGATACGCGATTGAGAGACCCACGTGGACCTCTTCGAATACCAGGCCAGGGACGTCTTCGAGTCCTACGGCGTTCCCGTGCTCAAGGGCATCATGGCCGACACCCCCGAGGAGGCCAGGGCTGCGGCCGAGGCCATCGGCGGCACCGTCGTCGTCAAGGCGCAGGTCAAGACCGGCGGACGCGGCAAGGCCGGCGGCGTCAAGGTCGTGCACAATCCAGAGGATGCCGCGACCGCCGCCGAGGCGATCCTGGGCCTCGACATCAAGGGCCACATCGTCAAGCGCGTGATGATCGCGCAGGGCGCTGCGATCGACAAGGAGTACTACTTCTCGATCCTGCTCGACCGGGCCAACCGCTCCTACCTGTCGCTGTGCAGCGTCGAGGGCGGCATGGACATCGAGGAGCTCGCGGTCGAGCGTCCGGAGGCGCTCGCCAAGATCGAGGTCGACCCGATCGCCGGCATCGACCTCGCGAAGGCGACCGAGATCGCGATCGCCGGCGGCTTCGACCAGGCGACTCGCCGACAAGGTCGCGCCCGTGCTCGTGAAGCTCTACGAGGTGTACGACGGTGAGGACGCGACGCTCGTCGAGGTCAACCCGCTCGTGCTCACGAACGACGGCCAGGTGCTCGCCCTCGACGGCAAGGTCACCCTCGACGCGAACGCCGACTTCCGCCACCCGGAGCACGAGGCCCTCGAGGATGCCGCGGACCACGACCCGCTCGAGGCCAAGGCCAAGGCGCACGACCTCAACTACGTGAAGCTCGACGGCGAGGTCGGGATCATCGGCAACGGCGCCGGCCTCGTGATGTCCACGCTCGACGTGGTGAGCTACGCGGGCGAGCGGCTTCGGCGGCGTGAAGCCGGCCAACTTCCTCGACATCGGCGGCGGCGCATCCGCCGAGGTGATGGCGGCCGGGCTCGACGTCATCCTCGGTGACCCGCAGGTCAAGAGCGTGTTCGTGA
This sequence comes from uncultured Actinomycetota bacterium, assembly GCA_963790235.1. Taxonomy (GTDB): domain Bacteria; phylum Actinomycetota; class Actinomycetes; order Actinomycetales; family Microbacteriaceae; genus Rhodoglobus. The sequence goes on from CAWBNZ010000018.1 coordinate 61,648, forward strand.
ACGTGTTCGGCGGCATCACGGCGTGCGACGCGGTCGCCAACGGCATCGTGGCGGCACTCGGCATCCTCGGCGACCCTGCGACCAAGCCGCTCGTCGTGCGACTCGACGGCAACAAGGTCGAGGAGGGTCGCGCGCATTCTCGCGGGCGCCAACCACCCGCTGGTCACGCTCGCCCTCTCCATGGACGACGGTGCGGCCAAGGCCGCCGAACTGGCTAGCAAGTAAGGGAACGCGCAACATGTCGATCTTCCTCAACAAGAACAACAAGGTCATCGTCCAGGGCATCACGGGCGGCGAGGGCACCAAGCACACCGCGCTCATGCTCAAGGCCGGCACCCAGGTCGTCGGCGGCGTGAACGCCCGGAAGGCCGGTACGACGGTCGAGCACGACGGCGGCATCTCCCTGCCCGTATACGGCACGGTCGCCGAGGCCGTCGCCGAGACCGGCGCCGACGTCTCGATCGTGTTCGTGCCCCCGGCTTTCGCGAAGGATGCCGTGGTCGAGGCCATCGAGGCCGAGGTTCCGCTGGTCGTCGTGATCACCGAGGGCATCCCGGTGCAGGACACCGCGGAGTTCTGGACCCTCGCCAAGAACAAGGGCAACAAGACCCGCATCATCGGCCCGAACTGCCCCGGCATCATCACGCCCGACGAGTCGCTCGTCGGCATCACGCCCGCGACCATCACGGGCAAAGGCCCGATCGGCCTCGTCTCGAAGTCGGGCACCCTGACCTACCAGATGATGTTCGAGCTGCGTGATCTCGGTTTCTCGACCGCGATCGGCATCGGCGGCGACCCCATCGTCGGCACGACGCACATCGATGCGCTCGAAGCGTTCCAAGCCGACCCCGAGACGAAGGCGATCGTCATGATCGGCGAGATCGGCGGCGACGCCGAGGAGCGCGCGGCCGACTACATCCGGGCCAACGTCACGAAGCCGGTCGTCGCCTACGTCGCGGGCTTCACCGCCCCCGAGGGCAAGACGATGGGCCACGCGGGCGCAATCGTCTCAGCTGGTGCGGGCACCGCGCAGGGCAAGAAGGAAGCCCTCGAGGCCGCCGGGGTCAAGGTCGGCAAGACGCCGAGCGAGACCGCGGAGCTCATGCGTGAGGTGCTTGCGGCGCTGTAAGTTCCTCGCCAGTCAGTGCGCGAACACCCCCGTAGGGTCGACCGCGCTGCGGATGGCTCGCAACCGCGCCAGCGTCTCCTCGGGGTACGCGCGAGTGTCCACATCAGGCACAGCGCTGAAGAAGTTGATGTAGCCGGCGTCGCCGTCGGTGAGGGCGGCCGCGAGCTCGGCGACCTCCGCTTCGTGTGCTGCCGCGGCATCCGCATCGAAGTACACCGCGGTGACCCAGACCAGCGCCGTGCGGTCGCGGTGCGCGAAGGCCGTCGCATCACGGTCGACGCGAGCGATCGCGCCACCCAGTGGACGGATGTTGATGACCGCGATGGGCGTCTGCAGTTGACCGAGTGCCGAGATCGCGCTCGCGACCCGGTCCGCGGTCAGCTCATCGACGAACCCGGACCGGCTCACTGGCACGGGGACGACGCCAGGGGGCAGCTGCATCTCCGCGAGCATGCTGGTGTATGGAACGACATTCACGGTGTCGACGAGCACCGGCGCGAGCGCACGGATGGTGTTGAACGCCTCGGCTGCGTCACTCGCCGTGCCGGAGTGCGCGGCGAACAACGCGACGACCTGCTGGCCCTGGAGGTGCTCAGGGACAAACGGCGCCGGCGGCGCGTTCATGACGTTCACCATCGTGGACAGCTCATCGGGAGCGTCGGCGAGGTAGCTGACCAGCGACGCGACCAGCTGCGGATCCGATTCGAACATCAGGATGCCGCCGGTCACCGTCTCGACCTCGGCAAGCCGGAACCGCAATTCCGTGACGACGCCGAGGCCGGCAGACCCGCCTCGCAGCGCCCAGAACAGGTCGGGCTCGTGCTGCTCGTCCACGTCGAGGATCCGCCCATCGACCGTCACCAGCTGCGCACCGACAAGCTGATCGACGGCGAGACCCAAGCGGCGGCTGAGGTACCCGATACCACCGCCGAGCGTGAGGCCGGCGACGCCGACGCTCGCGGTGTCACCGAACCCGGTGGCGAGACCGTGCTCGGCGGCGATGGCGCTGTAGCGTCCTGCCGTCACTCCGCCCTCTGCGGTTGCGATGTGTGCGACCGGGTCGATGTCGACGGTGTCGAGCAGGGCCAGATCGAGCACGACGCCGCCCTCGACGAGGGAGCGGCGGGCGAGGCTGTGCCCGCCGGCTCGCACCGACACCGGCAGTCCGGCATCCGCGACGATCGGAAGGATGCGTGCGATTTCAGCAGCGTCGCGTGGCTGAACGACGAGCGCGGGAACCCGGGGCACGCCACCATAGATCGAGAGACCGGCATCGAAGTCGGGGTCGGTCGCCGTGCGGACGCGGTCGCCGACGATGCTCGCCAGGCGTTCGGAGAGAGCTGATGCGGTTGTCGTCAGATCGGTCATGCCCGCCAAGTTAGACCTCTAACCCTTAGATGTCAAACGATCGCTCCAAAGAGGCTAGGCTCAGCGATGTGAACGCAGACTCCGACCACGCCATCGGCATCCTGCTGTGGTCGACGACCCAGGTCGTGCAGCGCGCGTTCGATCGGATGCTTTCGGAGGCCGGGATCACCCGGCCCTTCTGGCTCATCATGCTGGCACTGCGGGAGGAGCCGCCACCCACCACCCAGCGCGAGCTGGCCGACCGCATCGAGCTGCGGGAGGCCACCCTCACCCACCACCTGCACGCGATGGAGGAAGCCGGGCTCGTGCTGCGGGTCCGCAGCACGGAGAACCGGCGCACCGTGCGCGTCGACCTCACCGACCACGGCCGCGCGGTGATCCAACGCGTGTACTCGTCGGCTATGACGTTCAACGCCGAACTCCGTGACGCGCTCGGCGACGATGCGACGTCCACCCTCCGCGGACTGCGCAACCTGCGCGACCAGTTCGCCGACGGCGAGCGGATCCCGCCGCCGCTGTAGTCGCGGCCGTTGATCACGCTCGCCGTGCTCGAACCCATTCCCGCCACGCCCACAAGGCGCCGGTCGACCACAGTGCCCAGGCCACGAGCAGCGGCTGGAAGAACAGGCGCACGACCAGGTGGATGCTGTCATCCAGCCCCACGGTCTGGACCGACGTGACCAGCTGCGAGATGTTGCCCGGGAAGATCGCGACGAAGAACGCCGCGGTCACCCAGCCGACGATGAACCGGGCGGGCAGGCCGAACAGGCGCTGCGGCACGAGCAGCACGGCAAGTCCGAGGGCGATCTCGACGACGCCCGAGGCGAGCACCACGAAGTCCTTGTCGAGTCGGCAGCCACGGCGGCACCTGCGCCTGGAACGCCGCACGCAGGATCGTGAGATGCCCGACGCCGGCGCCGAGGAGGAACAGCCCGAGCAGCACGCGACCGAGCGTGCGGATGATCACGAGTCGTCGCTCGCGCGATTCGGGGCGACCGGCGGCGGCCATGCTGTAGCGCCGAGCTCGCGGGAGATGTTTCGCGCGGTCTCGCGCAGGTCGTTCAGCACGTTGTCCTCGGGCGGCCACTCGGAGCTCGGCAGCACGATCGCGACAGCGGCGATCACCGCGCCGCTGCGATCCACGACCGGTGCGGCGATCGATGACTCGCCGAGCACGGCTTCGTCCTCCTCGGTCGCCACTCCGCGCTCCGCGATCTGCGCGAGTGCGAGCGTGAGCCTGGCGACATCCGTCATGGTGTCGCCGGTGAGGCTGCGCAGCGGCTTCGAGAAGACCCCGGCGGCGTAGTCCGCGTCGTAGGCGAGCAGCACCTTGCCCATGGCCGAAGCGTGCGCGGGGATCGAGAGCCCGGTCTCGGGCATCTGCTGGCTGCCGTCCGGCCGCCGGTTGTGGTGGATGATGATGACCTCGTCGAACAGCTCTGCACCCAGGCGCACGGCGAGTCCGGTGCGCCGCGCGAGTTCGCGGGTCCAGCGCATCGCCCGCGCGCGCACGTCGAGCGTGTCGAGGTAGACGTTCGACAGCTTGAGCAGCGCGGGGCCGAGCATGTAGCGGCTGCCGTTGGGTTCCTTGGCGACGAGGCCGTGCGAGGCGAGCGACTTGACGATGCCGTGCACGGTGGATGGCGGCAGCTCGAGCGCCGCGGCAAGTTCGGTGATACCGAGGTGCCGCGCGCCCTGCAGCGACGACAGCACCTTCGCTGCTCGATCGATCGCCTGGATCACGTTGTCCCTCTTGGCACGCTGTCCCTCACGGGTGGTGCTCCCATTATGGGGTGCGCGAAAGTCATTCCGTCTTCCACTTGACATCGGCCTAGGTTTACGCACCATATTCGACATTATCGAATGACGTTCCAGAAATGACTGGATGTCGGCGGTGTGAAACCCGCATCGAGCTCACATGTTCAAAGGAGAACTCATGGATGAGAACAAGCAGTGGCAGAAGCTTGCTGCGGAATTCATCGGCACCGCGTTCCTCGTGTTCATCGGCGTCGGGTCGGTACCCGCAACGTTGATCGTCAACGGAGATGCACCGTTCACGATGGCCAGCCTCGGCTTCATCTCGCTGGCGTTCGGCACCATCGTCATCGCGACGGTGTACATCTTCGGCTACATCTCGGGCAACCACATCAACCCCGCGGTGACCATCGGGCTCGCGGTCGCGGGCAAGTTCCCGTGGCGCCAGGTGCCGGGCTACCTCATCGCGCAGGTGCTCGGCGCGATCCTCGGCGCGTTCGCGATCGTCGGCGTGCTCGGCCCGAAGGCCAGTGAAGTCGGCCTGGGCGTGGCCAGCTACGCGGAGAGCACGCCGATCTACACCGCGTTCATCGCGGAGTTCGTCGGCACGTTCATCCTCGTGTTCACGGTGTTCGGCGTGATCCACCGCAAGGCGGCCCCCGGGTTCGCTGGCCTCGTGATCGGGTTCGTCGTGTTCGCGGCGATCATCCCGGTTGCGCCGACGACGGGCGCATCCATCAACCCAGCTCGCACCACGGGACCGATGCTCGTGCAGCAGCTGCTCGGCGGCACGGTGCACTGGGAGCAGCTGTGGGTGTACCTCGTGGCGGAACTCGCCGCGGGCGTCGCCGCCGCGCTGCTGTTCGGCGTGATCTCCAAGACCGAGCACGACAAGACCAGCCTCCGTGAGGCCCTGAGCGAGCCGGAGGCCGCCAAGTGAAGAAGCTCATCAACGACCCGGACGCCGTACTCGCCGAAGCCCTCGTGGGCGTCGCGGCGGCGCATCCGGAGCTCAAGGTCGACCACGTCAACCGCATCATCTACCGCGGCACCCCGACCCGAGCCGGCAAGGTCGCACTGATCTCGGGCGGTGGCTCCGGCCACGAGCCGCTGCACGGCGGATTCGTCGGGCTCGGGATGCTGGATGCCGCGTGCGCTGGCGAGGTGTTCACCTCACCCACACCCGACCAGATGCAGGAGGCCACGAAGGTGGCGGACTCCGGCGCCGGCGTGTTGCACATCGTGAAGAACTACACGGGCGACGTGATGAACTTCGAGATGGCGGCCGAGATGGCCGAGGCCGAGTCGGGCATCAAGGTCGGCACGATCGTCACGAACGATGACGTCGCGGTCGAGGACTCGACCTGGACCGCAGGGCGACGTGGTGTCGGCGTGACGGTGCTGCTCGAGAAGATCGTGGGAGCCGCGGCCGAGGAGGGCCGCGACCTCGACGCGCTCGTCGCGCTGTCGAACAAGGTCAACGACTCCGGGCGCTCGATGGGCATGGCGCTCACGAGCTGCACGGTGCCTGCCGCGGGCAAGCCGACCTTCGACCTGCCGGACGACATGATGGAGATCGGCGTAGGCATCCACGGCGAACCCGGCCGGCACCGCGTGCCGCTCGCGGGCGCCCGGGAGATCGCCGAGATGCTCGTCGAACCGATCCTCGCCGACCTCAAGGTCAAGGGCTCGCCCTCGATCGTTATGCTCAACGGGATGGGCGGCACCCCGCTCATCGAGCTGTACCTCATGTACGGCGAGGTGTTCGAAGCTTGCTCGAGAAGGCCGGCGTGAAGGTCGCCCGCAATCTCGTCGGCAACTACATCACCTCGCTCGACATGGCGGGCTGCTCGGTCACCGTGCTCAAGGCGGATGACGAGCTGCTGAAGCTCTGGGACGCGCCGGTGAACACCGCCGGCCTTCGCTGGGGAGCATAGGAATGACCGACGGCACCGTGACCCTCGATGGGATCGTGAGCTGGCTCGCCCGGTTCCGTGACCTCGTGACCGAGCAGCGCGCCGAACTGACCGAGCTCGACTCGGCCATCGGCGACGCCGACCATGGCGCGAACATGACCCGCGGGATGACCGCGGTCATGGAGAAGATCGGTGCCGGGGAGATCGGTGCCGCACCACCCGCTGGCACCGCCGACGAGTTGTTCAAGTCGGTCGGCATGACGCTCGTGACCTCGGTCGGCGGCGCCAGCGGTCCTCTGTACGGCACGTTCTTCCTGCGGATGGGAATGAACGCCGGTGCCGTGCAGGAACTCGACGCCGTGGCTTTCGGCGCGGCGCTGCGCGCTGGTCTGGACGGCGTCGTCGCCCGCGGCAAGGCGGAGGCGGGGGACAAGACCATGTACGACGCGATGGCGCCAGCGATCGATGCGTGGGATGCAGCGGCCGGGGACGGGCCCGCCGCTGCATCCCTCGCAGCCTTCGCCGCCGCGCAGGCCGGGCGCGACGCCACCATCCCACTCGTCGCCCGCAAGGGTCGCGCGAGCTACCTCGGTGAGCGCAGCGCCGGTCACCTCGACCCGGGCGCAACCTCGACGGCGCTGCTGTTCGAGGCGCTCGCCGACACGCTCAAGGGGTAGTGGTGATCGGAATCGTCGTCGTGTCGCACAGCCCACGACTGGCCGAGGCCGCCGTCGAGCTCGCGCTCGAGATGGTCGGGGGCGCGCCGCCGCCCATCGCGATCGCCGCCGGCGCCGGCGAGGGCGTGATCGGCACGGATGCCACGAAGGTCGCGACCGCGATCGACGAGGTCGACTCGGTCGACGGAGTGCTCGTGTTCATGGACCTCGGCTCGGCGGTGCTGAGCGCGACCATGGCACTCGAGTTCATCGCGCACCGCCCGAGCGTTCGGTTGTCTGCCGCGCCGTTCGTCGAGGGCATCATCGCCGCGGTCGTGCTCGCGGCAGCCGGAGCGAGCATCGAGGAGGTCGAGCGGGAGGCCGCGCTGGCGCTCGAGTCGAAACGGAGCCAGCTCGGGCACGAGCCGACGGTCGCCGCCGATGCCGCCCAGGTCGGCCAGGCGGCGGAGTCCGCCGAGTTCGTCCTCATCAACCCGGACGGGCTGCACTCGCGGCCCGCTGCGGCGATCGTCACGGCCGTCGCCGCGTTCGACGCGGATGTGACCGTCGCGAATGTCACCAACGGCAAAGGACCGGTGCCAGCGCGCAGCCTCATGGGCATCATGTCGCTCGGGGCGACGCAGGGTGACACCGTGCGATTCGCGGCGTCGGGGGTCGACGCTGCCCGCGCGGTCGCCGAGCTCGGCGCGATGTCCGCTGACGGCTTCGGCGAACTCGCCTGAGGCGATCCCGGTCGGCGCGCGCGGTGCGTTCCGGCGTGCGAGGTGGTCGGGTACGTTAGCGGCATGACCGAGCCAGCCCAGCCGGAGTCTGCTCACCCCGAGCCCCCGCTCGCGCACGCAGTCTCGCGCCTTCCCGCGTTCCTGCACAAGTTCGTCACTCCAGAGGCGGTGTACGGACTCGTCCTCTACGCGGCCATCGTCGCCGCCGCGTCCGACGAAGCCGAGAACGCAGCGGAGGGTGACGGTGCGTCGCTGAACTGGAACGAAGCGACGATCACGATCTCCGACGCGGCCGGGGTGCTCATCTGGGTCGTGCTGGCGATGATCGTGTTCTGGGGCGCGCACGTCTTCGCGCACGCGGTTGCCGGCCACGGAGTGCACAACGGTCGGCCGGTGACCGTCGCCAAGGCGACCTCGATGGCGTTCCAGCACTCGTCCGGGATGCTCTACGCGCCCGTTCTTCCCACGCTCGTGCTGCTGTTCGGGGCACTCGCCATCATCCCCGACGACGTCGCGATCGAGGCGACCTTGTGGGTCTCGGTCGGCTTGCTCGGCCTCCTCGGATTCCTCGCGTTCGTCGCGAAGCGCTCGTCGTTGATCATCAGCATCCTCGGCGGACTCGCGACCGCAGTGCTCGGACTGCTGATCATTCTGCTCAACGCCGTGATGCACTGAGGTCGCGCCCACCCGATGAACCGCTCCCTCACTGCACTCTTCTCCGCTGCAGAAGCGCTGCTCGTCGCCGCGATCGGCATCGCCATCACCCTCGTGCCGCTCACGGTGCTGTGGGGTGCGCAGTTCGGGTTCGCGCCAGACTGGGCGATCTTCTGGCGCGCATCGGTCGACCTCTGGCTCGTCGGGCACGGCGTCAACATCATGTTCACGCTCGATCCGGCGCTCGCGGCATCCCTGGCGCTGCCGGGCTCCGAGGCGCCGGTCGTGATCACGATCGCGCTGCTTGGATTCGCGGTGCTGACCGTGCTGCTCGCGGTGCGCGCCGGCCGCCGGATCGCCGAGACGAAGCACCGCGTGCTCGGCGAGCTCGTGGCGATCGCGGTGTTCGCGGCCATCTCGCTCGGCCTGACGCTGTCGACGCTTCATCCGTCGGCGCAGCCGTCGCTCTGGCAGGGGATCGTGCTGCCGACGGCGACGTTCGCGCTCGGCATCCTGATCGGCGTGCGTCGAACACGAGACCTGCTGGATGATCGCTCGGGCCTCATTCGCGACCGCTTCTCCACGTGGCCCTCGAGCGTGCGCGCCGTCGTGTTCACCGCGGCGCGTGGCGGCGCGGCGGCGGCGGCCGGAGTCATCGCGCTCGCGGCCCTCGCGACCTGCATCGCCCTCGTCGCCGGGTTCGCCCGGATCATCACGCTGTACGAGAGCCTGCACACGGAGCTGCTTGGCGGCGTCGCGGTGACCCTCGGACAGCTCGCGCTGCTGCCGAACGTCGTGGTGTGGTGCATGTCGTGGCTCGTCGGTCCGGGGTTCGCGATCGGCACGGGCTCAGCCGTGAGTCCGCTCGGCACCCACCTCGGCCCACTGCCGTCGATCCCGATGCTCGGCGCGCTGCCCGAGGGCGACCTGCCGTTCGGTTTCGCAGGGCTCGTGGTGCCGGTGGCGACCGGATTCCTGGTCGCCGCCCTCTTCGGCCCCCGCCTTCGGCGGTCACTGCAGGGTGACCCGTCGGTGCTCATGCTCGTCACCGGCCTCGGCATGGGGGTGGTCGGCGGCGTGCTCCTCGGGCTCCTCGCGTGGTGGTCGAGCGGCGCGGCCGGCCCCGGGAGACTCGTGGATGTCGGCCCCGACCCGGTGGCGGTGGGGGCGCTTGCGGCGCTCGAACTCGGCGTCGGCGCGGTGGCCGGGCTCGCGGCATCCAGTCGTCAACGGCGGTAGCGCCGAGAGCGGTGCCGCGAGAGCCGTGACCTCGCGGCGGTAGGCTCGTTGGGTGCTGAACCTCGTCGTGCTGATCTCGGGCGGCGGCTCAGGTCTGCGGGCGCTGCTCGAGGCGTCCGAGGATGCGGAGTTTCCCGCTCGCGTCGTCGCGGTCGGTGCCGACCGCCCGGCTGACGGGTTCGAGCACGCCGAGGCGTACGGCGTGCCGACGTTCTCCGCAGCCCTGACGAGCTTTCCCGATCGGGAGTCGTGGGGTGACTCGATGCTTGAGCAGATCCAGCAGTGGCAGCCCGATCTCGTCGTGCTGTCCGGCTTCATGAAGCTGTTCCCGCCGCGCGTGGTCGGTGCGCTCTCGCCGAACCTGATCAACACGCATCCCGCGTACCTGCCGGAGTTTCCCGGCGCGCACGCCGTGCGCGATGCGATCGAAGCCGGCGTCACCGAGACGGGTGCGAGCGTGATCATTGTCGACAACGGCATCGACTCCGGCCCGGTGATCGCGCAGGAGCGCGTGCCCGTGCTGCCCGGCGACACCGAGGCGAGCCTGCACGAGCGCATCAAGCCCGTCGAGCGCCGACTGCTCGAGCGGGTCATCCTCGACATCGCCAACGGAACCATCGACCTCGCGACCCTCGCCCGAACCTCTGAAGGACACGCATGAGCGGACCGACCATCGACCCATCCCTCTACCGTGAGCGTGACGCCATCCCGATCCGCCGCGCGCTCATTTCGGTGAGCGACAAGACCGGACTGGTCGAACTCGCGGCGGCGCTCGTCAAGGCCGACGTCGAGATCGTGTCCACCGGATCCACGGCCAAGACGATCCGGGATGCCGGACTCGCGGTCACCGACGTCGCCACCGTGACCGGCTTCGCCGAGGCACTCGACGGCCGGGTGCGAACGCTGCACCCCGCCATCCACTCCGGACTCCTCGCGGACCTTCGGCTCGAGTCCCACGAGCGCGAGCTCGCAGGGCTCGGCTACGCGCCGTTCGAGCTCGTCGTCTCCAACCTCTACCCGTTCGTCGAGACGGTCGCCTCGGGCGCCGCCGACGACGCGATCGTCGACCAGATCGACATCGGCGGCCCCGCGCTGACGCGCGCGGCGGCCAAGAACCACGCGAACGTCGCGATCGTGACGAGCCCCGCGAGCTACCAGCAGATCCACAAGTGCCTCTCGATCGGCGGCACGACGCTCGCCCAGCGGCGGCGGCTCGCGGCCGAGGCGTTCGCGCACACCGCGGCGTACGACACGGCCGTCGCATCCTGGTTCTCGAAGTGGAGCCCCGCTGGCGTCCAGGAACACGACGAGGTCACCGACACCCTCACGATCGAGGCGCAGCTCAAGCAGTCGCTGCGCTACGGCGAGAACGCACACCAGCCCGCCGCGCTCTACGTGCTTCCGGATGGGCACGGCATCGCGCAGGCGACCCAGCTGCACGGCAAGGAGATGTCGTACAACAACTTCGTGGATGCCGACGCCGCCGTGCGCGCCGCCTACGACTTCGACGAACCAGCCGTCGCCATCATCAAGCACGCGAACCCGTGCGGAATCGCCGTCGCGCGTGGCGCGGGCGATCCCATCGCATCCGCCCACGCCAGGGCGCACGCGTGCGACCCGGTCTCGGCATTCGGCGGCGTGATCGCGGCCAATCGCCCGATCACCCTGGCTGCCGCGGAATCCATGCAGGAGATCTTCACCGAGGTGATCGTCGCGCCCGACTTCGACGACGATGCCATCGCGCTGCTGACGACCAAGAAGAACGTGCGGCTGCTCAAGCTGCCGGCCGGCTACGGCCCGACCGTCGAGGAGTTCAAGCAGGTGTCGGGCGGCCTCCTCGTGCAGCAGGCCGACTCGTTCGCCGGGTTCAGCTCGGAGGGCTGGGCGCTCGTGTCGGGCGACGAGGCGGATGACCCCACGCGCGCCGACCTCGAGTTCGCGTGGCGCGCGATCCGCGCCGTGAAGTCGAACGCGATCCTGCTGGCCGACGACGGCGCGGCCGTCGGCGTTGGCATGGGCCAGGTCAACCGCGTGGACTCGTGCGACCTCGCGGTCAAGCGCGCCGGCGATCGTGCGCAGGGGAGTGTTGCCGCGAGCGATGCGTTCTTCCCGTTCGCCGACGGGCTCGAGATCCTCGTTGCCGCGGGCGTGCGCGCGGTCGTGCAGCCCGGCGGATCGGTTCGGGACGAAGAGGTCATCGCTGCAGCGCAGAAGGCCGGCGTCACGATGTACTTCACTGGCGAGAGGCACTTCTATCACTAGGCCAGTGGCGCTCGTGCGGCGCACCTCATCGCGCCTTGCCGAGGGCGAATTGACGCACATCGATCGCGTCGCGGTGGACATCGACCTCGCGCGGCGCCAGTGGGACGACTACGTGTCGGCACTCGAAGCCAACGGATTCCCGGTGGTCGAGGTCGACGCATCCGACGACCATGCAGACTCCGTCTTCATCGAGGATGCCGTCGTCGTGTTCGGCGACCTCGCCGTGCTCACGAGCCCCGGCGCCGAATCCCGTCGCGGCGAGACGGATGCCGTGCGCCCGGCCATCGAGCGCCTCGGCCTCGAGGTCGCCACGATCGAACTCCCCGGCACGCTCGACGGCGGGGACGTGCTCAAGGTCGGCACTCGCGTGTACGTCGGCCTCGGCAGTCGCACCAACGCCCACGGCATCGAGCAGCTGCGCCGCATCATTGCGCCGCGCGGGTACAACGTGGTCGCGGTGCCGGTGACCAGGGCACTGCACCTCAAGAGCGCCGTGACTGCGCTGCCGGATGGCACGGTGATCGGGCATCCAGACCTCGTCGACCACCCAGAGGTCTTCGATCGCTACCTGCCTGTGCCGGAGCACGAGGGTGTCGCGGTCGTCGTGCTCGACGACACGTCGGTGCTCATGTCGTCGGCGGCACCGGAATCCACGCGCATCTTCGAGGGCCTCGGCTACCGTGTCGTCACGGTCGGCATCTCCGAGTTCGAGAAGCTCGAGGGCTGCGTCACGTGCCTCTCGGTTCGGGTTCGCTAGCGAATTCGGGATTGATTCCGCCGAACTCTTGATCGCGATCGCGAAGCGGGTCTAGTCTGGAAGGCTGTCCCAAGCGCCCAGACAGCCCACAGCATCCACCACCACTCGTTCCGGAAACAGGCATGTCCGACGCCATCAAGACCGATTCCCCTCGCCTTTCGACCTTCCGCGCGATCGCGCGAATCTACCCGTACGCCAAGCCGGCGATGCCCAGGATCTACCTCGGCATGGTCGCGGCGCTGCTCTCGGGCATCGTCGCGCTGCTCATCCCGCAGGTGCTCGGGATGCTCGTCGACGGTCCATTGAGCACCGGCGACCTCGCCCAGATCTGGCCGGCATTCTTCCTCGTGCTCGGGCTGGGCATCCTCGAGGCGATCATGATCGCGCTGCGGCGTTGGTTCGTGCTCGTGCCCGGAACGTTCGTCGAGTCGCGCATGCGCAACTCGATCTACAAGCAGCTGCAGGAGCTGCCGGTGAGCTTCCACGACCGCTGGCCGAGCGGCCAGCTGCTGTCGCGCATGCTGAGCGACCTCAACCTCATCCGCCGCTGGATCTCGTTCGGCCTCGTGCTGTTCGTGGTGAACATCATCACGATCCTGATCGGCTTCGTCTTCCTGCTGCAGATCAACTGGATGCTCGGCGTCATGTTCATCGTGCTGTCGATCCCGCTGTGGATCATCGGCTACCAGTTCGAGAAGCGGTATTCGGTGGTGGCGCGCCGCAGCCAGGACCAGGCCGGCGACCTCGCGACGACCGTCGAGGAGTCGGTGCACGGCATCCGCGTGCTCAAGGCGTTCGGCCGCGGCAAGCACGCGCTGGCGAACTTCGCGAGTCAGGCCGAGGAGCTTCGCGGCACCGAGATCGAGAAGGCGCGGGCGATCGCCGGCCTCTGGCTCTGGCTGCTGCTGGTGCCCGACGTGATCTTCGCAATCAGCCTCCTGGCTGGAGTGCTGCTCGCCGTGAACGAGCAGATTTCGATCGGCGACCTCGCGGCGTACTTCGCGACCGCGACCGTGCTGCGCTGGCCGGTGGAATCGATCGGGTTCCTGCTCGCGATGACCTTCGACACGCGAACGGCCGCCGACCGTTTCTTCGAGGTGATGGACGAGAAGAACACCATCGTCGACCCCGCCGAGCCGAAGACCGTAGCCGACGCCAAGGGCCGGCTGGTCTTCGAGGATGTGCACTTCCGCTACCAGGATTCCCCAGAGCGCGTGCCCGACCTCATCGACGGCGTCGACCTCACCATCGAGCCCGGCGAGACCATGGCGCTCGTCGGCCTCACCGGCTCCGGCAAGTCGACGATCACCGCGCTCACCACGCGGCTGTACGACGTGACTGGCGGACGCATCACCGTGGATGGCGTCGACGTCCGCGACCTGACCCTCAGCGAACTGCGCACTCACCTTGCGATGGCATTCGAGGATGCGACGCTGTTCTCCGACACCGTGCGCAACAACGTGCTGCTCGGCCGCCCGGATGCCACCGAGGACGATCTCGCGGAAGCTCTCGACATCGCGCAGGCCGCGTTCGTGTACGAGCTGCCCGACGGACTCGACACCAAGGTGGGCGAGGAGGGCCTCAGCCTGTCGGGCGGACAGCGCCAGCGGCTCGCACTCGCGCGCGCCGTCGCGGCCCGCCCCGAGGTGCTCGTGCTCGACGATCCACTGTCGGCGCTCGACGTCGACACCGAGGCGCTCGTGGAGGCTGCGTTGCGGCGCGTGCTGACCACCACGACTGCGCTGATCGTCGCGCACCGGCCATCCACGGTCATGCTCGCCGACCGGGTCGCGCTGCTCGAGGGCGGCAAGGTCACGGCGGTCGGCAAGCACTCAGACCTGCTCGCCTCGAGCGAGCACTACCGGTTCGTCATCTCGTCACTCGAGGACGAGGAACTCCGAGAACGACGCGAACGAGCGGAGGACAGCGAATGAGCGTCGCAGGCGTCGAAGGCGAAGAGCGCAACGACTACACCAAGGCGGAGAGCCGCCAGATCCGGCAGCGCTCGCTGCGGCTGCTCAGATCGCTGGCCAAGCCGGTGCGCGCCCGGATCATCCTGACGATCGTCGTCGTCGTGATCAGCACGGCGCTGCTGGTCACCGGGCCGGCCCTGATCGCCCTCGGGATCAAGGACGGATTGCCCGGCGCTGCGCGACAACGCGGACTGGCTGCCGCTCGTTTCCATCGTCGTGGCGTATCTCGTCGCGAGTGTCGGCGGCGCCGTGCTCATCTCGCGGTACACGGTGCTGACCGCGCGGGTGACGCAGGCCATCCTGATCGACCTGCGCAAGCGGGTCTTCCTGCACACACAGCGGTTGAGTCTCGAGTTCCACGAGCAGTACACCTCCGGGCGGATCATCGCGCGGCAGACCAGCGACCTCGACTCGATCCGCGAGTTCCTCGATTCGGGCCTCAACCAGCTCGTGCAGGGCGTGCTGTTCATGAGCTTCGTGGGCATCGCGCTCGTGTCGCTCGACTGGCAGTCGGGCCTCATCCTGCTCGGTTTCCTCATGCCGCTCGGGGTGCTCACGCGCTGGTTCCAGGTGAAGTCGCAGTACTACTTCCGCGAGACCCGCACGGCCTCCGCGAAGCTCATCGTGCACTTCGTCGAGACCATGACGGGCATCCGCGCGGTCAAGGCGTTCCGCAAGGAGCCGCGCAACGAGGTCGAGTTCGCCGGTCACGTGGAGCGGTACCGGGATGCCAACAGCCGCGTCATCCAGCTGTTCGGAACGTTCGACCCGGGACTCGTGCTCATCGGCAACGTCGCGCTCGCGACGTGCTGCTCGTCGCTCGGCTTCCGGATCGCGGAAGGCTCGGTCGAGGTCGGCATCCTGCATCGGAGCACTGCTCTACACGCGGCAGTTCTTCGGACCGGCGCAGGAGCTCGCGATGTTCTACAACTCGTACCAGTCGGCTGCCGCGGCGCTCGAGAAGATCTCGGGCGTGCTCGAGGAGAAGCCGAGCGTGCCAGACCCGACCCGGCCGATCGACCTGCGGCGCGCGCTCGGCGAGGTGAACTTCGACGGGGTCGAGTTCGCCTACAAGGCCGACCGGGTCGTGCTGCCCGAGTTCACGCTGAACATCCCCGCCGGCCAGACGATCGCGCTCGTCGGCTCGACCGGTGCGGGCAAGTCGACGCTCGCGAAGCTCATCTCGCGCTTCTACGACCCGTCGCAGGGCACGGTCTCGCTCGACGGCGTCGACCTGCGCAAGCTGCACCCGAAGGACCTGCGCCGCGCGATCGTGATGGTGACCCAGGAGGCGTACCTGTTCTCCGGCACGGTCGCCGACAACATCGCGCTCGGCAAGCCGGAGGCGACTCGCGACGAGATCGTGCGCGCCGCGAAGGCGGTCGGAGCCGACACGTTCATCGAGTCGCTGCCGAACGGCTACGACACCGATGTGAACAAGCGCGGCGGCCGGGTCTCGGCGGGGCAGCGGCAGCTGCTCTCGTTCGCGCGCGCGTTCATCGCCGACCCGGTGGTGCTCATCCTGGATGAGGCGACCGCGTCGCTCGACATCCCGAGCGAGCGTCTCGTGCAGGAGGGACTGCAGACGCTGCTCGCCGACCGCACGGCCGTCATCATCGCGCACCGCCTGTCGACGGTCGCGATCGCCGACCGAGTGCTCGTCATGGAGCACGGACGGATCGTCGAGGATGGCACGCCACGCGACCTCATCGCCGGCACGGGCCGGTTCGCGCAGCTGCACGCCGCGTGGCGGGACAGCCTGGTCTAGGTCGCTACGCGCGCGTCCGGAGCCGAGGTACTCGCCGTGCGGTCTCGCGCGAGATCGCGCGGGATCGAGCAGCTCGACGAAGATCGCCTTCGTCGCCGTTCGCCGATGTTCTCGCCGGCGTGCGTCTGCGCCGGCAGCCAGCGCGCGGCGCCCGCGGGCAGTTCGAGGTCGATCGACCGGTCTCCCGTCGAGAGCCGACGGGAGAAGGACGACAGGCGTGACCATGACGCTGTCCGGGTGATCGTGCGGCTCCGTGCGATCGCCGCGGCACGTCGTCGTACTCGAGCACTCGCACGCGCTCGTTCTCGAACAGCACGCGATAGTGCGTCCGGATTCGTCTCGACCGGATCGTTCGTCATCTCCCGCAGAATAGTCCGGTCGAGCCCCGATGTCGAGAACCGCCGCCGGTTCCGACTCATCTCCGAAGCTGCCAGAGTGGCAGACGACGAAAGGAAACACTCATGTCGAAGATCACCCCATTCCTCTGGTTCGACTCCCAGCTCGAGGAGGCGCTCGAGCTGTACGGTCGGGTGTTCCCGGACGTCACGGTGCAGAGTCGCGTCAACGGACCCGACGGCACGCTGTTCTGGGGCGAGTTCGAGATCGCCGGGCAGCCGTTCAAGGCGATGAACGCGGGGCCGTCGCATCCATTCACCGAAGCGGTGTCGTTCTGGATCGACTGCGAGGACCAGGCCGAGGTCGACCACTACTGGGATGCGCTCACCGCCGACGGCGGCCGCGAGGACCAGTGCGGTTGGTTGAAGGACAAGTTCGGCGTCTCGTGGCAGGTCGTGCCGTTCGCGGCGATGAACGCGACGGTCTAGCGGCCCCGACCCCGAGGGCGTCCGCGCGCGCGATGCAGGTGATGCTGCGGCTCGCGCAAGCTCGTGATCGCTGAGCTCGAGGCGGCCTACCGCGGGGAGTAGTGCCGTCGGCGCCGCCCTGACCGGCGCGCGGGCCGTCCGCGACGCTGATCGCGAGGGCGGCCATGCCGGGGATGGATGCCGTGAAGGTGCCGTCCCCGGCCACCACGATGTCACCGCCCGAGATCGCGTCGACGTAGGTGCCCGGGGCGAGGCTGGTCTCGAAGGTCCGCTCGAGCGTGTCCGTGCCGGCGTTGAGCACGACGAACCCGTAGTCGCCGCGGCCGAAGGCGTAGGAGTACGAGTCGCTCCATTCGTCGGTGACGGGGGCGTTGCCCACGGCGGAGCGCCACGCGAGCATGCCACGGATCTCCGGCCAGCGGTCGCTGCAGGTCCACTCGGTGGCGGCGAATGGTGGGGCGGCGCGGTCGGCCGCGCAGTCGGCGCACTCGACGGGGAGGACGCGGCCGGCGTCATCCTGCTGCGGTCCGGCGTCGGTCGACTCGAAGCGCGTAGCCCGAGTAGAGCACGGGGGTGCCGTAGGGCTGCGCGAGCAGGAACGACATTGGCAAGCAGGTACGCGTCGCCGTCGGCTTGCGACAGTGTCTCGCCGTTGCGCTCGGTGTCGTGGTTGTCGACGAACACGATCGCGTCGTCGCTCGCGAGGTAGCCGAACTCCTCGCCGAAGGTCATCCCCTGGTTGAGCGTCGCGGACTCGACCATCGACTTCAGGTCGCGCGCGAACCCGAACTCGAACACCTGCCCGCTGCCGAGGTACTGCTCCGGCGTGATCGGCTCACCGGCGCCGCGGATCACCTCGCTGCAGGATGCGGGTGCCCTCGGGCAGCGCGTCGACGATGGCCGCGACATCCTCCGCGGGCATGTGCTTGGCCGCGTCGATGCGGAAGCCCGCGACGCCGAGGGAGAGCAGGTCGTCGAGGTAGGCGACGATCGTGTCGCGCACGTGCGGGCTCGCGGTGTCGAGATCGGCGAGGTTGACGAGCTCGCAGGTCTGCACCTCGGCGGCGTCGTCGTAGTCCTGGATGTCGCCGCTCACGCTCTCGGTGCAGTGGTGGAAGTCCTCCGGCGCATATATGCCGGGATAGGCATAGTGCTCGAACGAGGATCCGGCGACGCCGACACCCGGCGTCTCCTGCCCGGTCATGTGGTTGATCACGGCGTCGGCGATCACCTCGACGCCGGCGTCGGCGCACGTCGCGACCATCGCCGCGAACTCGTCGCGCGTGCCGAGCTTCGACTCGATGAGGTAGCTCACCGGCTGGTAGCTCGTCCACCACTCGCCGGCCGGCGATGTGCTCGTTCGGCGGACTCGTGAGCACCCACGCGATGCCCGCCGGTCCGAGCTCGTCGGTGCACTCGGACGCGATCGAGGTCCACGGCCACTGGAACAGCTGGATGCCGACGTCGTGCGACTCCATCGGCGCCGGCGCACTCGCGGTGGCGTGCACCCGGCGAGCAGCAGCACGGCGACGGCGACCGCGGCGGCGCGCTTCACGGAGTGCCTCGCGACCGAGAGATCGACCCGGAACACGTCGTTCGCGCCCCACTTCAGCGGCGTGCCCTCGGCGCGGTAGTGCTCGAGCGCGCGCGACTCGTGGTCGACCGCGGGATGCCCCGACGCCCGCACCACGCGCCACCACGGCACCTCCGACCCGTAGTAGGCCATGACCATGCCGACCGCGCGGGGAGCCCGGCTGCCGATCGCCGCGGCGACGTCGCCGTACGCCATCGCGCGCCCTTCGGGGATGGAGGCGACGACCTCGAGCACCCGGCTCACGAAGTCCTGATCGCCGGTGGCGGCCGGTGTCTGGCTCTCCGGCTCTGGTCGCGTCACCTGTCGAGCCTCAGGATCGTCTCCGCGTCGTCGTCGCGCACCTCGCGCGGCACCGCAGCGGGCGGAGCGGGCGGCATTCTCACACCGTACCGAACGGCCCCGACGCGGCGGCGAAGGCCGCGATCGCCCGCAGGGAGCGCACGGGAGTTGACGCAATGGCAACGTTTCCACGATGATGTCGACACGGCGCCGCTCAACCGGCACCGCTTCGCGACGATGCGAGAGGAGACCGGATGCACGACGACCGCATGGCACACGCCTGGCAGACCGTCTCGGTCCAGCGACTCGCGCGCGGCGTGAACCTGAGCCACTGGTACGGGCAGGTCTACCGCGGACCCGGCTATGTGCCGGAGCACTTCGAGTCGTGGATGCGCGACGCCGACTTCGACCTGATCGTCGCGGCCGGCTTCGACCACGTTCGCTTCCCGATCGCGCTCGAGCAGCTCGCGCCGGACGGTGCGCTCGACCCGGCGTTCGCGGCGCGCACGGTCGCCGAGGTCGGCCGCCTGCATGCCGTGGGTCTCGCGGTGATCGTCGACGGGCATCCAGAACTCGACTTCCGCCGGGCGCTCGTCGAGCGACCGACCGCGCGCGATCAGTTCGTCGCCCTCTGGCGCGACTTCGCCAGCACGCTGGCCGACCTGCCGACGAGCCACACGGCATTCGAGCTGCTGAACGAACCGGGTCTGGGCGATGCTGCGCTCTGGAACACCCTCGCTCTGCGCGCGATCACGGCGATCCGCGAGGTCGCTCCCGACCACACGATCGTCATGTCGGGCGACGGCTACTCCGACATCGCCGAACTCATCCAGGTGGATGTCGCGACCTGCCGCCGAACGTCGTGCTCAACCTGCACCACTACGAGCCGACCGCCATCACCCACCAGGGCGCCTACTTCACGACGGATGACGTGCGAGCGATCTCCGACCTGCAGTACCCACTGGACGTGCGCAACGCCGCACGCGTGCCTCGTCCACGGCGCACGGCGGGCGGCCGCGCGCACCAAGGACTATGTGCGAGCCGGTTGGTCGCTCGAGACCTATCGCGGCATCTTCCGGGCGGCCGCCGAGTTCGCCGGCACCCGTCCGTTGACGTGCAACGAGTTCGGCGTGTTCAACGGCGCCCCGGCAGACGAGGCTCGAGTGGTGCGCTGACATCGTCACGGCAATGGAGGAGACTGGCATCGGCTGGACCATCTGGGACTACGCGGGCGACTTCGCCGTCACGCTCGGTGAGCCGGGCAACCGTGAACCCGATGCCGAGTTGCTCGCGCGACTCGGGTTGGGCGACGGCGGTCCGACGCTGACGCCGAACGCCGCCGAGTCGGGGGCGACAGACGATGGGAATGACGATGCAGATCAATCCGGACAGCAGGGTGCTGCACGGGTTGTCGACCTTCCTCGCGTTCGTCGGCCTGAACGCGCTGTTCCTCGTGTGCTGCCTTCCCGTGGTCACGATTCCGGCGGCGACGAGCGCGCTGCTCCGGGTGACGATCCGGTACGCCGACGACGAACTCGGGCGGCCGTTCCGCGACTTCCTCCCGTTCTTGGCCAGCGGCTTCCTGAAGGCGACCGCGGTGGGATTCGCGTTCCTGCTGCCCGGGTGCGGCCTCGCGTTCAGCGCGGTGTTCTGGTTTCGGCGGAGACGGTCGTCGGCGCCATCGCCGGCGCCTTCGCGGTGCTCGCGACGGTCGCGGCGTTCGCGGCGTTCCTGTACGGGATGGCCCTGGTCGCGCAGTACCGCGACACGGTCGGGCGCACCATCCGCAATGCGCTCCTGTTTCCCGCCGCCGAACCGGTGCGCACGATCGGCATCGTGGTCATCCCGGTGACCGCGATCTGCCTCGTGATGATCTTTCCGGCGTTCGTCGTGCTCCTGCTCACGGTCGGCTGCTCGGTCGGGGCATACCTCGCCGCGATGATCTTCCGCAGCGTGTTCGCGCGGCGCACGACATGATGGGCATGTGGATGAACGAGCCGATCGGAACGGCATGACCGACACGCAGCGCACGAGGGCGCCGAGCATGGTCGACGTCGCCCGGGAGGCCGGCGTCGGGCTCGTCACGGTGAGTCGCGTGCTGAACGAGCCGGACGTGGTGCGTCCCGAGACCAGGCTGAGGGTGCAGGCCGCGATCGAGCGGCTGGGGTACCGGCGCAACGACCTCGCTCGCGCACTCAAGAGTGGTCGCTCGAACACGATCGGCGTCGTGATCGCGGGCTCGGATCCATGGGAACTGCCACGCACCCTCAAGGGTGTCGAGCAGGCCGCGGATCAGGCCGGCTACTTCGTGAACCTCGCGAGCTTCCAGGGAGGTTCGAGCGAGACGCTGCTGGCCGCGGTGGAACGGCTCGTGAACCAGGCCGTCGAGGGCATCGCCGTGATCTCCGACCGACCGCTGATCGTCGACGCGCTCGAACGAATGGTCACGCGGGTGCCGATCACGGTGGTCATGTCCGGCGAGATCACCAACCCGTCGATCGGCTCGATCGAACTCGACCAGGACCTCGGCGCCCGCATGGCCACCGAGCACCTGCTGCAGCTCGGGCATCGACGGATCATCCACCTCACCGGCCGATTGGACGCCTTCGATGCGCGCGTGCGCCTCGCGAGCTGGCAGCGCGCGATGCAGGCCGCGGGCATTCTGATCCGCTGTACCTCGAGGGCGACTTCTCGCCCGCGAGCGGGTACCGGCTCACCCGTGAGGCGATGGCGCTGGCCGAGCGACCCACGGCCCTGTTTCTCGGCAACGACCACATGGCGATGGGCTCGCTTGCCGCGCTCGCGCATCTCGGCATCGACGTGCCCGGCGAGGTTTCGGTCGTCGGCTTCGACGACATCTGGGGCTCCGACTACCTCCTGCCGCCGCTCACCACGGTGCGGCAGGACTTCGTCGCGCTCGGTCGCACCTCGATCGAACTGCTGCTCGGAATGATGGCTTCCGATCCGGTGCGCCACCATCTTCTGCCTCCAACGCTCGTGGTCCGCGACAGCACGGGGCCCGGCACCGGTGTGAGATCCGATGGATGCCACGGTCGCACTTGACGAATGGCAACGTTTCCATCAGGATGACAGACACCGCCCCCCGTAAGGGGTGACACCGTCGAAGGAGACGATCGTGGGTCGAATCACAGTTCCGGGCCGCAGCCGCGGGTCAAGCGCGTGCTGGAGCGTCGAGCCGAGAATCTCCGCGTGCGGGGCCCGGCCGTGACGAACTCGATCGTGCTGCAGGAGGCAACCGCGACGGCCCTCGAGTCGTCGGATGGCCCGCGATGCGACCACTGCGACGCAGCAAGAAGTCGGTTCGGCTGTTCCTGTACATCGTGCCGTTCCTCGTGCTGGTGTTCATCTTCTCCTACCTGCCGCTCTACGGCTGGATCTTCACGCTCTACGACTACAAGCCCGCACTGGGCATCGGCGGCAGCGAGTTCGTCGGCACATTCTGGTTCGAGCTGATGGTGGGATCGCCGACGCAGATCGCGCAGATCGGCCAGGTGCTGCTCAACACCCTCGCGATCAGCTTCCTCGGCATCGCGACCTCGGTGCTGCCGCTCATCTTCGCCCTCTTCCTCAACGAAGTGCGCGCACCATGGTTCCGCAACGCGGTGCAGACGCTCACGACCCTGCCGAACTTCATCTCGTGGGTGCTCGTCTACATGATCGCCTTCTCGCTGTTCTCGAGCAGCGGGCTGGTCAACCACACGCTGATCGACTCGGGACTGATCACCGCCCCGATGAAGTTCCTCGACAGCAACGACAACGTCTGGCTCACCATGACGCTCTGGTCGGTCTGGAAGGGGCTCGGCTGGGGCGCGATCATCTACCTCGCCGCCATCTCGGGCATCGACCAGGCGCTCTACGAGTCGGCGCGCATCGACGGTGCCGGCCGGTTCCAGATCATGCGGTACATCACCGTGCCGCAGCTGATGCCGACCTACCTCGTGCTGCTGCTGCTGTCGATCGCGAACCTGCTCAACAACGGCATGGAGCAGTACTTCGTGTTCCAGAACGCGTTCAACAAGGAGTACATCCAGGTGCTCGACCTCTACGTCTACAACGTCGGCATCACGGGCAACAGCCTGTCGCTGGCGACGGCGATCGGCATGCTCAAGAGCCTGGTCTCCGTCGTGCTCCTGTTCACCGTCAACGGGATCGCCAAGCGCGTGCGCGGCGAGTCGATCGTCTAAGGGACATCGGAATGGTCACGACAACAGCCATCGAGTCGCCGAGCGGTCCCCGACCACCGGGCGGGCAACATCGTCTTCACCATCCTCAACGGCATGGTGTTCGTCGCGCTCGCCGTCATCTGCGCGTATCCGTTCTACTTCCTGATCATCAACTCGATCAGTGCCAACGACCTGTCGGCGGCCGGCGACGTGCGGCTCTGGCCGCAGGGCATCCACTTCGAGAACTTCACCGAGGTGTTCGGGCTCAAGGGACTGCCGCTCGCGGCGGCGGTCAGCATCGGCCGCACCGTGATCGGCACGGCCGCCACGGTCATCGCGTCCGCGTTCCTCGGCTTCATGTTCACGCAGGACAAGATGTGGGGCCGCAAGTTCTGGTACCGGTTCGTGCTCATCACGATGTACTTCAGCGCCGGTCTCATCCCGATCTTCCTGATCATCCGCGGGCTCGGCCTGACCAACAACTTCCTGGTCTACGTGCTGCCGTTCATCGTGCAGCCGTTCTTCATCATCCTCGTCAAGACATTCGTCGAGTCGATGCCGACCACCCTGCAGGAGGCGGCGGAGATCGACGGCGCGAGCATCCTGCAGGTCTTCTTCCGCATCTACCTGCCGAACATGACGCCCATCCTTGCGACGGTCGCGATCTTCTCCGCAGTGGCGCAGTGGAACATGTTCCAGGACACGCTCATCTACATCACCGACCAGAGCCTGTACACGCTGCAGTACCTGCTCTACATCTTCATCAACCAGGCGAACAGCCTCGCGCAGGCCGCGCAGAACTCCCAGGGCGACATGTCGGAGATCGTCGCGGCGGCCACCTCGCAGACACCGACCTCGATCCGGGTCACCGTCTCGGTGCTCGTCGTGCTGCCCATCATCTTCATCTATCCCCTGTTTCAGCGGTTCTTCGTGAAGGGCATCATGCTCGGCGCGGTCAAGGGCTGAAACGAGACCTGCACCATCGACAGCACCATCGAAAAACCCCTCCATCGAAAGGAATCTGCAATGAAGCTGAAGTCCAAGGCGGCCTTCGCCGTCGCTCTACTGCTCGCGGCGCCACTCGCCGCGTGCACGACCGGTGGCAACACGCCCGATGAAGTCGTCGAGGAGTTCCCGAGCTCGTGGGACAACGAGATCACGATCGACGTGTTCGACGGGTACGCGAACTTCCAGGGCATGCAAGAGGGCTGGTTCGCGAAGATCGTGCACGACAAGTTCAACATGAAGTTGAACATCATCGCCCCGAACGTCGCGGGCGGTGGCGACACCCTCTACAACACCCGGGTCTCGGCCGGAGACCTCGGCGACCTCATCCTGGTGAACCGAGGCATGCAGACGGACGAGCTGATCGAGGGCGGGCTCGTGCTCGACTCGCCAACTACGAGCCGGCCATGGACAACGTCGGTGCGTACGACCTGGCCGTCGAGCACAGCAACGAGGGCAAGGACGGCACGTTCATGGTGCCGACGTCGCTGTCGAGCATCCCGCCGGACCAGCCGTCGGAGGGTCTCGACCCGACCTTCGGCCCCTACGTGCGCTGGGACTACTACGCCGAACTCGGCTACCCCGAGATCGGCACGCTCGAGGACCTGCTGCCGCTGCTGAAGGACATGCAGGACGCCCACCCCACGACTGCCGACGGCAAGCCGGTCTACGGCCTCTCGCTGTTCAAGGACTGGGACGGCAACATGATGACGATGGCGAAGCAGCCCACGTGCTTCTACGGGTTCGACGAGCTGGGCTTCGTGCTCGCGCAGGCCGACGGCTCCGAGTACCAGAGCATCATCGACGACGACAGCGCCTACGTGCGCAGCCTGAAGTTCTTCTACGAGGCGAACCAGATGGGGCTCGTCGACCCGGAGTCGACCACGCAGAACTACGACACCATGTACGCCAAGTATCCAGACCGGCCAGGTGCTGTTCTCGCCGTGGCCGTGGCTCGGACAGGCGGCGTTCAACACCGACGAGCATCTGCAGGCTGGCCAGGGATTCGAGATTCTGCCCATGGCGGACCAGAAGATCTTCTCGTTCGGCGCTGAGGCGTACGGCGGCAAGGCCAGCTGGCTGATCGGTTCGAAGGCCGAAGACCCGGAGCGCATCGCTGCGTTCATCGACTGGCTCTACTCGCCGGAGGGTGCCTACGCGAACGCCGCCCAGACCGGTGGCACCACGGGCCCCGAGGGTCTCACCTGGGAGGTCAACGCCGATGGTGAGCCCGAGCTCACCGAGCTTGGCAAGCAGATCTTCCTCACCGGCGACGGCGACATCCCCGAGGAGTGGGGTGGCGGCAAGTGGAGAGGCCGGCGGTTCGACGCTGAACATGACGTCGATCCTGGCCAAGGACATCGATCCGAACACGGGCTTCCCGTACAGCTACAAGTTCTGGCCGACGTGGCAGGAAGCCACCGTCAACCCGCTGACCGATGACTGGTCGGCCCACATGGATGACGCGACGAGCACGATGGAGTACCTCGAGGCGAATGACATGATCACGGTCGGGGCCGGGGCGAGCTATGCCGCGCCCGCTGACAGCTCGGAGATCGAGACCCTGCGCAATCAGGTGAAGGCGATCATCATCCAGTACTCGTGGCAGATGTCCTTCGCGGCCGACGAGGCCGAGTTCGACTCGCTGCTCAAGGAGATGCAGGAGAAGGCGGTCGGTCTCGGCTACGACCAGGTCTACGAGTTCGACCTCGAGAACGCGAAGGCGCAGACCGAAGCGCGCGTCGACGTCGTCAAGGCATTCGACACCGAGGGCTGACACCGAAGCTGAAGGATCGGGCCGGGGTCGCGTGGACCCCGGCCCGGTGCTCGTGGCGTCCGGCCGCGCGCACGAATAGGAATCGAGAGCCCGGAGGGCGAAACGCAATGAAGTTCACTGACGGCTTCTGGATGCTCCGGCACGGCGTGACCGCGCACGTGGCCAAGGAGACGTACCGGATCTCGACCACGCCGACCGGCATCCGCGCGCTCGCGCCGACGAAGGTCGTCGCGCACCGCGGAGACACGCTGGGCCTGCCGACCCTCACCGTGTCGATCAGCTCGCCCTCCGAAGGCGTGGTGCGGGTGCGGATCGACCACTTCCGCGGCGGCAGTGAGGTGCCCCGGTTCGTCGGACCGCTCGAGATCGACGACGTGCATCATCGAGGAGTCGGATGACGCGGTCAGCCTCACCACGGGCGGGCTCACCGCGCGCCTGCAGCGCGGTGCGCCGTGGTCGCTCGCCTTCGAGCTCGACGGCGAGACGATCGTCTCGAGCGGCGCGAACTCGATCGCGCACATCACGCTGGCTGGCGATGCCGCCGTCGAAGCGCATCCGTCGCCGACCTACGACGAGCTACGTGCGAGAGCGGTTGAGCCTGGGCGTCGGCGAGGTCATCTACGGACTCGGCGAACGCTTCGGCCCGGTCGTGCGCAACGGGCAGCGCGTCGACATCTGGAATGCCGATGGTGGCACGGCGAGCGAGCAGGCGTACAAGAACGTGCCGTTCTACGTCAGCAATCGCGGCTACGGCGTGCTCGTCAATGACCCGGGTCCGGTCTCGTTCGAGGTCGGCTCGGAGGCCGTCGAGAGCGTGCAGCTGTCGGTGCCGGGGGAGAGCCTCGAGTACTTCGTGATCGCCGGCCCAACTCCAGCCGACGTCATCGATCGCTACACGCGGCTCACCGGTCGTCCGACCACGGTGCCGGCGTGGTCCTACGGGCTGTGGCTGTCGACGAGCTTCACCACCGACTACGACGAAGACACCGTCACATCGTTCGTTTCGGGGATGGCTGACCGCGGCATCCCGCTGTCGGTGTTCCATTTCGACTGCTTCTGGATGCGCGGGTTCCAGTGGACCGACTTCATCTGGGATCCCGAGGTCTTCCCCGATCCCGAAGGCATGCTCGCGAGGCTGCGGGAACGCGGCCTGCACATCTGCGTCTGGATCAACCCGTACATCGCGCAGGAGTCCACGCTGTTCGACGAGGCCAAGGCGGCCGGCTACCTGCTGCGACGAGTGGATGGCGCGGTCTGGCAGTCCGACGGATGGCAGGCGGGCATGGGCGTCGTCGACTTCACCAACCCGGCGCCACGCGGTGGTACCAGGACAAGCTGCGGGCTGCTGCTCGCGCAGGGCGTCGACTCGTTCAAGACGGACTTCGGCGAGCGCATCCCCACCGACGTCACCTACTTCGACGGCAGCGACCCGGTGCGCATGCACAACCTCTACGCGCAGCGCTACAACCAGGCGGTCGTGGACGTGCTCACCGAGGTGCGCGGCGCCGGCGAGGCGGTCGTGTTCGCCCGAGCCGCGACGGCCGGCGGGCAGTCGCTGCCGGTGCACTGGGGCGGCGACTCCACTTCGACGTACGAGTCGATGGCGGAGACGCTGCGCGGCGGACTCTCGCTCGCGTGGTCGGGCTTCGCGTTCTGGAGCCACGACATCGGCGGGTTCGAGGGTATGCCCGACGCCGGCGTGTTCAAGCGGTGGCTGCAGTTCGGCCTGCTGTCGAGTCACAGCCGCCTGCACGCATCCGGCACCTACCGGGTGCCGTGGGCGTTCGACGAGGAGTCGGTGGTGGTCGCTCGCCGATTCACCGAACTCAAACTGCGGCTGATGCCCTACCTTTACGGACTCGGCGACCTCGCCGCACGAACCGGTGCTCCGCTGCTGCGACCGATGGCGTTCGAGTTTCCCGACGACCCATCGACCGAGCACCTCGACCGGCAGTACATGCTCGGACCCGACCTGCTCGTCGCGCCGGTCTTCCGCGCCGATGGCAGCGTGCGGTTCTACCTGCCGGAGGGCACGTGGCACCATCTGCTCACCGGCGAGGCGGTCGAAGGCGGCCGGTGGCACACCGAGACGCACGACTTCCTCTCGCTGCCGCTGTACGTGCGCGAGGGGCCGTCATCCCGACCGGCGGTCGGGCCGATCGACCGGACTACGACTACCTCGACGGACTCGAGCTGCTCGTCACGCCGAGCGGGACCGAGCGGCGACGCACGGTCGAGGTGGTCACGCCGGATGGCACGCGAGCGGAGTTCGTGGTGGAGTGGGATGCCGCCGGCATCCACGTCACCGGAGCCGGACGGCAACTGGTCGGTGCGCGCGGTCGGCGGCGACCCCGTGCCGAACGTCTCCGGCGCGGCGCACCTGGCGGGCTGACGCATGGGCGGATCGCACGCAGCGTCGTCGTCGCCGGGCTAGAGCTTCGAGCACGCCGAGGTTCTCGCCGTACTGGGTCTGGCCCTCGATGACGAACCCGATCCGAGGAAGAACTCCTCAGGGCCCTGCTCGCCCGGCTCCCAGAGCGCGGTGAGGCGGGTGAAGCCACGGCTCTTCGCCTCGGCCGCGAGGGCGAGCACGGCGAAGCGGCCGACACCGGTGCCCTGCGCATCCGACGCGACGGTCACGCGCCACACGCAGCTGCGGAACTCCTCCTGCGTCGCCTCGGGGTCGAAGTTGCCGCGGATGAAGCCGACGACCTTCTCACCGTCGAGCACGACGCGCGGCCATGACGTAAGTCGGGTTGATGGTGGCGTCGGCGATCGCGTACGACGGCGGAGTCACGAACTGCTCCTGGCCGCGCCGCAGGGTGAGGTTGTTCGCCGCGACGATGGTCTTGGCGGACAGTTCTTCAAGTCTGAGATCGGCCATGCTGACAGGCTAACGCGACCGTGCGTCCTCGTGGCAAAGTATCTCGACGTCAAGATACTTTCGTCGTTCCGTGTGTAGGATTGATCCGGCTCAAGGAGAGACCTGTGCTTCAGGGAAGGCAACACCACATGGACAAGATCAAGGTCGAAGGCACCGTCGTAGAACTCGATGGCGACGAGATGACGCGGATCATCTGGCAGAAGATCAAGGACACCCTGATCCACCCGTACCTCGACGTGAACCTCGAGTACTACGACCTCGGCATCGAGCACCGGGATGCGACCGACGACCAGGTCACGATCGACGCGGCCCACGCCATCCAGAAGCACGGCGTCGGCGTGAAGTGCGCCACGATCACGCCCGACGAGGCGCGCGTCGAGGAGTTCGGCCTCAAGCAGATGTGGAAGAGCCCGAACGGCACCATCCGCAACATCCTCGGCGGCGTCATCTTCCGCGAGCCCATCATCATCAGCAACATCCCGCGTCTGGTGCCCGGCTGGAACAAGCCGATCATCATCGGCCGCCACGCGTTCGGCGACCAGTACCGCGCCACCGACTTCCGCTTCGCGGGCAAGGGCACGCTCACGGTGCAGTTCACGCCAGAGGATGGCTCGGAGCCGCTCAAGTTCGAGGTGTTCCAGGCTCCGGGCGACGGCATCGCCCAGGTGCAGTACAACCTGGATGACTCGATCCGCGACTTCGCGCGCGCGAGCCTCAACTACGGACTCGCCCGCAACTACCCGGTGTACCTCTCGACGAAGAACACGATCCTCAAGGCCTACGACGGCCGGTTCAAGGACATC
The DNA here is from genome assembly GCA_963790235.1 of uncultured Actinomycetota bacterium. Taxonomy (GTDB): domain Bacteria; phylum Actinomycetota; class Actinomycetes; order Actinomycetales; family Microbacteriaceae; genus Rhodoglobus. Next base: position 91,218 of record CAWBNZ010000018.1, read on the forward strand.
TTCGAGGAGATCTTCGAGGCCGAGTTCAAGGCTGAGTTCGAGAAGCGCGGCCTCACCTACGAGCACCGCCTCATCGACGACATGGTCGCCTCGGCCATGAAGTGGGAGGGCGGCTACGTCTGGGCGTGCAAGAACTACGACGGTGACGTGCAGTCCGACACGGTCGCGCAGGGCTTCGGCTCGCTCGGACTCATGACGTCGGTGCTCTCGACTCCCGACGGCAAGATCGTCGAGGCTGAGGCCGCCCACGGCACGGTCACCCGCCATTACCGCCAGCACCAGGCAGGCAAGCCGACGTCGACCAACCCGATCGCGTCGATCTACGCGTGGACCCGCGGGCTCGCCCACCGCGGCAAGCTCGACGGCAACCAGGCGCTCATCGACTTCGCCGACACGCTCGAGGATGTCGTGATCACGTCGGTCGAAGGCCGGTCACATGACGAAGGACCTCGCGGTGCTCGTCGGACCGGACCAGGCGTACGAGACCACCGAGGAATTCCTCGACACGCTGGATCGGGCGCTCGCAGAGCGCCTGGCGTAGAGGCACAGCGGGCGCTCGCCGCTCGTTTCCGAGAGCGCTGACTGCGGCGCCGGGCGCTCGCGCGCGGCCGGTGCCGCAAGTGCGCCGCAGGGGCGGCGGCGAACCAGAAGGCTCAGCCGAACAGCTGCGTCCACGTGATGCCGTACGAGCCGCCGTGTCCGACGCCGACGCCGAGGCGCGTCAGGCTGCAGTTCAGGATGTTCGCGCGGTGGCCGGGGCTCGCCATCCATGAGGCCATCACGTCGGTGGCGCCCTGCTGGCCCGCGGCGATGTTCTCCGCGTTCGCGGTCGTGCCGGCGGCAGCCGCTCGGTCGAAGGGGCTGAGCCCGTCGGGGTTGGTGTGGTCGACGTAGTCGCGCGCGGCCATGTCGGCGCTGTGCAGGCGGGCCACCTGGGCGAGGGGCTCGTCCCACGCGAGCGGCGCGCAGCCGTTGGCGGTGCGCTCGGTGTTGACGAGCGCGAGCACTTCGGCCTCGGCGGGGTCGGCGCCGGCGGGCGCAACCGGCGCGACCGGCTCGGGCGCAGCCGACGCTGCCGCTGGGGGAGGCGTTGGGGTGGCAGTCGCCGTGATCCTCGGGCCGTCGAATCCGCCCTCTCGGCCCACGGTCGACGACGTCGCCGGTTTGGTCCCGGTCGACTGAAGCGCGAACGCCGTGACCGAGATGGTCGAGATGGCAAGGAGTACTCCGGCGAGCGCGATCAGAGGTCGGCGGAATCTCATCGGCCCGAGTGTACTGTGGCGCGCTGAGGGCATCCCCGGTTCGGTGTGAGTCGCGGCGCAGGGGATCGATGGCCCAGATGCTCCGGTACGCGGGCACGAAGGTGACGACCGCCGCGATCAGCGCGGCCACCGCCGCAGCCGCATGCCGCTTGTGCAAATGCGGGCCATTGCGTCAAATCCGGGCTGGCGCGCGGGCCCGGATCTGACGCGACGGCCCGGAAACCCTCAGCCACGAGTCGGAAGCGGTGCGATTCGGCCCGGAAATCGCTGGCCTGGCCGAGCGCGGTGCCGCATTGGCCCGGAAAGGATTTGCAGCGCTCTGAATACGGGGCGGCTCGGCTCAGCCTGTTGATTCCGGGCCGTTCGGCCGATCCGCTTCCTAGTACCCCGAGAAGTAGTCGGAGTGCACGTGCTTTGCCCCACCCTTGCGCAGCGCGCGCTTGAGGTCGTTCACGAGTCCGGGCGGGCCGGAGATGAACGTGTGGCGCTGCGCGACATCCGGCACCTTCTCCGCGACGCGCTCGGGGGTGATGCGGCCCGTGCCGCCGTACTCGAAGTTCGCGGGGAGCGGAGTCGGGGCATCCGGGCCGTAGACGACCACGCGAGCGCCGGAGTCGGCGAGCAGCTGGGTGTACGGCAGCTCGCCCGGAGTGCTCGACGAGTACAGCACGACGACGTCGCGCTGGTCACCGGTCGCGGTCGCGTGCTCGAGTTGGCTCGCGAACGGCGTGATGCCGATGCCACCGGCGACGAGCAGCAGCGGCTCGGCCGGGTTGTCCGGCAGCAAGAAGTCTCCGCCGACGAGGGTGCCGTGCACGGTCGCGCCGGGTTCGAGGGCGAGCAGCGCGTTCTTGAAGCTCGACGACTTCGTTGGCACCGTGAGCGCGAATGTGATGGGGCCATCGTCCTTCGGCGCCGACGAGATGCTGAAGTAGCGCCGCTTGCCGCGGAGGTCGGCGCGGTGGTGCGGGATCGTGAGCTCCATGTACTGCCCGGGGAAGAACCGCACGGCCCGCTTCGGCTGGAACGACAGCTCCCACGTGTCCGCCGACAACTGCCGCTTGCCGAGGTGCTCCATGCGGATGCCGCGGCGCTGCCCGAATGCGAACGCCACGAGGTTGCCGATCAGGAGCGCGAGCAGAGGGTTGCCGAACAGGGGGAACACGTTGGACGGAATCGACATCAGCACGGCGACGAGCGCCGCGACCGCGAACTGCTGCCAGCGCCGGGGCGGGAGCGTGAGCGGCTCGCTGAGCATGAAGCCAGCGATGAAGACGTACTGCGAGGAGATGAACAGGTAATCCAGCGCGGCCAACGGTGTCTCGCCGACCAAGGCGTAGCGCACCACGAGCGTGACCGCTGCGGCCGCGAGGAAGACGACCCCCATCGTGACTCGCTGGGTGCGGTACAGCACGAGGAACGCACCGATCGCGATCAGGGGTTGCAGGTACTCGGTGCCCACCCACCAGACAGGGAACGCGAGACCCGGAACGAGCCGAGTCAGGATCAGGAGGTACACCACGTAGGTGCCGACGGCCGCAGGGTTGAAGATGTGGCGCCCACGCACCGCGAGCAGGTACTTCGAGACGGTAGCAACCAACGAGGCGATCGCGACGCCGAGCAGCGCCAGCGGCTCGAACTTCGGCTGCATGATCAGGAACACAAGAAGCCCAGTGATGAGCGACGACTCGACGTGCATGGTGATGCGCGCCACCTTCGCGGCGATCCACCCTGCGCCCACAGCAACGCCGACGGCCACGATCAGCGACGAGATCAGACCGAGCGGTACAACTCCGGAGAGCTGTCCGAACAGCGAGAGGATCACCGCCAGCAGGCTGATCGCCGAGAGCAGTCCGATCACGAGCACGTACATCGTGACCTTGCCGGTCACCTGGTCGAGCCACTGCTTCATGTGAACATCTCTCCGTCGATCTGTGGCGAGAACTCTACCGTTCGGTCGTCGTTCATTCGCACATAGGTGAATTCGAACTCGTCGGCCATTCTGGTTGGTTCCGCGAAGAACATCGCAGTCGCGATACCGTCGGCTTCGAGGGCGGTGCCAGCCATTGCCCACGTCGCGATCACGCGGCGGGTTGGCAGCCCGGTGATCGCATCGACGACGTGGTGCAGTCCGTCGCCCCACGCCCGGCGATTGGATGCCGACCCGCAGATCGATCCGTCACCCAGGTTCACGACGCCGATCGCCATCGAGGCGTCGAGTGGATGTTCGAGCCCAACCCTGATCGAGCCAGCACCCCGGCGCAGGATGTCGCCGCTCGCGTCGATCGTGTACTCCGCGACGCCGTGCTCGGCGAGCACCGCCCCAAGGATGTCGACGAGGTATCCCTTGCCCGCCGCGCCGACGTCGAGCACGACCGGGCGCACCGTGGACAGCACCTCGCCGTCCCAGGCGAGCACGTCATCCCATGCCGGGATGGGCGTCGTGCGGCCGGTCGGTCGCAGCGAGTAGGCGCGGTCGTAGCCCAGATCCACGAGCCGCTGCCCCACGAGAGGGCTCACCCGGCCGTCGGTGACCGCGTACAGGCGGCGGTAGAGCTCGAACAGTGGTCCGGCATCCTCGGGGAGCATCCAGGTGCCTGGCCGTCGAGCGATGTCGGCAACGACCGAGTCGTCGCGAAAGCGACTCCAGGTGCGGTCGAACGAGTCGATCCGCACCTGGAGCGCGTGCTGGAGTTCCGACGTGATCGGTTCCGCGGTGTCGATCTGCCACGCGGTGCCGATGGCGTCGAAGTGCATGCTAGGCGGCAGCTTCGGCCTTGATCTCTTCGATGGCCTTGTTGAAGCCACCGCTGGTCAGCGACGAGCCGGCGACCTTGCTCACCTGGAGTCTCGTCGATCGGCTTGCCGACGACCTCACCGGCGATGCCGTCGATGAACTCACCCTGGTGGATCTGCGCCTGCGGGTCGGTGGCCTCGCCGACGACCGTGACCGCGGTGACGACGCCGCCCTCGAGCGTGACCGTCACATCCACGGTCTCGGTGCCGCTCGGCGCCTCGTACGTGCCGCTCGCGTCGTACGTGCCGTCGGCGTACGCGCCCGTGTCACCGCCCGTGTCGGTGCTCGGTGTCGTCGCCCGTGTCGTTGCCGGTGTCCGTGACGGTGTCGGCGGGAGCGGGGCTGCTGCAGGCGGCGAGCGAGCCGGCGAGTGCGAGGCCCGCGATCAGTGCCGCGGCCGACTTGCTTGGGTGGATCGTGCGCATGGATTCTCCCTGGATTCTCGATTGGGTACGCCCCAAGCATGGCGGCTCGATCCTGCGTTTCCTTGGAGGAGCCTGAACACGCGCTGGATCGGCGAGAAGTCGCAGGAAAAAAGTTCTACCCCCTTTCGGGGGTCGGGTAGATATGGTGGACAAGCGGGGCGACTCACGCTCCGCACTCTCCATTCCCTTTCACGAGAAGGATGCCCATGCGCACACGTCGCACCATCAGATCCGCCATTGCGGTCATCGCAACCGGAGCCCTCGCTGTCGCGGGCCTCACGGTCGGTGCCGCGGGGGCCTCCGCCGCCGATCTCAAACCGGCTGGCGCGACCACCGCCCAGAACTTCGAGTCTGGGCGCTACATCGTCACGCTCGTCGAAGACGGCCTGGCCAAGTGGGAGAACGCGCCAGGTGCCGACCAGCGCCGCAGCGTCTCGCCCGGCGACTACGCAGCACAGCTCGCTGCAACCCAGGAGGATGTCGCGGCGTCAGTGGGCGCGGACATCGACAACTCCTACACCGTGGCACTCAACGCGTTCTCGGCCGAGCTCACCGGCGAGCAGGCCGCACAACTCGCCGCGGACAAGAACGTGCTTGCGGTGACCCCCGACGAGATCCTGCACGTCACGGCCACCCCGTCGACCGAGTTCCTCGGACTCACGGGTGATGACGGTGTCTGGGCTTCCGTCGGCGGACCCGACGCAGCAGGTGAGGGAATCGTGGTCGGCGTGCTCGACACCGGCATCGCCCCAGAGAACCAGGCGTTCGCCGGGGACGCGCTCGGCACGTCAGCCGGTACGGAGCCGTACCTCGACGGGTCGACCATCACCTACGAGAAGGCGGACGGCGAGACGTTCACCGGCATCTGCGAAGAGGGCGAGGCGTTCACCGCGTCCGACTGCAACACGAAGGTCATCGGGGCGCGCTACTACCTCGACGGCTTCGGTGCTGAGAACATCGGCGACGCGTCCACCGGCCCGGGCGAGTTCGTCTCCCCGCGCGACGGCGACGGCCACGGCTCGCACACCGCGAGCACTGCGGCGGGCAACTACGCCAATCCGGCGAGCATCGAGGGCATCGACTTCGGTGACATCTCCGGTGTCGCGCCCGCGGCCAAGATCGCGGCCTACAAGGTGTGCTGGTCTGGACCTGACCCCGCCGTCATCACCGACGACGGCTGCGCCACATCCGACCTGCTCGCCGGCATCAACCAGGCGATCATCGACGGCGTCGACGTGATCAACTACTCGATCGGCGGCGGTGCTGCGGCCACCACGTACTCGGCGACGGGTGACGCGTTCCTCGGAGCGGCGGCGGCTGGCATCTTCGTTGCGGCCTCTGCGGGCAACGACGGGCCAGGCGCATCCACTGCCGACAACGCGGCTCCGTGGATCACGACGGTCGCGGCATCCACGATCCCGAGCTATGAGGCCACGGCCACGCTCGGCGACGGACAGGCGTTCGCCGGTGCCTCGATCACCGTGCCGTTCGACGGTGCGCCGATCACCGGTCCGCTGGTGTACGCGGCGAACATCGCGGCAGCCGGAGTCGCTGACGCGAACCTCTGCGGTCCGAACTCGCTCGACGCGACGCTCATCACGCCCGAGACCATCGTCGTCTGCGACCGCGGCGCGTACGACCGGGTCGCGAAGTCGGCCGAGGTCGCCCGCATCGGCGGGCAGGCGATGATCCTGGTCAACCCGAGCCCGAACACGATCGACACCGACTTCCACTCGGTGCCGACCGTGCACTTGAGCGTCGACTACCGGGATGCCGTGATCGCGTACGCACAGACCCCCGGTGCCACCGCGACGCTCACGACGGGCAACGCGCTCGGCACGACGCCGCCATCGCCACAGGTCGCCGGATTCTCGTCGCGCGGCCCGATCCTCGCCGACGGCAGCCAGCTGCTGAAGCCCGACATCTCGGCACCCGGCGTGTCGATCCTCGCGGCCGGTCCGAACGATCAGGACGCTGACGGCACGTACGAGTTCAAGAGCGGAACGTCGATGTCGAGCCCGCACATCGCAGGTCTCGCGGCGCTGTACCTTGGCGAGCACCCGCTCGCTTCGCCGTCGGAGATCAAGTCCGCGATGATGACGACCGCGTACGACACCGTCGACGCCGAGAGCGACGCGGTCACCGACCCGTTCGCCCAGGGTGCCGGTCACGTCGACCCGACTCGGTACTTCGAGCCCGGGTTGCTGTACCTCAACGACGTGCCCGACTGGGTGGGCTACATCCAGTGGCTCGGCTACGACACCGGGTTCGACCCGATCTCGGGCAGCAACCTCAACCTCGCCTCGATCCAGGTTCCCGACCTCACCGCCCCGGTGACCGTCACCCGCACGGTGACGTCGACCGGCGCCGGTGATTGGGAAGCCTCGGTGCAGGGCGTTGACGGCATCGACGTGACCGTCGAGCCGTCGGCGCTGAGCTTCGGCGCCGCGGGGGAGACGGCCACCTTCTCGGTGACGTTCTCCCGCACGGATGCGACGCTCGACGAGTTCGCGGTCGGCTCGCTCACCTGGACGGGTGCGACGACCGTGCGCAGCCCGATCGCGGTGCAGCCGGTGACGATCGTCGCGCCGTTCGACGCCGAGGGCACCGGGGTGACCGGTTCGGTGGATGTCGAGGTCACCCCAGGTGGCACCGGCCCGATCCCGCTCAGCACGACGGGCCTCTCGCTCGGCGCGCTGCTGCCCGACCCCACCGGGGTCGAGACCGAGCACTCGGGATCGGGCGACAACTCGTCGCCGGACTTCGAGTACGCCGCGAGCGTGCCGGAGGGCGCGGTGTTCGCGCGCTTCGACCTGGATGCACTCGACGACGAGCTCGAGACGCCGGTCGACCTTGACCTGTTCGTCTACCTGCTCGATGACGAGGGCACCCCGATCGCGCTCTACCAGTCCGCGACCGGAGCCGCCGATGAGCGGGTGAACCTCGAGGCGCCGACCGCGGGCAACTACCTCGTGATCGCAGACGTGTACGACGCTCCCGACGGAGTGGTGTTCGACCTGACCGTCACCTCGGTGGTGCCGGGTGGGGCTCCGCTCACGACGACGCCGGCCACGCTCGATGGTGTGCAGGGCGTGCCGGTTGAGTACGCGGCATCCTGGACCGGTCTGCAGCCGTTCTCGACCTACGTTGGCCTCGTCTCGTACGGCGAGACCGGCGTGTACACGGTCGTGCAGGTCGAGACGGGCGAGGGTCCGATTCCCGGTGCGCCGGTGAATCTGACGCTCCCGACGATCAGTGGCAAGGCCGAGGTGGGCAAGAAGCTCACCGCGAGCCCCGGCACCTGGGATCTGGACGGCCTCACCTTCGCCTACCAGTGGCAGGCCGACGGTGTCGACATCGCGGGTGCGACCGGCAAGAAGTACAAGATCACGCCGGCCGACGAGGGCAAGGTGATCACGGTGGTGGTCACCGCGACGAAGGGCGACCTGCCACCGGGCTCCGCGACGAGCGAGGGCGTGACGGTGAAGTACAAGTCGACGACCTCGGTGTCGCTCAGCCGCACGGTGCTGTTCTCGTGGCAGACAACGACGGCGACGATCAAGGTCGACAGCGCGGAGACGAACGCTCCGACGGGCAACGTCACGATCAGCGTCAACGGCAAGTCGACGACGGTGCCACTCGTGAACGGTGTCGCCACCTATCAGGTGCCGAAGCTCCGCAGCGGCGTCTACCTCGTGAAGGCCACGTACGAGGGTGACGACCTGAACAACGGGTCGTCGAGCCAGGTGCGCCCGTTCTGGGTGATCTTCTAGGCCCGCCAAAGGATCCGTTGCATGACGGACGAACAGGCCCGGATTCCGCGCGGATCCGGGCCTTTCGTCGATCCAGGCTCTGTCGCTCCACATCATGCTTGACAGCGAGTTTGTTCGTAAGGTTTACTAACAAACATGTCAACGAGGTTTGCAGCTCGGACGAGCGCTTCGCCCGACCACGAAGGTGCTGCCGGAGCACGCGCGCGGCCACAACCGCTCGCTCGTGCTGCAGACCCTGTACCGGCGACCAAGCCGAGCCGTGCCGACATCGCCCGCGAGACCGGACTCACCCGCGTCACCGTCTCCGATCTGTCGCCGAGCTCATCGCCGAAGGACTCGTCGTCGAGGCGGGGCAGCGCGAGGACTCGCGTCCCGGCAAGCCGGCGACCCTGCTCGACCTCAACCGCAACGCCTACCAGATCCTCGGGGTCGACCTGAGCGAGGCGGGCACGTTCCGTGGCGCGGTGCTCGATCTCGACGGCGCCATCCAGCACCGTGAGCAGGTCTCCACCGAAGGTGCCACCGGCGAGGATGCCACGGCCCTCGTCATCGCCCTCACCGAGCGTCTCGTGGCCGCCGCCACCCTCCCCATCCTCGGGCTCGGCGTCGGATCCCCCGGTGTCGTCGACCTCGCCGGCGTCGTGCTCACCGCCCCGAACCTCGGATGGCACGGAGTCGCGCTGCAGGGCATCCTCGAGTCGAAGTTCAGCGTGCCGGTGGTCGTGGCCAACGACGCGAACGCCGCGGCACTCGCCGAGCACAGCTTCGGCGACGCCGACAGCGACATGATGCTGATCAAGATCGGGGCCGGCGTCGGTGCGGGACTGCTGCTCGACGGCGTGCCGCTGTTCGGAAGCCGCTTCGCCGCAGGCGAGATCGGCCACGTCGTGGTCGGCACGGATGGCGGCGCCGAGTGCGTCTGCGGCAAGCACGGTTGCCTCGAGACCTGGCTCGCGACCCCGCGCCTCGAGCGTGCGCTCGCCGAGCCCGGTGCCGACCGCGAAGCCGTGCTCGCGGAGGCCGGCCAGCGCCTCGGGATCGCGCTCGCCCCGGTCGTCGGTGCGCTCAACCTCGCCGAGGTCGTGCTCGCCGGGCCGACCCACCTGCTTGATGGCACGCTCGCGAGCGCGACCATCGACACGCTCCGCAGAGCGCACGATGGCCGAGTTCCACGGCGATCTGACGCTGCGGATGACCACGCTCGGAGAGGACATCGTCATGCGCGGCGCTGCCGTCATGGTGCTCTCCGCGCAACTCGGGGTCTCCTGACTCCAACCCGGCACCACTGCACCACTCACATCCGAAGCACACACAAGTAAGGAAGACACACAATGAAGCGAAAGATCGGACTGGTCGCCGCTGCGACCGCCGCACTCATCGTTCTCGCAGGGTGCTCCACACCAGCACCCGTCGAAGACGAGGGTGGCAAGGACATCACCCTGTGGCTGATGGGCGGTGACACCCCGGATGCGCTGCGCGAATTCCTTCAGACAGAGTACGAAGACGCAACCGGGGGCACCCTCACTATCGAGGAGCAGGCCTGGGGCGACGCCCTTTCGAAGCTCACCACATCCCTGCCTGATGCCGAGAATACCCCGGATGTCGTGGAGATCGGCAACACCTGGTCGCCCACATTCACGACCGTCGGCGCGTTCAGCGACATCAGCGACATGTACGAGGAACTGGGCGGCGACAACCTGCTCCAGGGCTTCGTCGAGGTCGGCGAGGTGGATGGCGCGAACTACGCGCTGCCGTACTACTTCGGCTCGCGCTACATCTTCTACCGCAAGGACCTCTGGGCCGCGGCCGGACTCTCCGTGCCGACGACCCTCGAGGAGTTCAACGCGGGCGTCGCAACCCTGAAGACCGCCGGACAGTCGGGCTTCTACCTCGGCGGCCAGGACTGGCGCAACGGCATCTCATGGATCTTCGCGAACGGCGGAGACCTCGCGGCGAAGGACGGCGACACCTGGACGTCGACGCTGTCTGACCCGAACACCATCGCGGGTCTCGAGCAGCTGCAGGCGCTGTACACCAGCGCGTCGCTCGCCCCGGTGACCGAGGCTGACAGCACCCCGTGGGTCAACATCAACAACAACGAGGCGACCGGGGCTCCCGAGGCCGCGACGATCATCGCTCCCGGATGGGCGCACTGGTCGATCGGTGACCTCACTCCCGACCCGGAGGATGCCACCAAGACCGTCGCGACCTGGAACCCGGAGACGTTCGGCGTCTTCGTGCTCCCGGGTGTCGACGGCGGCGTCGCCCCCGTGTTCGCGGGTGGCTCGAACATCGCGATCTCCGCAGCCAGCAAGAACCAGGCTGCGGCGCGCGAGCTGATGAAGATCATCTTCTCGCCGGAGTACCAGCAGCTGCTCGGTGCGAACGGTCTCGGCCCGGCAAACCTCGAGTACGCGTCGTCGCTCGGCGATGACGAGTTCGCGACGGCGCTCGCCGAGTCGGCCGCCGGTTCCAAGCTGACGCCAGCGGCGCCCGGATGGGCTGCGGTCGAGGGCTCCGGTCTGCTCGAGGAGTTCTTCGGCAAGGTGAACGGCGGTGGCGACATCGAGGCGCTCGCCGCAGAGTACGACGAGAAGATCAACGAACTGCTGAACGGCTAACACGCTGGAGCAGTAACGCCGGTCGGGCAGCTCTGCCGGACTGCCCGACCGGCACCATCACTCGTACGCTCGTTCAGGGGAGGAGGCTCCGCCATGTCTGCAAACGACACCATGACCGTTCGACTTGCATCAACTCGACGCCGGGGCTTCCGCACCCCCTACGTGCTCGTGATCCCCGCGGTCGTGGCGCTGCTGCTCGGCATGGGCTATCCGCTCGTGTGGCAGGTCGTGACATCCATGCAGGAATTCGGACTGCAGCAGCAGTTCGGCAAGCCTGCCCCCTTCGTCGGGTTCGACAACTTCGTCGAGCTCGCCACCGACCCCCAGCTGTGGGCGGTCGTGGCCCGCTCGCTCGCGTTCTGCGTCGTGACCGCGGCGCTCACCCTCGCCATCGGAACCCTGCTCGCGCTGCTCATGGCGGCGGTCGGCAAGGTGCCGAAGCTCATCCTGCAGCTCGCTCTCCTGCTCGCGTGGGCGATGCCCGTCGTCGCCGCGATGACCGTGTGGATCTGGCTGTTCGACCGCCGGCGCGGTGCGATCAACTACCTGCTCGACATGATCCCCGGTGTCGAGATGAACCGGTTCGACTGGCTCTCGACCCCCCTGACCTTCTTCATCGTCGCGTGCATCGTCGTGGTGTGGATGTCGGTGCCGTTCGTCGCCTTCTCGGTGTACGCCGGCCTCACCCAGGTCTCCGACGAGGTGCTCGAAGCCGCCCAGCTCGACGGCGCGAGTGGATGGCAGCGCTTCAACTACGTCATCCTGCCGATGATCCGCCCGGTGATCGCGATCGTGCTGCTGCTGCAGCTCATCTGGGACCTGCGCGTGTTCACCCAGTTCAAGATGCTGCAGGAGGCGGGCTCGCGCGCGAGCGACTTCGACGTGCTCGGCACGTACGTGTACAAGCTCGGCACGAGCGCCCAGGACTTCGGGATGGCGTCGGCGGTCTCGATTCTCATCCTCGCGATCACGATCGCGCTCAGCTGGTTCTACGTGCGCCGCCTCATCAAGGAGGACGCGGAATGACCGCCCGCCGCGCAACACCGCGCGCCGTGAAACGCGCCCTCCTGGGACTGGTCGCGATCGTCATCGCGCTCATCTGGGTGTTCCCGGTCTACTGGATGGTGAACTCGGCGTTCCTTCCCACGATCATCCTGCAGAGCTTCATCCCGACCTTCTTCCCGATCCGCGGCACCCTGAGCAACTTCACGGGCGCGCTCGCGGACGGTTCGTTCTTCTCGCGCGCTCGGCATGAGCATCGGTATCACGCTGCTCGTCGTGCTCGTGTGCATCGTGTTCGCGTTCCTCGCGGCGGTCGCGATCAGCCGCTTCCGGTTCCGCGGTCGCAAGAGCTTCGTGGTCGCCGTGCTGCTCGTGCAGATGCTGCCGGCCGAGGGCCTGTTCATCGCCCAGTACAAGATGGTCGCGAGCGTGCACCTGCTCGACACCGTCATCGGCGTGAGCGTCATCTACGTGGCCGCGGTCGTGCCGTTCACGATCTGGATGCTGCGCGGCTTCGTCGCGGGCATTCCCGCCGATCTCGAGGAAGCCGCGATGGTCGACGGGCTCAGCCGGTTCGGTGCGTTCATGCGCATCACGTTCCCGCTGCTCGCACCCGGGCTCGTCGCCTCCGGCGTCTACGCGTTCCTGCAGGCGTGGAACGAGTTCACCGTCGCGCTCGTGCTGCTGCCGTCCGAGGCCGCGCAGACCCTGCCGCTCTGGCTGCGTGGGTTCGTGCAGGCGAGCGCGACGCGCGAGACGGACTGGGGGCAGGTGATGGCGGCATCCACCCTCGTTGCCGTTCCGGTGATCATCTTCTTCCTGATCGTGCAGGGCCGCCTGACCTCCGGGCTCGTCGCGGGAGCGGTGAAGGGATGACGATCGACATCGACACCGCGATCGCCCCGCCGGGCACGCTTCGGGTCGGCATCGACATCGGCGGCACCAAGACCGACGCCGTGGCCGTGCTCGCCGACGGCAGCGTCGGCCGCCAGTTGCGACTGCCGACGGGCTTCGGTCCCGACGCGGTCGTCGAGACCGCGGTCACCGCCGTCACGCAGCTCGCCGAGCTCTCGGGCACGACCATCGACGAGTTCCGGTCGATCGGCATCGGCATTCCTGGGGCAGTGGATGGCACGGGCCGCGTCTCCCACGCCGTGAACCTGGGTCTCGACGGCCTCGACCTCGGCCTCCACCTCAGCGAACGGCTCGGACGCGACGTGCGCATCGACAACGACGTGAACGCCGCCGCGCTCGGTGTCTTCCACCGGCTCCACGGTGATTCGAAGCACTCCATGGCGTATCTCAACCTCGGGACCGGCCTGGCTGCTGGCTACGTGCTCGACGGCGTGCTGTGGCGCGGCGCGCGCGGCACGGCGGGCGAGATCGGCCACATCCCGGTGGACCCGAACGGCCCCGAGTGCCCGTGCGGGCAGCGCGGCTGCCTCGAGATGGTCGCGTCGGGTTCGGCGATCGCCCGGCAGTGGCCGACGGATGACCCGAAGCCCGCCCGCGCACTGTTCTCGGCCGCCGCCTCCGGCGACGTCGAGGCCGATCACCGTGCGCGACCGGTTCGTCGACAACGTCGCCGCGGCGGTGCGGATCCTCGTGCTCACGGTCGACGTCGACACCGTCGTGATCGGCGGCGGACTCAGCTCGCTCGGAGCACCCCTGCTCGATGCCGTGCGCGTCGTGCTCGAGTCGTGGGAGGCGTCGTCCCCGTTCCTCAAGTCGACCGAGCTCTCGCGCCGCGTTACGATCGTCCCGCAGGACTTCCCTGCCGCGGCGGTCGGTGCCGCCCTGGTCGGCGTCGGTTGACGACCGAATCCACCCTGAGACAACGGAGGATGTCCTCGATGGCCGCCTGCCCGAACGGGTCCAGCTGATGGCCGAGGTCGTCATCGTCCAGTCTGCCGAGGAAGCGGGCGAGCTCGCCGCAGGCGCGATCGCAGCGCTCGTCGCTCAGAAGCCGGATGCCGTGCTGGGCCTCGCCACCGGATCCACGCCGCTCACGACGTGGGCCGCCCTCGCGGCGCAGCACCTCGACCTCTCGCGGGTTCGCGGGTTCGCGCTCGACGAGTACGTGGGACTTCCGCCCGGGCATCCCGAGTCGTATCGCGCGGTCATCACGCGCGAGGTGGTGGAGCCGCTCGGGCTCACACCAGGGCTCGTCAGGGTTCCCGACGGTGCAATCGAGACCGTCGGCGTCGAGTACGAAGCAGCGATCGCCGCCGCGGGCGGCGTCGACCTGCAGGTGCTCGGCATTGGCCGCACCGGGCACATCGGGTTCAACGAGCCCGGCTCGTCGTTCGCGTCGCGCACGCGCATCAAGACCCTCACCGAGCAGACCCGGCTCGACAACGCGCGGTTCTTCGACTCGGTGGACGACGTGCCCATGCACTGCGTGACGCAGGGGCTCGGCACGATCCTCGACGCGCGCCACCTCGTGCTGCTCGCGTTCGGCGAGGCGAAGGCTGAGGCGGTTGCGGGGGCTGTGGAGGGTCCGCTGACGGCGAACCTTCCGGGGTCGGCGGTGCAGTTGCATCCACACGTCAGCGTCATCGTCGATGAGGCGGCGGCGTCGCGGCTCGCGCACGCTGACTACTACCGGTATGCATGGGAGCATCGGTTTGCTTGGGAGCGGCTGTAGTTCGTCGAGCGTGACGGCTTCGCCTCGCCTTGAGCGTTCTGCTCGCAGGCACGACCTTCGGAAACTAGGCGATCAGCGCGCCATCGGCCCACACTGAGGTCACGCGCCAGTCGCGGTCGAGCAGCACGGCGTCGGCGACGAAGCCGGGGGCGAGCATGCCCGAGGCGGTGTTCGAGTCCGATCGCCTTCGCGGGGGTGCAGGTGAGGGCGGCGATGGCTTCGCGCGGCTCGACGAATTCGATGGCGCGTCGGAGCGCGTCATCCTGGGTGAGGGTCGACCCGGCGATCGTTCCGGTGCCGCTCAGCATCGCGAGACCCTCGCGCACCGACACGTTGAGCGCGCCGAGGCGGTAGTCGCCGTCGCCGACGCCCGCTGCCGCCATCGCGTCGGTGATGAGCGCGACGCGGCCCGGTGCGCCGTCGAACGCGAGCTTCGCGACGGCCGGGTGCACGTGCATCCCGTCGAGGATGAGCTCGAGCGTCACGCGGTCGTCCTCGAGGGCTGCGACCACGGGACCGGGAGCTCGGTGGTGGATGCCCGGCATCGCGTTGAACGCGTGCGTGAGCACCCGCGCCCCCCGGTCGAACGCCTCCCCGGCCTGCTCGAAGGATGCCTCGGTGTGCCCGACCGCGACCGTGACGCCGTTCTCCACCAGTACGTCGACCGCCTCGAGTGCATTCGGCAGCTCGGGAGCGATCGTCAGGAGCCGCAGCGTGCCGCGCGCCGCGCCGAGCAACTGCTCGACGACGCCCGGCTGCGGTTCGAGGAGGTGGCCCGGGTGGTGGGCTCCACGACGCTCCTGCGCGAGGAACGGGCCCTCGAGGTGGGCACCGAGCACGAGCGGGTCGGCGGCGGCGAGGTCGGCGATCGCGGCGAGGGAGGTGAGCAGGGCATCCAGCGGATTGGCGACGAGGCTGATGAGCGAGCGGGTGGTGCCGTGCGCGCGGTGGGCGGCGAGGCCCGCGGCGATCGCCTCGACGCCCGTCGTCGTACTGGTGGCCGCCGCCGCCGTGGCCGTGCAGGTCGATGAAGCCCGGGCACCATCCAGTGCCCGCCGGCATCGACGACGGTGTCGGCGGCCGGCCAGGCGCCGGTGCCCGTGCGACGTCGATCGAGCCGCCGTCGAACAGCATCCAGAACGCGTCCTGCTCGCCGCTCGACGTCGAGCTTGCGGGCACTGTGGATGACGGTGGTCACGCCACCAGCGTAGCGAGGCAGGACGAGCGGCGACGCTCAGCGGAAGATGATCGTGCGCGCGCCATCCAGCAGGATGCGGTGCTGCGAGAACCAGGCGACCGCCTGCGTGAGCGTGCGCGACTCCTGGTCCTGGCCGATCGCCATGAGCTCCGACGGGTCGCTCGCGTGGTCGACGCGCACGACGTTCTGCTCGATGATCGGGCCCTCGTCGAGGTCGCTCGTCACGAAGTGCGCCGTCGCGCCGATGAGCTTGACGCCGCGGGCGTGCGCCTGCCGGTACGGGTTCGCGCCCTTGAACCCCGGCAGGAACGAGTGGTGGATGTTGATGGCTCGCCCCGCGAGCGCGGCACAGAGTTCGGGCGAGAGGATCTGCATGTACCGCGCGAGCACCACGAGCTCGATGTCGTGCTGCTCGACGACCTCGAGCACGCGATCCTCGAAGGCGAGCTTCTGCCCGGGCGTCGTCATCGGGTGCGACTCGAACGGGACGCCGTAGAACGCGGCCAGCTCGGCGAGGTCGCGGTGGTTGCCCATCACGAGCGGGATGTCGATCGCGAGCTGTCCGGCGCTGCGTCGGTAGAGCAGGTCGCCGAGGCAGTGCGCGGCGGTGGAGACGAGCACGAGGGTGCGGGTGGGGCGGCCGACGATGTCGAGCTGCCACGTCATCCCGAACCGGTCGATCACGGGCGTGAGCGCGGCGACGAAGCCCTCGCGGCTCACCGAGGATTCGACCTGCAGCCGCATGAAGAAGCGGCCGGTGTCTTCGCTCGAGAACTGGTGCGACTCGGTGATGTTGCCCTCGGCCTGCACGACCGCGCCACTCACGGCGTGCACGATGCCGGCGCTGTCGTCGCAGACGAGCGTCAGGATCCAGTGGGTCGAGGTCACGAAAGCAAGGGTATCGGCCCGTCGGTGGGCCTTCGTACTGTGGAGTCATGGCGAAGCCGCCCGCGCCTCGAAAGCACTGGCCCGAGCACCACGAGCCGACGATCGATGTGCGGCCGGCCTACGGCAACTATGACGACTTCTTCGAAGTGATCGGCGTGAAGAAGCCCGGCGGTGGCGGATGCTGGTGCATGGCCTACCGCGCGTCAGGAGTGCCGAACGCAGACCGTGGGCCGTACATGCAGCGTGAGTGCGCGACGGAGCCCGGACCGGGCGTTCTGGTGTACGTCGACGATGAGGTCGCCGGATGGTGCTCGATCGCTCCTCGCGAGCAGTACGGGCGGCTCAGCCGCACCCGCAAACTCGTGGTGCTCGACGACGAGCTCGACGCCTGGGTCGCTGTGTGCTTCGTGGTGCGCACCGGGTTCCGCGGCCGTGGGCTCATGCAGCACCTGTTGCGCGGGGCAGTCGAGCACGCCGAGCGGCATGGCGCCGACGTGATCGAGGGATATCCGATCCACACGGGCGGCGAGCGGGTCGACATCATCAGTGGCTACGTCGGCACCTCGGATCTGTTCGAGCGTGAAGGGTTCGAGATCGCCGCCGAGACCACTGCCGTGAGCGGCGGTCGCCCGCGGGTGCTGATGCGGCGCTATTTGACGGCTGGGGCGAAGCAGACGGCCGCGAGGGCGGCGGCGTCCGCGGAGTAGTCTGGATCTCGATGACGCGGGCATCCGTCATCCCGCAGGGCGGCGTCACGCCCCATTCCCCACTCCCCACGAATGGATCATTCACGTGGCTGCGCGCAACAACACCTTCCCCTGGGTCGCCTTACTGGTGATCGCTGCGGCGATCTTCACCTCGGTGACGAGCGAATTCCTGCCGACCGGGCTGCTGCCCGACATGGCCGCGGAACTGAACGTGAGCGAGTCGCGGGTGGGCCTGCTCATCACCCTCTTCGCCGCAACCGTGGTCGTGTCCACCGCGCCGCTGTCGGCCCTCACCCGCCGGTTCTCGCGCAAGGGCCTCGTGATCTTCGTGCTGCTCGTGTTCGTGGCATCCAATGTGCTGGCGGGTGTCGCGCCGAACTACGAGGTGCTCGCGGGCGCCCGCATCCTCGGTGGGCTCGCACACGGCCTGTTCTGGGCGACGGTTGGCGCGTACTCGGCGCACCTCGTGCCCAAGAAGCAGCTCGGTCGCGCGGTCGCGATCACGTCGGCCGGCGCGACTGCGGCGTTCGTGTTCGGTGTGCCGCTCGGCACCGCTCTTGGTCACGCAGTCGGATGGCGCCTCGCGTTCATCGTGATCGGCGGCATCGTGCTCGGGCTCGTGCTGCTCGTGGTGCGCTACCTGCCAGCGGTCGACCGGGTGAAGCTCGCGACCGCCGAGATCGCGCTGCCCGCTCGCCATGACAAGACGATCCCGGGCGTCGCGCTCGTCTGTGTTGTCGTGCTCGTGCTGCTCACCGGCCACAACCTCTTCTCCACCTACATCGCCCCATGGCTCATCACCGTCGGCAACATCGCGCCCGACCAGGTGGCCGCCGTGCTGTTCCTCTACGGTGGTGCCGGCGCGATCGGCCTGTTCGCGGCCGGACTCGTCAGCGATCGGGTTCCTCGACTCGGCTTCCTGGTGACGGCCGCGCTCGTCGCCATCTCGGTCACGATCCTCGCGCTCGGAGCCGGCCTCCCGTGGCTGCTGCTCGTCGGCATGGGGCTGTGGGGCGCGGCGTTCGGCGGACTGCCGTCGATGATGCAGTCGCGGTTGCTGCAGTCGGCATCGCCGCGCATCCGCGACCTGTCATCGGCGTTCCTCACGACCTCGTTCAACATCGGCATCGGCGGCGGTGCGCTCATCGGCGCGCTGCTGCTCGACCGCACCGACATCACCGTGCTGCCGTGGGTCTACCTGGCGGTCATCGGGCTCGCGGTGCTCATCGCGATCGTCGGCGACGCCGTGATCCGGCGCCGCTGGGGCGTGCCGACGGTGACGAAGTCGATCGACCTGCCGCCAGCGGGGCATTAGTCCGAACTAGTCGAGCCAGTCGACGTCGGGCGTTCGCGTGAAGGCGATGCCCGCGTCATCCATGCGTCGACCGAATCCGGCGAGGCGGGTGCGGAAGTGCTCCCAGTCGCCCACGCCCTTCGGCGACCAGGCGAGCTCGGCGATGGACGCGATGCGCGGGAACGCCATCGACTCGAGGTCGGCGCTCGTGGTGTTGGTCTCGGTCCAGAGCGGGGCTTCGAGCCCGAGGATGTCGTGCTCCGCCAGCCCGGGAATCACGTCCGCCGGCTCCCACTCGAACGACTGCCGCACCGTGGTCGGCCCGTTCGCCCAGACGAGGCCGAGCGGCGAGTCATCGTCGTACTTCATGTCGAGGTACGCGACGTCGGCAGGCGACAGGATGACGCGTCCCCCCTGCTCCACGAACGACCGGGTGTGGGCGCCAGCGTCACCCCGCGGCTCAACGTAATCCCAGTACTGGCCGACCGTGCCGACGGGCAGCTCGCGGCTGCGACCCATCTCGTGCCAGCCGATGATCGTCTTGCCGGAGGCCGCGCCGATCGCCGTGGCCCGTGCGATGAAGGCGAGGAAGTCCTCGTCGGTCGTCGAGAGCGACTCGTCACCGCCGAGGTGCAGGTAGGGCCCGGGCGTCATCGCCGCGAGCTCGGCGACGACGTCGCGCACGAACTCGTAGGTGCGCGGGTTGCCGATCGCGAGCGTCGAGAAGCCGACCTCGATGCCCTCGTAGGGCGCGACGGCAGCGTCGCCGCCGTTGAGTTCTGGGTATGCGACGATCGCGGCGTTGGTGTGCCCGGGCAGGTCGATCTCGGGCACGATCGTGATGAAGCGGTCGGCGGCGTACTCGACGATGCGGCGGTAGTCGTCCTGGGTGTAGTACCCACCGGAGCCACCGCCGACCTGCGTGGCCGCGCCCGCACGGGTGAGCTCGGGCCAGCTCGTGATCTCGATGCGCCAGCCCTGGTCGTCGGTGAGGTGCAGGTGCAGGTGGTTGATCTTGAGCAGCGCGAGTTGGTCGAGGTAGCGCTGCACCTGCTCGACGGTGAAGAAGTGGCGGGCGACATCCAGCATGGCTCCGCGGTATGCGAAGCGTGGATGGTCGTCGATCGTGACGAACGGGAATCCGTCGTCGGTGCGCAGCTGGTTGAGCGTGACTCCCGCGTAGAACGCCCCGGCGGCGTCGGCTGCGGTGATGCGGATGCCGGTGGCATCCACCTCGAGGCGGTAGCCCTCGGGCGGCAGCGCCTCGTCGAGGGCGGTCGCGATCTCGTCGTAGGCCGCGTACGTTCCCTCGCGGAGTTCGACCGAGACGGGGTGGGGGATCAGTGGCAGCGTCGGCATGGCCCTCCAAGCCTATTGAGTCGCCGGGCTCGTGGAGTCGTAGACTGGGCTCGTCGCAACTGGCGTTGAGATGGGCAACCATCGGGGAGCGACCGACACGGTTTCGCGGCCGTACGCCTGGGCCGCGGGCATCCATCCCTGTTTTCGACAGGAACAGCCCAAGGAGCAAACCCCGTGTCCACTTTCACCGATCCCCTGTCCGTCGTCGATCCCGAGATCGCGGGATGGCTCGACAAGGAGCTCGACCGCCAGCGCAACACCCTCGAGATGATCGCGAGCGAGAACTTCGTGCCGCGCGCCGTGCTCGAAGCGCAGGGCTCCGTGCTCACCAACAAGTACGCCGAGGGCTACCCCGGTCGCCGCTACTACGGCGGCTGCGAATTCGTGGATGAGGTCGAGAAGCTCGCGATCGACCGCGCGAAGTCGCTGTTCGGCGCCGCGTACGCCAACGTGCAGCCCCACTCGGGGGCGTCGGCCAACGCCGCGGTGCTCGGCGCCATCGCGACGCCGGGCGACCGCATCCTCGGGCTCGCGCTCGACCAGGGCGGGCACCTCACCCACGGCATGAAGCTCAACTTCTCGGGCAAGCTCTACGACGCGCACGCGTACAAGGTCGACCCAGACACCTCCCGCATCGACATGGACATCGTGCGCGAGCGCGCGCTCGAGGTGAGGCCGCACGTGCTCATCGCGGGCTGGTCGGCGTACCCGCGGCAGCTCGACTTCGAGGCGTTCCGCGCGATCGCCGACGAGGTCGGCGCGGTGTTGTGGGTGGACATGGCGCACTTCGCTGGACTGGTGGCCGCCGGACTCCACCCGTCGCCCGTGCCGCATGCGCATGTCACGTCATCCACGGTGCACAAGACCATTGGCGGGCCTCGGTCGGGGTTCATCCTGACCAACGATCTCGAGACGCAGAAGAAGCTGAACTCGAATGTCTTCCCCGGCCAGCAGGGCGGGCCGCTCATGCACGTGATCGCCGCGAAGGCGACCGCGTTCAAGCTCGCCGCCGAGCCCGACTTCAAGGACCGCCAGGAGCGCACGGTACGCGGCGCGAAGATCCTCGCCGAGCGGCTCGTGGCCGACGACGCGAAGGCCGCGAACATCGACCTGCTCACGGGCGGCACCGATGTGCACCTCGTGCTCGTCGACCTGCGGAACGCGGCGATCGACGGTTCGCAGGCCGAGGAGGTGCTGCACACGGTCGGCATCACGGTGAACCGCAACTCGGTGCCGAACGACCCGCGCCCGCCGATGACCCCGTCCGGCGTGCGGATCGGCACGCCCGCGCTCGCGACCCGCGGGTTCGGCGACGCCGAGTTCACCGAGGTGGCCGACGTGATCGCGCTCGCACTGCAGCCGAACCCCGACATCGAGGCGCTGCGCGCGCGAACCGCGAAGCTCGCGGAGGAGTTCCCGCTCTACGACGGGCTCACGTCTCCCGGAACCTGGAAGTAGTCATGACGGCTACGGTCCTGGACGGCACACTGATTGCCGGCCAGCTCAAAGTCGAGGTCGCGTCGCGCGTGCAGCAGCTGCGCGAGCGCGGCATCACCGCGGGACTCGGCACGCTGCTGGTCGGGGATGACCCGGGCAGCAAGTCCTACGTCGCCGGCAAGCACCGCGACTGCGCCGAGGTCGGCATCGAGTCCATCCGCGTCGACCTCCCGGCCGACGCCCCCGAGCCCGACATCATCGCGGCGATCGCGGAGCTCAACTCGCGCACCGACGTCACGGGCTACATCGTGCAGCTGCCGCTGCCCGCGGGCATCGACGAGAACGCGATGCTCGAGCTCATCGACCCCGACAAGGATGCCGACGGCCTGCACCCGATGAACCTCGGCCGGCTCGTGCTCGGCGTCAGCGGACCGATCACCTCGCCGCTGCCGTGCACGCCGGCCGGCATCGTCGAGCTGCTCGAGCGCTACGACGTGCCGATCTCGGGCAAGCACGTGGTCGTGCTCGGCCGGGGACTCACCGTCGGCCGCCCGCTCGGTCTGCTGCTCACCCGCAAGGGCATCGACGCCACGGTGACCCTGACGCACTCACGCACGACGGGCGTCGAGCAGTACGTGCGCGACGCCGACATCGTGATCGCGGCGGTCGGCGTGCCCGGGCTCGTGAAGCCCGACTGGGTGAAGCCCGGCGCGGCGGTGCTCGACGTGGGCATCACGCGGGTCGTGAACCCTGAGACGGGCAAGGCGAAGCTTGTCGGCGACGTCGACCCCGGAGTCGGCCGAGGTCGCGGGCTGGTTGTCGCCGGTGCCGGGCGGCGTCGGCCCGATGACGCGGGCGTTGCTGCTGAAGAACGTGGTCGACGCTGCCGCACGCTCGTAGCTTCAGCGCTCCCGCCCCGCCCCATCCGACGCCACCACGGTGAACATCACCGGCTGCGCAAACCCGTGCTCGGCGAATGCGCCGTCGATCGCGACCTGGATGCGCGACACGGCATCCGCGGGCACGAGTGCGATGGCGGAGCCGCCGAACCCGCCGCCGGTCATTCGCGCGCCGATGGCTCCATTGGCCTGCGCGGTTTCGACGGCGAGGTCGAGTTCCGGCACGGAGATCTCGAAGTCGTCGCGCATGGATGCGTGCGAGGCATCCAGCAGGTCACCGATCGCAAGCGGACCCTGCTCGCGCAGGGTGCGCACGGTGTCGAGCACCCGCTGGTTCTCGGTCACGACGTGCCGCACGCGGCGGAACGTCACGTCGTCGAGCACGGCTGCGAGCACGGTCGAGGTCGTCGACCGAAAGATCGCGCAGCGACTCCACCCCCATGAGCTTCGCACCGAGTTCGCAGGATGCCCGTCGCTCGCCATACCCGCCGGTGGCATGTTCGTGCTCCACCTTCGAGTCGATGAGGAGCAGTTCGAGGCCGGCCTCGGCGAGTCCGAGCGGGATGACCTCCGCATCGAGCGAGCGGCAGTCGAGGAACACGGCGTGGTCGGCCTTGCCGAGCAGCGATGCGGACTGGTCCATGATGCCGGTGGGAGCGCCGACCACCTCGTTCTCGGCGAGACGGCCGACGCGCGCGAGCGCCGAGCCGTCGAGCCCGAGCCGCCAGACGTCGTTCAGCGCGACGGCGAGCGCGCACTCGATTGCCGCGGATGACGACAGTCCGGCTCCGGTCGGCACGGTCGACAGCAGCGCGGCATCGAATCCCGGCACGCCCTCGAGGTCGGCCGCGGCATCGCCGAGCAGCGACTTCTGGCCGAGTGCCCACGCGACGCCGAACGGGTAGGCCGACCAGCCCGAGACCGCGCCGGGTGCGAGCTTCGTCGAGCTCGATGGACTCGACCTCGTCGGCGAAGTCGCTCGCGACCGACGCGACGCGGTCGTCGCGCAGTCCGAGTGCGAGCACCGTGCGCCGGTTGATCGCGAACGGCAGCACGAAGCCGTCGTTGTAGTCGGTGTGCTCGCCGATGAGGTTCACCCGTCCGGGCGCCGACCAGATGCCGTCCGGGGCGCGACCGTACAGTCGCTCGAAGTCCTCGGCGACGTCGTCGCGGATGTCGGAGCTGAACTTCGACGCGGTCATCATCTCTCCGCGATCGACGGGGCCGCCCGCTGGAGCCTGCGCCGTTGCATCCTGCTCAACTGCATCCTGTTCGTCAGCCACGTTCGATCGCCTCTCTGATGTTCTCCGCCGCCCGTTCGGGCACGATGTCGCCGACCCACGCGCCCATCGCGGCTTCCGAGCCGGCGAGGAACTTCAGCCGGTCGGCCGCGCGCCGCGGCGACGTGACCTGCAGCATGAGCCGGATCTCGTCGCGTGGCTCGTTCACCGGCGCCTGGTGCCACGCCGCGATGTACGGCGTCGGGGTGTCGTACAGCGCGTCGATGCCGCGCAGCAGCCGGCGGTACAGCACCGCGAGCTCAGCGCGTTCCGCCTCGTTCAGCGCGGCGAGGTCGGGCACGTGCCGGTTCGGCAGCATGTGCACCTCGATCGGCCAGCGGGCCGCGAACGGCACGAACGCGGTCCAGTGCTCACCGGAGAGCACGACCCGCTCGCCGGCTTGCTCGAACGCGAGGATGTCCGCGAACAGCGTCGGAATCGCCGCGACCGAGTCGAGCGAGCAGCTGCGTGCGCGGCGTCACGAACGGGTACGCGTAGATCTGGCCGTGCGGGTGGTGCAGCGTCACGCCGATCTGCTCGCCGCGGTTCTCGAACGGGAACACCTGCTCGATGCCGGGGATGGCCGAGAGCGCGGCCGTGCGGTCAGCCCACGCTTCGATGATCGTGCGGATGCGGTTCTCCGACAGCTGCGCGATCGAGCCCTCGGTCGCCGGATCGAAGCACACCACCTCGCAACGCCCGTGCGATGGCAGCGTGCGGCCGAGGACCAAGCCCGTCGTGTCGAGCACCCCGACCGCGGGGCCGAACGACGGCGAGCGGTTCTCGAACACCGCCACGTCGTAGTTTCCCGGAATCTCCGACGGGTTGTTCGCCGACTGCGGCGCGAGCGGATCCTGGTCGGCCGGCGGCAGGAACACCCGGTTCTGGCGCGCGGCGGCGACGGTGATCCAGTCGCCGGTGAGCACGTCCTGCCGCATCGACGCGGTCTCCGGGCGCGGATCGAGGTGGCGCTCATCGATCTCGTGGTGGCCGTCGAGCGCCGAACCGTCGTCGTCGAAGTAGATGAGTTCGCGGCCGTCGGCGAGCGTGGTGGTGGTCTTGCGAACGGGCATCCATCAAGGGTAGTGGCGCGCCACGGCTAGGCTTGCCCGGTGACTTCGGCATCCACCACCAGCGCCCAGCCTTCCACCGATCTGCGGCCCACGGGCGAGCAGCACACCATCACGCGGGGTGACGCCACGGCGACCATCGCGTCGGTGGCGGCATCCCTGCGCACCTTCAGCATTGCGGGCGTGGATGTCACGACCCCGTACCCCGACGACGTGACCCCGCCGTTCGGCGACGGCATCGTGCTCGTGCCATGGCCGAACCGGGTGGATCGTGGCGTCTGGACGCTGGACGGCGTCGAGCAGCAGCTCGACCTCACCGAGCCCGCGCGCGACAACGCCATTCACGGACTGCTGCGCTACACGGGCTACGACCTCGTCGAGCGCACCGACGACTCGGTGACCCTCGGAGCGACGGTCTGGCCGCAGCACGGGTACCCGTTCCTGCTCGAGACCACCGTGCGCTACGCGCTCATCGACGGTCCCGACGGTCATGAGCTCGAGGTCACCCACTCGATCACGAACCGCTCGGCGACCGCGGCGCCCGCGGCGATCGGCACGCACCCGTTCTTCACGATCGGCGACGTCGCGCCCGAGGAACTCGTGCTCACCCTGCACGCTGCGACGCGCATCGAGGTGGATGACCGGCTCATCCCGACCGGAACGACGCCGGTCGACGGCCAGAAGTACGACCTGCGCTCCGGCCGCCTGCTCGCCGACCTCGACCTCGACCACGCGTTCGCGGATCTGTCGCCGGTCAAGGGAGTGGTCGCGAGCCTGCGCTCGATGGACGGCCGTGAAGTACGGCTCGTGCAGGATGCGCAGCACCAATGGGTGCAGATCTTCACGACGCGGGAGTTCCCGGGCACCTCGCTCGCCGTTGCGATCGAGCCCATGACCGCGCCGCCGAACGCGCTGGTCACCGGCGAGGGCCTGCGCTGGGTCGAGCCGGGCGAGACGTGGACGGCGCGCTGGGGCATCCAGGCGTCATTCTGAGCTTCTGATGAGCCAGCCGCGATGACCGCCCCTCCGACCGCGAGACAGCTCCGCCGCTGGCGGAAGTACCTCGCGGCCGAGCGCGCGGAGGCCGCGGTGTACCGCGATCTCGCGTCGCGGCGCGATGGGGAGGAACGCGACATCCTGCTCGCGCTCGCCGACGCCGAGGGACGGCACGAGCGGCACTGGGTCGAGCTGCTCGGCGACCTGGAGCGGGCGGCCGCATCCGGGCGACCTGCGCACCCGTCTGCTCGGCTGGCTCGCCCGACGCTTCGGCGGGGTGTTCGTGCTCGCGCTCGCGCAGCGTGCCGAGGCGCGATCGCCGTACGAGGATGACGACGACGCGACCGTGACGATGGTCGCCGATGAACGCATCCACGAGGAGGTCGTGCGCGCGCTCGCGACTCGCGGGCGGCAGCGCCTGTCGGGCAGCTTCAGGGCCGCGGTGTTCGGCGCGAACGACGGACTCGTCTCCAACCTCGCCCTCGTGCTCGGCATCAGCGCCGCGGGCTTGCCCAATCACGTCGTGCTGCTGACCGGTGTGGCTGGACTGCTCGCGGGCGCCCTCTCGATGGGCGCGGGCGAGTACGTCTCGGTGCGCTCGCAGCGTGAACTCCTCGACGCGTCGACCCCGGATCCGGCGGCGCGCGAGTCGCTGCCCGACCTCGACGTCGACGCGAACGAACTCGCGCTCGTCTACCGCGCCCGCGGGATGACGCCCGCCGAGGCCCAGGCGCGCGCGACCGAGGTGCTCGCGGGGCGCGGGTCGTCCGGGCTCGGGTCACCGTCGGGTCTGGACGAGACGCAGGCCGTGCCGACCGTGCCGGGCTCGGCCGCGTCGAGCGGGCCGGACGAGGTCGCACATCCCGACACCGTCGGCTCGGCGCTCGGGGCCGCGGTTTCGAGCTTCCTGTTCTTCGCGTCTGGGGCGGTCGTGCCGGTCATCCCGTACCTGTTCGGCCTGCAGGGGCTCACGGCGGTCATCGTCTCGGCCGTGCTCGTCGGCGTCGCGCTGCTCGGCACCGGCGCCATCGTCGGCTTGCTCTCGGGGGCCTCGCCGGTCAAGCGCGCCCTGCGCCAGCTCGCGATCGGCTACGGCGCCGCGACCGCGACCTACCTGCTCGGCCTGCTGTTCGGGGTCAGTACCTCATGAAAGCGCTCCTCCGATGATCTCCACGGAACTCGCTCGCGCCCTCCGCGACTCCGGTCTGGTCTGGACCCCGCGCGCCGGCGACTCCTTCCGCATCGACCGGGTCGAAGCCGACGAGGAGATCTACGTGCTCAGCGACATGACCGTCGAGGCTCACGACTTCTCCACCGGAACGGTGATCGGCTTCAACGGCACCACCGAGTGGGCGCTCGATTCGGTCGACCTCGCGGCCACCCTCTGGCTGCCACACGAGCACCAGTTGCGCGAGGCGCTCGGCGCACGCTTCCGCAGCCTCACCCACGAGGGGGCTGACTTCACGGTCGAAGCCTTCGTCGACGGCGCGCTGCGTTCTTTCCCCGCGGATGACGCAGCCAACGCCTACGCCCGCGCCCTGCTCATGACGCTCGACGAATCCGCGCCGCCGTCACCCGACCCGGTCGAGTCGGTCGAGGATCTTGGCGGGCTCCCGCCCCTCGACGAGGACTAGGTCAGGAGCTTCCGCTTCGCTTCGGTGAACTCGGCGTCGGTGAGCGACCCGGCTTGGTGCAGCGTCGCGAGGCGCTCGAGCGCCGACGTGGTGTCTTCGGCTGGCGCTGCACCGCCGATGGCCGCTGCACCAATCGCCGCGCCACCCGCCCCGCCGAAGAACTGCCCAATCGCGGCGGCCGCATCCGGGCCGGTGAGCACGGTCGGCGTACCCGCCTGGAACGTGCCGTTCGCCTTCGACTGCGCGACGAGCGAATCGATGTCGATGCCGAACGCGGCGAGCTTGGCCTTCTGCTCCGGCGTGACGGTGCTCGCGTCGCCGATGACCTGCACGTTGCTGAACGTCGTGGTGCCGAGCACCGACCCGAGTTGGCTGGGGTCACCCGCGAGGGCGGCGGCGATGCCCTGGGCGGTGGCGGCTGCGGCATCCTTGCTGTCTGGCACTTCCTCCCAGAGGATGCTGTACTTCTGCGGGTTCGCCGGGTCGATGAGCGCGGGCAGCACCTGGCCGGCGTGCGGCCACTTCTGATTGTGGATGACGCCTTCGTACAGCACCGCCGTCGGGCTCACCCCCTGCCCGTTGAGCACGAGGTTCATCCGCGCGTTCTGCAGCACGGCTCGGCCGAAGTATCCGGTGGTCGAGACGACCTGCGCCGTGCCGCGGATTCCGCCATCGATCTGCTTGCCCTTTGGCGCGAACATGTCGAAGAAGCCCATGGGACTGTCTACCACGCACCGCAGCCCGCTCGCGGTCTGCGAGAATTGCCGCGTAGGGCCTGTAGCTCAGTTGGCAGAGCGTCGGACTTTTAATCCGCTGGTCGTGGGTTCGAGCCCCACCGGGCCCACCGAGCGAGCTGGCCCGTCGGGCCTGGTCGATCGGTGCTCCGGAGTAGCAGGACCCTTCCTGGGCCCCCGCTGGCGAGGGGCCCCGAGCGCGGGCATCGCCCGCGGTTGGGGGAGTCAGTAGGGGAGTCGAGCCCCACCGGGCCCACCGAGCGATGTCGCCCTCCTTCCGCGGAGCCTAGAGCCCGAACCACATTCAGCAATACAGTGGCTCTGACGAAGGAGCGCCACATGCACCGACTCACCACCGCCACTCGCCTCATCCCCGCCCTGCTCTTCGCCGGTGCGCTCGCCGCGTGCTCGCCTGCATCCGAGCCCCAGGAGCCCGCGCATCCACCGACCGATTCCAACTCCGGCGATCAGACCGACGGTGCCGAGGATGCGTGCATCGTCGGCACGTGGCAGCTCGATGTGCCCGATTACGCAGCGCAGTCCGAGTTCTACCTGACTTCGATCGGCGTGCCCATCACGGAGTTCGACATGACCGGCGCCGGCACGATCCAGTTCACCTCCGACGGTCTGGTGTCGACCGACATCGCCCTCACCACGTCGGGCACCATCGTCTCGGGCGACGCCGTGGTGCCCATCTCCGTGCCATCGGTCTACACCGCGACGGGGGACTGGTCAGAGGGCTCCGCTGGGGAGACGATCGATCTCGCAAACTGGTCCACGGTGCCGGGCGACGCTCCGGTCGACCCCGGTGCACCGCAGATCCCGGCGATCGACTACACCGACATTCCGACCGTCGGTGCGGTGTGCAGCGCCGATCTTCTCGTGCTCACCGCGCCCGGTGCCCCGCTCCAGGCGGCGTGGACTCGCTAGCGACGACGTTCAGGCGGGCATGAGGGAGCTGTCGTGGAACACGAGCGCGCCGTCCTCACGAACCTCGAACTCGCCACGCACCTGTGCCCGACGACGCGCACGGTCGGCCTCCGTGTCGAACGGTGCGTCGTATGAGGCGTGACGCACGAGCTTCTCGACGCCGCCGAGCCGGAGGTACGCCTTCACCTGGGCGCGCCGAAGCTCCTGGAACTCCTGATCGGTGACCGTCACCGCAGGCGTCCGGCGTTCTGCATCGGTCGGCAGCAGATCGAGCACCTGGAACACGTCCGATCCCTCGAGTACACCCCACAGTGCATCAAGCACGCCGATCGCCGAGCGATGCACCGAGCCCGCCTCCTCGAGCGGCTCGCCGATCTCGCGCGCGAGGCCCGGCTCGAACGTCGCGTCCACGCCGGCCGCGACCGCGAGCCGCAGTGACTCGAAGTCCGCCGGCTCGTTCGGCACTGGGTCGGCAGGATGCTTGCGGCCGAGCGAGCGCAGGATGCTCCGCAGCGTCACCTCGAGCAGCATCGAATTGCGCACGATCGCCCCGGTCCAGAACGTCGCGCGCTCCTGGTCGGTCAGGGCGCCCAGGTCAGGTTCGGCCATGCGATCAGCGTAGGGGGTCGCGGTCCTTACCATTCGGTGACAGGGCCGTGCGAACGGGGTGCGGTGGTCCGTGGCGAGCGAGACTGAGTGGATGGCCGACCCCGTCGCATCCATCGCCGTCATCGGCGGTTCGGGACTGTACTCGCTGTTCGACGACGAGTCCTCCGCCGTGGATGTCGCGACGCCCTACGGCCACGTGCGCCTCACGCTCGGCACCCTCGCCGGCCGCCGCACTGTGTTCCTGCCGCGGCACGGTTCGGACCACTCCGTCGCCCCGCACCTGATCAACTCGCGCGCGAACCTCTGGGCGCTCGCGAGTGTCGGGGTGCGCGCGATCGTCTCGACGGCCGCGGTGGGTGCGGTGGATCCGGCGTACCCGGTCGGATCACTCGTGCTCACCGATCAGTACCTCGACCGCACCCACGGACGCGCCGACACGTTCTACGACGAGGGTTCGGTGCAGCACCTCGGTTCGGCGGACCCGTTCTGCCCGACGCTGCTCGCGGTCGGCCGGGCGGCGCTCGGCGACGCGGTCATTCCGGCCGGCACCGTCGTGGTGATTCAGGGGCCGCGGTTCTCGACGCGTGCCGAGTCGGCTTGGTTCCGCTCAGCGGGAGCGCACCTGGTCAACATGACGCTCTATCCCGAGGTGCCGCTCGCGGCCGAGCTCGGCATCGGCACGGTGAATCTCGCGTACGTCACCGACAACGACGCGACGCCCTCCGATGAGGTGCTCACCGCCGAGCTCGTCTTCGCGCGACTCAAGGCTGCCCAGCCCGCGATCGTTGCAGCCATTGCCAGCATCGTGGCGGCGATCCCTGACGACTACGCGCCGCGCGAGCTCATTGCGCGCAGCGAGGTCGAAGCCGTGCTCGCGAGGCCAGCACGATGAAGGTGCTCGTGACTGGCGGCGCCGGGTTCATCGGCGCGGAGGTCACGCGAGCGCTGCTGCTGGGTGGCGGGACCGACGTGCGCGTGCTCGACTCGCTTCGCACGGATGTGCACGGCGGCCAGCCAGTCATCGACCCGGCCGTCGAGTTCGTGCTGGGCGACGTGCGCGATCGTGACGCAGTCGCCGGTGCCCTGCGCGGCGTCGACGTCGTAGTGCACCAGGCGGCGAAAGTCGGCCTGGGCGTCGACTTCGACGACGCGCCGGACTACGTGAGTTCGAACGACCTCGGCACCGCGACGCTGCTCGCGGCCATGACGACCCAGCGGGTCACCCGCCTCGTGCTCGCGAGCTCGATGGTGGTCTACGGCGAAGGTGCGTACTCGGGTGCGCAGGGTTCAGCCCGGCCCACTCCACGCACGATCGCCGATCTCGACGCCGGCCGCTTCGACCCTCGTGACGAGTCCGGTGCGGTGCTCGTGCCCGAGCTCATTCACGAGGACGCCGCGCTGGATCCGCGCAACGTCTACGCGACCACGAAGCTCGCGCAGGAGCACCTCGCGGCAGCCTGGGCACGCGCGACCGGCGGCACCGCCGCGGCCTTGCGGTACCACAACGTGTACGGCCCGGGGATGCCGCAGAACACCCCATACGCGGGCGTCGCCTCCCTGTTCCGCTCCGCCGTCGAGCGCGGTGAGGCCCCGCGGGTGTTCGAGGACGGCGCGCAGCGCCGCGACTTCGTGCACGTGCGGGATGTCGCATCCGCCAACCTCGCGGCCGTGCGCTGGTCGGCGACGGCTGCCGCGGGCACCTTCCGGGCGTTCAACGTCGGCAGCGGGGACATCCACACCATCGGCGAGCTCGCCGAGCAGGTGAGCCGGCACGCCGGCGGGCCACCGCCCGTGATCACGGGCGAGTACCGCCTTGGCGACGTGCGCCACATCACCGCGTCGTCGCAGCGCTTGCGCGACGAGCTCGACTGGCGGCCGACCGTCACCTTCGAGGCGGGCATGCGGGAGTTCGCGACCGCTCCGCTGCGCGAGGCCGTGCGATGACCGCGCGAATCGAGGTCGACGTGGTGCTGCCGTGCCTCAACGAGGCGGCGGCGCTGCCGTGGGTGCTCTCGCGGCTCCCGGTCGGCTATCGCGCGATCGTCGTCGACAACGGGTCGACCGACGGGTCGGCTGACATCGCAAAGGGCCTCGGCGCAGTGGTGGTGAGCGAACCGCAGCGGGGGTTCGGCGCCGCGGCTCACGCGGGGCTGCTCGCGGCGACGGCGCCCGTCGTGACGTTCTGCGACGCCGACGCGTCGATGGACCCCGCGGACCTTCCACTCGTGACGGCCGGCGTGCTGGCCGGTGCAGATGATCTCGTACTCGGCAGACGTCGACCCACCAACGCGGGCGCCTGGCCGCTGCACGCGAGGGTGGCGAACCGGTCGCTCGCGTTTCTGATCCGACGCGCCACGGGCCTGCCACTGCACGATCTCGGGCCGATGCGCGCGGCCCGTCGCCAGCCGCTGCTCGATCTCGACCTGCGCGACCGCCGCAGCGGCTACCCGCTCGAGATGGTGCTGCGCGCGCAACTCGGAGGGATGGCGCATCGCCGAGGTCAACACGCCGTACTCCCCGCGCGTCGGCCGCTCGAAGGTCACGGGCACCGTCCGCGGCACGATCACCGCGATCGCCGACATGTCGAGGCTGCTCGCGGCGGAGCGCGCGTGACAACGCTCGTGATCATCGCGAAGGAGCCGCTGCCCGGCCGGGTGAAGACGCGGCTCCATCCGCCTCTGAGCCTCGAGCAGGCGGCGCTCCTCGCCGCAGCCGCGATCGACGACACCCTCCGCGCGATGGCCGCGGTGCCGGCCGAACGGCGCATCCTGCTGTTCGACGGCGCCGTGGCGCCGCCGGGCTCGGACGGCTACGAGGTCGTGCCGCAGGTCGACGGCGGCCTCGACCTGCGACTCGGCGCGATCTTCGACGCAAGCACGGGCCCAACGGTGCTGGTGGGCATGGACACGCCACAGCTCACGGCGGCGCACCTCGCGCCCGTGTTCGCCGACTGGTCGGCACCACACGGCGGAGTGGACGCGTGGTTCGGTCCCGCGTCCGACGGCGGATTCTGGGCGCTCGGGCTGCGGGAGCCGCGTGGCGACCTCATCCGCGGCGTGCCGATGTCCACCGACACGACCGGCGAGCAGCAGCTGCGGCGCCTCGAGGATGCCGGTCTGAGCGTCGGCATGCTCGAGACGCTCGATGACGTCGACACGATCGACGACGCCCGCACGGTGGCCGCCCTCGCCCCGTCGACGCGGTTCGCGGCGGTGCTCAGCGGCTTCGGTGTCGCCGCAGCGTGATCGCGAGCGCCAGCGCGACGAGCACGACGGTGGTGGCGCCGAGGCCGGCGTAGAACAGGCCCAGATTGCCGAGGTAGTTCAGCGGCAGGATGCTCGGATTGGCCGTTCCGATCGCCTGCTTCACGATCTCGGGAAGCACGATCACGCTGACGATCACACCGACGAGCACCGCGCCCTGCACGATCACGACCACCACGAACGGGATGCGCCGGTCAACCCGCCGCACGAGCACGCTCGCCCCGAAGAGGGCCATCGCCACGATCCCGTCGTGGACGATCAGCGCACCGAGCAACCACGCGGCGATCCACACGTACCGCGTCGGCGGCACCTCGTGCAGCAGTGTCGCGCCGCCGACGAGCAGCAGCAGGATGCCGCCGGCCACCAGCCCGATCCGCCACCGCCGCACGGCAACGGAGATGTCCGGAGCGCTCACGACAGCACCTCGAGTCGGCTCAGCCACTTCGTCTGCAGCACCCCTGGACGGGCGGGCGCGATGATGCGCGCGGGAAATCCGTGATCGAGATCGAGCACTGCACCGTTCAGCTCGAGCGCGACGAGGGAGAGGTCGTCGCGCACGAACTCGGACTGCATCGTCGTGGTGCCGTACATGCTGTTGGTCTGCAGACTCACGACCCGAACGTCAGCGCTCGGCGGGGCATCCACGAGGGCCATGAGGTCTTTGACGCGCACGCCGCGCCAGTGCGCGTACTGGCTCCAACCCTCGACACACGCGATCGGCAGCTCCACGTCGTGCTGGGGCAGCGCTCGCAGTTCGTCGGAGCTGAGCGCACGCTCGACGCCCCCGTTCACGACGGTGAGGGTCCAGTCCGCGGCCGTCGCACGTTCGATCACGTCGGCAGCTTTGGCGGTGCGGTTCACGGGCAGTCCCTGCGGGCCGACGCCGTTCTTGCGGGGGGCGAACAGGTTGAAGGCATCGAGCGGGCGGAACGACTGGCCAGCCGTGAACGCGACCAGTGCGCCGACCGCGACCGCGACCGTCGCGAGGAAGCCGCGCCGACTCATCGCTGCGCGTTCGGGAGTCGGGCGGGCGTTGGGATCGCGATCGATCCAGGCGAAGACTCGACCGGTGATCCGGGCATCCATCGGCTCGCCAGTGAGCCGCCGCAGCTCGTCGGGCTCGTCGAATTCGGCATCAGGGTCAGGCTCGTGGAGCACGAGGGTTCCGTCGGCAGCGTAGGCATCACGCTTGCGCCAGTACGCCGTGATCGTCGTGAGCTTCACCCCGATG
The DNA here is from genome assembly GCA_963790235.1 of uncultured Actinomycetota bacterium. Classification (GTDB taxonomy): domain Bacteria; phylum Actinomycetota; class Actinomycetes; order Actinomycetales; family Microbacteriaceae; genus Rhodoglobus. Next base: position 125,274 of record CAWBNZ010000018.1, read on the forward strand.
TGGATCGCGAGCGATCCGATCACCACGAACGAGAGCACGTAGTGCGTGTTCCGGAACGAGAACGGGAAGAGCGCGTACCACTGGTAGGTGTTGAGCAGCCCGATCGTGAGCTGCACGAGCGACGACGCGACGAACAGGGCGATCGATGCCCGCTCGAGCAGGTGCGGGAACGATCGGATCGGCGGTCGCTGGAACAGCTCGGGGAACACCGCGTAGAGCTTCGCGGCAATGAGCGGGAAGCACGCGATGCCGGCCGTGATGTGGGCACCCTGCGTCACCTGGTAGAGCCACAGCGGCCTCGTCGGGAACACCATCCATGGCAGCGGTTCCTGCAGGAAGTGACTGTAGAGGCCCGTGCCGAAGCAGACCAGGAACGCGGCGGCGAGCAGCCTGCCGAGCACCACGGCCATTCTGGGATTTCGGGATGGCGCGGCCAGCGCATGACGGAACTGGTGCAGCAGGCGCTGCATCCGCCACATCGTGTGCATGCCGCACCTCCCGTCGTGCCCCGACTCTACGGACGGACCGCGGGCGACTCACCGCGCAAAATGTGACGGCGCAGAGACAGATGAAGCGGCGAGGCTCAGGCTGCGACCGGCCGATGGGTCGGCAGCCGTACGTCGAACCGGCACCCGCCCGGCACGTTCTGCACGGTGATGCCGCCCGAGTGCGCTTCGACGATCCCCTGCACGATGGCGAGACCCAGCCCCGCGCCAGCCGACTTGCCCCAGAGCTGTTCGGGGGTGCGGGACTGGGTGGCGCGCCATCCAGCCTGGAACACCTTGGAGAGGTCGTTCTCGGGGATGCCGCCACCGGCGTCCTCCACGGTGAGCACAACATCACCGTTGTCCGCCCGGCCGGTGCGCACGCTGATCTCGCTGCCGGAGGGGGAGTGCTCGATCGCATTGATGAGCAGGTTGCCGATCACCCGCGACAGCTCGCGCGGGTCGCCCACCACCGTGTGCTCCTCGTGTGCGGCCTCGGCGGGCACCGTCTCGGTGAGCGTGATCGAACGCGAGGTCGCGAGCGGACTGAGTTCGGCGACGGCGTCGCTCACGAGGTCGTAGAGCGATACCGGCTGCATGCTGAGCGCGAGCGTGCCCGAATGGATCTTGGAGAGTTCGAACAGATCGTCGACCATGGCCGAGAGGTGGTCGACCTGCGACCGCATCTGGCGGTGGAAGCGCTGCGGATCCTCGGCCATCTCATCCTCGAGCGCCTCCGCCATCGCGCGCAGTCCCGCGAGCGGGGTGCGCAGGTCGTGTGAGATCCACGCCACGAGCTCCCGGCGCGACGCGTCGATGGTTGCGACTTCCTCCCGGGCCTCGGCGAGTCGCGTGCTCGTGAGGGCAAGCTCGGTGGCGAGTTCCGCGAGTTCCGCGGTGTCGCGGTGGGAGGCTTCGGATGCGATCGGTTTGCCCTCGCCGAGGTCGCGGGCGAGTTGGCGCAGTCGGTTGCTCGTGCGGCTGAACGTGCGGCCGAGCACGAAGGCGACGCTGAGCGACACGACGCCCGAGACCGCCGCGACCCACACCGTGACGAGCAGGTCGTGCGGCGAGACGTACATCGCCTGCGCGACCGCGACCATGCCGACGGCGACGGACAGGATGGCTGCGAGCACGATCACGCACAGCTGCATGAGCATGGATGACCGCCGCACCAGCCGCAGCGCAAGCAGTCCGAGGGCACCAACGAGCAGGGCGCTCGCGAGCGAGATCGCGACGATGGACACGAGGTCAGGCAGGGGAATCACGGTGCACCATCCAGGTCGAGTCGGTAGCCGACGCCCCACACGGTCGCCAGGATGGCGGGCGCGGTCGGGTCGGCTTCGATCTTCTCGCGGACGCGGCGCACGGTGACCGTCACCGTGGAGAGGTCGCCGAACTCCCAGTGCCACACCGAGCGCAGCAGCTGTTCGCGGCTGAACACCTGCCTCGGGTGCTTGAGCAGGAACGAGAAGAGGTCGAATTCGCGCGCGGACAGGGCGAGTTCATTGCCGTGCTTCGTGATGACCCGCGCCGACGGATCGAGTGCGAACGGCCCGAGCTCGAACGCGAGCTCCGGTGCGAACTCGCTCACGCTGCGCCGCAGGATGGACTGCACCCGCAGCACGAGCTCGCGCGGTGAGAACGGCTTCGTCAGGTAGTCGTCAGCGCCCGCCTCGAGGCCGACGATGCGGTCATCCGTCGACCCGAGGGCGGTGAGCAGGATGATCGGCACCGCGCTGGACGCGCGGATCCGGCGGCAGACTTCGGCGCCATCGATCCCGGGCAGCATGCGATCGAGCACGATGAGGTCGGGGGAGAGCCGCTGGGCGGCGTCGATCGCTCCGAAGCCGTCGGTCGCGGCATCCACGATGAATCCTGCCGACTGCAGGTAGGCGGTGGCGACCTCGAGCACGGTCGGGTCGTCCTCGACCACGAGCACGCGTCGATCCGCCAGCTCCGCGTTCTGGCGCGCGACCGGCATCGTGACGTTCACTGGCTCAGGTTACGTTCCGGATCCATCGCGCGATAGGCGCGCGAGCCGATGCGGTGCGGTCGTCTCCAGTTCGTAAGGGTTGGCAGCGCACTGCGAGGGCGGGCCTCCCTAGGGTCGGAAGGGTGCCTTCTGTTCACGTGATGAGCCCGAGCCGCCCGAGCCGCATGTTCGGCAGCGGCGCACAGGAGCCGTACGATCACGCGCTGCGCGACACCGAACGGGTGCTGCGCCTCGTCGCAGCCGACGGCGCAGAGACCAGCCCGGTGGATGTCGCGCGGTTCCTCGCCCACGCCGACGCACACGATCACGACGCCCTCGCCCGGGCGCACGGACCGGTACTCGACCTGGGCTGCGGACCGGGTCGTCTCGTGCGGGCCGCCATCCTCGGCGGCCACCTCGCACTCGGCATCGACGCGTCGAGTGTCGCCGTGGGCATCGCCCAGGAGCGCGGGCTGCCGGTGCTCTGCCGCTCGATCTTCCAAGGGCTGCCGGCCGAGGGCACGTGGGGCACGGCGATGCTCATCGACGGGAACATCGGCATCGGGGGTGATCCCGTGGCCCTCCTGACTCGCGTCGCCGAGCTCGTGCTCGGGGGCGGCGAAGGGCGAGTGCTGGTCGAGGCGCATCCCGATGCCTCCCGTGATCGCGTGTTCGACGCGGTCGTCGTCGATGATCTCGGACGGGCCAGCCTGCCGTTCGCGTGGGCGGAGGTCGGCCTCGAAGCGCTGCGCCGATGCGCCACTCGCGCCGGCCTGACCCTCGTGCAGCACTGGACGCGCGGCGGACGCACCTTCGCCGAGTTCGCGAGCCCGCGGTGAGGCAGCCTGCAGTGAAGCCGCCCGCAGTGAAGCAGCCCGCAGTGAAGCAGCGCAGGGCGATCGCGCCCTGGGTCGGGGTCGCCGTGGCGGTCGCGCTCATCGTGCTGGCCATCGTGGTGCCGTGGGCGCGCGGGCAGAGCGTGCACGTCAACTCCTTCCCGCCGCTGCACGCCGAGTGGATGCCGCGGGTCGGCCCCGGCACGATCGCCGCACTCATCCTCGCGGTGCTCGCCGTCCGATACGCCGTGGATGCCGCGGCGCGCCTCCCCTGGCGGTGGCTGCTGCTCACCGCCTTCGCCGTCGCGCTCGCGTGGCTCGTCGCCCTGGCCACGGTGGACGGGCTGGACGGCATCGGGCACATCCTCGACACCCAGTACGAGTACCTGCGCACCGCCCGCAGCGTGACCGACTTCGGTGCGACGCTGCGCGAGTACATCGCGCACATCCCGCTGGACTCGGTCGACAACTGGCCAGTGCACATCGCTGGGCACCCACCCGGCGCGTTGCTGTTCTTCGTCGTGCTCGTGCAGCTCGGACTCGGCAGCGGCCTCGCTGCCGGGTTCGTCGTGATCGTGGTCGCCGCGACGACGCCGGTGGCCGTGCTCATCACGGTGCGGCGGCTCGGCGCGGAGGACGCGGCCCGCCGCGCGGCGCCGTTCCTGGTGATGGGGCCGGCGGCGATCTGGATGGCGGTGTCGGCCGACGCGATGTTCGGGGCGGTCGCGGCGTGGGGGCTCTGCTGCCTCGCCCTCGCCGCGACCGCAACCCGGCGGCGGGCCGTCGCCGGATGGGGCGTCGCTGCGGGACTGCTGCTCGGGTACTGCGTGATGCTCTCGTACGGGCTGCCGCTGCTGGGCGTGCTCGCCGTTGCGGTGCTCGTGGTGGCCCGGTCGTGGCGGCCGCTGCCGTGGGCGATCGGCGCGGCGCTCGCCGTCGTGCTCGCGTTCGCCGCTGCGGGATTCGCGTGGTGGGACGCATACCCGGTGCTCGTCGAGCGGTACTACGACGGGATCGCGTCGCGGCGGCAGTATCCGTACTGGGTGTGGGCCAACCTCGGCGCGCTCGCGGTGAGCGCGGGGCCGCTCGTGGGCGCGGGTGTGGCCAGCGCGATCCGCGAGGTGCGGCCGGTGCGCGCGCTGTGGTCGAGGCCGGTCGTGGTGCTCACGCTGGCCGCGGCATCCATCATCCTCATCGCGACGCTTTCGGGCATGAGCAAAGCCGAGGTCGAGCGCATCTGGTTGCCGTTCGTGCCGTGGTTGCTGCTCGGCACCGCGCTGCTGCCCGAACGCTGGCGCCGGGCGGGATTCGGGGTGCAGGTCGGGTTCGCCCTGCTGGTGCAGCACGTGCTGTTCACGGGGTGGTGATCTGGAGTGGAGCCGCGGGGTGCGGCACACTGGATGACGTGTCGTAGCGTCATCCACTGTCTGTGATCTTGGAGGGCACCAGATGTCTGATTCGCCGACCGAAATGCTCCCCGAGCACCCGGATCACCCCGACCACCACCGACACGCCGCCGAGCCGCCGAACAGCAACCGCACGCGCAACATCGTGATCGGGCTCGCGATCGCGCTGTTCCTCATCCTGATCGTCATCATCCTGTGGTTGTTGTTCTTCCGCGGCGGCCCTGGTCCTGGCCCGACGCCCACCCCGACGCCGACCCAGTCGTCGGCGACACCGACTCCCACGCCGACGGAGACGGTGTCGCCGCCTCCACTGGATCCGCAGACCTGCACCACCGACAACTCGACGGTCACGTTCGGTGAGCCGGACGGCGCGGCGGGCAGCACGTTCATCCCGTTGATCTTCACGAACACGGGTTCCGACCCGTGCACGCTCGAGGGGTTCCCGACGGTCGAGTTCGTGGGTGATGGCGACGGCACCCAGATCGGCGAGGCGGCAACGCAGGACACCACCACCTCACCCGTGACGCTGATCACGCTCGACCCCGACATCAGCGCCGTCGCGACGCTGAAGATCACGACCGCGGGCAACGTGTGCGAGCCGGTGGATGTCGACGGGTTCCGGGTGATCCCGCCCGGGTCCGGCGATGCGTTCTTCATCGAGGAGACCGCCTACGACGCGTGCGCCGGCGACGTCTCGATCATGACGGTGAGCGCGATCAGCCACGAGTGACGCGGGGCTGATCGCCACCGAGCTCCACCGCGCGGCGCGGACGTAGGCTGGATGCATGGAGTTCGCGATCGCGTCAGTCGTGCTCGTCATGCTGCTCACCGCGTTCTTCCTCTGGTATCCGTGGTTCCTCAAGCGCCGCCCCGGCCGCCGCTTCGGCACGAGCTCGCCGCAGTCGGGGCTCGTTCGCGGGATGGATGAGATCTGGCATCCTGAAGCCGTTGCTCCTGCGCAGGCGCGCGACGACGAGCAGCGCTGGGTCGAGCCGGCCCCGACGCCGGATCCTGAGGGCACCGTGGATGACGGTGGCATCCGTGCCGCTGTCCAACGCGAGCAGGACGCACGTGGCTGACGACTTCCACAAGCCGACCCAGTACTCGGGCGACAAGTTCGACGAGTTCCAAGGCAGCGAGGATGACCCCGCTCAGGTGATGCGCATCGCCCACGACACGGCTCACGCCCTCCTGGCCCGGGCCCGCGAAACCGAGGACCCGGCGGTGATCGACCGCCTCGTCGCCTACACCGACGAGCACGGCATCGACGCGCTCGCCGAACTCTGGGCGCGCTCGAGCCCGCGCAGCCTGCCGGGCGCGCTGTGGCGCATCTACCTGCTGCGACTGCTGATCCGGCAGGATGCCACGGGCACCGCGTACCTCTTCCAGCGCGGCACCGACGTGCTCGACTCGATCCACACCGCGGTCGCGGGCGCGGTCGCGCCCACCGGTCCCGAGGAGATCACGCTGCTCGCCGACCAGATCCTGCGCGGCGCGTTCCGCGGCGACTTCGCGATCGCCCTCGACCGGGCGTCCGCGTTCTGCCGCGTGCTCGCCGCGGGTGCATCGAGCATCGCCGACGACTCGGATGCCGTGAACCCCGACCGCGCCACCGAACTCACGACGCGCGCCCTGCGCTTCACCACCACCGCCGAAGAACTGACCGCCTGCGCCAGAATGCAGCGGGCCGACACCTCGATTAGTCGGCGACGTCACGCTCGCGACTCGCCTGGGCGCGCGGCGATCGAAGGTGACGTACCGTCTAGGTGATCCCGGCGGTCATCGCGACGACGCTCGTGATGATCGACGGACGACGCGCCGCAGCAGCGGCGGCGCGGTAGAAGGCAGCGCACACACGCGCTTCGCGCGTGTGTGCCGGGCCGCGGAACGCCTCTCGGCGCATGGCCGCTCGGAGCGGCTAATAGCGGAGCCCGGGGTTACCGCGGCCCGGCCAGACCAGTGTAATAGCCGCGCATCTGAGCGCTCAGCGCCGAATACCGTGAGCAGCGCGCGCTGCGGACCGCCGCGAGTAACCGGGCCGAACGTCAATGCGGTCGGCGCGCAGCCCGGACTGCGCACCGGCCCGGAACGCCCACCGAGCGCGTACCGGCGTGACGAACCAGCCGGATTCGACCACCAGGGAGGCCGTTCGGTCAACTGGCCGGAGCCGATTGATCTCCGCACCGACCAATCCACTTCGGGTGGGGCCGCGAACCAGTGACATGACTCGGACATCCACAATCACCCTCGCGGGTGTTCTCGCTCTGCCGGCGCTGGTCCTTGCTCTCTCGGGATGCACAGGTTCATCACCATCCCAGGTGCTGCCTTCCGAGGGCAGCTCACAGGGCCAGCCGGCAGAGTCGGGAACGCCTGCCCCCATGGAAGGCATGCAGGGCATGAACCACGGTGATGGCGACGTCTTCACCATCGGTCTCAAGTTCATGCCGCAGGACATCACCGTGCACGTCGGCGACACCGTGACGTGGCGCAACGGCGAGACGATCGGTCACACGATCACCTCCGGCGCCTGGGGCGACGTCAACGAGTCCACCGGCCTGCGGGGAACGCAGACTCCCGACGGACTCTTCGATCACGACCTCGCGCCGATGGGATCCGCCGGCGACACGTTCAGCTTCACCTTCACCGAAGCGGGCGTCTTCCCGTACTACTGCCAGCCGCACAAGACCATGAACGCCACCGTCACCGTCATGGGGTGACCCCACGAACCACCTGATTTCAGAGCACCTGATCTGCACCTGGGAACTGCACATCACCAACACTGCATCATCCAAACCAAGGAGAACCACATGCGCAAGATCGCTGCATTCGCAGGGCTCGGCATCGCTGCCGCCCTCGTCCTCACCGGCTGCTCCACGCCGGCTGCGGACACCTCCGACGACGCCACGACGTCTGACGAGACCATGGCCGTGGACACCGTCAACAGCGACGGTTCCGGCCTGCGTGCCGCCATCCAGGCTGCCCTGTACGACCACGTGTACCTCGCCGGTGCCGCGATCGACCAGGCGCTGCAGGACGGTGGCGACCTGACCGCTCCGAACACGGCCGCGGCCGTGCAGGCGCTCGACGACAACTCCGTTGCCGTCGCCGCGCTCATCGGTTCGGTCTACCCGGACGCCGAGCAGCCGTTCCTCGACTCGTGGCGTTCGCACATCCCGTTCTTCGTCGACTACACGCTCGGCAAGGTGACGGGTGACCAGGCCAAGGTCGACGCCGCCGTCGCCGGACTCGGCGAGTACGCGGTGTCGTTCGGCCAGCTGATCAACTCGGTCGTTCCCGAGCTGCCGGCCGAGGCCGTGCAGGCCGAGCTCGAGATGCACGCCGTGTCGCTGCTTGCGGCGATCGACGCGGACATCGCGGGTGACCCGGCGTACTTCTCGCTGCTGCAGGAAGCCGCTGCGCACATGCAGATGACGGCGACCGCGCTTGCCGGTGGCATCGCCGCCAACAAGGGCATCGAGTAACCACTCGCTCCACAGCACGACGGCCCGGCGCATACCAGCGTCGGGCCGTCGCGCAACCCCCGACCGACTTCGAGGAAGGACCTGTGATGCTGAATTCTGTGCCTCGCGATCAGGATGTGACTGACGCGTTCGGCGAGCGCACTCCCGCGGCCGTCCACGTCGACCTCCTCGATCGCATCGCCGGCGGTGACCAGCGGGCGTTCGGCGAACTGTACGACCTGCTGGCGCCGCGCGTGCTGGGACTCGTGCGCCGCATCCTGCTGGATCACGCGCAGTCCGAGGAGGTGACCCAGGAGATCTTCCTCGAGATCTGGCAAACCGCAACGCGGTTCGATCCGAATAAGGGGGGAGCGACGACCTGGATCCTGACCATGGCACACCGCAGGGCCGTGGACAGGGTGCGAGCATCGCAGTCGTCGCGAAACCGCGATACCAGGATCGGCATCCGCGACTACGACCCCGGCTACGACCACGTGGCCGAGGCAACCGAGATCCGCATCGAGCATGAGAGGGTGACGAGGGCTTTGGACCGATTGACAGAACTCCAGCGTCAGGCCGTCACGCTTGCGTACTACGGCGGATACAGCCACAGTGAAGTGGCCGAAAAGCTCTCCGTGCCGATCGGCACCGTGAAGACCCGCCTGCGAGATGGCATGATCCGGCTGCGCGACGAATTGGGGGTGACCTCGTGAACGAGAAGAACCCGACCGACGCGAACGACGTCGAGAACCTCACCGGCGCCTACGCGTTGAATGCAGCGACCGAGGATGAACGGGCCGCCGTCGAAGCGGAAGCCGCCGACTCGCGAGGCCCTGCGCAACGAACTCACCGAACTCGCCGACACGGCGGTCATGCTCGGCCTCGCCGTCGAGCCCGTGCAGCCGTCGCCCGCAGCTCAAGGCGAACCTGATGGCGATGCTGGATTCGACGCCGCAGCTGGCCGCGGTGAGTGCCGTGGCTTCGGATGCGGCGCCGCTCGAGCGCCGCGGCATCCATCGCCGCGCGTTCGACCGTCCGGCGGAGTCGCGCGCGCGCGCCCGGTGGTTCACTCGCCCGGTCGCCGTGCTCACGGCGGCGGCCGCGGCTGCCGCGATCGTGCTCGGCGGCGTGGTGGTCACGAACCAGCTCGCGAACCAGTCGTTCCAGCAGGCACAGGCCGAGCAGCTCGACGCGATCACGGCGTCGGCCGACTTCCGCGAGCTGACCGCGGAGGTCGCCGGTGGTGGCACCGCAACCCTGGTCTGGTCGAACGAGCTCGGCAGCGCCGCGCTCATGGTGGACGGCATCGCACCTCTGCCCGACAGCAAGACCTACCAGCTCTGGTACATCGACGGCGAACGGCGCCCGCCCCGCGGGCATCTTCGACGTCGGCGACTCCGGCACGTCGTGGCGAGTGCTCGACGGCGCGATGCACGCGGGCGACGCGATCGGCCTCACCGTAGAACCCGCCGGCGGCAGCCAAACCCCGTCAACGAAGCCCGTCGTTCAAATCGTGAGCGCCGAGCCTCGAAACCTCTGCGGCAGCGCGACGCAACGCGACATGCTCGCCCTCGTGATCCCGGCGATTGTCGCGACCGCGCTCGTGGCAATCGACGGACGACGCACGCCGCGGTCAGCGGCGTGCCAAAAGGCAGGAAATCCGAGGGAGACGGGTTCGGCTACCCGAACTTGCCCGACACGTAGTCCTCGGTGGCCTGCACGCTCGGGTTCGAGAACATCGTGGCGGTGTCGTCGTACTCGATGAGCTTGCCCGGCTTGCCGGTGCCCGCGATGTTGAAGAACGCGGTGCGGTCGGAGACGCGCGAGGCCTGCTGCATGTTGTGGGTCACGATCACGATCGTGTACTCCTGCTTGAGCTCCTCGATGAGGTCCTCGATCGCGAGGGTCGAGATCGGGTCGAGGGCCGAGCACGGCTCATCCATCAGGATGACCTCGGGCGAGACCGCGATCGTCGCGCGCGATGCAGAGGCGCTGCTGCTGGCCGCCGGAGAGGCCGGAGCCGGGCTTGTCGAGGCGGTCCTTGACCTCGTTCCAGAGGTTCGCGCCCTGAGCGACTGCTCGACGAGGTCATCCGCGTCGGTCTTCGAGATGCGGCGGTTGTTGAGCTTCACGCCCGCGAGCACGTTGTCGCGGATCGACATCGTCGGGAACGGGTTCGGCCGCTGGAACACCATGCCCACCTGGCGGCGCACGAGCACGGGGTCGACGCCGGCGCCGTAGAGGTTGTTGCCGTCGATGAGCACCTCGCCCTCGACGTAGGCACCGGGGATCACCTCGTGCATGCGGTTGAGCGTGCGGAGGAACGTCGACTTGCCGCAGCCCGACGGGCCGATGAAGGCCGTGACGGTGCGGGGTTCGATCGCGAGCGAGACGTCTTCGACGGCCTTGAACTTGCCGTAGTAGACGTTGAGGTCGTTGACTTCGATGCGCTTGGACACGCGGTTCCTTACGCTTAGCGGCCGAACTTGGGGGAGAAGATCCTCGCGACGAGGCGCGCGATGAGGTTGAGCAGCATGACGATGACGATGAGGGTGAGCGCGCCGGCCCACGCGCGCTCGAGGTAGGGCGCGACATCCGAGCCCGGGTTCGCGTACTGGGTGTAGACGAACACCGGAATCGTCATCATCCGCTCGGCGAACAGGTCGTAGTTCATCGATCGCGGTGAAGCCCGCGATGATCAGCAGCGGCGCGGTCTCGCCGATGACGCGCGAGATCGCGAGCGTCACGCCGGTGGTGATGCCGGCGATGGATGTCGGGATCACGACCTTCAGGATCGTCAGCCACTTCGGCACCCCGAGCGCGTACGACGCCTCGCGCAGCTCGTTGGGCACGAGCTTGAGCATCTCCTCGCTCGAGCGCACCACCACCGGGATCATCAGCAGCGACAGGGCGACCGAACCGCCGAATCCGAAGCGGATGCCCGGATCCTGCAGGATGAGCGCGAAGAACGCGAACGCGAACAGGCCCGGCGACGATCGAGGGGATGCCGGTCATCACGTCCACGAAGAAGGTGATCGCCCGAGCGAGCGGGCCGCGGCCGTACTCGACGAGGTAGATCGCGGTGAGCAGGCCGACCGGCACCGAGATGAGCGTCGCCATGCCGGTGATGAGCAGCGTGCCCATGATCGCGTGCAGCGCGCCGCCGCCCTCGCCGACGACGTTGCGCATCGACTCGGAGAAGAACTGGAGGTCGAAGCGCGCGAGACCGTTCGACGAGCACCGTGAAGAGCAGCGAGACGAGCGGCAGCAGCGCGACGATGAACGCGGTGACGACGAGCGAGGTGACGAGGCGGTTCACCGCGAACCGGTGCCCCTCGACGAGGTACGCGACGACGAAGATGAGCACGTCGAACAGCACGGTGCCGAGGAACAGGGCCGCGGCGATGTTGAAGTCGGCCTCGCCGCGCGGTGAGGGCGAAGATCGACCGACACGACGATCCAGCTGCCGACGAGCAGCGCCCAGGGCGCCCACTTCGGCAGTCGGCCGGAGGTGAGCGAGTTCGCGATGCCCGCCGAGGGGCCGCGGGTGACCGGTGCCGTCGTCATCAGTTCGCTCCGGAGAACGCCTTGCGGCGGTTGATGACGAATCGCGCGACCGAGTTGATCGCGAGCGTGATGACGAACAGGATGAGCCCGGTCGCGATGAGCGCGTTCACGCCGACGCCGTGCGCCTCGGGAAAGTTGAGCGCGATGTTGCCCGCGATGGTCGACGGGTTGATCGACCCGGTGAGCACGAAGAGATGACGACGGCCGGCGAGAGCACCATCGCGACCACCATGGTCTCGCCGAGCGCGCGGCCGAGGCCGAGCATCGCGGCCGAGATGATGCCGGGGCGACCGAACGGCAGCACCGCGATCTGGATCATCTCCCAGCGGGTCGCGCCGAGCGCGAGCGCGGCCTCCTCGTGCAGCACGGGAGTCTGAAGGAAGACCTCGCGGCTGATGGCGGTGATGATCGGGAGGATCATGACGGCGAGCACGATGGCGACGGTGAGGATGGTGCGGCCGGTGCCCGAGACCTGGCCGGAGAAGAGCGGGATCCAGCCGAGGTTCGCGATGAGCCAGGCGTAGAGCGGCGGCACCATCGGCGCGAGCACCTTGATGCCCCAGAGGCCGAACACGACCGACGGCACCGCGGCGAGCAGGTCGATGACGTAGCCGAGGCCCTGGGCGATGCGCCGCGGGGCGTAGTGCGAGATGAAGAGCGCGATGCCGAGGGAGATCGGCAGGGCCATCAGCAGGGCGAGGAACGCGGCCCAGACGGTGCCGAAGATGAGCGGGGCGACGTAGGCCCAGAAGCTGTCCGGCTCGCCCTTGAGCTCTTTGGGATCCGCGACGAGCGCGGGGATGCTCTGCACGATGAGGAAGACCGCGACGGCGGCGAGGGCGACCAGGATGAGGATGCCGGCCGTGAGCGTCGAGCCCGGAGAAGATCCGGTCGGCCGGACGGGCCTTCGCCCGCGATCTTCACCGTGCTGTGGTCATGTCTGGCTTCCTGGGGCTCTGGTGCGTGGGGGCTCGGGGGTTTCAGTCTGTCGGGCTGCGACCCCGCGTGCAATGCACGTGGGACGCAGCCCGACAGTGTGGTGCTGGTGGTGCTGTTCTGCTGTTACTTGATCGCCTCGAGGGCGGTTGCGACCTTCGCCGAGAGGTCGGCCGAGAGCGGCGCGGCACCGGCGGACGCCGCGGCCTCGGCCTGTCCCTCTTCGCTGGCCAGGTAGCTGACGTACGCCTTCACGAGGGCGCCGAGCCTCGGCGTCGGTGTACTCGAGGCAGCCGATGGCGTAGCTGACGAGCACGAGCGGGTAGTGGCTCGGGTCGTCGGTGTTGCGGTCGAGCTTGATCGACGAGGTCGGTGTCCGACGCGGTGTCCCTCGACGACGGCGACCCGTCGACGACCGCGGCAGCAGCCTCGGGGGTGTAGTTCACGAACTCGTCACCGACCAGGATCGCAGCGGTACCGAGGTCGCCGGCCTTCGACGCGTCGGCGTAGCCGATGGTGTTGGTGCCGTTGGTGACCGCGTCGACGACGCCCGAGGTGCCCTGGGCAGCCTCACCGGTCTGGTAGGGGAACGGGTCGGCCGGCTCGGCGTCCCACACGTCGGGGGCGACCTTGTACAGGTAGTCCGCGAAGTTCTTCGTGGTGCCCGAGTCGTCCGAGCGGTGGACGGCGGTGATCGGCGCGGACGGGAGCGTGGTGTCCTCGTTGAGCGCGGCGATGGCCGGGTCATCCCAGCTGGTGATGGTGCCCTTGAAGATGCCGGCGAGCGTCGCGGCGTCGAGGTTGAGCTCGTCAACACCCTCGACGTTGAAGATCACGGCGATCGGGGAGATGTAGACCGGCACCTGGAAGTAGCCGGTGTCGGCGACGCAACCGGCGAAGCCGCCGTCGATCTCCTCGTGCTTGAGGGCCGAGTCGGTGCCGGCGAACGCGACGCCACCGGCGATGAACGCCTCGCGGCCGGCGCCGGAGCCCGACGGGTCGTAGTTGATGGTCACGTCGGGGTTGGCG
>CAWBNZ010000019.1:0-65091 GCA_963790235.1 uncultured Actinomycetota bacterium
ACTCCACGCAGTCCGCTCAACTTCACCCAGCTCGACATTCCGCCGCTCGACGCTGAGCGTCATCGTCGGCGGGTGATGCGCCTCGACATCCAGACTGCGCTGTGCTTCATGAACATCCCGTTCTCGATCGCGCTCAACTCTGAGGAGTACCGCCGCGCGGTGCACTCGATGCGGTTCGACGACTCGTTCCTCGAGATCCTCGCCGTCATCACCGGCGATGACACGTTCCGGCACTGGAAGCTCGCCGGCATGAGCCTCTGGATGGACTCCAACGTCGACGTGCCGCGCATGGTCTACCGCCACGCGCTCGTCTGCGAGTACGCGCACGCGCAGCTCGTGAAGCTCGCGGGCGGGCGTACCCGCGGGAGACGACGGCGGAGTTCGACTGAGCGCCAGTGGCGGCATCCCCTAGTGTTCCCACATGACAGACGACATCGCCGTGACGCTGCATGCCGCGGTCGACACGATCATTCCCGCCCGACGAGTGGCCGGGAGGGTGGGACGGCGGCGTCCGTCGGCTGGTCGCTGAGCACGGCGACGGCTTCCTGGCGCACCTGCGCCCATCACTCGTCCAGGGGTGCGAAGCACTGGATGCCGCGGCCGCAGCCTCGCACGGCCATCCCTTCGCCGTCACCACCTCACCGCAACGCCGCGCGATCCTCGATCGGCTGGCCGCCGAACCCAGCACGTAGCCGCGATCGAGACCATTGCGATGCTGGCGTTCCAGGGGTTTTACGCGGGCACGAGCAAACCCGCCGGATGGGACATGGTCGGGTTCGATCCCGGACCCACTGCCGCCGCCGGAGAACGGGTCGACGTCGGCACGCCGCTCGAGCGCATCGCCGCGGAGTACGACGTGATCGTGATCGGTGCGGGTGCAGGAGGTGGCGTCGTCGCCGCTGAGCTCGCCGCGAAGGGCGCGCACGTGCTGCTGGTCGAGCGCGGACGTCCCATGAGGGCAGCCGAGCTGCGCAGCAACCATCTGCAGGGCAAGCGAATGCAGACCTACGACCCCACGGCGGGTGCGGGTGCTGGCAACGACCGCATCCTCGAGTCGGCCGACGGGTCGACGACGGTGCTCCGCGGCGACGGTGACGGCGGTGCGTACGGGCTCGTCGCGATGACCCTCGGCGGTGGCACCCGGGTGTGGCAGGGCATGTCGTGGCGCTTCTACGACGAGGACTTCGCCATGGCGACCACCTACGGCACACCCGAGGGCAGCACGCTCATCGACTGGCCGATCGGCTACGACGACCTCGAGCCGTACTACGACCGGGTCGAGTGGGAGCTCGGCGTCTCGGGCGATGCAGGGAGCGACATCGCACGCCGGACTCCGCGGTCGAGGCCGTACCCGATGCCCGCGCTGCCGTCGGATCCGGTGCGCGCAGTGCTTGCGGACGCGGCATCCACTCTCGGCTGGAAGGCGTCGCCGATTCCGTTCGCGATCAACAGCGTGCCCCGCGATGGCCGCGCCGCGTGCGTCGGATGCGGGCAGTGCGTCGGTCACGCGTGCCCGGTGAACGCGAAGAACGGCACGCAGAACACGTTCATCCCCCGCGCTCTGGCGACGGGCCGGTGCGACCTGCTGCTGTCGGCCCAGGTCACGGCAATCGTGCACGACGGGCGCGGTACCGCATCCGGCGTGCGCGTCGCGGTGACCCAGCCGAAGGGAGTGGAGGTGCGGGAGATCCACGCTCGCCGGATCGTCGTGACCGCCGGCGCGGTGGAGACTCCGCGGTTGCTGCTGGCGTCGGGGCTCGGCAACGACTGGGTCGGCCGCAACCACCACACGCACGGCGTCGCGGTCGCGATCGCGCTCAGCGGGCCGCGCCTCGAACGGAGTCGAGGCCCCGGGCACTCGGTGGCGACCGTCGACTGGGTGCATCGTGACCGCGTCGCCTGGGGCGGCGGCGTGATCTTCGACGCGCCCGGTATGTTCCCGTACACCAAGGCCGCGGTCGGGCGCACGGCGGCTGGTCACCGCTGGGGCCTCGAGCACAAGCAGTGGATGCGCGAGAGCGGCGCCCTGCTCGGCACGATGTCAATGGTGCAGGAGATCCCCGACTCGTCGTCCCGCGTGAGCATCGATTCGCGCCTCACAGACCGCAACGGGATGCCGCTGGCCCGGCTGCGGGGCGACGCGCACCCTGCCACGCGCGAGGCCGTCGACTTCATGCGCGAGCGCTGCACCGAGTGGCTCGAGGCTTCAGGCGGTCGGGACATTGTGAGCAACGCGTTCTACGTCTCGCCGCAGGGTGCCGAGCATTCCGCAGGCACCACCCGCATGGCGCACGACCCGGCCGATGGGGCCTGCACGCCGGAAGGCCTCCTGTTCGGCACCACGAATGTGTACGTGGCGGATGCGTCGCTGCATCCCACCAACGGCGGCTTCAATCCCGGTCTGACGGTGATGGCCGGCGCGATGCGGGTGGCGTCGCTGCTCGATCTCAACGGGGTCTGACGCCGCCCGCTCGTCGACGGTCGCCGCACCTATCCTCCGCGTATCGAAACCCCGATACGCACTCGCAACACCTCGCCGCCTTGACTCGGTGTGTGCCCCACACCCCGCCAGCCACGATCCAGCGCGAACGCCTCGCGACTCGAACCCGCCCACGCCGTCGGCATCACGATCTATGGATGCGACGCCGACGAGGCCGCGCTCTTCCGCGAGCTCGCCCCGCGCCTCGGCATCACCCTCACGATCACGGATGCCCCGCTCTCCGAGTCCACCGCGGAGCTCGCCGCTGGCACCCGCTGCGTCAGCGTCGGCCACAAGGCCAGCGTCACCAACGCCACGCTCACCGCGCTGAGCCGCGCCGGTGTGCGGTACCTCTCGACGAGGAGCGTCGGCACCGACCACATCGACACCGAGTTCGCCGCGTCCGTCGGCATCACCGTCGGCAACGTCTTCTACTCGCCCGACAGCGTCGCCGACTACACGCTCATGCTGATGCTCCTGCTCGTGCGCAACGGGCAGTCGATCATCCGGCGGGCTGACCAGCGCGACTACCGACTCGGGCAGGTGCGCGGCCGGGAGCTCCGCGACCTCACCGTCGGGGTCGTCGGGGCGGGCAGGATCGGCACGGCGGTCGTGCACCGGCTGCGCGGGTTCGGCGGTCGCATCCTGACCCACGATGTGCGGCCCGGTGCCGAGGGCGAGCACGTGTCGCTCGACGACCTGCTGCAGCGCAGCGACGTCGTCACGCTCCATGCGCCGCTCACCACCGCGACGCACCACCTGCTCGACGCGGCGCGCATCGGACGCCTCAAGCGCGGGGCGCTCATCGTCAACACCAGTCGCGGCGCGCTCATCGACACCGCAGCCCTGCTCGGGGCGCTCGAACTCGGCCGCATCGGTGGTGCGGCCCTGGATGTCGTCGAGGGTGAGGAGGGGCAGTTCTACGAAGACCTGCGGGATGCCGCCGCACGCGACACCCTGCTGACCCGGTTGCAGGCCCACCCCAACGTGATCATCAGCCCGCACACCGCGTTCCACACCGACCACGCGCTGCGCGACACGGTCGAGCAGTCCCTGCTCAACTGCCTTCGGTTCGAAGGGGTGCAGCGTGGATAGGTTGCGCATCGGCATCCTGTTCGGGGGAACCTCTGAGGAGCACCCCGTCTCGGTCAAGTCCGCGGCGGAGGTCGCGAGCCACCTCGACCTCGACAAGTACGAGCCGTTCTACGTCGGCATCACCGAACACGGCGAGTGGATGCTCTGCGACCGTCCCGGCGCCGAGCTGGGAGTCGGGCGCGCGACCCGCATCGCTGTCGCCGGATCGGGGCGTCCACGGGCTGCTCGCCATCGACGGCGAGCGCGCCGAGACCATCCGCCTCGATGTCGTGCTGCCGCTGCTGCACGGCAAAGACGGCGAGGATGGCGCGATCCAGGGCCTGCTCGAACTCTCCGGCATCCCGTACGTGGGCTGCGACATCCAAGCTTCCGCGCTGTGCATGGATAAATCGCTCGCCTACACGATCGCGGCCGCGGCCGGCATCCCGACTCCCGAGTTCCGCGTCGTCACCGCGAATCAGGGTGTCGACCCCGACAGCCTCACCTATCCCGTCTTCGTCAAACCGGCGCGGTCGGGTTCGTCGTTCGGCGTGAGCAAGGTCGAGGCGCGAAGACGACCTGGCCGCCGCCCTCGAGGAGGCCCGTCGGTACGACTCGAAGGTGCTGATCGAGCAGGCGGTCGTCGGTATCGAAGTGGGATGCGCCATCCTCGGCAATGACTCGGTGCTCATGATGGGCGAGCTCGACCAGGTCGCGCTCACGCACGGCTTCTTCCGCATCCACCAGGAGTCGACGCCGGAGACCGGGTCCGAGAACTCGAGTTTCGTCGTGCCCGCAGACATCACGCCCGAGTCCGCCAACCGAGTGCGGGAGACGGCGAAGGCGATCTACCGGGCGCTCGGCTGCACCGGCATCGCGCGGGTCGACATGTTCCTCACGGAGGACGGCAGGGTCGTCTTCAACGAGGTGAACACGATGCCGGGCATGACGTCGTACAGCCGCTACCCGCGGATGATGGCCGCCGCGGGCATGCCGCTCGCCGTCGTCATCGATCAGCTCGTGACGCTCGCGTTGCTGGCCCGCTCCACCGCACCGTCTCCGACCGCTACCGTGCGAGCTCGTCCTCGATGAATCCGGAACGGCGGAGCACCACGAGCGCGGGGACGGCGAGCACGAGCGTCGCCAGGAGGAACGCGATCGGCACCGTCCAGCCACCCGTCGCATCCCGGAGCAGGCCGACAACGAGCGGACCGGCGGCACCGATCACGTAGGCGAACCCCTGCACGAAGCCGCTCAGAGCGACGGCTCCAACCTGGCTGCGGGTACGGAGGTTGATCAACGTCAGTGTGAGCGGGAAGATCAGCGGGCCGAGACCGATGGACACGCTCCAGACGAGCGGCGCACGGTCGGAGCGAAGAGGAATCCGGCGAAACCGGCGACGAAGAGGACGAGCCCCATGACGATCAATGGGCTCACCGACCGCAGCCGCACCGCCAGCACCGGCACGATGAGAGCCGCAGGCACGCCGCAGAGTGCGAACGCGCCGAGCAGCACGCCGGCCTGCGCAGCGTCGACTCCGGAGAGCTCCGTCGCCATCGAGGGAAGCCACGCGAACATCGCGTAGACGGAGATGGTGGGCGCCGCCATGAGGAACGCCATGGACCAGGCGATCCTCGACCGGAACAGGCGTCGCCCGATTCCCGCGGAAGCGGTTTCGATCCCACGCGCCGCGGTATCGAGGTTCTCGACGTGACGACCCGACTTCACGAGCTGCCAGACCCACGGAGCCGCGGCGACCACCGCGAGCACGCACCAGGCGCCGAGCGACACCCGCCACGACGCCCCCTCGGCAATCGGCACCGCCACGATCGGGGGAACCGTGGCTCCGAGGGACATGACGGTCACGTAGAGCGCCGTGACGGTGCCGATCCTGTCGGGGAAGTAGCGCTTCACGATCGGTGGAAGCAGCACGTTGCAGCATCCCGCTCCGAGCAGCGCGAAGACGGTACCGACGCAGCAGGAGCCCAGGTTCAGGGGCGATCGCCCGCACGAGGTGCCCGATGCCGCCGAGCAGGGTCAGCGCGACCAGGGAACCCTCGAGCCCGAGCACACGCGAAATGAGTCGGTGCCAGCAGCCCGGAGAGCGCGAAGATCAGCGGCGGGGCCGCTCCGACGACGGAGAGCACCAGGTGGTCAAGGTGCAGGTCGTCATCGATCTGGTCGATGATCGGCGACATCGAGCCGACCGCCGTGCGCATGGTCAGCGCGACGAGCGCGATGCCGAGGAACGCGAGCAGACGCCCACGCAACAGGGGCCGAGCGCCCGGAGGATGGGGCTCGGGCGTGGTCACCCGTCCACACTAGAGCGCTTGTGCTCCGCATATTGAAATCCCGATACGCGCTGGCAACAGACCCCGGCCTTGACTTGATGTGTGCCCAACCGCAACGACCGGCTTCGCCGATGAACGGCGACTTCGTCTTCGTCGACGAGCTCGTGCCCGGCATCCGCTGGGACTCCAAGTACGCGACGTGGGACAACTTCACGGGCAAGCCCGTCGACGGATACCTCGCGAACCGCATCGTGGGCACGAGGGCGCTCTGCGCAGCGCTCACCCTTGCGCGCGAGCACGCGGCATCCTTCGGATTCGGCCTGCTGCTCTGGGACGGCTACCGTCCGCAGCGAGGCGTCGACAGCTTCCTGCGGTGGTCGGGGCAACCGGAGGACGGCCGCACCAAGCCCCGGCACTACCCGAACCTCGAACGCCCCGAGATGTTCGAGCGCGGCTACGTCGCCGCGAAGTCCGGGCACAGTCGCGGCAGCACGGTCGACCTCACGCTCTTCCACCTGGCCACCGGCGATCTGGTCGCCATGGGCGGCCGGCACGACCTGATGGATCCGGTCTCCCATCACGACGCGCGCGCGGTCGCGCCGCTTGAGGCGCTGCACCGTCGCCAGCTGCGCTCGATCATGGAGGACTGCGGGTTCATCTCCTACCGCCAGGAGTGGTGGCACTACACCCTGCGCAACGAGCCCTACCCCGACACCTACTTCGACTTCCCGATCACGCAGGCGATTGGTCAGCTGGCGCGGTGGTAGCCGCCGGAAGGCGGACCGTGACGAGCATCCCGCCGTCCGTCCGGGCTGCGATGGCGAGCGTTCCCCGGTGCGCCCGCAGGATGCTCGTGACGATCGCGAGCCCGAGCCCAACACCGCCATGATCCGAGTGGATGCGCGCGGTACCGCGTCGGAATGGCTCGTGGAGGGTAGAGACGAGGTGTGGCGAGAGCAGCTCTCCGGTGTTCTCGACGGTGAGCACGACGGAGTCGCCGTCGAGCGCCGTCGTAACGTGCACGGTGCCGTTCTCTGGCAGGTTGTGCACGACGGCGTTGTGCACAAGGTTCGTGGTCATCTGCAGCAGGAGCGCGGGGGAGCCGAGTGCCGGAGCGACGTCGCCCGAGGTCTCAATCGTGACGCCGTGCCGCTCGGCGAGCGGCAGGATCGTCTCCGCGGCTTCCTCTGCGAGCAGTGACAGGTCGACGTGCTCGCGCACGAACGATCCTTCGCCGGCGCGGCTCAGCAGCAGCAGCGCCTCGGTGAGCGCAATCGCGCGGGTGTTGACGGCACGGAGGCGCTTGATGAGCTCGTCGGCGTCACGGTCGGGGTCGGTGCGCGCGACATCCAGCAGGGTCTGGGTGATCGCGAGGGGCGTGCGCAGCTCGTGCGAGGCGTTGGCCGCGAACCGCTGCTGCTCGGCGTCGTGCGCCTCGAGCCGGGCGAGCATCGCGTCGAACGCGTCGGCGAGTTCGCGGAACTCGTCGCTGCGGCCCTCCAGCTCGATGCGGTGCGACA
Source organism: uncultured Actinomycetota bacterium (assembly GCA_963790235.1). GTDB lineage: Bacteria > Actinomycetota > Actinomycetes > Actinomycetales > Microbacteriaceae > Rhodoglobus. The sequence continues at coordinate 7,365 of CAWBNZ010000019.1, forward strand.
GGGAACCGCTCGCGACCTTGCGCGTGGCGTTCGTGATCCTGACCAGCGGCGCGAGCATCGCGCCCGGCGAGCATCCAGCCACCGATGAGACCGAACGCGAGCAGGAAGACCATCGCCCAAGCCGCCGGAGGAACGAACGCACGGATGAGATCCTCGCGGTTGGGGCCGAACGGTCCGGGAAGATCGTTCGTGTTCGCGGGCACGTAGCGCAGCAGGAACACCCACACCACCGCGAGCAGCAGTCCGCCCGCGAGCACGATGACCCCCGCATAGCTCAGCGTGAGTTTGAGCCGAACACTCGTGCCTCGCTTCCGCCCGGTCGCCGCGCTATCCATCGTTGCCGTCCTTCCGGTCGGAACCAGCATCGATGCGGTAGCCCACGCCCGGCACCGTCACGATCAGCCACGGCTGACCCAGGCGCTTGCGCAGCGCCGACACCGTGATGCGCACGGCGTTCGTGAACGGATCCGCGTTCTCGTCCCACGCTCGCTCGAGCAGCTCCTCGGCGCTGATCACCCCGCCCTCGGCCGCGACGAGCACCTCGAGCACGGCGAACTGCTTGCGGGTGAGCGCGACGTAGCGCCCGTCACGGTAGACCTCGCGGCGGAACGGGTCGACCCGCAGGCCCGCGAGCTCGCGCACGGGTGGACGGCTGTGCGCTCGCCGCCGGTGGAGTGCGCGCAGTCTGAGCACGAGCTCCTGCAGTTCGAACGGCTTGGTCAGGTAGTCGTCGGCGCCGAGCTCGAAGCCCGAGGCCTTGTCGTCGAGCCGGTCGGCCGCGGTGAGCATGAGGATTGGCATCCCGCTGCCCGAGTCGATGATGGATTCGGCGACCTCGTCACCAGAAGGCCCGGGGATGTCGCGGTCGAGCACCGCGATGTCGTAGTCGTTCACGTCGAGCAGCTCGAGCGCGGTGTGGCCGTCGCCTGCGACGTCGGCCGCGATCGCTTCGAGGCGGAGTGCAACCCGGATGGCGTCGGCGAGGTACGGCTCGTCCTCGACTATCAGCACCCGCATCCGATCGATGCTACGCGCGGGGGCATATCGTGCGCGTATGCAGTTGGCATCTATAGCGTTGGGGTATGCGCTCCATCTATCTCGACAAGGCATTCCCCGAGGCGTACCAGGCACTGAAGGGCGTGAGCAAGCAGGCGGAGATCGCCGCACTCGGCGCCGGCCTTGACCCGCTGCTGATCGAACTCGTGAAGCTGCGCGCATCCCAGATCAACGGGTGTGCGTTCTGCCTGCGACTGCACACGCGCGACGCCATCAGCAAGGGCGAGACCACCGACCGGCTGGCCGTGCTGTCATCGTGGCGCGACACCGAGTACTTCACCGAGGCTGAGCGCGCCGCGCTCGCGATCACCGAGGAGATCACGCTCATCGCCGACGTGACGTCCGGCCGCCGAGCCGAGGACGACGATCACCCGGAGCTCACAGTCGCGCAGGTGGCAGCCGTGCGCTGGGTCGGAATCTCGATCAACGCGTTCAACCGTCTGTCGATCACGAGCCACCATCCGGTCGACCCGGAGGACGGGCTGTAGCGGATCCCCGGGATCAGATCCCCACGAACGGCACCGTCACCGCGAGTCCGAGTGCGATCACGAAGATCACGATCGACACGCCGCCGAGGATGAGCCGCACCCGGAATGCCTTGACCACCGCGCCGATGCCGAGCAGGAACAGCGAGAGCGCCATCAGCACGGTCGTGAGCGTGAGCAGGTCGCCGCGCCCGTCGTGCTCCTTCGCCTGGGCGAGGGCGGCATCCGCGGCATCCTTCGTCTCGGCGTACGCGCCGAACAGGAATGCCTGGTAGTCCTCGTCGTCGAGCGGGGAGTAGTAGAAGTCGGGGTCCGACTCGTTGAGTGCGTCGGCGGCCTGGATCGCAGCGTCGAACTCCTCGGAGACCGACTGGAAGTAGATGGTGTCGTACTTGATCTGCGCAGCGGCCGAGATCGCGGCATCCGGGTTCTGGATGTCGAGGCGCAAGTCGGTGAGGCGGTCGAAGAGCTGCGCGTCCTGCACATACTGCTGGTTGCCCTCGAGGTAGAGGGACTCCGCCTCGGTCGAGAGGGTCGTGGCCTGGGTGTTCGCTTCGATGACCTTGCCGTCGTACAACGCTGCCTGGAACGAGGAGTACGCCGTGGCGACCGAGACGAGACCGAGGAGCACCGCGATGATCACCTCGGTGTGCTTGCGCAGGAAGCTCTCGCGGGTGGGGTCGGCTGGGGCAGTGGACACGGAAACTCCGATGGATCGCGGGCAGGGATACGCGAAGTCTAGGGATTCTGCGGTCGCTCTGATGCCCCCAGATCGGGCCGGAAATGTCGGTGGGGCGCCGTATTCTTGAACTATGGCGCGACACGCCGAAACCACAACATCTAGTGGAATGACATCCGTGTCATTCCCGTTATATAGTGGAGCACCCCAGTCAACTGGTGGGGACAGACCGAGACTTCCTGAGGAGGATCAAATGGACAACGAAGACACCGTTGGGGGCTACGCGGTACCCGTCGACCCCATGGATCTCCTGCAGTGCGATAGCTGCCAGTAGATCCCACCAAGATTCGTAGAAGCCCCGACGACCATGACGGTCGGCGGGGTTTTTCCGTTGGCGCGCACCTCGTTGGCGATGCTCGATGGGCAGCGCTGCCCATCGACGGCGAGGCGCTGTCACCAATAGCCTGACGCCCATCGCCACCGACGGAGGGGACCATGGCCGACTTCACGATCGACACCGACGCCATGCGTCGCGCGGCAATCGACTTGGCCGACGCGAGCCGGCGAGTGCAGCCACGCGCCAGCGAGCTCGAGGTGCGTGCGAATGTGCTCGCCTCAGACGCTGTCGCGGACACGCTCACGCTCGCCAACGTCAACCTGACCGCGAGGGCGCGTGCGAACGCGACGGATCTCGAGACCCTCGCGGACGCCCTCAATCGCGGCGCCGAGCTCCTCCAGGAGCGGGATGAAGAGCTCGGCGAATGGCTCGATTCGCAAGACGGATGGGTCGCGGAGCTGTTCTTGTGACCTGGAGCCGTCTCGACCCCGGAGCCGGGGACCCGTCAGCCATTCGCGCGATGGCTGCGGTACGCAGCGACGAGGTCGAGGAGCTGACGCGTCGCGTGGCGGCCGACATCGAGAGCGCCCAAGATGTGGGGCAGGCCTGGATGGGGAGCGCGGCCTCCGAGTTCAATTCCCGACTCGGTGCGGTGCGCGGCACGATCCGCGAGCTGGCGCGCGGCTACGATCAGCACGCCGACGCACTCCTGGGCTACGCGTCAGAGGTCGAGCAGATAGCACGGGCTGCCTCGAACATCAGGGCTCGCGAAAGCGCGAATGCAGAGGAACTCCGAGTGCTGCTCATTCGGCGAGCGGCTGCTGAGGACGATCCCACCCAGGCGCTCCTGACGCAGCAGCTCGAAGCCAAGATCCGCGCCGCACGCGCCGAAGACCGCGGCATCGAACAGGAATGGGATGCCCTCACCGTGCGGCGCACGGAAGCCGACCGGGCGTTCGTCTCGGAGGTGGGCGGTGGCCCCGGTGGGAGCAACTCCGACTTCGGTACCGCCTACACCGCTGATGGGCTCTACACCGACGGCGAATTCATGACGGTGCTGAGCGGCATGACCGCCGCGCAGGTCGCGGCTCGCCTCGGGTCCGATCCGGATTTCGCCGCTCGCCTCGCCGCCATGCAAGACGCAGACGCCGTCGCGGAGTGGTGGCAGAGCCTCGCGCCGCCGGTCGGCGAGGACGAAGAGCCCGTGGCGAGCGCCGAGCAACTCGCTCTGCTGGCCGCAGCGCCCGCGCTCTTCGGCAACCTCAACGGCATCTGGTACACGCATCGCGACCTGGCCAATCGGGATGCCTTCGCCAGTGAGTACGACCGCCTGAAGGCAATCGACGCAGAGTTCGACGCCCTGAGGGGTACGGGCGTGAATGATCCGGGCACCGAGGCGCTGCAGTACCTCGCCGAGCAGGGGTACAACGTCAGCACCTTCTTCGCGGCGCTGCACGAAGCGGAGGCGATCGATGCGACCCTCCTCGGGGCCGGGGATTACACCTACCAGTTCGTCCTCTACCAGCCCGGTGATCCGACGTTCGCTGCAGTCTCCGTCGGCAACATGGACACGGCGACCCAGGTCACCACGGCCGTGCCGGGCATGGGCTCCACGGTCACGAAGTCGCTGCATGAGTGGACCCTGTCGGCGCAGAACATCTACAACGAGCAGAGCGCCATCAACGAGTTGCATGGCACCGAAGGGGGCCTGGCGGTCGTCGCATGGATCGGTTACGACTCCCCGCAGATGATCGGTGATGTGGCCAACAACGCGCCAGATGAGCACCTGCAGGTGCTCAGTTCGGAGAGCGCGGTAAACGGCGCCCCGAACCTCATCGACTTCCTCGAGGGCGTCACATCCACGCAGGACTGGGATGCTGGCGAGAATCTCTCCGTCATCGCACACTCCTACGGCACGACCGTCGCGAGCCTCGCCCTCACCGAGACGCCCGTCGAGAACTTCATCATGCTTGGGTCGGCCGGGCTCGACAATTCCATCCCCGACGCGAGCTACTTGCAGGTCGATCCGGACAACGTCTGGGCTTCGGAGGCGAGCGGCGACAACATCGCGGACCTCGGGCAGGGCGACATCCAGATCGGTGGATCCGACGCTTACGTGACAGTGCCTCTGGACATTTTTGCGCCGATCGCCGCCCCGATTGTCGGTGGCGTCTCGCCACTGCTGGGATTGGTGCTGACACCGGCCATCTGGAGCATCGACTTCCAGCACACGGTCGATCCGACGAACGAGGCGTATGGCGGGAACGTGTTCAGCTCGGAGGGCGCGACGGTGAACGGGGAGTACCTGGAGGGATCCGACGGACACATCTCCTCTCCCCAGCTCGAGCACCAGCTCAACAACACGACGACCGACCAGTACGGTTATCTCGACGCCGGCACTAACCCGCTGCACAACGCCGCGCTGCTGAGTCTGGGCATCACGGACGGCGTCACGCCCGTGGGCGGCGGAGCATCGAGCGGCGCGAGCTCGAGCAGCGGCGGCAGCTCGGGGAATGGTGCGAGCGGTGACGGTGGTGGAGGCGGCGGTGCGCACGGTCGCTAAGCGCGTGACGCTTGCCGCGCTGGTGGTGGCGGCGAGCCTGAGCTTCGCTGGATGCGCACCGGCCGCGACATCCACTGGTACAACACAGACTGAGGAAGGGAGTGGCGCCATGGAACTCGATGTCGCACAGAGTGACCTGGTTGACCTGCTCGACCGTGTGCAGGCCGTCATCGGTGGGGAGTGGGAGCCGCTGCTCTCGGGTGCCATGCCGTGCTCTGCCGACGGCGCCCCTGGTGCTCAAGTTTCGCAGAAGCGGGGCGGTCCACCGATTGCTGAGGGCACAGAACGCCAGGTTGCCGACGAGTTACTGGCGGTGTTCGCCGAGGCCGGGTATGAGCTCACGACGCGTGAGAGCACGAGCACGAACGGCCACCTCATCATCGAGGGTCAATACCCGCCCGACGGCAAAGACGACCGGGGCGTGCTGTACCAGTTCGGGATCAGCGCGAACGGGTCGAGCATGCTCGGCTACTCGACCTGCGTGCCGGGGGACCCGAACGCGATCAACCGCGAGCGCCTCGAGTCGACCGAAGACTGAGGCTCCGTCGCCCGCACGCTCACTAGGCTGGCAGACGTGCCAGTGAACCCCGAGCTGCAGGGGCGGGTCTTCCCGCCGACCGCGCCGTATCTCGTTGGTCGGGAGAAGGTGCGCGAGTTCGCGCGCGCCGTCTTCGCGACCAACCCGGTCAACCTCGATACCGCCGCGGCCAAGGCGGCGGGCTACGCGGACCTCGTCGCGCCGCCGACGTTCGCCGTCGTCGTGCAGGAGCACACCCTGGCCCAGCTGCTCTCCGAGCCTGACGCGGGCATCGACTTCTCGCGGGTGGTGCACGGCGACCAGCGGTTCACGTTCAGCCGCCCGATCCTCGCCGGTGACGAGTTGACCGCCACCCTGACCGTGACGAGCGTCAAGACGCTCGGCGGCAACGCGATGGTCACGGCCGAGTCATCCATCGTGGATGCCGCCGGCGCCCACGTCGTGACCGCGACCTCCACCCTCGTGGTGCGCGCAGACGAGGAGGTGCCCTCGTGAGTGACAGCGCGGCATCCTCCGTTGCGGTCGGCGACATCGTCGCCGAGGCGACCTACGAGCTCACGCGCGACTCACTCGTGCGCTACGCGGGTGCATCGGGCGACTTCAACCCGATCCACTACCGCGACGACATCGCGACCTCGGTCGGACTGCCGGGCGTGCTCGCCCACGGCATGCTCACGATGGGCATCGCGGTGCAGCCCGTCGTCGACTGGGCCGGCGACAGCGGCCGCATCACCGACTACCAGGTGCGATTCACCCGCCCCGTGCTCGTCGACCCGGTCGACGGGCGCGACCGTCTCGGTGGTGGCGAAGGTCGGCACGATCGACGACGACGGCATCCGGGTGGATCTCACCGTCACGTTCGACGACCAGACCGTGCTCGGCAAAGCGCAGGTTCGCGTCAGCTTTGGCTGACCTGGCGCGCCCGATGAATCTCTCCGAACTCACCACCATGCGCGTCGGCGGACCAGCGCGCGCCCTTGTGACCGCGTCGACCACCGATGAGCTGGTGGATGCCGCACGCGAAGCATGGGCGATGGATGAACCGTGGCTCGTGCTCGGCGGCGGCTCCAACGTGGTCGTGGCCGATGCGGGGTTCGACGGCACCGTCATCCGGGTGGAGACGCGCGGCATCGAGCGGAGCGAGGGTGCGACGCCCGGCGGCGCCACGTTGCGCGTGCAGGCGGGCGAACCGTGGGATGCGGTGGTGGCGTTCGCCGTGGGGGCCGGGCTCGCCGGCATCGAGGGGCTCAGCGGCATCCCCGGTTCGAGCGGCGCAGCCCCGATCCAGAACATCGGCGCCTACGGTCAGGAGCTGTCAGACACGCTCGTTTCGATCGAGTTCCTCGATCTGCTGCTCGGCGAGGTGGTGCACCTTCCGGCCGCCGAACTCGGGCTCGCCTACCGCACGTCCGCGATCAAGCAGGGTCGCGAGGGGGTGGTGCTCTCGGTCGAGCTCGAGCTCGCATCTGCCGATGCGGCCGGCGGCGGTTCGGTCGTGCGGTACGAGCAGCTTGCATCTGCGCTCGGTGTCGCCGTCGGCGACCGGATGCCGCTGCCCGACATCCGCGCGGCCGTGCTCGCCCTCCGCGCGAGCAAGGGCATGGTGCTCGACCCCGCCGACCCCGACTCGGTGAGCTGCGGATCGTTCTTCACCAACCCGATCGTGAGCGAGAACTTCGCGCGCGGACTGCCGACGGACACCCCGCAGTGGCTGATGGATGACGACGCGAGCGTCAAGCTCAGCGCCGCGTGGCTCATCGAGCAGGCAGGCATCCCGAAGGGCTTCGCCCTCCCCGGATCGCCCGCCGCGATCTCGTCGAAGCACACGCTCGCGATCACGAACCGCGGGGGAGCGACCGCCGCCGAGGTCGGCGAACTCGCGCGGTATGTGCGCTCGGTGGTGCTTGCACGGTTCGGTGTGATGCTGCAGCCCGAGCCGGTTGCCGTCGGCGTTCCGTTCTAGCGATCGGTGCCAGCCAACCGAGCACGCACACGTTCGGCGAGCCCGGGGCTCACGTCGTCGGCGGCGATCTCGAGCACGGTCCATCCATCGGCCTCGAGCACGGCGCGGCGGGTGACGTCTTTGCGGTACTGGGTTGGATCGGTGTGGTGGATGCCCTGGTACTCGAGCGCGAGCTTCTGCCTGGGGAACGCAATGTCGACGCGGTAGCGCTTGCCGGTCGTGATCGTGACCCAGTGATTGGCCCGGAAGCCGCCGATACCAGCCACTGAGAGGATGACCCGCACGCGCGACTCCTGCGCGGACTCCGCGCGATCGTCGAGGAGCGGGAGCGCCTGGCGGAGGCGCCGCAACCCGCGGCGGCCCGGGAACGCGGTGACGGCGTCGGCGAGTTCACGGCGTGAGGCGAGCGGGTTCTCGTGGTGGATGAGGTAGTCGCCAACCGCGACCAGATCGGCGAGGTCGAGCGCGGCTCCGAGCTCGCACCAGAGTCGTGCGGGCGTGCTGGTGCGCACCCCGTGCAGGAACCGCACCTCCGTCGGCTCGAACCTGAGCGCGTGCCCTCGGATGTGCTTACCGGTCGGCGCGCGCCGCCCCTCCTGCACGGTGACGTGCACCGTGCGCGACTGCTCGAGCGGTAGCGGAAGCGGTGCGCCGTAGAGCAGGGCGGCGGTTGGCCCGCTGAAGTGCGCGCCAGGGAGGCGCAGCTGGAGGGCACGGCAGCGGGTGGGGAGGGTGAGAGGGGCGGAGGTGGGGACGCGGGTGCCTCGGAACGGCGTGTTCAGGTCCCGTCCGCGAAGGCGGGAAGACGTCAGCCCAGCCTCCTCCGCCATTGCGATGGTGAAGGGTGCTGAACGGAGTGAATTGGGAAGCGGGATGCGCGGCGTCATCCCCGCACCATCTCAGCGGCGCTGCGAGCGCGCGCCCGTCACCCACAGCCTCCGATTTCGCTGACTCGCGAGTTTCGGCTGCTCCCGAGGGCTCTGAGCAGCAGAAAGTCGCGACTCAGCGCAAAATGGGACGCGCATGGCCGCTCACTCGCGAGTTTCTGCTGTTCCCGCGCCGATCGAGCCGCACAATGTCGCGAGTCAGTGCGGACCTCGGGAGGAGAGGTCGAGAGAAGGGCTCATCAAGGTCCGCTCAGCCGCCAAAGTGACGCTTCGCGCGCCTCCACCCAAGCCTCGCTCAAGGGCCTCGCGCCCAAAAGGAGCGCTTCGCGCCCCCCTTGTTCGCGCCGCGCTCCGCCCTCAAGAACTCCGCCCTCAAGAACTCCGCCCTCAAGAACTCCGCCCCACCCCCTCTACGGCTACAGCAACCCCAACTCCATCGCCTTCGTCACCGCCCGGGTTCGGTCCCGCACGCCGAGCTTCTCGAACACGTGCAGCAGGTGCGTCTTCACGGTCGCCTCGCTCACGTGCAGGCTCGCGGCGATCTCCGGGTTGCTGTTGCCCTGCGCGACGAGCGCGAGCACCTCGGTCTCGCGCGGGCTGAGCGTGACCGCGGGCGTGGCTACGCGCTTCACGAGCAGCGCGGCGATCCCGGGCGCGAGGGCGACCTCGCCCCGTGCGACCGAGCGCACACCCTCGAGGATCTCCTCCTGCGGCGCCGCCTTCAGCAGGTAGCCACTCGCGCCGGCCTCGATCGCGGTCAGGATGCTCGCATCCGACTCGTACGTCGTGAGGATCACGACGCGGGTGCCGGGGCGCACGGCAAGGATCCGCGCCGTCGCCTCATCGCCGTCGAAGCCGGGCATGCGCAGGTCCATGAGCACGATGTCGGGCTCGAGGCGCAGCAGCCTCGGACACCGCCGTCGGACCGTCGACGGCCTCGCCGACGACCTCGATGTCGTCCGCCGACGTGAGCAGCCCGACGATCCCGCCGCGCACGATGGGGTGGTCGTCCGCCACCAGCACTCGGATCATGCGCCAGCCCCATGGTCGGCACGCGCGGTGCCGCCAGGCGCACCCGGCGCGATCGGCAGCCGCGCGGTCAGCCGGGTGCCGGCGGGGGAACTCGACACCTCGAGCGTGCCACCGACGAGCGCGAGCCGCTCGCGCATCCCGGCGAGACCGAATCCCGTGGATGGCGCGGCCACATCAAACCCGCCGCCGTCATCCGCCACCACGAGGCTCACGCCGTCCACCCCCGACTCGATGCGGATCGACGCGGACCCGGCCCCCGCATGCTTGCGCACGTTCGCGAGACCCTCCTGCGCGATGCGCAGCAGCACCACCTCGCTGTCGCGGTCGAGCGCGGGGGATGCCGCGGCATCCACCGCGACGTCCACCGAGGTCTCACGGCTGAACCGCTCGCCGAGGCGCTCGAGCGCGTCGCCGAGACCACCTGCCTCGAGCCCGACGGGTGCGGACCCGGCCACGAGCGAGCGCGTCTCGGCGAGCGTTGCACGCGCGCTCTCCTCGACGAGCGCGAGCTGGGCGTCGACCGCGTCGGAGTGACCGGCGGCGAGCTCGCGCCGGGCGCGCTGCGTGAGCAGCACGAGCCCGGTGAGGTCCTGCGCGATCGTGTCGTGGATCTCGCGGGCGAGCCGTTCGCGCTCGCTCATGACGCCTGCGTCTCGATGAGCGGCCGCGAGCTGGGCCTGGGCATCCTGCAGTTCGGCGAGCAGCGCGCGGCGCGACTCGCTCTGCACCGCGATGCTCGTGATCCACAGTCCGAGGGCGATGCTGAAGGCGAGCGAGAGCCCTGCGGTCATCAGCGGAGCGAGAAGACTGCCCGTCCCGACCGCGTATCCGGCGCCCACGCCGAGCGCGAGCAGCACATTCGCGATGATTGCCGACTGCGTGCGACTGAACGCGACCCAGATGAGCGGGTAGCCAACGCACTGCAGAATCGCCATGGCCGGGAAGAAACCGGTCGCCACGCTCGTGGTGATGATCACGATGCCGACGAGCACCACGGCGGGCCTGGGGTTGCGCAGCGCGCGCCGTCCGAGCACGAACCACGCGAGCACGAACGCCGCGAGCCCCGCCTCGGCGCCGATCTGGCGCCAGGCGGGGATGCCGGAGGTGAGCGTCACCGTGGTGGCAACGAGTGCCATCGCGAGCACCGCCACGTGCCACCAGCGCGGGTTCTCCATCTAGGTATCCTTGCGGATCCATCGGAAGGTGAGGCGGCACAGGATGAGGCCGAGCACGAGCCAGAGTCCACAGGCGATCGCGACCCCGACGAGGTTCCAGCTCTCACCCTGCTCGAGCACCTCGAAGGACTCGGGCAGGAAGACGGAGCGCATGCCCTGCGCCATCCACTTGAGGGGGAACGCGCTCGCGATGTTCTGCAGCCACTCGGGCAGCATGGTGAAGCTGAGGTAGACGCCCGAGATGAACTGCAGCACGAGCGTGATCGGGATGACGACCGCGGTCGCGCTCTTGCCCGTGCGGGGCACCCGGCTGAGCGCGATGCCGAGCACGGCCGACGTCGTGACGCCGAGCAGGAACACCCACGCGAACGTCGCCCACTGGCCGAGTTCGGTCGGCAGGTCGACGCCGAAGGCGAAGCGCGCGACGAGCAGCAGCAGGGCTGCCTGCAGGATGCCCGTGACAAGCACCTGTCCGATCTTGCCGATGAAGTAGCTGAACACGGGCAGCGGGGTGCCGGCGAAGCGCTTGAGGGTGCCGTCGCTGCGCTCCATCGCGATGTCGATCGCCATGTTCTGCAGGCCGCTGAGCAGGAGGCCGGCCGCGAGCATGCCGGGCAGGTAGAACTCGGCGGCGGTCAAACCCTCGCCGAAGTCCTGCTCGCTGAACGCGACCGAGAAGATCGTGAGCATCACGAGCGGGAACAGGAAGGTGAAGAACACCGAGTCGCCCTGGCGGAAGTAGCTGCGCACCTCATTGCCGATGCGGCTCAATCCAAGCCGCAGTACCCGGCCGGCGGGCGATCGGCGGGCGTCAGTCTGGCTCAATGCCTTGAGTGTGGTGGTCATGCTGCGGTCTCCTCAGTGATGGTCTCGGTCGTGCTCGTGATGGAAGTTCCGTGGCCACGCTGCTCGTGGGCGCCGACCAGGTCGAGGTAGATGTCCTCGAGGCTCGGTCGGATGATCTCGAGGGATGCCGGTTCGCCGTGCTCCAGCATGAGCCGCTGCACCACCGCGCCGGGCTCGGTGGTGCGCTCCTCGCGGAGCACGCCGCGCTCGCGCCAGCGGACGACCGGCACCCTGGCATCCTCGCCGCCGAGCTCGTCGATCGTGCCGAGGTCGATCAGGCGACCGCCCGCGATGATGCCGGCCCGGTCGCCGAGTTCTGCGGCCTCGTCGAGGTAGTGAGTGGTGAGCAGGATGGTCGTGCCCTCCGACTTGAGCTCGCGGATCAGGCTCCCAGAACTGGCGCCTGGCCTCGGGGTCGAAGCCGGTGGTGGGTTCGTCGAGGAAGAGCAGCTCTGGGCGTCCGATGACGCCGAGCGCGACATCCAGCCGCCGCTGCTGCCCTCCGGAGAGCTTGCGGATCAAGGTCTTCTCCTTCGTCCGAGGCCGACGGCGGCGATCACCTCGTCGACGTCTCGCGGCGTTCGGGTAGAAGCCGGCGAAGTGGGTGAGCTGCTCGCGCACGGTCACCGAGCCGCTCTCGCCGGTGGACTGCAGCACGATGCCGAGCCGGGCCTTCCAGGCGAGCCCGCCCTTGCCGGGGTCGACGCCGAGCACGCTCGCGTCGCCGCTGGTGCGGTCGCGGTAGCCCTCGAGGATTTCGATGGTGGTGGATTTGCCGGCGCCGTTCGGGCCGAGCAGGGCGAAGGTCTCGCCCCGCTCGATGTCGAAGCTCACGCCGTCGAGCGCGGTGAGCGAGCCGTAGGTCTTGTGGAGGTCGCGAACGCTCACGACGGGATCAGTGGAGGTCATGTCACCATCGTGGCCGCCAGCGTGCGCGAGCGGCAGCGGTGGATGGGCTGAATCTCCAGGTCAACCGATCGGTGGATGCGCCCCTACTGCGCGAACAACCGCTGCAGCCGCGCGACACCCTCCGCGAGCGCCTCGTCGCCGAGCGCGTACGAGAGCCGCAGGTATCCCGACGGACCGAACGCCTCACCGGGCACGACGGCGACCTCGGCCTGGTCGAGGATGAGGTCGGCGAGCTCGAGCGACGTCGTCGGCGTGCACGCCGCCCCATTCGCGACCGAGCAGGCCGGTGACATCCGGGTACGCGTAGAACGCGCCCTCGGGCGTCGGGCAGATGACGCCCGGGATGGCGGACAGCCCCGCCACGATCGCGTTCCGCCGCCGATCGAAGGCCAGCCGCATCTCCTCGACCTCGTCCTGCGGCCCGGTGAGCGCGGCGATCGCCGCACGCTGCGAGATGTTCGACACGTTGCTCGAGAGGTGCGACTGCAGGTTGGCGGCGCCCTTGATCGCGTCGGCCGGTCCGACCATCCAGCCGAGGCGCCATCCGGTCATCGCAGTAGCTCTTCGCGACGCCGTTGACGAGGATGACGCGGTCGGCCGGCATGTGCTCGGCGATCGATCTCGGCGCGCACGCCGTCGTACACGAGGTTCTGGTAGATCTCGTCGGAGATCACCCACAGCCCGTGCTCGGTCGCCCACGCGCCGATCGCCGCGACCTGCTCGGGCGTGTAGACCGCGCCGGTCGGGTTCGAGGGCGACACGAACAGCAGCACCTTGGAGCGCGGCGTGCGCGCGGCCTCGAGCTGCTCGACGGTCACCTGGTACTCCTGGTCGCTGCCGGCGAACACGTCGACCGGCACGCCGCCCGCGAGCTTGATCGCCTCGGGGTAGGTGGTCCAGTACGGCGTCGGCACGATGACCTCGTCGCCCGGGTCGAGCAGGGTCGCGAACGACTGGTAGACGGCCTGCTTGCCGCCGTTGGTCACGATCACCTGGGATGCCGCGACCTCGAGCCCGCTGTCGCGCAGCGTCTTCGCGGCGATCGCCTCGCGCAGCTCCGGCAGCCCGGCGGCGGGCGTGTACCGGTAGTTCTTCGGGTCGAGCACGGCGGCGGATGCCGCCTCCACGATGTGCGCGGGCGTCGCGAAGTCCGGCTCGCCGGCGGCGTAGCTGATCACGTTGCGACCCTCGGCCTGCAGGGCCTTGGCCTTGGCATCCACCTTGAGGGTCGCCGATTCGGCGATGGCGCCAATTCTTCGGCGATGCGGGTTCACGGAGCTGCGTGCGGTCACGTGCCCAATCCTAGACAGCGGGCGCCTGAGGCCACGTGGCCAATCGAGGGCGAGTGGATGCCGCGGCGCACAGCAACGCGGCCGGAGCGAAAGTCCTGGGGGACCAACTCGCTCCGGCCGCGTCGCTCAGGGAATAGCGGCGAAGTCCTTAGATGGACTGGGGGTGGTTACGCCGGTATCCCTCTCGCGCCAGATAGGCACCCGCTGCCAGGAGCGCGAGGATCACGGCGATGAGCGTCGCGACTGCCGACACCTGTCATGGCCAGGCTGTTGCTCGCGACGAGGCGGTCCGCCCGGGTCACCGCCCGGAGGGCAGTTCGCGCCCGACGCACGGCGGGTTCGGGCCACAGTTGGTCTGGCAATCCGGGTCGATGACCCGGGTCACGTTCGGACCGACCGTTGCGGCAGCCACGTTGAGGGTCGTGAGTCCACCGGACAGCACGCTCACCCGCACCGCGGTCTCGGTGAAGTACGAACCCGGCGCGTGACGGCCAGGCCGCTGCTGCCGACCACGAACCGCTCCTGCACGTTCACGAGCACCGACAGGACTTCGTCGAGCGCGATGCCCAAGCCATCCAGGTTGAGCGCCGAGTTGCCGAGCAGCCCGTCGACGGCCGGGTTGAGCAGGCCGAGGTTCAGCGCGCTCCAGCAGCTGGCTGCACGGCACCGTCGTTCGTGTCGAACAGCCCGTCGGTCAGGCTCAGGCCCAGCGCGCTCAGGATGTTGGCGACGTTGACCGGAACGGATGTCCGCCACCGTGAGATCGACGCTCGCCGTACTCGGGTTCCCGGCAAGGATCTGCGCGAGCGTGCCCTCGACGTCGAGCGTGATCGAGGTCTGGAGCAGGTCCAGCAGCTTCTGCACCGTCTCGCACAGCTGCTCGGTGACCTGGCCGATCACACCGGTCGGACACCGCAAGCGGGCTGGCCGCCCTGCCGCCGCCGAAGAGACCGCCGAGGATGCCACCGCCGTACCGAGCGACGCCGCCGACGAGACCCTCGAGGCCGAGGCCCGGAAGCACCGTGCCGATCGGCAGACCGTTGCGACACGCCACCGATCGTGCCGCCGACGAGACCGTTGACCACCTGGTCGACGGTCGCACCGAGCGGGCCGACGACATCCTTGGTGATCGTCTCGCAGCATCTGCGTGTTGCCGAGCACGGCTCCGCGAGCGTCGAGCGCCGACGTGCACATCGAGCATCGGCCTGGCGGAGGGTCTCGTCGACCTTCACGATGATGTCGTCGATCAGGTCCTCGATCGTGTCGGTGATGCCCTTGAGCACCGGGATGAGCACCTCGCTCGAGATGAGCTCGGTGTTCGGCGGCAGGTCGTTGAGGCTGCCACCGAGCAGCTGCTCGAGGTCGATCTGCGATCGTGCCGCTCTGCAGGTTGAAGCTCACCGCTCCGTTGCCGTAGACGCCCGGTCAGCAGCGGCTGACCGCGGCCTCGAGGTCGGTGATGATCTCGACCGAGACGTCGGCGTTCGGCACCGAGTACGAGCAGCGGGTCAAGCGCCTTGACGAGGGCTGCGAGTTGCAGCGCGATGCCGCCACCGTCGCCCGTGAGGACAGCAGGTCGTCTTCGACCACGCTCGAGCGCGCCGAGCACCTTCTTGGTGAGGTCGGCGATCGCCGGGACTCTTCAGGCTGAGCGTGGCGCCGGCGAGCGTGTAGTCGCCCGATGCCGCGTCCAGGTTGCCGACGGCCTGAGCCGCGACCGCCTCGAGCGAGAGCTTGAGGTCGGTCAGCAGGCCGAGGAAGGCTTCGTCGCCGAGCACGCTGCTGAGGTCGAGGTCGAGGTCGCCCGCCGCGCCGCCGCCGACCGCGCCGACGCCGATCGCGCCGTCATCGCCGATCGCGCCAGAGGCCGCGAGCGACTTGCCGTCCTTGGCGGCTTCTGCGTACTGGTTGACCGCGCCAGCGTCGAGGAAGCTGCCGAGGTCGAGCTGCACACCACCAGGAGCGTCGACGTCGATCGCGTCGAGCGCGGTTGCGTGCAGCGGGTCCTTGGAGGTCTGTAGCGACTCGGTTCCGTCGTTGTACGCCTCGGCGCCTTCGAGGGCGACGATGTTGGCGAGGTCGCCGCCGAGCAGCGACCCGGAGAGGAACTGCGCCTGCGCGTACGAGGTGGGAACCACCGCGGCCGTTGCCGAGGTCGGCGCCAGCATGCTGAAGCCCGCACCGAGTGCGACGGCGACTGCCCCTGCTCTCGTGAGGCGTGCCCTTGTGAGATGCGTGCGAGATGGCCCCCCGAGTGGGGCTGCCAGCGCGTGGGATGTGTGTGAACACGACTGGTACCTTCCTGATCCGTTTGTAGGACGAGGAAGCTGGTGATCGTTCTGTGATCTCAACTCGGGATATTGAGGTCACGATGCTGCCTGATCTTCAGCTTCGTATCGCCCATGAGTTTGGTGCTGCTCTTGAGTTGTGCTGAGCGGGTGGTAAGCCCCCCTCGAAGGAAGAGACGGCATCCCCGCACCGCTATGACGCGACATCCCGAAGATTGTTCGACGAGGTGACGATTCTCAGTGCGCTCCCAACGACCGGGTACACTGGCGTAGGTAGTTGAAATCTGCCAAGCTTTTGCGCGCCTTCGGGCAGGCACAGTGCCGATTTCAAGGCCCAAAGGGCGGTGGCTCAATTGGTAGAGCAGCGGTCTCCAAAACCGCAGGTTGCAGGTTCGAGTCCTGTCCGCCCTGCAGTGGCCCTCCCGCATGTTGCGGGTAGGGCGCGTACGCCGAGAAGAAGACCAGTCAGAAGGTACGAGAGTGGCTAAGAACGTGATCGACGAACCGAGTGAGGATGTCGTCGCCAACGCGAAGAAGGACCGCGCCCAGCGCCGCGGGCCGTTCGCGCGTATTGCGCTGTTCATCCGCCAGGTGTTCGGCGAACTCCGCAAGGTCGTCACCCCGACCCGGCGCGAGCTGTTCAGCTACACCGCGGTCGTGCTCGTGTTCGTCGTCATCATGATGGCGATCGTCGCGGGACTCGACTTCGGGTTCGGCTGGCTCGTCAACCTCGTCTTCGGCAATCCCGAACTCGTCTCCGGCTGACGCCGTTCACCGATGAAGTTTGGCGGCACCGCCGCCCACCCCATGAACGTCCATATAAAGGAAATGTGATCCAGTGTCTGAGAACCACCGCGACGATTTTGAACTCGCGACCGCAGCCGAGCAGTCCTCCGAGGAGGACGAGGCGCAGGAGGGCAACACCCTCGCTGCCGCGGAAAGCTCCGAGGAGTCCGCGGAGCACCAGGCCATCCACGTCATCGCCGATGACAGGAGGAGGAGGGTGACCTCGCCGGTCTGCTCGAGGCGCTCGACGCCGCCATGGACCCCGAGGCCGACGCGATCGTCGACGACGCCCTCGACATCGACTCGGTCGACGAGGCAGATGCCTCGGTAGCCGCCACCGACGACGAGGCCGACATCGAGGCCGAGGAAGAGGCCCAGGAGGAGCCCGGGTCACGCCGTACGACGGCCCAGAACTCGGTGACGACGAGGATGTCGCGGCCGACGACGCTCCCAGAGGTCGACCCGTACGACGAGTTCAAGACCGAGCTGCGCGCGAAGCCGGGCAAGTGGTACGTCATCCACTCGTACGCCGGCTTCGAGAAGCGCGTGAAGCAGAACATCGAGAGCCGCAAGATCTCCATGCAGATGGAGGACTTCGTCTACCAGGTCGAGGTTCCGATGGAAGACGTCGTCGAGATCAAGAACGGGCAGCGCAAGCTCGTGAACCGCGTGCGCATCCCGGGCTACGTGCTCGTGCGCATGGACCTCAACGAAGACAGCTGGTCGGTCGTGCGTCACACGCCCGGCGTGACCGGCTTCGTCGGCAACTCGCACAACCCGCGCCCGCTGCGCTTCGACGAGGCGTTCAACATGCTCAAGTCGCTCGTGCAGGTCGTCGAGGCGCCCGTCGCCAAGGGCGCCACCGGCAAGGGCAAGACCGCGACGCGCGTGCTGCCCGCCGAGATCGACTTCGAGGTCGGCGAGACCATCACGATCAAGGAGGGCTCGTTCGCGGGTCTGCCTGGCTCGATCAGCGAGATCAAGGCGGAGAGCGGCAAGCTCATCGTGCTCGTCAGCCTGTTCGAGCGTGAGACCCCGGTCGAGCTCAGCTTCGACCAGGTGACAAAGCTCTGATCTTCCGCTAAACTCGTTCGGTTGGCCTCGCGCCGACTCACTCCAATCCACCACTGCTGGCATCAGGCCAGTTCGTGGCAGCGTGCCGCAAGGCACTCGAACAAAGGAAATGCCACATGGCACCCAAGAAGAAGGTGACGGGGCTCATCAAGCTCCAGATCCAGGCCGGTGCGGCCAACCCCGCCCCGCCCATCGGACCCGCGCTCGGTCAGCACGGCGTCAACATCATGGAGTTCTGCAAGGCGTACAACGCGGCGACCGAGTCGCAGCGCGGCAACGTCATCCCGGTGGAGATCACCGTCTACGAGGACCGTTCGTTCACGTTCATCCTCAAGACCCCTCCGGCGGCAGAGCTCATCAAGAAGGCTGCCGGCGTCGCCAAGGGCTCCGGCACCCCGCACACGGTGAAGGTGGCGAAGCTCACCAAGGAGCAGGTCCGCTCCATCGCCGAGGCGAAGATGGTCGACCTCAACGCGAACGACCTCGACGCCGCATCCAAGATCATCGCCGGAACCGCGCGTTCCATGGGCATCACGGTAGAGGGCTGACGCATGGCACAGAAGTCGAAGGCCTACCGCGCCGCCGCGGAGAAGATCGAAGAGGGCAAGTTCTACACGCCCGCTGAAGCAGTCGCCGTCGCTCGCGAGACCGGGTCGAAGAAGTTCGACTCGACCGTCGAGGTCGCGCTCAAGCTCGGGGTCGACCCGCGCAAGGCCGACCAGATGGTTCGTGGCACCGTCATCCTGCCGCACGGCACGGGCAAGACCGCTCGCGTCATCGTGTTCGCGACGGGTCCGGCCGCTGAGGCCGCGATCGCCGCGGGTGCCGACGAGGTCGGTGGCGTCGAGCTGATCGACAAGGTCGCCGGTGGCTACACCGCGTTCGACTCTGCGGTCTCGACCCCCGAGCTCATGGGCCAGGTCGGTCGTCTCGGCAAGGTGCTCGGCCCGCGTGGCCTCATGCCCAACCCGAAGACCGGCACCGTGACGCAGGACACCGCCAAGGCCGTGTCCGACATCAAGGGCGGCAAGATCGAGTTCCGCGTCGACAAGCACTCCAACGTGCACTTCGTCGTCGGCAAGGCGGGCTTCACCCAGGAGCAGCTCAGCGAGAACATCAAGGCCGCGATCGACGAGGTCGTGCGTTCGAAGCCGAGCAGCTCGAAGGGCCGCTACATCACCAAGGGCACCGTCTCCACGACGTTCGGCCCCGGCATTCCGATCGACGTCAACGTCCTCTAGGACGCACGTCGGCTGATGCCGCCGCAGCATCACGGAAGGGCTCGCGTTCGCGCGGGCCCTTCCTGCTTCCCCGGGAGCCGTCCGTTGCCCGTGCCGACCGTCCAGCCCGACCATCCAGCCCGACCATATGAAGGAGATCAGTGATGGATGGGCCTGACAGCCGCGAAGACCGCCTCGCGACGCGCCGATCTCCTTCACATCGTCATGCGGCAGCGCCCGCGCGACCACTCGACATCATCCGAGACGCCGGACCCGAGGATGCCGCGGCGCTCGCCCGCGTCGCCGCCACCACCTTCCCGCTCGCGTGCCCGCCGCACGTCACCGCGGAGGCGATCGCGGACTTCATCGCGGAGCACCTGTCCGAGGCGCGCTTCGGCGAGTACCTCGTCGACCCGGCGCGGCGGCTCCTGCTGCTCGAGGCGGGTGAGGAGGACGCGGCGGATGACGCGGTCGCGGGCTACGCGATGGTGGTGCACGGCGCGCCATCCACGCCCGATGTCATCGCCGCGATCGGCGCCGGACGAGACGACCGAGCTCAGCAAGCTGTACGTCATGCCCGGACACCACGGCAGCGGACTCGCGAGTGAGCTGATGGATGCCGCGGTCGCGCTCGCCGACGCGCGCGGCTCATCCGTCGATCTGGCTCGGCGTGAACCAGGAGAACGAGCGCGCGAACCGCTTCTACGCGCAAGCACGGGTTCGAGATCGCGGGGCCGAAGCGGTTTCTGGTGGGGGATCGGTACGAGGAGGACTGGGTGCGGGTGCGGCGCTGTGAACTCCGCTACCCGTCGCTCACGTTGAGCACGATCTTGCCGCGGGTGTGGCCGGTCTCGAGGGCGCGGTGGGCGGACGCGGCATCCTCGAGGTCGAAGACCTGGTCGACGAAGACGCGCACGTCGCCGTACTCCAGCAGCCGCGAGATCACGGCGAGGGTCTGGCCGTCGGGCGGGCACCTTGTAGGTGGTGCCGCGCACGCCGGCGGCGGCGACATCCTCGGTGAAGGTCGGCCAGGTGCCGCTCGGCACGGTGACGATGAGGCCGCCGGGCTTGAGCACGGAGAGCGATCGGGTGCCGGTGTCGTCGTGCGCGTTGCCGATGAGGTCGATGACGACATCCACGTCTTTGACGACGTCTTCGAAGCGCGTGGTCGAGTAGTCGATGACCTCGCGTGCGCCCATCTCGCGCAGCCAGCTGACGTTGCGGGTCGATCCGGTCGCGATCACGTGGGCACCGAAGAAGCTCGCGAACTGCACCGCGAAGTGCCCGACGCCGCCCGCGCCGGCGTGGATGAGCATCCGCTGGCCCTCGTGCGCCTTCGCGACCTCGACCACGGCGCCCCACGCGGTCATCGCCGCGCACGGCACCCCGGCGGCTTCGACGTGGCTGAGCGCGCGCGGCTTCTTCGCGAGGCTCAGTGCGGACACCGCGACGTACTCGGCGTACGCGCCGTCGTAGCGCGGCACCGGCACCATGCCGTAGACCTCGTCGCCGACCTTGAGCTCGTGGCCCTCGTACGGCGTCTCGACCACGACCCCGCTGAAGTCCAGGCCGAGGATGACGGGATGGTGCCGCGACCGCGCCCCACGAGCCCTTGCCCGCGCGGGTCTTCACGTCGATCGGATTCACGCCGGCCGCGACGACCTTGACGAGGAACTCCGCGCCGACCTTGGTCGCGCATCGGCACCTCGGCCGCGGTCAGCACCTCGGGTGCGCCGGACGCCTCCACGACGACCGCTCGCATCGTGTTCATTCCAGGCCTCCCTGCCGTGCGTGACTCCCAGTGAACCTCGACAATGATTCGAGGGTGTTACGGCGGTGTCACCGCGCGGAAAATCCTCGCGCCCGACGCATCGGCTCTATCCTGTGGACCATGCCGAATCGCCCCACGCCCGCGCAGCGCGACACCGCTCGAGTGGAACTCGCCGCGGCGTCCAGCGGGCTGTGCCGCCGTGATCGTCGCACTCGTGATCATCTGGATGTCGCGGCTCACCATCCCCCGCGACCTCTACGTGAGCGAACTCGGCGCACAGGGTGAACCGACTGCCCGGGCGTTCATGGTCGCCCTGCTCCTCATCGTCGTCGGCGGGAGCGCGATCGCGTTCGCCGGCCGCCGAGTGCACAGCCGGGTGCGGGTGCTCGCACTCTGGACACCGGCGATCTCGCTGTGGATCGCGTGCGGCTTCTTCCTGTTCGCATCGCAGGTGACCTGCACGTCTGGATGCCCGTTGCCGTACGGTCCGACGTTCAACCTGCAGGACTTCCTGCACACCCTCGCCGCCGTGCTCGCGTTCGCGCTCGCGTGCTGGGCGATGCTGCAGACCTCGTTCGCGCAAGGGCACAAGGTGCTCGCACGGCTGTCGCTGGCATCCTCGATCCTCGTCGCGGTGCTCGCGGGCACCGGCGGGCTGCTCTCGCTGTTCCGCTTCCAGCAGGGCTTCGGCAGTCGGCTCGAGTTCGTCGCGACGACGATCGCGATCGGATGGCTCGTGATCTTCGGCGGGGTGCTCATCGCCCGGCTGATCCGCACGATGCGCACGGGCGAGCCGATCGAGGCGCCGGAACCTCCGATCGATCAGACGGAACCTCCGATTGACCAGCACGCCACGCAGCCGGCCGAGACGGAATTGGCTCGATGAGCGGCGGAGCCCCCGCGACGCTCTCCTCGCGGTCGCGCGCGGCGGCCTCGATCGTCGTCGCGCTCATCCTCGCCGCGGTCGCCGCAGTACCCACCGCGCCGGCCGCCCTGTACGGCACGTACGAACACGTGGACGGGTTCCCGACCGCGATGGTGACCGTCGTCTTCTCAACCGGGATCGTCGGCGTGCTCGTCGGCATGTTCGTGCTCGGCCACGTGAGCGACCTCACCGGTCGCAAGCGGATGCTGCTGATCGCGGTGCTCGTGCAACTGCTCGCGCTGGTCGTGTACGCGATCTCACCCGGCCTCGAGGTGCTGCTCCTGGCGCGGATGATCTCCGGGCTCGGCGCGGGCATTGCGGTGCCGACGGCGACCGCCTACATCCTCGACCTGCTGGATGACCCGAAGGCACCGGAGGGCGCCCGTCGTGCCGCGATCCTCGCGACGGCCGCGAACCTCGGTGGGTTCGCGCTCGGTCCCGTGATCTGCGGACTGCTCGCCGAGTTCGCGCCGCGACCGCTGTCGACCACTTACATCGTGCTCTTCGTTGTGCTCGCCGTCACGATCATCCCGCTGCTGCGCCTGCCCGAGACACGCGAGCGCAAGCCGGTCACACGCGCGGCGTTCGTGCCGAGGTTCCGGGTGTCAGCCGAGCATCGGGAGGCGGTGCTGGCCGCCGGGTTCGCGGCGTTCGCGGGCTATGCAGTGATCGGTCTGTTCGGTGCGCTCGCGCCGGTCATCCTGCGGGAGGTGTTCGGCCAGACCGACAAGCTCGCCGGTGCGCCTGCTCGTCGGCGGCGTGTTCGGCGCGGCGGCGCTCACGCAGGTGCTGCTGTTCGCGGCGTCGCCGTCGGCTCCAGCCAGCGCTGGGCCTCGACCGGTGTGCTCGTCGGCCTCGTGCTCACGACGATCGGGGTGCTCGGCGCGGTCGAGCCGTGCTTCATCCTCGGCGGCGTGATCGCCGGCGCAGGAGCCGGACTGCTCGCGCGAGCGGGCGTCGCCACGGTCGCGCGCGTCGATCCAGAAGCCGTATCGACGTTCTTCGTGATCGCCTTCCTCGGGTTCGCCCTCCCGGTCGTGCTCGTCGGGCTCGCGACGCTCGCGTTCCCGCTCCAGCTCGTCGTGCCGGTGTTTGCGGCGGTCGTCGCCGTGCTCGCCACCGTCACGGCACTGCGATTGCTCCGCGAAGCGCGGAGCAGCTGAGAGCGCAAGGGTCGCTGGGTGGCGCGATGGGCAGTGCGTCAGCGGTACATCTTGTCGACGACCGATCGGCCGCCGCGCCATCCATCCCGCTCGTAGCCGGGCTGGGCGAGGATGCCCGGCGTGATGAGCGCCTCGAGCATGCGGTTCGCGAGCCCGACGAGCATGTGGATCTCGTTCTCGTCGCGCTCGACCCACTGGCACTTCGGCGCCGTGCCGAGCGGCACGAAGTCGCGGTGCTGCTCCCACACGACGAGCGTGCGGTCGGCGCCGAGCACGTACTGCTGCCACCACACCTGCCGCAGATAGGCCCGCGGGATGCTGCGCCACGCCTTGCCGGTCGTCTTGATCTCGGCGAGCAGGAGTTCTCCGCTGCGCTCCACCACGCCGTCCGGGGTTGCGAGATGCAGCTTCTCGCCCGCCGCGTGGAAGAGGGCAGTGGATGACGGGATGCCGTGCTCCCGCGCCATCCACCGTGCAATCTCCGGCTCGCGAACCCTGACCGTGATCGGTGAACGCATTGCCGTGGAATCCACTGCCCAGCAGCTTGTCGTAGACGACCGCCTTCACCGCGCGCTCGCTCGACAGGCGAGCGGCGTCGGTCGCGGTCACCCCGCGACTGCGGGCGCGCACCCAGGCCACGCGATCGCCCGACTGGGCGACGATGCGCGAGCGGTGATCGGAGCGCGTGACGGGCGCATCCCACAGCGAGAGCATGGGTTGCTCGGGTGAGACGGATGCACGGGCCACGGGTTCTATTCTCCCGCGACCTCGGACATCCGGGGCGCTGGACCCGCGGCGTGGACCGAGAGAGGGATCGCGCCCGGCGCGACGACGACCGGCTCAGACGGAATTCGTGATGAACGGCGGCTCGGCGATCTCCCGCGAAGGCGTCGCCCACTCGATCGCGTTCGCGATCACCCGGCGCACCTGCGGGTGGAAGTACACGGGATACTCCTGGTCGCCCGGCGAGAAGTAGAACACCCGGCCGTACCCGCGCGTGTAGCACAGGCCCGAGCGGAACACCTCGCCGCCGGTGAAGTTGCTCACGAACACGAGTTCGTCGGGGTCGGGCACATCGAAGTGCTCGCCATACATCTCCTGCGCGTCGATCGTGAAGCCCTGTTCGACGCCACGAGCGATTGGATGCCCCGGCTTCACCGTCCACACCCGCTCCACCTCGCCGGCGTTGCGCCACGCGAGCGAGCACGTCGTGCCCATGAGCGCGATGAAGATCTTCGAGAAGTGGCCGGAGTGGAGCACGACGATGCCCATGCCAGCGAGCACGCGACGGTGCACTCGCTCGACGAACGCATCCGGAACCCGGTCGTGAGCCATGTGGCCCCACCACAGCAGCACGTCGGTCGAGTCGAGCACCTCATCGGCCCGAGCCGGGTCAGCCAGAGTCTCGGCGAGGGTGAGCGTGCGCACCTCGATCGCATCGCCGAGCAGGCCGCTGACCCCCTCGGCGATCGCACCGTGGATGCCGGTGGGATAGATCGCCGCGATGTTTGGCTGGGTCGACTCGTGCTCGCCCTCGTTCCAGATGGTGACTCTCGTGGTCATGCGTTCGCCTTTCGTGTGGTGTGTGAAGCAGGGGAGATTCGAGCGAGCACCGCGTCGATGCCGGCGGGAGAGAGTGCGTGATCTGCCGCGAGCGCGGCCGCGCCGATGACACCGGCGGCCTCGCCGGCGCCCGAGCGCACGATCGACAGGTGACCGGTCGCAAGCGACGCTGCGCGCGCGCCGACAACCTCGCGGATGCCCGCGAGCAGTGGCTCACCCGCCTCGGCCATCGCACCGCCGAGCACGATGAGCTCCGGGTTGGTGACGCTCACGCAGGCGGCGAGGACGCCGCCGATCGCGCGGCCCGCTTCGGTGACGGCGGCGATGGCCGCGGCATCCCCGGTGCGAACGAGGGCGACGACGTCGGCGGAGGTGCGGGCGGCGGGCAGGCTGCGGGCGATGGCGGGGCCGGATGCGACGGCCTCGAGGCATCCAATCCGTCCACACTCGCAGCGCACGCCGTCCCCGCTCGGCACCGCGATGTGGCCGATGTCGCCCGCCGAGCCCTGCGCGCCACGCTGGAGCGTGCCGCCCGACACGATGCCGGCGCCGATGCCGGTCGCGACTTTGACGAAGAGCAGGTCATCGACGTCGGGATGCGCAAGCGTCCGCTCGCCGATCGCCATGATGTTCACGTCGTTGTCGACGAGAGCCGGGATGCCGAGGTGCTCCTCGATCCAGGCCGGCACGTCGAATCCGCCCCAACCGGGCATGATCGGCGGATCGATCGCGCGGCCGGTGGCGTGCTCCACCGGGCCAGGAAGTCCTATGCCGGCGGCGACGAGGTCGCCCGTGCTGCGGCCGAGCGATTCGACGAGCTCGGTGGCCGACTCGACGATCGAGTCGAGCACGGCCTCGGGGCCGTCGGCGATGGGTCGCCGACGCTCCTGCCTGGCCAGCACCGTTCCGGCGAGATCGGTGATCGCAACCGTGTGGTGTGTGGCACCGCAGTCGACGGCGAGCACCAGCCGCGCGCCGGGCTCCATGGCGAACCGGGAGGGCGGTCGACCGCCGCTCGAGACCGGCTGGCCCCACGGCGAGACAAGACCCGCGGCGACGAGCTCGTCGATGCGCAGGCCGACGGTCGATCGGGCGAGCCCGGTCAGCGCAGCAAGTTCTGCCCGCGTGCGAGGCAACCCGTCGCGCACGGACTGGAAGAGTTCGCTCGCGCCGGATGCGACGGTGCCACCGGATCGACTCAGGTCCATAGCCGCCAGTCAATCACGTTGTCGGCACTTCGGTTGGCCGTCGACCGAAGTCGGCCCTAGGCTTGTGGATGCTCGCGATCTGGATGTCACGTCCGGGTGCAGTGCCATCCCCCTCGATCAGCACACTGGAGTCCTCGTGTCGAAGCATCCCCTGTCCGTCCAGCTGTACACCGTTCGAGACGCAGTCGCGGCGGATCTCGATACGGCGCTCGGGCGGATCGCCGCGATCGGCTTCCGCACCGTCGAGCTCTACGGATTCGTCGAGCGCGCCGCCGAGTACCGCGACCTCCTCGCCAAGCACGGCCTCGTCGCGTCGAGCGCGCACGCGCCGTTCCTCAGCCAGGATGCCGCACCGATCTTCGCCGCTGCGACCGAGGTCGGCGTGACTTCGCTCATCGACCCGATGAGCGACCCCGATCTGTGGACGACGCGCGACGGCATCGCCGGACTCGCGGCCACGCTCAACGAGCGCGCGAAGCAGGCCGCAGCGCACGGCATCCGCGTTGGCTACCACAACCACTGGTGGGAGCCCGTGCCTGTGGATGGCGCTCCCGCGCTCGAGGTCTTCGCCGACCTGCTCGACCCCGAGGTCATCCTCGAGGTCGACACCTACTGGGTCGAGGTCGGCGGCGGCAACGCCGTCGAGACGCTCGGCCGCCTGGGCGACCGGGTGCAGTTCATCCACGTCAAGGACGGGCCCGTGACCCGCGAGGGAACTGACCAGACCGCGGTCGGAGACGGCAGGATGCCGGTGCTCGACATCCTCGCCGCAGCACCGCAGGCGGTGCCGGTCGTCGAACTCGACGGCTTCAGCGGCGACGTCTTCGATGCTCTGACCGACAGCTTCGCCTACCTGACCGCGAACGGAGAGCAGGCATGACCGCCCGCACCGGACCCGTCGGCGTCGGACTCATCGGCGCGGGCGTCATCAGCACGACCTACCTTGAGAACCTGACGTCGTTCCCCGATGTCGACGTGCGCTTCGTCGCCGACATCGACGTCGACCGCGCCAAGGCGCAGGCCGAGAAGTTCGGCGTTGCCGGCAGCGGCACGGTCGAGCAGCTGCTCGCCGACGACGCGATCGAGATCGTCGTGAACCTGACCATTCCCGCGGCGCACGTCGAGGTCGCGCGACAGGTGCTCGCCGCGGGCAAGCATGTGTTCTCAGAGAAGCCGTTCTCGCTCGACCGCGAGAGCGGACTCGAGCTGCTCGCCGAAGCGAACCGGCTCGGCCTGCGGGTTGCGACCGCGCCCGACACCTTCCTCGGCGCCGGGCTGCAGACCGGCAAGCGCCTGATCGCTGAGGGTCGCATCGGCACGCCGCTCACCGCGGTGACGATGTTCCAGGGCCCAGGGCCGGAGTCGTGGCATCCAAACCCCGACTTCTACTACCTGCGCGGCGGCGGCCCACTGTTCGACATGGGCCCGTACTACGTCACTGCGCTCGTGCAGAACCTTGGCCCAGTGCGACGCGTCGCGGCGACGCAGTCGACCGCGCGCAGCCAGCGCGTGATCGGCTCAGGACCACGCGCGGGCGTCACCTTCCCGGTCGAGACGCCGACACACTTCAGTGCGCTGCTCGAGTTCGAGTCCGGGGCAACCGCGCAGAGCGTGTACAGCTTCGAGTCGAGCATCCGCCGCGGCGGTGTGGTCGAGTTCACGGGCACGGAGGGCGCGATCGTGTTCCCCGATCCCAACAACTTCGACGGGGAACTCGCGATCTGGACCGACGCGTCGGACCAGGCCGAGATCGTCAAGGCGGTCGGGTCGACTTCGAGTCGCGGCACCGGAGTGCTCGAGCTTGCGCGCGCGATCCGGGCTGGCGTGCCAGAGCGTGCGAATGGCGAGCAGGCCTACCACGTGGTCGACATCATGGTCTCGATCACGGAGGCCGCGGTATCCGGCGAGTGGGTGACGGTCGAGAGCACGGTGCCGCCGGCCGAGGCACTGCCGGTCGACTTCGACCCGAAGGCCAGCACGCTCTAAGCGAAGTGCACGCAGCGCACTCGGCGACACCGTGTTCCGGGTGATCCTCCCCTCCGGCCAGAAGTGCCAGACTGGTGGCGTGTCCGACAACCCGAAGTCGTCCGTGACACGACTGCTCGGTACCGCCGCGCTTGCGGTGTGCGCCGTACTTGGCGTCGTGGCTCCGGCCGCTGCATCCGCGCCGTCCAGCGGCGCCCATCCTGCCTCCCAGGGGTCGGTCCCCTCCGAGGTCGCACGCTACGCCGCTGACCCCAGACGGACTGCTCGCGAGGCTCGATGACCTGTTCGGCGTCACGACGAGCGGTCAGGGCATCGACTTCGACGACACCACGGAGGTCGGGCAGCTGAACCGCGCGTGGGTGTTCACCGAAGCCTGGCTGGCCGGCGGCGCATCCGACGACCCGGTCGAACTCGTCAACCTGTGGACCGCGCCCATCACGATCGCCGACAAGCCCGTCGGTCTCGCGACGATCTGGATCAACACGACCACCGACGCCCCGGATCTCGCGGACTTCGACCGTTCGGCCAGTTCGGCACAGGCCCTGCTGGATGTGCCTGCCGAAACCCAGCTCGTGCGTGACGAGCCCCGCGCAGCCTGGTTCACCCTCGTCGAGGGGAAGCTCACGCCCCTCATCGCCGGCGACTCCGGGGTGGATGCCGCCACCCCCCTCACCGCATACCAGCGCCTGATCACGGGCACCGATCCGCCCGCCGCAAGTGTCCCGGCACGCGATGGACTGCTCGGCGCGGGCATCGTCGCCGGCGCCGCCGTGCTCGTGGTGCTCGTCGTGCTGCTGCTGCCGATCCTGCGGCGTCACGCGGGCGACAAGGACCCCGACGAGGGCCTGAGTGTCAGCACCGCCGCGATCACCCTGCCGACGAAGGCCGAGCTGCGGCGGGCCGAGGCGAAGAAAGCTGAGAGGCAGGCCAAGACGAAGCCGGCCGATCCTGCGGCAGTACCGGCATCCACGGTCTCGGCATTCGCGCCCGCGCTCGAGCCCGAGCCCGTCCCGACGGTGCGGCCTCCGGCGAAGACGTCCGCCGCCGCGAAGCCCGCAACCCCGCGTAAGCTGGCTGCTGCGAAGCCGACCACGCCGAGGAGCTCGGCGGGCTCCAGTGCGAAGGCCGGCACCCCAAAGACGGGCGCCGCCAAGTCCGCCACTGGGAAGGCAACCGCCGCGAAATCCACCACCGCGAAGCCCTCCACCGCGAAATCCACTACCGCGAAATCCACCACCCCGAGGCCCACCACCTCGAAGCCAGCCACCCCGAAGTCGGGCGCAGCCAGGAAGCCGACCAGTCCCCTCGAGGAGAACCCCACCCCATGAAGATCGCGATCACCGGCTCGAGCGGCAAGCTCGGCACCGTCACCGTCGCAGCCCTCAAGGAAGCCGGCCACGAGGTGCTGTCGATCGACCGGGCTGGCGCCCGCGGTTCCGGTGTGGTCGTCACCGAGCTCTCCGATTACGGCCAGGTCATCGACCTGCTGCTCGGCGGAGCCCGCGGCACAGCCCCGTTCGATGCGGTCGTGCACCTCGGCGCGATCCCGGCCCCGGGCATGGTGCCCGATGCCGAGACCTTCCGCAACAACATCACGTCGACCTTCAACGTGCTGCACGCCGCCCGGCAGGCGGGCATCCGCCGCATCGTGACCGCGTCGAGCGAGACGGTGCTCGGCTTGCCGTTCGATGAGGCGCCGCCGTACCTGCCGATCGACGAGCAGACGCCGCTCAAACCAGAGAGCGTCTACTCACTCGTCAAGCGGCTCGAGGAGGAGCTCGCGAAGGAGCTCGTGCGCTGGGATCCCAACCTCAGCATCTCGGCCCTGCGCTTCTCGAACGTGATCTCGCCGGAGGAGTACGCGGGCTTCCCCGCGTTCGACGCCGACCCGGCGCTGCGCAAGTGGAACCTGTGGACCTACATCGACGTGCGCGACGGCGCCCGCGCAGTGCTGCGCGCGGTCGAGAACGGTGTGCCGGGATTCGAAGCGTATGTGATCGCGAGCCCCGACTCCGTCATGTCGCGCAGCACGGCATCCCTCGCTGCAGAGGTGTTCCCAGGGGTGCCGTTCAAGACCGAGGTGGATGGCACGGGCTCCCTGTACTCGACCGAGAAAGCGCGCCGCGTGCTCGGCTTCGACCCGCAGCACGCCTGGCGCGACTGACTGGGACAGAGGCGGACTTGGGTTTGCGGCATCCATCACGTACACTTCTGGAGGCCAAAGACCGCCGGTGATTCCTTCGGGAAGCGAAGTCTCGTGAAAGCGAGAGCCAGCGCAGGTGTGTGAAGTTCTTCCCCTGAGGGTAAAGCTCCGTGCGTCTGCGCCGGAGCTTTTCGTTTGTGTCGACTGCGGTCCACGGCCACCCATCAACCGAGGGATATCAACTATGGCCAACAAGGAAGCATCGGTCGCCGAGCTGCAGGAGAAGTTCTCCAGCTCGAACGCCATCTTGCTCACCGAGTACCGCGGTCTCACCGTTGCGCAGCTCAAGACGCTGCGTCAGTCGATCAGTGAGCACGCGACCTATGCCGTGGTGAAGAACACGCTGACCAAGATCGCGGCCAACAACGCGGGCATCTCGTCATTCGACGCAGAGCTCGTTGGACCGTCCGCGATCGCGTTCGTGCATGGCGACCCCGTCGCCGTCGCGAAGGCCATGCGTGATTTCGCCAAGGCGAACCCCCTCCTCGTGGTGAAGGGCGGCTACTTCGATGGCAACCCGCTCACCGCTGCGGAGGTCACCAAGCTCGCCGATCTCGAAAGCCGGGAGGTGCTGCTCGCGAAGTTCGCGGGTGCCGCCAAGGCGTCGCTGTTCGGTGCTGCATACCTGTTCAACGCTCCGCTCGCCAAGGCCGCTCGTGCGGTCGACGCGCTGCGCCAGAAGCAGGAGTCGGGCTCCTAAGCCCGCCTCTCAGACCCACAGAAACCAAGGAGAAACATCATGGCAAAGCTCACTGCTGACCAGCTCATCGACGCATTCAAGGAGCTGACGCTCATCGAGCTCAGCGACTTCGTGAAGAAGTTCGAGGAGACCTTCGAGGTCACCGCTGCTGCCCCCGTCGCCGTGGCCGGTCCGGCCGCTGCCGGTGGTGGCGCTGCCGCCGAAGAGGTCGAGGAGAAGGACTCGTTCGACGTCGTTCTCGAGGCCGCCGGCGACAAGAAGATCCAGGTCATCAAGGAGGTGCGCACCCTCACGAGCCTCGGTCTCGGCGAGGCGAAGGCACTCGTTGACGGCGCTCCCGGTGTCGTGCTCGAGGGCGCGAACAAGGAAGCCGCCGAGAAGGCCAAGGCTGTCCTCGAAGAGGCCGGCGCGACCGTCACCCTCAAGTAGTTCCAGCTTCACGCACAAGGGCGTCATCCGTTCGCGGGTGGCGCCCTTTGCTGTGCGTGGGGTGTTCTGCGCGAAACGGGCAATGCGGGTCGAGACCGCGGCCGGGATCGGGTTGAACTGGCCCGGATTCTCGCGAAGAGGCTCCAGAACACGGGCGAATAGGCCCGGATAGGCCGAACTGGCCCGGAACTCGAGCAACCGCAGCCCGCGCCGCCCGCCAAGTGGCCCGGGTTGACCAAACTGGCCCTGGTTGGAGCGGTTCCGGGCCAGTTGAGCCTCGCGGACGCTCGGCGCGCCGTTTTCCGGGCCGGAACGTCAGCGTCTTGGGGCTCGATGGTCGCTTTCCGGGCCGAAACGTCAGTTCCGGGCCTGCGCGCCGGCCCGCATTTGACGTACTGGCCCGGATTCACCCAGTCCGCTTCGGACGGGCTCGCGCTCTATGGTGTGGGGCTCTGACGATGCAGAACGCAACGTGCCTCGTCTGGCGATCCCGACTGACGATGCGACGACGCTCGTATCGTCAGGCGGACGACGCACGCCGCCGAGAGGCGTGCCAAAAGGCAGCTCCGCGCGCCGCAGTACCGGCGGCGCGCAGGAAAACGCAGCGGGGTGCGGGGTAACCACGCTCGCACCCCGCCGCGCACCGCTGCGGCGCTGGCCGGTGAGATCAGGTTCACAGGGCCGGAACCGCTACACGGAACAGCATTCGGGTTCTGTTCCGGGTCAACCAAAGCAGTCGGTCGAAAGGGGGACAACCCGTTGACCGGGTGATCCGTGGGTTAGGGGCGGGTGAGATCCAAGTGGAGACCGAGCTCGCGCGCGCGCCGAATGGCATCCGCTCTCGAGCTGACTTCCAGCTTTCGGTACGCGCTTTTCACGTGGCTCTTCACGGTGTTGACCGAGATGTACAGCTCTTCGGCGATCGCAGCGACCGATCGGTGCCTCGCGAGCAGTTGCACGATCTCACGCTCACGCTCGCTCAGCGCGCTGCGGGGGCTGAGGTCGGAGACCAGACCGCGGACATCCTCGAGGATGGTGACGACCTCCGCGGGCTGGGCGCGGGCGATGGCGCGGGCGAGCATGGCATCCATCGTCTCGGTCGGGATGAGGCGGAACGGAATGCGCACCCGGTTGCGCCCCGCGATCAACAGACCACGATCGACCGCGACGTCGGATGAGGCGAACGAACCGAGTATGTAGTTCGCGGCGCCCTTGATGAGCAGCACGTCGACGAGGGTGCGGCTCGAGTGTGCGTCGCCGAGCGCGTCGCACTCCTTGAGCGCGGCGAGGGCTCCGGCGATGTCGCCCGTGATCAGTCGCAGGTGCGACACGAATCGTGCCGGGCAGTTGGCGTGGTGCTGCGTCGGTTGCAGGGAGAGCAGGATGTCCCACGCGGCATCCGTCTCGCCGAGGCGCAGCAGCAGCGTGGCTCGCAACCCCTCCACCATGGTCACGATGCTGCCCGGGTTCGGCCAGGCACGCCACAGTTGGAGGGAGCGCCGCAGCAGGTCGAGCCCCTCCACGTATCGCTCGCTGATGATCGAGATGGCGGCCTCCGCGTACAGGGCGAGCGGTTCCCAGTCGCTGCCGTGCGCTGCGGCGACAGCGAGACGCGCTGCGGCCGTGGCATCCTCGAGGCGATCCTGCTCGACGGCGATGAGCACTTCGGCTACGAGGGCGGCGGCTCCGAACCGACTCTCGAGAACACGGCTCGACCCGGATGCCGCGCGAGCAAGATCCGCGTACCGCTGCGCGCCCGCGAAGTCGCCCATGATGTACTCAAGCATCGCCAGTGCCGCGTAGCACTCGACTCGCTCGGAGCGCAGCAGCCCGCGATCGGCGAGCCCCTCGGTCAGGCGAAGGCACGATCGCGCGCGGTCGAAGTCGCCGAGGTGGAAGTGGATGATGCCGAGCTGCAACGACGACCGCGCTTCGAGCTTGATGCGCCAGGCGAGTGGCGCTGAGGTCACCGCGAGGGCCTTGTCGATCATCGGCGCGAGCAGCACGAGCGCCTCATCGAATCTCCCGAGGGTGCGCAGGGCCGCCGCGTGATGCGTGCGCAGTGCGACGACCGACAGCACGGGCGTCGACTGGTCAACGGCCGCCTCGGCGATCGCGAAGTACGGCAGTGCGGCCGACGTCGTCGTGGAGTCGATCGACCGATGACTCGCGGCGTAGCCGGCGACCAGCCACGGGTCCCACTCCCACAACTCGGTCGGGGTCGCGTCGAGCATGCCGCGGATGAGTGCCCCGTGCTGGGACGCGAGCCCGGGCCAGGTGACGCGCAGTTGCTCGAGCGCGAGATCGTATTCGCTCGCCGTCGTTGCGCGCTCGAACGCGGCGGTGAGGTTGACGGGATCGGGTTCGTCGCTCAAGGGTCGGGTCCTCGGATTCACGGGGGTATGAACGCCGCTCCCAGTGCGGAATATGTATTTGCATAGACTTGCGATGTCCGCCATAATGGGGACATATCCGAACGGCCCCCACCGTTCGTGGAAAACAACCCGATTCACATACTCCCACGATCGTGGGATCCAGGTGGTCTTACCCTCCATCTGGCGCTTGCGATCCCAGGGTCGCCGTGCACGTTCTGTGCGTGGTCGTGACCGCTACCTGATCCGCGGTCACGGGCTGGCGGGTGCCCTCAGCGGCATCCGCCGGCCACCTGCACCTAGCTCGGCGGGGCGGTTGTGCTGCCGCGTACTTCGAGCGCGGCCGGATACGGTCGCCACTCGCGCTCGGGCGCTGGGCCGGTGCCCAGCAGCTCGTCCATGACGAGCCCGACGGCGGCACCGCCCTGCGCGTTGGGGTGCTGGGCGAGGGTCGTGAGGTCGAACATCGCCGCGAGCTCGTGGCCGTCGATGCCCGTGATCGACAGCTGGCCGGGCACCGTGATACCGAGCTGTCGCGCCGCGACGATCACGCCGATCGCCACTTCGTCCGATCCGGCGACGATCGCGGTCGGGCGGTGCCTGGGATCGGCGAGCACTGCGAGCCCCGTCGCATACCCCCCGGCGATGGTGAACTCGCTGCTGCGCGCGGTCGTCTCGAGACCTGCCGCGGTCATCGCGCGCTGGTAGCCCGCGAGACGATTCGCGTGGGTGTGGAAGTCGGGGTCCACATTCGGCAGGTTCCCGATGTGCATGATCCGACGGTGACCGAGGCTGATCAGGTGATCGGTCGCGAGCGCCGTCACCTCGACATCGTCGACACTGATCGTCGCCATCCCCTCCACGGGACCGCCGAGGCCGACGACGGGCACGCGCAGTGAGTGCAGCAGGCCGACCTCGTGGGCGGTGGGTTCGATGCCGACGGCGATCACGGCATCCACTCGCTTTCGCACCAGGAAGTACTCGAACACGCGTCGTCGCGCGATCGGGTCGCTGCTGAGCCGGTAGAGCGTGAGGTCGTAGCCCGCGGCGATGAGCGCCGACTCGATGCCCTCGAGCACTTCGGCGAAGTACCAGCGATTGATGTGGGGGAGCACCACGCCCACGTTCCGCGTTTGGCCCGTCACAAGGCTCGCGGCGTTCGACGACACGACGTAGCCGATCTGCGCCGCGGCGGCGACGACCCGATCGCGCGTTTCGTCCGACACGTAGCCGCGACCGCTCAGGGCACGGGATGCCGTGGCCTTCGACACCCGAGCGAGACGTGCCACGTCGCTGAGCGCGCTCATCGGCATCCCTCCTCGTCGATCGGACGGCGTCAGTGTAGCCCGTGTGGAACCGATTCCACACCCCGTCGACGACGGCATGGGAGCGCGCGACATCCGCGAGGTGCTGCCCGTGGCCAAATCGTGAGGAGTTCGGGATGCCAAGCGCTTGCAAACCCTTCGCCGCACGATTAGCTTGTGATCTGGAACCGGTTCCCGATGTCGCGAACGCTGCGGCTCAGGTGTGGCTCCGCCCCTGCAATCACGACCGCACGCGTCAACCAAGCCGCGTTCGGCCTCAATGAGGAGGAAGTATGAGTTTCACAGTGAACCGACGCGCATTCGCGCCGCTCGCCGTGCTCGCCGCAGCCGGGATCGCCCTCGCGGGCTGCTCGGGTGACGGTGGCGGCGGTGGAGCCGGGGATGCCGGCGAGGCCGACGGTGTCGTCACCGTCTACGGCACCATCCAGGACACCGAGGCCGAACTGCTCGAAGAGTCGTGGGCCGACTGGGAGGCCGAGAACGACATCGACATCCAGTACGAAGGCTCGAAGGAGTTCGAGGCGCAGATCGCCACGCGTGCGCAGGGCGGTACCGCCCCCGACCTCGCGATCTTCCCGCAGCCCGGTCTGCTCGCCGACCTCGCGTCGCGCGACTACGTGCAGCCCGCCCCTGAGGGCGTCGCTGCGAACGTCGCCGACTACTGGTCGGAGGACTGGGCCGCGTACGGCACCGTCAACGACACCCTGTACGGCGCGCCGCTCATGGCGAGCGTCAAGGGCTTCGTCTGGTACTCGCCGGCCGAGTTCGAGGCCAACGGCTGGGCCGTGCCCGAGACGTACGACGAGCTGCTCGACCTGACGGCCGAGATGCAGACCACCCTCGGTGGACCGGTCTGGTGCGCGGGCTTCGGCTCCGACGCCGCGACCGGCTGGCCGGGCACCGACTGGGTGGAGGACCTCGTCCTGCGCCAGGCCGGCCCGGAGGTCTACGACCAGTGGGTGACCCACGAGATCCCGTTCACCGACCCGGCGATCGCTGACGCGTTCGACGCGGTTGGCGAGATCCTGCTGAACCCGGATTACGTCAACGCGGGCTTCGGCGACGTCAAGTCGATCAACAGCACCCCGTTCGGTGACCCGGCTCGTGCGCTCGGCGACGGCTCGTGCCACCTGCACCACCAGGCCTCGTTCTACGACGGGTTCATCCAGGACCCCGACAACGGCAACGCGACGGTTGGTCCCGACGCTGACATCTGGGCGTTCATCACGCCGGGTGTCGAGGCCGGAGCCCCTGCCGTCACCGGTGGTGGCGAGATCGTGGCTGCGTTCTCCAACGACGCCGACACCGTCAAGGTGCAGGAGTTCCTGTCGAGCCCGGAGTGGGCCAACGCCCGCGTCAGCCTCGGCGGCGTGATCTCCGCGAACAACGGGCTCGACCCGGCGAACGCATCCAGCCCGATCCTGCAGGAGGCCATTAAGGTGCTGCAGGACCCGGACACCACGTTCCGCTTCGACGCGTCCGACCTCATGCCGGGTGTCGTGGGAGCCGGTTCGTTCTGGACGGGCATGGTCGACTGGATCAACGGCAAGTCGACCGAAGAGGTGCTCGCCGCCATCGACGCGACGTGGCCCTCGGAGTAGCGCAGTAAGCGCACGCAAGTAGCAGTACAGAGGGCCGGCGGATTCAAATCCCCGCCGGCCCTCTTCTTCCCCTATCGTCGAATCACACCCGGGTCCATTGCTGTACTCGAAAGGATGTCCATGTCAGGGTTCCTGAAATGGCTCGCGAGCCTTCCGCCGTTCGCTCAGATCCCGCTGGTGGTCGGCGCGTTCCTCGCGGTGGCCGGCATTGTCATCTTCTTCATCGAGATCGCTCCGCGATCGGGCCGCCGGTACACCGTCATCCGACTGCTGGTGTGCGTGCTCGCACCGCTCGGCATCTTCTTCGCCCTCGGCTCGGTGTGGTGGGCCGCTGCGGCCGCCGCCGTGCTCGGCGCGCTGTTCTTCCTGCTCGACTACCGCGCCCGGGCCGGCCAGGGCTATCTGTTCCAGCTGATCGGGTTCCTGGCCCCGGCCATCGGTCTGCTGGGTATCGGTCTGATCTACCCGACGGTCGCGACGTTCTTCAAGGCGTTCATGAATGCGCGCGGCTCCCGTTTCGTGGGGTTCGAGAACTTCATCTTCGTGTTCGGGCAGGAGGGCAATCGCGTCGCGATCATCAATACGGTGATCTGGGTGCTCGTCGTGCCGGCGCTGTCCACGATCGCCGGACTCGCCTATGCGGTGTTCGTCGACAAGGCGCGCGGTGAGCGATTCCTGAAGGCCCTCGTCTTCATGCCCATGGCGATCTCATTCGTCGGCGCGAGCATCATCTGGAAGTTCGTCTACGACGCGAATCGCGTCGGTGACCCTCAGATCGGCCTCCTCAACGGCATCATCACCTTCTTCGGTGGCGACCCGTACGACTTCATCCAGGTTGCGCCGTGGAACAACCTGTTCCTCATGGTCATCCTGATCTGGGTGCAGACCGGATTCGCGATGGTCGTGCTGTCGGCGGCGATCAAGGGAGTTCCCGCCGAGCAGATGGAAGCCGCGTCGCTCGACGGCACGAACGCCTGGCAGCGCTTCACGAACGTGACGGTGCCGGGCATCCGCAGTTCGCTCATCGTCGTGCTCACCACGATCTCCATCGCCTCGCTCAAGGTGTTCGACATCGTGCAGACCATGACCGGTGGCGCGAACGGCACCAACGTGCTGGCGAACGCGGTCTACGCGCAGAAGCTCGAAGAGGGCCGGGCGTCGGCGTTCGCGGTCATCCTGTTCATCCTCGTGCTGCCGATCATCATCTACAACGTCAGGCAGATGCGTCTGCAGAAGGAGATCCGATGAGCGCGGTGACGCCGATCGAAGTTCCGATCGACAAGAAGACCGAATCGCAGCTCAAGCGCGGCGAGCGCAAGTCGGAGCGCGTGGGACTCCGGAAGTCCAAGGAGAAGCTCGACGAGCCGCGGCGCGACGATCGCCGCGATCGTGATCGCGATCCTGTGGACGACGCCGACCATCGGCCTGCTCATCACGTCGTTCCGACCACCGAATCTGATCAACACGACCGGGTGGTGGTCGATCCTGACCAACCCCGGGTTCACGTTGGGCAACTACGAGGCCGTGCTCGGCGGTGAAGCGACCACGGTCAGCCTCGTGCAGTCGTTCATCAACTCGATCGCGATCACCATCCCGGCGTCGATCTTCCCGCTCGTGATCGCGTCGCTCGCGGCGTACGCGTTCGCCTGGATTCCGTTCCGCGGCCGCAACATCCTGTTCATCGGCGTGTTCGCACTGCAGGTCGTGCCGATCCAGATGGCGCTGGTTCCGCTGCTCAGCCTGTTCGCCCGTGGTTTCAAGATCGGCGACGTCGAACTCTTCGCCGGGCTCGGGGCCGGCGGCAACTCGTACGGACAGATCTGGATCGCGCACACGATCTTCGCGCTGCCGCTCGCGATCTTCCTGCTGCACAACTTCATCTCGGAGATCCCGCACGAACTCATCGAGGCCGCCCGTGTCGACGGCGCGGGCCACGGCCAGACCTTCTTCCGCATCGTGCTGCCGCTGTCGATGCCGGCGATCGCGTCGTTCGCGATCTTCCAGTTCCTCTGGGTCTGGAACGACCTGCTCGTCGCACTGGTCTTCGCGGATGGAGCGGTCGGGCCGATCACCAAGGTGCTGCGTGAGATCACCGGAAACCGTGGCCAGGACTGGTACCTGCTCACCGCGGGTGCGTTCGTCGCCATGATCGTGCCGCTCATCGTGTTCTTCGTACTGCAGCGGTTCTTCGTGCGGGGTCTGCTCGCCGGCTCCACGAAGGGGTAGGCACCGCTCCCGTTACCGAATTCCGCTCTGGTCAGGTGTTACTGGAGTGGATACAGTGATGCAAGTGCAGCGCTGAGGCGTTGTCGTTTGCGTTGCCTTCGCGCCGCGTTGGCACGTGCTGTTGTCGAGGAGAACCGTGTCCGACCCCGGTGTGACGCCGCCCCCCGCGGAGGGCTCCATCACACTGCCCAGCACCGGGCCGAAGGTGGGGTTGAGCATCCGCTCCATCCTGCTCATCATGCTGCTGGTTGTGAGCACAGGCTCGAGCGTCGTCGTCGGACTCATCGGCTACACCAACGGACGAAGTGCCCTCGAGGATGCCGCGTTCCGCCAGCTCATCGAGGTGCGTGACTCGCGCGCCCGCGAGCTCGTGTCGCTGTTCGACTCGATGGAGAACACGCTCACCCTGGTCGCCCGCGGCGAGAGCGCGGCCGAAGCGCTCACCGCGTTCACCGCGGGGTTCCAGGAACTCGAGTCGGCACAGCTCACCGCTGAGGAGCGCGCGCAGCTCCAGACCTACTACACCGACGACTTCGGCTCCCGGCTCGAGGCAGCCTACGACGAGCCCGTCGATGTGCAGACCTTCGTGCCGACCGGCACCGCCGAAAGCTACCTCGAACTCAAGTACACCGTGCCCGCTGCCGACTTCGCCGCGGCGATCGCCATCAACGACGCGGGCGACGGCAGTGCGTGGTCGGCGGCGCACACCAAGTACCACGACTTCTTCCGCAGGATGACGGAGCTCTTCCGCTTCGAAGACGTGCTGCTCATCGACGCGAGCGGCAACATCGTCTACACGGCCTACAAGGGCACGGATCTCGGCAGCAACCTCGAGAACGGTCCCCTCCACCTCACCAACCTGGCCGCCGCGTACGCCGAGGCGATCAGCGGCAACCGGGCCGATGTCGTCGTGCTGAGCGATTTCGATGAGTACGCGCCATCCCTCGGCGTTCCCGCCGCGTGGGCCGTGACCCCGGTCGCGGTCGATGGCACGGTGATCGGGGCGATGGCGGTCGAGCTGCCGATCGCTGCCATCAACGAGGTGATGACCGGCGGCGGAAGCTGGGCGGACAGCGGGCTCGGCGAGACCGGCGAGACCTACATCGTCGGCGCGAACGACCAGCTCATGCGCTCGCAGTCGCGC
The DNA here is from genome assembly GCA_963790235.1 of uncultured Actinomycetota bacterium. GTDB lineage: Bacteria > Actinomycetota > Actinomycetes > Actinomycetales > Microbacteriaceae > Rhodoglobus. The sequence continues at coordinate 47,111 of CAWBNZ010000019.1, forward strand.
GACATGCTCGAAAACCCGGAGGGCTACCTCGTGGAGGCTGTGGCCTCAGGGATGACGCCCGCCGAGGCCCAGCGCGTCGTCGACTCCCAGCAGACCCTCCTGCTCCAGCCCGTGCGCACGGATGCCGTCGACGAGGCGATCGCCGGACGCTCCGGTACGACGCTCACGGGCGGCTACCTCGGCGGCGAGACGATCGCGGCGTACGCGCCCCTCGACATCGAGGGGCTGGACTGGGTGATCGTCGCCGAGTTCGACACCGAAGAGGCACTCGGCCCCGTGAACGAGTTCACGCAGAACCTCGTGCTGAGCTCGGCACTGATCGTTGTGGTGGTCTCGCTGCTGTCGCTGCTGATCGCGGGATTCATCGTGCGGCCGCTGCGCCGCCTCCGGGATGCCGCGCGCCGGATCGCCGCCGGCGAGGTCGGCGTGCAGGTGGACGCCGGCACGAGCGACGAACTCTCCGACGTGGGCGTCGCGTTCAACGACATGAGCCGCAGCCTGCAGGTGAAGGCCGCGCTGCTCGAGGAGCAGCAGGCAGAGAACGAGCGGCTGCTGCTCTCGATCATGCCCGAGAACCTCGTGCGCAAGTACAAGGAGGGGTCGAAGACCATCGCGTTCGACCACCAGGAGGTGTCGGTCATCTTCGCCGACATCGTGGGCTTCGAGGCGTTCAGCCGGGGCCTCAAGTCGGAGGAGGCGCTCGAGCGCCTCAACGAGATCCTCGAGATGTTCGACGAGGCCGCCGACCGGCTCGGCATCGAGCGCGTGCGCACGACCCGCAGCGGATACCTCGCGAGCTGCGGGATGTCGATTCCGCGAGTGGACAACGCGCGCCGGGTCGTCGAGTTCGCGACCGAGTTGCAGCGCATCCTCGAGCGCGTCGGTGGCAAGTACGGCGCGCGGCTCGCGCTGCGCGCGGGCGTCGACACCGGCACGGTGACGAGTGGCATCGTCGGGCAGAACCACATCGCATTCGACCTGTGGGGTGACGCCGTGAACCTTGCATTCCAGGTGCAGGCCGGCAGCCACGAGTCTGGCATCTTCCTCACGCAGTCCGTCGTCGACCGGATCGCGGATCTCGTGCCGGTGCTCGACTGGGGCATCGTGAACTCCGCGAGTGGTCCGCAGCGCATCTGGCGCGTGAACCCGGCGACGGTCAGCGTCTGAGATGACCGAGATCTGGAACGAGCCCTGGTTCTGGCCGGCGATCGGCGTCGTGATCGGCTTGCCGATCGTGCTGCTCGTGCTCACCGAGATCAATTCGGTGCTCGAGCGCCGCGGCAGCCGCGCGACGCGCATCATCTCGGTGCTGCGCAACTACGTCGCTCCGGTCGGGGCGCTCCTCGTGCTGATGAGTCAGGTGCGCTTCGCGCAGGTCGAACCCGCGTGGTGGCAGGTGACGGCGACCGTGTTCGGCTTCCTCGTCATCCTCGTCGTGCTCAACAGCCTCAACTTCGCGATCTTCGTCACGGCGCGACAGGGGACGTGGCGCAGCCGGGTGCCGTCGATCTTCGTCGACATCGTGCGGGTCGTTGTGATCGTCATCCTGGTCGCCCTGCTGTTCAGCACGGTGTGGCGCACCGACATCGCCGGGCTGTTCACCGCGCTCGGCATCGGATCGATCGTGATCGGTCTTGCGCTGCAGAATGCGGTGGGCTCGGTGGTCTCGGGACTACTCATGTTGTTCGAGCAGCCGTTCCAGCTGGGCGATTGGCTGCTGATCAACGGCCAGCGCGCGCGTGTGGTCGAGGTGAACTGGCGGTCGGTGCACCTGAAGATCCCCGCTGGCATCCTGATCATGCCGAACGCCGAGCTCGCCGGGGCTTCGTTCGTGAACCTGAGCCGCAACCCGTCGCCCTTCATGACGTCGTCGATCGTCAGGTTCGCAACCGATGATCCGCCCTCGCTCGTGGCGGAGGTGTGTCGCCGCGTCGCGTCCGACCTTCAGTGGACGGTGGCGGGTGCCGACATCGACATCACGCCGATGCCGAAGGGGAGGTTCGAGGTCGAGATCCCGATCTCCACCCCTGCTGACAACTGGGCGACCACCACGAAGTTCGCGTTTCACTTGTGGTACGCGGCGCGGCGGCACGGCCTCCACCTCGACCGGGATCTGACGGACAACTACCACACCCCAGAGAACGTGGACCTTGCGCTGCAGCGGTTCGCACCAGACCTCTACCTCGCCCCAGAAGACCTGCTCGCGCTCCGGTCGCAGGTGCGGCTCGAGCGCTATGGCGAGGGTGAGGTCATGCAGCGCCCGCTCGAGGTGCCAAACGGCCACCGGTACATCATCAGCGGATCGTGCCAGATGGCGGCGCCCGTCGAGGAGGGCGCCGAGATGCCGTTCGCGACCTTTGAGCCCGGCGACGTCATGGGTCTCACCGCGCTCACCCGGCAGGGACTCGCCGCTCGGGTGACCGCACTCACGGATGTCGCGGTGCTCTTCGTGCCCGTCACTGTGCTCGACGAACTCGTCAAGACCCGCCCGCGCCTCGCCCGCGACATCGGGCAGGAACTCGACAACCGCCGCACTTGGGCGAAGGCCGCGCTCGACTCGGTGGGGGTTGAGGCGCCGCGGTTCCTTTCGTAGGCAGAACTGATAGTATTTGCTATATGGCGAGCGAGATCGTAGACCGATTGCGCGAGGACGCGCGTGCAGCAGACGAACTCCATGAACGATCGCGCGAGCTGCTCGTGAATGCTGTGCGTTTGGGTGCGGACGCCGGGCTCTCCCAGCGGGAGATCGCTGCGGCTGTTGGTCGAAGTCAACCCGAGGTGTCACGCCTCCTTCGGTTCCACGGGAGCTCACCGCTCGGGCGGGTGCTGGTCAAGAATCGCAATGCCGTCTTGGATGTCGCGACCCGCTACAACGTGCGAAACGTGCGGGTGTTCGGGAGTGTTGCCACCGGAACTGACGAGGTCGGGTCCGATGTCGACCTTCTGGTAGAGCTCCCGATGGACATGAGTTTGTTCACGCTCGCCCGCTTTGAGGCGGACCTCGAGCGGGTCCTTGACGCCACGGTTGATGTCGTGGGTTCTGACAGTCTCCGCAAGCACCTCAAGGAACGGGTGCTGAACGAGGCGGTACCGCTGTGAGGAGGAGCGACGTCGAGCTCGTCCGGGACGCGCTCGACCATATTGCCGTCCTCAAGCGCCACCTGGATCGAGGCGATCTGACCGATGAAACTGTGGTCGACGCAGTCAACCTGCGATTGTCCGCGGCGATCGAGGCGGTATCCGAAACTTCACCCGAGTTTCGCGCCCGGGTATTCGGCGACGAGTGGAAGATCATCTGGGCAACTCGCAACCGCATCGCCCACGGGTACGTCTTCGTCGACATGAACATCATCAGCCGTACCGTCGAGCAGGACCTTCCCGACTTCGAGAGCAAGCTTCGCAAGTCGCTCCTCTGACTGGGGCCGCACGTGGGCGAGGGCCGCGCTTGAGTCGCGACCTCGCCACAGCCGCAGGACTCGGTCACCGACAGTGTGATCCGCTCCCAGACCGGGCGGATCATCCAGAACACCCTCACCGACGGCCCCGAGGTGGAGACGTGGACGTACTGGTTCGACGCCGCCGGCCGCCTCACCGACGCGACCTTGTTCGATGAGACCTCCGCGACGGTGCCCCGTCACGACCTGACCTACGGGTTCGCGAACTCTGGTGGCTGCGGTGCGACCGCGGCCGCGGGACGCAACGGCAACCGCACCTCCTTCACCGACGTGATGGACGGTGTGCTGGTGTCGGCGATCGCCTACTGCTACGACAACGCCGACCGCCTCACCGCCACCGACGTGACCACGGCGCAGGCCGGGTGCGTCGCCGGTGAACGGCACCGACCTGACCGCGAGCACGCTTGGTGTACGACTCGCACGGCAACACCACCACGTTCACCGACCAGACCCTCGGCTACGACATCGCCGACCGGCACACCACCACCACCCTCGGAGACGGCCCGGTGATCACCTACGTGCGCAACGCCACCGGAACGATCGTGTCCCGCACCGAAGACACCCCCACCGAGCCGCCAGTGACGATCCGATTCTCGGCGACTTGGTGTGCTGGATGACACGGGCCAGCTGTTTGAGCGCACCATCGGCCTGCCCGGCGGGGTCACCCTGTCGATTCCCGCCGCGCCTGACCCGGGGGATCCGGAGCAGTTGTGGGCCTACCCGAACCTGCACGGCGACAACATCCTCCAAACCGACCAGGACGGCGTGCGCATCGGGGACCGGTTCGCGTACGACCCGTTCGGGCAACCGATCGACCCGGACACGTGCGCGATCGGCACCAGCACCGCGGACGACGACATCCCGGAGACCTCAGTCGACGGCAACGACACGGGGTGGGTCGGGCAGCACGGGAAGCTCTACGAGCATTCCGGGTCAGCCGCTTTCATCGAAATGGGCGCGCGGTTGTACGTCCCGGCGTTGGGGCGGTTCCTTGAGGTCGATCCAATCGAAGGAGGTGTGAGTAATGCGTATGACTACCCCGCAGATCCCATGAACGAGCGGGACCTTACCGGCGAACTGCGTGCACTCCACGACGGAAGCGGTGGGGATTGGATGATCAACGCGCACCCTGCAACGCTTGTGGCCCATCTGAGGGCGGAGGGACTCATGCCTCCGTGCAATCGGCGAACGAGGTCGGAGGGAGGCTCATTCGGCGGTGGCGTGCCCGACATCCCGATCTCCATTGACGCAGGCCTGCGAGGCTGCTTGGTTGCCTGCGTGGAAGGTGGGGTGGTAGCGAAGTTCGACGGCCTCCGCAGCCAAGTCACGGGCGCCCTCGGTCCGGAGGTGGGAATCACGGGCAACTTGGGCATCGGGATCAACAAGACGGACGGAATGGCGGTGGGCTTCCAGTGCACCTTCGCCGTTGGCCCCGCCGCAATCTACGTCGGCCTTGGCACCGGTTTGTTCGACCAATACGACAACTTCGGGTTAAGTCCGTACGGTGAAATTGGCTGGGCGCCGGGCGCCGCGGCCGGATGCGCCCCGGGTGCTACATTTCAGGGAATGATGTGGGATTATTAAATTGAGTCTTGGATTCACACTTATCTACCTATCCGCTGGTCTACTCGGGGGAGCGGCCTACTTCCACTTCCTGCGTGATACCTACGGGGATCATATGGCGCGGGTCATGAAGCGGTGGGGATGGGAATCTCGCGCCGGCATATGGAACCGAGAGTACGGCTGGAAATACGCTACTCGCTGGTCCCGTCGATTCCTCGTTGCAGCCATTCTGTTTGCCGTCGCAGGGATATTGGCTCTTGTGTTGGGCATCGACTTGCCAAACTATCGCGTCGACTAGGGTACGAGGAGACTGGACGTTGAGGGTTCTCCATTTGATAAACGCGCACACCACACGCCACACGGCCAAGCGTTCGGGCGTCATCGGCCTCGGTCCTTTCGCATGGACTTATTCCGGAGGCTGAGCGGACAGCTTGACGCCCTGCCCGCTATGACTTTAGTTGGAAGCTGCTAGCCATGGGAGTGCGGGTCGACGCCGGTTCCGAAGGCGGCGCTACCGTGCGAGGACATGTTCATCAGGTCCATTCAGCGCGTCGAGCGTTCGCGGCGCGCCCGTAACCACCCACCCCACCGCGGGTAGGCTCGTCTCTCATGAAGTACGCGAACACCGTGCTCGACCTCGTCGGCAACACTCCGCTCGTGAAGCTCACTCAGCCGTCGGCTCGTGCGGATCTTGGGGCTGGGGGTCAGGTCGATGCAGCGGCGCCGTACTAAACACAGTCACCCTTGGAATGGGCGCGACCGTTGCAAAGCTCTTTTCCCTAGCGAGGCCGAGCATGGGCTCAATTTGAGTTGAGCGTCCGTGGCGGCTACATGCTCACCCCGCTAGCTATCGGGACGACATTGGCCGGCGGGTTCTCGATCACTCCTGAGGGTCTCGAGATGACTCCCGATCAAATACGAGACTGTGGGTGGTTCTGTCGGTGAACGAGCGAGTGATGTGCCATCTGCTGACTGCTCTCGGTCTCGTTGCGGCGGGCATGTTGGTTTGGGCTGGTCTCGCCGAGGAAGCATCGCCAGGACAGCGATCCAGGGCCAAAGGTTGGCTTGCTGGTCATCGGCTTAACAGTGATTGGCGGCCTCCTCGTCGTGCGACTGGGGACCCTTTCGACTTGGATGCTCTATCGATCCCTCAAACGATCAGGTGCCGAGACAGTGTTCTTGGTACGAAGCTCGCGCGAGCTCGAGGATGCCGGCCAAGCCCGAAGCGCCTTCAATCACAGCACGTTTCCGCGCTGGGTGGCCGTTACAGCAGACGACGCGAAGATCACAGTGTGGGGAGGTTCGAGCGAGCCACGACCACTTGGTGCAATTTGGTGGGATCAGGTTCACGGAGTTCGACAGGTCACGTCCGCCCGGGTGGAGTTGACGCTAGCCCTCGAGAACATCACCCTTGCCCTCCGTGTGCCCTCGATCACGTCGCTCATGCCGGCGCCATCCAGTGACGTGACTGCATTCGTAGATCGGATCAACGAGCGTGCGAGTACGCCCTGAAGGATTCCGCGCACGGGCCGCCCGTAACCACCCACGCCCTCGCCGGTAGGCTCGTCCCCATGAAGTACGCGAACACCGTGCTCGACCTCGTCGGCAACACCCCGCTCGTGAAGCTCAACTCGGTGACCGACGGCATCGCGTGCACGGTGCTGGTGAAGGTCGAGTACCTGAACCCCGGCGGGTCATCCAAAGACCGGATCGCCACGCGCATCATCGACGACGCCGAGGCCAAGGGACTGCTCAAGCCCGGCGGCACGATCGTCGAGCCGACGAGCGGCAACACCGGCATCGGACTCGCGCTCGTCGCGCAGCAGCGCGGCTACCGCTGCGTGTTCGTGCTGCCCGACAAGGTGGGCGAGGAGAAGCGCAACGTGCTGCTCGCCTACGGCGCGGAGATCGTGGTGTGCCCGACCTCGGTCGAGCCGTCGAGCCCCGAGTCGTACTACAGCGTGAGCGATCGGCTCGTGCGCGAGATCCCGGGCGCGTACAAGCCCGACCAGTACTCGAACCAGAACGGTCCGCTCAGCCACTACGAGACCACCGGTCCCGAGATCTGGCGCGACACCGACGGCAAGGTCACGCACTTCGTCGCGGGCGTCGGCACCGGCGGCACGATCTCGGGCGTCGGCAAGTACCTCAAGGAGCAGGCCGCGCTCGCCGGAACGCCCGACGTGTACATCATCGGCGCCGACCCCGAGGGGTCGGTGTACTCGGGCGGCACGGGTCGTCCGTACCTCGTCGAGGGCGTCGGCGAGGACTTCTGGCCGACCGCGTACGACGGCTCGGTCGTGGATGAGATCATCGCGTCATCCGACGCCGAATCGTTTGCCATGACCCTGCGACTCGCTCGCGAGGAGGGGCTGCTCGTCGGCGGGTCCTCGCGGCCTCGCCGTGGCGAGCGGGCTCAAGAAGGCGCGCGAGCTGCCCGCGGACGCCGTCATGGTCATCCTGCTGCCCGACAGCGGCCGCGGGTACCTGGGCAAGGTGTTCAGTGACAAGTGGATGCGCTCCTACGGCTTCTCCGCCACCAGCGACGAGAAGACGGTCGGCGATGTCATCCGGCTCAAGAACGGCGAGCTGCCCGACCTCGTGCACGTGCATCCAGCCGACACCGTGCGCGACGCGATCGAGATCATGACCAAGTACGACGTGTCGCAGATGCCCGTGCTCTCCGCCGAGCCGCCCGTCGTCATGGGCGAGGTCGTCGGTGCGATCAACGAGCAGGACCTGCTCGAGCACGTGTTCGGCGGCGGCGCGAAGATGACGGATGTCGTGCGCGACTTCGTCGGCAAGCCCCTCGGCCTGATCGGCGTGCACGAATCGGTGAGCGCGGCCCGCGAGGCGCTCGCCACGGCCGACGCCCTGCTCGTGACCGACGACGGCAAGCCGGCCGCGGTGCTCACCCGCCACGACCTGCTCACGTTCTTCTCCGAGTAGTCGAAACCCATACCTCGCTTCATCCACACAGCAACAGAACGGCTCCAGTGACCAATCAGGACCACGGCTTCTCCACCCGCGCCATCATGGCGGGACAAGCCTTCGACCCCTCCACCGGCGCAGTCGTGCCGCCCATCTACCAGACCTCGACCTTCGTGCAAGACGGCATCGGCGGGTTCCGCGGCGGCTACGAGTACGCGCGCGGGGCGAACCCGACGCGCTCGTCGCTGCAGACACTGCTCGCTTCGCTCGAGGGCGGGGATCGCGCCTACAGCTTCGCCTCCGGGCTCTCTGCAGAAGACACGCTGCTGCGTGCGGCCCTCAAGCCCGGCGACCACATCGTGATGGGCAACGACGTCTACGGCGGAACCCACCGGCTGGTCAGCCGCGTGTTCGTGCCGTGGGGCGTGTCGATCTCAACGGTCGAGATGTCTGACCTGGATGCCGTGCGGGCTGCGATTCGTCCGGACGCGACCAAGCTGCTGTGGGTCGAGACGCCGAGCAACCCGCTCATGAAGATCAGCGACATCGCCGGACTGGCCGAGATCGGGCACGAGTTCGGGTTGACGGTCGTCGTGGACAACACGTTCGCCTCCCCGTACCTGCAGCGACCGCTCGAGCTCGGCGCCGATGTCGTCGTGCACTCGACCACCAAGTACCTCGGCGGCCACTCCGACGTGCTCGGCGGTGCGCTCGTCATCAACGACAGCGACCTCGCCGACGCGATCGGATTCCTCCAGTTCGGTGTCGGTGCGGTGTCAGGTCCGATGGATGCCTGGCTCACCGTGCGCGGAATCAAGACGCTCGCCGTGCGCATGGACCGCCACACGTCGAACGCGCAGGCCATCGCGGAGGCGCTGGTCGGGCATCCCAAGCTCGATCGCGTGTACTACCCGGGCCTGCCGAGCCACCCCGGCCACGAGCTCGCGGCCCGCCAGATGTCGGGCTTCGGCGGCATGCTCTCGGTGTCGCTCACCGGCGGCGCGGCCGCCGCACGCGCGTTCGCCGAGTCGACGTCGATCTTCCAGCTGGCCGAGTCGCTCGGCGGCGTCGAGTCGCTCATCGGCTACCCGCACGAGATGACGCACGCGTCGGTGCAGGGCACCGACCTCGCGGTTCCCGAGAACGTCGTGCGGCTCTCGGTCGGCATCGAGGATGTCGCCGACCTCATCGACGACGTGCTCGGGGCCTTCGACCGCACGCCGTAGCTCGACCCTCTTTGCCCGACGACTGGCAGGATGTCGGTGGCGGGCACGATGCTGCCACCACCACGATGGGAGCATGACGGTGACCGAGCACGAGCGCGTCCATGTGGATGGCGCGGCGGCGGCCGCGTCGGCGTCGTGCGCGCCTCGGCGCTCTACGTCGCCGCGGTGCTCGGCACGGGCATCCTCGTGCTGCCCGGGCTCGCGGCGGAGGCGGCAGGACCGGCCTCGATCCTCGCCGTCGCCGCGGTGTTCCTGCTGTCGATCCCGCTCGCGGGCACCTTCGCCGCGCTCGCCGCCCGCTTCCCCGACGCCGGCGGCGTCGCGACGTTCGTGCGCCTCGCGCTCGGGCCGACGGCCGCGCGGATGGCCGGCTACTGGTTCCTGTTCGGCGTGCAGTTCGGCGCGCCCGGTGGTCGCGACGCTCGGCGGCGAGTACGTCGTGTCCGCACTCGGAGCCGACCGCGGCTGGCGTGCCGGTGCTGTCGATCGCGTTCCTGCTCATCCCGTTCGTGGTCGAACCTCTTCGGCGTGCGGGTCAGCGGCGGCGTGCAGCTGCGTGCTCAGCAGCTTGCTCGTCGTGCTCGTGGTCGGCGTCATCGTCGTCGCGACCCCGGTGATCGGCCGCGCAACTTCGAGCCGTTCCTGCCGCACGGCTGGTGGGGCGTCGGTCTCGCGATCAGCCTCTTCGTCTGGGCGTTCGCCGGGTGGGAGGCCGTGCACGCACATCGCGGCGGAGTTCAGGAACCCGCGGCGCACCATCCCGCTCGCGACGGCGATCGCGATCGTGATCGTCGGTGTCGCCTACCTCGCGCTGCAGGTCGTGACCGTGGGCGTGCTCGGCACCGGCCGGCCCGACAGCCAGGTGCCGCTCATCGACCTCGTCGCCCTGACGTTCCCCGGGGTCGGTCCGGTGGTCGTCGCCGTGATCGCGGCGATCGTCGCGGTCGGGGTGCTGAACGCCTACATTCCGGCGTTCGCCAACCTCGCGGCATCCCTCGGTCGCGACGGCCACCTGCCGCGCTGGCTTCGCGAAGGGCGTCGGAGGGCGGCGGCGTGCCGCGCCGAGCGCTCGTGCTCACGATCGTGATCGAGCTGTCGTACTTCGCCTGGGCCTACTTCGCGCTGAGGATGCGAGCTCACGCCGTTCATCCTGATCCACACCGTCGAACATGGTCGCGGTCTACGCGCTCGGCATGGTCGCGGCGGTGACGCCTGCTCGAGCGCTGGAGCTTCGGCTGGTGGATGGCCGTCATCGCGACGGTGCTGGTCGCCGGCCTGCTCGTGCTCGCCGGACCGAACCTGCTCATCGCGGCGTGCTCGCGGTCATCGCGGTCGTCGTGACGATCGTCAAACGTTCCCGTACCCGAAAGGCCATGCCATGACCCAGCAGCTCCGAGCCCACTTCGACGCCGCCGTCACCTTCGCCAACGGCGGCGGACTCTCGGCGGAGGACTTCCGCCTCGACCTGCCCGACGGCTCGGACGTCGGCCGAGACCGTCGGCCGCCTGTTCGTGCAGCACCTCGGGCTCGCGCTCGTCGGATCGGTCGACGATCACGAACCTCAGCATCGTGGAGGAGCAGCACCGGGGGTCGCGGGGAATCGAGCCTGTCCGCCACAATGCAGGGATGACCGTCGATCGACCTCAGCCACACCATCCACGCCGGCCTCGTCACCTACCCCGGTCTGCCCGCGCCGACCATCACGCCGCACCTCACCCGCGAGGAGTCCCGCGCCAAGTACGCGCCGGGCACCGAGTTCGCCATGGACGTCATCACGATGATCGGCAACACCGGCACCTACCTCGACAGCCCGTACCACCGCTACGCAGGGCGGCACCGACCTCGCCGGGCTCGACCTCTCGACGCTCGTCGACCTGCGCGCCGAGGTGTTCCACGTGACCGACATCGCTGCACTCGGCGAGCGCGGCATCCCGGCGAGCGTGTTCTGCGACCGCGACGTGCGCGGCGCCGCCGTGCTCGCTGCACACCGGCTGGGACGTGCACTTCGGCACGCCCGCCTACGCCAAGGGTGCGCCGTTCCTCGGCACGGAGGCCGCCGCGCTACCTCATCGACGCAGGGCGTCACGCTCGTCGGCATCGACTCGCTCAACATCGACGACACCGAGAGCGACGGCGAGAGCGCCCCGCGCACACGGGGCTGCTCGCGGCCGGCATCCACGTCGTCGAGCACCTCACGAACCTGGGCGCGCTGCCGCCGAGCGGCGCGCGCTTCACGGCCGCGCCGCCGAAGGTCGCGGGCTTCGGCACGTTCCCGGTGCGGGCGTTCGCCGAGGTCGGCTGAGGTTCATCCGGCGCCCTCTGGACCGAGCATGACAGGCGCCTGAAGCCGCACAACCGCCCCGAAGGCAACGCTCGTCGGTGGCTGACGGGGCACCGCGGCGCGTGCAAAACCAAGGATCGGAGGCACAAAAGGCCTCTGCCGAATTCTGCTGGCGACGCTTGCTGCTTGTGTGCTACGTTCACAGTTACCGGTAACATCGTGGTCCACCGGCGCTCCCGACACCGAAGTCGGAAGCCTGAGAAACTGGAGAACTCATGATCAGCAAAGATGCTGCAGCGCGTTGTGTGGTGGCAGTGCTCGGCGGGCTCATGCTCGCCGGAGTCGGAACGGCCGCGTTCGCCGCCTATCCCGACTCCGAAGATGACTCGGGGGTCGACGTCAAGGTCGACATCGCCGAAGTACAGAACGGTGCGCTGAGTCTTACGGTGGAAGCCACCGAGACGACGCTCATCGAGAACGGCTCGACGGCGGAAAGCCGCCAGTTCACCGGGGCCCTGCCGAATGTCACCGTCACCGATACGCGAACCGAGGTGCCCTCGGGCGTCTACTGGTACGTCACAGGCCAGGCGAGCGACTTCGTGGGCACGGCCGGTCAGTCGCCGATCACTCCCGATCACCTCGGTTGGTCGCCCGCGCTCGTGACGACCGGCAACGGCGAGGTCGCCGCGGGTGACGAGGTCAAGACGTCACTCGACGAGGCACCGAACAATGTCGGCCTCGTCGGCGAGGAGCTGTTAGCACTCTCGCTCGACTCCGCGAGCTCGACCGCGGCTTCCGGCCAGTGGACGGCGAGCGCCAGCCTTGTGCTGAAGACCCCGGTGGGTGTCGCTCCTGGTTCCTACGCATCGCTCCTGACGCTGTCGCTGTTCGAAGACGCGCTCTGACTCGGCTCCACCAGCGGTCGGATCGGCGCGACACGGCCGGCTCCGCCGCACCTGCATCGACCGCACTGGCCAGGAACGCCGTGCACGACATTGATCTGAGCGGTCTCGCCGCAAAGTGTTGAAGGAGAACCTGTGTTCAAGAAGAGGATCGTACTCAAGCCGATTGCCGTCGCTGCCGGAGCTCTGCTGTTGAGTCTCGAAGTGTTCGCGTCGACGGGCGCTGCCCAAGCCGCCGAGGAATGGGATCCCGAATCGTCGTATACGTCGACGGATACCGGCGAGGGCACCTACGCGGTTCCCATGCTCAATTCTGACGTGCCGGATGTCAGTGTCGAGCGCGTCCCCGCGTCACAGAACGACGAGGGTCGCGACATCTACTACATGGTCAGCACGACGATGCATCTCAGTCCTGGCGCACCGATCATGAAGTCGTACGACCTGGTCAACTGGGAGACCGTGAGCTACGCGTTCGATCGACACGACATCAGTGATGCCGCGTCGCTGCGGAACGGCTCGAACTCCTATGGGCAGGGGCAGTGGGCGTCGTCGATCCGCTTCCACGACGGCACCTTCTACGTGCTGATCAATTCACTCAACCTCGGTGGCGCCTTCCTCTACCGCACCGATGACCTCAAAACGGCGCATGGACCAAGACGGCGTTCGGCCGAGGCTTCCATGACCCTTCGCTCTTCTTTGACGACGCTCACGGCGGAACGCCCTACATCTTCTATGGTGGGGGTGGCTCCAGCGCGGTTCGGCTGAACCCGACGCTGACGGCGGTCGAGCAGGACTTCCCGAACGTCATCCGGCGCAGCGACTACGCGGATAAGCCGTACATCGGGAACGACGGCGGGATTTTCGAGGGCGCTCAGGTGTCCTTCATCGACGGCTACTACTACGTGGTGATGATCACCTGGCGCAGCGACGGTCGACAGGTCGTCATGTTCCGTTCGCCCGAACTCCTCGGGCGCCTCGCGGCGACCCCGGCGCCGTACGAGTCCCGCGGAGTGCTGAATTCGAACGGATTCGCACAGGGCAGCCTCGTGCCCGTTCGAATGACTCGGGCGGTGTCGACTGGCACGGTTTCTTCTTCCGCGACTCGTATCCGGTCGGTCGGATCCCGGCGCTGATTCCGGCAACCTGGAGCAACGGGTGGCCGACCTTCGGCAACAACGGCGTCGTGCCCGTCAACGGCACCTTCGAGAAGCCGATCAGGCTCACCCCAGAGCAAGAGCGCCTCGAGCGGCTCAAGAGCGTCGTCGCGTCCGACGACTTCGACAACGATGCACCGCACCATGGCTACCAGGACGAGCAGTGGACGGTGCCGACACCACCCGACATCGACGAGACGCTGGTCGGTGTTGAGCTCTTTGCCAATCCAGGCGTCGAGTCTGGAAGCACAGCGGGCTGGATCGCCAACGATGGCGCGACGCTCTCGACGACGACGGACGCACACAACGGTTCGACGGCGCTCGCGGTCGCCGGGCGGACCTTCACGGGATCGGGACCGGGCGCAGATCGTCACCGACAAACTCCAACACGGCGTCACGTACGACATCTCGGCATGGATCAAGTACGAGAACCCTGCGAGCCCGGCGACCAAGCCGTTCATCATCACTGCTCGGTACGGTAGCAACTTCGCCAACCTCACGCCCCAGACGCAGGTTGCCCGCGGAACTTGGGTCAAGGTGTCGGGAACGTTCACGGTTCCTGCATCCCAGGCTCTCGCCGACGCCCGCATCTTCATTGAGACGCCTTGGGTGCCCAATCGTCGTCAGACCCCAACACGCACCTCATGGACTACAAAGTCGACGACGTGTCACTCGTCGGACGGCCCCCTGTCGTTGCCGAGTCGCCGCATCCTGATGAAATCGCCCAGAACGGATCGAACCTTGACCTGGCCTGGGAGTGGAACCAGCACCCCGACAACCGGTACTGGTCGCTCACCGACCGCGAGGGTTGGCTGAGATTGACAGCTGGCAAGGTCGTGACCGGTGCGTATACGCACCGCGACCCCGGTGGCGAGCTCACCTGGCTCGAAGAGTCGCGCAACACGCTCTCGCAGCGCTCCTTCGGGCCTCGGCAATCGGCCGAGACGAAGCTCGACATCTCGGGTATGAACGACGGCGACGTCGCCGGTCTTGCAGCGTTCGGCCAGGACTTCTCGTACGTCGCGGTGCAGCGGGTGAACGGGGTGAACACGGTTGGGGTTGTCCATCGCGGACGCCCATTCCCCTCAACGACCGACCAGTCGGCGATTGAGACCTTCCTCCCGGGCACCGCGACGGCGCTCGGGGATGCCACGGAGTTGCACCTGAAGGCAGATCTGGACTTCGCCCAGAGCCAAGGGCGGCTCTACACCACCTTCTACTACAGTCTCGACGGGATCGATTGGACCAAGCTCGGCAACGCCGTCGGTCCGCTCGAATTCGGCGGATCGATCCACTTCATGGGACACCGGGTGGCACTGTTCAACTACGCGACTCAGCAGACCGGCGGTCACGTCGACTTCGACCACTACCTGCTGAGCGACACGCTGACGTCGCAGAACAAGCCGCTCGACACGAGCGACCTGGATGCCGCGATCGCCTACGCTGCCACTCGCTCGACTCGAGGGACTATCCCGCGGAGGCGTCGGCGGTGATGCTCGACGCGCTCGCCACAGCGCGAACCGTGGCCGCAGGGGTGGTCGGCACGCAGAACCAGATCGACACCTCTGAGCGGGCGCTCAGCTTTGAGCTCGCCGTTCTCGGAACGTTGAAATTGCCGGCGCCGTCACTGGATGTCGTGCTGCAGGCAGACACGCGCTGCGTGGCTGGAAAGGTGGTCGTCACGGTGCGCGCGACCAACGCGGGGGATGTGCCGGTCGCGGTCGCATTCACGACGTCATACGGCAGCAAGTCCGTCGCGTCGGTCGCCCCTGGAGCGAGCACGTTGCAGGCATTCACGACGCGACTGGGGAGCATACCCGGGGGGACGGCATCTGCTGAGTTCTCGGCGACCATCGATGGCAGATCCGTTTCGACGGAGAAAGAGGCGTCGTACCTGGCGCGCACCTGCAGTTGATCTGACGGTACCGGCCCCGGTCTCAGGTTGACCTCGGGACCGGGGCTTCAGCTTGTGTGCGTGCTTCTCGCGCCCTGCCAAATGAGCGGTGAACGACGCGTAGCGCTGAGGGATTCGAAGACTGACGCGGTGCCGGGCGCTTTGACGCACCGTCACCGTGTTGAGAGCGTCGATCGAGCGCGATTCGGACAGAACGAAGGGGTACCGAGTCGCGTTGACTCGATACCCCTTCGACCAGGCGGTCGCTCCCCGTGTCTAGTTCGCGGTGTACTCGATCGTGCGCTCGTACGAGACCGGTTCTGTCGAACCGGCCTTCGTAGCGTCGACTGAGACCGTCCCGCTCGACTTCTGCGCGAGCCGCGTGTTGAAGGCAACGGAGGTCGTCTTCCCCGGCGCGAGGTTTTGAATCGTCTTGGTTCCGAAGTCGGATGTGACGGTCAGCGACACCGGAGACGAGTCGTTGTTGGTCACCGAGACGACGAGGTTGACTTTCCGGCCGACGTCCTCTGCGACACGGACGGCTCGACATCGACGCACAGCTCGGAGACGGGGTTGTCGCCGACTGCCGTGAGCAGGCCGAGTTTGTACGGCAGGCTGATGTAGTCGGGTGCCTGTGCCGTGTTGGACACGCCCTGGTAGAGCATGCGCATCGGTTCGCACGGGTCGAGGGTGAGATTCTGATCAGATCCGGAGCGGATCATTTCACCATGCGACACCTGCTCCTTCGACCAGATCTCGTTCTCGAACGTCCGGTTCGCCGGGCCGGCGAAGGGTCCGCCTCGGTTGCCGCCAACGGCGTCCATGGACCTGCCAGATCGTCGGCGACCCAGGAGCCGAATAGCGCCCCGGGTGGCCGATCGCCTCGACCATGGTGATGTACCGGTCAGAGCCATCGAGCTTGTAGGTCATGCTGGCTTCGAAGATGTTCTCGGTCGTGTCCTGGAGCTCGAGTTCGGGTGCACCAAGGCCCATGGGAAACTGCCCGATCGACGTCTGTGCGCGCCAGAGCCTGCCATTGTCACCGGTCGCGAAGAGATGACAGAGTTCCTCCTGTCGCAAATGTTGAAGAAGTCCAGCCATCCTCCCGTCGCCGAATGGCCGCCGGCGTTCCGTTCGGGTAGAAGGGAAGTGGCGCGGTCCATGACATCGGGTCGTTGATGGTCGCCGTCGTTGAGTAGTGCGGGTTGCCCACCTGGTAGATGAGGTACCACAGACCCTCGGGCTCGAAGAAGAACACCTGCGGGGCGGCGGTGTAGCCAGGGCCGATGGGGGAATCCGCAAGGTAGGTGATCGGCGCGTCGGCCGCTTCTGACCAATCGGTGAAGCTTGTGGTGGCCATGCTCCAGCCGTTCTGGCTGGCGGTCGTCATGAAGACGTGGTAGCTGCCGTCGGTAAACACGACAGTTGGGTCCTTGACTCCGAGCGATGGATGCACATCGGTGGGCTGAGGAACGATCACAGGGTCGCTCGACGACCACTCGAACAGCGGCTCCACCTCGAACACCGAGACGTCGTCGACGTTGAAGTCCATCAGATTCGACGCCGGGTCCGCAGAAGTAGGCACCCATGGATTCTCGATGAAGATGCGTGCGCCCGTGACGGGCTGATCCTGGGGATCGTGAACGAGCCGTGGATCTGCGCCCACTGCCCTTTGGTCGCGACCACACGAGCGATGTTCGTGTATCGATTGTTGTACGCCATGTGAGGATGAACTCCTTGGTGGCTGGACCGGAATCGAACCTCACCATCGCTGAGATCTCGTACGACGATCCGGGCGTGAGCTTCTCTCCAAGTGTCTGCCAAGGGCCGGACGACGTGCGAGTCCGCTCGGTCACCTTCAGGCTCGCCGCTCCGCCGGCAACGATCTCCGTGTCGACGGAAAACACTCCGCCGTCCGGCGCCGTCCAGGGTGCGATCCCGGACTCGAAGCCTCCGTTGTCCACCAGATTGGCGCCGACCGCCGCTCCCTCGGCGCTCGAGGGAGGCGCGGCCAGGCCAGCCACCACAAGGGCGGCTGCGATCACCGTCGCTCCGAACCACCGTACGTTCTTCGGTCTCACATGCATGACCAGCTCCTTTGCTGAGTGTTGTTGTCCCGGTTCATGGCCCCGCGGAGCACTGCAAAGCGGTCCATCGGGGCTCGAAACGGGCCGATTCTCGCATGTTACCGTGAACAACACAGTTTTCGAAAGCATCTAGCGACTCGGTCAGGATCAGCCGGCCACCCAACTTGCTAACCCCGAGACCAGAATGGTCGCCATCTCGGCCGCGGATGGCCGGGTCTGCGCCACTGTCATCCGGACTCCGCTGGTTCGGCTCCGGGCGACGACGGCACCCGGATCGAGCGCTCCGCGACACCGTAGAAACGTGAAGGTTGCCAAATCCGACATTGTTCCCGCTAACATGCCAATGGAACGTGGTCCACAGACGGAGCGCGAAGAAGGCGATGATGCCGACCGAGGTCGCATGCAAAGCCTGACAAGCGCATCGACAGCCTGGGACCGATCGCTGATTCGGCACGGCTGACGCCGACCGAGGGGGAGTAGTCATGAAG
>CAWBNZ010000020.1:0-33120 GCA_963790235.1 uncultured Actinomycetota bacterium
CTCGTTGGCCTGGTGCTGGCCGCGTTCTCGATCAAATACCTCGTCGACCAGGTCATCGTCGGTGTCGTGCTCAACGTGCTGGTGATCGGGCTCACGAACTTCTTCTTCACCCAGGTGCTGTCGCCCAACCGGCCGCTGTTGAACGAACCGCCGCGCTTCCCGAAGGTCAACATCCCGCTGCTGAGCGAGATCCCGGTCATCGGGCCCGCGCTGTTCCGCCAGACGTTCGTCATCTACCTCATGTACATCGCGGTCGCGGTCGTGTGGTTCGCGCTGTTCAAGACGCGGTGGGGCCTGCGGCTGCGCGCGGTCGGCGAGCACCCGCAGGCCGCTGACACCGTCGGCATCAAGGTGAACCGCACGCGGTTCTTCGTCGTGTCGATCGCCGGTGCGATCGCCGGTGTCGGCGGTGCGTTCTTCACGCTCGGCTCGGTGGGCTCGTTCGACCGGGAGATGACGGCCGGCTACGGGTTCATCGCGCTGGCCGCGGTGATCTTCGGCCGATGGGATCCGATCAGGGCCACCCTCGCTGCGCTGCTCTTCGGATTCGCGACGAACCTGCAGAGCGCGCTCAGCATCATCGGATCACCCGTGCCGAGCGAGTTCATGCTCTCGCTGCCGTACGTCGTGACGATCGTCGCGGTCGCCGGACTCGTCGGCCGCGTCCGGGGACCGGCGGCCGCAGGAAAGCCGTACATCAAATGAGCCGCACCATGACCGACGCCGACTGGGATGCGCTCAGGGGCGTCGCGAAGGAAGCCCTGACGCACGCCTACGTGCCGTACTCCAACTTCCCGGTCGGGGTGGCCGCGATCGTCGACGACGGCCGCATCATCTCGGGTGCGAACGTCGAGAACGCGTCGTACGGCCTGACCCTGTGCGCCGAGTGCGCGCTCGTGTCGACCCTGCACATGACCGGCGGCGGCAAGCTCGTCGCGTTCACGTGCGTCGACGGACACGGCAATGCGCTCATGCCCTGCGGGCGGTGCCGCCAGCTGCTGTTCGAGCACTCCGCCGACGGCATGCTGCTCGAGACGGTGAGCGGTATCAAGACGATCGACGAGGTCATCCCGGATGCGTTCGGACCGAGGACTCTCGCGGCCTACCGCGCCGACGACGCGGCGGCCACAGCATGAGCGTCGAGCCATTCGACGTCGTCGACCTCATCCGCACCAAGCGCGACAAGGGCACGCTGAGCACTCCGCAGATCGACTGGCTCGTGGATGCCTACACGCGCGGCTACGTCGCCGACGAGCAGATGTCCGCGATGACGATGGCGATCTTCCTCAACGGCATGGAGCGCGAGGAGATCCGCGACCTCACGATGGCGATGATCGCGAGCGGCGAGCGGATGTCGTTCGACGACCTCGGCAAGCCGACGACCGACAAGCACTCCACCGGTGGGGTCGGCGACAAGATCACGCTGCCGCTCGCGCCGCTCGTGGCATCCTTCGGGGTCGCAGTCCCACAGCTCAGTGGGCGGGGTCTCGGGCACACGGGTGGCACGCTCGACAAGCTCGAGAGCATTCCGGGCTGGCGGGCATCCATCAGCAATGAGGAGATGCGCCAGCAGCTGCAGGATGTCGGTGCGGTGATCTGCGCCGCCGGCTCCGGTCTCGCGCCGGCCGACGGCAAGCTGTACTCGTTGCGCGACATCACGGGAACGGTTGAGAGCATCCCGTTGATCGCGTCATCCATCATGAGCAAGAAGATCGCCGAGGGCACGGCCGCGCTCGTGCTCGACGTGAAGTTCGGCTCCGGCGCGTTCCTCAAGGACATCGAGCAGTCGCGCGCGCTCGCCGAGACCATGGTGCGCCTGGGTGAGGATGCCGGGGTCGCGACGACCGCGTTCCTCACGAACATGAACGTGCCGCTCGGCCTCGCGATCGGCAACGCGAACGAGGTGCGCGAGTCGGTCGAGGTGCTGGCGGGCGGCGGACCAGCCGACATCATCGAGCTCACGCTCACGCTCGCGCGCGAGATGCTCGCGCTCGCCGGTCAGCCGGACGCGGATGTCGAGGCCGCGCTGAAGGACGGCCGCGCGATGGACACCTGGCGCGCGATGATCGCCGCGCAGGGCGGCGACCCGGATGGCGCGCTGCCCGACGCCGAAGGAGAGCGAGACGGTCACGGCCGACCGCGACGGCGTGCTCGTCGAGCAGCTCGCGCTGCCCTTCGGCATCGCCGCCTGGCGGCTCGGGGCCGGGCGCGCCCGCAAGGAGGACCCGGTGGCGCACGCCGCGGGCATCGACCTGCACGCGAAGCCCGGCGACACCGTTACGAAGGGTCAGCCGCTGTTCACGATGCACACCGACGAGCCCGCGCGGTTCGCGCGCGCGCACGAGGCGCTCGAGGGGGCGTACCGCATCGGGGATGCGGGGGACGACGTGCAGACCGGCGGGACGCTGGTGGCCGACAAGATCGGCTGACTCGTCAGCGACGCCGAATGCCTGCGGCGTAGTCGTCCAAGATCGCGAGAACGCCGATCTGCTGCCAAACGCGATTCCGCCGAAGACCGGTCGACTCGACAAGTACTCCTGCCTCACTCAGTTGTTCGAGGGCGCGGCCCGCTGACATCGGATTCATGGCGAGATGTTCCTGCAGGTATGCGGTGTTCACCACTGGTTGCGCGATCAGGTGAGGCAGCACCTTCCAGGCCCCTGCTTGGGGCCGAAGGGTGCCGAGCTTGGTTCGTGACGACTCTTGCTCTGACGCAAGGTCGTCTATCAGTTTCCTGCCAGACGATGCGGCATAGCGCGCGGCAGAACTGAACTGCTCGACGATCGGCGCCGCGGCGCCGCGGCGGAACTCTTGCAGGGCATTGAAGTACTCATCGGTGTTTCGAAGCAGGCCCGCCGAAATCGGCGCCGTCACGTTCCGCACCAGTTCTTTGCCGCGGAGCATCGCCTGCACGAGTGCACGGCCGGTGCGCCCGTTGCCGTCTGCGAACGGGTGGATCGTCTCGAATTGTGCGTGCGCGACTGCCGACTGCACGAGGACTGGAAGGTCTTCGCGTGCAATGAACGAGACCAGGTCCCTCATAGCGGCGCCGATGAGTTCCTTCTGTGGAGCGATGTGGCGTGCCCCCCTGGGCGAGCCTCGGTCACCTCCGATCCACACGAGCTCTTCTCGGTAGCGCCCGCCGTGCTCCTCCCAGCCCGGCTGGCGAGAAAGGAGTTCGTTGTGCATCGCGAGAATGCTCGTTTCGCTGAGGTCATCGGAGAGGGCGAGAGCTGCTTCCATGGCGCGCACGTTCGCCACGATGGTCCGCGCGTTTTCGCTCTTCGACTCGTGAAGTTCCGCGAGCGCAATCTGCCGCGCCCCCGCGGTCAACTGCTCAATTTGTGATGAAGTGGCTGACTCAGTGCGAAGCAAGATCGCACTCATGGGGCCAAGCGCCGGGCTACCCGGGCCGAGTCGCCTGATCGAGTATGAGTCGAGTTCCTTCAATGCCTGAGACGCCTCGTCGACATCAGCCGCCAAGGCGGAGGGGAGTGGCGGTTCGTAGCCGGAGATCTGCGGGGGAATTGCTGACTGATATGCGCCGGAACCTCGTTGACGTTCCGCGCGGCTGAACCCGCCGTCAGGGTCCATCGCCCAGGCGTGCTCCTCAAACCCCACTGGAGCGATAGGAAGATGTGTTAGCACGCCGTCATCTTACTAACAGTTTTGAGGAAAGTGTTAGTAAGGGGCACAGTCCGTCACACTTCCGGGTCGCCGATCCGCTCCAGGGCGTCCACCACGAGCGCCCAGAACTTCGCGTGGTCGAGGTTCATCGCGACCTGGGTGGTGCAGTCGTCCGGTGCGGGGGAGCGGAAGTCGGCCACGGTCATCCCGAGGGTGAGCGTGCCGGTGAGCTCGACATCCAGCGGCACGCGCACCGTCTCCATCACCGAGCGGTCGATCACGAACGCGACCGCGCACGGATCGTGCACGGGCGGGTGGTCGAAGCCCTGCTGGTCCTTGTAGGTGTGCGCGAAGAAGTCCATGAGCTCGCCGACGAACCGGGCGGGGGCGGTGCCCACGGCGGCGATGGATGCCACGACCTCGGGTGTCGCGAGGGCTTCGTGCGTGACATCCAGCCCCACCATCGTCAGCGGCCATGACTCGTTGAAGACGATGTGCGCGGCTTCAGGGTCGATGACGATGTTGAACTCGCTCGTCGCGCTCCAGTTGCCGACGTGGAAGCCGCCGCCCATGAGCACGACCTCCTTGACCCGGCTCGCGATGCGCGGCTCCTTGCGCACAGCGAGCGCGATGTTGGTGAGCGCTCCGGTCGGAACCAGGGTGATCGTGCCGGGCTCGTTGCCCATCACGAGATCGATGATGAGGTCGACGGCGTGCCGCGGGTCGAGCTCGAGATCGGGTTCGGGGAGCACCGGTCCGTCGAGGCCGGAATCCCCGTGGATGCTCGCCGCGACCTCGATCTGCCGCACGAGCGGGCGGTGCGCACCCTGCGCGAACGGCACGCCAGTGATGCCCGCCACCTTCGCCACGGCGAGGGCGTTGCGCGTGACCTTCTCGATCGTCTGATTGCCCATGACCGTCGTCACTGCCATGAGTTCGATCTCGGGGCTGCCGTGCGCGAGCAGCAGCGCGACCGCGTCGTCATGGCCGGGGTCACAGTCAAGGATGATCCTGGTAGCCACTGCAGTCTTGGTCGGCACAGCAGGCAACGCTAGTAGGTTTGAGGCATGAACGCGCCCGCACCGGAATACATCCTGCCCGGAGGTGGCGCCGACATCACAGCGCTGCCGAAAGTCTCCCTCCACGACCACCTCGACGGCGGTCTGCGACCGCAGACCATCATCGAGCTCGCCGACGGGATCGGCCTCGACCTGCCAGCTACCGAAGCATCGGCTCTCGGCGAATGGTTCGCCGAGAAGTCGGACAGCGGCTCGCTCGTCGAATACCTCAAGACGTTCGACATCACCACGGCGGTCATGCAGACCAAGGAGGGACTCGAGCGCGTCGCTCGCGAGTTTGTGAACGACCTTGCCGCCGACGGGGTGGTGTGGGGAGAGATCCGCTGGGCGCCCGAGCAGCACCTCACGCGCGGGCTCACGCTCGACCAGACGGTCGAGGCAGTGCAGGAGGGTCTCGAGGCCGGCATCGCGGATGCCGAGGCCGCTGGCCACGACATCCGGGTCGGCCAGCTCGTGAGCGCGATGCGCCACGCTGACCGCGGACTCGAGATCGCCGAGCTCGCCGTGCGCCACCGCACCAACGGCGTCGTCGGCTTCGACATCGCGGGTGCCGAGGCCGGGTTCCCGGCCGGCAACCTGCGCGACGCCTTCGACTACCTCGCGCAGGAGTTCCTGCCCGTCACGGTGCACGCGGGTGAGGCTGACGGTCTCGACAGCATCCGCGGCGCGCTGTTCGACGGTCGTGCGCTGCGCCTCGGCCACGGCGTGCGAATCGCCGAGGACATCGCGTTCGAGCGCGAGGAGGGCGAGAACGCGTACGTCTCCCTCGGCCCGGTGGCGCAGTGGGTGAAGGATCGCGAGATCGCGCTCGAGTGCAGCCCGTCGTCCAATCTGCAGACCGGCGCGTTCGCACAGTGGGGCGACGAACTCGTCGACCACCCATTCGACCTGCTGTTCCAGCTCGGCTTCCGGGTGACGGTCAACACCGACAACCGGCTGATGAGCTCCACGAGCCTGAGCCGCGAGTTGTACCT
This sequence comes from uncultured Actinomycetota bacterium, assembly GCA_963790235.1. GTDB lineage: Bacteria > Actinomycetota > Actinomycetes > Actinomycetales > Microbacteriaceae > Rhodoglobus. Next base: position 5,681 of record CAWBNZ010000020.1, read on the forward strand.
GCTCGCCGACACCTTCGGCTACGGCCTCGACGAGGTGCTCGAGTTCCAGCTGAACGCTGCCACCGCGGCCTTCTTGCCACTCGAAGACCGCGAAGCGCTTGTCGAGAGGATCGTCACGGGCTTCGAGGCTGCCTGAGACGCAACACAAGGATGACCCTCCCCCCGCTCCCCGACGATGCGATCGTGCTCGGGGCCGACGCCGCGGACTGGCGGGCCGCTGTGCGGCTCGCCGGTGACGCACTCGCGCGCTCGGGAGCGACCACGGCCGCGTACGCCGACGAGATGATCCGCATGATCGAGGAGCACGGCCCGTACGTCGTGATCGCCCCCGGCCTAGCCCTCGCGCACGCGCGGCCGGGTCCCGCGGTGCTGGCCGACGGACTCGCGGTGGTGACGCTCGCTCGCGCCGTCGCATTCGGGCATCCGCACAACGACCCGGTGACCGTGGTCATCGCGCTCGCGTCGGCCTCCGCGTCGCAGCACCTTGCCGCGGTCGCGGCGGTCGCGAACGTGTTCAATGACGAGACGTCGGTCGCTCGGCTGGAGGCTGCGGCGACCGTGGATGACGTGCGGTTGGCGCTCAGTTGACCTCGACGAGGCGGAGGCGAGCTCGATGAACTTCCGGAGATGGTCGGATCTGTCGGACGACGAGCAGGTGGTGATCTGTCGCGAGCGGCCGACGGGCGGTAACGCCACCGACCTCCTGGTGTCGATCGGGTCGATCATGGACGAAGTACGGCATGGGCGCGAGGAAGCGGTCCGGTCGATCACCGAGCGCATTGACGGCGTCGGCATCTCACAGGTCGTTCACTCCGTCGGAGCCATGGCGTCGGCCACCGACGCGTTGTTGTCGTCCGAGTTGAAGTCGGCGCTCGATCTGGCCATCGACAGATCGCGACGATACAGTCGCATCGAACTCGAACTCGCCGGCGAGTTCCGCAGCGTCATCGGCGGCGATCTCGTCGGGCAGGTTCTTCGTCCGATCGAGTCGTTGGCTGTGTACGTTCCGGCTGGCAAGGGATCGTTCCCTCGGTGCTCGTGCATGTTGCCGCACCCGCGGTCGAGGCTGGCGTACCCTCGATTGTTCTTCTGACCTCTCCTGACCGACAATGGGAAGCACAGAGCTCACATGTGGATCCGGCCGTGGTCTACGTGGCTTCACAACTTGGCATCCAGCAGATCGTTGTCGCGAACGGGCCGTCAGCAATCGCCGCAGCGACGTTCGGACTCGAGGGGTTTCCGCCGGTTCGCATGATCGTCGGACCCGGCAGCCCGGCGATTCTCGCAGCCCAGTCGTTCGCCGACGAGAGGGAGTTCGCGTACAGGGAGGCCTCGGTCGAGCGACTCTCTGATCATCGTCGAGCCGCCGGCCGAATTGGCGGTGCTCGCGGCGGACTTCATCAGCGAGGCCGAGCACGGGAATGAGTCATCGGTCGTGCTGCTCTCGACGAGCGAGGAGCTCCTCGAGGCGCTCGGACCTGTGGTCGACGCGCAGCTCGCTGAGCTACCGACCGATCGACAGGGCTTCGCCCGAACCGCGATCGCGAACGGCGGCATGTTCGCCGTCGGGTCGGGTGTCGGAAGCCGTCGGGATCTCCAACCGCTTCGCTCCCGAGCACCTTCTCCTGCTCACCGAAGACAACGATCGGCATCTCGAGGGCGTCTCGAACGCTGCCATCGTGCTCATGGGGCCATCGAGCCCGTTCACGGCCGCCAGCTTCACCGCGGGCACACCGGCCACATTGCCGACCAACGGCGCCGCCCGCATGCTGAGTGGAGTAACTGCGCTGACGTACATGAAGCGCATCGCGGTGCTGGAAATGCAAGGAGGCATTCTCTGCAATCGATGGCTGAGTGCGCTCCAGGAGATCGCGACTCACGAGCGCTTTCCCGCGCATGCCGCCTCAGTTGCGCGAAGGTTCGTGAAGGGCGCCTAGCTCAGCAGCGTGCGCATCCCACGCTCGAGCGTCGCGACCGCCTTCGCCGCCGCCGCGAGGCGCTGCCGCCCGGTGCCGTCGGTGTTCGACGCGTCGATGTACGCCTTGAGCTTCGGCTCGGTGCCGCTCGGCCGCACGACGATGCGCCCGTCGCCCTCGAGCCAGAGGCGCAGGATGTCGTTCGGGCCGAACTGCCCGAACCCGTCGCGGAAGTCGTCGATCTGCTCGACGCGCACACCGCCGATCTCGTCAGGCGGGTGGTCGCGCAGATTCCGCATCATGGCGGTGATCTCCGACAGGTCGTCGACCCTGATCGAGATCTGCGCCGATGCGTAGCCACCGAACTTCTCCGCGAACTCGATGAGGTGATCCTCCATCGTGCGATCCTCGGCCTTGAGCTCTGCGGCGAGTGCGAGCATGTCCACCGCGGCGGAGATCCCGTCTTTGTCGCGCACCTTCTCGGGGTCGACGAGGTAGCCGAGAGCCTCCTCGAAGCCATAGGTGAGGCCGCCGACCCTCGAGATCCACTTGAAGCCCGTGAGGGTGTCTTCGAAGTCGAGGTTGTACTTGCGCGCGATCTCCTTGAGTGCGGGCGACGAGACGAGTGACGCGGCGAGGGTGCCGGTGTCATCCCGTCCGTCGAGGGTGCGCTCGGCGGCCCGCCAGCCGAGGATCGAGCCGACTTCGTTGCCGGTGAGCCTGCGCCATCCATGCTTCGTGGGGATGCCGACGGCCAGCCGGTCAGCATCGGGGTCGTTCGCGATCGCCAGGTCTGCGCCCGCGGCCTCCGCAGCCGCGAGCACGAGGTCCATGGCTCCCGGTTCCTCTGGGTTGGGGAACGCCACGGTCGGGAAGGTCGGATCGGGCTCGAGCTGCTCCTTCACGACGTGCGGCTCGTCGAACCCGGCGGCGTCGAAGACGCGCTTCGCGGTTTCCCACCCGACACCGTGCATCGGCGTGTAGGCGAACACGAGCGGCTTGCGGCTCTTGCCGACCAGGCGCGCGGTGGCCTTCACGTAGGCCTCGACGACGCTATCGTCGGCGGTCTCGTAGTCCTTCGAGCGCGGGAGGTCGGCTATGGCTCCACTCGCGGCGACGCGGGCGATCTCCGCGGCGATCAGTCCGTCGACGGGTGGCACGATCTGCGACCCGTGATCGAAGCCGCCGAGGTAGACCTTGTAGCCGTTGTCGTTCGCGGGGTTGTGGCTCGCCGTGACCATGACTCCGGCGCCGACGTCGAGGTGCCGCACGGCGAACGCGAGCACGGGCGTCGGCAGCAAGCGTGGCAGCAGAATCGCTCGCACGCCCGCGCCAGCCATGAGTTCCGCGGTGTCTTTCGCGAATCGGTCGGAGTTGCGGCGGCCGTCGTAGCCGATCACGATACTCGGGCGCTTGTCACGTGTGAGCAGGTAGGCGGCGAGACCGGCTGCAGCGTGGGCCACGACCACGCGGTTCATCCGGTTCGGGCCGGCACCGAGGGCCCCGCGCAAGCCGGCGGTGCCGAACGCGAGCGGTGCAGCGAAGCGGTCGGCGAGATCGGCGGTCGCGGCAGGGAGACCCGCTTCGGCATCCTCGATCACCTGGTCCAGTTCGGCCTGGGTCTCACGGTCCGGGTCCTGGGCGCGCCATGCCTTCGCGGCGGCCAGCACGTCTGGCGCAGAGTCGCTCGCGAGCTGTTCACTCACAACGCGGCCACGATCTTCGCGAGCAGCGCGCTGATCACTGGCTCTGCGTCCTTGCCGGCCTGGAGGACTTCCTCGTGGCTCAGCGGGGATTGCTGGATGCCGGCGGCGAGGTTCGTGATGAGCGACATTCCGAGGATCTCCATGCCCGCCTGACGCGCAGCGATCGCCTCGAGCGACGTGGACATCCCGACGATGTGGCCGCCGATGATGCGCGCCATCTGCACCTCGGCTGGCGTCTCGTAGTGCGGCCCGCGGAACTGCGTGTAGACGCCCTCGTCGAGGCTCGGATCAATGCCCTGCGCGATTGCCCTGAGACGCTTCGAATACAGGTCGGTGAGGTCGATGAAGGTCGCGCCCTCGAGCGGCGAGTCCGCGGTGAGGTTGATGTGGTCGCTGATGAGCACGGGCGTGCCCGGAGTCCAGTGCGGCTTGATGCCCCCGGCGCCGTTGGTGAGGATCATGATGGATGCCCCGGTCGCTGCAGCCGTGCGCACCGAGTGCACCACGCGGCGCACGCCGTGCTTCTCGTAGTAGTGCGTGCGCGCGCCGATCACGAGCGCGTGCTTGCCCGACGGCAGCAGGATCGAGCGAATGGATCCCACGTGGCCCTCGAGCGCGGGCTTCGAGAAGCCCGCGATGTCGGTGGCGGGAATGGATGCGACGGTCTCACCGATCAGGTCGGCCGCCCGCGCCCAGCCACTCCCGAGCGTGAGCGCGATGTCATGCTTCGGCACCCCGGTGCGTTCGGCGATCTCCGCCGCGGCCAGCGCGGCGAATTCGAACGGATCCGTGCCGGGATCGTCAAGTGGATGCGGCGCGTCTGATGGGTGCTGTGTGGAGGTCGGCAGCGACATGCGATCAACTCTATTCGTCGCGCCGATAGGGGAGAATCGACGCATGGCCTATGAGTTCGAACGCACGCAGCGCATCGCGGTACTCGGGGGAGGGCCAGGCGGATACGAAGCTGCGCTCGCGGGCGCGCAGCTCGGTGCCGATGTCACGCTCGTCGAGCGTGAGGGCGTTGGCGGCTCAGCCGTGCTGACCGACGTCGTTCCGTCGAAGACCCTCATCGCGACCGCCGAGGCGACGAACGCGATCGGCGAGGCCGCAGACCTCGGCGTGCAGTTCTTCACGCGCAACGACGCCGGGCGTGCCATCCGGCCCGAGGTCACCGTGAACCTTGCCGCGGTCAATGCGCGCCTCATGCGCCTGGCTCGCCAGCAGAGCGAGGACATGAAGTCGCAGCTCATCAAGGCCGGCGTGCGCATCATCCACGGCGAGGGGCGCCTCGACGGTCCCCAGCGCCTCATCGTCGCGACCGGTCACGGCAAGGCGGCCAAGGACTTCGACGAGGTCGAAGCCGACACGCTCGTGGTCGCGGTCGGCGCGCGGCCCGCGCATCCTCGCGTCGGCGAAGCCCGACGGCAAGCGCATCCTCACGTGGACCCAGCTCTACGAACTCGACGAGACCCCGGAGCACCTCATCGTGGTCGGCTCGGGTGTCACGGGTGCCGAGTTCGCGAGCGCGTACACCGCGCTCGGCTCGAAGGTGACGCTGATCTCGAGCCGCGACCAGGTGCTGCCGGGCGAGGACGCCGACGCGGCCCGAGTGATCGAGGACGTGTTCAAGCGCAACGGGATGACGGTGCTCTCCAAGTCGCGTGCCGACTCCGTGAAGACGACCCGCACCGGGGTCGTCGCAACGCTCTCGGACGGCCGCGTCGTCGAGGGATCGCACTGCCTCATGGCCGTCGGCTCCGTGCCGAACACCGAGAAGATCGGCCTCGAGAAGGCCGGCGTGCAGCTCACCGAGTCCGGCCACATCCGCGTGAACCGGGTCGCGCGAACGTCCATGCCGTCGATCTATGCCGCGGGCGACTGCTCGGACTTCCTGCCGCTGGCATCCGTCGCCTCGATGCAGGGGCGCACGGCGGTGTTCCATGCGATGGGCGACGCGGTGTCTCCGACGGAGTTGCGGAACGTGACATCCAACATCTTCACGCAGCCCGAGATCGCGACCGTCGGCTGGTCGCAGAAGCAGATCGAGGATGGCCTCGCGCAGGGCGACATCTACAAGCTGCCGCTCGCATCCAACCCCCGGGCGAAGATGATGGGCATCAAGGATGGCTTCGTGAAGATCTTCGCCCGCACCGGTTCCGGCACGGTGATCGGCGGCGTCATCGTCGCCCCGCACGCGTCTGAGCTCGTGCTCTCGGTCGCGATCGCGGTCGAGCACCGGCTCACCGTGGACCAGCTCGCGCGGGCCTTCTCGGTCTACCCGTCGCTGACCGGCAGCATCACGGATGCGGCGCGCGCGATGCACATCGTGAGCTGAGGCGGCAGAGGTCAGTCCGCGATCGACATGAGCACGTGACCGGACGCGACCGTCGCGCCGACCGCGGCGTTGAGGCCGCCAACCGTGCCGTCCTTGTGGGCCGTGATCGGCTGCTCCATCTTCATCGCCTCGAGCACGAGGATGAGGTCGCCCTTGATCACCTTGTCGCCGTCGGCCACCGCGAGCTTCACGACCGTCGCTTGCATTGGGGCCTTCACCGTGTCGCCGGTGACCGTGCTCACGGCGCCCGAGGTGCGCCGGCGCGGCGGCGCGGCGAGCGCCTGCGTGCTCGTCGACGGCATGAGCCGCGACGGCAGGCTCACCTCGATGCGCTTGCCCTCGACCTCGACCACGACGCTGTGCCGCTGCACGGGACGGGTTTCGCCCTCGGGCAGCGATCCGCTCCACGGCTCGATGTCGTTCACGAAGTCGGTCTCGATCCAGCGGGTGTAGACCGAGAACGGCGACGACGTGAAGGCCGGGTCGCGCACGATCTTCCGGTGGAACGGGAGCACGGTGGGCAGACCCGCCACCTCGAACTCGTCGAGTGCCCTGCGGGAGCGCTCAAGGGCATCCTCGCGGCTCGACCCGGTGACGATGAGCTTCGCCAGCAGCGAGTCGAACGAGCCGCTGATCACGTCGCCGGTTGTGACGCCACTGTCGACGCGAACCCCGGGGCCGCCGGGCATGCGCAGCACGTTGACGGGGCCGGGGGATGGCAGGAAGCCGAGGCCCGGGTCTTCACCGTTGATCCGGAACTCGAACGAATGGCCGTGCGCAACCGGGTCGGCGTAGTCGATCGTGCCGCCCTCGGCGATGCGGAACTGCTCGCGCACGAGGTCGATGCCGGTGACCTCCTCTGAGACCGGGTGCTCGACCTGCAGGCGGGTGTTGACCTCGAGGAACGAGATCGTGCCGTCCTTGCCGACGAGGAACTCGCAGGTGCCGGCGCCGACGTAGCCGACCTCCTTCAGGATGGCCTTGGATGACTCGTACAGCAGCGCATTCTGCTCGTCGGTGAGGAACGGGGCGGGCGCCTCCTCCACGAGCTTCTGGTGGCGGCGCTGGAGCGAGCAGTCGCGCGTCGAGATCACGACGACGTTGCCCGCCGCGTCGGCGAGACACTGCGTCTCGACGTGGCGCGGCTGGTCGAGGTACTTCTCCACGAAGCACTCGCCGCGGCCGAACGCCGCGACGGCCTCGCGCGTCGCGGATTCGAAGAGTTCTGGGATCTCCTCGCGCGTGCGGGCGACCTTGAGGCCACGGCCGCCGCCGCCGAACGCGGCCTTGATCGCGACCGGGAGGCCGTGCACATCCACGAAGTCGAGCACTTCCGTCGGCACCGGAGACCGGGTTCAGGGTGCCCGGCGCGAGCGGTGCGCCGACCTTCTCGGCGATGTGCCGTGCGCTCACCTTGTCGCCGAGCTTCTCGATCGCCTCCGGGCTCGGACCGATCCAGATCAGGCCGGCGTCGATGACCGCGCGAGCGAAGTCGGCGTTCTCGGCAAGGAACCCGTAGCCGGGGTGCACGGCGTCAGCGCCGGATCGGCGGGCGACGGAGAGGAGCTTGTCGACCACGAGGTAGGTCTCGGCACTCGTGGAGCCCTCGAGGGCGTATGCCTCGTCGGCGAGGCGCACGTGGCGGGCATCCCGATCCTGGTCCGCATAGACGGCGACCGAGAGAATGCCGCTGTCCTTCGCGGCCCTGATCACGCGAACTGCGATCTCCCCACGGTTTGCAATCAGTACCTTCGTGATGGGAGCCATAACCACTTAGCCTATTGGCCGTCGAGCGGGCGTCTTTGGCCGATCCTCACAAAAGGCGCAACGAAGGCTTGTCTCTACTCGCGGTTCCAGAACGCTGGCCATGCGATGTCGAACTCGGCCGCAAGTGCGCGCACGGTGGACACCGACAGCCCGACGACCGCGTGCGGGTCGCCGTCGACTCGTTCGATGAACGCGCCACCCCTCGCGTCGATCTTGAATCCGCCGGCAACCTCGAGCGGCTCGCCGGTCGCGATGTACGCCTCGAGCTCGTCGTCGCCGATGTCCGCGAAGGTGACCGCCGCGGTCGTGACCGCGCCGAGCCCAAGACCCGCAGTGCCTCCGCGATGGTCGAGGAGCCAATGGCCGGAGTGCAGCAGCCCGACCCGCCCACGCATTGCGCGCCAGCGTTCGAGAGCGACCTGTGGATGATGCGGCTTGCCGTACACGATCCCGTCGAGCTCGAAGGCCGAATCGCCGCCGAGTACGAACCCGTCGAGTGCAGCGCCATCCACCGTGCTCCCGATGACCGCTTCCGCCTTGGCGCGCGCGAGCAGTTGCACGTAGTCGTGGGGGCTCAGCGGGCCGGCCGCGCCGGCCACGGCATCCTCGTCAACGTTCGGATTGAGCAACACGGGCTCGATGCCAGCGGCGCGCAGGGTCGCGAGCCGGGCGGGCGAGGTCGACGCGAGGTACAGCCGCACGGTGCTCCTTACCTAAGCTGGCCGGATGGGTGACGCAATCGGGCAGACGATCGAACTCGACGTTACCAACATCGCGCACGGCGGCATCTCGGTGGCCAGGCACGACGGTCGCGTGGTGTTCGTGACGGACGCGATCCCCGGCGAGCGCGTCGAGGCGCGCGTCACGGATGACCGCAAGAAGTCGTTCTGGCGCGCCGACACCGTGCGGGTGCTCGAGCCGAGCGAGCACCGACGGCCGCACGTATGGTCGGCGGCATCCATCGAGCGCGACCCGGCCGACCGGGCCGGCGGTGCCGAGTTCGGGCACATTGAGCTCGGCCACCAGCGCGAGCTCAAGCGGCAGGTGCTGGCCGAGTCGCTGCAGCGGATGGCGCGCGTCGAGACCGACGTGCAGGTTGAGGCCCTTCCCAGCGAGGATCCGAACGGCACTGGATGGCGCACCCGCGTGCGCCTGCACGTCGACGAGGGCGGCACGGTGGGTCCGTTCGCGGCTCGCTCGCACCGTGTCATCCCGGTCACCGACCTGCCGCTCGCGACGGCGGAGCTCGCCGCTGGCGCACCGCTGGGCGAGTCGTTTCCCGGCGAGACCTTCGTCGACGTGCTGAACCCATCGACGGGTGGCGTGCGACTCGTGATCGGCGAGCAGAAGCGCTCGACCATCGTCGAGCGGGTCGGTGCCCGCGAGTTCCGGCTTGCCGACACGGGCTTCTGGCAGGTGCACCGAGGGGCCGCTGAGGCTCTCACGGAAGCCGTGCAGTCCGCAGTCGATCCCGCAGCGTTCGACCCCGCGGCAGCCAACCTCGACCTCTACGGGGGCGTCGGGCTGCTCGCGGCTGCGCTCGGCGACCGATTCGGCAGCGCGATGCGCGTGACCACCGTCGAGAGCGACGCCGCTGCGACGGACTACGCCGCCGAGAATCTGGCGGAGTGGGTGGGCGCCAGGGCCGAGACCGGGCGGGTGGATCGGTGGCTGCGCACGCTCGCGGCATCCGCAGGAGCGGGCGAGCGGGCGAGGCTCGCGAAGGCGACGGTCATCCTCGATCCACCGCGTTCGGGTGCTGGCCGGGAGGTCGTCGAGCAGCTCGGTGCGCTCGGCCCGGCACAGGTCGTGTATGTCGCGTGCGACCCCGTCGCGTTCGCGCGGGATGTCGCACTGTTCGCCGATCACGGGTACGCCCTGGCGCGCGTACGGGCGTTCGATCTGTTCCCGAACACGCACCACGTCGAAGCAGTTGGCACCCTGCTGCGCCAATGACGCGCGTGTCGGTCCTGGCCTCGCGGGGGCCGAACGACAGTACGATGGGGGCAGGTTTGGGGAGACAGAGGATGGCAATGGCTCAGGCAACGGCGAGCGCGTCCGCGCACGCCACCCAGTCCCGTGTGCGGGTCGCTGTCGTCGACGACCACGAGTCGGTGCGACTCGGGCTCAAGGCCGCGTTTCTCGACGATGGCTACGATTTCGTGCTCGCGGCGGCCACGGTGCAGGAGCTGATCGACGGCCTTGAAGGCCGGGAGGTCGACGTGGTCGTGCTCGATCTGTCGCTCGGCGATGGCTCGACGGTCACCGAGAACGTCAAGCGGGTGCAAGCCACGGGCTCTGCGGTGCTCGTGCACTCGATCGCCGACCGGGTGGCGAGTGTGCGTGAAGCGCTCGCGGCCGGTGCGGCAGGCGTCATCCCGAAGTCATCGGCCACCAAGACGGTGCTCGCGGCTGCCGCGACCGTCGCGAGGGGTGAGGTGCTCAACAATCTCGAGTGGGCGACTGCGATCGACGCTGACCGTGACTTCGCAAAAGCCCAGTTGGGTCGACGCGAGCGCGAGATACTTCACCTGTATGCCTCGGGTCTGCCGCTCAAGCTCGCGGCCCAGCAGCTCGGCATCGGGTACTCGACAGCGCGTGAGTACCTCGATCGGATCCGCGTGAAGTACGTCGAGGTGGGTCGACCCGCACCGACGAAGGTCGACTTGCTGCGTCGTGCGGTCGAGGACGGCATCCTGCCAGGTCTCGATCCGGACGGCGGGGATGGCCGCTAGGGCTTCCGCCCCTCCGGTTCCGACGGCGAAGCAGCCACGGAACCCGATCAGCCGGAAGCAGGTCGAGACCGTCATCTCGCGCTCGGTCGCGGTGTTCGGAATCGTGTTCGGCGCGCAGACTGTGCCCTTCATGCTCGCGCAGGTCAACGAGCCGCATGCGTGGTGGCTCTGGATGGTCGCGCCCGCGATGTTCGGCAGCCTCGTGTTCGCGACCGTCATGTCGTTCGTTGGGCGCTGGGTTCGGCAGTCGCACGCCGTGGTCGCCATCGTGTACGTGGGCGCCCTTGCAAGCTGGCCGTTCACAGTGATGCCCGGCGCGCAGATCGCCGATAGCCCGCACTGGCTCTACTACCTGCTGACGGTGGCTACGGCGTGCGCGGCGATCGCCTTCAACACGCTCGCCGGCACGCTGTACCTGCTGCTCGTGCCTGCGCTGTACCTGGTCGGCAGGGTCATGCCGAACGGGGGCGGGCCCGACTGGCAGCTCGCCGTGCTCGAGACCGTCTACTCGATCATTCTCGGCTCCGCCGTCATGATCATCGTGACGATGCTCCGGCAGGCGTCTTCATCGGTGGATGCCGCCCAAGCCACCGCCCTCGACCGTTACTCTCACGCGGTGCGCCAGCACGCCCTCGAGGTCGAGCGGGTGCAGGTGGACTCGATCGTGCACGACAGTGTGCTCACCACCCTGCTGTCGGCGGCTCGCGCGTACACGCCGGAGGCTGAGGAACTCGCTTCGCGCATGGCTGGCGCGGCCATCGGCCATCTCCGCGACGCCGCCCTGGTCTCGCCAGACGACAACAGCATGGTGTCGCTGCGCGCGCTCGCGGGCCAGCTCGGCGACGAGGTCAGGGGGATGCCGCAGTTCGAGTTGCGGGCTCGTGCGCTCGGTGACGGCAGCGTGCCCGCCCAGGCGGCTGAGGCGATCCACTCGGCCACCGTGCAGGCGATGCTCAACAGCCTGCAGCACGGCGGGGACGAGCGACCAGTGCGCCGCTGGGTGAGCATGTCGCCGTTCCCCGGCGGCGTGTGCGTGGTCGTCGGAGACGACGGCAAGGGGTTCGAGCCGCTCCTCGTGCCAAACGAGCGTCTCGGACTGAGGCTGTCGATCGTCGAGCGGATCGCGAACGCCGGAGGCTGCGCCGAGATCGATTCGCGTCCGGGCGGCGGCACGACGGTGACGATCAGCTGGCCGGATGACGAGGCGCCGGCGCCGCTCGCCGACCTGTCGGACGCGCTCGGTCTCACCGAGTCGGAGGACCTGTCGTGAACATCGGAGTGCCTCGCTACCTCATCGTCGGCATGGCCACGGTGTTCTCCGCGTACGTGCTCGTGCTCGCGGCGTATTCGTTCGACACCCTCCGCAATCCCGGCAACCTCCTGCCCGTCTACGTCGCGATGGCGCTGTACGCGTTCGCAACGATCCTGAGCCTGCTGCCGATTGGCACGGCGCGGATGCCTGTCTGGATGGCCGGATTCAACACTGCCGTCGTCATCGTGATCACCATGCTGGTGTCGGGCGAGATCGACCTCGGCCGCGAAGGCGGCACGGGATACGCGACGTGGTACGTCGCGGCCAGTGGTGCGCTCATGACGATTACGTCGACTCGCCGACGCCACCTGTTCGCGTGGGCGGGTATCGCGTTCCTCATCGTGCACACGATCATCTGGGCTGGTGCAGGGGGAGTGTTGAGCCTTGGCGTGATCGGGAGCACGTCGTGGGTCGCGGTGTCCCACATCCTGTCGGTGGCGATCGACAACGCGAGCAAGGACGCCCGTCGCTTCGCGATCGCCGAGCGCGAAGCGACCGACTGGCAGGCCGCCCAGGAGGCGCACGTCGACGAACGCCAGCTTCGGCTCGGCCAGACCAGCGCGATGGCCCTTGGGATGCTGCGACGCATCCAGGACTCGGGTGGCGACCTCACCGAGGCGGAGCGTGCGGAGTGCCTGCACCTCGAGGGCGCCATCCGCGACGAGATCCGCGGACGGAAGTTGCTGAGCGATGCCGTTCGGGAACAGGTGATGCTCGCGCGCCGTCGAGGCGTGGTCGTCACCCTCCTCGACGAGGGCGGGATCGATGAGCTTTCAGACGCCGACCTCGCGCGAGTGCTCGATCGGCTTGCGATCGCGATCCGCGACACCACGGCAGATCGGGTGATCGCGCGCACGGTGCCCGAGGGCTCCGACATCGCCGTGACCGTCGTGGGCTTGCGCAACGCCGACGAGGATGCCCGCGCGCTCGGCCAGCACGCCGACGACGATGACGACGCCGACGAGGGTGTGGAGCTGTGGCTGGAGATCCCGCGCACCGCATAGCCCTGCTCTTGGGCGCCGCGCGGCGCGCGGTCGTCGCCGGCATTACCAGACGAGGAAGGTCGCGTCGAACGCATGCCTGGGTTGGCGAGGCGTGACGCTCGCGCCGTCCGGAGGACGACGCTGCGCCTCGGGGCGGCGGGGCAGCCAAGCCGGCGCAGAACAAAGGGCCGGGAGCGATACGCTCCCGGCCCTTTGTGAAAACCCGGGTCAGGGCGATAACCCGAATATCGCCCTGACCCGCCCCCAAGTCATTGGCCCGCTTACCCTAGTCGGCCAATGGCTGGCGGTGTAGCTCGAAGAGCCACACCTTGTAGTAGCTAGTCTGCCGGGGTACAGCATTCCAGCACAGTCGGTGTTTTGGGGGACTCGCGGGGGACATTCTCCCGCGAGTTTCCCGTCTTATTGAGCGATGCTATGCCCGAATCCCGATCAGTGGAAGAGTCAGATCGGGGTACAGTCGGCCTTCTGGCTACGATCTCGGCGGTCCCAATGGGGTAGAACGTTCTGTTTCGCCCGCCCCCGCTACGGATTCAGCAGATCCGGGTGATTCCCACAACGCATCCCCACCCTTGGCGCCCATCTGAGCGGAATTATCCGCACACTTTGGGATTAATCCGAACAAAGAGGCGAGCGCACCCCCGGGAGTGGGGCCGCGATGGGAGCGCTCTCAGCCAGAGAACCCTCGCCACGCACCCGGACCTGGATGCAGCGGGCTCCGCAACGACGCGCGTGATCGGTCCCATGCCGAGGGCCGCACCTGCTCCTGCTCCTGCTCGGCGGCCGCCTCGTCGAGCGCATGCGCGAGGATCGCGGTCACCGCGGCGAGGTCCTCGCTCGTTGGGCTCCCGGCGACGACTCGGATGCTCGGGCGGAGGGTCTCCGCGTGCAGCGGCGCGTCACTCACGCGGCGCCGCCCTGAGCGGTCGGCGCCGCCGGCGCCGCGAACGCGGAGTCGGTGGCGAACAGGTAGTTGCGAGTGGCGAGCGACACGCGCTCGGTCGGGGTCCACGCGCCGCCGGTCCGACCACGTTGACTGGACCACGTGTACATGCGGTACTCGGGCCAGCGGCGGCGGATGTCGTCGGCGAACGCGTTGCCGTCGGTGCCGTAGCGCAGGAGGTGGCGATCCTCGATCTCGAGCAGGAGGCTCGGGCGCGAGCGACCGATCGTCGCTGAGGCCCCTTCGATCACGCTTGGCTCGAAGCCCTCGACATCCACTTTGAGGAATGTGGGATCGGAGCCGCCGCGTGCGGCCATCCAGCTGTCCACGGTGAACATGGGCGTGCGCATCTGCTTCGAGCGCGAGGTGCGCTCGAGGGTGGGGTCGGTGCCCTCCACGACATGCGCCCAGCCGTAGATCGGCAAGCCGAACCGGATCGGCACCATGAGGGTGAACTCGCCCTCATCGGGCCCGACGACCCCCTGGGTGACCTCGATGTGCTTGGCGCCCATGAACGCGCGCAGACGCCGCACGCCCGCGGCCTGGCGCGGCTGCGGCTCGAACGCGAAGACGCGGCCACCTGCCCCGACGAGTCGTGCGAGCGGCACCGTGTACATGCCCCACGCCGCGCCGATGTCGAACACGGTGTCGCCCTCACGCACGACGGCGCTCAGGCCCAGCACTTCGGGCTCGGCTTGCTTGAGCTTCGCGGAGATGCGCATGACGCCGTTCGCGAGCTTCGCGCCGAGTGGCGCTTCGATTCGACGGGCGCCGGGAGCCTGAATGGTCAAAGTGGAATGTTCCCATGCTTCTTGGGCGGCAGTGAGGCCCGCTTCGTCCGCAGCGCGCGAAGCGCCTTGATCACGGCGACGCGGGTTGCGGCCGGCTCGATCACGCCATCCAGCTCGCCGCGCTCGGCGGCCAGGAACGGGGATGCGACGTTGTAGGTGTACTCGTTGGCGAGCCGCAAGCGCACCGCCGCGACATCCTCGCCGGCCTCCTCTGCCGCCTTGAGCTCGCCGCGGTAGAGGATGTTGACGGCGCCCTGCCCGCCCATGACCGCGATCTCCGCGGTGGGCCAGGCGTAGTTGAGGTCGGCACCGAGCTGCTTGCTGCCCATGACGATGTACGCGCCTCCGTAGGCCTTGCGGGTGATGACGGTGACGAGCGGCACGGTCGCCTCGGCGTACGCGTAGAGCAGCTTGGCACCGCGCCGGATGACGCCGGTCCACTCCTGGTCGGTGCCGGGCAGATAGCCCGGGACATCCACGAGGGTCAGGATCGGAATGCTGAACGCGTCGCAGAAGCGGACGAAGCGCGCCGCCTTCTCACCCGCCTCGATGTTGAGGGTGCCGGCCATGGCGCTCGGCTGGTTCGCGATCACGCCGACCGTGCGCCCTTCGACGCGGCCGAAGCCCACGACGATGTTCGGCGCGAACAGCGGCTGCGTCTCGAGGAAGTCATTGTTGTCGACGATGTGCTCGATGATCGTCTTCACGTCGTACGGCTGGTTCGGCGAATCCGGGATGAGTGTGTTGAGCTTGCGGTCGTCGTCGGTGATCTCGAGCTCGACGTCGCTCTCGTACACCTGCGGCTCGGCGAGGTTGTTGTCTGGCAGGAAGCCGACGAGCGTGCGGGCGTAGTCGAGGGCGTCATCCTCGTCGCTTGCGAGATAGTGCGCGACGCCGGAGATCTTGTTGTGCGTGAGCGCGCCGCCGAGCTCCTCCATGCCGACATCCTCGCCGGTGACGGTCTTGATCACGTCTGGGCCGGTGACGAACATCTGACTGGTCTTGTCGACCATGATCACGAAGTCGGTGAGCGCGGGAGAGTACACGGCACCGCCGGCTGCCGGGCCCATGATGATCGAGATCTGCGGGATGACGCCCGAGGCCTGGGTGTTCCGGCGGAAGATCTCGCCGTACTTGCCGAGCGCGACGACGCCCTCCTGGATGCGAGCGCCGCCCGAGTCGAGCATGCCGATGATCGGCACGCCGGTCTTGATGGCGTGGTCCATGACCTTGATGATCTTCTCGCCGGCGACCTCGCCGAGCGAGCCGCCGAAGATCGTGAAGTCCTGCGAGTAGACCGCGACCTGGCGGCCGTGGATCGTGCCGAGTCCAGTGACGACCGCGTCGCCGTAGGGGCGCGACCGCTCCATGCCGAACGCGTGGGTGCGGTGCCGCACGAACTCGTCGAGTTCGACGAACGAACCGTGGTCGAGCAGGGTGTCGATCCGCTCACGCGCGGTCTTCTTGCCCTTGGCATGCTGCTTCGCGATCGCAGCCTCGCCGCTCGCGGTCACGGCCTCGTGATAGCGCACCTTGAGGTCGGCGAGTCGCGCGGCGGTCGTGGAGAGATCGGGCTTCTCGTCGTCAGTCACCCCCCAACTGTACTGAACGGCTCGATCACGACCTTGGTGGGGGTTCCACAGAACTCGGTGGTTAGCCTGTGAGGATGCATCTGCCCCTCACCCGCGCGGTCGCGCCCTCGATCGAGGTACTCGACGAGGTCGGCTCCACGAATGTCGAGCTCGTCGCGCGGGCCTCGGCCGGAGCGCGGGCTGGCGGTACACCCCTGCCGCACTTCACCGTGCTCGCCACGACCAACCAGACCGCGGGCCGCGGACGTCTCGGCCGCACCTGGGTCGCGCCGCCCGGCACGACGATCGCGGTGTCGGTGTTGCTCGCACCGGCGGGCGCGACGCTTGAGCGCCTCGGCTGGGTGCCGCTGCTCGCGGGGCTCGCGATGTGCCGCGCGGTACGTGAGCTGCTGCCCGAGCGTGCCGTTGGGCTGAAATGGCCGAATGATGTGCAGGTTGACGGCGCGAAGGTCTCCGGCATCCTCGCCGAGATCGTGCCCGGCGGTTCGGCGGTCGTCGTCGGAGCGGGTTTGAATCTCACGATGACCCGGGAGCAGCTTCCCGTGCCGACCGCGACCTCGCTCACCCTCGAGGGTGCGCCGGCCGATGACCTGCTCGATCGCGCGCTCGCGGCGTATCTGCGCGAACTGCAGGGACCTCGTCGACGCATACGCCGCGGCCGGCTTCGACCCCGAAGCCGGCCTGCGCGCGGCCGTGCTCGCCGAGTGCACGACGATCGGCGCCGACGTGCGCGTCGAGCGTCCCGAGGGCGAGCTGCGCGGCCGCGCCACCTCGATCGACGGATCGGGGCGACTCGTCGTCGACGCGGGCGAAGCCACGGTCGCGGTGTCGGCTGGGGACGTCACCCACGTGCGCCCGGCGGGCTGAGAGCGTGCAACGGGGGCGTCGGGGTGCCGACCCGCGCGAGACGGTCATCGTGCGGTTGCGGCCGCACGTGCGCGGACTCGTGGGGCCCGGCATCCTGCTGCTCCTGATCGCGGGGGCGACCGGGTTCTTCGCCGGCACCCTGCCCGAGGAGTGGATGAACCTTGCGGTGCTGGTGGCGGCGGGCATCCTCGTGATCGTCGGATGCATCGTGCCCTGGGTGCGCTGGATGTCGCGCCGCTACACCATCACGACTCGCCGCACGGTTGTGCGTACCGGGGTGCTCGTGCGCGAGCGTCGCGAACTGCTCCACAGTCGCGCGTCTGATGTGACCGTGCGCGCCTCCCCACTGCAGTCGATGGTCGGGTCGGGCGACGTGCGGATCAACACGAGGGGCGAGGATCCCCTTGTGCTCCGGGACGCGCCGTCCGCGACCCTCGTGCAGGAGACCCTGCACGATCTCATGGAGCGAAACCGGGGTTGAACCACTCACTCGGGCGACCGTTGGCGGATCAGCCGCCGGGCTAGGCCGGTTTCGTGTCGGTCTCGGTCGACAGGGCCTCGCGAGCCTGGCGCGCGGCGAGTCCGTCGGAGCGCTGCGGCCCGAATACCCAGAAGCGGTACATGAGGAACCGGAACGCCGTGGCGATGAAGAGCCCGACGACGTTGGCGGCGATGTTGTCCGCCAGCTGACTCGTGTACCCGAGCACGTAGTGCGAGACCCACAGGCACGCGAGCGCGATGCCCATGCCGAGTCCCGCGATGACGCCGAACTCGAGCAGCTCAAGCAGGAAGTTGTGGCGGCGGTGCTCACGGAACGTCCAGTAGCGGTTGCCGAACCACGTCACGAGCGTCGCCACCAGCACCGAGACGATCTTCGAGCCGTACGGACCGAGCGAGCTGTACAGCAGGTTGAACAGCCCGATGTCGACGAAGAACCCCACGAGCCCCACGACGCCGAACTTCAGTGCGTATCGCACGAGCCGCTCGTACAGGTACGAGATCGCGCGCTTGATCGTCGATGCCACAGGGGACCTTCGGTGATGGGGGAGAATGAGCCTTGCCAATGATAGTCGCCACTGCAGAACGGTTCTGATGCGCGTAGGAGTGATCGGGGGCGGCCAGCTCGCCCGCATGATGGTGCCGCCCGCGGTGGAGCTCGGCGTCGAGATCGCCGTGCTCGCTGAGGTGCCGGACATGTCCGCAGCCATTGCGGCGAGCGCGGTCGGTGACTACCGGGATGCCGCGACGGTGCTCGCGTTCGCCGCGACCGTCGACGTCGTCACCTTCGACCACGAACATGTGCCACAGGACGTGCTCGCCGCCCTCGTCGACGCGGGGCACCGCGTCCATCCAGGGCCGGCCGCGCTTGCGGTCGCGCAGGACAAGCTCCTCATGCGGGCGCGGCTCAGCGAACTCGGGATGCCCGTGCCGGAGTGGGCCGCCGTCGAATCCGTCACGGCGCTCGACGCATTCATCGCCGAGCACGGCGGGCGCGCGGTCGTGAAGACGCCGCGCGGCGGATACGACGGTAAGGGGGTACGGGTCGTCGCATCCGCGTCGGAGGTCGGGGACTGGTTCGGCTCCGGCCCCCTGCTCGCCGAAGAGCTCGTGTCGTTCCGGCGGGAGCTCGCGCAGCTCGTCGCGCGACGACCGTCGGGCGAGGTGCGGGCGTGGGATGTCGTGGAGACGGTGCAGCAGGACGGCGTGTGCGCCGAGGTGCTCGCGCCGGCACCGGGGGCGACGGCGCGTCTCATCCAGACCACGAAGGAGCTCGCTGAGACCATCGCGACCGAGCTCGATGTCACGGGGGTGCTCGCGGTCGAGCTGTTCGAAACCACCGACGACCGCGTGCTCGTCAACGAGCTTGCGATGCGTCCGCACAACAGCGGTCACTGGAGCATCGACGGCTCGGTCACGAGCCAGTTCGAGCAGCATGTGCGCGCTGTGCTCGACTTGCCGCTCGGCGACCCCGCCCGAACGGCGCCGTGGAGCGTCATGATCAACATCCTCGGGGGCCCTACAACCGGATCGCTGGCCGATCGCTACCCGGCAGCGCTCGCGGACCAGCCCGCGGTCAAGGTGCACGGCTACGGCAAGGATCCCCGCCCAGGACGCAAGGTCGGGCACGTCACGGCGACCAGCGACGAGCTCGACGACGCGGCGTTCCGGGCGCGCGCCGCAGCGGCATTCTTCAAGGATTGACACCTACCATGGGCTAGTGCCGAACCCACTGGTAGCCGTCGTCATGGGCTCCGACTCCGACTGGAGCGTGATGTCCGACGCCGCGACGGCGCTCGAGGAGTTCGGCATCCCCCACGAGGTGCACGTCGTGTCGGCCCACCGCACCCCCGAGGGCATGATCGCCTTCGGCAAGGATGCGGCGGCGCGCGGCATCCGCGTCATCATCGCCGGCGCAGGCGGGGCCGCCCACCTCCCCGGCATGCTCGCGTCGGTCACGACGCTCCCCGTCATCGGCGTGCCGGTGCCGCTCAAGTATCTCGACGGCATGGATTCGCTGCTCTCGATCGTGCAGATGCCCGCGGGCATCCCGGTCGCGACGGTCTCGATCGGCGGCGCGCGGAACGCTGGCCTGCTCGCCGCACGCATCCTGGGCTCGGGCGACGCCGCCCTCACCGCGAAGCTCGCGGAGTTCGCCGCGACGCTCGAGCGGGTCGTGGACGAGAAGAACGCGGCGCTGAACGCGGAGCGCGACCGCGCCGAGCGAAGTGAGCAACGCGAGCCCGGTCCGGTATCCGGACACGAGTTCCCAAGCCGTCATGACCAAGCGGGCCTGGTGGCTCGTCGCGCTCAACTTCCTCATCCCAGGCTCACCGCAGCTCATCGCGGGCAACCGCAGGCTCGGTCGGTTCGGCGTTGGCACCACGTTCCTGCTGTGGGCGCTCGTGGTCATCGTCGCGGTGCTCTACTTCGCGGCGCAGCCCACGCTCATCACGATCGCGACCAACTACTTCGTGCTCTGGATCGTGCAGGCCGTCGGGGTGTTCTACCTCGGGCTGTGGGTCATCCTGACCTTCAACACGCTGCGCCTGGTGCGCATCATCAAGGTCGCGCCGAAGGCGCGCGGCTTCGTCGCGGGCCTCGCGGTCGTCGCGATGGTGGCCGTCACGGGCGCCGGAGCGTACGCCGTGATGATCGCCGGAGTCACGCGCACGACGGTCGACCAGATCTTCTCGGGTGGCGAGATCGCCGAGCCGATCGACGGGCGCTACAACATCCTGCTGCTCGGCGGCGACGCCGGGGCCGATCGCGACGGACTGCGTCCCGACAGCATCTCGGTCGTGAGCATCGAGGCCGAGACGGGCAAGACCACGATCTTCGGACTGCCGCGCAACCTCGAGGGTGTTCCGTTCGCCGAAGGCTCGCCGATGGCCGCGAAGTACCCGAACGGGTACTCCGACTGCGAGGTCGACGTCTGCTACATCAACTCGATCTACACCGAGGTCGAGTCGTACACGCCCGAGATGTACCCCGACGCCGTGAACCAGGGCAGCACGCCGGGCATCGAAGCGATGATGGATGCCGCGTCGGGCGTGCTCGGCATCCAGGTCCAGTACTACGTGCTCATCGACATGCAGGGCTTCGTGCGAGCTCATCGATGCGCTCGGCGGCGTCGTGATCGACTCACCCGGACGCTACCCGATCAACGGCGAGCCCGACGAGAACGGCGAGATGGTCGGCGTCGAGGGCTGGATCGAGCCCGGCGTGCAGACCATGAACGGCTACACCGCGCTCTGGTACGCCCGATCGCGGTACACGACGAGCGACTACGACCGCATGGCACGCCAGCGGCAGCTGCAGGAGGCGATCCTGCGCCAGTTCGATCCCGCGAACGTGCTGTCGAAGTTCCAGGCCATCGCGCAGGCCTCGACGCAGGTCGTGCGCACCGACATCCCGCAGCCGATGCTCGGCAGGTTCGTCGAGCTCGCGAAGAAGGCGCGCGAGTTCGACATCGCCGACGTCGAGCTCGCTCCGCCGCTCATCGCGGTCGAGGACCGCGGACTACGACTACATCCACCAGATCGTGGCTGACGCGCTCGTGATTGAGACCCCCGAGCCTTAGGGGGGCGCGTCGCACATCACGACGGGCGACGTCCCGCCGCAGGAGCGGCGGCGGGACCAAAGGTCACAGGTCGGCGTGCAGTTGCCAGACCTTTTCGGCGCTCGCGGTCCAGCAGAACGCTCGGGCGCGGTCCTGGCCGAGGGTGCGCATCGTCGCGCGCAGGTGGTCGTCGCCGACGACGCGGGCGATCGCGGCGGCGAGGCGCTCGGGGTATCCGGGGGTCGTCGGGGTCCGCGAGCGGCACGGCGAGTCCGGCATCGGCCGAGATCTCGAGCAGGGCGGGCGCATCCGAGTGGATCACGGGCGTGCCGAGCGCGAACGCCTCGATGACGGGCAGGCCGAAGCCCTCTGCGCGGCTCGGGAACACGAACACGGTCGCGCGGCGCATCACCACGGCGAGATCCTCGTCGGAGAGGCGCCCGAGTGCGCGCACTCGGTGCTCTGGCAGCCCGGCTTCGTCGCGGAGGCGCTCGACCGAGACATCCCCCCAGCCGTCCGGACCGGCGATGAGCAGGGGGATGTCGGCGGCATCGTCGCGGCCCATCGCGGCGATGAGGGCGTCGAGTCCCTTGCGCGGCTCGAGGGTGCCGACGGCGAGCACGTACTGCTCGGGCAGGCCGAGCGCCTCGGCACGGGCATCCGCGTCGTCGGGCACCCGCAGGTTCGAGCTGACCGCGCCGCCGATCACGCGTACCCGGTCGCCGAAGTCGAGGTACTCACGCAGGTGCGTCGCGACCGCGTGCGTCGGCACGACCACGGCATCGGCGTACTTCTGCGCGCGCTTGGCCATCGCGATGTGCCACGAGACACCGCGCGGGGTGAGGGTCTCCGGGTGGGTCCACGGCACGACGTCGTGCAGGGTGACCGCGATCTGCTCGCTCTCGTTGACCCGGTCGTGCCGGTGCAGCGGTGCGAGCAGGCTCATCGCGTGGACCATGCCGCGGCCCGGCAGTCTCGTGAAGCCGTGCTGCCACGCCGCCGCGAGCGAGCGGCGGTCGAGCGGACTCTTGTAGAGCGCCGCGAGACCGGGCAGCACGTCGGCGATGTGCTGGTACTGCTCCTCGGTCGACGCCGAGACGACGCCTTCGACGTCGCAGCCGAGCGGCGCGGTCGCGATCAGCGCGCGAGTGAGTTCCTCCGCGTAACGACCGATGCCGCCGGGCACGGGGCTCACGATCTGGTCGATGATGACGCGCAGTGTGGTCATCGGGGTCCCATCAGTCCATCCGCAGTCGCTTGGGCGAGCGCATCCGCCCAGTTTCGCATGGGATCGAGCCCTGCGGATGCCCACGCGTCATGACCGAGTACCGAATACGCGGGCCGCGGAGCCTTCTGCGGGAACGCAGAGATGCGCAGGCTGCGGCTGGCGGCGGTGGTGGCACCGTGCTGGTTGTCGCCGCGGTGTTGCTGAGGTTGGGGCTGGTCTCGGCCGATCATCTGGCGTGTCCGTCCGACCTGCTTTACGAATCGCCCAACCTGGCGACGATTCAGCAGCTTCAAGCCGGCCGGCCAATCTACAGCCATCGCGTCTACGACGACACGCCGTTTACGTTGACCATGTACACGCCGCTGTACCATACGATCATGTCGTGGCTGCCGGCCTCGGTCGAGCGGCCCTTCTTGACGGGGCGGATTGTCTCCATGACGTGCATGCTGGCGGCGGCCGGACTGCTGTTCGTAGAGGCCCGGCCCGGCCGGTCGTGGCTGTTGCCGTTGATCGCCGTCGGGGCCTTCTTTTGCATGCGGCCGATCGTCAGCAACACGGCCTATTTGCGGCACGATCCTTTGGGACTGCTGCTGTCGGCGTCCGCCGTGCTGGTCATTGCCCACCGCGGCCGAACGTTGGGTGGCGTCGCGCTGGCCGGGGTGCTGGCGGCGGCGGCTTGACCAAGCAGTCCTTTCTCACCAGCGGCGCGGTGTGTCTGTTGTTTCTGCTGCTGCAAGATCGCCGTCTGGCCGCGGTGTTCGCTGCGTGTTGGCTAGGCCCCGTGGCCGCCGTCGCGGCGACGTTGACGGCGTTTGGCCATGACGGGTGGTGGTTCGCAGTTGGTTCCATCGCACCCGCAATCCGTTGGACTGGGGCATATTTTTCGACAACTGGCAGATCATGTTGCGGCAACCGGTTTTCCTGCTGCTGTTGCTCGTGGCCGGCGGCACGCTTTGCCAGGCAACGTTGCGGGCGGGACGCCGCGCGAGTGGCTCGACTCGCCCTTGCCCTGGTTTGTGACGATCTCCGCCCTGGCGCTGCTCCCCGTATCGGGCAAAGTCGGCGCGTCCACGAACAGCTACTTCGAGTTCGTGTTGGCCGCCCTTCTATGGAGCTTGCATGCATTTCGCGAAGTGTCGCCCGCCTCGTTGGCCCAGCCGCGAGCCTTGCTGGCGATGCTTTGAGTTGCTGGCGAGGGCGCCCGAACTGGCGCTGGCCGATCGCGCAGGACTACGCATTCGTCGACGATGGTCCGCTACCCTTGGTCAACTCGCCGAAGCCTGTCTCCTTGCAGCAGCTCAAGGAAGAACGGATTGCCCTGGCACACACGGAACTGTCGGCCTTGGGCGGGCGGCCTGCCCGGCTGCTCAATTTGACCTCCGAGGCGTCCGGAGTGGCCTCCAGCCTGACCCGCGAGGATCTGCCTGAACGATCCGTTGGCCTACGCCGTGCTTTGGGAGCAGGGGTCGCTGTCGCCCGACGCGCTGTTGGCCGCAATTGATCGACACGATTTTAACGTCGTACTTTTGCCGCGCGGCGATGCTGACCCGCAGGCCGTCATGTGGTTTCACCATACGCCCGGCTGGTCGCGGGTAGTCCGCGCGGCGGAGAAGCATTACCGGGTCGAACGCGAAGGCGTGTACCGGTATATGGTTCCTCGGTAAGGGCTTGCACTCAGCCGGAATGCGCAAGGCCGATCGCGGCTTGGCGCAAGGGTGCGTGTCGTGCTGGGGTGATTTCACGCAAAGGCGCAAAGCCGCGAAGACGCGAAGAGGGTAAAGAGAGCGGGATCGAACGGTCGCATGCGACGGGCGGCGTCGGTAAGCACCCCGTCTCTTTTCCTCCATTTTTTCAATCACTGTTTTCTTCGTCTTCTTTGCGCCTTTCGCGGCTTTCCGCTTCGCGGAACCCCCTGCGCCCGCAGCCATCCATCTGCACAGCCGCTATCCAAGTACGCGCTCTCCGCTTGCCGGACTTGAAGATATTCGTCCGGTTGCGGCTGCGGAGCCAGAAGGAAGTCTTACGACTTCAGCTACGTCCGATCTCTACCGCCGCCCATGCCGCCAGTTTTTCGCGGAAGAGTCTTGGCGTTGTGCCGGATATCGACGGGGAACGAGCGGTGGAGCAGGAAGTGGTCGATACCGGCTGTCAGCGGATGGGCCTGGCCAAGTTCTCGGGCTTCGGCCAGCAACTGTTGCGAGGCGGCCTTGTCCTGGGGCCAATGGCCGGCCGCCGGTTGCCAAGATAATTACCGGCGTCGCCGCGCCGGGGAACCCACGCCAACGGCGCCGTGCGATTCACCTGGGGATGCTCGTTGAAGATCGCCTCGCAAGGAATAGTGAACAGCGGCCCGGCGGCGGTCTGGACGCGGTGGCTCACCCGGCCACAAAACCAGAACCGGCCAGAACCATCGAGGTAGCCGGCGTCGCCCATGCGATGCCACACGCTGTCGCCGTCGCGGAGCTTGGCCTTGGCGGTCGCTTCATCGCGGGCGACATATTCGGTGGTGACGACCAGCCCCCGCGGACGAGCAATTCGCCGATCTCGCCCTGCGGCAATTCCTCGGCCTCCTCCAGCGAACGAATCGGCTGGTCGCGGATGCGGATCACCTTCCACTCGATGCCGGGGAATTTGCGGCCGACGCACACGCCAAGGCCGATCCGCGTCCGTTCAGCCGTTTCTTGCAGCACCTCGCGGGCGGAAATGGTCGCCACGGGCAAAGCTCAGGTCCGCGCACGTAGGGCGTGTGGATTTCGCCGTCGGCGGCGATGCACCGCGACATGCGTTCCAGCACGTGGGCCGGTACCGGCACGCGGCCGACATCACGCATTAGCGTCGGGGAGCTTGATGTTGTGTTCTTCGGCGTAGCAGCCCACGCGATTCCACACGGCCGGCGAGGCAAACGACTGCGTCGCTCCCAGGTCTTGCACGACTTGAATAATTCGCGCAGATAGACGGCCGCCGGCCGCGAGAAATCCATCGTGGGGAACACCGTCGTGACGCCCATCGCGCTGTTGAACAGGGCGAACAGCGGAAAGCAGGCCACATCGATCGCGCCAGGCCGTATGCGATACTGGTCGCGAATTTCCACCACCTGACGGTCGAAGTTGCCGTGGCGATATAGCACCCCCTTCGGCAGGCAGGTGCTGCCAGAGGTGAAGATGATCGCGGCGGGCTGGTCGGCCGTGGTGGGGGGGAGTTGCAGCGGGGCTGCGCAGGGCGTCGCACGTCGTCCAAGGTTGGACCCCGCCAAAACCAGCGCCGGCCAACCGTGACGTCAGCCTCGCCCGGGGGAACCGGCCGCGAAACAAACAGCGGACGGCGTGGCCTTGCGGGATGGCGATGAACCCCTCCGGCTCAACCTCGGCCAGACAGACGGGGGCGAGGTTGCCCGCCGGCCCAAACCAGGATCGACCAGCACTTGCACCGCGCCGCTCTTGAGCAGTGCAAAGACGAGCGAAACGAAATCGAAGCCCGGCCGGACAACAGCGCCAGCCGCATGCCAGGCGTCACACCCAACCTCACCAGCCCGCGGGCCAACGCGCTGCTGTCTTCGTCAAGTTGCCGAAAGGTATGGCGGACGTACTTGCGTTGGCCGCCGACCGCTCTTCGCCGGCTCAATCACGGCCGGCGGCCAGTCGGGCTGTGCTGAGGCAAAGTCCGACAGGCATTGGGCCACGTTGAGTGGTGCGGCGGAACTGGACGGGTTGGTTGAAGGCATTAGAAACGGCGGACCAAGGGACAAAGCACGTTTCGCCGTCAATCCGCCGGCAGTTCGCTGATCGGTTCGTCGCGTTGCAGGATGTTCGAACGCGCCGAGCAGTTCGCCGCGGCGTGCGATGTGGCATTGCAGGCATTTTTGGCCGGCGCGAATGGAGCCGACGAGTTGGATGCGGTTGAGCGTGGCGCTGACGATCGTCTCCCTCGCGCAAGCGGTCGAGGGACTCGGCTTCAAAGCCATTCAACTCGCGTGGGGACTTCTTGCAAGGCTTCCATGTCGGGCAGGTGCTCGGCCTCGTAGACTCGCGGCCCGTCGAATTTGAGCAGGCTGATAAGTTCCAGCCGGGTCATCAACCACTTGTCGTAGCGGAGGTCCGCTTCGTTCGGGTCGAAAAACCTGCCCTCGTCATGCTCTCTCTCATGGCTTTCCCACGAATATCCATCCAGCTTCTCGATCACGCCTAGTCGATGAGGCCGGAAGCCGGCCACATGCTCGCGATCTCGCGCGTACCCGGTCTTCAAGTCATCCGTGAACCGTTGCTGGTTCGCGTTGTGAAAATTCGCCAGAAATAACTCGGATGGTGCGGGCCGGGCATTCCAACCTTCATCCGCATCCTCTGGCGAAAGCGACAGATGTTTACGGGCTTCGCCTTGAGGGAGAGCGTTTTCCGTTCGGTCAAATTCCGTCGGCTTCCTGTATTGTTGGCGGTGCCTGACCAGGCGGCGCCGGCCCCAACTGAGGCATGCGCGAAATGCCGAAGCCAAATTTCTTGATAAACTCTTCCGTCTTTTCTTCGTGCAACAGGTCCAACGACTCCGCCCAGATCGACCGCGGTGCCTCGTCTGCGTTGCTGAGAAACTCCGCGGCTCGCGCGCTAATCGTCACTTCTGGCGGCAGCTCGCCGGAGGCGCTCTGTTTTCGTACTCCAACCGCGGCGGTACTCGACTTGAACGCAAACTCGCGGCGAAGCTTTTCGGTGTTGGCGATGCGTTGTTGTTCACTTTGACGCCCGCGAAACTCGGCTGCGTCGTAAAAGGAAACGACATCAGTGTTATCATCCCTTGTCGTAGTGTCGTCATCCTTTGTCGTAGTGGCATCGGACCGCTTCTTCTTGAAGGTGAATTCATCGTCTTCGCCAATACTGACCGACGCAACGCAGCTTGCGGTTGCAAACAATGGCGCACGCAATCGCGGTTCGACGCCAAGACCGATTCATGTTACTCCTCCTTGAGTGGATCAATTGCCGGGCGGGTCAATTATCGGTTCGTCTCGTTGCAGATCGTAGAACGCGCCGAGCAGTTCGCCGTACTCAGCGGTGTGGCATTGCATGCATTTTTTGCCGCACAGCGAGCCAAAGAGGTGAATGCGGTTCAAGGTCGCCTGGACGATAACGTCCTCGCCGTCCCGCAAGCTGGCGAGCGACTGTCGTTCAAAGTCATTCAGTTCGCGCGTTTCAGCGTCGCGGA
>CAWBNZ010000021.1:0-35033 GCA_963790235.1 uncultured Actinomycetota bacterium
TCGAGTTGCTCGCGCATCGATGGCGGAACGGGGCGCTTTGGCGCATTCATGGGTGAAGGCTAGCGGGCGGGAAACGAGTGAGGGCGTGGACGCCGGTTGCGGCATCCACGCCCTCAGGCTGGTCGCTGGTTACGCGTCGGCGTTGCGACGACGCAGGGCGATCGCACCGGCCGCGAGGAGTGCACCGAGCAGCAGGATGCCCGACGCAGCGATCGCCGGAGCGATCGTCATCGTCGAGCCCGTCGCGGCAAGGACGCCCCAGACCGTGATGGCCGCCGGGTGGTGATGACGTAGTGGGTCGGCCGACGAGAACGAGGCGACGACAACCGGCTGGTTCGTCACGAAGTCGAACGTCGCGAGTTCCAGGATGACACGTTGGCGCGTATCGACGGGATGACAAATTCGACGACCGACAGCCACAGCTGGCCACCTCGATCGAAGTCGGCACCGAGGACCTCGGAGTGGTCGTGGTACTCGACGCCCACCGGGTACACGTCGTCGAGCGTGATATGCCATACGACGGGGGCGAAGAGGAAGGTGTTGTCGAAGCCCCAGATCGCCGGTCACCGGGTTGATGGCGATGGCAGAGAAGTGGAGGAAGCCCTCGACCGCGGAATCGACGTGAGCGGGGTCAGGGTCGCGCGTCGGGGCGGTGGCGTAGTCGATCGTGCCGATCCACGTCGTGCTCGACGAGAGGATCTCGGCGTAGCTGTAGCAGACCGCGAGGATGACGCCGTTGCTGTAGTCGATCGCGGAGCACTCGTTGGCGACCGTGTCGATCTCGTCACCGGTGGCGATGACGACGGGCTTGCCGTCGGTGAGCTTGCCCGTGTTGGCGTCGGCCTTGTAGATGTACCAGCCATCGGGCGGATAGTCGGACGAGGGCGAGCTCCTCCGGCGTCGTCTCGATGGACTTCGTACAGGGTCGCGACGGCGTAGCCGAGGCCCGTGTCGTCGACGTCGACGCCCTCGACCTCCTCGGCGATGACGGCGGCCGGCGTGCCGACGGGGCGGAGTCGGCCGTGGCCGGGCTCACGTTGTAGAACTGGTCGTCGACTGGTCGATGACCGTGATCTTCGCGCCGGCAGGCAGCGTCGCGGCGCTCGCGGGAGCGGCGGCGAACATCGATGCGACGGCGACCGCGCCGACGATGAGGGCGCCGGTGAGCACGCGGGAGGGCTTCATGAAGGACTCCTGAAAGTTGGGAATGCCGATCACCTTAGCGGATGCTGTGAATCCGCGCCATACCCGATTGGGGAGTATCGTCCGGCTCCCCGTTCCCACACCCCCACCAAGTACCCTCGACACGTGCCCGATCACCCTTCCATCACGCTCAAGCTGAGCGGATTCCAGGCGGTCATCGCGCCCGATCGCTGGGTGGATGGCGCGTACTCCCTCGTCGTCGACGGCACGCCTCAGTCGCACGTGAACCTCGACGATCCGGGCAACCTGTTCTTCGAGTACGTGCAGCGGATGGGCCACGTGATCGACGTGTTCCGCACGCCCGGCGAACCGGTGACGGTCGTGCACCTCGGCGCGGGCGCCCTCACGCTGCCGCGCTACATCGAGGCGACCCGGCCCGGCTCGCGGCAGCAGGTGATCGAGCTCGAACAGGATCTGGTCGACTTCGTGCGCGCAGAGCTGCCGTGGTCGTCGAAGGCGTCGATCCGGGTGCGATACGGGGATGCCCGGGAGGTGGTCGACCGCCTGCCCGCCGGACTCACCGGCACCGTCGACCTGCTCATCATCGACATCTTCTCGGGAGCTCGCACGCCTGCGCACGTCACGACGATCGAGTTCTACCGGCAGGCGCTCGCGCTGCTTGCGCCGCGACGGCATCGTGCTCGTCAACGTCGCCGACGGTCCGGGACTGCACTTCGCTCGCGCCCAGGCCGCGACGCTGCAGAGCGCGATAGGCAATCTCGCCGTCCTCGCCGAGACCCAGGTGCTCAAGGGCCGCCGCTTCGGCAACTTCGTGCTCGTCGGCTCGCGATCGGAACTGCCACTGGACTGGATGCCGCGCCTGCTCGCCGCAGGACCGCATCCCGCGAAGGTGGTGGCGGGCACGGAGCTGCGCGACTTCATCGCGGGCGCATCCGTCACGACCGACGAGACCGCGACGCCGTCGCCGCCGCCGTCGAAGGGCATCTTCCAGCTTCGCGGGGAACGATGAGCGCATGAGCCGCATTCGCCGCACTGTTGTTGTCGCCGGAGCGCTGGCCGCGGCATCCATGGTTCTGGCCGGATGCCAGCCCGAGCCGGCCGGTCCGCTCACGACCATGCCGGTGCCATCGAGCACACCGAGCCCGACGGCGACCGCGACCGTGCCGCAGGAGACCGTGCAGCCCGTCGGCGAACCGGTCACCGTGGTCGGCGGACTCGCGGCGCCCTGGTCGATCGTGCGACTCGAGTCCGGCTCGACGCTGATCAGCGAGCGCGACTCGGGCGTCGTGAAGGAGTTGACCCCCGACGGTGCGCTGCGGGATGCCGCGGTCATCCCCGGCGTCGTCTCGAGCGGCGAGGGCGGACTCATGGGCCTCGAGTTCGTCTCGGCGAGGATGCCGGCACCTCGGGCGACTGGCTCTACGCGATGTTCACCGCGGCGAGCGACAACCGTGTCGTGCGGTTCCCGCTGCAGGGAGCGCCGGGCAGCTACGCGCTCGGCGCGGGCGAGGACATCCTCACGGGCATGCGCGAAGGCCGGCAACCACAACGGCGGGCGCATCAAGCTCGGACCGGACGGCATGCTCTACATCACGATCGGCGACGCGAGCGACGCCGCGCATTCGCAGCAGCTCGGCGACCTGAACGGCAAGATCCTGCGGATCGATCTCGACGGCGTCGATTCCCGAGGACAACCCGTTCCCGGACTCGCAGATCTGGTCGCTCGGACACCGCAACCCGCAGGGCATCGCCTGGGATGCGCGACGGGCAGCTCTGGGCGGCCGAGTTCGGCCAGAACACCTGGGACGAGTTCAACCTCATCACGCCCGGCGCGAACTACGGCTGGCCCGTCGTCGAGGGAGCGTCCGAGCGACCCGGCCTTCACCAATCCCGCCTACCAGTGGAGCACGTCCGACGCGAGCCCGAGCGGTCTCGCGTACGTGCGCGGCACGTTCTTCATGGCCGCCCTCGCGCGGCGAGCGGCTGTGGGCGATCTACCCGACAGCGGCGGGCACGACCGCGGTCGAGTACTACAGCGGGCAGTTCGGGCGGATCCGGGATGTCACGGCTGGCCCCGACGGCACCCTGTGGCTGCTCACCAACAACACCGATGGCCGCGGGAATCCCACCGAGGGTGACGACCGCATCCTTCAGGTCGAGCTCGCGCCCTTACCCTGATGAAGTGGCTGAACTGACCCGAGTGCGCACGTGGGCCAACGCCCTCATCGACCTGCACCTCGACGGGTCGTGGACGTTCGCGTTCGACAACGCCAAGACCCGCGCCGGCCTGTGCAACTACACCGAGAAGCGCATCTCGGTGTCGCGCTACCTCGCCGCCAAGTACGACGACGACGAGATCCACCAGGTGCTGCTGCACGAGGTCGCGCACGCGATCGCCGGCACCCGCGCGGGTCATGGCGCGAAGTGGAAGGCCATCGCCACCGATCTCGGCTATGAGGGCAAGCGGCTGCACGACGGTGCGATCGCGAATGAGCTGGCGCCCTGGGTGGGAAGCTGCCCTGCTGGCCACATCCACTACCGCTATCGCAAGCCGACTCGCGCGCTCGCGTGCGGGCGGTGCTCGCGAAGGTTCGACGCGGCGTTCACGATTCGCTGGGAGCGCCGCGACGCTCGCGCTGCCAGTTGACGGTGTGCGGCGGAACCAGGTCCGCCGCACACCGTGACCATTGGCCTTAGCCGCGGTGCCTCGCGCGCGGTTCGCGGCGACGCATCACCAGCAGCATCCCGAGCCCGAGCAGCAGCACGCTGCCGAGCAGGAACACCGGAGTGCTGGAGGCATCGAAGCCGGTCATCGCGAGCGGCGCGCCAGCGCGAGCGTGGAACGGGTCATCGTCTGAGACGGTGAACGGCTCGCCGTTGCGCTGAGCCACGATCGGATCCTCGTTCTCGTCGCGGCTCGGGTCACCCGTCGGCGCGCCCTCCTCGTCGACCTCCGGCACAACGACCTGACCGGTCACAGCGACGTTGTCGGCATGGGTCTGGTACGCCTCGAGCTTGAGGGTGCCTTCCGCGAAGAACGATGCCCCTGGCTCGAACACTCCCGGCCACGGTCCATCCTCGACGAACGACCACTCCTTCGGTCCCCCGATCAGCGACAGGTCAGCCGTCCAGTCGCCCGCGATCGACGGTCCATCCAGAGTCGAATCGTCGAGGGTCAGATTGGTGAGCCACGTCGTGCCCGTGTTGGTGACGACCCAGCGCACCTTCATGGTCGCGCCGGCTTCCATCTTGACCGCGGTGAGCGGCGTGTTCGCGTCCTGCGCGGTGTCGACGAGCGGCTTGGCCGGGATGACCCAGTTGTTCAGCATGTCCTTGACCACCGGGTCGGCCTTCTCGCCGTCGTACTTGATGATCTGGATGGCGCCGGTGAAGGCGTTGTACGCGTCCTCGTCGTCGACCGGCTCGCCGGAGAACACACCGGTCGCCGTGACCTCAACGGAGTTGACGTGCGGCTGGTCGCCCGACGCAACGGTCAGGGTCGCGGTGCCCGTGATGGGCTCGCCCGGCAGCCACGTCGTGGTGCCTTCGCCGAACGTGTCCGCCCAGACGGCGACCCACTGGCCAGCCTGGTCGACCGCTTCGAGCGTTGCGCCGCCCGGCAGCGTCCAAACCAGAGCCTCGATTCGACCACCGGAGATGGTTGAGTCGGTCAGCGTGACCTCGCGGAGTTCGTCGGTGCCCGTGTTGGCCACCGTGAACTCGATCGTGCGGGTCTCGCCCGGCAGATAGGCCTGGCCGTCGGCCATGGTGTCGGCATCGTTCACGATGGTGCCGGCATCCCCGTCACCCTTCTCGATGTCGACCGCAGGAACGACCACCGTCGGGTTCTCGAGCACGATCTCGAGCAGTGTCTCCGCGTCGATCGTGATCACGGCGCCGTTCGCGACCTCCGTGCCGTTCACGTGCAGCACCGGGGTGCCCCAGCTCGTGTTGGCGGGCAGGCCACCGGTGGGCACGATCTCGGTGATCGTGACCTCGGTGCCGAGCGGGATGGGCTCGGAGGTGAAGGTCTCGCCATCCTCGAAGGAGATCAGCCCATCGCCGACCTGGCCCTCGTAGCTGTAGCTCGCCTCGAAGTCGTAGCCGGCTTCGAGCTGCGCTGCGGCGCCGCCGGTGACGTCCTTGGTCAGCTCGAACTGGCCGAAGAGACGCGCGGTCGGGTTGGTGAGGGTCACGTCGACCGAGTCGTTGCCGACGATCGTGAACGAACCGACACCGTCGACCTGCGTGACACCGACACCGCTGAAGATCGGGTCGCCCCACTGCAACGTCGGGTGCCGGCGATGCGGGCGGAACCTCGCGCACGAGCACGACGGTGCCAGCGATGACATTGTTGACGGTCTCGGTCGGATCATCCTTGGTCACGACGAGCGGGAGTCCAGTTGGTGCCGCCGTCGACGCTGTACTCAACGGTGAACTCGAAGTCGCCGGGCACCGAGTCCGCGGCATCCGCGCCGATCACCTTCGTGATGTCGAAGTCGCCGACCACGAGCTCGGTCGGGTTCTCGAGGCTCGCAGCGATCGTGGTGTCATCGCCGATCGTGAGGGTCGCGGTGCCGTCACCGTTGTCGGTGATGCCCGCGCCGCTCCACATCGGGGTGAGCCAGCCGACGCTCGGCGGTGCACCGACCGGGGTCGAGCTCGCTGAGCGTGACCTCGACCCCGTACGGGATGTCGGGCGAGACGACCGACGCCGGCGCCGGGAGTGACCACGAGCTCGCGCGGCTACTGTCGAGCCCAGGATAGGTGTAGCTGACGGTGAACTCCTGCGTCGTCGGCGACGGAGCCCGCCTCGAGTTCCGGTGACGGTCTTGTCGACCGAGAACCGGCCCGCTTCGAACAGCTCGTTCGTGACGATGAACTCGAGCGGCGCGGCCACCGTGCCGGTGACGAAGGTGCGGTCCGGACGGCGTGATGACTACGCCGCGGTAGTTCGCCGAGTTCGCTTCGGTGACCTCGACGGTCGCTCCAACTGGAACCAGGATGACGGCGCTGGTCTGGCCGGCTTCGAGTTCGATGCTCGCACCTGGTCCGAGATCGATCGGGGCACCACGGAAGTCGACCGCGGTCACGCCGATCTCGAAGACTTGTCCAACCGCCGCCGGTCCACCGGCGTCGCTGATGAGCTTCTGCACGGTGAAACGCCGCGTCGGCGATCAGACCCGCGTCGATCGTGTGGTCGTTCTCGCCCGGTCCGCCCACCGTGAAGGTGTAGCGGCCGTCGGCCGGGTCGGGGTTCGATCCGATCGCGCTCGGCGCCTCCTCCTGCACGGTGAAGTCGACCGCGGTCCACGGAACGGTGCCGAACCGGTCGTCGTCGGTGAAGAGGTTGCCACCACCCGGCGGGGCGAATTGGATCGTGTACTCCCCGCCGTCCGGCTCGAACCCGGGAACGTAGAAGTCGGAATCGGGGTCGGAGGAGAAGTAGTACTCGCCCTGGGCATTCGTCACGGTCGTGCCGATGACGTTGTCGCCTCGGATCAGGCGGACGGTGACGCCAGCGACGGGGGGCTCGTCTGCATCCTGAATGCCGTCGCGGTCTGCGTCGAACCAGACTCGGTTGCCGACCTCGACCGGAGCGAGCGCGGCGAGCAGGCTGATGCCGCCGAGGCCGCCGCCCTTCTGGAAGTTGCCGACTGCGCCGTTGTCCCCACCGTCAAGGGTGAGCTCGTAGCCCGCCGTGGCAGTGCCGGTCCCGACGTCGAACCACATAAAGCCGGAGAGCCGGATTCCCGACAAGGGGTCGTAGGCGGTCGAGACGACCTCCCCGGCTCCCGGGATCCCGGCGAGCCCACCGAGCGTGACCTCGTGGTGGATGGTGCCGTTGCCCACGTTGAGGCTGTCGTCGTAGAACTCACGCCCAGCGGGGCCTTCGTCCACCAGCCCGTTGATCGTCGACCGGGCACCGGCGACGCCGACGCTCTCGAGCGTGAACGTGCCATCACCATCGGGAGACGCGATCTGGATGTCGCCACTCGCGCCCGTCTGGTAGTTCGGACGGGTGTCTGCGGGGTCAGACCCGTAGTTGCGGTTGCCGCCCTGGATGCCGGTGCGGTCGGCGAATCCGAGCGTGAGGTAGCCGTCGGCGTCGAAGAACAGGTCGGTCAGCAGCGGCTGCGGGTAGATGTGCCATCACCACCGTTCGGCTGCGCAACTGTCCCCGCGGGGACAGCGTCGTAGGCGGCCCAGCTCCAGGTGTCGGTCCACGTGTTCCACCGCATGCTCTGCGGAGCGAGGGTGTTGTTGATCACACCGCCCTTGTCGTAGCCGAGGGTGCCCGTGAGCACCTCGGTCCAACCCGCGAGGGTTGCGAGGGGGGCCTCGATCACGTGCGACTGGAGCCCCACGACGGCAGCGGCGATGCCGGGCTGCGAGCCAGCAGCCGTTTCGCCGCTGTCGACGTAGCCGACGTACAGCTCGCCGCGATGGATGCGCACCGCCCACGGGCGCTCGCCGATTCCGAGACCGAGATCGTAGGACTGGTACGTCGTCGGCGGGTTGGCTGGATCCGACACATCGATCGAGTAGAGCTGCTTGTCGAAGAGGTTGATGAAGTAGAGGGTGTTGCCGTCGGGGCTCAGCGCCATCCCACCGATGCCGACCTTGCCAGCTTGCGCGAACGCATCGGTGTCGTGAACGAGTGCGTTCGGCGCGGCAAGCAGGCGGGCGGCGTTGGATGGCACGGAGCCGAGGTTGATGCTCAGAGGAGGAAGCGTGACGTCGAGCCACGACTCGACGCCGCCGCCAGTCGAGATCGCTCCGGCGGCATTCGTGACGTCGGTCACGCGGTAGATGCCGCCAAGGCCGAGCGGGCCGAGCGCGCTCTGGCGCTTGTAGGTCGCCGCGGCGTAGATGCTGTCGCTCGAGGCCTGGTAGACGTTCGATGAGATCGCAGCCGACCTCGCCGTACGTCCGCGAGCATCGACGCGACCAGGGAATCCGGACCGGCTGCGGGTCCGTGCAGTGCGTTGCCATAGGCGATGCCCGCGAGCGCGCGGCCATCGTCGGCGCCGACGCGCTGTTGAGGGCTCCAGCCGACTGGATGGCGGTGACCATCGGCGCGCCGGCTGGCTGTAGTCCTCGGGTGCGTTCACCGAGAAGTCCACGTCCGCATCGCCGAGCGAGACAAACTGCACTGAGGTGCCGTTGGCGGCGGACGTCGACGAGACCGCACCCGGCTGGTATCCAGCCGGCAGGTTGGTGAACTCGATTCGCAGCGCATCATCCACAGCGCCAACGACCGTTGCAGGAGGTACTCGCCGTTCGCGTCGGAGACCGTGCTCCAAGAGTTGTTCGCACTGTCGTAGGCGGTCACGGTCACGCCCGCGAGACCGAGGTCGTTGGCCACTCCGCTGTTTGGGGCTGCGCCAGTGTCGAACGAACCGTTCGGCGTTGAAGTCGCGGAACACCATGCCGGTGACAGAGCCATCTGCGGCAAACGCGGGTGCGGCCGTCAGGGCGGTCAGGCCGGTGACGGCGAGGATCAGGGCTGTTGCGGCTGCGACTGGGCGCGTTCGGACGCGGCTCATGGAAGTGCTCCTAGGGTGGTGATCTGCGGGAACTCACGGCGCCGGCGGCGACTCATGATGCTCCTCAAGAAGAGTAGACACGCCGTTTGCCACTTCATGACGCGATTGTTGAAATATCCGGCCCCCAGTTCGAGGGTGTCGGCCATCGCAGGCGCTGCGGGCACGCAGCGCAAGCCTGCCTATACTCGCAACCGTGACTCCACGGCGTGCTGGTGGTAGGGGAGCGGGCCGCTCGCTCGGCCTCGCGCTCGCTGCGGTGCTCGCGATGCCACTCGCGGGGTGCGCGCCACCGGAGCCCACCGCTGACGTGGTGCAGGTGCCGCAGGACGCCGCGACGATCGGCGAGGCGCTCGAGCTGGTTGCCGAGAACGGGCTCGTGCTCGTATCGCCAGGCACGTACCGCGAAACCGTCATCGTCGACACCGTCGGCGTCACCATCCGGGGCACCGACCGCAACGAGGTCGTGATCGACGGCGAGGGCTTGCGGCCCAACGGCGTCGAGGTGATCGCCGACGGCGTGCGGGTGCAGAACCTCACCGTCGTCAATCACACGTTCAACGGGGTGCTCGTCACCGGAATGCACGACGAGAACGGCCCGCTCGCGCGCAACCTCGACGGCTACGAGCCGCTGGATCCCGAGGAGTTCCCGCCGCTGCAGCGCTTCGAGGTGAGCCACGTCACGGCGAGCAACAACGGGCTCTACGGCATCTACGCGTTCAACTCCCGCAACGGCGTGATCCGCGACAACTACACGTCGGGTTCGGCCGACGCGGGCATCTACGTCGGCCAGTGCGAGCAGTGCGACATCCTCGTGCAGTCCAACGTCGCCGAGAACAACGCGATCGGCTACGAGAACGCGAACGCGTCGGACTCGGTCGTCGTGGTTGGCAACCGCTTCACCGGCAACCGGGTCGGGCTGACCCTGCTGTCGTGGTACCAGGAGGCGTTCCTGCCGCAGCGCTCGGTGACGGTCGTCGGCAACCTCATCGCCGACAACGACGCGCGCCGAGTCGCCATCGCACGTCAACGGCGCGTTCGGCATCGGCGTCGGCCTCTCGGGCGCCAACACCAACCTGCTCGAGCGCAACCTCATCGCCGGCAATCCGTCAACGGGCGTGCAGCTGGTCAACACCGAGGACCTCGCCTCGACCGGCAATCGCCTGACCGACAACCGGTTCGAAGACAACGGTGTGGATGTCGCCGACGTCTCGAGCGACCCGCGCCCCGTCGAGCGACACGTGCATCACGGGCTCGGCAGGCTTGGTGCTGCTGCCGCTCGCACTCGAAGCAGCGTGTGGAGCGGCAGCCGAGTCCAGCGGCCGAGGCCGGATCGGTACCGACGCCGGAAGCGCCGCCAGGCGTCTCGTTCCTGAAGATCCCGTTCGGGCCCGATCAGCCCGGTCTGGAGCGGCGACGTCGAGCAAGTGCCCGATCCGCTGCCCGAGTCGGTGACGATGCCCGACCTCGACAGCGTGCCGCTGCCCGATCGCAGTCTGTTGCGGGATCGCGCCCGCTCATGAGCATCACAACCCGACCGGGCCGCCGCTGGCTTGTCGTGGCGGCGCTCGCGCTGGCGCCGATGCTGCTCGCGGCGTGCGAGCAGACCCCTGAGCCGCACCAGCTCACTGACGCTGAGTCCGAGCGACTCGCGGTCGCGCGCTTCCGCAACTTCGACGCTGGAGTTCGGACAGTCGAAGTGCAGCTACCCGAGAGCTCGGCAGGAACGATCACGATCACCGGCTGGTTCGACTGGGCGAACGATGCCGGCTACGCCGCCGTGCACAACGAGGACGGCTCGCTCGGCCTGGTCTGGTGGTCGGAGTCCACGATCGCGACACGCGAGGTGCCGGTGGACGGACCGACCCTCCCGATCCCCGACGACGGCTGGGCGAGCGGCCCGCTCGATCCGGCGAACTCCACGCTCACCAGCATCCTCTCGGTGATCGGCGCGCTCGGTTCGGACCGCCCGGAGAACCCGCTGCTGCTACGGCAGTCGGACGCCGCTTGGTTGCGCTCCGACACGATCGGCGACACCGCGGTCGACGTGTTCGCCGGCCCCTCAGGGCCGACGGCCGACCAGCCCGGTGAGCCAGCCCAGCCCGGTGATCCTGAAACCGCGCCTCGATACTGGCTGGATGACACGGGCCTGATGCATCGCGTCGAGCTGCGGCTTGGCGGCTCGAACTCGTGGACCACCGTCGACTTCGGACCGACCGACGACGTGACGATTCCCACCGAGGTCCCCGGCACCGAGGCTCCAAGCCCATGAGCGACGCCGAGTCGGAGATGCTGCAGCCGGAAACCGTCAAGCCCACACGGCGTGGCGTGCTGATCGGCGCGGTCGCGGCGACCGTCGGCGCCGTTGCCGGGGCGGCTGCTGGCGCTGCGGTGGCCAACCCGCAGCAGCCCAACGCTCCGCTGCCCGTGGCGGAGCCGGGGTCGCCGGTCGACGCGACCGGGGTGAACCAGGCCGGCATCGCGAGGCCGCACACGCCGCAGCGGTTCGGCCGGGTGCGGGTGCTCGACCTGGATGACACAGTCGACCCGACCCGCTGGCTCGCCGAACTCGGCGATCGCATCCTCGAGCTCACCGCTGGCGTGCTCGAGGTGCTGCCGGATGGGCCGGCCGACCTCACGGTCACGGTCGGCCTGGGCCCGCGGCTCGTCGGTGCGATCGATGCGGAGCTGCCTGGTGCTGAGGAGCTGCCGTCGTTCGCCGGGGATGACTCGATCCCCGCGTCCGCGCGAGGTGGGGATCTGCTGCTCGCGGCGTACTCGAGTGATCCTGGCGCGCTGGTGCCGGTGCTCGACGACCTCGGGGCGATCGTGCCTGCGGCATCCACCCGCTGGGAGCAGGCGGCATTCCGAGCGCCGGGCGAGGGCACGAAGACGCGCAATCCGCTCGGGTTCCACGACGGCGTGATCGTGCCGAAGGGCGACGCCGAACTCGACGAGAACGTGTGGATCGCGAGCGGGGCTGCCGCGGGTGGAGCGATTTGCGTCATTCGTCGGCTGAGGCTGGATGCCGAGCGCTTCCGCGCGCTGCCGGTCGAGGGGCAGGAGAACATCTTCGGACGCCGCCGCGACACCGGCGCGCCGCTCTCGGGTGGAGGACCCGACGCCCAGGTCGACCTCTCGGCGCGAACGCCGGAGGGCGACCCAGTGGTGCCGGCCGATGCCCACGCGCGCGCCGCGCATCCATCGTTCACGGGCTCGGCGCTCATGCTGCGCCGCGGCTACGCCTTCGACAACGGCGACGGCGATGCCGGACTGATGTTCATCTGCTTCCAGAACGAGCTGCGAACGTTCAGCGCCACCCAGCACCGTCTCGACGAAGTGGACGCGTTGCGCGAGTTCACTCACGCGACCGCGAGCGCCACGTTCCTGATCCTGCCGGGCTTCGACCGCAACCGGCGTCTCGGCTCGACACTGCGCCAATAGCGAGGGCGGCGCACGTAACCGACTAGATTGGTTACGTGACATCAACAGCGCTCGCACGACCAACCGGCCAGTGGATGTCGCAGAATCCTGGCCACCGCTGGTGGTTCGACTCCGGCGCCCTCGCCATCGACTTCGCCTACAGCGGCGCGTTCGCCCACACCCCAGACTTCGGTGAGCACCCGGACTGGGAGAGCATCCACACCGAACACGACCTCGCGCAGTGGCTCAGCGGCAGGTTCACCGAGTTCGACGGCAGCGTCAGCGACCGCGAACTGCTCGACGCACGCAACTTGCGCGGCGCTCTCGCGCGGGCCGTGCTGGCCACGAGTCGCGGTGACCAGCCGACGTCGGCGGATGTCGACCTGATCAATCTCTATGCGGCGACCCCCGACATCCCTCCCGTGCTCGCGGGTGGTACTCGCCAGGCCGGGCGTCGCACCGCACGAGTCGGCCAGACCCTCTCCGAGCTGGCGCGCCAGGCGGTCGAACTGCTCTATGCACGAGAACCGCGAGCGCATCCGCGAGTGCTCGGCCAACGACTGCCACATGGTCTTCTACGACGAGTCCCGCTCGAACAACCGCCGCTGGTGCTCGATGGCCCGCTGCGGCAACCGCGCCAAGGTGCGAAAGCACCGAGCCAACGCCTCGTCTGCGGTGGGCGAGTAGCGCCGTTTGGCGATTCGAGGTCAGGCCTCGGGTGTGGCGGGCCTCTATGGGCGGAGGCCTGGCCTCGAATCGCCAAACGACCACGTGCTACTCGACGACCGCGACGTCCTTCCAGAAGGCGACGTAGTTGCTGAAGTCCTTGCCGACGCGCTCGAACGCGCTCGGGATCGGCTCGGGGTAGCTCCACGCGCGGTCGCGCAGCAGCTCCTCGCCGTTCCTCACGGAGAAATACTGGCACTCGCCCTTCCACGGGCAGGTGTACGGCGTCGGGCTCTTCTCGAGCAACTCCTGGTTCACGCTCGACGGCGGAAAGTACCAGTTGCCCTCGATCTTGATGAGCTGGTCTTCGGGGGCCTCGGCGATGATGAGGTCGCCCAGTACTGCCTTCACGTGGATCTCCTAATTGCTGACTCGTGGTTCGCTCGGTGCAACACGAGTCAGGGGCAACCCATTCCGCCGGGCACGGCTTGGCTAGGCCAGTGCCCCGATGAACCCATCCGCGCGCAGGATCGGCACCGTGGATGACGCGTCGACATCGATCGCGAGATCGATGTCGGCTCGGTAGCCCTCGCCGGCGAGCTCGCGTCCACTCGCTGACGCGCCGATCAGGTGGCCGGTCGCGTTGCGCAGCCCGGTGAACGCGGCAGCGGCCGCGGCGGACTCCGGGCGAGCAGTAGTCGAGGCCGACGTCGGCGAGCGCGTCGATCACCGCACCGGCGCCGAGCAGATCCTCGACGGCGAATCGGGTCGAGCCGTCGGCACGCTGCTCCCCGGCGCCGATGATCGCGATGAAGAACCGCTCCCCCTTGTCGCCCTGCTGGGCCAACGCCCACTCCGCGACGGCGGTGCGATTGCGCAGCGACGCGACGACGACCGCCGCGGTGCCACCGGCGAGCGCCGCGACGACGCGGGAGCCGTTCGGAGACGGGAGTACGACACTTGCACCGGCGGTGACCGTCTGCTCCGTGACGCTTGCGGGGGACAGGGTGAGGCCGGGCTCGCCCCGTCGAGCGGCGACGGTTGCGCCGGTGCGGGCTGCCGCGGCATCCACCTCCGTTGGGTCTGCCGGCAACACCTGGGCGCCGAGCGTGACCGCGAGGTCGACGGTCGTCGAGAACGACAGCACGTCGACAACGATGACGACGTCGGCATCTTCCGCGATCGCGGCAGCCCCCTCCACCCCCCAGTCGAAGCGAACCTGGTACTGGGTCTGTCCGTGTGGAGTCGTCACCGGATCAGGCTAGTTGCGCCCATGCGGTCGGCGATGACGTCCAAGTCATGGTTCGTAAGCTGGCTGTATGCGCGTGCTGCTGAAGCTCGAACTCGACTGCGAGGTGGATGCGGCGTGGCGCGCCATCCGCTCCCCGCACGTCATGCGCCAGGTCGCCGCCCCGCTGCTGGGGTTCTGGTCGCTGGAGCAGGGCCCCTCCCCACGGAGCGGCTTCCCCGACACCTGGCCTCCCGGCGAGCACCCCGTGGAGGTCAGCGCGCTGACCGTGCTCACCGTCGGCGAGCAGGTGATCACGATCTCGTACCCGCAGCAGACCCTGCGTCGGCGTCGGGATGGCGTGCGCATGGTGCGCGACCGGGGGCGCGCGACATCCGGTCCGCTGACCGCGGTGACGCGGTTCGAGCACACGATGGCGGTGGCGCCGGCGGCTGGCGGCCGCACGCTGTTCCGCGATCAGCTGAAGTTCAGTGCCGGCATCCTGACCCCGCTGCTGTGGCCGATGTTCTGGATGTTCTGGCAGTGGCGGGGGTTCCGCCTGCAGAGGCTCGCGCCTGGCTGGGTAGCGTCGACGCATGGGTGAGCGCGTCGCGCTCGACGTTGCCGACTGGCG
Organism: uncultured Actinomycetota bacterium; assembly: GCA_963790235.1. Classification (GTDB taxonomy): domain Bacteria; phylum Actinomycetota; class Actinomycetes; order Actinomycetales; family Microbacteriaceae; genus Rhodoglobus. Next base: position 14,663 of record CAWBNZ010000021.1, read on the forward strand.
GCGGCGCGTCTTCGCGATCTACTCGACGGTGCGTGCGTCAAGCGATCCGCGTGATGCGCACGAGCAGTGGAGGCGGTCGCGCGACGAGTTGTTCGCACAGCACCCATCGTCCCCTCTGCTGCCAGAAGACCGGGCAGGGTTCACCGGACTGCCGGTCGAGCCCTACGACCCCGCGTGGCGCTTCGAGGTCGAGCTGGTGGATGCCACACCCAAGACCCTCGACGTCGAGACCGGCACCGACGGCGTCGTGCCGTTCGAGCGGATCGGTCTCGTCGAGCTCCCGGATGTCGGCACGCTCGACGTCTGGCGACTGCGCTCGTACGGCGGCGGCCTCTTCGTGCCCGTGAAGGATGCGCTGGCCGGCATCCACGGCGGAACGTACGGCGGCGGCCGCTACCTGCTCGACACCATCAAGGGCGCCGACCTCGGACCGGGTCGCCGGCCCGACAGCCTCGTGCTCGACTTCAACTTCGCGTACAACCCGTCGTGCGCGTACGACCCGGCGTGGGCCTGCCCGCTCGCGCCGAAGGGCAACATCGTGGCGGGCGAGATCCCGGTCGGCGAGCGGTACGCAGGGGAATACTGAGCCCGTCTGCTACGGTTGAACCACTTGCGAGGCCACGACGGCCTCCCTGCGTCGCAGAACGCATCTCCCAATCCCACCGGATTGTTTGACTATTTCCTTGCGGCGAACGGATGCGGCGCTCTTGCCGCCTTCGCCACCAAGGGCCGAACCGGATGGCCATGCCTTGCATGGAATCCACGCGGCTCTAGTACTGAAAGCAACACCACCCAATGACTGAATCATCCTTCGGCGCGCTCGGCGTGCCCGCTCCCCTCGTCGCTGTGCTCGAACGCACAGGGCAAGACGGAGCCCTTCCCCATCCAGCAGGACACCCTGCCCGACACCCTCGCCGGCCGCGACGTGCTCGGCCGCGGCAAGACCGGCTCCGGCAAGACGCTCGCGTTCGCGCTGCCCATGGTCGCGCGCCTCGCCGGCGAGCTCGCCGGTGGCAAGCGCCGCTCGGGTCGCCCGCTCGGCCTCGTGCTCGCGCCCGACCCGTGAGCTCGCCACGCAGATCACCGCGGTGATCGCCCCGCTCGCCGAGGCGTACGGCCTGACCGTCACCACGATCTTCGGTGGCGTCGGCCAGAACCCGCAGGTCGCTGCGCTCAAGCGCGGCGTCGACATCGTCGTGGCCTGCCCCGGCCGCCTCGAAGACCTCATGAAGCAGGGCTTCGCCCACCTCGACGCGATCGAGATCACCGTGCTCGACGAGGCCGACCACATGGCCGACCTCGGCTTCCTGCCGGTCGTCACCCGCATCATGGACAAGACCCCGCAGACCGGCCAGCGCCTGCTCTTCAGCGCCACGCTCGACAACGGCGTGGACAAGCTCGTCAAGCGCTACCTCCACAACGAGGTGCTGCACTCCGTCGACGAGGCCAACTCGCACGTCGCCGCGATGACGCACCACGTCTTCGAGGTGGATGGCGCGGAGTCCAAGACCGAGCTCGTGCGCACGCTCGCCTCCGGAACCGGCCGCCGCATCCTCTTCATGCGCACCAAGCACCACGCCAAGAAGCTCGCGAAGCAGCTGACGGATTCGGGCATCCCGTCGGTCGACCTGCACGGCAACCTCTCGCAGGTCGCACGTGACCGCAACCTCGCGGCGTTCTCCGCCGGGCACCGTCAAGGTGCTCGTCGCCACGGATGTCGCTGCTCGCGGCGTGCACGTCGACAACATCGAGCTCGTGATCCACGTCGACCCGCCGGCCGAGCACAAGGCCTACCTGCACCGCTCGGGCCGCACCGCACGCGCGGGCGAGGAGGGCGACGTCGTCACCGTCGTGCTGCCGGCGCAGCGCAGCGACACCGCATCCCTGCTGCGCAAGGCCGCGATCACCGTCACGCCGCAGCGCGTCACGGCGAAGTCGGATGCCGTCGCCAAGCTCGTCGGCGACGTCGCCGAGTACGTGAAGCCGGCTCCGCGCGCGGCGACACCCGAGCGCGGCCAGTCGCAGGGCGGCCGCTCGCAGGGCGCCAACGCCCAGCGCAAGCGCGCCAACCGCGACGAGCGCGGCCAGAGCGCTGGCTCGGGCGCGCCTCGCCGTGACCGCTCCGGTCGCCCGGCGCGCGACGGCTCCGGTCGTCCGGCCACGGCCGGCAACGGCGGCTGCGGCAACGGACGCCGCGGCCAGTCGCAGGGTCGCCCCGCGGCGACCTACTCCACGTCGACCGGACGCCCCGGCACCGAGTCGGCCGGCGCACGCCTCGGCCAGGATGCCCGTCCGGAGCGTTCGCACGCATCCACCGACGCACCCCGCGCTCGCCAGACCGGCTCACGCCGCGCCGGCGCGGCCACGGGCCAGCCGAAGTTCATGGTCGGCTCGGTCGTGCGCAGCAACGGCGGCGGCCAGCGCCGCGGAGGCGGCGGGCGCTAGAGGGTCGCGCTCGCGCGGCAGCGCGAGTCGACTCGGCACCACGGCTCGACACGAAGGCGGTTCCACCCTTGGGTGGGGCCGCCTTCGGCGCTGGAGCGGGGCGGATCCTCGAGCGTGGGTGGCGCTCGGGCTGCGGTAGCGTGGCGCGGTGTCCGTGATTGCAGCAGTCGTCGCATCCATTCTTCTTGCGGCTCTGGCCGTGTTTCAGGTGGCGCTGATTGCGGGTGCCCCGATCGGACGGTACGCGTGGGGCGGCCAGCACACCGTGCTGCCCCAGAAGCTGCGCATCGGCAGCGCCGTGTCGATCGTGCTGTACGCGCTGTTCGCAGTCGTGCTGCTCGACCGCGCGGGCGTGATCGACGTGCTGCCGGACATCGTCTCGACGGTCGGCGCCTGGGTGCTCGTCGGCTACTTCGCGCTCGGGATCCTGCTCAACGGCATCTCGCGCAGCAAGCCCGAGCGCAACCTGTTCGCTCCGGTCTCGCTCGTGCTCGCGGTGCTGTGTCTGCTTGTGGCGCTCGGATGAGCGACGGTGCAGTGGTCATCATCCGACCGGCCAGACCGGAGGATGGCGCTGCTGTCGCGCGCGTCAGAGTCGACTCCTGGCGCGCCACGTACGCGCATCTTCTGTCGCCCGAGTTCCTCGCCGGGCTCGACCCCGTCGCGGATGCGGACGGCTGGCGCGGCACGATCGAGCGGATGACCGAGGACCCCAGCCGGGGCGTCTTCGTTGTTGCGGAATTGGAAGGCGCGGTGCGGGGGTTCGCGATCGGGTGCCCTCCTCGTGCGAGTGAGAGCGACCCGCCGCGGGACTGGCAGCTGCCGCTCATCTACCAGGATGCCGAGCTGCACGGCAGTGGGTCGGGACAACGCCTGCTCGACGCAGCCATCGGAGTCCGGCCTGCGTTCCTGTGGACCGCCGAGGACAACCCGCGGGCGATCGCGTTCTACCGGCGCAACGGGTTCGAGCCCGACGGGGAGCGGACGTCGGATCCGAACGCGGAGGGGTTGGCGGAGATCCGGATGGTGCGGTAGCGGGAACGCCCCTACGACAGCACCCCCACCGACGCCAGCGCCATCCGCAGCAGCGACCCGCGCCCGCCCTCCATGTCGGCGGCGACCGAGTCCGACGCCGCCTCGGCGGGGCGCAGCCACGTCACCTCGAGCGCATCCTGCCGCGGTTCGCAGGTGCCGGTGATCGGCACGACGTACGCGAGCGAGACGGCGTGCTGGCGGGAATCCATGAACTGGCTGCTGCCGGGCCACGGGAAGTATTCGGCGACACTGAACGGCACCGGGTTCGCCGGCAGCAGCGGGAACGCCATCGGGCCGAGGTCCTTCTCGAGGTGGCGGAACAGCGCGTCGCGCAGGGTCTCGCCGTACATCACGCGACCCGAGACGAGCGTGCGGGTGATCTCGCCGTCGTTCGCGCGCAGCAGCATGCCGACCTCGATGACCTTGCCGAGCCCATCCACTCGCACTGGCACCGCCTCGACGTATAAGAGGGGGAGATGCGTGCGGGCTTCGGCGAGCTCGTCCTCGGTGAGCCAGCCCGGATTCGGGTCGGGGTCGGGGGTGCCAACGGATGCCATGCACTGATCGTACGCACGCTAGCGCCCCTCCGCGGCGAACTGTCCATCACCAGCACGCGGCAGAATGGGTTGATGAGCGTGCCGAGCCTGCCGACCGACGCCATCATGTGGTCCACCCCGGAACGCGAGCGCGCCGATCGCCCGCTCATCGTGCTGCTGCACGGCTACGGGTCGCATGAGGGCGACCTGTTCGCGCTCTCGCCCGCGCTGCCGCTCGGCGCCACGATCGCGTCGCTGCGCGCCCCGATCCCGACCGGTCCGGGGTTCGCCTGGTGGGAGATCCGCGACCTCGGGGCGCCCGATGTGAGCCAAGTGGATGCCGCGGCATCCACGATCCTCGACTGGCTCGACTCCTTCGAGCACGGGCCCGTGTCGCTGCTCGGGTTCTCGCAGGGTGGCGCGCTCGCACTGCAGCTCCTGCGGCTCGCCCCGGAGCGCTTCGCCGCCACCGTCAACCTCGCCGGCTTCGTCGTGCCCGGCGATCACCCCGGCGACGCCGAACTCGCGCGCGTGCGCCCGCCGGTGTTCTGGGGGCGCGGCACGGACGACCCGGTCATCCCGGATGCCGCGATCGAGCACACCGAAGCGTGGCTGCCCAAGCACGCCGACGCCGACATCCGCATCTACGAAGGACTCGGGCACGCGGTCTCGACGCCGGAGCTGAGCGATCTCGTCGCGTTCCTGCGGGGAAACGTGGGCTGAGCTCAGCAGAGCAGGATGCCTAGAACGGGAACCCCGGGAGCGCGAAGAAGATGAGCGCGGTCATCGCCACGTTGAAGCCCACGTGCGCTGCGACAGCTCCCCACACCGATCCGGCTAGGCGGCGGTGGGCGAGGAACAGCAGTCCGGATCCGAACATCGCCACCACCCAGAACGCGGCAGGCCCCGGCAGGAACGCCCACACCCCGCCGACGAACACGATGCCGAAGTGGGCGAGGTGCACGAGCGCGAAGGCACCCGCCTCGATGAGAGCCGCCGGTCGCTCGCCCAGCCCGCGGGCGAGTCCGTCATGGGCCAGCCCGCGATACAGGAGTTCCTCGCCGATCGGGCTGAACACCATTCCGATCACGGCGAAGATCACGAAGTAGACCACGCGGTCGTCCAGGCTGAGCGGAGTGGGCACGGCGCTGTAGGTGCCGGCGATGTAGACGAACGCGTTGCTCGTCGTCTGCTGCCAGAGCGCCGACGCGACGGCGAAGATCGCGAGGCACGCCGCCGCGCCCGCAGCCAGCGCGATCGGGATCGCCCACCAGCGATCCGGCCGGCGAAGTCCGATCCAGCGCCGACCGTCACGGGAGAGCACCAGCCACGGTGTGACCGCCATCGCCACGAACACGATGCTGACGAACTGGTAGGAGCCGGTGACGTTCGCCAGCAGGACGAGTGCGAAGCGCACGACTCCGAATCCGACGAGCAGCCCGATGGCGAGGCCGACACCGAGGTGCACCCGAGACCGGAGGTATGGACGGATGGTGGAGTCGGCGGCAGTCACGGCACTCAACCTACGGGCGGCCTCCGCTCGGGTGACAGGTGGCTAACCCCCGGGCTCTGCTGCGTACGCGCAACCCCACCGGAAGGTCGTCGGTGCGGGGGAGAATGAGCGGATGGTGCTCGACCGCTTCTCCCCCGCGACGCGGGAGTGGTTCACGGGCGCCTTCCCCGAGCCGACGCCCGCGCAGCTCGGCGCGTGGGACGCGATCTCGTCCGGCGGCCACGCGCTCGTCGTCGCACCGACCGGCTCCGGCAAGACGCTCGCCGCGTTCCTGTGGGCGATCGACCGCCTCGATCGCCGAACCGCCGCCGGATGACCCGCGCCACCGCACCCGCGTGCTCTACATCTCCCCGCTCAAGGCGCTCGGGGTCGACGTCGAGCGCAACCTCCGGTCCCCGCTCGTCGGCGTGACGCAGACCGCGAAGCGGCTCGGGCTGCCCGCCCCCGGCGTGACCGTCGGCGTGCGATCGGGGGACACGACCCCCGAGGACCGGCGGCTGCTCGGGCGGATGCCTCCCGACATCCTCATCACGACGCCCGAATCCCTCTACCTCATGCTCACCTCGGCGGCGCGCGAGACGCTCATGGGCGTCGAGACCGTGATCGTCGACGAGGTGCATGCGGTCGCGGCATCCAAGCGCGGTGCGCACCTGGCCGTCTCGCTCGAGCGACTGGATGCCCTGCTCCCGAAGCCCGCGCAGCGCATCGGGCTCTCGGCGACCGTGCGTCCGCTCGAGGAGGTTGCGCGCTTCCTCGGTGGACGCGCGCCCGTGCAGATCGTCGCCCCGCCCGCGCAGAAGACGTTCGAGCTGCGCGTGGTCGTGCCCGTCGACGACATGACCGAGCCCGGGATGGTCGGCGGTGCGTTCGGCAACCCTCCGTCGGGTCCGTCGGAAGGCTCTGCGGCGACCAACACCTCGTCGATCTCCGCAGATGCGACCGGCTCGATCTGGCCACACGTCGAGGAGGGGATCGTCGACCTGATCCTCGAGCACCGTTCCACGATCGTGTTCGCGAACTCCCGCCGCCTCGCCGAGCGCCTGACGGCGCGGTTCAACGAAATCTACGAAGAGCGCACCGCGTTCCCTGAGGCTCTCGATGGGAACCTGGTCGCATCGAGCGTGGTCCCATCGAGCCCTTCGAGAGCCTCAGGGACCGCCTCAGGGACCGAGGGCAGCAGGGTCTCCGGCATGCCGGCGCAGATGATGGCGCAGGCCGGCGCGACCAAGGGTGCCGCGCCACTGCTCGCCCGCGCCCACCACGGCTCGGTGAGCAAGGAGCAGCGCGCGACCATCGAAGACGACCTCAAGACCGGCAAGCTGCGCTGCGTCGTCGCGACGAGCTCGCTCGAGCTCGGCATCGACATGGGCGCGGTCGACCTCGTCGTGCAGGTGGAGTCGCCGCCGTCGGTGGCCAGTGGGCTCCAGCGCATCGGGCGAGCCGGGCACCAGGTCGGGGAGATCTCGAAGGGCGTGCTGTTCCCGAAGCACCGGGCCGACCTCATCCACACCGTCGGTCGCCACCGAGCGCATGCTGTCCGGTCAGATCGAGGCGATCAAGGTGCCCGCGAACCCCCTCGACGTGCTCGCTCAGCAGACCGTCGCTGCGGTCGCGCTCGACGCGCTCGACGTCGAGGAGTGGTTCGACACCGTGCGCCGCAGCGCTCCGTTCGCCACCCTGCCGCGCAGCGCGTACGACGCGACGCTCGACCTGCTGAGCGGGCTGTACCCGAGCGACGAGTTCGCCGAACTGCGCCCGCGCATCGTCTGGGACCGCGTCGCCGGCACGATCACCGGCCGCCCCGGAGCGCAGCGACTCGCGGTGACCAGCGGCGGCACCATCCCCGATCGCGGCCTGTTCGGCGTCTTCATGATCGGCGCTGCGCCGGGAACACCTGGCCGTCGCGTCGGCGAACTCGACGAGGAGATGGTCTACGAGTCGCGGGTCGGCGACATCTTCGCGCTCGGCACGACGAGCTGGCGCATCGAGGACATCACGCACGACCAGGTGCTCGTCTCGCCCGCGTTCGGTCAGCCGGGCAAGGTGCCGTTCTGGAAGGGCGACGGCCTCGGCCGGCCCGCAGAACTCGGCGAGGCCGTCGGCGCGTTCACCCGATCACTCGACGTCGGCAAGAATCGACAACCGCCAGAGGCGGTGCGCGAGCGTCTCGTCGCGATCGGGCTCGACGACCGCGCGATCACCAACCTCGTCGCCTTCATCGCCGACCAGGTGGATGCCACGGGCCAACCACCGACCGACAAGACCTTGATCGTCGAGCGCTTCCGCGACGAGCTCGGCGACTGGCGCATCGTGCTGCACTCCCCCTACGGCCAGCCCGTGCACGCGCCGTGGGCTCTCGCGGTCGGCGCCCGTGTTCGCGATCGGTACGGCGTCGAGGGCTCGACCGTCGCGAGCGACGACGGCATCATCGTGCGCCTGCCCGACACCGACGCCGAGCCGCCCGGAGCCGAGCTGTTCGTCTTCGAGCCCGCTGAGCTCGAGCAGATCGTCACCGAGGAGGTCGGGCGGCTCCGCGCTGTTCGCCGCGCGGTTCCGCGAGTGCGCCGCGCGCGCGCTGCTCATGCCGCGGTACAACCCCGGCAAGCGGTCACCGCTCTGGCAGCAGCGGCAGCGGGCATCCCAGCTGCTGGATGTCGCCCGCAAGTACCCGAGCTTCCCGATCCTGCTCGAGACCGTGCGCGAGGTGCTGCAGGACGTGTACGACCTGCCCGCGCTCATGAAGCTCACGACGGACATCGAGAGCCGTCGCATCCGGCTCGTCGAATCGGTCACCGACTTCCCGTCGCCGTTCGCGCGCTCGCTGCTGTTCGGCTACGTCGCCGCCTTCATGTACGAGGGCGACACCCCGCTCGCCGAACGCCGCGCAGCCGCGCTCTCGCTCGACTCGACGCTGCTCGCCGAGCTGCTCGGCCGCGCGGAGCTGCGCGAGCTGCTCGACCCCGACGTGATCGCGCGCACCGAGGCCGAGCTGCAGCGCCTCGCGCCCGACCGCCGCGCGCGGGCGGACGCCGAGGGTGTCGTCGACCTGCTGCGGATGCTCGGGCCGCTGTCGGAGGAGGAACTCGCCGCACGCACCGAGGACTCGACACCCGCGCTCGATCACCGCCGCAGTCGACGGAGCTCAAGGCGGCCAACCGCGCGATCCGCGCCACCATCGGCGGAGCCGACCAGTGGGCCGTCGTCGAGGACGCCTCGAGGCTCCGCGATGCGCTCGGCGTGCCGCTGCCGATCGGGGTGCCGACGGCGTTCGTCGAGCCGGTCGACGATCCGGTGGGCGACCTCGTCGGGCGGTACGCCCGCACGCACGGTCCGTTCACGGTGCAGGATGTCGCATCCCGCTTCGGTCTCGGCACCGCCGTCGTGCTCGACACGCTCAGGCGCCTCGCCGCCGACAAGCGCGTCGTCGACGGGGAATTCCGTCCGGGGGCATCCGGCAGCGAGTGGTGCTCGGTCGAGGTGCTGCGCCGGCTGCGCAGCCGGTCGCTCGCGGCGCTGCGCCAGGAGGTCGAGCCCGTGCCGCAAGACGCACTCGCGCGCTTCCTGCCGGAGTGGCAGAGCGTCGGCGGCACCCTCCGCGGCGCCGACGGACTGCTGCAGGTGATCGACCAACTCGCGGGCGTCGCACTGCCCGCCTCCACATGGGAGACCCTCGTGCTGCCCGCGCGTCTCTCGAACTACTCGCAGGCGTGGCTCGACGAACTCACCGCGAGCGGCGAGGTCATCTGGTCGGGCGCGGGCGCGCTGCCGGGCAACGACGGCTGGGTGAGCCTGCACCTCGCCGACACCGCGCCGCTGACCTTGGCCGACCCGACCGGCGACGAGACGAGCGAGCTGCAGCGCGCCATCCTGTCGGCGCTCGCCGGCGGCGGTGCGTTCTTCTTCCGCCAACTCGCACAGGCGGTCGCAGCCGAATTCACCACACCGGTCGACGACAAGGACCTCGTGGATGCGCTGTGGCAGCTGGTCTGGAGCGGCCTCGTCACGAACGACACGTTCACTCCCCTGCGCGCGTACCTGGGCAGCACCGCCAAAGGCACCGGCGGCCGCGCCGGTCCAGGCACGCGCCGCGCTGCGACGCGGGCCTTCCGCACCCGCGGCGTGCGCCCCGCGAACGTCCTCGCGTCCGGTCCACCGAGCGCGGCTGGTCGCTGGTCGCTGCTCCCGCTCGCCGAGGGCACTGCGCCTGACAGCGCTGTACCGTCCAAAGGTGCCACCGTGCGCGCCAAGGCGATGGGCGAGCTGCTGCTCGAGCGGCACGGGGTGGTTACGCGCGGGTCGGTCGTGAGCGAGGGCATCCGCGGCGGATTCGCGCTCGCCTACAAGGTGCTGAGCGGATTCGAGGAGACCGGCCGCGCTCGCCGCGGCTACTTCGTCGACGGGCTCGGCGCGGCCCAGTTCGCAACCGGAGCCACGGTCGACCGCCTGCGCGGCTACGTACGACGACCCTGAGGCCGAGCCGAAGCTCGAGGCGCTCACGCTCGCGGCCACCGACCCGGCGAACGCCTACGGCGCCGCTTTGCCGTGGCCCACGCTGCCTGAGGCTCTCGAAGGACGCGAAGGCAGCACCGCGCGCGGACACCGTCCCGGGCGTAAGGCCGGCGCGCTCGTCACGATGGTCGACGGGCGGCTCGTGCTCTACATCGAACGCGGCGGCAAGTCGGTGCTGACCTACACGGATGATCCGACGGTGCTCCAGGTTGCCGCATCCTCGGTCGCTGCCAGCGTGCGGTCGCGGCTCGGCCGCATGCGCGTCGAGAAGATCGACGGCGAGTTCGGGATCGGCACGCCGCTCGGCCTCGCCCTCGTCGAGGCGGGCTTCGCTGCGACGCCGCAGGGGTTGAGGCTGCGGGGATGACGCGCAGAATGCGAGGCTAGGCGCATGCCCGACACCCCCGAGAGCGCCAAGCAGCCCGTCGACGTCAACGTCGCGACCCCCGACGACCGCGAGCGCGTGCTGCACACGATCGTCAGGGCGTTCGAGGACGATCCGTTCCTTCGCCTCGCGCTGCCCGACGACGACGAATACGTGCGGTACGCGCCCGAGTTCTTCGGCACGCTGTTCGACCGCCGCGTGGAGCGCACCACGGTGTGGCTCGCGAACAACGGCGCAGCAGTCGCCCTGTGGGACGCGCCGGATGTTCCGCTCGGCGCGGATCCGACCGAGGGGCTGCCCAAGCCCGCGAAGGCGATCATCGACGCGTACGAGGAGTCGGTGCACGAGGTGATGCCGACCCTGCCGCACTGGTACCTCGGGCGTGCTCGCGACGGATTCGAAGGCGCGGGGGCGCGGGCTCGCGCGGGCGGTGCTGCAGCGCGGGCTGTCGCACGCGGCATCCGCGGCCCTTCCCTCGGTGCTCGAGACCACCAACCCGGGCAATCTCGAGATCTACCGCAAGCTCGGCTGGCGCGTGATCGCGGAGGCCGCAGAGCCGCTGCCGATCTGGATCCTGCAGTACGACCCGCCCGGTTCATAGGTAGACGTCTACCATTCGCGGGTAGAATGGTAGACATGAGTTTGAACATCAAGAACGAACGCACGCATGCGCTCGTGCGCGAGCTTGCGACACTGAGAGGCGTGAGCCAGACGGAGGCCGTGGACGAGGCTGTACGACTGCGCCTGGAGGAGTTGAATCGGGAAGCTGACGCACAGGAGCGTTTCGAACGGACCATGGCGATCGCCAAAGAGACCGGGGCGATCTTCAGGGCAACCGGAGGACCGGTCACCACCGACGACCTGTACGACGAGCTCGGTCTGCCCAAGTGATCGTCGATTCGTCGGCGCTGGTTGCCCTCCTGCTCGATGAACCCGAGTCGGCCGTGATCGCGACCGAGCTGACGCGGTCAGCCTCGAACCGGATCTCGGCTGGCAGCTACGTTGAAGCTGCGATCGTTATCGACGGACGTCGCAGTCCGGTCGCCAGCAGTCGGTTCGACGCCCTGCTCGAGTTGCACTCAATTGGCATCGAGCCGGTCACGGCGGAGCAGGCGGCCATCGCGCGCCAGGCGTACCGCGACTACGGCCGGGGCAGCGGGAATCCTGCCCGGCTCAACTTCGGCGACTGCTTTGCGTACGCTCTCGCGAAGGTCACCGGCGAGCCTTTGCTCTACATCGGCGACGACTTCGGCCACACCGACCTCCGAAGCGCACTTCCCGCCTCGGCAGGCTGAGATGCCCGAGGGCGACACCGTCTACCGCGCCGCGAAGAACCTCGACGAGGTGCTCGCGGGCGCGGTGCTGACCAAGAGCGACTTCAGGGTGCCGAAGTTCGCGACCCTCGACCTGTCGGGAGCCGTGATCGAGGGTGTCGTCAGTCGGGGAAAGCACCTGCTGATTCGGGTGGGTGAGCACAGCATCCATTCGCATCTGAAGATGGAGGGCTCGTGGCACCGCTACCGCCACGGCACGAAGTGGCGACGTCCGGCGCTACCAGGCGCGGGCAGTGCTCGAGACGGCAGACTGGGTCGCGGTCGGGTTCGACCTCGGCATGCTCGACGTGGTCGCGCGCGACGACGAGGAGTCGGTGGTGGGATACCTCGGCCCCGACGTGCTCGGAGCGGACTGGGATCCGGCGCTCGCCGTGGCCAACCTCGAGCGCGAGCCCGACCGCGAGATCGGCCTCGCCCTGCTCGACCAGCGCAACCTCGCCGGCCTCGGCAACATCTACCGCACCGAGGTGCTGTTCCTGCGCGGGGTGCTGCCGACCCGGCCCGTGCGTGACGTGCCCGACCTGCCGCGCATGGTCGAGCTCGCCCACCGCCTGATGGACACGAACAAGGATCGGGTCGAGCGCAGCACGACCGGCAACCTGCGGGGCGCGACCGACTGGGTGTACGGCCGCGACGGGCGCCCGTGCCTGCGCTGCGGCACGACGATCGTGAAGGGTGAGCTCGGCGACAACGAGCTGCAGCTGCGTGACACCTCTCTGCCCTCGATGCCAAACTTGACCGGCCCGTGACCGGCCCAGGCGTAGGCTCCGAAGCGTGGGATGGCGCGGCTGGCTCATCGTCGTCGCGGCCTGCTGTGCAACGGCGCTCGGGCTCGCGATCAGGTGGCCCGCGCCCGGCCCGGCAGCACGTGGTGGTCGCGCCCGCCGAACGCCCAGCCCATGGTGGTCGACGATGTGCTGAGCGGCGACACCGTCATCCTGGTCTCCGACCGGCTCCGGGCCGCAGGTGCAGGCCAACGGCCAGATCACGGCGCGCCTGCTCGGCATCAACGCACCGAACTTCGGCATCACCGATGAGTGCTACGCGCAGGAGGCGCAGGCCAAGCTCGCGAGCCTGCTGCCAGAGGGCTCGCTCGCGTGGGTCGCGACCGACGAGGTGGCCAAGGATGAGGGCGGCCGCTACCTCATGTACGTCTGGTCGGCCGACGATCGGTTCGTCAACTACGAGCTCGCGCTCGGCGGCTTCGCCCGCGCCGTGGACATGCCTCCGAACGACGCGCGCTGGTCGGCGATCTCCGGCGCGCAGGAGACCGCGACGAGCCGGCTCCGCGGCCTCTGGGCGGACTGCATCGGTTGACCTCCGCGGATCGCCGGTAGTTCGATGACCGGCCGCATCGCTATGGTGAGTGATGATCGAGCCCATCCGAAGGAGCCCACCGTGACCCAGCTCAACCCGTCCAGCGCAGCCGAGTCCGTCGAGAACGTTCAGCGCGGCCTGCTGTTCTCCCTCGGGGCGATCGTCGTCGCGATCGTCGGCTACATCATCCTGTCGGGCGTCATCGGCGTGTACGGCTATGTCACGGGCATCGTCGCGATCGCGATCCCGCTCGTGGGCGTGTGGCTGTACGCGAAGGGTGCGGGCACTCCGCCGAAGGCCGGGCGCATGCCGTGGATCGGCATCATGATCGTCGCGATCATCGTCGGCGCGCTCACGGTGGTCGTCGCGAGTGGCTGGTTCATCTTCAGCCAGGTCGGCAAGGGCGGCATCACTTCTCCGGCGTTCTGGACCACAGTCGACGAATCGGCCGGCGAGTGGATGTGATCCTGGCGGTGATCATCACGCTCGCGGCCGGCGGGTTCGGCATCTTTGCGTCGCTGCGCAAGAAGCCAGCCAGGGGCCGCACAGGCTCCGGCCGCCTCGCCGTTCGGCACGGCCGCGCCCCCTGCCGTGCGGCTGCGTCGCCCGGCGTGGTGCTCAACGGCGAGCCGGTCGACCCGGACTCGCCGAAGTCGTAGCGCGACAGCCAGCGGCGTGTCCGGTGGCAGCGACTCACAGGTTGCTGTTGGCTATCGCTCACATAACTCGAAGGGGAAGTCCAGTGCGAACGACGTTTGGCATCATCCGAGTCCTAGGCTTCGCGGCCATCATCGCGGCCATCATCGGCCAAGGCATCAACACGGCCATCTTCTTTGGCGCGCAAGGCAAGGGCGACAACGCTGTTGGGCACTCACTCGTCAACTTCTTCAGCTTCTTCACCATCGAGTCGAACATCATCGCGGCCGCGACCTTCGGCATCGGTGCCGGGGTACTGCTGCTGACCAAGGGAGATGGGCCGGCGTGGTTCGCGACGCTGCGCTTGGGCGCGGTCACATACATGACGATCACCGGCCTCGTCTACAACCTCCTGCTGCGGGGCTACCCGCTCCCGCAGGGACGCACCCTCGAATGGGCCAACGAGGTGTTCCACGTCGTTATGCCGATCATCGTTGTGCTCGACTTCCTGCTCGCCCCTGGTCGCGTTCGCCTCGACTTCAAGAAGATCTGGCTCATCACACCTCCCGTCGCGTGGTGCGCTCCCGCCGGCGGTCGCCGTCGACCCGGCGTCGGTACGGCCCGGGGACCCGTGAACCGTTCTGGACCCGCAGCTGTCCCACAACGGCTATGTCTCCGTTGCGTTCTACATCATCGTCATCGCGCTCGTCATCTGCCCAACGCGCCCAGGCGCCTGAGCCCCGCCTCGACCTGGGCGCCCCGGCGCCGACGAAGTCCTCAGTCCTCTGGCTTGCCCCCGCCAACGCAGCGCGAGGATGACCAGCACGGCAATCACCGTCGCGATCACCCAGGGTGATGGCGAGCGGCCCGCCGAGCTGCAGCATGTTGAGCAGACCGAAGCCCGGGCCATCCGGACTCACGTCGTTGTACCAGATGTCGATTCGGCTGCCGATCGACGGGCACGCCTGCGCCGATGAGGGCGACCGCGATCACGAGCACCGCGATCAGGAACGGATTGCTGCGCAGCGGCACGGGCGGGACTTCGGTTCGACGGCTCCACGTCGGCGTCCGCTGGCCGAGCGGCCGGAACTCGTCGACCGAGAGCCGCGACGGCTGCTCGACGTGCGCGCGAGGGCGCAGCTGGTCGGGCACTGGCGCCACGATCCGCTCGGGCGCCTGGATCGCCGCCTGACGCGATGGCGTCTGGCTTGAGGGCGCCTGGCGCGGCGGAAACGCCGTGTCTCCCTCGAATCCGCGCTGGAATGCCGGGTCGAATCGGGGGTCGTAGCCTTCGTCAGCCATTCGCCCAGTGTCTCATCTCGCTGCGAACGGACGCGAGCGGTGCGGGCAGGGTTGCCCGGCGTATTCTGGTCAACGCAGGGCCGGCTGCTCCAGATCACGGGAGCGAGGAGACGGTCATGGTGCACCACTGGCGGGCGAGCGATCACCTCGAGCAGTCGTTCCGCGCGGGGCAGTGGTTCATGTTCGATCGCGGGCATCTCGTCGGCGTCATCCAGCTCGGGCGCATCAATCGGCGGTGGGGTTTCCGCGGCCTGACCCCCGACGACGTCGAGGACGACCGCCGCACCCTCGGCTACGCCTGGACGCTCGAGGATGCCGCCGACCGACTCTGGGCCTGGTATCAGCCGGTCGTCGCTGAACCCCGGCGACCCGCTACCGTATGGGCATGAGCCAGCCGGAGCCAGTAGCGAGCGCGGGCGGCGACGCCCTCTTCACCGTCGACCTGAGTGGTGACCCGGGCCGGAGAGCGGCGGACAGAAGTTCGGCCGCATTCTGGGCGGTCTGCTGCTGATGATCCTCGGCGGCGTGCTCGCCCTCGCGCTGCGGCGTGCTCTACCTCGTGGTCGGCGGTTCGTGGACCTGCGACACCGCGATCTGGTCATGGGGCGACCTGCTCGGCGAGGCGGTGCTGTTCGTCGGCGCGCTGTTCCTCGGTCTCGCCATCCTCGGGTTCGAGCTCATGCGCCGCGGTCGCAAAGCCCGCAACGCGAGCTACCTCGACGCGCTCGCCCAGGTGCCCGGCATGGAGGAAGCGAACGACCGAGGTGCAGCCAGGGCCGGTGCCCCGGCCGATATGCCGCCACCCCACCGCCGACCAAACCCATCCTGTAGACGACGATGCCCGCTCGTCACGTGACGAGCGGGCGCTCCTGGGTGCGACCAGGGTGCGCGCGTCCCGCGACGCGAGCCCGGTGAAGAACGCGCGGATGTCGCCGACCAGCACCTCCGGGGCTTCGAGCGACGCGTAGTAGCCGCCCTTGTCGAACTCGCTCCAGTGCACGATGTTGTCGTTGTCACGGTCGGCGAACGTGCGGATCGACTTGAAGTCGTCGGTGAACACCGCGACGCCGGTGGGCGCGTGGTTGACCTGCGGCTCGGCGCCGGCGCGCGCCTCTTCGAGGTGGTAGCGGCCGACCGACGCCGACGTGTTCGTGAACCACTCGAGCGACACTTCGGTGAGGATCTGCTCGGCCGACACGAGGCTCGTGCCGTTGCCGAAGTTCAGGAACAGCTCGTTCCAGGCGAGCTGTCCGGCCGGTGAGTCGGAGAGTCCGACCGCGACGGTCTGCGGGCGGCTCGAGTTGATCGCCGTTGTAGCCGCCGACGGACTGGAACCACTGCATGTGCTCGAGCGCCGCGTAGTCCTTCGGCTCGAGCTTCTCGAACTCGGCCGGGTCTCCGGACGGGAACGAGAACAGCTGCAGCACGTGGAGGCCGAGGAACCCCTCGGGGTTCAGCAGCCCGAGCTCGCGCGAGATCATCGCGCCGCCGTCGCTGCCGTGCGTGCCGTAGCTCTCGTAGCCGAGTCGGCGCATGAGTTCGTCATACGCACGCGCGACTCGCGCCATCGTCCAGCCGCGCTCGACGACCGGCGTGCTGAACGCGAAGCCGGGCATCGAGGGCACGACGACCGAGAACGCGTCCTCGGCACGACCGCCGTGGGCGACCGGGTCGACGAGCGGATCGATCATGTCGAGGAAGTCGACGAACGAGCCAGGGTAGGTGTGCAGCAGGAGCAGCGGGGTGGCGCCCTCCTCCTTCGACGGTGCGTGGATGAAGTGGATGGTCTGGCCGTCGACCTCGGTGAGGTAGTGCGGGAACTCGTTCATCCGCGCCTCCTGGGCGCGCCAGTCGAAGTCACCCTGCCACTGCTCGATCGCGGTGGAGAGCCAGGAGTTGGGAACGCCGAGGTCCCAGTCGTCGCCCGGAGCCGGCTGCGGCAGACGCGTGCGAGCGAGTCGCTCGCGCAGGTCGTCGATCTCGGCCTGGGGGATGTCGATACGGAAAGGACGGATGCCGGTCGCGCCGGTCGAGTTCTTCTTCATGTCTTCCACGCTATTTGGGCAATAGGAAGAGTACGTTCCTAATTGCGGGAAATCGTCAGGCCATGCCCCAAACGTCAGCGAGACTGCTCGCCCTGCTCTCACTCATGCAGTCCCGACCCGACTGGACGGGTACCGAACTCGCCGCGCGACTCGGCGTCACGACTCGCACGATCCGCAACGACATCGAGCGCCTCCGCTCGCTCGACTACCCCGTGATCGCGGTGCGCGGCTCGTCAGGCCACTACCGGCTCGGCGCCGGTGCGACTCTGCCGCCCCTGCTGCTCGACGACGACGAGGCGATCGCGGTCGCCATCGGGCTGCGCGCGGCATCCGGCATCGCGGGCGTGGAGGAGTCGAGCGCGCGTACGATCGCGAAGCTCAACCATGCGCGGCCGCAGCCGTCTCGTAGCCGCGTCAACGCCATCCAGTCGGCCGCGACGAGCGGCCCGGTCGATACCGGCACCGACGTGCCCGACCCCGCGGTCGTATTCCTGCGATGCTCGGCGACCTTGCGACCGCAATCCGCGAGCGCGAGTGGGCGCGCTTCGAGATACCGCGAGTCGGCCGAGGCCGCCGAACCGTATCGGCTGATCAGCTGGGCGCGGCGCTGGCACCTGGTCGCTCGCGGCGCGCGCACCGGCGAGTGGGCGACGTTCCGCCTGGACTGGATGACGCTCAAGGACCGCACTCACCGCCGGTTCGAGAGCCGCCCGATGCAGAAGCGGGCCTATACGCAGTTCTTGCTGCGCGACGTCGCGTCGACCGGCTGGAAGGTGCTCGCTCGCATCACCGTGCACGCGCCGGCCAGCGAGGTGCTCGCGCGGATCAATCCCACGGTCGGGGTGGTCGAGGCGATCGACGACAGCACGTGCGTGCTCGTGACCGGAGCCGACAGCTTCGAGATCATGGCGGTCTACGTCGGGATGCTCGGACTCGACTTCACCGTCGAAACACCCTCGGAGCTGGCCGATCACGTGCGGGTGCTCGGTGAGCGCTACCGCAAAGCCGTGGACTGACCCGAGCGCGAGCCTCCCCTCAGGAGCCGTCGACCACGAGCTCTCGGTGCCACGCGGTCTGCATGAGCGCCGACCGCAGGTAGAAGCTGCCGAGGTTCTGCCAGCCGGCCGACCAGGTCAGGCGCGAGGCGAGGTGCCACAGCGGCAGGGCGGGGTCGTCCGCGAGGGCGGCCGCGACCTCGGTCGTGCGCCGGGTGTGATGCGCACGGGTCACGTCGACGCGGGCGCGGATGCCGGTGAAGCGCCATCCATGCCCCGGCAGTGCCTCGTGGTCGTCGAACGCGGTGATCCGCTCGAGCGAGTGCAGGTAGTCGCGCACCGGATTGCCGGTCGGCGAGCTGTCGACGCCGATGCCCGGGAACTGGTCGGGCAGCAGGTGGTCGCCGGTGAAGAGTAGGCGGTCGGCGGCATCCGCGAGGCAGATGCTGCCCGCGGTGTGGCCCGGCGTGTGCACGACGACGAGGTCTCGGCCAGTGATGGGCAGACGGTCGCCGTCGTCGAGCACCAGGTCGGCCGTGACGGGCTCGACCGGCGACGGACGGTCGATGAGTTCGGCGCGGCGAGCCTCGGGCACTGCCCACTCGTCGAGCAGGTCTCCGAGATCGGCCGGTGGCGAGAGCACCGATGCCTGCTCGACCCGGTGCAGGGCGATGCTCGCGCCGGTGCGCGCTCTGATGCGATCGGCGAGCCCGAGGTGGTCGGGATGCAGGTGGGTCGCGGTCACGGTCGCGACGTCATCGAGCGAGTGGCCGACGCTCGCGAGCCCGGCCGTCGAGCGCGTCGAGGTGCTCGGTCGTCAGGCCGCCGGCGTCGACGAGGTGGATGGCGCCAGCGGCATCCTCGATCGCGTAGCTGAACGCGAACGGCAGGTTCCGGTGGCCCATCGGGATCGCGATCGCGAACACACCGTCACGCACCGCCTCCGCGGGCGGCACGCCGCCGACGGCATGCGCCGCGGATTGCGCTTCGCTGGTCGATTGCACCCAGCCACGGTATACCGCCCTGCTACTCGGCGGCCGCCGCGATCGCGTCGAGGTTCGACGTCATCCACTCGAGGTAGTCCATGCCATCGGGAAGGGTCTCGGTGAACGAGACCACCGGCACGCCCGCCGCCTCCGCCGCGGCGCGCACCTGCTCGGTCTGCGCGTTGGTGGTCTGGTCGTTGTAGGCGAGCAGGAGCAGCTCGCGGGAGTCGATGAGGCCGAGCATCGTCTCGAGGTCGCGTGGCGCGACATCCGCACCCTCCTCGATCGCCTCACTGAACTGGCCGGGCGTCACATTGACCAGGCCGAGCTCAGCGAGCATGTACCCTGGCACCGGTTCGGTGAGCGCGATCTCGCGGCCGTCGACAGTCTCGGCAAGCGCTGAGGCCTGCTCCTCGACGGCCTCGAGCCCGGCCAGGAACGTCTTTGCGTTCGCGTCGAACGTCGCTGCGCCCGAAGGGTCGAGCTCACCGAGGGTCGCGGCGATGGTCTCGGCAAGAGCCTCGACCGCGTGCAGGTCGTACCAGACGTGCTCGTTGAAGCCCTCGATGTGCGTGTGCTCGTCCTCCTCCTCGCCGGCGTGATCGCCCGATTCGTCAGGAGCCAGGCCGGACAGCTCAACGACGTCGATCACGACGCGCGCGTCGGACGGCGATGCCTCGACCAGCGCGGCCATGAACGGGTCGTACCCTCCACCGTTCTCGATCACGAGGTCGGCCTCGACACCGCGAGGCGGTCACGGGCGCTCGCCTCGAACGAATGGGGATCCTGCGCTGCGGAATCGATGAGGCTCGTCACGCTCACCAGGTCGCCGCCGATGCTCGAGGCGATGACGCCGTAGACGTTCGTGGATGCAACGACCGCGAGCCGGCCGTCATCGTCAGCCGGGGCGGCCGGCGCGCATCCCGCCAACCCGAGGGCGAGCACGGGAGCGAGAGCCAGAGCGAAGACGGGTGAGGGCAGGGGGGCGTTTGGGCATGCGGACCACCCTAACGCAATTGATAATCCTTATCAATTGCGCTAGGGGGTCACCGAGACCACGCGAAAGCCAGGGGTCAGCAGATCCTGTCGCGGGCGCCGCCGCTCCGCTCTCGTCGGTCGACGGCGGCATCAACAAGGTGAACCCGTCGGATGTCACGGCGACCCTGGTCGGAACCGCGCCACTCGACGCGTCCATCAACGCAGTGACGCCCGCAGGTGTGATGACCGAAGTCGCGACCTTCCCCTCGCCCAACCTGGACATCGTCCGGTCCCTCGCGAGCAACTCCACCGGAGTGATGTACTTCATCACCGAATAACCACCACCAGGCCGTCT
>CAWBNZ010000022.1:0-204043 GCA_963790235.1 uncultured Actinomycetota bacterium
CAACCCAGGGCGGTGGCCAGCAGGGTCGCGGCCAGGCTGCTAGCGGCCAGGCGAAGGGCGGCGAGCAGGGACGCGGAGCATTCGGGCAGCGCACCGGCGACGCGCCCGCGCCGCAGACCGGGCGCGGCGCCGGGCGCAGGAGAGCGCCGCTAGCTCGAGCCGCGGCAACCACGTCGGCTGCTGCGACCCCATCGGCTCTGCGACCCGCGCCAGTTGGCACCGTCCGGCCAGTTCGGTAAGACGGGCCGCCCGCGGCCCGGATAAGCCGCTTCGGCCCGGATCACCGGAAAACGTGTTCGCGGGCGTGTTCCGTCGGCCCAGCTAGGCCGAACTGGCCCGGATAGCAAGCTCGAGAAACCGGCGGGCCGACGGAACCGGCCCATACTGGCCGAACTGGCCCGGAGAGTCTCATCCCTCGACCCCGGTCGGTTGTCCGCGACGTGCGGTCAGGCGCGGGTATCTGGCGTTGTCCGCGACGTGCGGTCGGGCGCCGGGATCTGGGCCGGTTGGCTGCGTCGGGAGGTCAGGCGGCCCGTATCCGGGCCGTTTCGTCACGCTCTCGGACCGCAAGGCGCGGTTTCCGGGCCAGCGCGTCAAATGCGGGCCTGCGCGCCGGCCCGCATTTGACGCAACGGCCCGGATTTGCCCGTCCGCGAGGTGCTTGGGCGGACGAACGCGAGTGTTCGAGGCGAGCGCACCGCCGCGTTCGCCCCGCCCTACGCGTTCGCGCGCCGCGTGATCGCGAGCGCACCCGCGAGCACGAGCAGCACCGCGCCGCAGATGCGGTCGAGCCAGAGCGCCCCGCGGCGGTGAGCAGACGCATCACTTGCGAGCCGGCCGCGGCGTACGCGAACTGGATGGTGAAGTCGATCGCGCAGAACACCGCACCGATGATCAGGTACTGCGCCAGCTGTGGTTCGCTCGCGGAGATGAACTGCGGCAGCAGGGCGCCGACGAACAGGTAGCCCTTCGGGTTCGTGACCGCGACGAGGAAGCACTTCATGAACACCGCGCGGCGCGACCCGCGCGGATCGTCGTCGTGGCGGTGCGGCGAGGTGCCCCTTCGACAGCAGCAGCCGGATGCCGAAGTACACCAGGTACGCCACACCCACCCACTTGACGACCGAGAACCAGAACTCGCTCGCGAGCAGCACCGCGCCGAGTCCGACCGCGACCGCGGTGACGAGCACGATGTCGGAGGCGATGGCTCCGAGCATCCCGTAGGTGGCTCGACGCACCCCGAACCGCGACCCGTTCGCGAGAGCCAGCAATGTGGTCGGCCCTGGGATCGCGATGGCGACGACGGCGACGAGCGCGAATGCGGCGACCACTCCAAGACTCATGACAAACGTTCTACACGATCGACAACGTGACGTGCTTGCTCACTCGGGCCGAGCGATGTCGCGACCGCGCTCGTGACATCGCGCGGACGACGCGCGCCGGGCGGGGACCGGCGCGCTAGAGGACATGAATGGCGGTGGCGCGCCATCGGCGATCCAGCCCCTCGAGCCTGATCGCGACCGCACGGCTGCGGGCTCGCCCTCGCACGATGACGACTGACTCGACCACACCATCCCGTGGCTCGCACGTCATGAGCGTGCCGAGTGAGAACGTGGGACGCGTGGCGACCTGGCCCTTGGCCTGGCGGGCGCGCGTGCTGAGCACGACGCGCTTGAGCAGATGCCGGTACACGTCGTCGGTGACCCAGCGCGAGATCTGCTCGAGGTCGCGGGCTCCGGCGAGGATCTCGATCACGCAGCGCGTGAGGTTCTCGATGAGCGGATCGGGTGTCGGTAGCGACGCCGTCGGCGTGGGTTGCTGGCCGAAGTACTCGTCGGTCGTGACGCGGAGCCTTGGCGGGCGTTGCGTGGTGGCTGGTGCTGGAACTGCTCGAGGAGTCTCGGGGACTTCGATCGGGAGTGCAGAGGCCACGGCGCTCACCTTCGGATCAGGACGAGTGGTCCACCCCCGTTTGGGGGAGATAGTCGATAGTGAACCATCTCCATCCACGTCTGTCTATGACGAGTTCTGCGGCTGTGGATAACCCGATCGGATGCCGCGATCCGCGGTTATCGTGAGCCGGATGCGGTGGGACAGCCTGTTCGACGACCTCGAGAGCCAACTCGAGCGCGAACGCACCGCGGAGGAGCTCGATCTCGAGGCTGAGGAGGAGCGGCTCAGGCTCGGGCGGCTCGCCATCCGCGATCGGCTGCTCGCCCTGGCCGCGGCTCCTGGGGAGCGCCCGCTGCGGATAGCGCTGGTCGGCGGCACGCGGCTGGTCGTGCATCCGCACACGATCGGGCGGGACTGGCTGTCGGCGGCGCTGCCGGATGGGAGGCAGTGCGTCGTGCCGCTGGCATCCATCGCGTCCATCTCCCTCTCGCTCGTTGAGGTGGCGACGAGCCTGCAGGCCTCGGCGGCAGCGGACGTCGCGCGCGACACGGTCTCGGGTCGACTCGGACTGCCGTTCGTGCTGCGCGACCTGTGCCGAAGGCGCCGGCAGGTCGAGGTGACGACGGCTGACGGCATCCTGATCGGCACGATCGACCGCGTCGGCAGGGACCATCTCGACCTCGCCGTGCATGAGGCCGGCACCGCGCGTCGCGAGTCGGCGGTGCGCGACGTGGTCATGGTGCCGATCGGCCGCATCGTGATCGTGCGCGCCTAACGCGCAGCCGGTGTCACGATCGCTGGTGGGAATCGTGGTCAGCGCCGAACGGCACGTCGACGACGCTCGCGAGGTCTGACTGGTTCCAGAGGCCCATGCGGCGAGCCTCCTCGTACTTGGCGGCGATGTACGACTCGAGCACCGAGCGCTCGACGCGCCACTGCCCGTGGGTGCCGACCTTGATCGCCGGCAGCTCGTTCGAGCGCACGAGTGCGTACGCCTGGTTCGCCGAGATGTTGAGGATCTCGGCGGTGTCCGCGAGCGTCAGGAACCTGCCCAGGTGGTCACCGGTCTGCGTCATGCCCTCGATTATGACCGCGAGCAGTCGGTCGCGACCGGCGTGTGGATAACTTCCGCGCCTGGCGCGCCAGCCACCCGACCATGGACCGAATCGCACCGACCGGATCGCAAGGATGGAGCCAGGCATGCACGGCATCGATCGCCCTCGCGGCGCCGATCGACTCGCTCGCGGCGCAGGCCGGCGGCTGAGCGTCGACCCGCGGCTCGTGATCGGGCTGCTGCTCGTCGCGGCCTCCGCAGTGGGGGTGTTCGCGCTCGTGTCGGCCGCGGATGCCTCCGAGACCCTGTACTCCGCACGCGTCACGCTCACCGCGGGTGATCGTATCGACGAGGACGACCTGCTTGCGACGAGCGTGAGGGATGGCGCGGGCGCCGGCCTCTACCTCGCGCCCGGCGACATCCCGCCCGACGGCCTCGTGGTCACTCGCACCGTTGGCGAGGGCGAACTCGTGCCGATGAGCGCACTCGGCAGCACCGCGGGGGTGCGGCTCACGTCGATCGTGCTCTCGGTCAACGGGCAGCTGCCAGCCACAGTCGTCGCAGGATCGGTGGTGGATGTCTGGGTCGCCCGCGAAGACGACAACGGAGGCGTTGGCGCGCCCGAGGTCATCGTGTCCGGTGCGACGGTCGTGCGGCTCGTGGAGTCGGAGACCATCGTCGCCGGCCGCCAGACCACCGCGGTCGAGCTCCTCCTCCCGCGGGACCGGATCGCCCGGGTGCTCGAGGCGCTCGCGGGCGAGGCCACCGTGTCGATCGTGCCCGCCGACCTTCCCGCGGGGCGCTGACGTGGCGCGGATCGCCCTCGCGGTCGAGCCCGAGCTCGAGGAGTCGCTTGCCGAGCAGGCTGCCCGGCACGGCCACGAGGTCGTGGCGCGAGCCGCGAGTGCGTGGGAGTTGGAGCGCAGCATCCCGTCGGTGCGGCCGGACGCCGCGATCGTCGGAGCGAACCCGAAGACCCTCACACCCGAACTGCTCGCGGCGTGCGACGAGCACGGTGTGCGGCTCGTCGTGCTTGCCGAGGGTGAGTCCGATCGCCGGCGCGCTGCATCCATCGGGCTGCTCGAGACGGTCGACGCTTCGGCCACCTGGCCTGAGCTCGAGCCGCGCATCCTCGGTGCCGGAGTCACGCCGACGGTCGAAGCGCCGCGCGACCGCGGCACGACGATCGCGGTCTGGGGACCAGCGGGTGCCCCAGGACGCACCACGATCGCGGTGACGCTGGCCTCAGAACTCGCGGCCGCCGGGCTCACCGTCGCGCTCGGCGATGTCGACACCCACGGCGCGGCGATTGCGCCAACCCTCGGACTGCTGGATGAGGCGCCCGGATTCGCCGCCGCCTGTCGCCTTGCCGGGTCGGGCAGCCTCGACCACGTCGAACTCGAGCGGATTGGCGAGCGCTACGCGTCGCCCGCGGGGTCGTTCTGGGTGCTCACGGGCATCGGCCGAGCGAGCCGCTGGCCGGAGCTGTCGGCCGAGAAGGTGGCTGGCGTCATCCGTGAGTGCCGCGACTGGGTGGACGTGACCGTGCTGGATGTCGGCGCGAGCCTCGAGGTCGACGAGGAGATCTCGAGCGACGTGTTCGCACCGCGGCGCAACGCCGCGACGATCGCCGCCCTCCGCGAGGCCGACCACGTCGTGGCGGTCGGCTCCGCCGACCCGGTCGGGATGTCGCGCTTCCTGCGGGCCTATGCCGAACTGGTGGAGACCGTGTCGACGCATTCGGTGACGGTCGTGATGAACCGGCTGCGGGCATCCGCGATCGGACTCGCGCCCGCGAGCCAGGTGTCGCAGACCCTCGCGCGGTTCGGCGGCATCGAGCACGCGGTGATGGTGCCGTACGACCGGCCCGCGTTCGACGCGGCACTGCTCGCGGGCCGCGCGGTCGGAGACGTGTCGCCGCGGTCGGCGGCACGGATCGCCGTGCGGGACCTGGCGTGGTCCCGTTGGGTGCCTGAGACGGCGCTGCCCCAGAAGCGCGGGTTGGCCGACCGAGCCCTGCGCGGACGGCGGCAGCGCGCAACGGCAACGGGCTAGCCTTGGAGGGTGTCGACCCTCAGTGATCTCGTCCAGGCGCAGGGACGTTCGAGTGAGGCCGACATCGAGTGGTTGCACCTGCTCGTCGGCGACTGGCAGCTGCTCGCCGATCTCGCGTTCGCCGACATCGTGCTGTGGGTGCCGAGCCTCGAGGGCGGGTTCGTCGCGGTCGCGCATGCCCGGCCATCCAGTTCGGCCACGCTGTTCTACCGCGACTTCGTCGGCCAGCCCATCAAGCCCGAGTGGCGCGCGCAGGTCACCGAGGCGTTCGACTCGGTGAAGATCGTGGATACCGCGGCACCCGACTGGTACGAGGAGACGCCGACCCGCGTGCGTGCCGTGCCCGTGCTGCGCCGGCTGTCGCCGAGCGGCAAGGCCACGACTGAGCTGCCGGTCGCCGTCATCACCCGCCACACCAACCTGAGCGAGGCGCGCACCCCGAGCCGCCAGGAGCTCACCTTCAACGAGTGCGCCAACGATCTGTTCGCGATGATCGCGTCCGGCGATTTCCCCGATCTGGGCGCACCGAGCGGGCCACGGCGTGGGGC
Organism: uncultured Actinomycetota bacterium; assembly: GCA_963790235.1. Taxonomy (GTDB): domain Bacteria; phylum Actinomycetota; class Actinomycetes; order Actinomycetales; family Microbacteriaceae; genus Rhodoglobus. Next base: position 5,551 of record CAWBNZ010000022.1, read on the forward strand.
GCCGCGAGCGTCGGACGGTCTCATCCGCCTCGACGTGGACGGCATCGTCACCTTCGCGAGCCCCAACGCGCTCTCGGCGTTCAACCGCATGGGGTTCGCGGGCGAGCTCGAGGGGGAGTCCCTCGCCGAGGTCACCACAGCACTGCTCGCGGGCAAGGTCATCATCGACGAGTCCCTGCCGCTCGTGGTCACCGGCCGCGCACCGTGGCGCACCGACATCGAGGCGCGCGGGGTCACGGTGTCGCTGCGCACCATCCCGATCCGCAACCGCGGCGAACGGGTCGGTGCGATCGTGCTCTGCCGCGACGTCACGGAGGTTCGCCACCAGGAGCGCGAGCTCATCACCAAGGATGCGACGATCCGCGAGATCCACCACCGGGTCAAGAACAACCTGCAGACGGTGGCGTCACTGCTGCGCATCCAGGCGCGCCGGACGCACAGCGATGGCGCGCGGGATGCCCTCGGCCAGGCCATGCGCCGCGTCGCCGCGATCGCGGTGGTGCACGACACCCTGAGCGAGGGCCTCAACCAGAACGTGGACTTCGACGTGGTCTTCGACCGCGTACTCATGCTCATCGCCGAGGTGTCGGCCGGACACAACACCATCGTGCGACCGAAGTCGACCGGCAGCTTCGGCACCCTGCCCTCCGAATACGCCACTCCGCTGGCGCTCGCGCTCACCGAGCTCGTGACGAACGCGGTGGAGCACGGTCTCGCCGGGCGGGCGGACGGCGAGGTCGAGATCTCCGCGAAGCGCACCGACACCAAGCTCAGCGTGCGCGTGCGCGACAACGGCGCGGGACTCGATGAGGGCAAGGTCGGCTCGGGACTCGGCACGCAGATCGTGCGCACCCTCATCCAGGGCGAACTCGGCGGAACGATCGACTGGCACACCCTGATGGGCAGCGGCACCGAGGTCACGATCGAAGTGCCGCTGACCTATCTCACGAAGGCCTAGCTGCTCACGATCGCAGCGCAGCCTCGCGGTACGCGCTCGGTGCGATTCCCCGCACGTCGCGGAAGCGCCGCGAGAAGTGGAACTGGTCGGCGTACCCGACCGAGCGCGCGACCTCGGCGATCGTCGCGCGGGTCTCGGCGAGCATCCAGGCGGCTTGCGTCATCCTTGCCTGCGTCAGGTACGCCATCGGGGCGAGGCCCGTGCGGGCGCGGAACAGACGAGTGAGCTGCGCGGCCGAATAGCCGGAGCGTGCGACGAGCGTCTGCAGGTCGACCGGGTCGGCGAGGTGCTCGGAGATCCACGCGAGCACGAGTTCGAGATCCCGGTCGTCGCGCGGCGTGCGATCGTCGCGCCTCGCGTGCTCGAGCATGAGGCCGAGCAGGCCGGTGAGCCGGGCATCCACCGGGCGCAGTGGCGACGGCGCGGCATCCATCGCCGCGGCGACGACCAGCCCGGAGAACGCTGCGCGAACGGCGGTGGGATGTCCGAACGCCACCACATCGGCGTCACCCATGAGCGCGCGAGTCACCTCCGCGGCACGCGCACCGCCGTAGTGCACCCACAGCCACGACCATTCAGTCGCGCGATCGGCGTCGTACTCGTGCGGAAGACCGGGCGGGAACGACACCAAGTCGCCTGCCTGTGCGCGGATTCTCCTGCCACTGATCGACGGCATCCAGCGAACCCTCGAGGGCCCAGATCAGCAGGTGATCACTCGGATTCCGGCGCGACGTCGGCGGAACGCTGACATTGCGGTAGAACCCGGAGATGTGATGCGACAGATCCATGTGAGCAGAATATCCATCCTTCTGCCGGATTGATCCATGGCCAGTGGAATCGCCTCGGCCACAGGCTTGAACCATGACCACCACGACGACCGCTCCCGCCTTCACCGACCACGAGCTGACCGACTACGCACGCGACGGCTACCTCGTCGCCCGCGGGCTCTTCACGCCAGAGGAGGTGGCCGCGTGCAAGGACTTCTTCGACGGCCTCGCCGAGCGCGGCGAGCCGATCCCTGACCACTGGAGCCCGTCAGGCGGAGACGACGTGCTCAAGCGGTATCCGCGAGTGATGCATCCCCACCTCATCGATGAGGGGAGCAAGCGGCGCCTGATCGACCCGAGGGTGCACGGCCTGCTCGTGCAGCTGATGGGCGAGCCTCCGGTCGCCGTGCAGACCATGTTCTACTTCAAGCCTCCGGGCGCGCGCGGCCAGGCGTTCCACCAGGACAACTACTTCCTGCAGATCAAGCCGCAGACCTGCGTGGCAGCATGGCTCGCCGTCGACCGGTCGACGCCAGAGAACGGTGGGCTGCAACTCTGCCCCGGCACGCAGGATTACGAGGTGCAATGTCCGGAGGAGGCCGACAGCGCAGAGAGCTTCACGCAGGAGCTCGTGCGTCCGCCGGAGGGCCACGACCCGGTCAAGCTCGTGCTCGAGCCGGGCGACGTGCTGTTCTTCAACGGCAGCGTCGTGCATGGGTCGGGGCCGAACCGCACGACCGACCAGTGGCGCCGATCGTTCATCTCGCACTACATGCCGGCCTCGGCCACCCACACGTCGCAGTGGTACGCGCCCGCGCTCATCGACTTCGAGGGCAAGCCGATCGCACGCGAGACCAACGACGACGGCGGGCCGTGCGGCGTGGAGTTCGACGGGGGACGCGACGCGATCCACTGAGCGCTCAGCTCTCGGCGGCATTGGTCGCCACGTTCTCGCTCAGGTGATCCCGGCGATTCGTGCGACCGCGCTCGTGCGAATCGACGGACGACGTCCGCCGCAGGGGCGGCCGGACTAGGAGGCGCGGCGTGCGCGCGCAGCGCGGCGCTTGAGCGCGCGGCGCTCGTCTTCGCTCAGACCACCCCAGACACCGGAGTCCTGATTGGTGTCGAGCGCGTACTGCAGGCACATCTCGGTGACGGAGCAGCGGGCGCACACCGCCTTCGCCTTGTCGATCTGGTCGACAGCGGGGCCGGTGTTGCCGACCGGGAAGAAGAGTTCGGGGTCTGCCGTGAGACAGGCGGCCTTGTCACGCCAATCCATGGTGGTGCTCCTTCAGTGCATATGCGGCTGAACGCCGCTGAGACAGGCCGACAACCTGGAGAATCGGGCATTGAGAACGTTCTGTGACCCGCTCGCGACACTGGGAGCTGAAATCGACCTCAACTAGAATCTCATACTGAATCATGCAAATCAATGGTCTTTCCGGGGATGAGCCCGCCAGCCCCGACCGCGGCGACGAGTTGGGGCGAGCTCCGTCGCATCCACTGCTCGCCGTTCTGGCCGTGCTGCTCTTCGCGGAATGCGCTCTCCTCGTGGTATCAACCGGGTATCTCGTGGTCGAGTTGCTGACTGTCGTACCCGAGTCGTACCCGAGCGCGCTGTTCCTCACGGTGCTCACGGCGGTGGCCGCTGGATGGCTCGGGGCGATCGCCATCGGAGCGGTGCGGCGCCGCTCGTGGATCCGTGGCGCCGCCATCGTCTGGCAGGTGCTTCAGGGCGGCGTGGCGATCGCGTGCTTCCAGGGGATCTTCGCCCAGCCCATGATCGGGTGGGTGCTGCTCGTGCCCGCGCTGTTCGTGCTCGTGGTGCTGTTCACGCCGCCGGTCGTCGCGGCACTGCGCCGGGTTTAGCTGGCCCCGGACGGCCCGGGCAAGCTCAGGCCGCGTCGAGTCCGAGCTTCTTGCGGAGCATCGCGACGTGCCCGGTGGCCTTCGTCGAGTAGAACGTCTGCTCGATCACGCCGTGCCGGTCGAGCACGAACGTCGAGCGCAGCACGCCGATGACGTCCTTGCCGTAGAGCTTCTTCGGTCCCCATGTGCCGTATGCGTCGTGCACGCTGTGGTCGGGGTCGCTCAGCAGCGGGAACGTGAGCCGATCGCGCTCCTGGAACGCCTTGAGCTTCGCGGGGTCATCCCTCGAAATTCCGATCACCTGGTAGCCGGCTGACACCAGCCAGCCGAGGTTGTCACGGAAGTCGCACGCCTGCTTCGTGCATCCCTCGGTCATCGCCTCTGGATAGAAATAGAGGATGACGCGTTCGCCCGCGTAATCGGCGAGTGACCTCGTGTTCCCGTCCTGGTCCACCAAGGTGAACTGCGGGGCTTGCTGTCCTGGTTCGAGCTGCACAGTGCGATTTCCTTCCGACTCGGTCATGCTAATCTTGTTCGTCGGCCTGTAAGGCCGCGCGCACCTCTAGCTCAATTGGCAGAGCAACTGACTCTTAATCAGTGGGTTCCGGGTTCAAGTCCCGGGGGGTGTACCAATATTCCTGATCAGCACGAGCCCGTGTCAGTGGATCGCATCCCCGCGCACCGGCGGCATCGGTGCCTTCAGCTTGATCTTCGCGACCACGCCAACTTCGCTCGGCGGCGTGTCCGGCAGCGTGATGTCGAGCCGGTCCCACGACTGCGACCACTCGACTTTGCCCCGGACGCCCAGGATGTGCACCTCGTCGATGTCGACCGTGAGCAGGCCCGATCCGTAGCCGAGGGCCTTGATCGAGAACGTGCCGCCCTCTGGCCAGGCGAGCGCGATGGCGAACAGGTACTCGCCCGAGACGTGCGAGAACGACGTGAACCGGATGTCCTGGCTCGTGAACGGCGCGACCTCGCCGTCGATGAACGAGCCCTCGACCGCTCGGGTCGGTCCCTCGCCGGCGATGACCCAGGGCCGCGACCCATAGATGGCCTCGCCGTTGATGGCGAGCCAGTCGCCGATGCCCTCGAGCAGCCGCTGCTCTTCGAGCGGGATGGTGCCGTCGGGCTTCGGCCCGATGTTCAGCAGCAGCGCGCCGTTCTTCGCAACCACGTCGACGAGCTCGCCGATGAGTTCGGGGAGCGGCTTGTACACGTGGCCCTCGACCCAGCCCCACGACGTGCGCGACACCGACGTGTCGTTCTGGAAGAAGTCAGGCTGAATGCCCGCGACCGCCCCACGCTCGATGTCGTAGACCGCCGAGCCGGGGGCGAACGCCGTCCACTTGTAGTTGATCGCGACTTCGCGACCCCAGGTGACGGCGGAGTTGTAGTAGTAGGCCGCGAGCTTGCGCAGGTACGGCTCGAACGCCTCCTGCTCGATCCACCAGTCGAACCACAGCACCTCCGGCTGGTAGCGGTCGATGATCTCGATCGTGCGCAGGAACCAGTCGTCGAGGTACGCCTCGTTGGGCTGCGTCTCCTCACGTGAGGCGGGGCCGTAGAAGTCGGCGAACTTGGGATCCTGCACATCGGAGGGCGACCGCATCCCTCCGTTCATGAAGAACCAGTGCTCGGCTCGGTGGCTCGACCCGCCGAAGACCAGCCCGAGCCGGCGCACGGATTCCGCGAGGTCGCCGAACAGATCGCGGCGCGGTCCCATCTTCGCGGCGGTCCACTCCGACCGTGCACTGTCGTACATCGCAAAACCGTCGTGGTGCTCCGCCACGGGCACGACGAACTGCGCACCTGACCGGCGGAACAGAGCAGCCCATTCGTCAGGTTCGAATCGGTCGTTCGTGAATGATGGGATGAAATCCTTGTATCCGAATTCGGTCTGCGGCCCATAGGTGTCGCGGTGATGCTGCCACTCGCGGGATCCCTCCTGGTACATGAGGCGGGAGTACCACTCGCTGCCGAAGGCGGGCACGGAAGTGAGGCTCCAGTGGATGAAGATGCCGAACTTTCCGTTCAGGTACCACCTCGGCGTGGTGTGCTCCTGCAAGGAGCTCCACTCGGCTTGGTACGGGCCGGCCTCAATGACCGCGGCGATTCGCTGCAGTTCGGCGTCATCTTCGAGCATCCACCTAGCCTGACACAAAGATCAGACCAATCAAGCAACGCGCAGGTGTACTGTCAGCCCCATAGGGTCACCGTGGCTCTCGAAGGAGCACGACCATGGGTGAGAAATCCGCGCGCAAGGAATCCGGCAAGACCGCCGCGTCCAAGACCCTCAAGGAGAAGCGCCTGCAGAAGGCTGACAAGAAGGCCGCATCCGATCGCAGCGCGAGCGCGATCGACGCTGTGACCAAGGGCAAGCGCTAGTCAGCAGCTCGAGATGCCGACCGTCGCTGGGGCACACGCGGGGGTAACGCGGGTGCGCCGAGCAGCCCGCTCGGCGTTGCGCCGGTCTCGACCAGTCTCCTGCGTGTCAATTGCACGAACCCGCGCCCGGGCCTGAGCGTCCGCGAGGTACTCGCGGTGCGCGCGCTGTGCCTCTGTGAGCCATCCGGTTGCGTTGATGCCGAGCAGGTTTGCTCCGAGCATGGGATTGACCTTTCATCGATGTTCTTCAATGGATGTTCGGAGAAGAGTGTGTCGCATCCATCGATCATTGTCAATGATCGATTCAGATCAATGAATCCGGTAGGCTGTTGACATGCCCACCCTCGAAGCGATCGCCCCCGCGGCCGACACCTGCAGCACCTCCGAGTGCGCGCCGCTTGCCGAGGAGCGCATCGATGCCGCGGGAGCCGAGAAGCTCGCCGTCGCATTGAAGGCGATCGCCGACCCCGCGCGCTTGCGGGTCATCTCCTACATCGCGGGCTCGCCCGACCACAACGTCTGCGTCGGCGACCTCGTCGACCTGCTCGAACTCAGCCAGGGCACGGTGTCGCACCACCTGAAGATCCTCGTGAATGCCGGCTTCCTCACTCGTTCCAAGCACGCGACGTACTCGTTCTACGCGCTCGTGCCTGGCAGCCTCGACGACCTCTCCCGCGTGCTGCTCACCTAGGGCACGCCTGGCCTCATGGAACTCTCGGCGCAGCTCAAGTCGTTCCCGTCGCGCTCGTGGGGGATGACCGAGCAGGAGTTTCTCGCGACCCAGCCGCGCCGCAGCGACTTCTCGACCCCGCTGCTCACCCTCGACCGCGGCGTCATGGCGCACAACGTCGCCGTGATGCGGGAGTGGACGTCGGAGCGCGGGCTCGAGCTCGCACCGCACGGAAAGACCACGATGGCGCCGCAGCTGTGGCAGCAGCTGCTCGACGCGGGCGCGTGGGGCATCACCCTCGCGACCGGGTGGCAGGTGCAGCTCGCCCGGTCGTTCGGCATCCGTCGCATCCTGCTGGCGAACGAGCTCATCGACCCCGTCACGCTGCGCTGGATCGCGACCGAGCTCGCGGATCCTGCATTCGACTTCACCTGCTGGGTCGACAGCGTGGATGCCGTTGCCGCCATGCGCGCCGCCCTCGCCGATTCCCGTCCCGCCCGCCCGATCGACGTGCTCGTCGACGTCGGTGCAGAGGGTGGCCGCACGGGCGCCCGCGGCGACGCGCTCCTCGTCGCGCAGGCGATCGACGCGGCCCCGGAACTCCGGCTCGCCGGTCTCGGCGGCTGGGAGGGCGCGCTCGCGAGCGACCGAGCGGCCGACGGTCTCGAGCGGGTGCGCCGGCTGATGGATGCCATGGCCGGCCTGCTCGACCAGATCGCCTGGAATGCGCGCCCGATCGTCACCGCGGGCGGCAGCGCGTACTTCGACATCGTCGCGGAGGTGCTGGGCACGCTCACCGATCGGGCCACCGTCGTGCTTCGCTCCGGCGCTTACCAGGTGCACGACAGCGGCCACTACGCGGAACTCTCGCCGCTGCGCGATCGGCTGCGCGCGGCGATGCACGGCTGGGCGCGGGTGCTGTCCGTTCCAGAACCCGGGCTCGCGATCCTCGACGGCGGCAAGCGAGACTTCCCGTACGACCTCGACCTGCCGATCCCGATGCCCGGCGCGGGCATGGCGGCCGGCCGCATCCTCAAGCTCAACGACCAGCACGCGTTCCTCGAGTTCGCCGCCGAGAGTCCGGTGCGAGTGGGGGAGGTGGTGCGGCTCGGGCTGTCTCACCCGTGCACGGCATTCGACAAGTGGCGCGTCATCCCGGTGGTGGACGACGCCGAAGTCGATGACCCACTCGTCGTCGATCTCGTGCGGACGTACTTCTAGCGACGTCGCCGACTGGGAATGGTGACGGCTCGATGCCAGTTGTCCGCCATTGACAATCACTCGGGTTGAGATCGCGTGGGGTAGACGAACCGGGTATGGTCTGATTGGTCTCATACCCGAACTGAGACCAGGAAGGGGGACCTGTGTCGACGACGCTCGAATTGATGGGACGAATCCGACCTGACTACCCCGAGCCGCTCTGGGTGCAGGCGGTCAACCTGATCGCCGGCGAGATCGCGAGCGGTGTGCTGCAGCCCGGCATGCGCCTGCCGCCGGAACGCGAACTCTGCCAGCAGCTCAACATCAGCCGGGTCACGCTGCGGAAGGCGCTCACGCATCTCGTGGAAGACGGCGTGCTCAACGCCTCGCACGGGCGCGGTTGGTACGTGGCGGCCCGCGGCGCGAGCAAGGAGTGGCCGAACAGTCTCGAGTCGTTCACCGAGACCGCGATCCGCATGGGACTGACGGCGACGTCGAGGGTGCTCCGCGCCGAGGTTGCTCCGGCCAACCTCGACGAGGCCGACGAGCTCTCCATCGCGCCCGGCACGGCGCTGTTCCACCTCGAGCGAGTCCGGTTCCTGAACGGCGTGCCGATCGCGCTCGACCGCACCGCGGTGCCGGCCGAATCGGTGCCGGGGTTCGCCGAGCGTGACTTCTCACACGAGTCGCTGTACTCGGCACTCGCCGAAGACGGCCTCGACTTCGTCCGTGCCGACTCGACCATCGAGGCCCGCGAAGCCGACGCGGATCTGCGCAGAGCACCTCGACATCAGCCAGGGCAAGCCGGTGCTCGTCATGCACCAGCTGGTCTTCGACCGCGCGGACCGGGCGCTGTTCGCGTCCACCATCCAGTACTCCGGGGAGCGGTACCGACTGCGCACCTTCTTCGCCAGAAGCGGCGGGTTCAACCGCACGTAGGTTGCTCGCCGCAACAGCGCGCTACTTGCCGTAACCGGCACTCAGCCCCTGGATGAACTGCCGCGAGAACACCGTGAACAGCACGATGAGCGGCACCGCTCCGAGCGTCAGCGCCGCAAGCAGCGCCGGGTAGTCGCTCTGGAACTGCCCGACGAACTGCTGCACGCCGAGCGTCACGGTCTGGTTCTCCCGGCTCGGCGCGAGGATGAGCGGGAACCACAGGTCGTTCCACACCGGCAGCATCGTGATGGATGCCACGGCCGCAAGCCCCGGCCGCACGATCGGCAGCGCGATCCCCAACGTGCGGAACTCCCCGGCCCCGTCGATGCGCGCCGCCTCCTTGAGCTCGGTCGGCACCGAGCGGAAGTAGGTCATCATGAGCGCGACCGCGAGCGGCAGCGTCATCGCGGTGTACACGAGGATGAGCGCGACGCAGCGTGTCGACGATGCCCCACGCGATCATCGTCTTGAGGATCGGCACCGTGCCGAGGCGGATCGGCAGCATGATGCCGAGGATGAAGAAGCCGGCCAGCAGCGGCGTGATCCGCACCTGGTACTCGGTGATCGCCCACGCGGCCATCGCGGAGAGCACGATCACGAGCAGCGTGGTCGAGACCGTGACGATGAGGCTGTTCTGGTAGTTGAGCAGGAACTCGCCGCGCTTGAACACGTTCTCGTAGCCCTGCAGGTTGAACGATTCGGCTGTCGGGAATGCGAACGGGCTCTCGAAGATTCCCTTCGTCGTCTTGAACGAGTTCATGATCACGACGAGGATCGGTCCGATCGCGAGGATCACGAACACGATCAGCAGCCCGTGGGTCACGGTGTTGGACAGCACCTCGCCGGGCGAGCGCTTGGCTTTGGTTCGCGTCGTGGTGCTCATAGTTCGTAGCTCTTCAGTCGGCGTTGCAGCACCACGAAGTAGATCGCGGTGACCACGAGGATGATGAAGAAGATCACGGTCGCGACCGTCGCGCCGAGGTCGAGGTTTGCCACCTGGCCGCTCGAGCCGAAGAAGGTGCGGTAGAACAGCGTGCCCAGGATGTCCGTCGAGTAGTTCGGGCCGGGCGCAGAGCCGTTGAGGGCGTAGACGATGTCGAAGCCGTTGAACGTCCAGATGTACGTGAGGATCGCGATCAGGCCGAACTGCGGCGCGATGAGCGGGAACTTGATGCGCCAGAACGCGGTCCACGCGCCGGCACCATCGATGCGTGAGGCCTCCATGACATCGCCGGGGATCGCGAGCAGGGCCGTGTACAGGAAGATCATCGGGATGCCGACGTACTGCCACACCGACATGAGCGAGATCGTGGGCAGCGCGGTGAGCTCGTTGCCCAGCAGCGGGAAGTCGACGACGCCCCAGAGCGGGCTGATGATGAGCCGCCAGATGAACCCCACGATGACGACGGACAGCGTCGCCGGGATGAACAGCAGCGTGCGGTAGAGCCCGGTCGTGCGCCGCAGCACGCCCGAGGTGAGCAGCGCCGCCATGAGCAGCCCAACCGGCAGCTCGACCACGAGGTGGATGAGGAAGAAGACGACGTTGTTGCCGAGCGCGTTCCAGAACCGCTCGCTCGTGGACTCGTTGGTGAACAGGTAGACGTAGTTCTCGATGCCGACGAACGCCGAGCCGCCCGGGGCATCCGAGTCGAAGAAGCTCAGCACCACGGAGGAGATGAGCGGGTACACCGAGAACGCGACGTAGATCGCGAGTGCGGGCAGCACGAACAGCGCGAGGTAGCGGTACTTGGATGCCGTGCTCTTCATCGGTGCGTCACCTCCTGTCGTCGATTGTGGCGGGAAATGGGGAGTGCCGGGCGACCGTGCCGCCCGGCACTCCCGATGGAACGACCTACTCTGGCTGGTACCAGGACTCGAGCCCGGACTGCAGGCTTGCGGTGACCGCGTCAGGCGACTCGGTGCCCGCGTACATCTGCTGCAGCGCGACCCAGATCTCGTCGTCGAGCGGCGGGGTGCCCGCGCTCAGCCGGTCGAGGGCGAGGCGCGGCGTGAGCTCGGCGTCCACCTTGAGGTCGGCGAACTCCTGCGCGAGGGCGTTGTCGTAGCTGACCGGCTCGGATGCCATCGCGAAGAAGCCCGGGAGTTTGTTCACGTAGACCGAGAGGAAGTCGGCCGTGGAGATCCACTCGAGGAACTCCTTCGCGGCATCCTTCTTCTCGCTCGCCGCGTTGAGGCCGATGCCCATGTCGGGCATCTCCTGCTGGAAGCGCTGGTCGCCCGCGGCCGGAACCGGTGCGCCGAACACGCCGACGTCGAGACCGGTGGAGGTCAGCTGGTTGATGTTCCACGAGCCGTCAGGGATGATGGCCGCCTGGCCGAGGTTGAACAGCTGGCCCATGTCGTCGTAGGTGATGGCCTCGTAGCCGCTCGGCAGGAACGGCTTGAGTTCGTCCACCGCCTCGAACGCCGCGACGAAGTCGGGGTCGGTGAGCTTCTGGGTGCCGTCGATCAGGCCGAGTCGGCCCGCCTCGCCCTTCCAGTAGTTCGGGCCGATGTTGTAGAGCACGTTGTAGGCGAGCTGCCAGCCATCGGCGGAGCCGAGGGCGAGCGGGGTGTACGTGCCGTCATCCTTGATCGCCTGCAGCGTGTCGACGAAGTCTGCCTGCGTCTCAGGAACCTCGAGACCGAGCTCGTCGAAGATCGCCTTGTTGTAGTAGAAGCCGGCGAGCACCGAGGCGACCGGCACGCAGTAGGGCGCGCCGTCCGGTCCAGTCCACGCGCCCAGCGCGGTCTCGTCGAACGCGTCGATCGCCGGCAGGCCGGTCAGGTCGTCGAAGTATCCGTCGGCGATCCAGGCGCGGTTGACATCGAACGGGCGGCAGGTGATCAGGTCGGGTGCGTTGCCGCCCTCGACCTGCGACTGGATCGCGGCGTTGTAGTCGTTCGTGTCGGTCGCGGCGAACTCGACCGTGATGCCGGGGTGAGACTCCTCGAACACGGGGATGATCTCGTCCTCCCACATCGCGATGTCCTCGGTGCGCCAGCTGCCGAGCACGAGCTCGACACTGTCGCCGTTGTCATTACCACCGGTGGTGCAGCCGACCAGGGCCAGGCCCATCGCGGTCACGGCAATCGCCGCGATCGGAGCAAATCGTGAACGCATTGCTGTCCTCTCGAACTGTGAAGTGCTTCGGGTTGAAGCGGCACGTCGCCGGTGGTGCGGACCCACGCGTGGTGTGGCTCAGCGTAATGGAACCAGACAAGAGGTAGCAAGAGGTATTTAAAATCGGCAAAGATGTAGACCAGAGGTAGGCCAAGAGATACGCTGTGGTCCGCATCGTCATCATTGAAGGAGATTTGAGTGGTCGGCATCGGCATCCTGGGTTCGGGGTTCATCAGCGACCAGTACGTCGACGGGCTGCAGGACGTGCGCAACGCCCAGCTCGTCGCGAACTTCTCGCGCACCATGCAGCGCGCGCGCGAGTTCGCCGCGACGTGGTCGGAGCCGTGGGGCGCGATCCCCAATCAGTACGACGACATCGAGGCGCTGTGCGCCGACCCGGCCGTCGAGCTCGTGATCATCGCGCTGCCGAACGAGATCCACGTCGAGGCGGTGCGGCTCGCCGCGAAGCACGGCAAGGGCGTGATCTGCACGAAGCCGCTCGCGCGCACGGGGGCCGAGGCGAAGCAGATCCTCGAGATCGTGCGCGAGGCCGGCATCTGGGCCGCCTACGCGGAGTGCTCGGTGTTCTCGCCGAACATCGCGAAGGCTCACGAGATGGTCGCGGCCGGCGGCATCGGCGACCTCTTGACCATGCGCGCTCGCGAGGGTCACTCCGGCCCGCACGCGCCGCACTTCTGGGATGCGGAGACCGCGGGCGGCGGCGCGCTGCTCGACATGGGCTGCCACACCGTCGAGTCTGCGCGGCACTTCTTCGGCAAGGACAATCCGGTCACCGAAGTGTGGGCCTGGGGCGCGACGCTCGTGCACGGCGACAAGACCACCGGCGAAGACACGGCGGTGGCCATGCTCAAGTTCGCCGGCGGCCAGATGGCGACGATCGAGTCGTCGTGGATCGAGAAGGGCGGGATGCAGCTGCGCCACGAGTTCGTGGGCAGTGCCGGCCGCCTCGTCACCGACAGCTCCGCGACGCCCGTGTGGGGCTTCATCCAGAATCCGGTGGGCTATCTCGTCGAGAAGGCGGACGCCGAGACCGGCTGGGTCTACCCCGTGCCAGAAGAGGCTCGCGCGTACGGCTTCTCGCAGCAGTTCCGCCACTTCGTGACCGCGTTCGAGCGCGGCGAGCAGCCCGATGAGACCTTCGAGGACGGGTACATCGTCAACTGCATCCTCGACGCCTGCTACCGCTCGATGAAGTCGGGCGTGTGGGAGAAGGTCGTGACCGCGTGAGCATTTCGGGCACCCTGACCAGCGCCGATCCTCTGTGGGTGCGCGCGGTCGACTCCATCCTCCAGGACGTCACGGACGGCGTGCTGCCGCCGGGTTCGCGCCTGCCCCCGGAGCGCGAGCTGTGCCTGAGCCTGTCGATCAGCCGAGTCACCCTGCGCAAGGCGCTGCAGAAACTGGTGGATGACGGTGTGCTCACCTCCTCGCACGGCCGCGGCTGGTACGTGGCTGGCGCCGCCACGCGCAGGGACTGGCCGAACAGCCTCGAGTCGTTCAGCGAGACCGCGGACCGGATGGGCCTGGTCGCGACATCCCGCATCCTGCGGTCGGGCATCGCACCGGCCACGATCGACGAGGCCGAGCAGCTGTCGATCGCACCGGGCACGCCGCTGTTCCACCTCGAGCGGGTGCGGATGCTCGACCAGGTGCCGATCGCACTGGACCAGTCCCACGTACCGGCGGCCCTCGTGCCCGACGTCGCCGACGTTGACTTCACGACCGCGTCGCTCTACGAGCAGCTCGCCGCCGCCGGCGTCGACCTGGTGCGCGCCGAATCGACCATCGAAGCGCGCGAGGCGGATGCCGAACTCGCCCGCAACCTCGAGATCGAGCCGGGCAAACCGGTGCTCGTGATGCGGCAGGTCGTCGTCGACCGCGCGGACAAGCCCGTGTTCGCCTCCGTGATCCGCTATGCGGGCGATCGCTATCGCCTGCGCACCCACTTCGCGCGCTCCGGCCCGCAGCAGCAGCACCCGAAAGGCGCACGATGACCACCATCAGCGAGTCGCTCCAGACGCTCAGCGCTGACGAGATCGCGGAGAGCCGCGGCATCCTCGAACGCGAAGGGCAGCTCACGCCGACCATGCAGTTCTCCTACGTCGGTCTCGTCGAGCCCGACAAGCGTGCGCTGCTGGCGTCGGGCTCCGCCGACCGTCGGGTCCGCTCGATGCTCGTCGACATGGCCTCGAACGACTCGTTCGACGTCGTCGTCTCGCTCGGCGAGCATCGCGTGCTCTCGAGCCGCAGGCTCGATCACGCCGTCGACGGCCAGGTTCCGGTCGTAGTCGACGAGTTCATCGTGGTGTCGGCGATCAAGGAGCACCCGGACTGGCAGGCCGCGATGCGCAAGCGCGGGCTCACCGAGTTCGACCGGCTGGTCGTGAATCCGCTGTCGGCCGGTGTGCTGAGCGACCAGGAGACGGGACGTCGCATCCAGCGCTGCTTCACGTTCGTCATGGATTCGCCGGACGATCTCGGTTGGGCCCACCCCGTCGACGGCGTCACGGTCATGTTCGACGTCGTGACGAAGGAGGTCATCGAGGTCATCGACTACGTCGACCTGCCGGTGCCGCTCGAGAGCGGCAACTTCCACCTGCAGTCGTGGCGCGACGAGGTTGGCGCGAGCGATCGGCAGGGACTCAAGCCGATCGAGATCACGCAGCCGCAGGGGCCGAGCTTCACGATCGGCGGACGACGGCACGCTGAGCTGGGCGGGCTGGAATCTGCAGGTCGGGTTCGACCAGCGCGAGGGGCTCGTGTTCCACAACGTCACGATCGACGATGCCGGGGTAGCGCGACCGGTGCTCTACCGGGCGTCCATCGCCGAGATGCTCGTGCCGTACGGCGATCCGAGCCCGCAGCGCTGGTTCCAGAACTTCTTCGACTGCGGCGAGTACCTGCTCGGCGGCTACGCGAACTCGCTCGAGCTCGGCTGCGACTGCGTCGGCGACATCACCTATCTGGATGCGGTGGTCGCGGGCAACGACGGCAACGCGCGCGTCATCCCGCAGGCGATCTGCATCCACGAGGAGGACGACGGCATCGCCTGGAAGCACTTCGACAACTGGAACGGCTCGAGCATCTCGCGCCGCAACCGCCGCCTCGTCGTGAGCTTCTTCGTGACGGTCGGCAACTACGACTACGGCTTCTACTGGTACTTCTCGCTCGACGGCAAGATCGAGTTCGAGGTGAAGGCTACGGGCGTCGTGTTCACGTCGTCGTATCCGGGCGCGGGCTATCCCTTCGCCTCTGAACTCGCGCCGGGCCTCGGAGCGCCGTACCACCAGCACCTCTTCAGCGCGCGCCTCGACATGATGGTCGACGGCCTCGGCAACGCGGTCGACGAGCTCGAGGCTGCGTTCGTGCCGCGCGACCAGGGCAATCCGAGCGGCACGGGCTTCACGCAGTCGGTCACGCGCCTGAAGCGCGAGTCGGATGCCCAGCGCATGGCCGACAACCTCAAGGGCCGCACGTGGCTGATCTCCAACCCGTCGGTGCAGAACCGCCTCGGACGGGATGTCGGGTGGGTGCTCTATCCCGAGGGGCTCCCGACCCTGATCGCGGATGCCGAGTCCGACATCCACCAGCGCGCCACGTTCGCGACCAAGCACCTCTGGGTCACCGAGTACGAGCCGAGCGAGCTCTACCCGGCTGGCGACTTCGTGAACCTGCACCCCGGTGGCGCGGGCCTGCCCACCTGGGTGCGCGCGGACCGGAACGTGGATGACGCGGACATCGTGCTCTGGCACACGTTCGGCCTCACCCACTTCCCGCGGATCGAGGACTGGCCGATCATGCCCGTCGACACCTGCGGCTTCGTGCTCAAGCCGCACGGGTTCTTCGGACGGAACCCCGCGATGGACATCCCGGAGACGGCGAGCGAGCACTGCGCGCCAGGCCACCACGACGGCGCCGGCCACCACGACCACCACGGAAGCGAGTGACCATGCCGGGTGACTACATCACGTTCGCGAGTGCGCGGTCCACGCAGGGCGACGCGCTCGAGACCGCCATTGCGAGGATCTCGGGTGCGGTGCGCGACCAGCAGGCCGCGGGGGCGTTCGCAGGTCCGGGCCCGGTGTTCGTGGGCATCGGTGCGAGCCTTGCGGCTGCGTGCGCTGCCGTGTGGGAGCTGCGGAGCCGCGGCATCCACTCGTGGCGGCTCGGGGCGGGGGACCACCCGCTGCCGTTCCCGGTGTCGCAGCATCCGATCATCGGCATCTCGCAGAGCGGCAAGAGCACCGAGACGCTCGCCGTGCTCGGCTCGATTGACGAGCCGTTGCGGTACGCGGTCGTGAACAACGACCCGTCTCCGGTGTCCGAGCTCGCGGGTGCTGTGCTGTCACTCGGCAGCATCCCGGACAGCTATGCGTCGACCATCGGCTACACCGCGACGGTGATGGCGCTCGGCATGATCGCCGAGGCCTGGGACGGCGCCGAGGTCGACCCGCGCTGGGCGAAACTTCCCGACTTATTCCGCTCAACCGAGGATGCCGTGGGAGCACGAGCCGCGGATCTCGCGGCGACGTTCGAGGGCGTCACGACCGCGGACTTCGTGGGCGCCGGACCGTCGGTCGGCTCCGCAGAGGCGGGTGCGCTGCTGTTCCGCGAGGTCGCCCGCGTTCACTCCGCGGGCATGAGCACGCGGCAGTACCTCCACGGATCCATGGAGTCCGCGGGGGATGGCGTGCACGTGCTGTTCGGCGACGACCGCGAGATCGAGGTGGCTCGCACGCTGTCGGAGGCGGGGCACCGTGTCATCCTCGTGTCCGGCGAGTCGGTGCCGGAGGCGCCTCGACTGCAGACCATTGCGCTGCCGCAGGTCGCTCCGTCGCAGCGTGCGGTGCTCGAGGCGCTCGTGATGCAGATCCTGGTCGGGGAGGTCGCGCACCTGCACGGCATCGAGATCGAGGAGTTCGTGTTCCACAACGCCGACACCAAGGTGGAGGCGTCGGAGCAGTGAACAGCGTCGGCGCCAACCACGTGCTCGTCGGGCTCGACATCGGCGGCACCAAGGCCGCCGTGGTTGTCGAGGCTGTGGATGGCGCGCGCCTGGTCGAGACCACAGTTCCCTCCGACGGCTGGGATGCCGAACCCGTCGAGCACGGCGTGCGCTGGCTTACCCAGCTCGTGCGGAGCACAGCGCCCTCCGACGCCACGATCGCCGCGATCGGCCTCGGAGCGCAGGGACTCGACACCGACGAGCTCGCACGGGAGTTCGCGGCCGCGATGCCGTGGCCGACGACCGCTGTGAACGACGCCGCGCTGCTCGTGCCCGCCGCCGGGCTCGACCACGGCCTGGGCGTGATCGCGGGCACCGGATCCATCGGAGTCGGCCGCGACGCCCACGGAGCCGCCCTGCTCTCGGGCGGCTGGGGCTGGGTGATCGGCGACGAGGCCGGAGCCGCCGGTATCGTGCGCGAAGCCGCCCGCGCCGCCCTCTTCGCGCATGACGACGGACGACTCGGACGACGGCCTGCTCGCCGCGCTCCTCGACGCGTTCGGCGTAGCCGACCCCGAACGGCTCGCCCGCACCGTGAACGACGAACCGACCATGGACCACTGGGGGCCGCGCGCGCCCGCGGTGTTCGCGGCCGCCGATGCGGGCTCGGCGCTCGCGGCCTCCGTGATCGACGGGGCCGCGGCGAGCCTCGCGCGGCTGGTGGATCAGTTGCTCGCACGCGGAGCCGTGGGATCCGATGTCGTGGCCGCGGGCAGTGTCATCACCCGGCAACCACGCCTGTACGACGCGTTTGCGGGCTGGGTGGCGCTGCGGCATCCATCGCTCGAAGTCCACCTGTTGACCGCACCACCCGTCGAGGGCGCCGTTGCCCTCGCCCGCCGAACCCTGTCACCGAAGGAGTAGCCATGGCCATCGCCACCCTCAACCCCAGCACCGGCGAGGTCGAGAAGACCTTCGAAGCGCACACTGCCGCCGAGGTCGAGGCGATCCTCGACCGTGCCGACCGGGCCAACGCGCTCATGCGCGCCACGACGTTCGCGCAACGTTCGGAGTGGATGCATCGGGCCGCGGACCTGATGGATGCCGACCTCGACACGCTCGCCGCGCTCGCGGCCACCGAGATGGGCAAGACCATCCCCACCGCGAAGTACGAGGTCACGAAGTCCGCGAACGGCATGCGCCACTACGCGGACCACGCCGAGGAGTACCTTGCGCCGGAGACCCCGGTCGAGCCGGCGGCCGTTGGAGCGTCAGCCGCCCGTGTGCTCTACCAGCCGATCGGCACCGTGCTCGCGGTCATGCCGTGGAACTACCCGTTCTGGCAGGTCATCAGGTTCGCGGCGCCCGCGCTCATGGCGGGCAACACCGGATTGCTCAAGCATGCGTCGTCCGTGCCGCAGGTCGCGCTCTACCTCGGGGAGCTGTTCGAGCGTGCCGGGTTCCCCGCGGGCGCGTTCCAGACCCTGCTGATCGAGGGGGCCGCGGCATCCAGGCTCATCGACGATCGCCGCATCAAGGCGGTCACGCTCACGGGATCGGTGGGCGCTGGCGCCGCCGTAGCGGAGGCCGCGGGTCGCAACGTGAAGAAGTCCGTGCTCGAGCTCGGCGGCACCGACGTCTTCGTTGTGATGCCGTCGGCGGATGTCGCGAAGTCGGCCGAGTTCGGCGCGAACTCGCGCACGCAGAACAGCGGCCAGAGCTGCATCTGCGCGAAGCGGTTCTACGTGCACACCGACGTGTACGACGAATGGTTCGACGCATTCCTCACCAGGATGCAGTCGATGAAGCCCGGTGACCCCTTCGCCGACGGGACCTCGTTCGGGCCCATGGCGACCGAGCAGGTGCGTGCTGAGGCGCACGAGCTCGTCGAGGACGCGAAAGCGAATGGGGTCACCGTCCACACCGGGGGAGCACTGCCGGATGGCCCGGGGTGGTTCTACCCCGCGACCGTGCTCACCGGGGTGACGCCCGCGATGCGGATCCACCGGGAGGAGTGCTTCGGACCGGTCGCGTGCGTGTACAGGGTCACCTCGATCGAGGAGGCGATCGCGCTCTCCAACGACTCGGAGTTCGGGCTCGCGGCGAGCGTGTGGTCGAGCCGAGCCAGGCTGAGATCGATCAGCTGCAAGCCGAGCTCGAGTTCGGCGCGGTGTTCGCGAACGGCAACACGGCGTCGTTCTTCGGGCTGCCGTTCGGCGGCGTGAAGGACTCGGGCTACGGACGCGAGCTCGGCGTGTGGGGCATCCGCGAGTTCGTGAACGCGAAGACGGTGTGGACGGCGTAGCGGTTCCGTCCGCAACCGCGGCGACGTCCGCTGAGCGGGTGGAGCCCCCTGCGCTGGGGTTTGGGCGCTGCGCTCCCGCGACGGCACCCGCCCAGCGCCGGAACGCCCGCGCAGCCGTTCGCAGCGTGGCGGTGCACGGCGCCATGACCGCGATCATGGTCACGACGATGGTCGGTGCTCACTCCGTGCCGGCCACACTCGCGGGCGCCGCCACGCTCGTCGCGGCGGCGATGCTGCTGGCGCCCGTCGCCCGGGATGACGCCGCCGCGCGTGCGCACGTGCTGGACAGCTTCGCGATGGCGCTCGCACTCATCGCCGTGATGCAGACCGGGATCGTGGATGCCGCGGGTTCCGTCCACGGGCATGCAGACGGCATCCACGTCCCATCCTCCGACGCCGCACTCGCACTCGTCGCGGTTGGATGGGCTGCAGCACGCGTCGCTCTGCTGATCGTCGCGCGCACCGGGCGCCGCGCCTCGGTGGTCGGTGCCGCGGTCATGGCTGCCGGATTCGCGCTCATGGCGGGGATGAGCTGAGCGGTTCGAAATCGGCTGCGTCCGGAGCGTGGACGCGTGGCCGTCGCAGGGTCAGCGATGCAGGCCGGCATCCTCCAGGATGCCCGCGAGTGTGGCACGGGTGCGTGCATCACCCCAGTCCCACCGAGCGAAGCCCGGCACCACGCGGCGGATGCGATCCTCGCGACGCTTCTCCTGGACGAGGATGTCTTCCGGGGACATGCCCCGCTGGTACAACCGTTGCTTGCCGTACTTGACTTTGCCGTCGAACTCTCCGACGACTCCGACCTTGAGCCAGGCGAAGTCGACGATGCCCGCCAGACCGTGCCGGTCGTGGATTTCTACCTGGAGGTCCGGCGGCGGGAACCCAAGTGCGTGGATCTGCACACGACTGTAGGACTCGCCCGGTGACGTGGCGCGGGGGTCGCTGAATTCGATGGCTCGCCGTGTACGAGCCGCTCGGCGCGGATCCCCCAACCCCAGGGCGGCGTCCATGACCTCGGCCTTGCTCGGTGCGTCGCTGCGCGCCAGTCCCGCATCCACGACGCACACGGCGGCGGCGAGGTCTCGATTGCCGGCCGCGTCCGCGAGCGTGACGGCCAGAGACGTGACGGCAGCACCATCGATGACGAACGGACGCGGATCAAGGCCGAGCGCGTGCCGACGGAGCATCACACCGGAACGGCCGCCCGAGGTGCGCGGTGTTCGTGCGTGTATCAGAAGCGGCACCCCGTTCAGAAGGGGAAGTCCCCAGAGAGCCGCCGCGGAGTCGTGTGAGAACATCGTGTCTGGCTCCAGGCGCGCGCAGGCGAGTACCCGAGTGCGGTAGCGCTGGTACGCGGTGAGCGCATCCCAGACCGTTCGGTCGACATACGCTCCCTTTGTGAGCCGCACGAGTTGGCCGCGCTCGAACCGATCACGAAGTGCACGGTCGGATCCCAGCCGAACATGCTCACGGGTCAACTCGATGGTCGGGCGGTTGGCTCGGGTGCGCTGTGGCATGAAGACAGTGTTCGGGCGCGCGGCACGTCACAGCGCGAACTCATCCGGTTGGTGGAGAGCGCGCCTGCCCCCGTCCCCTGTGGAGATAGCGCGGTGCAACTTGCGCGACGCGGGGCGTGTGCGATCCGCGCAGCGCCGAAAACCCAGCGCACGTCGATCGGCTACCTGCGAACACCGTCCTTGTACCCCAGAGGCGCCCGCCGAAAGGTCGTTAGTACCCCATCGACCGCGCGAGCGCGTCCACGGCGTTCTTCGCCTCCGCGAGGCCAACGCCGGTGCGCTCGCGCCAGAGCTTGATCGCGACGATTTTGTTGCCGCGCTGGATCGCATCCACGACGGCGGGGTCGGGCTGGTCGAGGGATGCCGCACCGAGCTGGCCGATGCCAAGGTGCTTGTACAGCGTGTCGATGAGCGTGGTGAGGCGCGCGACCTCGACTTTGAGGGTGGCAATCTCTTCTGCGTCACTGGGCATGGTCCGAGACTATCGGGGCGTCCGCGCCTCGCTCGCGCTCACGCGGAACGGCCGCGGAACTCCCTGTTGGAGTCGCCGCGGCCGTTCCTTGCACAGCAGGGTTGCACCTACTTCTTGTCGTCGAAGACTTCCTTCTCCATGACGTCGTAACCCTCAACCTGCGGGTCGGCGTGCACGCCGCCAGACAGTGCGAACTCCTCCTCCGGCGAGAGCACCAGCTTGGTGCGGCCGAAGATTGCGAAGAGCACGAGCATCACCACGTACACCACGGCGATGGCGCCGATTGCGGGCAGGAACGGCGGGTTGAGCAGGAATCCGATGAAGATCGCCGCGGCGATGATGCCGGCGATGATCGCTCCCGGTACGCCGACGGGGCTGAGATACGGTCGCTTCGCGTCGGGGAACTTCCTGCGCAGGATGACGAACGCCACCATCTGCAGCAGGTACGACAGCACAGCGCCCCAGACCGCGATGTTGAGCACGATCGCGCCACCGCCGCCGGCAGTTCCACCCGTGGCATCCACGACGACCAGGGCGACGAAGCCGATGACCGCGCCGACGATGAGGGCGACCCACGGCGTCTGGCGCTTGCCGGTGAGGGAGAGGAACTTCGGGTAGTACCCGGCCCGCGACAGGGAGTACATGTTGCGTCCGTACGCGAACATGATGCCCTGCAGCGACGCGAGCAGACCGATGAGCGCGAACGCCGACAGCACGGCTGCGAGACCCTCCGGCAGGATCGCCCGGAAGCCGTCAAGCAGCGGCTCACCCGAGGTCGACAGCGCCGTCAGCTCCGTTCACTCCGGGGTTCAGTACCAGGACGATCGCACCCGAGATCACGAGTGTGACCATGCCGATGATGCCGGCCTTCGGGATGTCCTTGGTCGGGTTGGTGGACTCCTCGGCCGCGAGCGGCAGCTCCTCGATGCCGAGGAAGAACCACATCGCGAACGGCAGCACCAGCAGGATCGGCAGCAGCCCGTGCGGCAGGAAGGCGCTCATGCCCTGGATCAGGAGCGACGTCGAACAGGTTCGCCACGCTGAACTTGCCGGACGCCAGCGCCGCGATCGCGAAGACGGCGAGGATCGCGAGCGACATGAACGACACCACGACCGCGAAGCGGAACGAGATCGCCGCACCGGCCGTGTTGAGCGCGATGAAGACGATGTAGAGGATGACCACCAGATCCACGTCGGCAGCTCGAACCCGAACAGTGCGAGCGTGATGCCGTTCGCGTACAGCGCCGAGAAGTAGACGATCACGCCGGTGGTCGCGACGTACTCGATCGTCTCGGCCAGGCCGGTGACGAAGCCGCCCCACGGCCCCATCGCCGCACGGGCGAACGAGTACGCGCCGCCGGTGTGCGGCATGGATGCGGACATCTCGCCGATCGAGAAGAGCATGCCGAAGTACATGATGCACGACGATGACGAAGGCGACCACCATGCCGCCCCAGCCGGAGGTCGTCGAGGCCGAAGTTCCAGCCGGAGAAGTCGCCGGAGATGACGGCGGCGACGCCGAGGCCCCACAGGCCGAGCACGCCAGCTGAGCGCTTGAGCTTCCGCTTCTCGAAGTAGCCGGCGCCTGCCTCGGTGTATTTGACGCCCGAGACGCTCTTGCTCTCTGCCATTTCGGTTCTCCTACGGGTTCACGGTTCCTACCTGGGACGCGACGAACCGCCGGATTGGAAGTTGCACAGTCACGTTTGAGAGTGAGCATGGCGGCTATTGGTACTCGGTGTCTACCTTTGGACGTAAATTCCATGTGACGAGACCTGCGGCATCCATTGGGCTGCTGTGATGTAATGGTCGGATTCCAGCCCCGCAGGAGGAGCCAGTGGCCACATCGCTCGCAGCACCGAAGTCCGGCAACCTGACCGTCGCAGAACTCCAATCCCTGGTGGATGACAAGACCATCGACACCGTGATCATCGCGTTCACCGACATGCAGGGCCGCCTGATCGGCAAGCGCGCGTCGGCTCGGCTGTTCATGGAGGAGCTCGCCGAGCACGGTGCGGAGTGCTGCAACTACCTGCTCGCGGTCGACGTCGAGATGAACACGGTCGACGGCTACCAGATCTCCTCGTGGGAGCGCGGCTACGGCGACATGGCGATGATGCCCGACCTCGACACGCTGCGCGTCATCCCGTGGCTGCCCGGCACGGCGCTCGTGATGGCCGACCTGACCTGGCTCGACGGCACACCGGTCGCCGAGAGCCCGCGCGAGATCCTCAAGCGGCAGATCCAGCGGCTCGCCGACCACGGGCTCGTGCCGTATGTGGGCACCGAGCTCGAGTTCATCGTGTTCGAGAACACGTACCGGGATGCCTGGGCCCGCAAGTACGAGGGACTGACCCCGGCCACCGACTACAACATCGACTACGCGCTGCTCGCATCGTCGCGCATGGAGCCGCTGCTGCGCGACATCCGCAACGGGATGGATGCCGCGGGCATGTACTGCGAGGGCGTGAAGGGTGAATGCAACCTCGGCCAGCAGGAGATCGCGTTCCGCTACATGCATGCGCTCGGCACGTGCGACAACCACTCGATCTACAAGAACGGCGCGAAGGAGATCGCGGACCAGCACGGCCAGTCGCTCACCTTCATGGCGAAGTTCAACGAGCGCGAGGGCAACTAGCTGCCACATCCACCTGTCGTTCCGCAGCGCGAAGGGCGAGCCCGTGCTCGCGGGTGACGGCGAGTACGGCTTCTCGAAGATGATGGAGCACTTCATCGCGGGCCAGCTCGCGACGATGCGCGAGCTCACCCTGTTCCTCGCGCCGAACATCAACTCGTACAAGCGCTACGTCGAGGGCAGCTTCGCGCCCGACCGCGGTCGCGTGGGGACTCGACAACCGCACGTGCGCGCTGCGCGTCGTCGGGCACGGCCAGAGCCTGCGGGTCGAGAACCGCGTGCCCGGCGGCGACGTGAACCAGTACCTCGCGGTCGCGGCGCTCATCGCCGGCGGGCTGCACGGCATCGAGAACGAGCTGCCACTCGAGCCGATCTTCGAGGGC
Source organism: uncultured Actinomycetota bacterium (assembly GCA_963790235.1). Lineage (GTDB taxonomy): Bacteria > Actinomycetota > Actinomycetes > Actinomycetales > Microbacteriaceae > Rhodoglobus. The sequence continues at coordinate 29,744 of CAWBNZ010000022.1, forward strand.
AACGCCTACACGAGCGACCGGCCGCGCGTGCCGTCGTCGTTGCGCGACGCGGCCGAGCTGTTCGCGGCATCCACGGTGGCGAAGGAGGCGTTCGGCGAGAACGTCGTCGCCCACTACCTCAACAACGCCCGCATCGAGCAGCGCGCGTACGACGCGGCGATCACCGACTGGGAGCGGGTGCGTGGCTTTGAGCGGTTCTGAATCGAAGCCCATCATCGGCCTGACCACCTACCTCGAGCAGGCGCAGACCGGAGTCTGGGACGTGAAGGCGTCCTTCCTGCCGAAGGTGTACTTCGACGCGGTCAACCTCGCCGGCGGCATCGCGGTGCTGCTGCCGCCGCAGCCGGTCGACGACGAGATCGCGAATCGCGTGCTCGACGGCCTCGACGGACTCATCATCACGGGCGGCAAGGACGTCGATCCAGCGCGCTACGGCCAGGAGCCGCACGCCGAGACCGACGAGCCGCGCACTGATCGCGACGCCTGGGAGGACGCGCTGCTCGGCGCGGCGATCGAACGCGGCATCCCGTTCCTCGGTATCTGCCGCGGGATGCAGCTGCTCAACGTCGCGCGCGGTGGCACGCTCATCCAGCACCTGCCCGACGCGATCGGCACGAACCGCTACAACCTCGGCGAGGGCAACTTCAACGACAACGACGTGCAGGTCGAGGCGGGTTCGAAGCTGTCCGCGGTCGTCGGTGGCGCGGTCACCGGCAAGAGTTACCACCACCAGGGGATCGACGGCGTCGGCGACGGGCTCGTCGTCACGGCGCGATCGGATGACGGCGTCATCCAGGCTCTCGAATTCGAGGGCAACCCGTACGGCATCGCCGTGCAGTGGCATCCCGAACAGGACGCCGAGGAAGACGCGAGGCTCTTCGAAGGGCTCGTGCAAGCGGCGAGGGAGTACCGACGATGAGCGATGCACAGTCATGACGACCCTGATCAACCCGGCGAACGAGACGGTGCTGCGCGAGGTTCCGCAGACTCCGAAAGACGAGGTGGATGCCGCAATCGCCCGCGCCGTGATCGCCCAGCGCGGCTGGGCCGCGCTGCCTCCAGCGGACCGAGCCGCAGGCGCTGCGGCGCTTCGCCGCCGCGGTGGATGGCGCGATCGAGGAGCTCGCGATGCTCGAGGTCACCAACTCGGGCCACCCGCTCGGCCAGGCTCGCTGGGAGGCCGGACACGTGCGCGACGTGCTCACCTACTACTCGGCGGCGCCCGAGCGGATGATCGGCCAGCAGATCCCGGTGGCCGGCGGCATCGACATCACCTTCCTCGAGCCGCTCGGCGTCGTGGGCGTCATCGTGCCGTGGAACTACCCGATGACGATCGCGGCGTGGGGCTTCGCGCCCGCGCTCGCCGCGGGCAACGCCGTCGTGCTCAAGCCCGCCGAGTGGACGCCGCTCACCGCGATTCGTCTCGGCGAGCTCGCGCTCGAGTCCGGACTGCCCGCGAACCTGTTCCAGGTGCTGCCGGGCAAGGGCTCGGTCGTCGGCGACCGGTTCGTCACGCACGAGCACGTGCGCAAGATCGTGTTCACCGGCTCGACCGAGGTCGGCCGCCAGGTGATGGCCGGGTGCCGCCGCGCAGGTGAAGCCCGTCACGCTCGAGCTCGGCGGCAAGTCCGCGAACATCGTGTTCGCCGACTCCGACCTCGAGAAGGCTGCGGCCACGGCGCCCGTACGCGGTGTTCGACAACGCCGGGCAGGACTGCACCGCGCGCAGCCGCATCCTCGTCGAGCGCAGCGTGTTCGACCGCTTCCTCGAGCTCATGGAGCCGTCGGTGAAGGGCATGAAGGTCGGCCAGCCGACCGCGGACGGCACCGAGATCGGGCCGCTCGTGCACAAGAACCACTTCGACTCGGTGAGCTCGTTCCTCGACGACGACGCTCGCGTCGCGTACCGGGGCAGCGCGCCCGACGGGCCGGGGTACTGGTTCGCGCCGACCGTGCTCATCCCGGAGTCCCGCACCGATCGCCGGGTGACCGACGAGATCTTCGGACCGATCGTCTCGGTGCTGCCGTTCGACGACGAGGCCGACGCGATCGCCCTCGCGAACAGCACCGAGTACGGCCTGAGCGGCTCACTGTGGACGAGGGATGTCGCGCGCGCGATCCGCGTCGCCCGCGCCTACGAGACCGGCACGCTCTCGGTCAACTCGCACTCGTCGGTGCGGTACTCGACGCCGTTCGGCGGCGTCAAGCAGTCGCGGCCTCGGCCGCGAACTCGGACCGGATGCCGCCGACGCCTTCACCGAGACCAAGAACGTCTTCATCAGCACCGATTGACCGGCACGACTAGGAGCACCATGGCCATCACCCCAATCGACCTCACCCAGCGCCTCGCCGGCAAGGTCGCCGTCATCACGGGCGGCGCGAGCGGCATCGGCCTGGCGACCGCGCGCCGGTTCGCCGCCGAGGGCGCGACCGTCGTGATCGGCGACTTCAACGTGGAGACCGGCGAGAAGGCCGCCGCCGAGGTCGGCGGACTCTTCGTGCAGGTGGATGTCACGGACGAAGCCCAGGTCGACAACCTGTTCGACACCGCCGCAGTCGACCTACGGCTCGGTCGACATCGCGTTCAACAACGCGGGCATCTCGCCGCCAGACGACGACTCGATCGAGACCACCGAACTGCCCGCCTGGCAGAAGGTGCAGGACGTCAACCTCAAGTCCGTGTACCTGTGCTCGCGCGCGGCGCTGCGCCACATGGTCAAGCAGCAGTCCGGCTCGATCATCAACACGGCGTCGTTCGTCGCGGTGATGGGCTCCGCGACGAGCCAGATCTCGTACACCGCGTCGAAGGGCGGTGTGCTCGCGATGACGAAGGAGCTCGGCGTGCAGTTCGCACGGCAGGGTATCCGGGTGAACGCGCTGTGCCCCGGTCCGGTGAACACGCCCCTGCTGCAGGAGCTGTTCGCGAAGGATCCCGAGCGGGCCCAGCGCCGGCTCGTGCACATCCCGAAGGGCCGCTTCGCCGAGCCAGAGGAGCTCGCGGCCGCGGTCGCGTTCCTCGCGAGCGACGACGCGTCGTTCATCACGGCATCGACGTTCCTCGTCGACGGCGGCATCAGCTCGGCGTACGTCACACCGCTCTAACGCGAACGAACACCGAGGGGAGCGACGTGAGCAACGTGGTCGGCAGCGGTACAGAGGAGTCCCTCGCGGATGCCGCCGTGCTGCGACCCCTGCGCGCCGGCAACTCGTTCGAGGACACCGTCGAACGCCTGCTCCAGCTCATCCGTCTCGGCATCGTCGAGCCGGGCGCGGCGCTGCCGTCGGAACGCGACCTCGCGGCCCGGTTCTCGGTGAGCCGCGACACTGTGCGCGAGGCGATCCGCAGCCTTGCCGATGCCGGCTGGCTCGTCTCGCGCCGCGGTCGCTACGGTGGCACCTTCGTCAGTGACGTGCTGCCGACGCCGCCGCTGGATCCATCCCGCCCGTCTGCGGAAGAACTCGAGGATGTGCTCGGCCTGCGCTCGATCCTCGAGGTCGGCGCCGCGCGCGCGGCAGCCGGCCGCGACCTGGTCGCCGCCGACCGCGACCTGCTGTGGAGCCGTCTCGAGGAGACCGGGTCGGCCGGCCCGGCCGACTACCGCAGGCTCGACTCGCGGCTGCACCTCACGATCGCGGAGCTGGTCGGCGTGCCGTCACTCGTGCCACTCATCGCGGACAACCGCTCGCGGGTGAATGCGCTGCTCGACGGCATCCCGCTGCTGCAGCCGAACATCGAGCACTCCAACCAGCAGCACGAGGCCGTCGTTGCGGCGATCCTCCGCGGCAACCCAGAACTCGCCGAGGCCGCGATGGCCGAGCACCTCGAGGGCTCGGCCGCGCTGCTCCGCGGGTTCCTGCGCTGACCTCAGCCGCCGGTCGCGGCGACGATCTTCGCGAGGTTCTTGTCGCGGGTCTCCTGCGACTTCGCGGCCATCCACGGTTCGGCCAGTCCGCGCTGCTTGGAGTACGACAGCGCGCGGAACGCGTCGTGCGCCCCGGCGTCATGGAGGGCCGCGGTGAGCTCGTCGGGGAGTTCGAGGATGCGCGGCGCGTCATCCACTTCGAGACCCACCTCGACCTCGCCGCCGTCGGTGAGACCTGCTGCCGCGCGATGCTCCGCGCTGAACGCGATCCTGAACGCGCCCTTGTACCAGGAGACCGAGTTTCGGTACGCGTAGCCGTTCACGGTCACCACAACGGGGTAGCGCTTGGCCGGCCCGAGCTCGGCCATCTTCTCGGCGGGCACCTCGATGCCGACGGCGCTGCCGCCGCCGATCACCGTGGTGAAGCTGACTGCCATCGAACAGTCAGGCCGTTGGGGTGCGCGGCGTGCGAGGCTTCGATGCCGGCTTGGTGACGGGCTTGGTCGTCGCCGTGTTGGGTGCCGCGGTCGTAGTCGTCGACGTCGCCGCAGGAGCCTTGGTCGCCGCCGGGGTGTTCGGTCGGGCGGGCTCGGCTGGCGCGTGCTGGTTGACGTACAGCTGCGCCGCGCGCGTCGCGACCAGCAGGAAGCGGATCAGGAAGAAGAGCACCGCGAGCATGAGCGCGATGAAGAGCAGCCACACGAAGCCCCCGAGGATGAGCGTCATGATCTGCCACCAGTGGCCGAAGCCCATGTCGATTCGTGGTCCGTCAAAGTCCATGATCATCGCTCCAGCTCCTTCGAATCTTCGATTACCGTGCCGACCGCGATCGCCACCGTGGCCAACCAGCTCACCCACATGAGGATGAGGCGCCAGTCACGCGGGCCGTTGCGTGTCGCCTGCACGACCCCGGCTCCACCGAAGAGGGCACCGAGGACGCTCGTGCTGAAGATGAACTTGCGCATGGCTCAACGCTACCCGCTGGGCTCCCGGCGGCAACCCCCAGCGTGACGGGTTGCGCGTCGTGCTCGGCTGTGAGATCGCTGCCAAACTGACCGATCGGACAGTTTCCTGACCGATCGGTCAGTACGGTGGATGCCGTGACCACTTCAGACGAACTGCGCGCGATCGCGCTCACCGAATTCGCCCACGCAGGCTATGCGGGCACGTCGCTCCAGCGCATCGCCGAAATGGCCGGCGTTTCGAAGTCCGCTGTGCTGTACCACTACGCCTCCAAGGAGGCGCTGCTCGAGGCTGCGATCGGGCCGGCGCTCGACCGGATGTCCGGCATCCTCGGGTCATTCACGACTGCGCCAATCACGTCGGCGTCCCGTCAGGACTTCATCGAGCGCTTCGTCGACCTCCTACTCGAGAACCGCCTCGAGGTGCATATGTTCATCAACCAAGCCAGGTCGCTTGAAGACGTTCCGGTCATCGGCCGAGCGAACCTGCTCGTCGCAGACCTCGCCCAGTTCTTCTCCACCAGCATCGCGAGCGCAGAGGACCGCATGCGGTTCGGGATCGCGCTCGGCGGGGCCGCGTACCTGCTGTCGACGATGGAGTCGCTGCCCCTTGAGCTGCCGTTCGGCGAGCTGCGATCCGGCCTGATCACCATCCTGGGCGAGCTGCTCGCGCCCGTCCGCCTCGAGCCACAGGACTGACCATGGCAACCCTGCTCTATCGACTCGGTCGCTTCAGCTACCGCCACGCCTGGCGCGTGATCGGGGCGTGGATGCTCGTGCTCGCGGCAACCGTCGGCACCGGCATTGCCCTCGGAGGCCAGACCCAGGAGTCGTTCGCGATTCCCGGCACGGAGTCCCAGGCCGCGCTCGATCGCCTCGAGGCGGTGTTCCCATCGGTCGCCGGTGCGAGCGCGACGGTCGTCGTCGAGGTGCCGAAGGGTGACACGGTCGAGCACTTCGAGGCGGTGATCGAGCAGACCGCCGACGACATCCGTGCTCTCGACGGCGATCGAGGCGGTTGTCGGCCCGTTCGACGAGTACGCGGGCCAGGCGATCAGCGACGACGACTCGATGGCGCTCATCCGAGTGCAGTTCGCGGGAGCCTCGACCGATGTCACCGAAGACCAGCTCGACGCCTTGCTCGCGACAGCAGAGCCGGGCCGGGATGCCGGACTGACCGTCGAGTTCGCCGGCCAGGTGTTCCAGGACAACTCGTTCGGCATCACCGTGACCGAGGTGTTCGGCGTCGTGTTCGCGGGGCTCGTGCTCGTCATCACGTTCGGCTCGCTGCTCGCCGCCGGGATGCCGCTGCTGAGCGCCCTGCTCGGCGTCGGCATCGTCGTCGGCGGCATCACGACGATTGCGGGCTTCACGACGGTGTCGAGTTCTGCACCGCTGCTCGCACTCATGATCGGGCTCGCCGTGGGTATCGACTACGCGCTGTTCATCCTGTCGCGGCACCGGTCGCAGCTTGCGGAGGGGGAGGAGCCCGAGGAGTCCGCCGCGACGGCGGTCGGCACGGCCGGATCCGCCGTCGTGTTCGCGGGAATCACGGTGATCATCGCCCTGCTCGGACTGCTCGTGGTGGGCATCCCGTTCCTGAGCGTCATGGGCGTCGGCGCCGCGTTCGCCGTGCTCATCGCGATCGGCATCGCGACGACGCTGCTGCCCGCGTTCCTCGGGCTGGCGAAGCACAGGCTGAAGCCCCGGGCCAAGAAGGAGCGATCAGCGAGCAAGCCGAGGGTCGCGATGGGCTCCCGTTGGGTCAAGGGCATCATGCGCCACCCGTGGCTCGCCACGATCGGCGTCGTCGGCATCCTCGGCACCCTCGCGATCCCCGCGCTCAGCCTCGACCTCAACCTGCCGAACAACGGCTCGGAGCCCGCGGGATCGACGCAGCGCGTCGCCTATGACCTCGTCACCGAAGGGTTTGGCGAGGGCTTCAACGGCCCGCTCATCGTTGCGGTCGACATCACGCAGACCACGGACATCCAGGACGATCTCGACGAGCATCGGCGCCGAGCTCCGCGCGCTGCCCGACGTTGAGTACGTCGCGCAGGGGTTCCCAGATGCGGGGCTCGATACGGCGATCATCCAGGTCGTGCCATCCAGTGCTCCTGATGCGCAGGCCACGAAAGACCTCGTGCAGGCGATTCGCGACCTCGCACCGCAGATCGAGAATCGCTACGACACCCCGATCTCGGTGACCGGCACCACGGCCATCGCGATCGACATCTCGAATCGGCTCACGAGCGCGCTCGTGCCGTTCGGCATCATCGTGGTCGGACTCTCGATCGTGCTGCTCATGGCCGTGTTCCGCTCGGTGCTCGTGCCGATCAAGGCCGCGCTGGGCTTCCTGCTGTCGGTCGTCGCATCCTTCGGCGTCGTCGTCGCGGTGTTCCAGTGGGGATGGCTCGGAGACGTCATCGGCGTCGAGAACCCCGGTCCGATCCTGAGCTTCATGCCGATCATCCTCATGGCCGTGCTGTTCGGTCTGGCCATGGACTACGAGGTGTTCCTCGTCTCGGGCATGCGCGAGCAGTACGTGCGGTTCGGGGACGCCCGGCGCGCGGTCGCCGTCGGGTTCGCGAACGGCGCCCGCGTCGTCACCGCCGCCGCCCTGATCATGTTCTTCGTCTTCTTCGCGTTCGTGCCGGAGGGCGGAGGCACGATCAAGGGCATCGCGCTCGGACTCGCGGTTGGCATCGCATTCGACGCGTTCCTGGTGCGCATGACGCTCGTGCCCGCGCTCATGACCCTGTTCGGCAAGGCGGCGTGGTGGATGCCGAAGTGGCTCGGCCGCATCCTGCCCAACGTCGACATCGAGGGCGAGCTGCTGCGAGAGCACAAGGATGCCGTGGCCTGGACCGCGGGCCAGCGCGGCTTCGCGATCAGCACCGACCACCTGGTCGCCGGACGCCTCCTTCTCGGAACCCGCGGCTTGAGTCTGGAGACCCGCGAGGTCGGGCCGTTCTCCCTCAGCGTGCCGACCGGCTCGCTCGTCGCCGTCGTGGGGGATGTCGCCGACCGCCGGCTGCTCGCCGCGACCCTCGGCGGCCGCCTCGACCCGATCAGCGGCCGCGCGCAGGTGGCGGGACATCCGTTGCCGTCGGAGTCCTCGCGCGTGCGCGGCAAGGTCGCACTCGCCGACCTCGGCGGAGTCGAGCGAGCCGAGACGTCCGTGACCGTCGGCGAGTTGCTCGTCGAGCGCCTTGAGCTCACGCAGCCGTGGTGGCGGCAGTTCGTGACGCGGCGGCGCGCGAACCTGTGGCTCGAGCGCATCAACTCGGTGCTCGCGGCATCCACGGGTCGTGTCCTGGTTCCCGTGCGGGCGGCGAGCACGCTCGTCGAACTTCCACAGCTCGAGCGCGCAGTCACGCTCGCTGGGCTCGCGCTCGCGGAGCGCACGTCCGTCGTGCTGCTCGACCAGCTCGACGCGTTCGCGACGGATGCCGACGAGCACGTCTTCTTCACGGCGGTGCGCGCGCTCGCGCCGGCCACCACGACGATCGTGGTCGGCGTCTCGAGCCCGCCACGCACGTACCCGGACACGATCCACCTCGCAGCCATGGAGGCAGCACGATGACCGACTCCACCGTCGACAACCCCGCGGCCCTGCGCCGCTCTTGGTTGCGCCGCGCCGCGCTTGCCGCCGTCGTGCTCGTGCCGCTCGCGTTTGCGGGCCTGTTCGTAGGAGCGCTCGGGCAGTCCGACACCGCGATCGACCGAATCCCCGCCGCGATCGTCAACCAGGACGAGCTCATCCAGATGACGAACGCCGACGGCAGCGAGTCGCCCGTGTTCGCCGGCAGGCAGCTCGTGACCGAGCTCACGAGCGCCGACGGCTTCGACTGGGTCATCACGAACGCCGACGCGGCGGACGCCGCGCTCAAGGCCGGCGACGTGTACGCCGTGCTCACCATCCCGCAGAACTTCTCCGAGTCGATCCTGTCGCTCTCGGGCGAGCGGCCGGAGCAGGCAGATATCTCGATCCGCACCGATGACGCTCACGGCTACCTGAGCGGCTCGGTCGCCCAGGTGGTCGGCCAGTCGATGACCGACACGTTCGGCAAGGCGATCACGTCGCAGTACATCGGCGGCATCTACGCGAGCCTCGGTGAGCTGGGCGACTCGCTCGCGGCGGCCGCCGACGGGGCGACGTCGCTTGCGGACGGCGCGACCGGACTCTCCAGCGGACTCTCGCAGTTCACCGGGGGAGTCGGCGATCTCTCCGATGGGCTGTACCAACTCGACTCCGGGGCAGCGGACCTCGCGAGCGGTGTCGGCAGCTACACGAGCGGCGTCGCGCAGCTCTCGGGCTCGCTCTCCCAGCTGAATCAGGGTATCCAGCTCGACCCGAACCTCGACCCGGCCCTCAAGGCCGGACTCCAGCAGGTCGTCGATGGGCTGGCCGGCGCGGCATCCAATGGTCCCGCGCTCGCCTCTGGCAGCGACGCAGCTCTCCGACGGCGTCTCCCAGTCGGTGGATGGCGCGGCCCAACTCTCCGACGGTGGCCCCGCACTCGTCTCCGGCGCCGCCCAACTCGCGTCGGGCGCATCCGACCTCGCCGCGGGCCTTCGCGACGGTGCAACCCGGCTCTCCGGGGCGGACACCCCCGCAGGCGACCCCGACATCGCCGCTGACCCCGTCACGCTGTCGGTCACGACCGACAACGAGGTCTCGCAGGTCGGGCAGCTCGTCGCCACGTTCTTCGTGCCGCTCGGACTGTGGATCGGAGCGCTCGCGGTGTTCCTCGTGCTCGGTCCACTTACGCGGCGCGCGCTCGCATCGACCGCGCGCAATGGGCGCCTCGTGTTCGCGGGCCTCATCCGTGCTGGCGCGGTGACGGCGGCACAGGCCGTGCTGCTCACGGTGCTGCTGCACGCTGGGCTCGGCGTGAGCTGGTCGCTGTTGCCCGCGACGCTCGGCTTCTCGCTGCTGATGGCGCTCGCGTTCACGGCGTTCCACTACCTGCTCACGATCGGTCTCGGCCGCGCCGGGCTCGTCGTGTCGCTGTTCGTGCTCGCGGTGCAGGTGACGTCGACCGGCGGCATCTACCCGGTCGAGGTGCTCTCGGCGCCGTTCCAGGCGATCAGTCCGATCCTGCCGCTCACCTGGGCGGTGGACGGCATGCAGGGGATCATCGCGGGCGGCAGCGTGGGTGGTGTGGCGGCGGCATCCATCGTGCTCGCGGCGTTCGGAGCCGGCAGCGCGCTCGTGGCGCTGCTCGCGATCCGACGAACGCGCCGTGCCGGAGCCCTCGGGCTGGTGCCGCAGGTCGGCTGACGCGACGCAAGGTGACGTGCTCGCTCAGGTGGACGACGCGCGCCGCTGCGCGGCGCGCTAGAGGCACTGGCTACGCGGCTTTGCGCCGCTTGAGCAGCTCGTCCTCGACGTGCTTCCAGATCTCGTCGTGCTCGTCCGCGGGCATCTCCTGCGACGCGCGGCGGGGGTTCGCCCGCTCGTGCTCGTCGAGTGCGGCGGCGACGTCCCACGCGATCGTGTCGGCGACGGTCGAGACGAACAGCGCGTCATCCTCGGTCGCACGACCGAGCGTGACACGGAAGCTGCCGCCGGGCCCGAACAGCTCGTTGAGCCGTTCGCGCATGAGGTCGTGCACGAGCTGCTGCACACGCTGGTCGGCGTGCACGGCGTCGCGGATCTCTGCGCGCTCTTCAGACAACTGGTCTGGAGCCCAGATCGTGGTCACGATGCGGCCTTTCGTTGCGGGACATCTCAGTATGACCCCGGCTTCGGCGGCCCATCGGCCGGACACGCCGCTACACCCCGGGCATGAAACGCACGCTGATCGCCATCCGCGCGAAGGGCGGCCGGAGCTAGCGGGTCGCCGGCTTCTTCGCGCGCTTCGGCGCGTTCGCGGCATCAGCGGCCGCGGCATCCTCGGCCCGAAGCGCCTCGCCGATCGCGAGGTGCTTGCGAGCGAAGTCGAGGGTCTCCTGCAGGGCGGCGCGCTTGCCGGCCTCGCCCTTGCCCTTGCGGGCGGCGACCTCGGCGGCGATCTCGCCATCCCAGCCGCGACGGGCAAGGTACTCGAGCACCTCGGCGACCGGCTCGGTGCCGCGACCGGGCACGAGGTGCTCGTCGAGCACCTTGCCCTCGTCGAGCGAGCCCGACCCGTCGCACAGGTGGATGTGGCGCAGTTTGTCGCCCATCGCGAGCGCGAGCTCGAGCGAGTCGCGACCGGTGAGCGAGGCGTGCGAGAAGTCGAGGGTCATCGCATCCACGTCGAGCATGGTCGGGTCAGGGCTCGGGGCGTACGCCTTGAGGCTGCGCCGGGCGACGCGCCACGGGAACATGTTCTCGACCGCGATCTGGATGTCGAACTGCTGGCTCGTCTGTCGCACGATGCGCTCGAAGTTGCGGGCGTACCCGGCCTGCCAGCGGAACGGGGGATGCACCACCACTGAGGTTGCGTTCACCGCCTTCGCGAGCTCGGCCGTCTTCTCGAGCTTGACCTGGTCATCCCGGCCCCACACGAACTGGGTGAGGAACAGCACGGGAGCGTGGATCGACATGATCGGCTGGCTGTACTTCTCGCTGAGATCGAGCAGGAAGTTCGCGTCGCGGCTCTTCTGGTCGGTCGTGACCATGACCTCCATGCCGTCGTACCCGATCTCGCTGCCCCAGCGGAAGGAGGTCTCCAACGGCTTGGGAAAGAGGCAAGTGGTGCTCAGGCCGACGCGGATCATCGCAGAGAGTCTACGGGGCTCCGGATAAGCCTCCCGTCCAGTACCGTGGAAAGGGACATGAACAGCGCGAGTACGGCCCCCGAACGGGAGTTCGACTTCGTCGTGGTCTCCAATCGCCTGCCAGTCGACCATGTGACGGGAATCGACGGGGTGACCCGATGGTCGACGTCTCCCGGGGGTCTCGTCACGGCGCTCGAACCGATCATGCGCAGCAACGGTGGCGCGTGGGTCGGCTGGGCCGGGCAGCCCGGTCTCGACCTCGCGCCGTTCGAGAATGACGGCATCGAGATCGTGCCGGTGCCGCTGTCGGCCGACGACCTCGAGAACTACTACGAGGGTTTCAGCAACGACACCCTCTGGCCGCTGTATCACGACGTGATCGCCCCGCCGAGCTACCACCGGCAGTGGTGGGAGAGCTACGTGGTCGTGAACCAGCGGTTTGCGGATGCCGTGGCATCCATCGCCTCGGATGGCGCGGTCGTCTGGGTTCAGGACTACCAGCTGCAGCTCGTGCCTAAGATGCTGCGCGAGGCCAGGCCCGACCTCACGATCGGCTTCTTCAACCACATTCCGTTCCCGCCATACGGTATCTACTCGCAGTTGCCCTGGCGGCGCCAGATCATCGAGGGGCTGCTCGGCGCCGACGTGATCGGCTTCCAGCGCGTCGCCGACGCCAGCAACTTCTCCCGCGCCGTGCGTCGCCTCACCACGCATGCGACCCGCAACCCGGTGATCGAGGTAGGTCACGGCGGGATGCCGGTACGCCGGGTCGTGGCGAAGCCGTTCCCGATCTCGATCGACGTCGACAGCTTCGAGTCGCTGGCCCGCCGGCCGGAGATCCAGGCTCGCGCAAACGAGATCCGTCAGGGCCTCGGCAATCCCAGGACGGTCATGCTCGGCGTTGACCGGCTCGACTACACGAAGGGCATCGGCCACCGTCTCAAGGCGTTCGGCGAACTGCTCGCTGAAGGACGAGTGGATGTCGAGGACGTCACCCTCGTGCAGGTCGCAAGCCCGAGCCGCGAACGCGTCGAGGCGTACATGCACCTGCGCGACGAGATCGAGCTCACGGTCGGGCGCATCAACGGCGACTTCAGCACGATCAGTCACAGCGCGATCAGCTACCTCCACCACGGTTACCCGCGCGAGGAGATGGTCGCGCTCTACCTCGCGGCGGACGTCGTGCTCGTCACGGCCCTCCGCGACGGCATGAACCTCGTCGCCAAGGAGTATGTCGCCAGCCGGTTCGATGAGGACGGCGTGCTCGTGCTCAGCGAGTTCACCGGGGCGTCGGATGAGTTGCGCCGCGCCATCCTCGTGAACCCGCACGACATCGACGGGCTGAAGGATGCCATCGTGAAGGCGATCGAGATGCCAAAGGCCGAGCGACAGAAGCGCATGCGCGCGCTGCGCAAGCGCGTGATCGAGCACGACGTCACGCGGTGGTCGAAGGAGTTCCTGCGCACGCTCGAGGAGACCCGCCGATCGCGCGACCAGCGCATGGACCCGCTCGAACTCGGCGACGACCTCGAGTGGACCATCGACCGGGCGGCGAGGAAGTAGCCGTGGTCGACGTCGACACTCCGCCGCGGTTCTCGCGGCTGCCCGAACCACTGGTCGGCGCCCTGCGTGAGCTTGCCCGCACGAAGCGGCTGCTCGTCGCGCTCGACTTCGACGGCACCCTCGCCCCAGAGGTGGATGACCCGGCCAAAGCCCGCGCCCTGCCCGAAGCCCGGGCTGCCGTGCTGCGCCTGCTCTCGATGCCGAACACCCGGGTCGCCCTCGTCTCGGGCCGGGCGCTCGGCAGCCTCGAGCAGGTGGCGGACCTTCCGGACACCACGCTGCTCGTCGGCTCCCACGGCATCGAGATCCGACTTGACTCGCCGGAGGCCAACGTCTCGCTCGACACCGCGGAGCTGCGTCGGGTGGATGTGCTGAACACCGTGCTCGGCGAGGTCGCGGATGCCGTCGACCAGGTCTGGATCGAACCCAAGCCCGCGGGCTTCGCGCTGCACACGCGGCTCGCGACCGACCACAACAGCCGAGTCGCGCACCTCGTCGCCCGCAGCGAGGCCTCGGCGGAGGTGATGGGTCTCACGATCCGCGAGGGAAAGAACGTGCTCGAGTTCTCCGTGCGCTCGACCACGAAGGGCGAGGCGATCGAGCACCTTCGTCGCTACACGCAGGCCGACGCCGTGTTCTACGCGGGTGACGACGTCACCGACGAGGACGCGTTCGCCGCCCTCACCGCCGACGACGTCGGTCTCAAGTCGGGCGAGGGTGCGACCCTGGCGAACTTCCGCGTGAAGGGCCCCACCGAGATCGCGCGCGCGATCGCCCTCCTCGCGGATCTCCGCGAAGGCGACGTGCACGAGCAGTGAGGCGCGCTGGAGCTTAGAGCGAAGGCCATTTCTGGCCTTCGCCGCGACGCCAGTGCCGGGCGCCGTCTCGGCGCTCGGGTCAACCTGCGCACCGCCGCACGCGAGGGCGCCCTCCCGCGGTCGTAGACTCGACGGGTGTCCGAGATCGACCGCAAGCCCCGCTCCCGCACCGTCACCGACGGCATCGAAGCCACCACGTCGCGCGGCATGCTGCGCGCCGTCGGCATGGGCGATGCCGACTGGGACAAGCCGCAGATCGGCGTCGCGAGCTCGTGGAACGAGATCACGCCGTGCAACCTCTCCCTTGCCCGCCTCGCGCAGGCCGCCAAGGAAGGCGTGCACGCCGGCGGCGGGTACCCGCTGCAGTTCGGCACCGTCTCGGTCTCCGACGGCATCTCGATGGGCCACGAGGGCATGCACTTCTCGCTCGTCAGTCGAGAGGTCATCGCGGACTCGGTCGAGGTGGTCATGCAGGCCGAGCGCCTCGATGGCTCTGTACTCCTCGCGGGGTGTGACAAGTCGATCCCCGCGATGCTCATGGCCGCGGCTCGGCTCGACCTGGCATCCGTCTTCCTCTACGCGGGCTCGATCGCGCCCGGCTGGGTGAAGCTGTCCGACGGCACCGAGAAGGACATCACGATCATCGACTCGTTCGAGGCGGTCGGCGCCGTGCGCGCCGGCAAGATGAGCCCGAGGATGCCAAGCGCATCGAGTGCGCGTTCGCCCCGGGCGAGGGCGCGTGCGGCGGCATGTACACCGCGAACACGATGGCGTCGGTCGCCGAGGCGCTCGGGATGTCGCTGCCAGGGTCCGCATCCCCGGCAGCCGCCGACCGCCGCCGCGACTACTACGCGCACCGGTCGGGGGAGGCCGTGGTCGGCATGCTCGAGCGCGGGCACACGGCTCGCGACATCCTGACCATCAAGGCGTTCGAGAACGCGATCGCCGTCGCGATGGCGCTCGGCGGCTCGACGAACGTCGTGCTGCACCTGCTCGCGATCGCGCACGAGGCCGAGGTGCCGCTCACGCTCGACGACTTCAACCGCATCGGCGACAAGGTTCCGCACATCGCCGATATGAAGCCGTTCGGCAAGTACGTCATGAACGACGTGGACCGTCACGGCGGCCTGCCCGTGCTGATGAAGGCGCTGCTGGATGCCGGACTCATGCACGGCGACGTGCTCACCGTCACCGGCAAGACGATGGCCGAGAACCTCGCCGACCTGAACCCGGAGCCCCTGGACGGCGACGTGCTCCACACTCTCGACAACCCCATCCACGCGACCGGCGGCATCACGATCCTGCAGGGCTCGTTCGCCCCGGAGGGTGCCGTGGTGAAGACCGCGGGATTCGACGCCGACGGTGTTCGAGGGACCGGCGCGCGTCTTCGAGCGCGAGCGCGAGGCGATGGATGCGCTCACCCGCGGTGAGATCGTCGCTGGCGACGTTGTCGTCATCCGGTACGAGGGCCCGAAGGGTGGCCCTGGCATGCGCGAGATGCTTGCGATCACCGGTGCCATCAAGGGCGCTGGGCTCGGCAAGGATGTACTACTGTTGACGGACGGCAGATTCTCAGGCGGCACAACCGGCCTGTGCATCGGCCACATAGCTCCCGAAGCGGTGGACGCAGGTCCGATCGCCTTCGTGCGCGATGGTGATCTGATACGGGTCGATATCGCAGCTCGCTCGCTCGACCTACTGGTCGACGCCGCTGAGCTCGAAGCTCGCCGAAACGGCTGGGCTCCTCTTCCCCCGCGCTACACCCGTGGCGTTCTCGCGAAGTACTCCAAGCTCGTGCGCTCCGCTGCGGAGGGCGCGGTCACCGGGTAGTAGCGCTTCCAGATCTCTCGCACACAGAAGGACCTCCCTATGGCTACGACTGAAGCCAAGCCCACACCTGCACCGCATGCGGCCAACGAGCCCGAAATGCTCACCGGCTCGGGCGCGATTCTCCGATCGCTCGAGCATCTCGGCGTCACGGACGTCTTCGGTCTGCCGGGCGGCGCGATCATGCCCTTCTACGACGAGCTCATGGCGTCCACGGCGATCCGCCACATCCTCGTGCGTCACGAGCAGGGCGCAGGCCACGCAGCCGAGGGCTACGCCGCCGCGAGCGGACGCCTCGGCGTGTGCATCGCGACCTCCGGTCCCGGTGCAACGAACCTCGTCACGGCGATCGCGGACGCCCACATGGACTCGGTGCCGATGCTCGCGATCACGGGCCAGGTGTTCTCGACCTCGATGGGCACCGACGCGTTCCAGGAGGTCGACATCGTGGGCATCACGATGCCGATCACGAAGCACTCCTTCCTCGTGACCGACCCGGCCGACGTGCCTGCGACGCTCGCGGCCGCGTACCACATCGCCACCACAGGGCGCCCCGGACCGGTGCTCGTGGACGTCACCAAGGACGCCCAGCAGAAGAGCGCGCCGTTCATCTGGCCGCCCAAGGTCGACCTGCCCGGATACCGTCCGGTCGTCAAAGCGCATGGCAAGCAGGTGCAGGCGGCAGCCCAGCTGCTCGTCGAGAGCAAGCGGCCCGTGCTGTACGTCGGCGGCGGCGTCATCCGCTCCGGCGCGTCGAAGGAACTGCTCGCGCTCGCTGAGAAGGCGGGCGTGCCCGTGGTGACCACGCTCATGGCTCGCGGCGCGTTCCCCGACTCGCACCCGCAGCACCTCGGCATGCCCGGCATGCACGGCGCGGTGCCCGCGGTGCTCGGGCTGCAGGAGTCCGACCTGCTCATCTCGCTCGGCGCGCGGTTCGACGACCGCGTCACGGGCAAGGCGAGCGAGTTCGCGCCGGACGCGAAGATCGTGCACGTCGACATCGACCCAGCGGAGATCGGCAAGATCCGCGCGGCCGATGTGCCCATCGTCGGCGATGCCAAGGACGTCATCGTCGACCTGACTGCCGCGTTCGTGGATGCCGCGAAGGCAAGCCAAGCCGGATTACTCCGAGTGGTGGGAGCGCCTGCACAAGCTGCAGAAGGACTTCCCGCTGGGATATGTGGATCTCGACGACGGCATCCTCGCGCCACAGATGGTGATCGAGCGCATCGGTGCAGCTCGAGCGGCCCCGAGGCGATCTACGCCGCGGGCGTCGGGCAGCACCAGATGTGGGCGGCGCAGTTCATCAAGTACGAGCGCCCGAACGCGTGGCTGAACTCGGGTGGCGCGGGCACGATGGGCTACGCGGTGCCGGCCGCAATGGGCGCGAAGGTTGCGCAGCCTGACCGCGTCGTGTGGGCAATCGACGGCGATGGATGCTTCCAGATGACCAACCAGGAGTTGGCCACCTGCACCATCAACGAGATCCCGATCAAGGTCGCGATCATCAACAACTCGTCGCTCGGCATGGTGCGCCAGTGGCAGACCCTGTTCTACGAGGGCCGGCACTCGTTCACCGACCTGGAGACCGGCGTCGACACCAAGATGATCCCCGATTTCGTCAAGCTCGGCGAGGCGTACGGCTGCCTCGCGATCCGCGTGACGAAGGAGGAGGAGATCGACCCAGCGATCAAGCTCGCGCTCGAGACGAACGACCGCCCGGTCGTGATCGACTTCATCGTGAGCCGTGACGCCATGGTGTGGCCGATGGTGCCGCAGGGTGTCGGCAACTCGTCGGTGCAGTACGCGCGTGACCACGCGCCCGAGTGGGAAGAGGAGTAGGCCAAGATGTCGCACGTTCTGTCCCTCCTCGTCGAGGACAAGCCCGGTCTGCTGACTCGCGTCGCCGGTCTGTTCGCCCGGCGCGGGTTCAACATCGAGTCGCTCGCGGTCGGCAAGTCGGAGATCGAGGGTCTCTCGCGCATCACGGTCGTGGTCGACGTCGAGGAGCTCCCGCTCGAGCAGGTCACCAAGCAGCTCAACAAGCTCGTCAACGTGATCAAGATCGTCGAGCTCGACCCCGACCAGTCGGTGCTGCGCGAGCACCTGCTCATCAAGGTGCGCGTCGACAACACGACGCGCTCGCAGATTCTCGAGGCGGTCACGCTGTTCAGGGCCAGGGTCGTGGATGTCGCCACCGACGCCCTCGTCATCGAAGCCACCGGCGACTCGGGCAAGATCCAGGCGCTGTTGCGCATCCTCGAGCCGTATGGCATCAAGGAGATCGCGCAGTCGGGCCTGCTCGCCATCGGCCGCGGATCGAAGAGCATCACCGATCGAGTCTTCAAGAACTAAGAACCACACAACCAAACTAAGGAACTGAAATTGGCTGAGCTCTACTACGACAAGGACGCCGACCTCTCCCTCATCCAGGGCAAGAAGGTCGCCATCATCGGCTACGGCTCGCAGGGTCACGCGCACGCGCAGAACCTCCGCGACTCCGGTGTCGAGGTGAAGATCGGCCTCAAGGACGGCTCGAAGTCGACCTCGAAGGCCACCGACGACGGCTTCGAGGTGCTGGGCGTCTCCGACGCCGCCGAGTGGGCCGACCTGATCATGATCCTCGCGCCCGACCAGCACCAGCGCGGCATCTACAACGACCACATCAAGGACAAGCTGGTCGCTGGCAAGACGCTCGCGTTCGCGCACGGGTTCAACATCCGCTTCGGCTACATCGACGCTCCGGAGGGTGTCGACGTGATCCTCATCGCTCCCAAGGCGCCGGGTCACACGGTGCGTCGCGAGTTCGTTGCGGGACGCGGCATCCCGGACATCATCGCGGTCGAGCGTGACGCATCGGGCAAGGCCTGGGATGTCGCGCTCGCCTACGCGAAGGCGATCGGTGGCACACGCGCCGGCGTGATCAAGACCACGTTCACCGAGGAGACCGAGACCGACCTGTTCGGGGAGCAGTCCGTGCTGTGCGGCGGCACGTCGCAGCTCGTGATGTACGGCTTCGAGACGCTCGTCGAGGCGGGCTACCAGCCCGAGATCGCGTACTTCGAGGTGCTGCACGAGCTCAAGCTCATCGTCGACCTGATGTGGGAGGGCGGCATCGCCAAGCAGCGCTGGTCGGTCTCCGACACGGCCGAGTACGGCGACTACGTCTCCGGCCCGCGCGTGATCGACCCGTCGGTCAAGGAGAACATGCAGGCCGTGCTCGCCGACATCCAGTCCGGAGCCTTCGCCAAGCGATTCATCGCCGACCAGGATGCCGGTGCGCCCGAGTTCCTCGCACTGCGCGAGAAGGGCGCCGCACACCCCATCGAGGCCACCGGCCGCGAGCTTCGCGCGCTCTTCGCGTGGAAGCAGCAGGATGCGGATTACACGGAGGGATCGGCGGCGCGCTAGCCGCAGACGCTCAAGTCGAAGGGGTCGCTCCGGTTGGGGCGGCCCCTTCGGCGCGGGTGGCACGTCGCGGTTGGCGGCAGCCCGCGTTGGCCGCAGCCCGCGTTGGCCGCAGTTTGCGGCGTTCGGCGGCACGTCGCTCTGGAGGGATCCGCGCGCAAATCCGGGCCGAAACGTCAAATCGGGGCCGGCGCGCCAGCCCGGATCTGACGTTTCGGCCCGGAAACTCTGCTGAGCAGGCGCCGCGGGCCGCGCTTCGGCCCGGAAAACGGACGCCGTCGGTCCCGCGGCGGCCAACTGGCCCGGGAACCGCAGACCCGAGCCGGTTCACCCGTGTGCGAGTGCTTCCGGCAGAATGAGCGCGTGCAACGACTGCTGAGCGTACGGATCACCCGATGGCCGATCAAACTCGGGTTCGTTGCGGCCGCGTACGCGATCGGCATCCCGTTCGTCTGGCTCATACCGAACGCCTATGTCGGCTCTGCGATCAACTTCGTGCTGACCCTCGGCGCGGTCTGGTACGGCGCACGTGTGTTTCGGGGACGGGGTGAGGCGATTGCTCCCGCGCGCCGGTGGTGGCGGATGACTGCCTGGCGCAGGGCAAGCGGATGGATCGGACTCCTGTGCGTGCTCGGCGCCGCGACCGGTGCGTTCGCCGCGTTCCCCCAGATTGTCGACCCCGAAGGGTATGGCGACCAACCCGTTTCGGTGTTCGACGTGCTGCAGATATCCGTTCCCTTTGCGATCCTCGCGTTCTTCTACCTGAACTCGTGGGCACGCCTTCGGGCAATTCCGACACCTCCCCGGTCCGAGCGCGCGCAAGCCGTGATCGTGAAGCCGGGTTCGAAGCTCACCTAGCACCGGGTGCAGGATGGATGCATGACCTCCACCGTCACGACCGTTGAGCAGCTCGAATCCATCGTCGGTACGCCGTTGCCTGCGGCGGCCGGCAAAACGCGCCACAGCCTGCACGAGCTCGATCGGCAGTGGCTCGCGGCATCCCGTCTCTGCTTCGTCGCGACGTCGGACGAGCACGGCAACCTCGACGTGTCGCCGAAGGGTGACCCGTCGGGATTCACCCACGTGATGGATGACGCGACGATCGTCATTCCGGAGCGCCCGGGCAATCGGCGCGCCGACGGCTTCCACAACCTGCTCGGCAACCCTCACGTCGGACTCGTGTTCCTCATCCCCGGACGCGGTGACACCCTCCGCATCAACGGTCGCGCGACGATCGTCGCCGACGCGCCGTATTTCGACGACATGGTCGTGAAGGGGCACCGCCCGATCCTCGCGCTCGAGGTCGCGATCGACGAGGTGTTCTACCACTGCTCGAAGGCGTTCCTTCGGTCGGAGGCGTGGAAGCCCGAGACCTGGGATGCCGCGGCCGCCCCTCGGCGCGCCGTGATCGCGAAGACGCTCGAGCGTCCGGGCGACTCGCTCGACGAGCTCGACGCGTACTACGGGCCGTCGTACGCCGAGAAGATCTACGGGTAGGGCCGGACGGGACAGCTCACCCGCCGCCTTCGGCTCCGAACACCGCGCAGTCGCACAATGACGACCCAACCGGTTGTTCACCCGACACACCCCTGTGTGATGTGCACCGGCAACCTCGCCCGGCGACCCTGTGGCCGTGCCTCGCGCAAACCTCGCAGTCCTGCTCGCCGCCGCGACCCTCGTTCCGGCTGCGATGATCGCAACTCCCGCGCTCGCGGCAGAGCCGGTCACGACCTCGTCGCCCTCGATCCTGAACAACACGGTGCTCATCAACGAGGCTCGCCAACGGCGGACCCGACTCCGACTCCGACGGGTTCTTCGAACTGCGCAACTGGGGTGATGAGCCGGTCGACCTCACCGGCTGGCACGTGTTCCGGTGCAGCTGGCAGGGGCTGCGCAGCAACGTCGGACGGCCCGAGACCGACCTGCGCGGCGTCATCCTGCAGCCGGGCGAGATCTACACGGTGTCGAAGATCGGCATGCCGGGCGACGCCCACGTGACCCAGCCGTTCTCGACGAACGGGTTCGGCCTCTACCTCGAGGGCCCGGACGGCCAGCGCGTCGATGCGATCGGCGTCTACCCGAACGAGCCGTGGCCGACGCAGAGCGAGTGCACGATCCCGCGCGGCATCGGCAACCTCACGAACAGCCTCGACTTCGCGATGGGCGAGAGCTGGCAGCGGGTGGCCGCGACCGGCGATCCGGCGGTGGACTTCGTGGCCGCGGCATCCACCATCGGCGCAGCCGAACGCGCGACAGGCGACCCCGCAGGCGCCCGACGGCCGTGGTGATCACCGAGCTCGCCGGCAGCGGCCCGGCGGCCGACGACGACGAGTTCATCGAGCTCGAGAACACCGGCACCAGCCCGGTCGCGATCGGCGGCTGGGAGGTGTTCCGCTGCAGCGCCACTGGACGCGCACGGCCGAACACCCTGCAACTGACGATCGAGGATGCCGCGGTGCTCGCGCCCGGCGACCGCTACGTGATCGGCGGCGCGGGCTTCACGGGCGACTGCGGATGCCACGTGGCACACCCAGCTCGCCGACGTCGAGTTCGGCGTGCTCATCCGCACCGACACGGGTGCGCTCGTCGACCGCGTCGCGGTCTCCGCGTACGGCGACAGCGCGTGCCAGGCCGACGGCGCGAAGCTGCCGAGCATCCTCGACGCCGTCGCGGGGGAGTCGTGGCAGCGCACCGACGACGGCGGGTTCGTCGTCGCACCGCGCACTCCGGGTGAGCACAACGCGCAGATCGAGTCGAGCGTGCTGCGCACCGAGTTCGCCTATCCAGACCCGATCGGCGTCGCGATCAGCGAACTCGCCGACGACCCGTCGCCCGAGGGCACTGCCCACCGGCAGCGAGCAGCGCAACTACATCGAGGTCGGCGAACTACGGCGTCGGTGGCGGTGGATGTCTCGGGCTGGACGCGTCCGCCGCTGCGAGGCGAGCGGCATCCGCAGTCGCGACCTCCAGTTCACCGTGCCCGACGGAACGCTGCTCGAGCCCGGCGCCGTGTTCCTCGCCGCGCGCGCCGGCACCCCCGCCGCCGACCTCGCCGACCTCACCTACGAGACCTCACTCAACTTCCTCGGCACCGGCGTCTGGCTCGAGGATGCCGCGGGCACCCGCGTCGACAGCGTCGGCGTCTACGCGCAGAACGAGATGGACGCGAGCAACGTCGTCGACAGCCCGTGCACGAAGGGCACGTCGCTCACGACCTACCAGCCCGACCGGATGCTCTCCGAGACGTTCCAGCGGGCGCAGTTCACCGGCGATCGACGCCGCTCGACTTCGTCGTCGCCGAGGCGACGCCCGGGGTGATCGACCTGCTCGGATGGGTCGATCCGACGGTCGCGCGTTGCGAGTGTCGCTCCGGCGGCCCTCGCGGGTTCGTCGTTCGACCACGCCGTCTGCGACGCGCGCACACACCTCGATGAAGTGATGCAGGATGCCACGGCTCCCGCCACCGTGCTCGAGACCTTCAGCGGGGTCAGCGCCGTCCCACTCGACGACCCTCGTCGGGTCCCAGGAGACCAGCGACGACCGCAGACGCTGCGGACCAGGGATTCGGGCTCCCGTACCAGCGCATCGTGCTCGACGCCGCGACGCTCGCCGAGGGCTCGACCGTCGAGTGGACGCGGCCGCACGGTCGGCCGCAACGAGCTGCAGCTCTCGGTGTGGGACGGCGCGGGCGTGGCGGCTGCTCGACGCGGCGGCGGGGGATCCGGTGGACGATGGCCGCGTCATCCTCGCCGGGTCGTTGATCGCCGCGGACATCGTCGAGTGGCACGCGTGACGCTGCTCGTGCAGGACGGTCCGCGCACCGAGCCGACGATCGCCGCCGGGCATCGACGGCGCGCTCGAGGATCCGGCCGACTACGACTTCGCGATCACGCACGTGACCGACACGCAGTACCTCTCGGAGAGCTACCCCGAGGTCTACACGCAGCTCGTCAGCTGGATCGCCGAGCAGGCCGCCGATCGCAAGATCGCGTTCGTGACGCACACGGGCGACCTCGTGCAGAACTGGGTGGACCCCGACCAGAGCGAGGACCCGCGCGCGGATCGAGTTCGAGCGTGCGTCGGCCATCCAGTCGATCCTGGATGACGCGGGCATCCCGAACAGCGTGCTGCCCGGCAACCACGACAACAAGCGCGGCGTGACCAACGACCTGTTCAACGAGTACTTCGGGCCCGAGCGCTACGAGGGCACCGAGTGGTACGGCGGCTCGATCGCCCCGGGCGACAACTCCGCGAACTTCTCGACCTTCGAGCGGGATGGCGCGAAGTTCCTCATGCTCTCGCTGCCCTACGCGTACGGCGAGCGGGAGATGGTGTGGGCGGAGGAGATCGTCACGTCGCACCCCGACTACAACGTGATCATCTCGACGCACGAGCACGTGATGCCGAAGACGCTCGAGGAGAGCGCGCACCGCTCATCCAACTCGCGCTGGGTGTCGCACGGCGCCGAGCTGTGGGAGCGCGTGATCGCGCCGAACCGCAACGTCGTGATCGTGCTGTCCGGGCACTTCCACGGCCTCGGCCAGCTCGTCACCGAGAACGCCGGCGGGATCGAGGGTCACACGGTGGTCGAGCTGCTCGCCGACTACCAGGAGTTCCGCACGCACACCGGTGAGCGCGCGACCGGCTTCTTCCGCATGCTGCAGTTCGACCTCGACCAGGGTGCGATCGCGGTCGACACGCGCTCGATGCGGCTGGATGCGACGATCAGCGCCGAGTACGACTACCGCCAGTTCCTGCCCGACAACGGACTCGCCACCACGCCGTCCAACGTGCGGCCGTGGAACATCGTCGAGACCGGCCTGCAGAACCGGTACGGCGCCGAGGACGACGAGTTCACGGCGTACGTGACGCTGCAGCATCCCAAGTTCGTGACGACGGAGTCGGTGCTGGTTTCGGACTCGGTGCCGATTCAATAACGAAGCCGAGGCGGTAGAGCGTCTCGTCGATGGAGGAGTTTCACCAAGGCTCCCGAGCCGGTACGGTTAGCCCGGGGGTGATCATCCCTCGTGATTTCGCCGAAAGGACACGACATCTCCACGTCGGATCCCGCGCCCAACGGTGCGCTGCCCACCCCACCTGCCGCGACTCCACCCGAGTCGCCATCGACCGCGGGATGGCCCGCTCCCGAGCCGCCCACCGGTCTTCCCGCACCGGCCGACGCGGTGCCGCCCAAGAAGCGTCGTGGCTGGCTCATCGCGGTCATCCTGCTCGGTGTTGGACTGCTCGCGGCGCTCGCCGTGCTCGCGCTCAGCCTCGTGCGGCTCGCTGAGGCTCACGAGTTGATCGGCGACCAGGAGGACCAGATCGAGAACCAGGAGGAGATCATCGACGAGAAGGAGTCGTTCTCCTCGGCGATGAACGAGCTCATGACGGCCGCACACCAGTTCGACGGGTTGCCGTACCTCGACATCGTGCCGCTCGACCGGTACGAGCGTCTCGCCCAGAAAGCCTGGGCACATCGCTGGGATGCTCCAGCCGTCGCGGCGGACACCCTCCAGGTTCACGAGGAGACGGCAAGCCTGAACGCGCTGATCGTCGCGGCACAGGCTCAGGCGGCATCCAATGCCTCTGGCACCAACTACGAGACCGTCATCGACCAGCTCGGCGGAGGCTTCGTGACCTCCGCGTTCGATGACGCCGACGGCCTCTGCGAATCGGACGTGCTCGGCTGCGTGATGTGGGACGACCCCTACACGGTGCACTTCGACTACGCCGACGGCTACCACGAGTCGATGAACGACTGGATCCGCTCGGGCGTCGCCTACCACGAGTACGCCCACGTGCTGCAGGGCACCAACCTCGAGGAGTCCGACAAGGCCGCCGAGGCATTCGGTGGAGACTACGAGACGATGGCGGACTGCTACGTCTTCACCTACCTGCCGGGCTGGACGCTCGACCACACGGTGTGGGTGAGCGACTTCAAGTACTGGGAGGTCAGCGTGGGCTACGGCTACACGTGCGACGAGTCGCAGCGTCAGGTCATTCGCGACTGGGTCGGCACCATCGGCTTCGAGGTGCAGCCGATCTCGCAGTAGGCGGACCGCTAACCGTCGCTCCCCGCCGCGGGAGCCTCGAGCGACGCGAGCCCGCGCAGGTCGATCCGGAAGCCCTTCGGCGTGCGCACAAGGGTCATGATCTCGGCTTCGCACGAGTGACACCGCACGGTCCAGCCTGGACCGATGTCGTAGACGATCGCGACCGCGAGCACGCTGCGGTCGTGACAACTCGCGCACTCACCGGTCGCCGTCGTCATGTCTTCGCGGAACACCTCGGAGAGCGGGCCAGCGAGCACGTTGCCGTCGAGGTGCGTCATCAGTTGCCCCCGAATCGCTCGGTCTTGATGCGGCTCGGGTCGTGCCCGAGTTCGACGAGCCAGGTCGCAACGGCCTCGACGAACGGGGTCGGCCCGCAGACGAACACCGCGGGATTCTGAGCGGCAGGAATGGTGGATGCCGCGAGCCGCTCCTTCGTGAGCCGCCCCGGCTTCTCGGGCCACCCCGGCGGCACGGCACGCGTGTAGACGAAGTCGGTCTCGCGGCTCGAGCTCGTCGGCGAAGAATCGGTCGGCCGGAGTCTTGCACGGAGTACAGCAGTCGCATCGGCGTCGTGCTGGATGCGGCGGCATGCGCACGCCGCATCGCGACGAGCGGCACGATGCCGGAGCCGCCCGCGATGAGCTGCACGGCGTCGGTCCATGCTCCGGCTTCCAGACGAACCAGCCGCCGAGCGGTCCGCGGATCTCGAGCATGTCGCCCGCCCGCAGTTCGTCGACGAGGTACGGCGACACCTCGCCGTTGGGCAGCCGATCGACCGCGAGCTCGACGCGCGTGCCCGGCCCGGCGGACGCGATCGAGTACGAGCGGCTCGCCTGGTAGCCGTCGGGGGCGGTCAGCCGGACATCGAGGTGCTGGCCGGCGATGTTGCCCGGCCAGTCGGGCACGTCGA
Source organism: uncultured Actinomycetota bacterium (assembly GCA_963790235.1). Lineage (GTDB taxonomy): Bacteria > Actinomycetota > Actinomycetes > Actinomycetales > Microbacteriaceae > Rhodoglobus. The sequence goes on from CAWBNZ010000022.1 coordinate 55,862, forward strand.
TCTCGATGCTGCTGCCCGTCGGGCGTCTGCCGCTTCGTCGCGAACACGGTGCCGACCTTCCAGCCGCCGACCACCGTCACCAGTACCGCTGCTCCTGCCAGGGGTCGCCGTAGAGGTGGTAGCCGTTCTGCTCCCAGAAGCCGGGCTCGTCGAACTCCTGCATCGTCGAGGCCGTTCACCCACTTCGCGCTCTTCCAGAAGTAGAGGTGCGGAACGAGCAGTCGCGCGGGTCCGCCGTGCTCCGGGTCGAGCGGTTCGCCGTCGTACTCGTAGGCGATCCAGGCCTTGCCGTCGAGCAGGTCTTCGAGCGGAACGTTGGTCGTGTAGCCGCCGTACGAGTGCGCCATCACGAAGTCGTACGAGGTCTCGACGTCGTCGAAGAGGGTGTCGAGCGACGACACCCTTCCACGACGTGCCGAGCTTCGACCAGCGGGTGACGCAGTGGATGTCGGTGGAGATCTCCTCGCTCGGCAGCGCCAGGAACTCCTCCCAGTTCCATCGCTTCACCTCGCCCGACTCGTTGGTGATGCCGAACGACCACTCACCGGGATGGATGTTCGGAGTCGGTCCGGCGGAGAGCACCGGGAAGTCCTCGGCGAGGTACTGGCCGGGCGGCAGGTCGGGGTTGTCGTCGCGGCCACGACCGGAGAATCCGCGCGTGAAGATGCTCATGGTTCAGGGTAGCGACTCAGGCGGGCGAGTAGGCGAGCCTCAGCGCGCGACTTAGGCTTGCACCATGACGCTCATCGGACTCGGCATCCCCGGCCTCCGACGCGCGCCCGGCGACGTTCCCGACACCGACGGCCGACCCGAGACCGACGCTCTCATCGACCGCTTCGGCCGCGTCGCCCGCGACCTGCGCATCTCGGTCACCGAGAAGTGCAGCCTGCGCTGCACGTACTGCATGCCGGCCGAGGGGCTCCCCGCCATCCCGCGCGAGAACCTGCTGACCGCGACCGAGATCGCGCGGCTGGTCGGCATTGCCGTGCGCGATCTCGGGGTGCGCGACATCCGCTTCACCGGGGGTGAGCCGCTCATGCGTGCGGATCTCGCCGAGATCGTCGGGCTGTCGTCGGCGGTGGCGGACGGGGCATCCATCAGTCCTGACCACGAACGGCATCGGGCTCGACAAGCGCATCGATGAACTCGTGGATGCCGGACTCACCCGCATCAACATCTCGCTCGACACCGTGGACCGCGACCACTTCGCCCGCCTCACCCGCCGCGACCGGCTGCCCGCGGTGTTCGCCGGCATCGAGGCCGCGAAGCGCGCGGGACTCACCCCGCTCAAGATCAACGCCGTGCTCATGCGCGACACCCTCGCGGGCGCCGCCGACCTGCTCGAGTGGTCGCTCGCGAACGACGTGCGGCTGCGCTTCATCGAGCAGATGCCGCTCGACGCCGACGAGACCTGGGTGCGCGACAACATGGTCGAGGCGCAGGAGCTGCTCGACGTGCTCGGCGCGCGCTTCACGCTGACGCAGCCGCACCGCGAGGACCCGTCGGCGCCCGCCGAGGAGTGGCTCGTCGCTGGTCATGAGCGCAGCGACGGCAGCCCGGCCACCGTCGGCATCATCGCCTCGGTCACCCGCTCGTTCTGCGAGGCGTGCGACCGCACGCGCGTCACCGCCGAGGGCACCGTGCGCTCGTGCCTGTTCGGCGACGACGAGACCGACCTGCGCGGACTGCTGCGAAGCGGCGTGGATGACACGGCCATCGCCGACCGCTGGCGCGCCGCCCAGTGGCACAAGCAGGCCGGCCACGGCATGGACCGCGCCGACTTCGTCCGCCCGGAGCGCTCGCATGGGTGCGATCGGTGGTTGAAGTCGTGCGCTACTTCGCCGCCGCGGCGGACGCGGCGGGCACGCGCACCGAGACACTGGATGCCGCGACCGTCGGCGAGCTGCGCGCCCTGTTGCTCGAACGCTACGGCGACCCGATGGCGCGCGTGCTCAAGACCGGATCGTTCCTGGTCGACGGGGTGGCGACCCGTGACGACCGCAAGCCGCTCGGCGCTCGGGTCGACGTGCTGCCGCCGTTCGCGGGCGGCTAGTCGCCAGTCAGCTCGAGCCCGACCCACTCCGTCACGCCATCCGCGAGGTACTGCCGCTTCCAGATCGGCACGGTGTGCTTGATGAGCTCGACGAGGCGCGAGCATGCGTCGAACGCCTCGGCGCGGTGGGGCGCGGCAACGGCGGCCACGAGGGCGGTGTCGCCCACCACGAGTGACCCGACGCGGTGGGCAGCGGCCACGCGCAGGCCGGTCTCGAGGGCGATGATGCGGCAGCGCGTCATCCAGGAACCGCTGCGCGTCGGGATGCGCTTCGTAGTCCAGCGCGGTCACGGACTGCGCCGTGGTCGTGGTCGCGCACGACGCCGCGGAAGGTCACGAGGGCGCCGTTGGCGGCGGTCAGCACGAAGTGCTCGAGTGCCGCGGCATCCAGTTCGGCTCTCGGTGATGAGCGCCAGCGACTCAGTCATGCGCGCCCTCTCCCGCGAGCTGGGCCACCAGGTGCTCGAGCAGGTCGTCGAGCACGGCGAGGCCGTCCTTCACGCCGCCGGTCGAACCCGGCAGGTTCACGATGAGCGTGCCGTTCGCGACGCCCGCGAGCGCCGCGGCTGATCGCAGCCATCGGCGTGTTCGCGAGCCCGCGCGCGCGGATCGCCTCCGCGACTCCGGGCAGCTCCGGTCGAGCACCGCGCGGGTCGCCTCCGGGGTGCGATCGCGTGGGCGAGAGGCCGGTGCCGCCCGTCGTGATGAGCACGGCCGGTCTGCCCGCGAGCAGCTCGTCGAGCTTCTCGGGCACGTCGGCGTCCGCGACGACCGCGAGCTGCACGACGTAGCCGTGGCCCTCGAGCCACTCGGCGATGCGCGGTCCGGTCGTGTCCTCGCGTCTCGCCCGCGGCACCGCGAGTGGATGCCACGAGCACCGCCGCGCTCCCCGGAACCGAGTCGACCGGCCCAGTACCGCCGAAGTCGCGCTTGCCACCCGCCTTGCTCGTCACCCTGATGTCGCGTGAGCACCGAGTGCGGATCGACCGCCTTCGTCATGTCGTGCAGCGTGAGGCCCGCGATCGCGACGGCGGTGAGCGCCTCCATCTCGACGCCGGTCTGCCCCGTGGTCGAGGCGCTCGCGGTGATCGTGATGCGGTCGCCTCTCGTCGAACGCGAAGTCGACGTGCACCGAGGTCAGCGGCAGCGGGTGGCACAGCGGAATGAGCTCGCTCGTGCGCTTCGCGCCCTGGATGCCGGCGATGCGCGCGGTGGCGAGCACGTCGGCCTTGGGCAGGTCGTCGGCGCGCACGAGCGCGATGACCTCGCGCGTCGTGATGAAGCGTGCCGGCTGCGGTCGCGGTGCGCTTCGTGACGGGCTTGGCCCCGACATCCACCATGCGGGCTCGTCCGTCGGAGTCGAGATGACTCAGGCTGTTCGGATGCTGGTCGCTCACAGTGCCCACGTCTCCACGGTGTCGCCGGCCTCGAGCCGGGTGATGTCGGCCGGGATGTCGACGAGCAGGTCGGATGCCGCGAGCCCGGCCACGAGGTGCGAGCTCGGCACCGCTCACGAGCTCGACCCGCCCGAGTTCCCGTCCGCCGACCGGCGCGACCGCGCGCCCGCGCAGGAACTGCCGCTTGCCGGCACCGGGGAGTCGGTCGCGCTGACCAGTGCTCGCCGCTCCCGCACCGCTGCCGGGCAGCCCGGCCACGTCGCGCAGCAGCGGCGCGAGGAACACCTCGAACGACACCTGCGTCGACACCGGATTGCCCGGGAAGCACACGACGGGCACGCCCTCGAAGACCGCGGTCGCCTGCGGTCCGCCGGGCTGCATCGCGATCGTCGTCACGCGTGCGCCGCGCGGCTCGAGCACCTCGCGCACGACCTCGTGGTCGCCCATCGAGATGCCGCCGGAGGTGATGATGAGGTCCGCGTCCACGGCAGCCGTGGTCAGCGCGGCGAGGAACGCGGTCGGGTCATCGGCGACGGCTGCGCGGCTCGAGACGATCGCGCCGGCTGTGCGGGCCGCGGCATCCAGGGCGATGCCGTTCGAATCGAAGACCTGGCCGAGGCGTCGGCGTCGTCGCCGGGCTCGACGAGTTCGGCGCCCGTCGTGACGATCGCGATCCGCACGCGGCTGCGCACGGCGACCGTCGTGATCCCGGCGGCAGCGAGTACGGCGAGGTGCCTCGATGCGAGACGGATGCCCGCCGGCAGCAGCACGTCGCCCGCGCGCACGTCGCTGCCGCGCTCGCGCACGTACGTGCCGCTCGTCGAAGCGCGGCAGCACCACGCGGTCGCCGTCGTCTCGACGGCATCCGACTCCGCAGCCTCGACCGGCACGACGACATCCGCGCCATCGGGAACGACCGCGCCCGTCATGATGCGCACGACGGTGCCCGGTTCGAGGGCGGGCGGCGTGGCTGGGCGCGCTGCGATCTCGCCGACGACGATGAACGAGCCGGGCAGGTCGGCGGCGCGCGCGGCGAACCCATCCATCTGCGAGTTGCGGAACAGGGGCAGGTCGACCGGGGATGCCACGGCCTCTGCGGTCACGCGACCGAGCGCATCGGCGATCCCGACGGACTCAGCCGTCCAGGCGAGCGCGGGGGAGATCAGCGCGCCGATGTGGCGGGCGTGCTCGTCCACGCTCGCGCGCCGCTGGTCGGTTGAGAGGGTCATCACGAAAGGGGCATCAGTAGCGACGCAGCTCGGGCTCGATGTCGCGCGCCCAGGCGTCGATGCCGCCGGTGAGGTGCCGCACGTCGAAGCCACTCGCTTCGAGGATGCGGCGGGCCTGGTCAGAACGCGTGCCGTGGTGGCAGTAGGCGACCACGGGCACGACGGGGTCGAGTTCGCCCAGGCGGTCGGCGAGCTGGCCGAGGGGGATGTTGATCGCGCCATCCAGGCTCACGAGCTCGACCTCCCACGGCTCGCGCACGTCGAGCAGCACGTGGCCGTCGAGCGCGGCGAGTTCGGCGGGGGTCAGCTCGGGCGAGCGCTCGGGGTCGATGTGTGGAGGTTCTGGCTCGTTCATGGTGTGGTCCTCTCGGAGGGATGCCTGGTCGTCGGCGAGCAGTCCGTTGCCGATGCCCTTGCGTGCTGGGGCTTCCGACCTCGTCCCCAACGGGGTCGCATCGGCCGGCTTCGGGGTGCGGGTCGCGTTCTCCTCGACGAGCCGCTCGGGTGCGCGCTCGTAGCGCACCTCGTCGAACGTCGCGCCGAGCGCGTCGAGCACGATCACTCGTCCGAGCAGCGGCTCGCCGATGCCGGTGATCACCTTGATCGCCTCGGTCGCCATGAGCGAACCCACGGTCGCGACCACGGTCGGCAGCACGCCGCCGATCTCGCACGTCATCGCGGTCTCGTCGTCGGGCTCGACCGGGAACAGGTCTCGGTACTGCGGACCGCGCTCGGCCCACGACAGTCCGACCTGTCCGCCGTACTGCGACACCGAGCCCCACACCACCGCGCGCTCGACGAGCACGGCGGCGTCGTTCACGAGGTAGCGGGTCTCGAACGTGTCGCTGCCGTCGACCACGAGGTCGTACGCCTCGATGAGCTCGAGGGCGTTCACGACGTCGATGCGCTCGCCGACGCGGATCACGGTCGTGTCCGGACTCAGGGCCTCCACGCGCTCGGCCGCGGATTCCACCTTGCTGCGCCCGACATCCCCGGCGCGGTGGATGGTCTGGCGCGGCAGGTTGCTCACCTCGACGACGTCGTCATCGACGATGCCGATCGTGCCGACGCCCGCAGCCGCGAGTGCCGGGATGACGTGGCTGCCGAGCCCGCCCGCGCCGATCACGAGCACGCGCGCATCCGCGAGTTTGACCTGCGACTCAGCACCGAACCCTGGCAGCACGAGCTGCCTGGCGAAGCGTGCGGCATCCATCCTGCGATTCTCCCACCGCGAGCACGCGGCACGTCCCGCGCCGTGAGTGCGGCTACGATCGAACAATCACCCCGCAAATACGGCGAATGGATGCCACATGTCCCAGTTCCGCGTCACCGAAGCCGCCGCGCTGCTCGGCGTGAGCGACGACACGGTTCGCCGCTGGGCGGATGCCGGCCGCCTCACCCTCATCCGTGGAGCCAACGGACGGCAGCTCATCCAGGGTGAAGAGCTCGCCGCGCTCGCCACGGAACTCGCGGCAGAATCCTCGCTCGCCGCGGCCTTCCCGGCCGCCCGCACCTCCGCCCGCAACCGCATCACGGGCATCGTGACGCGCGTGGTGAAGGACGGCGTTATGGCGCAGGTCGACTTGCAGGCTGGGCCGTTCCGCATCGTGTCGCTCATGAGCCGCGAGGCTGCGGACGAACTCGGGCTCGAACCGGGCAGCGCTCGCGACCGCGAGCGTCAAGGCCACCAACGTCGTCGTCGAGATTCAGGGAGAAGTGTGAACGCCATCGCCACTGCCCGCCGAGTCGGGATCATCGGGCTCGCGCTCCTCGCCTACTGGGCGTCGCCGGATGCTCCGCGCCAGCGCCCGAGTCGACCCCGACCCAGACCGACGCGCCGACACGCTCTCGGGCACCGTGACCGTCTTCGCCGCGGCATCCCTCGCCGAGTCGTTCGCCGAGATCGAGGCGGAGTTCGAAGCCGCGCACCCCGACGTCGACGTCGTGCTCAACTTCGGCGGCAGCTCGGGCCTCGCGACGCAGATCGTTGAGGGTGCGCCTGCCGACGTGTTCGCGGCGGCGAGTCCGGCGACGATGGCGACGGTCGTGGATGCCGGCCTCGCCGGCGCAACCCCGTCGACTTCGCCACCAACTCGCTCGAACTCGTCGTGCCGGCGGGCAACCCCGGCGGCGTCGCGACCCTCGCCGACCTCGCCGAACCCCGACCTGCTGATCGCGCTGTGTGCGGTCGAGGTGCCGTGCGGTGCGCCGCGGCGAAGGCGCTCGAGGCCGCGGGGGTCGTGCCCTCGGTCGACACCTACGAGCAGGACGTCAAGGCCGTGCTCACGAAGGTCGAACTCGGCGAGGTGGATGCCGGACTCGTCTACGTCACCGACGTGCTCGCCGCGGGTGACCGCCGTCGAGGGCATCGAGTTGCCGGACGCGGCCGATGCGTCGACCATACCCGATCGCGTCGGTCGCGGCGATCCGCCGAACCCGGATGCTGCCGCGGCCTTCATCGATGGGTGCCTCGAGCGCCGAGGGCCAGGCGGCCTGCTCAGCGGAGGCGGGCTTCGGTGCGCCCTAGCCAGGCGCCGCTGCCGCGGCAGCGCGCGGATTCCTCGCCCGCGCTCTGGATCCCCGCTGGAATCGCGCTCGCCCTGCTCGGGCTCCCGCTCGTGGCCCTCGTGGTGCGCGCGCCGTGGGGGCAGCTGCCCGAGTTGCTCCAGCGCACCGTCGTCGTGCAGGCACTGCTGCTGTCGCTCGGTACCGCGACGCTCTCGACCCTCGTGTGCCTCGTGCTCGGCATCCCGCTCGCACTCGTGCTCGCGCGCTCCGCGCAGTGGCCAGCGGTGCCACGACGCCTGCTGCGCGTGCTCGTGACCGTGCCGCTCGTGCTGCCGCCCGTCGTCGGCGGTGTCGCACTGCTGCTGCTGCTCGGACGCCGCGGGCTCATCGGCCAGTGGCTCGACTCGTGGTTCGGCGTCACGATCCCGTTCACGACCGCGGCCGTCGTGATCGCGCAGGTGTTCGTGGCGATGCCGTTCCTCGTGTTCGCGGTCGAGGGTGCGCTGCGAGCATCCGACCGCCGGTTCGAAGTCGCCGCCGCAACGCTCGGCGCCTCGCGATTCACCGTGTTGCGCCGCGTCACGCTCCCGCTCGTCGCGCCCGGCGTCGCCGCTGGCGCGCTGCTGTGCTTCACGCGCGTCGCTCGGCGAGTTCGGCGCCACGATCACGTTCGCGGGCAGCCTGCCGGGCGTGACGCAGACCCTGCCGGTCGCGACCTACCTCGAGTTGCAGCGCGATCCGGATGCCGCGATCGCCCTCTCCCTCGTGCTCATGCTCGTCTCGGTCGCGGTGCTCGTGAGCCTGCGCGACCGCTGGGTGCCGGGGCTGACCGCATGACGGCCGCCGGACTGGATGCCGCACTCAACGTCACCCGCGGCGCCTTCACCCTCGACCTCGCCCTCGTGGTGCCGCCGGGCCGCACGGTCGCGCTCCTCGGACCCAACGGCGCCGGCAAGTCGACCGCCGTCGCCGCGCTCGCCGGGCTCATCGCGTGCCGACGGGTCACGTGCGGCTCGGCGATCGGGACCTCGGTGCGCTGCCGCCCGAGCGTCGCCGGATCGGGGTGGTGTTCCAGGACTACCTGCTGTTCCCGCACCTCACGGTGCTCGAGAACGTCGCGTTCGGTCCGCGGTCGTCGGGCACGCCTCGCGCGGCGGCGCGGGCGACGGCAGGGGAGTGGCTCGAGCGGCTGGGCATCGCTGAACTGCGGATGCGCCATCCACGCGACCTGTCTGGCGGTCAGGCGCAGCGCGTCGCCGTCGCTCGCGCGCTCGCGTCTGAACCCGACCTGCTGCTCTTGGACGAACCGCTCGCCGCGCTCGACGTCGAGGTGCGCGAGGAGGTGCGCACCGAGCTTGCAGAGCATCTGCGCGACTGGGGTGGTACGACGATCGTCGTGACCCACAGCATGGAGGATGTCGCTGCGCTCGCCGCCGACGTGATCGTGCTCGAGCACGGCACCGCCGTGCAGCGCGGCTCGGTGCGCGACGTCGTGCGAGCGCCCAGCGACCCCATGGATCGAGCGGCTGGTCGCACAGTGGGGCGACGACTGAGCCTTCTGTAGCGAGGTTTGCTACGATTGCTACATGGTCCACAACCACGGAATCACCCGCATAGCCCACAGGGAGCTGCGCAACAACAGCAGTGAGATCCTGCGACGAGTAGCGTCGGGCGAAGTCATGGAGATCACCAATCACGGCGACGTTGTCGCCATCATCTCGCCCGCGCTGCCGGAGTCGGCGCCGCGGGTGCGCATCCGCAAGGCGACGATCAAGGGGCGTTTCGACGAGCTCGTGAGAACTCCGAATTCGCAGACCAGCGAAGAGATCATGGACTTCCTTCGGGGCGATCGGTGATCGCCTATCTCGAGTCATCCGCGGCAGTGAAGCTGATGCTCCCCGAGGCCGAGACGTCCGCGCTCGATCGGTACTGCAACGAGCTCGCGGACGGCGGGGGCACGCTCATCACCGCTGCGGTCACCGAGACAGAACTCCGCCGCGCGGCCAGTCGATCTGGAGAGGTGCAAGACGCGGCGACGGCGATCCTCGATCGGCTCGATGTGGCGGATATGGAGCGTGCGATGTTCACCGCCGCGGGCATTCTCCCCGGAGAGAACCTGCGCAGCCTTGATGCCCTGCACCTCGCCGCTGCGCTCTACCTCAATGCCGACGTGCTCGTCTCCTACGACCGCCGACAGCTCGACGCCGCGGCCGCGAGCGGAATGCGCACGGTGTCGCCAGCGTAGGAGTGGTTCCAGCAACGCGAACCCGTAGGCTCGATGCCATGGCAGAACGCAGTGTGCTCGTCAGCGGCGCTTCCTCGGGCATCGGTCGTGCGACCGCCCTCCATCTGGAGCAGCAGGGCTGGAAGGTGTTCGCGGGCGTGCGCACCGAGGCGGCGGCCCTCGCGTTGCAGAAGGCGTCGGCCGGCAGCCTCGTCACGGTCATGCTCGACGTCACCGACGCCCGGCAGATCGCTGCGGTCGCGAAGACGATCGGACCGCGATTGGATGCCCTGGTCAACAACGCGGGCATCGCGGTCGCCGCACCGCTCGAGTTCCTCCCCGTCGACGAGCTTCGCCACCAGCTCGACGTCAACGTGGTCGGACAGGTCGCGGTGACGCAAGCGCTCATCCCGGCGCTGCGCGAGGCCCGCGGACGCATCGTCAACATCACCTCGATCGGTGGGCTCGTCGCTGGCTCGATCATCGGCGCGTACCACGCGTCGAAGTTCGCGCTCGAGGCGCTCAGCGACACGATGCGCATCGAGCTCGCGCCGTGGGGCATCGAGGTGGTCGCGGTCGAGCCCGGCAGGATCGCCACGCCGATCTGGTCCACGTCGTCCACGACGTCGGATCGCGTGCTCGGTGACAACCAGGACAAGGCCATGGCGCTCTATGGCGAGCAGATCCTGGCAGCGCGGGACTCGGCGTCGAAGGCCGAGCGAAACGGGTTGCTGCCGATCGAAGTAGCGAAGGTCATCGGCCACGCCCTCGCGTCGGCGAAGCCGAAGACGCGGTACCTCGTCGGCAAGGACGCGAAGATCGCCGGCAAGCTCATCGCCCGGCTGCCCGACCGCACGCGCGATCGCCTGCTGCGCACGAGGTAGCGATGGCCAAGACGGCGGTGCACTTCGGTGCCGGCAACATCGGGCGCGGGTTCGTGGCCCAGTTCTTGCACGAATCCGGCTACGAGGTCGTGTTCGCCGACGTGAGCGATGAGCTCATCGGTGCGCTGCAGGCCCAGTCGAGCTACCGCGTGCTCGAGGTCGGTGACGGCGCGAAGGACCGCGTCGTCGACGGCTACCGCGCGATCAATTCGAAGACCCACGAGGATGCGGTGATCGCCGAGATCGCGAACGCCGACATCCTGACCACGGCGGTGGGCGCGCGCATCCTGCAGTTCGTCGCCCCCGTGATCGCGAAGGGACTGAGCGCCCGCACCAACCCTGAACCGCTCGTCGTGATCGCGTGCGAGAACGCGATCGGCGGCACCGACATGCTCGCCGCGGAGGTCGCGAAGCACGCGGACGCCCAGGCGGTGGCCCGCGCGATCTTCGCGAACTGCGCGATCGACCGCATCGTGCCTGAGCAGTCCGGCGGGCTGGATGTCACGATCGAGTCGTTCTTCGAATGGGTCGTCGACCGCAGCCCGTTCGCGCGCCGCCGTTCAACGGAACACCGCCCGACCTGTACGGCGTCACCTGGGTGGACGACCTCGAGCCGTTCATCGAGCGCAAGCTGTTCACCGTCAACACCGCGCACGCGGCCGCGGCGTACCACGGCATCGATCGCGGCTGGGTGTCGATCCGCGAGGCCCTCGCGACCCCCGAGCTGCAGGCCGAGATCCGCGCCGTGCTCGCCGAGACCAAGGAGCTGCTCGTCGCCAAGCACGGCTTCGATCCCGACGAGCAGCAGGCGTACATCGAGAAGACGCTCAAGCGCATTTCGAATCCGGACTTGCCCGACACGTGCGAGCGGGTCGGTCGCAATCCGCTGCGCAAACTCAGCCGTCACGAGCGCTTCATCGGTCCTGCGGCCGAGCTCGCCGAGCGCGGTCTCGAGGTCTGGAACCTGCTGAACGCGGTTGGCGCGGCCCTGCGTTTCGATGTCGAGGAGGACGCCGAGTCCGTCGAGCTGCAGGCGCTGCTTGCGGGGGGCGGCCGTGCGGAGGCGATTGCGGAGGCGGTCACAGGGCTGGAGCCGTCGCATCCACTCTTCGAGCACGTGGTCGAGGTCGTCGAGCTGCGACTCGCCCGATGACTGATCGCACCCCTGACCCGGACGACGACGAAGCCCTGACCTGGGCGGGCGATCGGGACACCACGCACGTCGACGCGCCAGCGCCAGAGGTCATCGTGGTCGAACTCCCGCCAGAGGATGCCGCGCCACGCACGAGCTCGCTGCTGCTCATCGTCTACGGCGTGCTCGCGGGCGTGTACCTGCTGTACACCCTCGGCTGGATCACGTCGGTGGTGCGCACGACCCTGCCGGTCGACGACCTGCTGTCGGGCATCATGTACCAGTTCGGCCAGTTCCTCGCGATCGCGAGCCCGGCCCTCTGGCTTGCGGCGGCCGTGCTGCTCACGCGCGACCGCAAGCCCCTCGTCCGCCTGCTGTGGGTCGTGCTCGGCCTCGTGGTCGTCGCTCCGTGGCCATTCCTGCTGGGGCGGTGACGCGATGAAGAACTACGGCGTCCCGAGCCTGATGGTGGCTGGTCTGTTCGCCCTCCTGACCGCCTACGACCTCTGGGAGGCGATCGGCACTGCGATCGCGCTCCCCGCGAGCTATCAAGCCATCGGATTCGATCCGGCGACCATCCCGTGGTGGATCGTCGTGCTCTATGTGCTCGTGCCGCCCATGACGTTCGCGCTCGCGATCCTCGTCGGGCGACGGCAGAGCGTGGTCGGGCGTGCGCTCGTGTTCGCCGTCGCGCTCGCGGTGTCGGCGGCGCTGAGCCTCGGGCTCATCGCACTGCAGGGCACCCTGCTCTTCTCAGCCCTGTAGCCACCACCATGTTGCACTGCGAGACACGCGCGAACCGAGAGTGGCGCCGAGACGGGTAACGTTGACCCGCCACCCCGACCGACTCGAAGGACGCCCCTTGAGCAAGCCGATCGTGCTGATCGCCGAAGAACTCTCCCCCGCCACCGTCGAGGCGCTCGGTCCCGACTTCGACGTCCGCTCCGTCGACGGCACCGACCGCGCCGCGCTGCTCGCGGCGCTGCCCGAGGCCAGCGCCATCCTCATCCGCTCCGCGACCGACGTGGATGCCGAAGCGATCGGCGTCGCCAAGCAGCTCAAGGTCATCGCCCGCGCGGGTGTCGGCCTCGACAACGTCGACATCAAGGCGGCGACCGAGGCCGGCGTGATGGTCGTCAACGCGCCGACCTCGAACGTCGTCTCGGCGGCCGAACTCGCGATCGGGCACCTGCTGTCGCTTGCGCGGTTCATTCCCGACGCGAACGCGTCGGCGAAGGCGGGGGAGTGGAAGCGCTCGAAGTTCACCGGCGTCGAGCTCTACGAGAAGACCATCGGCATCGTCGGTCTCGGCCGGATCGGCACGCTCGTCGCCCAGCGACTCGCGGGCTTCGGCGCGAACCTCGTCGCGTACGACCCCTACGTCACTCCCGCCCGCGCGCAGCAGCTCGGGGTGACGCTGCTCTCGCTCGACGAGCTCATGGAGCAGGCCGACTTCATCACGATCCACATTCCGAAGACGCCCGGAGACCACCGGACTGATCGGCGCCGACCAGTTCGCGATCGCGAAGCCCGGCGCTTGCGCATCGTCAACGCGAGCCGCGGCGGCATCATCGACGAGGACGCGCTGTACGCCGCCCTCAAGTCGAATCGCATCGCGGGTGCCGGCCTCGACGTGTTCGTGCACGAGCCGCCGACCGGCTCGCCGCTGCTCGGGCTCGACAACATCATCCTCACCCCGCACCTCGGCGCATCGACCGACGAGGCACAGGAGAAGGCCGGCGTGTCCGTCGCGCGCTCGGTGCGGCTCGCCCTCGGCGGCGAGCTCGTGCCCGACGCCGTCAACGTCGCGGGTGGTGTCATCGACCCGACGGTGCGTCCGGGCATCCCGCTCATGGAGAAGCTCGGCCAGGTGTTCTCGGGCCTCGCCGACAGCCCGATCACGAGCATCGACGTCGAGGTGCGCGGCGAGATCGTCGAGTTCGACGTCAACGTGCTCAAGCTCGCCGCGCTCAAGGGCATCTTCTCGCAACATCGTGAGCGAGTCGGTCAGCTACGTGAACGCACCGCTGCTCGCCGACCAGCGCGGCATCGTCGTGCGGCTGCATCACCGATCCGGTGAGCGCAGGAGTACCGCAACCTGCTCACGATCCGCGGCGCACTGAGCGACGGCACGCCAGATCTCGGTGTCGGGCACGCTCACCGGCACGAAGCAGGTGCAGAAGATCGTCGAGATCAACGGCTACGACGTCGAGGTGCCGATCGCGGAGCACCTCATCGTCATGATCTACACCGACCGCCCGGGCATCATCGCGGTGTTCGGCCGGGAGTTCGGCGAGGCGGGCATCAACATCGCCGGCATGCAGGTCGCTCGCCAGCGCGCGGGCGGCCAGGCGCTCGTCGCTGCTCACCGTCGACTCGCCGGTTCCCGAGGACCTGCTCGACGAGCATCCGCACCACGATCGACGCCGACCTGCTGCGCGAGATCGACATCAGCGAGAGCTGAACCGAGCGGCCGTTACGCTAGAGCCCATGCCCCGCACCGTGAAACTCGCCGTGATCGCAGGCGACGGAATCGGTCCGGAGGTGACCGCCGAGGCGCTCAAGGTGCTTCGTGCCGCGGCATCCGGTGTCGAGTTCCACGTCACCGAGTTCCCGTTCGGCGCGGGCCACTACCTCGCGACCGGCGACATCCTCACCGACGACGACCTCGACGCGATCGCTCAGCACGACGTGATCCTGCTCGGCGCGGTCGGTGGCGACCCGCGCGATCCCAAGCTCGCCGGCGGCATCATCGAGCGCGGCCTGCTGCTCAAGCTTCGCTTCGCGCTCGACCACTACGTGAACCTGCGGCCGACGAAGGTCTTCCCGGGCGCTCGAGTCCCCGCTGCGCGATGCCGGGCGACGTCGACTTCGTCGTGGTGCGCGAGGGCACCGAGGGTCCGTACGTGGGCAACGGCGGTCGCATCCGCGTCGGCACACCGCACGAGATCGCGAACGAGGTCTCGGTCAACACGGCGTTCGGCGTCGAGCGCGTCGTGCGCTTCGCGTTCGCGAAGGCGCAGGCTCGTCGCAAGCAGCTCACGCTCGTGCACAAGACCAACGTGCTCGTGAACGCCGGCCAGCTGTGGCAGCGCCTCGTCAATGCGGTTGCCACCGAGTTTCCCGATGTGACGGTCGACTACCTGCACGTGGATGCCGCGACCATCTTCATGGTCACCGATCCTGCTAGATTCGACGTGATCGTCACCGACAACCTCTTCGGCGACATCCTCACCGATCTGGCAGCCGCAATCAGCGGCGGCATCGGACTGGCGGCCTCGGGCAACATCAACCCCGACGGCACCTTCCCCTCGATGTTCGAGCCAGTTCACGGTTCAGCGCCCGACATCGCGGGTCGGCAGCTCGCCGACCCGACCGCAGCGATCCTGAGCGCCGCACTTCTCCTCGACCACCTGGGCGAAGTGGATGCCGCGGCTCGCGTCACCGCCGCGGTCGAGGCCGACGTCGCCGGCCGTGGGGCAACAGCATCCCGCACGACTGCGCAGATCGGCGACGCGATCGCCGCCGCCGTGGCGCACAATTGACTTGACGGAAGAAGACACGCATGAAGAACCTCCTGGCCCCACGCACCCTCGAGTTCGCCGTGACCGCGAACGAGGCGGCCAAGTCGGCCGCCGAGCACGCCGACATCATGGCCGAGCCCGGATTCGGCAAGCACTTCACCGACCACATGGTCGACATCTGCTGGTCGGAGATCGGTGGATGGCACCGCCCTCGCGTGCAGCCGTACGGCCCGATCTCGCTCGACCCCGCCGCCGCCGTGCTCCACTACGCCCAGGAGATCTTCGAGGGACTCAAGGCCTATCGCCACGCGGACGGCTCGATCTAGTCCTTCCGCCCCGAGGCGAACGCCGCGCGCATGCAGCGCTCCGCCGTGCGGCTCGCCCTGCCCGAACTGCCGACCGAGTACTTCATCGAGTCGCTCAAGCAGCTCATCGCCGTCGATGGCCGCTGGGTGCCCACCGAGGGAGAGTCGAGCCTGTACCTGCGGCCGTTCATGTTCGCGAAGGAGGCGTTCCTCGGGGTCCGCCCCGCGAAGAAGGTCAACTACTACGTGATCGCGAGCCCGGCGGGCGCTTACTTCCCCGGCGGTGTCGCGCCGCTGTCGATCTGGCTCTCGACGCAGTACTCGCGCGCCGGCAAGGGCGGCATGGGCGCCGCGAAGACCGGCGGCAACTACGCGTCGAGCCTCGTCGCCCAGCAGGAAGCGTACGAGCACGGCTGTGCCCAGGTGCTGTTCCTCGACTCCGAGGAAGGCAAGTACCTCGAGGAGCTCGGCGGCATGAACGTCGTGCTCGTCACGAAGGACGGCACACTCATCACCCCCGAGTCCAGCAGCATCCTCGAGGGCATCACCCTCGACTCGGTGCTCACGATCGCTCGCGACCGCGGACTCACGGTCGAGCAGCGCAGGGTCACGATCGACGAGTGGCGCGAGGGCTGGGAGTCGGGCGAGATCGTCGAGATGTTCGCATGCGGCACCGCCGCGGTCATCACGCCCATCGGCCAGCTCAAGTCGGAGCACTTCGTGATCGGCTCTGAGGACGCCACTCCCGGCGAGCTCACGATGTCGCTGCGCGAAGAACTCACCGGCATCCAGTACGGCCGCGTCGAAGACCGGCACGGGTGGATGACGCGGCTCGACGCCTGAGCCCGAGTGCGGCGTACTCGGCGTCGGGATAGAGTGCCAAACATGTCTCGACTCATTCGTCACTCGCTCACGTCTGCGGCAGCTGTCGCCCTCGGCATTGCGGGAGCCGTCACTGCAGCAGGTCCTGCCCTGGCCGCGACGTCCCTTGCGGAGACCGGCTCGACCGGTCTCCCGGTCTGGGTGCCGGTCGCGGGTGGCATCGTGCTGCTCGCCGGCATCGGATTCGTGGTGTTCTCGGCGATCAACCGCCGCAAGGTCACGGGCGGCGCGGTATCACCGAGCGCGACCGCGACCGAAGGCGACCCCGGTCCGGGCACCGGTGGCGACGCCGTATTCCCCGAGGCGTCCAGCGCGCCGCCGACGGCTGAGCCGCCGGCTGAATTCGGTTCCGGAGAGGACCCGAAGGCCTGATCCGCAGCGCCTGATCACTGCGCCGCCACCGTGCGTCGTCGCGCTACTGCGCCCTGACGAACCCCGCGACCGCGTCGGCGGCCTCTTCGAGGTGCTGCTGGAACGTGCGACCGCTGATCGCCTTGCGCGGCCGGAAGTCGTGCTCGCCGTCGTCGAGCCAGTGCACGCTGATCGCGGGCGAGAGGGCGTAGCCGGACACCTCGTCGCGTGAGCCGAGCGGGTCGCGCGTGCCCTGCACGATGAGCGTTCGGGTGGCGAGGTGCTCGAGGTGGGCGGTGCGCACCGCATCCGGTTTCTCCGGTGGATGGAACGGGTAGCCGAGGCACACGAGCCCGTCGATCCGGCCCTCGGAGGTGAGCGCGTCCGCGGCGAGGGACGCGACCCGTCCGCCGTAGGACTTGCCGCCGATGAGCAGCGGGTGGCCCGCGGCATCCACTTGGTCGACCGCCGCGGCGTAGTCATCGATCGACAGGTCCGCGCGCGGTGGCGGCTTGCGCGCTCCGGAGCGACGCGAGGCCATGTACGGGAACTCGAATCGCACCACACGCACCCCGCGGTCGGCGAGCAGGCCGGCCATGTCGTTCATCCAAGCCGAGTCCATCGGCGCGCCGGCGCCGTGGGCGAGCACGAGCGTTGGCGCGTCGTTCGGGCCGGTCACGAGCAGGTCCATGGGCTCAGGATGCCGCTCGCGGCTCGCCACGGCAACCACCGGCTAGGCTCAAACACGTGAGAATCGCGCGCTTCAGCACTGATGGCGGCGACCCGAGGTTCGGCATCGTCGATGGCGATGAGATCGTGGTGCTGGCCGGCGACCCGATCTTCCAGGGGTTCGAGACACTGGATGTGCGCTTGCCGCTCGACTCCGTGAAGCTGCTGGCCCCCGTCATCCCGCGCTCGAAGGTCGTGGCGATCGGCATGAACTATCTCGAGCACAAGCAGGAGCTCGGCCACGAGGGTCCGGCGGCGCCGCTGATGTTCCTGAAGCCCAACACGTCGGTGATCGGGCCGGGGGAGTACATCCAGCTCCCGCCCGTCGAAGGACGCATCGTGCACGAGGGCGAACTCGCGCTCGTGATCGGCAAAGTCGCCAAGAGCGTGGCTGCCGCGAACTGGCGCGACTACGTCTTCGGCTTCACGATCGCCAACGACGTCTCCGCTCGCGACCAGATGTTCGCCGACGGCCAGTGGGCTCGCGCGAAGGGGTACGACACCTTCTGCCCGCTCGGACCGTGGATCGAGACGGACCTCGATCCGTCGGCGCTCGAGATCCAGACCTTCGTCGACGACGAGCCACGTCGCCACGGCAACACCCGCGACCTGATCCACGGCCTGCCCGAGATCGTCGCCTACGCCTCGGACTGCTGGACGCTGCTGCCCGGCGACGTGATCATCACGGGCACGCCCGCGGGGCTCGGCGGCTTCACGGATGGTCAGACCGTGCGCATCGAGATCGAGGGCATCGGCAGCTTGAGCAACCCGGCGCGCAACCGCTGAGGCAGTCACAGCACCACGATCGGCTGATTGGCTACGGCGGGTTCCGGACGCCGAGCCTAGGCTGATGCGGTGAGCTCCACCAGTCCGGTCGACGTCGCGCGACTCCGCCGCCGGGTGCGCGCCGTGCTCATCACCGGACAGGTGCTCGCCGGGCTCGGCATGGGCTCGACGTTGTCGGTCGGGGCGCTGCTGTTCGCCGATCTCGCGGGGCCCGCGTTCTCCGGCATGGCTGCGACCATGTCGACGATCGGCGCCGCGCTCGCCGCCGTGCCACTCGCCGATCTCGCGAACCGTCAGGGGCGCGCACCCGCCCTGGCCACGGGCGCGGCGGTCGCCGGCGCCGGCGCCGCGCTCGGCATCGCTCGCTGCGGTGCTCGGCTTCGCCCCGTTGCTCTTCCTTGCGATCGCGTTCGTCGGCGTCGGCACCGCGGTCAACCTGCAGTCGCGCTTCGCCGCGACCGACCTCTCAGAGCCCCGCACGCGCGGACGTGACCTCTCGCTCGTGGTGTGGGCGACGACGGTCGGCGCTGTGAGCGGTCCGAATCTCATCGCGCCAGGTGATGCATTCGGTCAGTCCATCGGGCTGCCGGAGTACGCCGGTCCGTTCATCCTCACGATCGGCGCCCAGGCCGCCGCGGCGGTCGTGTACCTCGTCGGGCTGCGACCGGATCCGCTGCGCATCGCCGCCGAGCTCTCTGCTGCGCAGGCGGCGGACCCCGATGTGGATGTCGCCATCCCAGTGCACGACCGCGGCGGCGTGCGCACGGGCATGATCGCGATCGCGCTGAGCCACGCGACGATGGTCGCCGTCATGGCGATGACGCCCGTGCATCTCGTCGACCACGGCGCGACCCTGGTCATCGTGGGCATCACGATCAGCCTGCACGTCGCGGGCATGTTCGCGCTGTCGCCGGTCTTCGGCATCCTCTCCGATCGGCTCGGCAGGCTGCCGACGATCGGCATCGGGCAGGTGCTGCTGCTCGCGAGCCTCATCACCGCGGCAGCAGGGGCGGAGTCGCAGGTGGCGGTCGTCGTGGCGCTCATCATGCTCGGACTCGGCTGGAGCGCGTCGACCGTCGCGGGGTCGGCCCTGATCGTCGAGTCGGCCGATCCTCTGCACCGAACCCGCACCCAGGGCCGGGCCGACCTGCTCATGAGCTCGGTCGGCGCCGCGGGCGGCGCGCTCGCGGGCCCGGTGCTCGTCCTGATCGGCTACTCGGGTCTCTCGCTCGCGGCGATGGTGCTCGTCGCGACGGTCGGCGGCGTGCTCGCCGTGCGGGTGGCTGTCGTTGCGGGAACCCGCTCGCGCCTAGGCCCCTAGACTGCGACTGTGCCAGCTGAACCCGCCCGCCCCATTCTCCACCGCCTCCGGATCCGACGTCCGCGTGCGGTTCTGCCCGTCGCCCACCGGCACGCCGCACGTCGGCCTCGTGCGCACCGCCCTGTTCAACTGGGCGTACGCACGCCACACGGGCGGCAAGCTGATCTTCCGCATCGAAGACACCGACGCGGCCCGCGACAGCGAGGAGAGCTACCTCCAGCTGCTCGACGCGCTGCGCTGGCTGCACCTCGACTGGGACGAGGGCGTCGAGATCGGCGGACCGCACGAGCCGTACCGGCAGTCGCAGCGCACCGAGATCTACCTCGAGATGATCGAGCGGCTCACGGCATCCGGTCACCTCTACGAGAGCTTCGTCACGCCCGAGGAGATGGAGGCGCGCAACGTCGCCAACGGCCGCGACCCGAAGCAGGGCTACGACAACTTCGAGCGCGACCTCACCGACGCCGAGCGCGACGCGTTCAAGGCCGAGGGCCGCGAGCCGGCGCTGCGCCTGCGCGTGCCCGACACCGACCTGAGCTTCGACGACCTCGTGCGCGGCGAGATCACCTTCCCCGCGGGCTCGTTCACCGACTTCGTCGTCGTGCGCCCGAACGGCGCCCCGCTCTACACGTTCGTGAACCCGGTGGATGACGCGCTCATGGGCATCACGCACGTGCTCCGCGGTGAGGACCTCCTGTCGTCCACCCCCCGCCAGATCGCGCTCTACCGCGCGCTCATCGAGATCGGCGTGACCGAGTTCATCCCGCGCTTCGGACACCTGCCGTACGTCATGGGCGACGGCAACAAGAAGCTCTCGAAGCGCGACCCGCAGTCCGACCTGTTCCTGCACCGCGAGAAGGGCTTCATCCCCGAGGGGCTCGTCAACTACCTCGCCCTGCTCGGCTGGTCGATCGCGCCCGACCGCGACGTGTTCTCGATGGACGAGCTGGTCGACGCGTTCGACGTCGTGAACGTGAACCCGAACCCGGCGCGCTTCGACGAGAAGAAGGCCGAGTCGATCAACGGCGACCACATCCGGCTGCTCGACGCCGACGACTTCGCCGCGCGCCTCGAGCCGTACCTCGACCGGGCTCGTGGAGACCGACGCCGACCGCGAGCTGCTGCGCCGCGCGGCCCCGCTCGTGCAGGAGCGCATGCAGCTGCTCGGCGAGGCCCGCGACCTGCTCGCGTTCCTGTTCACGCCCGACGCCGAGCTCGTCATCCAGCCCGAGGCGATGCCGGGCGCCGGAGCGGACGCGGTGCTGGATGCCGCGATCACCGCGCTCACGCAGGCTCCCGACTGGACCACCGCCGCGATCGAGGCAGAGCTGCGCACCCACCTCATCGACGGACTCGGGCTCAAGCCGCGCGACGCGTTCGGCCCGCTGCGTTCCGCGATCTCGGGCCGCCGGATCAGCCCGCCGCTGTTCGAGTCGATGGAGCTGCTCGGCCGCGAGTCGATCCCTCGCGAGCACTGCGGCGCTGGCTGCGCGCGCAACTCTGAGTTACCGTGGACTCGTGACCACGATGACGCCGAACCGCAAGCACGGCCGCTGGTTCAGCTGGCTGCCGGCGATCATCCTCGCTGTCGTCATCATCGCGTCGCTCGTCACGGGGTTCATCCTCGTCCGCGGCGGTCTCGGCGCTCCGGTCGCCCAAGCCGACCGAGGGGCAGGTCTCCGACCTGAACTGGTCGTCGTTCACCGAGGAGGGTCTCGACTACATCGAGCGATCCCGCGACATCCGCATCGACCTCTCCGACCATGCCGAGGATGCCGTCGCACTCGGCCTGCCCGCCAACGGCACGACGGTGATCGGTCCGCACTCCGAAGGGCTCGAGTACAAGTTCACCTTCAACGGCGGCGGCGAGGGATACGGCGGCGACAAGCTCATCGTCACGCAGATCACGATCACGACCGAGGACGGCCTCATCACCGAGATCGCCGCACCGATCGCGCAGGTCGACAACTTCCGCACGACGGTCACCGGTTTCGCGAAGCAGTCAGAGCTGTTCGGTTGGGACATGTCGTTCGTGCGACGACGCTCTACGACCGCGTCAGCCAGGCGACGAAGGATGGCGTCGGCTACGACTTCACGGTCGGCCCGGCCGACCTCGTCGGCGTGCCGGTCTCGGCCACCGCCGTGTGCGATGTGAGCGGGTACTGCCAGGTCACGTACTTCATTTCGCCCGGCCTGCGGTAGTGGATCCGGCCGGTGACGGCAGCGGGCATGAGGTAGAGTAGGTGGCTGGTTCCGACCTCGGTCGGAGCCGTTCCACCCCAGCCCTGGCTGGGGCGGTGGGGTATGGTGTAATTGGCAACACGGAAGATTCTGATTCTTTTGTTCTTGGTTCGAGTCCAGGTACCCCAGCTGTGGAATCTCGCTACGGGATGTCGGTGAGCGTCGTCTCGATCGCTCCCAATCTCACTTCGACCTCGGTCGGTCGCGCGAGCACCGCCGCGTTCGTGGTCACCAGAAGCCGAACTCGAGATGGCCGGTGACGAACCCGGCGTCCTCGATCCGTGCTCAGACCAGCGCTCGAACAGTCCCGATTCCGGGTGTGGTCATCCCCGCCAAGGCGGACAACGACAGCTCGACGCGTTCCGGGTCATCCAGCCTCGCCAGCTGCTCGTCGATTGGGTAGGAGACCTCGAACGCCGCGCCGCCTGCATCCTGGGTGCCGATCGGGCCGACCCGCTGCTCGGCCACCTCGAGGCCGCCGAGCCGCACGCTCACGGCACTGGGCGCTGCCCCGGGCAGATACCTGATGCGCAGCAGCGTGGCGCCACGGGTGCGCAGCTGCAGCGTCATCGTTCCGGACGTCACTCGCCAGCGGCGCTCGCCGCCGAGGATCGTCTCGGCGTCGACCCCGCGGAACCCGTGGTCTGCCTCTGGCTGCTGCTCGCCCAGGGTCACGGCGTCGACGGTCGCCGTGTCGTCGGTGAGGCCGAGATCGAGCGCGCGAAGCCGCCCGCGTCGTTCGGCGATGTCACCGTCGGCAACCGGCCAGTAGACCGTGTAGCGCTCGTCGTGGATGCCGGCGAACGGCTCGAGTTCGATCGGCTCGTGGCCATCGAGCGACGGAACGGCGTAGCGCAGTGCACCCTGGTGCGCGACTCCGGCGGCGCCCGGTTCGACGAGCGGGAGCTCGGCGAACGGCAGCAGTGGGCCGTTCGCGATCTGCCCGAATCGGCCGTCGTCGGCACGCAGGCCGTCGAGGCGTTCGGCGCCCGCGCGCGCGGCGAGCACGACCGGTCCGGCGAGGTAGCTCTGCCACGCCGAGCCGTCCGGCAGGCGCTCGGCTCGAACCTCGACCGGCAGCACGAACGAGACCACGTCGCCGGTCCGCCACGGGCGCCGGATCTCGACCGCACCGGGCAGGGACAGCCACTCGACCGGCTCACCGTTGACCTCGATGTGCTCGAGTCCGCGCGACCAGCCGGGCACGCGCAACCGCAGGGCGAACTCGCGCTCAGACTCGACCTCGACGTGGATGCGCACCGCGGGCGACTGCGGAAAGTCCGTCTCGATCCGCAGGCTCGCACCGATCTCGTCGACGCGGGCAGAGGCGGGCACGTAGAGGTTCACCAGGATCGCGGCATCCTCAACCCCGAAGATCCACTCCGCCACGCGCGCCTGCGCTTCGAGACCGGTGCCGACGCAGCACCAGAAACCGACCTGCGCCTGCGAGTACACGCGGTAGTGCCGCGGACGCATGGGCGTGAAGTACACGAATCCGCCGTCGGGATGCTGCGAGCCGAGCACGTGGTTGTAGAGCGCGCGCTCGGCGAAGTCGAGGTGCTCGGGCCGCAGGTCGTGCTCGGTGAGCGCGCGGGTGAGTTTGAGCATGTTGTAGGTGTTGCAGAACTCTGGTCCTTCGCGGTCCTCGATCATCGACGTGAAGTCGGACAGCGTCGTGGAAGTGCTCGCGCACGCTGTTGCCGCCGATCGAGACCGACCGGTGGTCCACGACGGTGCGCCAGAAGAAGTCCGCCGCGTCCAAAAGGTTCGCGTCGCCGGTCAGGGCCGCCGTGGCCGCGTAGCCGACCACCTTGGGGATCTGGGTGTTCGCGTGCAGCCCGGTGAGCGCATCCCGCTGCTGCAGCAGGGGATCGAGGATGGCACGGTGTGAGAAGCGCCGCGCCATCCTCTCGTAATCGGCGCGCCCCGTGACCTGCGCAAGCAGCGCGTACGCCTCGTTCATGCCACCGAACTCGGTGTCGAGCATGACCTCGAAGGTGCTGTCGTCGATCCCGTCGGCGATGTCGAGCCACCAGTCGGCGAGCCGCGTCACGACCACAAGCGCGTCAGCGTTGCCGGCGACGGTGTGCGCGTCGAGCAGCCCCTGGAAGGTCTTGTGCAGGTTGTACCAGGGCACCCAGTGCTCGGCGGGGATGGCGCGTGCCGCATCCTCGCCGCCGTCGCGCAGCCGTTCGAGCAGCGCCGAGCCGCCCGGCACGCCGCCGAGGTAGCCGGTGCCCGTCGCATCCTGCACCCGGTGGAGCGTGGCGACCATCTCGTTGACCCTGCGCAATGCCTCGGCCTCGCCGGTCGCGGCATGCAGGTGGCTCAGCGCCGACAGCTGGTGCCCCGCGATGTGCCCGTCGAGCCCCCACCGCTCCCAGTTGCCGTAGCGCGGGGAGGGGGAGGGGAGCCCCGCTTCCTCGAGGAACGGGGCGAGCAGTCGGTCGTCATCGAGCGACAGGGCGTAGGCCAGGTCGGTGCGGAGGGCGTCGAGAAACGGGCCGTCGTGCAGTCGGACGGCGCTGAGCGGGAGGAACCTCACGTTGATAATCTAACGATGTAATGTTGCGTTACAAACACCTCTCGTCGCCAATGAAGGAACTCGATGGTCAACCTCGGCACCGCCCCATCCCACCACATCGACCGCCGCATCTACGGCCAGTTCGCGGAACATCTCGGGCGCTGCGTCTACGAGGGACTCTGGGTGGGTGCCGACTCCGAGATTCCCAATCACAACGGCATCCGCTCCGACGTGGTTGCCGCGCTGCGAGGCATCAAGGTGCCCGTCGTGCGCTGGCCGGGCGGCTGCTTCGCCGACGAGTACCACTGGCTCAAGGGTGTCGGCCCAGAGCGCCAGCCGATGGTCAACACGCACTGGGGCGGGGTCGTCGAGTCCAACGAGTTCGGCACCCACGAGTACTTCGAGCTGCTCAACCAGCTCGACGCCGAGGCCTACATCAACGGCAACGTCGGCAGCGGCACGGTCGCCGAGATGCAGGACTGGATCGAGTACATGACGCTCGAGAGCACCGCCCCGATGGCGGAGCTCCGCAAGCGCCACGGCCGTGAGCAGCCGTGGAAGGTCGAGTTCTTCGGCGTCGGCAATGAGAACTGGGGATGCGGCGGCAACATGCTCCCGCTGTACTACGCGAACCAGTACCGCCAGTTCCAGACCTACGTGCGCAACTACGGCGATTCGAAGATCGCCAAGGTTGCCTGCGGCGCGAACGCCGACGACTTCGAGTGGACGGAGGTGCTCATGGCCCGCGCGGCCGGGCACATGGACGCCCTGAGCCTGCACTACTACACGATCCCGACGGGGAAGTGGGGCACGAAGGGCGCCGCGCTCGACTTCGACGACCACGGCTGGACCGAGACGCTGCGGCAGACCCGGCGCATGGATGAGCTGATCACCCGTCACGGCGCGATCATGGATCGCTTCGACCCTGCCAAGCGCGTCGGGCTCTTCATCGACGAGTGGGGCACGTGGTACGACGTGGAGGAGGGCACGAACCCCGGCTTCCTGTACCAGCAGAACACCGTGCGCGACGCGGTCGTCGCGGCGATCAACTTCAACATCTTCCACCGGCACGCCGACCGGGTGCGCATGGCCAACATCGCGCAGATGGTCAACGTGCTGCAGTCGATGATCCTCACGGACGGCGCGCGCATGATCACGACGCCGACCTATCACGCGTTCGACCTGTACACCGATCACATGGACGCCCAGTACCTCGACACCCCGCGCGGCGCGTTCGGTGCGCTCGCCGATGTGACCGCCTCGATGAAGGACGGCGCGATCACCGTGTCCGCGACGAACACCGCGCTCGATCGGCCCCTCGATGTGGAGTTCGACCTGCCCGAGCGGGTGACCGAGGTGCTGCGGGCGCAGGTGCTCGCGTCATCCGCGCCAACGGCGCACAACACGTTCGACCGTCCGGACGACGTGAAGCTCGTCGACCTCGAGGTCACGGTGGATGGCGCGCGCGTGCGCTACACGCTGCCGCCGCACTCGGTGTCCACCGTGCGCCTCGGGCAGGGCTGACGCGGCGGGCGGAGTACCAGACGCGCGACCAGTGAAAGGATCGATCATGGCGACCATGCAGGATGTCGCCCGGCACGCCGGGGTCTCGCCGATGACCGTCTCCAACGTGGTCAACGGCCACCCGCACGTGCGGGAGGCCACACGCGAACGGGTGCTCCGGTCGATCGCCGCGCTCGGGTATCACGTCAACACCGCGGCCCGGAACCTGCGCCAGGGGCGCACCGGAGTCATCGGACTCGCGGTGCCCGACATCGACCGCCCCTACTTCGGCCTGCTCGCCGGCCTGCTCATCGAGCGAGCCGCGGCCCGCGGGTTCGAACTCGTGATCGAGCAGACCGCAGCGCGGCGCGAACGTGAACTCGACGCGGTCGACCGCTCGCGCCTGCGGAGCTACGACGGGCTCATCCTGAGCGCGGTGCAGCTGCACGACGACGACGCGATGCAGCTGCAGAGCGATTTCCCGATCGTCGTGCTCGGTGAGCGCTCCTACTCCAGTCCGCTCGACCGCGTCGTCATGGCCAACGAGGAGGGCGCTGCGATGGCCGCGGCGCACCTCATCGAGGTGGGATGCGCGAACCCCGCGATGATCGGCGGTCGCCGGGGTGCGGCCGACGACATCGACGTCGAGACCCTGCGTGCGCGCGGGTTCACCGAAGCCGCACGTGAGCGAGGAATGGAGGTGCGACCCGACCTCATCCGTTCCGTCGAGTTCTCCTTCGAGGGCGGGTATCGCGCGATGTCGCAGCTCATCGACGACGGTGAAACCGTGGACGGCATCTTCTGCGCGACCGATGTCATCGCCATCGGAGCGATGCGAGCACTGCACGACCGCGGCCTCCGGGTGCCCGACGACGTCTGCGTCGTCGGGTTCGACGACGTGCCCATCGCCTCGTTCCTCACACCGTCGTTGACCACCATGTCTCCCGATCACGCCGCGATGGCGGATGCGGCCATCACCATGCTGGTCGACCGGATCACCGGAGCACGCGCGGCCGACCAGTACGAGACCGTCGTCGGGGCGGTCACCCTCAAGGCACGGGAGTCGACCGCTCGATGAGTTCGGCACCCACCCTCCGACCGCCGATGGGCTGGAACAGCTGGGACTGCTATGGCACGACCGTCACCGAAGCCGAAGTGCTCGCGAACGCCGAGTTCATGGCCGAGCACCTGCTTGAGCACGGCTGGGACACCGTCGTCGTCGACATCGACTGGTCGGATCCGTCCGCGCGCAGCCACGGATACAACGAGGATGCCCCGCTCCAGCTCGACGAGCACGGCCGGCTCATTCCTGACCCCGCCCGATTCCCCAGCTCAGCGGGTGGCGCGGGATTCGGGCCGCTCGCGGCGGCGGTGCACGCGCTCGGGTTGAGGTTCGGCATCCACACGATGCGTGGCATCCCGCGGCTCGCTGCCGCGCGTCGCACGCCGATTCTCGGCACGACCGTCACGGCGGATGCGGTGGCCGACTTCGGCAACGTGTGCGAGTGGAACCCCGATATGGCCGGCCTCGATCACACCAACCCCGCCGCACAGGCGTACTACGACAGCACGCTGCGGCTCTACGCCGACTGGGGCGTCGACTTCATCAAGGCCGACGACATGCTCTGGCCGTACCAGGCGCGTGACATCGAGGCGTATGCCCTTGCCATCGAGCGCAGCGGACGGCCGATCGAACTGAGCCTGTCGCCGGGGCGCGACCTGTCGCTCACTCGCGTCGAACACCTGCGCCAGCACGCGACGATGTGGCGCATCTGCGACGACCTCTGGGACCGCTGGGATGACGTCGAGGCGAACTTCGCGAGGTTCGCCCGGTGGGCGCCGCACGCGTCGGAGTCGGGATGGCCGGACGGCGACATGCTGCCCCTTGGTCGCATCGGCATCCGTGCCGAACGGGGCGAACCGCGACACGACCGGCTCACCCAGGACGAGCGCATCGCGCTGCTCACCCTCTGGGTGATTGCCCGGTCGCCGCTCATGATCGGCGGTGACCTTCCCACGAGCCTGCCCGAGACCATCGCACTGTTCACCAACGCCGACGTGCTGGAGGTGCATCGGGAATCGAGCGGCAACCGCGAGGTGTTCCGCGAGGGGGACACTGTGGTGTGGGCTGCCGATGGCCCGCAGGGAGTCCGCTACGCGGCCGTGTTCAACCTCTCCGACACGGCGCGGGAGCTCGTGCTCGACGCGGGAGACCTCGGCTTCGCCGGTCGCGGAAGGTGTCACCGAGCTGTGGTCAGGCCGGGCCCACGAACCCGAGCCGATCGCACGGCAGTCGGATGCCGCACGCGGCGTTGCACCCGGCAGCTCCGCAGTCCGGCTCGCGCTCGCCCCGCACGGCGCCGCACTGCTGCGCGCCGAACCGGATCGAGCAACCTCGGCCGGCTAGAACCGCTGCGCGCGATGGAGTCGCGCATAGTGCCCGTCGAGCGTGAGCAGCTCGGTGTGGCTACCGACCTCGACCACGCGTCCGTGGTCGAGCACCACGATGCGGTCGGCGCGCTGGATCGTGGAGAGCCGGTGCGCGACGACGAGGGTCGTCCGCCCGGCCATGAGCCGTTGGAGTGCGTCGCGCACGAGCGACTCGGACTCTGAGTCGAGGGCCGACGTGGCTTCATCCAGCAGCAGGATGCGAGGGTCACGCACGAGGGCGCGCGCGATCGCGATGCGCTGCCGCTGCCCGCCGGACAGACGCGCGCCTCGCTCACCGACGACGGTGTCCCAGCCCTCGGGCAGTTCGTCGACGATCATCGCCGCGTTCGCGTCGGTGAGCGCCTCACGCACGCGCGCGTCGTCGACCTGCGTGAGCCCGTACGTGATGTTCTCGCGGATCGTGCCCTCGAAGAGCACCGATTCCTGCGGCACCACGGAGACGAAGCGCCGGAACGACCGCAGGTCGAGGGTCGACGAGTCCACCCCGTCGAGCAGCAGGCGCCCCGCACTCGGGCGCAGGAAGCCGAGCGCGAGGTTCAGCAGCGTCGACTTGCCCGATCCGGAGTGTCCGACGAACGCGACCGTCTCGCCCGCGGAGATGTCGATCTCGACGTCGTCGAGCGCGGGCGTCACGGCGTCGGGGTAGAACAGCGTGATGTGATCGAACGTGATGTTGCCACGCACCTCCTGCACCATGTCGCGGCTCTCGTTCACCTCGACATCGGGCTCGGCGAGCACGGTGGCGATCGAGCGCATCGATTCAAGACCCCTGGATGCGATCGGCATCACCATGAGCACCTGCACGATCCCGCCCGTGATGAGTCCGAAGTACGCACCGAGCTGCACGACCTGGCCCGCAGTGATCGGCGCGAGGCCAGCGATGGAGAGCGCGGCTGCAGTGAACAGGCAGCCGATGCTCAGCAGCGAGAGCACGATCCAGGAGAACGACTGCACGCGGCCGTTGAGCATGTCGAGCCGGAACCCGGAGTCGCGCACGGCGTCGGCAACCTCTGCCACCCGATCCTGCGCAGTCTGCTCGAGCCCGTGGGCGCGCGTGATCGGGATGAGTGTGGCCATCTCGCCGACCCTGGCCGAGAAGCCCTCCACGTTCAGGCGGAACGCCTCGTTGCGTGCCCGCGCGCGCCGGGCGATGATCACGCGGATGAGCACCGCGATTGGAATCGTGAGGGCATAGACCGGAAGGAAGTACGGCATCGTGAGCGCGGTCATGACGATCGCGCCCGTGACCACCATCGACTGCGCGAGCACGGCGTGGCTGACCTGCTGCAGCATGAGCTCAACGTTCTCGACATCGCGCACGACTTTCGACTGCACGATGGGGGAGGACGTGCGCGTGTGGAATCCGATCGACAACTGCTGGAACTGGGCGGTGAGCGCGTTGCGGAGGTCGGCGCCGATCTGCCGCACGGAACTCATGAACAACCGCGTCCACAGCACGTGGGTCGGGTAGTTCTGCGCGAGCGCCACGAACGCGACCGTGGCCCAGACGAGCAGCTGGCTCAGCGGGCCGCCCGCGACCACGAGGTCGATGACCTGTGCGGTGACCACGGGCATGAGCCACTGCGGCGAGTCCTTGAGCGGGAACACGGCGACGGCCGGGATGACCCTGCGCCGATGCAGTCCGAGCAGCCGCAGCACCGAGCGCAGCGGCCGTTCGGCGTCGAGTTCGACGCTTACGCTGCGCGAGGAGACCCTCACTCCTCCACGGGCCCCAACTGCGGCTCGCCGACGAACGCCGCCGTCGGGCTGGACATCGCTTCGAGCTCGATCACGACGAGTTCGTTGGTGCCGGCGCGCGTCGCCGGTCCGGGCACGAACAGGGTGCACTGCGGGCCGTTGGTCCAGTAGCGGCCGAGTGAGAATCCGTTCACGAACGCGGTGCCCTTGCCCCAGGCCGTGGTGTCGAGGAACAGGTCGGTCGCGGCATCCAGCACGAAGTCGGCACGATGCACGGTCGGACCGAAGTCGGCTGCTGCCGTTGCCGGCTCGAGCTCGACCGGCGAAGCCGCCCAACCCACGAGCGGCCGACCGTCGAGACGCGGAGTGCCGATCAGTCCCTTCGACTCGCCCAGACGCTGCCCGTAGTCGACGCGGCCCTGCTCCTCGACGAGCACGACCAGCTCATCACCGGCCGGCAGCTCGATCGCGCACTCGTGGCGGGTGCGCGACAGCGAGCCGACGGCGCGGCCATCCACCCAGACCCACGCTTGGTCGCGAACCTCGTCGAAGCTCAGCACGCCGCCGGCACCGCGCAGGGCAGCGCGGTAGAGCGCGAGCGGACCCAGGTGCTCGAGCTGCTCGAACGTCTGGGGCTCGTCGTGGGTCGGCGCCGGCGTCGTCGGTGCCGCGGCCAGCAACCGGCCGCTCGGTGACAGCGGAACCGAGAACGACGGCGTGGATGCCGCGGCCACAGGAACCTCGTCGGGAACCGGCGCGTACTTGGCGATCACGTCGCGGAAGGCGAAGAACTTGTCAGTCGGATTGCCCGCCTCGTCGAGCGGAGCGTCGTAGTCGTACGACGTGACGATCGGGAGGTAGCGCCACTTGTCGTTCGCGCCGTTGGTGTGGCCGAAGTTGGTGCCGCCGTGGAACATGTAGACGTTCACCGACGCGCCGGCCTTCAGCAGCGCGTCGAGCTCCGCCGCGGCTGCGTCGACCGACGTGGTGTGGTGCACGCCGCCCCACCAGTCGAACCAGCCGTCCCAGAACTCCGCGCACATGAGTGGTCCGGTGGCCTGGTGCTTGCGCAGCTCGCCGAGCCGCTCGTCGACGCGCGAGCCGAACGAGCCGGTGAGGTGCAGGCCGGGCAGCGAGCCGTCGCGGAGCATCTGGGGCTGCGGCTGGTCGATCGTCGTGAGCGGCACGGTGATGCCCGCATCCTCGGTGACCCGCACGAGCTCCGCGAGGTAGTCCTTGTCATGGCCGTAGGCGCCGTACTCGTTCTCGATCTGCACGAGCACGACCGGCCCGCCGCGATCGATCTGGCGGGGCGTGACGATGTCGTAGACGTTGCGCAGGTACCGCTCGACCTCGGCGAGGTACTGCGGTTCGGAGCGGCGGATCCCGACGTCCGGGGTGCTCGTCAGCCAGACCGGCAGACCGCCGTTGTGCCACTCGGCGCAGATGTAGGGACCGGGCCGCACGATCGCGTGCATGCCCTCGGCGGCGATCAGGTCGAGGAACCGCCCGAGGTCGTTCCACCCCGTCGTGTTCCACTCGCCGCGTCGGGGCTCGTGAGCGTTCCACGCGACGTAGGTCTCGATGGTGTTGAGACCCATGAGCCGAGCCTTGTGGATGCGGTCGGCCCACTGCTCCGGGTGCACCCGGAAGTAGTGCAGCGCACCGGACAGGATGCGGTGCGGATGACCGTCGAGGAGGAAGTCGGCGTCGCCGATCGTAAACGTGGGCACGGCTGACTCTCTTCGGCGAGGGGACTGTGAACGCTTGGACATTTTTTCCAAGCGTCAGACTATTACTTCTTGTATCGCTACACCAGATGGGGTACATTCTGAAACACCAGTTTCATCGACGGTTGGATTTATGCCAACGAGACGATGTTGCGAGAGAGCAACCGCAGAGAGGCGGCCCATGTTCCGGAAGCAAACCCGGCGGCGAAGCAAACCGCTGCTGCGGAAGCTGTTGGACAGCAAGGTACTGCTGCTCATGTGTCTTCCGGCCATCGCGTTCTTCCTGATCTTCAACTACGCGCCACTCCCCGGCATTTGGATCGCGTTCACCGACTTCAACTACCGCGACGGAATCTTCGGCAGCGAGTTCGTCGGCTTCCGCAACTTCGAGTTCCTCGTCAAGTCCGGCCAACTCTGGTCGCTGACCCGGAACACGGTGCTCTACAACGTCGTGTTCATCGTGCTCGGCAACGTGCTGCAGATCGCGCTCGCGATCATGCTCAACGAGATCCGCAACAAGTACTTCAAGAAGGTCAGCCAGGCGGTGATCTTCGTGCCGTACTTCATCTCGGTCGTGCTGGTCGGCGTCATCGCCTTCAACCTGCTGAACTACGACACGGGCGTGCTCAACGGCATCATCACCCAGTTCGGCGGCGACCCGATCAAGATCTACAGCACGCGCCATCCTGTGGCCGTTCATCATCACGATCGTGCAGCTCTGGTTGAGCACGGGCTACGGCTCGATCGTGTACTTCGCCGCGATCATGGGAATCGATCGCGGGATGTTCGAGGCCGCGGCGATCGACGGCGTCTCGGCATGGCAGCGCATCCGATTCATCGTGCTGCCGAGCCTGAAGCCGACCTTCATCATCCTGCTGCTGTTCTCGCTCGGCGGCATCATGCACGGCAACTTCGGACTGTTCTGGAACCTGGTCGGCAACAACGCCAGCCCTGTTCGCAACGACCGACGTCATCGAGACCGCCGTCTACCGCATGGTCATGTCGCAGAACAACTTCACGACCTCGACCGCTGTCGGCCTGTATCAGTCGCTGTTCGGCTTCACCATCGTCATGGTGGCGAACTGGCTCGTGCGAAGGAAGAACCCGGAATATGCACTCTTCTAACCCAACGCCACGCACGGTGACCGAGGCGATCACCACCACGGACAGCGGCCGCGAGTTCCGCGCTTCGAGGCCGGCGCAGCGGATCAAGCTCGAGCGCAGCGACCTGATCCTTCGGATCATCTCGTACGTCACGGTCACGCTCTTCGCGCTGTTCTGCCTGCTGCCGTTCGTCTTCATCGTGTCGGCCTCGTTCTCGAGCGAGTCCGAGATCATGAAGAGCGGCTTCGGGCTGCTGCCCAAGGGCTTCACGCTCGACCGCGTACGAGTACATCTTCAAGGCGCCGCGGCAGATCATCGGGTCGTACGTCGTCACGATCCTGATGACCACCTTCGGCACCGCGATCGGGCTGTTCGTCATCTCGATGACCGGGTACGCGCTCAACCGCCGGGACTTCCCGTTCCGCAACCACATCTCGTTCTTCATCTACTTCACGACGCTGTTCTCCGCCGGCCTCGCCCCGACCTTCCTCTGGGTTGCGCGCGACCTCGACCTGCGCGGCAGCTACTTCGCGGTGTTCCTCCAGCTGCTCATGACGCCGTGGCTCATCATCCTGATGAAGAGCTTCATGCGCACGGTGCCGTACGAGATCGTCGAGTCGGGAAAGGTGGATGGCGCGGGCGACTTCCGGATCTTCATCCAGCTCAGCCTGCCGATGATGAAGCCCGCCCTCGCGACCGTCGGCTTGTTCCTCGCGCTCGCGTACTGGAACGAGTGGTACCTGTCGTCGCTGTACCTCGGCAGTTCGGTGGAGTTCAAACCGCTGCAGTACCACCTCTACAACCTGATCAATACGGCGAACGCACTGCGGAACTCGGTGGCGGGCTCGAACGTGAGCATCACCGACCTGCCGAGCAACACCCTGAAGATGGCCAGCGCGGTCGTGGCGACCGGCCCGATCCTGCTGATCTACCCCTTCGTCCAGAAATACTTCGTCAGCGGCATCACAGTCGGAGCGGTCAAGGGATGACCGTCCGACGCTGACGAGCCTCGCATCGAGGCAGCACCGCAGATACACCCGGAATCAAGAGCAAAGGAGCACTACACATGGGAAGACGATTCCTCAGGACCGCCGACAGCGGCCCTCGCAACCGCCGGTTTGGTGATCGGAATGGCGGCGTGCACGACCCCCGAAAACACGGATGGCGGTGATCCCACCAACATCACGATGCTGGTTCTGGGCGACAAGCCGACCAACGGCCACCTCGAGGCGATGCTCGACAAGCTGAACGAGCGGCTCATCGAACAGGCCAACGCCACCCTCGACCTGTACTACATCGAGTGGGCGGACTGGCAGACGCAGTACAACGTGCAGCTGCTCTCGGGCGACGACAACGTCGACCTGATCACGCACCGCGACGGACTGGCTCTATGCGTGGGAGAACGCCGAGAAGGGCGCGTTCCTGCCGCTCTCGGAGGAGATGCTCCAGGAGAACGCACCCAAGACCTGGGCGCAGGTTGACGCGGACGGCCACTGGGATCTCACGAAGCTCGCCGATGGCGAGATCTACTTCATCCCCGAGGACAACTTCACCCAGTACACGAACCACGGGTTCTTCTACCGCGGCGACTGGGCGACGGAAGCCGGCTTCGAGGACGGCACGATCACCAAGTTCGAGGACTTCACGAAGTACTTCGAGTGGGTCAAGGCGAACAAGCCTGAGGCCTACCCGTGGGACGTCGCGGGCGCGAACGAGGCGCTGCTGACCGGCTACATGCAGGGTCACACCGACCTGCTGCCGCTCCAGGGCGTGAGCGCGGGCAACTACGCGCCGTTCGAGACCGCCGAGTCCGACCCGCTCACCGTCACCTCCTGGTACTACGAGGGCGACGAACTGATCGAGGCCGCAGAGCTGGCCAAGGAGTGGAACGACATCGGCGTGTGGCGTGAGGATGCGCTGAACTACGACGGCGACACGCGCGAGGAGTTCTTCGCGGGCCTGTCGGGCGCCGACCAGCACCACACGCAGACGTTCATCGGCCAGATCGTCAACAACATGACGACCAAGCAGCCGGGCTCCGACCCGAAGATGTTCTACTGGGGCAAGGAGAACGGCAACTTCTACAAGGACATCTACACCCACGGCGCCATGGCGGTGAGTGCGAACTCCGCGAACCCCGAGAAGGCGCTCGAGGTCTACGACCTGCTCCGCAACGACGAGGAGGACTACCGCCTCATCAACTACGGCATCGAGGGCGTCGACTACGTCATCACCGCCGACGGCCAGCTCGGCTACCCCGAGGGCTACGACTCCTCGACCGATGGGCTCGGCGCCAACTTCTGGGCGGGTCGCATGGACGAGTTCGAGCTCGCCCGAGTCACGGACGCGCCGAACAAGGAGGAGATCTACGACGAGCTCGGCGCGAGCGGCCAAGGAGTACCCGTACTCGACGCTGCTGATCAACCTGGATGCAGATCGATCCGACGCTCGCGGCGATCAGCGGCGTGCTCTCCGAGTACATCCCGCAGCTGCAGTACGGCAAGTTCGCCGACCCGGCAGCGGCCGTCGCAGAGATGCGCCAGAAGCTGAAGGACGTCGGCTTCGAGGATGCGATGGCCTCGTTCCAGGCGGACGTCGACGCGTGGGCTGAAACGCACGACGTCCCGTAGCACCAACGTCGGGCGGGTCCGCGTGGTTGGCGGGCCCGCCCGATTCCCGCATCCGGGAACGGTGCACCATTGAACTGCAAGAAATTCGAAGGGAGGAGGATCAGATGAGCAGCATCTTTGCGTCGGACTCCGCGCTCTCGCGGTTCCTGAGCAAGGTCGCCGACCTGATGATCCTCAACGTGCTGTTCATCGCGACCTGCATCCCAGTGGTCACGATCGGCGCGTCGCTCACGGCCCTGAACTTCGTGGCCATGCGATTCCCCGACAACCGGTCGGAGTCCGTGATCGCCGACTATTTCCGCTCGTTCCGCCAGAACTTCCGCCAGGCGACGATCGTCTGGGGGTTCGTCGTACTCGTGGGCGCCGTGCTCGCCGCGTGGTACATCCTGGTCACGAACCTCACGCTCGGCGCCGTCGCGCAGGTGATCCTGCTCGGCATCTGGTACGTGCTCGCGATCGCCTTCGTCGGCACGGTGCTCTACGTCTTTCCGTACCTCTCGAGGTTCGACGGAAGCACCCGCGAGGTGTTCCGCAATGCACGTCTGATGTCGTGGCGGCATACGCTCACGACGCTGGTCGTCGTCGTGATCACGGGGGCGGCCATCCTCATCACCGTCTTCTTCCCGCAGTTGATCGGCTACGGACTGCTCTGGTTCCTGATCGGCTTCGCTGGCGTCGCCGTGATCGAGGGACTCATGTTCGAGCGGGTGTTCCGCAAGTACGCCCCCGCGGCGGCCAACGCGACGGCTGCGTCAGCCGTTGCCGACGAGAACTAGGCACGGCGCGTGCACACCTTCGAGATCAGTCGCTGGCTCTTCGCGCTCGCCGACGAACGGGATGCCTGGGCCAAGGGCTTCGACGACAGCCGCCTGGCGCCCGGTCACCGTGCCGCACGACTGGAGCATCGAGCAGGAGTTCTCGCCAGAGGCCTCGAGCGGCACTGGCTACCTGCCCGGCGGCATCGGCTGGTACCGCGCGCACGTGTCCCTCGACAATCTCGGGCCACTGAGTGAGCTCGGGTCGTCCGGCGGTCGCCGGGTGCGACTGGTGTTCCATGGCGTCTACAAGAACGCGCAGGTCTGGGTGAACGGCTACCACCTGGGCGGACGACCGTCCGGGTACGCCGAGTTCTCCTTCGACCTCACCGAACTCCTCTCGTACAACCCCGGCGACGAGCTGGTGATCAGCGTGCGCGTCGACCACACCGACATCTCCGACTCGCGCTGGTACAACGGCTCCGGCATCACCCGTCGCGTCGAGCTCGAGGTGCACGAGCCCGTGCGCCTGCGCGAGCCCGGCACGACCATCACGACCCTCGGAGTGGATGCGACGGCCGCCGTCGATGCGGATCGCCCGCGAACTCGTGAACGACGCCGCCGAGCCCGTCGTCGTGCGCATCGACGACGAGCTGCGCTCGCTGGGCTCGGGCCGCGTGCACGCCGCGACGACCACGGTCGAACTCGCGCCCGGCGCGTCAGCTGATGCCTCGGTGACCGTATCGGTGCCGCATCCCGAGCTGTGGTCGGACGCCAATCCGACCCTCTATCGACTCACGACGCGACTCAGCTGGCAGCAGGACGGGCACGAGCGGGTCGCGACCGCACACGGAGCTCACCGGCATCCGCACCTTCCGGTTCGACGCGAACGACGGCTTCTTCATCAACGGCGAATCGCGCGTGCTCAAGGGCGTCTGCCTGCACGAGGACGCCGGCACCTTCGGCACCGCGGTGCCCGCGGACGTCTGGCTGCGCCGCCTGCTCAAGCTCAAGGAGATGGGGTGCAACGCCGTGCGGATGGCGCACAACCCGCACGCTCCGGAACTGTACGAGCTCTGCGACATCCTCGGATTCTTCGTCATCGACGAGGCGTTCGACGAGTGGGAGAACGCGAAGAACAAGTGGTGGCAGGGTCACAACGTGTATCCGCCGCGGCACGAGGGGTATGCGAAGGATTTCATCGAGTGGTCGGAGCGCGACCTCGTCGCGATGGTCGAGGCACACCGCAACCACCCGTCGATCATCGCCTGGAGCATCGGCAACGAGATCGACTACCCGAACGACCCGTACGCGAGTCCACTGTTCGACGAGATGACCGGCAACAACGACGCAGCGAAGCCCGCGGCCGAGCGCGTCTACGATCCGAGTCGTCCAGACATCCGCCGCCTGTCCACGATCGCCGAGCGGCTCGCCGGCATCGTCAAGCGCGCCGACCCGACCCGGCCGGTCACGATCGCGGCAGCGTTCCCCGAACTGTCGAGCCACACCGGATTCCTCGATCACATCGACCTCGTTGGCTACAACTACAAGGAGCACCTGTACGAGGACGATCACGCGCGGTTCCCCGAGACGCCCCTGCTCGGCAGCGAGAACTCGCATCGGTACCAGGACTGGCTGCACGTCGCGAACAAGCCACTACATCTCGGGCCAGTTCCTCTGGACGGGCATCGACTACCTGGGCGAGACCCTGGCTGGCCGATGCACGGGTCGGGTGCCGGCCTCCTGACGGTCGCTGGCTTCGAGAAGCATGGATGGCACCTCCGCCGCAGCTGGTGGTCGCCCGAGCCCGTCGCGTACCTCGTGACCCGGCCGCACTCCGAGACGGGCGATCGCGCGCCGTTCTGGCCGCGCACGGTGTCGCGCACCTGGTCCCCCTCGTCGGAGCAGCAGCTGGAGGTGCTGTGCTTCAGCAACGGGGATGAGGTGAGCCTGGTCGTCGATGGCGAGCCGCTCGACCTCGTCCGCGACGACGAGTACGGCTACTGGTGCGCCGTGACGAGCCCGCGCGCAGCGTCGCTCGCGCTCGAGACCCGCCGTGCGGGCACGGTGGTCGCTCGCGATGAACTGCGGTCGGGTGCCGATGCCGTGCGGATCGACGCGGTGCTCTGGTCGGCCTCCGACGACGCAGCGCAGCGCTGCGCCGCGGCCGGCCTGCCGATCGGCGACGTGGTGCAGATCGAGGGCACGCTGCGCGACGCGGACGGCAATGTCGCGCACGACGAGCTGATCGTCACCGCGGAGGTGGCGGGCGGCGACCTGCTTGGGATCGAGAACGGCGACCTGAGCGACACCACTCCATACACGGCGCGCGCACGCCGCACCCTCGACGGGCGCGTGATCGTGTTCGTGCGCACCACGGGACCGGCGACGCTGCGGCTGAGCGCCCCGGGACTGTCCACCGTGCAGATAGAGTGCGGCTCGTGACCCAACGGTGTTGCGAGGCGCAGCGATGAGCACCGACGTGCCGCGGCGCACGTCCCGCGACATCCGCAGCGAGTCCCGGCTCGATGTGCTGCACGAAGTGCTGGCCGCGGGCGAGACCACGCGCAACGAAGTCGCGCGCGCGACCGGCCTGAGCATGGCAACCGTGGCCACCGTGGTGGGCGAGTTGATCGCCGAACGCATCCTGTCGGAGACGCGCACGACGGCCGACCGGCCGGGCCGCCCGACGTCGACTCTGCGCATGAACGCAGCGCGCGGCCGGGTCGTGGGGATCGATGTCGCCGAGACCTACATCCGTGCGGTGTTGTTCGACACCTCGCTCGAGCAGATCGCATCGGTGGAAGGTGCGCGCGACGAGCATGTGCTCGATCCGGACACGGTCGTCGAGGGGATCGGTCGCGAACTCGACCGCCTGCTCGAGCAGGAGGGCATCACGCGCGCCGACGTGCTCGGTGTCGGGGTGTCGCTGCCGGGACTCGTGCACGGTCCCACCGGGCCATCCGTCGTGGTGCCGAACTGGAGCTGGCACAACGTCGAGCTCGATCACCTGCGCGAGCGGGTCGGCCTGCCGCTCGTGATCGACAACCCACTCAAGGTGATCGCCACCGCCGAGATGTGGTTCGGGCGCGGTCGATCCCGTTCGAGTCTCATCACGATCAACCTGGGCACGGGCGTCGGTGCGGGGATCGTGCTCGAGGGCCGGATCCTTCGGGGCGCGAGCAACGGCGCCGGGGAGTGGGGGCACTCGCTGCTCGTGCTCGATGGTCGACCGTGCCGCTGCGGGCGCAATGGCTGTGTCGAGGCGTACGTCGGTGTGCTGGGCATCCAGCAGACGCTGCGCGAGATTGCCCCAGACCATCCACTCGCGGCCGTGGAGATGCAGCGTGACTTCATCTTCGCGATGGCGAGCGCCGCGGCGGCCAGCGAGACTGACGAAGCCGTCAATGAGACGATCGCGCGCACGGCCTGGTACCTGGGGTCAGCGCTCGCCGACCTCGTGGCGATCGTGAACCCCGAGGTCGTGACCCTCACGGGCTGGACGACGTGGGCGCTCGGCGACTATCTCCTTCCGGAGACCCGAGAGCACCTGCGCCGTCAAGCTCCCGGGCGCTCGGGTCGTGACCTGACGCTCGGAGTCTCCGCCGTCACGGGCAACCCGGTGGCCACCGGCATCGCGGCGATCGCCCTCGAGCGGTTCCTGGCCGACGCGGGGCTGCTCACCACGCGCACGCCGATCGCGCTCTGACGCCCGCGGTTGGTGGGGACTACCTGACCGATACCGAGCGCTGCGCGAGCCCCTCTGAGCCGTCCGGGAACGGCGGCACGGTGGCGGCGGATTGCAGGTCGCCGTTCGCGTCCACGGCCCGCACGGTGATCGTGTGGTCGCCAGGGGTGGCCTGCCACACGTAGCGCCACTGCCGCCAGGTGTCGAGGCCGACGGGGTCGGTGAGTTCGGCATCCTGCCAGCCGTCGCCATCGATGCGCACCTCCACGGCCGAGATGCCCGTGTGCGGCGCCCACGCAACTCCGGCGACGACGACCTCGCCACCAGAGACCGCATCGCCCGCGCGTGGCACGTCGATGCGTGAGGAGAGCTTGATCGGGCCGCGTTCGGTCCAGCCTCGGTCGGTCCAGTATGCGGTCGTGTCGGCGAATCGTGTCACGTGGAGTTCGACGACCCACTTCGTGGCCGACACGTAACCGTAGAGGCCGGGCACGATCATCCGCACGGGGTAGCCGTGTTCGAGCGGCAGGGCCTCGCCGTTCATGGCGACCGCGAGGATCGCGTTGCGATCATCCTGCAGGGCCTCGATCGGTGTGGATGCCGTGAACCCGTCCCAGCTGCGCGAGAGCACCATGTCGGCGCTCGACTGCGGCTTCGCACGCTCGAGCAGGTGACGGATCGGGTAGCCGAGCCACACCGCGGTGCCGATCAGGTCGCCGCCGACCTCGTTGGAGACGCACGCGATGGTCGTGGCGCTCTCCTCGAGCGGCAGCGCGATCAGGTCAGCGTACGAGAGCTCGATCGGCGTTTCGACCATGCCGGTGATCTTGAGCACCCAGTCGTTCGGGTCGATCACCGGCACCTGCAGCGCAGTGTCGATGCGGTAGAACTCGGCGTTGGGGGTCAGAAACGGGCTCAGGCCATCAACATCGAACGTCGCACCTGCCGGGATGGTCTCGAGCGGCACCGCGGGAGGCGGCAGGGTGAACGACGTGCGCACCGCTTGCACGGCCTCGTAGCTCGCCGCGAGCGCGCGACCGGCGATCGCGGTGACCGCTCCGAGCGCCGCCGTCGCCCCAACCCAGGTGATGAAGCGTCGGCGTGTGATGCCCTCGGATTCGACGCTCAAGGTGTCTCCGCGCGGCTGTGTGCGCTTGAGCAGCATCGGCAGCGCGATCACCGCCGCGATCGTGCCGAAGAACGCGGGCATCGGATCGGGGATGCCGGCTCCCGCGCGAGTCATCGCGGCGACCACAGCGGCCGCACCACCGAGAGCGAACAGGATGCGACCGCTCGGCGGCCACTTCGCATCCAGCAACCCGGCCAGCGCCGCCCCACCCACGAGCACGAGCCCCAGGATCACGAGCAGCGCGACCTTGTCGCCCGTGCCGAAGAGCGCGATGGTCAGGTCTTTCACCCACTTCGGGGCGAGGTCGATCACGAGCGAGCCGACCACGAGCAGCGGGCTCGCGCGAGGCGCGATGAGCGCGGCCGCGAGTTCGGCAACGCCGAGCCCAGCCGCGGCGGAGGCCAGGCCGCCGATGACGGCCTGCCACGGATGCTGCGGCAGCACGCTGCTCATGACCGGATGCTAGTCCCTTCGACTGCGAGTCAGACGTCCGACGATTCCCCGGCTTCGAGCACGAAGAGCTCGCCGCCGCCCTCCTTCGCCGCCCATTCGAGGCGCCCGTGCACCATGTTCCGACCGATCTGCGAGAGCGTGGCCTCGTGCACCGGGAACACCCGCTTGGGTTTGACCGCGAGCACGTAGTCCATGACCTCACCGACCTTGAGCCAGGGCGCCCCTGCAGGCGCTGCGAGCGTGTCGACCTCGATGCCCTCGGGCACGGAGTACGAGTCGCCGGCGTAGTACAGGGTGTCTTCGACCAGGACGCCAACATTGTCGATCACGGGGATGGTCTCGTGGATGACCGCGTGCTTCTCGCCGAAGAACCTGAGGGTGAACGCTCCGAGCTCGACCACGTCGCCGTCCTTCACCACCTCGACGGTCGCATCGGTGGCGGCGGCGGCAACACCCGCTGGGCCCAGGATGCGGGCATCGGGGTTGCGATCCAGGATCCGGGTGAGCTGCTCGGCCGTCCAGTGGTCGGCATGCTCGTGCGTGATCACCACGCCGACCACATCGCCGATGTCGGAGAGCGGCATCGTGAACGAGCCTGGATCGATGATGAGCGTCGAGCCCGCCTTCTCGAGGATCATGCAGGCGTGCTCGTACTTGGTCAGCTTCATGGTGCGAGCCTATTGCGACCCTCGGCGTGTGATACCCCCGGGGGGTATATGGTTGACGCATGATCGATGACCTGAAACAGCGCGCGCTGCACCGCAGCCGCATCCTCGAGGGCCAGCTGCGCGGGCTCGGGAAGATGATCGAGAACGAGGACTACTGCGTCGACATCATCACGCAGTCGCTCGCGATCCAGAAGTCGCTTCGCAGTCTCAACAAGCTGCTCGTCGAGAACCACCTGCGCACGCACGTCACCGAGATGTTCGAGGCCGGTGGCGAGCAGCAGGCGATGGCGGTCGAGGAGCTGCTCAAGGTCTACGAGCTGTCGAACAACCGGAGTGGTGACTGATGGCCGGCCACGAGCATCACGGGGCGGCCGCTTCGAGTGCCTCAGCGACCGCGCAGATCACGATCACAGTGCGCACGACCCCGCGATCTTCCGCCGCAAGTTCTGGCTGAGCCTCGATCCTCACGATCCCGACGCTCGTGTTCTCGGAGGGTCTGCAAGACATCCTCGGACTCAGCGGCCCGCGCTTCCCGGGCAGCCAGTACATCCCGGCCGTCTTCGGGCTCGCGATCTTCGTCTACGGCGGGCTCGTGTTCCTCAGGGGCGCGATCACCGAACTGCGCGCGAGGCAGCCCGGCATGATGACGCTCATCTCGCTCGCGATCGTCGTCGCGCTCGGCTACTCGCCTCGCCGTGACGCTCGGCCTGCCCGGGCATGGACTTCTGGTGGGAGCTCGCCACCCTCATCACGATCATGCTGCTCGGGCACTGGATCGAGATGTCCGCGGTCATGGGAGCCCAGGATGCGCTCGGCGAGCTCGCGAAGCTGCTGCCCGATGAGGCCGAGATGCTGCACGGCGACCATCGGATGACCGTCGCGGTGCGCGACCTGAAGGTCGGCGACCACGTGCTCGTGCGGCCCGGTACTGCGGTGCCGGTCGACGGCGAGGTGATCGACGGCGAGCTCCGACGTCAACGAGGCCCTCGTCACGGGGGAGTCGGCACCCGTCGCGAAGTCGGTCGGGGTCGAGCGTGATCGGCGGCTCGATCAACGGTTCGGGCAGCCTGACCGTGCAGCGTCACGAAGGTCGGCTCCGATACGGCGCTCGCGGGCATCATGCGGCTCGTCGCCGAGGCGCAGGCGAGCAAGTCGAGCGCGCAGTTGCTCGCCGACCGAGCGGCGGCGCTGCTGTTCTACGTCGCGCTCGCGGCATCCGTCGTCACGCTCATCGTGTGGCTGCTGCTCAAGCCCGGCGACCCGTCGTTCGTGCTCGAGCGGGTCGTGAGTGT
Source organism: uncultured Actinomycetota bacterium (assembly GCA_963790235.1). GTDB lineage: Bacteria > Actinomycetota > Actinomycetes > Actinomycetales > Microbacteriaceae > Rhodoglobus. The sequence goes on from CAWBNZ010000022.1 coordinate 99,053, forward strand.
GCTCGTGATCGCGTGCCCGCACGCGCTCGGGCTCGCGATCCCGCTCGTGTCGCAGATCTCGACCGCGCTCGGTGCCCGCAACGGCATTCTCGTGCGCAAGCGCATCGCACTCGAAGACGCCCGCACGAGTGGATGTCGTGCTCTTCGACAAGACCGGCACGCTCACCAAGGGCAAGCAGGGTGTGGTCGCCGTCCAGTCCGTCGTCCGGCAACGACGACGAGCTGCTCGCACTCGCCGCGGCGGTCGAGGCGGAGTCCGAGCATCCGATCGCCCGCGCAATCGTCGCCGAGGCACGAGAGCGCGCACTCACGGTGTCGGCGTCCGCCGGGTTCGACTCGCACGCCGGGCGGGGAGCGCAGTGCGATCCGTCGGCGGGCGCGCGGTCTCCGTCGGCAGCGAGGGGCTCGTGGCCGAGCGCGGGATGGTGGTTCCGGGGGTGCTTGCCGCGGCATCCACCGAGCTGCGGCGCGGGCGGGGCGACCGTCGTCTACGTGCTCGACGGCGACAGCCGTGCTGGGGCTGCATCGCCCTCGCCGACGTGCTGCGTCCCGAGTCCGCCGAGGCGGTGGCTGAGCTCAAGCGTCGCGGCGTTCGCGTCGCGATGCTCACCGGCGACTCGCACGGCGGTCGGCCAGTGGGTCGCCGCGCAGCTCGGCATCGACGAGGTGCACGCTGAGGTGCTGCCCGGGCGAGAAGTCCGACGTCGTACGCGAGCTGCAGGCCGGCGGCGCGCGCGTCGCGATGGTCGGCGACGGCGTCAACGACGCCCCCGCACTCGACGCAGGCCGACGTCGGCATCGCGATCGGTGCCGGCACGGATGTCGCGATCGAGTCGGCCGGCATCGTGCTCGCCTCGAGCGATCCGAGGTCGGTGGTGGACGTGCTCACGCTCAGCCGCGCCACGTGGCGCAAGGAAGCTGCAGAACCTGTTCTGGGCGACCGGCTACAACGCGGTCGGCATCCCGCTCGCCGCCGGTGCGGCCTTCGGCGCCGGGCGTGCTGCTGCCGCCGGCGCTCGCCGCGGTGTTCATGTCGGTGTCGACGATCATCGTCGCCGCGAACGCGCAGCTGCTGCGGCTGACGAAGTTGGGGGCTGCCGCGCCGCCAGTAGGCGGATACTGAGCGCGTGACTGCGAACGAAGCCGCTGCGCCTGGTGGTGGCGATCAACCCGACGGCGTCGTTCGGCAAGGGCCGCGACGTCGGCCCGGCGGTCGTGCAGACGCTCCGCGCCCTCGGCCACGACGTCACGCAGCCTGCAGGAGCCGGACTTCGAGCAGCTCATGGCCGCGGGTCGCAAGGCCGTGGCATCCAAGCCCGACGCGCTCGTCGTCGTCGGCGGCGACGGCATGGTCAACCTCGGAACCAATCTCGTCGCCGGCACGAAGGTGCCGCTCGGGCATCGTGCCGTCGGGCACCGGCAACGACATGGCGCGCGGACTCGGCATCCCGTACGACGAACACCGAGGCGGCGATCGCGACGCTGCTCGAGGCGTTCGACTCGCCCGCCGCGGTTCATCGACGCCGGCCTCACTCGCTTCACGGACGACGACGACGGGACTGCCGCGCCGAACGCTGGTTCGCGTGCGTGCTCTCGGCCGGATTCGACGCGATCGTGAACGAGCGCGCGAACCAGATGCGGCACCCCAAGGGCCCGAGTCGCTACAGATCGCGCTCGCGCTCGAACTCGTGAAGCTGCGGCCGATCCCGCTACCGCCTCGTGCTCGACGGCGAGGAGCTCGCCACGGATGGCGCCCTCATCTCGGTCGGCAACGCCATCTCGCTCGGCGGCGGCATGAAGGTCACGCCCGACGCGAAGCTCGACGACGGACTGCTCGATGTGCTCGTCGTGCAGCCGCTCGGTCGGATCGCGTTCATGCGACTGTTCCCGAGCGTGTTCAAGGGCACCCACATTCGCGACCCGCGGGTCACGATTCACAGGCGAGGCAGATCCGCATCGAGTCGGACGGTGTCGTCGCCTACGCCGACGGCGAGCGCTTCGCGACCCTGCCGATCGACATCGAGTGCGTGCCGCGCGCCGTGCGCGTGCTCGCACCTGCCGTGGACTGAGCAGTCGGCCCGTGGGCTTAGTCAGAGGCTGATACGGCTCCGTCGGTCGCGACACACGAGTAGTTCGTGAGCGTCTCGCCGTCGACGGTCGCGTCGCTCACGAGGAATTCCTGGGTCGGGTTGGTTCCGTCAACGGCCGCCGCCTGGAACATCGCGAACGGTTCGTTGCAGCTCGCCGACACCGCGTTCTGCAGGCCGCCGGCGTCGGCGATGTTCTTCTCGGTCAGCGCCCCCTCCGCAATCACGATGTAGCCGTGCTCCTCGGTGCACGGGACCAGGTTCACCCGCTCGTGCGCCGGGTACTCCTCGACGAACGAGAAGCAGTCGCCGGTGAGCAGTTCTGGGGTTGGAACGACGATCGCCTCTGTGACCTGGCCATCGTCGCCGCGCGACGGTCCCGACGGGCCGAACAGCGAGCACGACGTGAGCGCGGTCGTCGCCGCGAGCAGCACGAGGGCGGCGGCGGAGCGGCTGCGGTGTGACATGTCCCCTCATTTCCGGCGCGGCGAGCGGGCGTGTTGGTCGACCCCAGCCACCTATGGCATACTCGTACGGTTGTCGTGACGGCCCCATCGTATAGTGGCCTAGTACGCCGCCCTCTCACGGCGGTAACGCGGGTTCGAATCCCGCTGGGGTCACCAACCGAAAGCCCTGGTACGCCAGGGCTTTCGTCATTCGTGCACCTCGGATGGGCGCACGGCCTGGCTACCCCGATGGGTACGACCCCTGACCAGCGGGCGCATCTGTGGTCTACTCAGCGACCACCGGATGCGGCCAAGCCGGCCAGGTAGACATCGATCTGGCGATGAGCGATTTCTCGCTCATCCGCTGGCGAGAGCCCGATTGCGAGTGGTCGCCCAAATCGGATGACGGCGAGCGCGACATCGCTGACCGTGACGGTGGGCGCGAGTCGTCCGGCGCGTTGTGCACGCTTCAGCAACCGTAGTGACAGGTCCTCGGCCCGCTGACGGCGTTCCGGCCAGTCCGGGTTGTCGAGCAGCGGGTAGATGACGTTGACCGCCCCGAGCCCGATGTCAATTGCTGCGTGCATGTACTGGCTCAAAGCATCGCCATCGTGCGCGTCGAGTGCATCCTCACCGGCAGCGATCGTGCGGTCGAGCACATCAAGCGCCACCGCATGCAGCAGGGATTGTTGCTCGGGGAAGTGGCGGTAAAGGGTGCCGATACCAACGCCCGCCCGCTGCGCGATTGCATCACGGGTTGGCTCGCCGCCGACCTCGAGTACGAGCTCGATGGCGGCATCCAGGAGTCCTCGACGGTTGCGGCGCGCATCGGCGCGCATGTCGGCATGGCTCACGAACCGGAGTCTACCTCTCCGCTTGATCGATCCGCCCGGTAAATCTGAGGCTTGCGTTTGATACTAAACGGAGTAATATCCTCCGTATCAGCTGGACCGTTCAACGAAGGAGTCAGTATGCGGAAACTCATCGCCTGCCTGTTCACGACGATCGACGGCGTCGTCGAGGCGCCCGAGCAGTGGCACTTCCCGTACTTCAACGATCAGATGGGTGCGATCGTCGGGTCCTTGATGTGCGACACCCAGTTGCTCGGACGACGCACCTACGAGGACTTCGCGGCGACCTGGCCGGCCAGGGAGCACGCGGGGAAGGAAGACGCGGCACTGGCCGCGCAAATCGGCGACCAGCGAAAGATCGTGGTCTCACACCAGGAGCTCGACTTCAGTTGGCGCAACTCCGAGCAGCTCGCTGGGGAGCTGCTGGAAGCGGTGGGCGCGCTCAAGTCCCAGCCCGGCGGTGACATCGCCATGAGCGGCTCGATCAGTGTGCTGGGGCAGTTGCTCGACGCCGGGCTGGTCGACGAGCTTCACCTCCTGGTCGACCCATTGGTCGTCCGCGAGGGAGCTCGATTGTTCGAGCGCGGCGGCGGACGCCTGCCTATGACGCTGGTGCACTCGGCAACCCTCGACAACGGGGTGATCCACGTCGTCTATGCGCCGAAGGGCGTCGCTCCCTCGTCCAGCTATCGCCAAGCGTCGAAGGCGATGGCGAGCTCGCGCGCCGGCGTCTGAACCAGGGATCAGGACTGAAGCTCATGTCTGCCCTCCTGCGCGACGTCCAGCCCCGCAGCAGAAACCGTGCCGCAGCACGGGTCACTCCCAGGCAGGCATTGGTCTGCCTCGTCACCCGTGCGCAGCAAGATCCTGACTGCCCTGTCGTTGTCGTTTCGTTCAAAACTGCGGGCCGGCTCCGATCCTAGGATCGCCCGGAACGTCCAACTCGCAGGCCCACAAAAAAAGGAGAAATCGCATGCCCGGATGGAAGACCACAGACAGCTTCGACGGCCGAGCCGCCGCTACCCGCTCGTTCCTGGGGTGGGGGGTCGTTGCGGGACCGTTCTATCTTCTCGTTGCCGTGATTCACGCCCTGCTGAAGCCCGGCTTCGACTTCACGAAGCACGCGCTCAGCCTGCTCATGGTGACTGATACCGGATGGATTCAGAGGGCGAACCTCATTCTGGTCGGGCTGATGGTGATCGCGGCGGCGATCGGCTTCCGTCGAGCCATCGAGGGACGCCGCGGAGCGTGGGTGCGAACGCTGCTTGTCATCTACGGCGTCGCGCTGATCGGCAGCGGCATCTTCGCGCCCGACCCGATGGGTGGGTTCCCTGCGGGCATGGATGACACGGTCACGACGAGCGGCCTCCTCCACCTCGCCTTCGGGGCGATCGGCTTCATCTCGCTCGGGGCAGCAGCAATCGTGTTCTCCGGCTGGTGCCGCTCTCACGGCCGCCGTGGCGCAGGCGCACTCTCGCTGGTCGCCGGCATTCTGGTCATCGCCGGGTTCGTCGGCGGTGGAGCCCTCTCGCAGATGTCCGCGGGGGTGCTCCTGCTCTGGATCGCCGTACTCGCTGGCTTCGCGTGGCTGCTGTGCGCCTCAGTACTGACCTACCGGAGCGTACCGAATCCGGTCGTCGCCCGTCGGTGACCGATTCGGAAACAGTCGTCTAGGCGAGCGGCAGTGCACGAAGCAATCGTCATCTGGTCTGTAACCAAACGCCCACCGGGCTCGAGCCCGGTGGGCGTTCGGCTTTCACCCCGTTCGGGTGGTGCCGCGAGGCTCGGTATCCTGAGCAGCAGTATGGATGCCCTCCAGCCCGGCCGCGGTCCGATCCGCTCGGCCACCTACCTCCCCGCCGACCCCGAAGCCGTGCTCTGGGGTCGCCTGCCCTGCGAGACGGATGCGCCGGTGCTCACGATCGACGCCGGCACCGAGGTCACGATCGACACGATCAGCCACGAGGGCATTCTCGAAGACCAGGGTCGCGACCCGCTCGCGTTCTTCACCGGGTTCGGCGCCGACGAGGTGCTCGAAGACGCCATCGCGCTCGCTGCCTCCGACTACGATCGCGCAGACGGCGGACCGCACGTCATCACCGGTCCGATCCACGTGCGCGGCGCGAAGCCGGGCGATCTGCTCAAGATCACGGTGGTCGAGGCCCTGCCGCGTGTTCCGTACGGCGTGATCTCGAACCGGCACGGGCGCGGGGCGCTGCCGGTGGAGTATCCACGAGGCGGCGAGACCGTGAGCATCTTCGCGGGGGTCGACGGGGAGCACGGCACGATCGCCCGGGTCGCGGGCGGGGAGCGTGACGTGCGGTTTCCGCTCGCACCGTTCCTCGGCATCATGGGCGTCGCGGTGGCCGGCACCGAGCGCCCGCACTCGGTGCCACCCGGATCCCACGGCGGCAACATCGACATCAACCTGCTGACGGTCGGCAGCTCGCTCTACCTGCCCGTGCAGGTCGCCGGCGCGGTCGCGTACGTGGGCGACCCGCACTTCGCGCAGGGCGACGGCGAGGTGGCGCTCACCGCGATGGAGGCGTCGCTGCGCGTGACCCTGCGGTTCGAGGTGCTGCACCGAGTCGCCGTTCGGCGAGCTGCGCGGTCCACTCGTCGAGACGCCCGAGTTCCTCGTGCCGACCGGGCTGCACGAAGACCTCGACGAGGCGATGCGGTTGTGCGTGCGGGCATCCATCGCGCTTCTGAAGGCGCGGTTCGGCATGGATGACGAGCACGCGTACGCCTATCTCAGCGCCGCGACCGACTTCGACATCTCGCAGGTCGTCGATCTGGTGACCGGCGTGCATGCGCGGATCCGAGTGAGCGACTTTGGCTGAGTCGGCAGCTTCGGGCGTCCGCGGCAGGCGTACTCGACGCGTTCTGGGAGTACGAGCGCGCCCTCATGGCCAACGACCTGCCCGCGCTCGACCGGTTGTTCGCGCCTGGGGCCGACACGCTGCGCGGCGATGCGGCGGGCATCCTGGTGGGGCACGACGCGATCAGCGCGTTCCGGCAGGGCCGTGGCGGAGCACCGGACCGGAGCATCCTGCACGTCGAGGTGCGTCCGGTGGGGGATGACGCGGCGCTCGTGATCGCGATCACCGCTCCCGCCACGGGCGGCCGCGGCCAGCAGACCCAACTCTGGCGCCGCATCGACGGATCCTGGGCGGTCGCCGCCGCGCACGTCTCCCTGCCCACTCCCGCCCTCAACGCCACCATCTGGCGGACTCTGGGCTCGCCGCTGGTGTCCGGGTCGCCGGGCGGTCCGCTCGCGGGCGAGACCGTCGCGGTGAAGGATCTGTTCGCCATCGCCGGGCACCCCATTGGCGCGGGCGTGCCGCAGTACCTCGCTGAGCAGCATCCAGCGTCCCGGACCGCGACCGCCGTGACCGACCTGCTCGCGGCCGGCGCCTCGGTCACCGGCATCGCCCAGACCGATGAGTTCGCCTACTCGATCGCCGGCCGCAATCCGCACTACGGCACCCCGCCCAACCCGGCCGTGGTCGGCGGCATCCCGGGTGGCTCCTCGAGCGGGCCCGCGTCCGCGGTCGCGACTGGCCAGGTCTCGATCGGGCTCGGCACCGACACCGGTGGCTCGATCCGCGTGCCCGCGTCGTACCAGGGGCTGTGGGGGCTGCGCACGACGCACGGCGCGGTCTCGGCCGATGGGCTGCTGCCGCTCGCGCCGACCTTCGACACGATCGGCTGGCTGACCCGGGATGCCGCAACGCTCCGCTCCGCCGCATCCGCCTCGCTCACCGGCCAGCGCGCCGTCGAGCCGGAGTTCGTCGTCGCGCCCTCGCTCACGGCGCTCGCCGAGCCCGACGCGGCGGCCGCGTTCCAAGCCGCGGTGGCCGAACTCGGCGCCGACACCGTGGAGCTCGGCGACCTCGACCACCTGTTCGAGACGTTCCGCACCGTGCAGGCGGCCGAGGCCTGGCGCAGTTGGGGCGAGTGGGTGTCGGAACATCCGGGTGCGCTGGGCGACGACATCGCCGCGCGGTTCGCCTGGGCGGCCGCGATCTCGGCCGAGCGGGAGGCGGCCGCGCGGTCCGACCTCGCGGAGGCGCGAGCGCGGATCGAGGGGGTGCTCGGCTCGCGGATCCTGCTGCTGCCGTCCGCGTCATCCATCGCCCCGCAGGCAACCGCGGATGCCGCCACCATCGAACGCACGCGCGCGAGCACCCTGCGGCTCACGTGCATCGCTGGCATCACCGGACGCCCCGGACTCAGCGCGCCGCTGCTCTGGGTGCCGCGTCCGCGACGCGCTCGTGCCGGCCCCGGTCGGGCTGTGCTTCGTCGGTCCGCGCGACACCGACCTCGCGCTCATCGGAGTCGCAGAGCACTTCGCGGCCCGCACCAGCTGACGCCCAGCGTTGACGCGCGAGTGCGCTGGCCACACGAAACACATCGGAAGCACGCGCTCCGTACGATTGACTCATGCCGAGCGCACCGATCAACCCGCCGCCGCGCCTGCTCATGGGTCCCGGCCCGATCAACGCCGACCCGCGGGTGCTGCGGGCGATGTCGGCGCAGCTGGTCGGCCAGTACGACCCGGCGATGACGGCGTACATGAACGAGACGATGGAGCTCTACCGCGGCGTCTTCCGCACGAAGAACGACGCGACCCTGCTCGTCGACGGCACGAGTCGCGCGGGCATCGAGGCGGCCTTCGTCTCGCTGATCGAGCCGGGGGACGTCGTGCTCGTCCCGTCTTCGGACGCTTCGGCCACCTGCTGCGCGAGATCGCCGAGCGCTGCCAGGCCGACGTGCGCGTCATCGAGCGCGAGTGGGGCACGGTCTTCACCGCGGCCGAGATCGAGGCCGCCATCATCGAGCACACGCCCGAAGCTCCTCGCGATCGTGCACGGCGACACCTCGACGACGCGTCGCCCAGCCGCTCGACGAGCTCGGCGCGATCTGCGCGCGAGCACGGCGTGCTGTTCTACACCGACGTCACGGCATCGCTCGCCGGCAACACCTTCGAGACGGACGCCTGGGGCATCGACGCCGTCGACCGCCGGCCTGCAGAAGTGCCTCGCCGGCCCGTCCGGCAGTCGCGCCGATCACGCTGTCAGCGCGAAGGCCGTCGACGGTCATCAACGCGCGCAAGAGCATCGAGGCGGGCATCCGCGCGGAGGGCGATGCCGTGAGCGCGCAGCCCGATCCGCACCAACTACTTCGACCTCAGCCAGATCCTCGACTACTGGGGCCCGAAGCGCCTCAACCACCACACCGAGGCGACGAGCATGCTCTACGCGGCGCGCGAGTGCGCCCGCCTGCTCGTCGACGAGGGCATGCCGCAGGCGGTCGAGCGGCACCGCCTGCACGGCACGGCGATGGTCGACGGGGCTCACGGCGCTCGGCCTCGAGCTGTTCGGCGACCAGTCGCGTGCGCATGAACAACGTCGTCGGCGTGCATGATCCCCGACGGCATCGACGGCGACGGCGCTCGCGCAGCGCATGCTGAACGACTTCGGCATCGAGATCGGCACCTCGTTCGGCCCGCTGCACGGCAAGGTCTGGCGCATCGGCACGATGGGCTACAACGCCCGCCGCGACGCGGTGCTCACGACGCTCGCCGCGCTCGAGCAGGTGCTGCGCCGCGGCGGCGTGACCGTCACGGCCGGCAGCGGCGTCGGTGCGGCACTGGATCTATGACCTGACTGAGCATGACCTGACCGCCGCGAGCCTGCATCCTCGACCGCTGCGACGAGCTCGCCGCGATCTCGAGCAGCCCCGAGCACCTCGTGCGCGTGCACCTCTCGCCGGAGCACGCGGCCGCCAACGCGCTCGTCGCGCAGCTGGATGGAGCGAGGCCGGCCTGCACCACCTGGCAGGATGCCGCGGGCAACCAGTGCGGTCGCCTCGAGGGCCGCGAGCCCGGCCTGCCCGCGCTGCTGCTCGGCTCGCACATCGACACCGTGCCCGACGCCGGCCGCTACGACGGGATGCTCGGCGTGCTGCTCGCGATCGCCGTCGTCGACGCGGCTGCGCCACGGGCACGAGCTGCCCGTTCGCCGTCGAGGTCGTCGCGTTCAGCGACGAGGAGGGCACTCGCTTCGGCACCGCCCTGCTCGGCAGCCGCGCGCTCGCCGGCACCTGGGACGACGAGTGGTGGAACCTCACCGACGAGCGACGGCATCACCCTGTTCGAGGCGTTCCAGGACTTCGGGCTCGACCCCGGCTCGCCTGCCCGGCGCGTTCCGCCGCCCCGAGGACCTCGTCGGCTACCTCGAGGCGCACATCGAGCAGGGGCCGTATCCTCGAGGACGCCGACCGCGCAGCTCGCGGTCGTCACCTCGATCGCCGGCGCCCGCCGCTTCGAGCTGACGATGATCGGCAAGGCCGGTCACGCGGGCGGCACGCCCTACGACCGGCGCCGCGACGCGCTCGTCGGCGCGAGCGAGCTCGTCGTCGAGATCGAGCGCCTCTCCAAGCAGCAGCAGCGTGATCGGCACGGTCGGCAAGCTCGAGGCGTTCCCCGGCGGGGTGAACGTCATCCCGGGTCGCGTCGAGTTCAGCCTCGACCTGCGCGCCGAGTTCGACGACGACCGCGACGCCGCGCTGCGCCTCATCTTCGATGCCGCGAACGAGATCGCGCACGCGCCGCGAGCTCGAGTTCCACCACCACGAGATCTACCGCGCCGACGCCGTGGTGTGCGACCTCGACCTGCGCGCGGCGATCGAGGCGGGCATCCGAGCGACCGGGCGATGACGACGCCGATGCGCGTTCTGGAGCCGCGCGGGCCACGACGGCATGGCCGTCGTCGCGGTCACGCCGATCGCGATGCTGTTCGTGCGCTGCAAGGGCGGCGTGAGCCACCACCCCGACGAGGCCGTCACGAAGGCCGACGTCGCGGCGGCGCTCGACGCGTACGAGGCGGCGGTGCTCGCGCTGGCCGCCTCGCCGCCGCTCGCTGAGGCCCTCGAAGGGAGACCAGTGGACGACCGGATGCGCCAGCTCGTCATCGAAGACCTGCACCGCGCCCGCCACGGCTACGGCCTCGCCGAGGAGTTCGACGGCGAGGGATCCGAGATCAGTCCGGCGTGCGGCGACACCGTGACGGTGCGGGTGTCGGCGGACGGCTTCAGTTGGCAGGGCAACGGATGCACGGTGTCGATGGCCGCGGCGTCGCGCTCTCGGGACACTCACGGTCGCAGGAGTTCCGAGGTCGTCTCGCGACGCCTACCTGGCTTCGGTCGCCCCCGGCGGCGACGCCGGTCGACGGCGACCTCGGAGCGTTCGCGGGCGTCGGGCGCTTCCCGCTGCGGGCGCGATGCGCGACGCTCGCGTGGCGCGCGGCGATCACGGCCCGCGGTGTTGGTCAGGCTCGTCCCGATCCACCCCGTCCCACAGGTCCGCCGCACTCGACCTCGGTCGACGCCGTGCTCCACGAGGTAGGCGCGGGCACCGCGGTCGCCGACGAGGGACGCCGCCACGGGCATCCACTGGTCTGAGTCGAGGTAGACCGGGTGCCCGGGCCGTCCGTCGAACACGGCCTGCCGCAGCATCGCCTTCGGCCGACGAGCACTCGCTGCACCACCGCCACCGGTAGGTCCGGCAGGTCGACGAGGGTCACGAGCGCCGCATTCCCGGATGCCGCGGCGAGCCCCGCGCGCAGTGACGCCGACATGCCGGTCGACCAGTCGTCCGCGATCGACGATCTCGGCTGCCGAGGGAACCAGCGGGCGCGCGAGCCGCGCCATCGCCCCGAGCACGACGACGACGCGCGAGCAGCCAGCTTCGAGCAGCACGTCCGTCGACACCGAGAGCCACGGCTCGCCGGACGGCAACCGCAGCAGCGCCTTCGGCCCGCCCGCACGCGTTCCGGCACCCGCGGCCAGCACGATTCCGGTCACGTCGGCCATGGGTACTGTTATACACACGATGATCGATGTGACCGACGCGGCCCTGCGCGAAGGCCTGCACGCGAGCCTGGCGGTGCGTCGCTGGGTCGACGATGTCGCCTCCCACGCGCCCTTCGACACCCTCGAGGAGCTGCTCGCCGTCGCTCACGCCGAGGCCACCCCGCTCGCACCGGAGGAGATCGACGAGGCGATCGCGCACCACCCGCGCATCGGCGAGAAGCCGGTCGGCGAGGGCACGTCGCAGAACTTCAGTCGCTCGGAGCAGGGCGACGCGCGACCGAGTTCGCCGACGAGCTCGCGGCAGGCAACGCCGCCTACGAGGCGCGCTTCGGCCGGGTGTTCATCATCCGGGCGGCCGGACGCACGCGAGCCGAGATCCTCGCCGAGCTCGAACGACGCCTGCAGCTGGATGACGCGACCGAGTTGCTCATCGTCGGCGAGCAGCTGCGCGACATCGCCCTGCTGCGCCTCGAGAAGCTGTTCGGAGACGCAGTCATGAGCCACGTCACCACGCACGTGCTCGATGCCGCACTCGGCCGCCCCGCCGCCGGCATCTCCGTTGCGCTCAGCGGCCCGACCGGCGAGATCATCGCGACCGGCGTGACCGATGCCGACGGTCGCGTCGCCGACACTCGGCCCCGACGTGCTGCCCGCCGGGCGACTACCGCCTCGAGTTCGAGACGGGCTCGTACTTCGCCGCCGATCGGATCGCCCACGTTCTACCCGCGGGTGACGGTCGACTTCATCATCACCGACCCCGCGGCGCACTACCACGTGCCGTTGCTGCTCAGCCCGTTCGCGTACTCGCACCTACCGCGGCAGCTAGTAGTCCGTGCGATCCAGCTGGCGCGAGCCACGCGTCGAACGGCGCCGTCGCGTTGGTCGGGCGCACGGAGTCGATCGCGAACGTCCCACGTGGCGCGGTCGCGGGCGAACAGCTCGTAGAACTCGCGGTCGTCGAAGCCGCCGCGCGCCGCGTCGTGCCGGTCGGCGGCGAACACCACGCGGTCGACGCGCGCCCACAGCGCGGCCGACAGGCACAGCGGGCACGGCTCGCACGAGGTGTAGAGCGTCGCGCCCGCGAGGGAGAAGTCGCCGATCGCCTGGCACGCCGCCCGAATCGCGACCACCTCGGCGTGCGCGGTCGGGTCGAGGGTGGCTGTCACGCGGTTCTGGCCCTCGGCGAGCAGCACGCCCGTCGCGCACGATGAGCGGCGCCGAACGGCCCGCCCCCGTCGGCCACGTTCTCGTGGCGAGCTCGATCGTGCGGGCGAGCCACTCGGCGTCGCTGTTCACGCGAGCCCCGCCATCATGCGAGACCCGCAGAAACGCGCCACGCGTCGTCCGCGGGCGGCGCGTCATCCCGCAGCACCTGTCGCCTCGATCAGGCCGTACGGGCGGTCGGCGGCGATGAATACCTCGCCGGGGTTCTCGAGCCCGAACGGCGAGAGGTCGACGATGAAGTGGTGCTTGTTGGGCGCCGACGAGCCGCACCTCGACGATGCTCGGGATACGCCTCGAGCACGGCCGCCCCATGTGCCAGAGCGTCTGCTGCAGCGCGAGCGACTGCAGGGTCGCGAACTCGCGGACCATGATCGCCTTCACCTGGCGGATAGACCGCGTTCCAGTCGACGTCGGTCGATGCGAAGCGCCACTTCGCGACGAGGGAGGTCGCCATCACCCGGTCGTGCGGTCTCGGGCAGGGTCGTGTACTCGTCCTTGAGGAAGCCGGCGAACTCGCGACCCGGTCGACTTGAGGATGACCAGGTCCTTGAAGCCGCCGATGACGTACTCGCCCGTGGCATCCACCGTGATGGCGGCGGTGCGCATCTCCTGGCCCGAGGCGCATCCAGGTGTGGTCGTGCTCGACGCCGTCGACGACGGCGCGCTGCCAGGCGTACTCCTCGATCTCGATGCGGGCGCCCTCGACCGGCTCGACGTCGTGCACGAAGTGCCGCGCGAGCGCGAGCCCGTACTCCTCGATCGAGTCGACGCCCGACCGACTTCGCGAAGGCGAACGCCGTGTTCTTCTGGGTGTCGGTCGGCAGCACGTTCGACTGGTCGCCGACGAGGTAGGCGGCGGCGAACGGGCCGCGCAGCGCGGTCGTCACGTTGAGGTCGCGGATCTCGTGCCGCGCGGTGTCGCGCACGATGCGCACGACGCGGTTCTCGGCCTTGCCGTACTGGTTGTCGCCGAGGACTGATCGCCATGCTGCAAGTCTCTCAGGCGATGTATGCCGGGTGTCGTTCTAGCGCGACAGCAGTGTCGCCGTCGTCGTGCCGAGTGGACCGCGCCGCGCAGCCAGGCGCGCCGCACGACACCCGCGCAGCTCGCGGCCGTCGTACGCGCTCACCGGGTTCTTGTGCAGCAGCTGCGTCTGCGTGCACGGTGAAGCGCTGCGTCCGGCGCGAACGCCACGAGGTCGGCGTCTGCTCCGACGGCGATGCGGCCCTTCTGGTGCAGGCCGACGAGGTCGGCCGGGCCGCGCGACATCCAGCCGCAGCACGCGTTCGAGCGGGATGCCGCGGCTCGCGCGCCTCCGTCCACACCGCGGCCGAAGCCCGAGCTGCAGCCCCGCGATGCCGCCCCACGCGGCCTGGAAGTCGCCGTCACCGCGCGAACTTGAGTTCGACGGTCGCGGGGGAGTGGTCGGTCACGACGATGTCGATGTCGCCGTCGAGCGAGGGCCTGCCCAGAGCAGCGTCGCGGTTCGCGTCGTCGCGGATCGGCGGGCAGCACTTGAACTGGGTGGCGCCATCGGGGATCTGCTCCTCGGCGATCGTCGAGGTAGTGCGGGCAGGTCTCGACGGTGATCGGCAGCCCCTCCGCCCGCGCCGCCCGCAGCGCCGGCAAGCGCGGCAGCGCTCGAGAGGTGCAGGATGTGCGCGCGGGCACCCGTGCGCCGCACCCCCGCGATGACGCGCTCGATCGCGGTGGTCTCCGCCTCGTCCGGGCGCGACTGCGACGAAGGCGTGGTAGTCGGTGCCGCCGTCGTTGGCGTGCGCGTCGAGCACACCCGGATCCTCGGCGTGCACGATGAGCAGGCTGCCGAGCGCGGCGATCTCCTCGAGTGCTGCGCTCGAGTTGATCCGCGTCGAGGTGGCCGAACTCGTCGACGCCCGAGGGTGCGAGGAACGCCTTGAAGCCGAACACGCCCTGCGTCGTGCAGTTCCTTCAGGCTGCCGAGGTTCTCGGGAACGGCGCCGCCCCAGAACCCGGTGTCGACGACGACTCGGTGCGCGACCGCGCGCTTCACCTCGAGCGCCTCGGCGGTGGTCGTCGCCGGGATGCTGTTGAGCGGCATGTCGATGATCGTCGTGACGCCGCCCGCTGCGGCGGCGCGCGTGGCGATGGCGAAGCCCTCCCACTCGGTGCGACCGGGCTCGTTGACGTGCACGTGGGTGTCGACGATGCCGGGGATGAGCACCTCGTCAGCGGCGAGCGTGACGATCTCGGCGCCGTCGAGCGGGCCGTCGCTGATCGCCGCGATCCGACCATCGGTGACGCCGATCTCGGCCGGCTGGAAGCTACCCGTCGATGAGCACCGAGGTCGCGCGGATCACGAGGTCGTACGACATGTGGCCAAGTGAAACACACGGGCGTTTCGCGCCGGTAACGCACGCGAAACCCGGTCGTGCCACGCTTGCCCCATGTCGACTGAGACGCTCGAACCCTCGAGCGCCGTGTGCCCCAAGCACATGGAGTACGGGCCGTGCGGCGGCGTCGAATTCGATGGCACGTGCGAGGTCGCCGAGTTCCGCTGCGTGTTCCTCGAGCTGCCGACCGTGCGCTGGCACGGCGTGGCATCCGACTCGGCTCCGGGCCACTCCGACCCGGTGCCCGCGGCGCCGGTCTCAGCCGGCGCGACGGCGATGCGGCAGCTCATGGCGAACCGCGCGATCGTGGTGGCCGACTTCCCGGCGCGGGCACTCGACGCCGACTCGATTGCTGAGTGCGGCGGCATCCTGTCAGGAAGTGTGGATGCGGTGCTCGCGGGCGATGCCGGAAGTGCCCGTGTGCAGTTCCCGCCCGCCTATCGCGCAAGCCTGATCCAGGCCGCGGGCCTCGCGGTGTGGACCGGGTTCAACTGCCGCGACCGCAACCGGGTCGCGATGGAGGGCGAGCTCGCCGCGCTCGCCCACGTCGGCGTCGCGGGAGTGCACTGCGTCACCGGCGATCACACCAACACGGGGCAGCGGCCGGATGCGACACCCGTGTTCGACCTCGACTCGACCGAGGCGGCATCCCTCGCCCGCGCCAACGGGCATCTCGTCTCGGTCGCCGAGGCTCCCGCCACGCCGCCCATCGACCGGCGCCCCGACCGCCTGCTCGAGAAGATGCGCGCCGGAGCCGAGGTCTGCTTCGTGAACCACAGCGGGGGAGCGGCGCCCGTCGCGAGCTTCGTCGCGCGAGCGCAGCGACCTCGGGGCGACGATGGCGTTCATCCCGTGCATCCCGATCGTGGTCGACCGCGAGAGCGCGGAGCTGCTGCGGAGCTTCACGACGCTCGTGCTGCCCGAGGGCTACCTCGACCGGATTCTCGCGGCCGCCGACCCGTTCACGGAGGGCATCGCCGCCGCGGTCGAACTCGGCCAGGAGTTCCTCGCGATCGAGGGGGTCGCGGGCGTGAACCTCTCCGGCGGCGCCGGCCCGGGCCGCGAGGCGTGGTTCGCGGAGGCGCTCGCGCGCATCTCGCGGGAGGTGCTCGCGTGAGCGACTTGGGGGTGTAACGCCGCCAGACCCCCTGGAGTTGGGCTGCCGTTCACCAATGGTTCGTCCGCTCCGTCGACACTCTGAGCCATGCGTCCGCGTCTGCTTGCACTGCCCTTGCTCACCGCCGTCGTTGCGGCTCTCCTCCCGGCCCTCCCCGCCACAGCGGCGTCGACCGACATCGTCATCAACGAGGTCGAGTCGAATGGTGACGTGAACGACTGGGTCGAGCTCTACAACGCAGGCGCGGCAGCCGTGGATATCTCGGGCTGGGTGCTCAAGGACAGCACCGAGAACGACACCTACACCGTGCCCGCCGCAACCTCGATCGGCGCGGGAGCGTTCCTCGTCGTCGATGTGAGCGGCGCGTACTTCGGCCTTGGCGGCAGCGACTCCGTGCGCCTGTTCGAGGGTAGCGACCCTCGTCGCCACGTACAGCTACGCGACCCACGCCGCGACCACCTACGGTCGGTGCCCTGACGGCACCGGGGAGCTCGGCCTGACGGTGTCGTCGACGAAGGGCGCGCCGAACGCGTGCGAGCTCGACCCCGCTGACGTTGTGCGCATCAACGAGATCGAGTCGGACGGCGGCAGCCCGGGCGACTGGATCGAACTCGTCAACACCGGGCAGTGACGCCGTGGATGTCTCGGGCCTGATCCTCAAGGACAGCACCGACAGCAACCCATACACGATCGCGGCAGCACGAGCATCCCGGCCGATGGATACCTCGTCGCCGATGTCGGAGGCTCCTTCTTCGGTCTGGGCGGCAGCGACTCCGCACGACTGTTCGCCGCCGACGGCACGACCGTCATCGACAGCTACACCTGGGCATCCCACGCGGTCGCCACGACGTACGGCCGCTGCCCCGACGGCGTCGGCTCGTTCGCGACGACCGCCACCTCGACGAAGGGCGCGACGAACGACTGCGCCGCAGTTGCGATCCCGTCGGTCATCGTCAACGAGGTCGAGTCCAGCGGTGGCACACCCGGGGACTGGGCGGAGTTGCTGAACACCGGCACGCGTCGACGCGTGACATCTCCGGCTGGGTCTTCAGGGACTCCGACGACACGCACCAGGTCGCGTTGCCCGCCAACACGATCCTCGCCCCCGGTGCGTTCTTCGTGGTCGAGGAGGCGTTCTTCGGCAACGGCCTCGGCTCCGGCGATTCGGCCCGCCTCTTCCTTGCCGACGGCGTGACCCTCGTCGACTCGCGCACGCTGGACCTCCGCACGCGTCCACCACCTACGGTGTCTGCGGCGCCGAGTTCGTCACCACGACCAGCACCCACCAAGGGCGCGGCGAACGACTGCAGCTCGCCGGTGCGCATCAACGAGGTCGAGTCGGATGCCGGTTCCCCCGGCGACTGGGTCGAGCTCAAGAACACCGGAGCGACGCCGGTCGACCTCACGGGCTACGTGCTCAAGGACAGCACGGAGAACAACTCGTACACTGTGCCCGCGGCCACGAGCATCCCCGCGGGCGGATACCTCGTGATCGACGTCGGGCGACACCATCTTCGGTCTCGGCGGCAGCGACTCGGCCCGCCTGTTCAGCGGTCGACTCTGGTCGACAGCTACACCTGGACGTCGCACGCGGCGACGACCTACGGTCGCTGCCCCGACGGCACCGGCGAGTTCGCCACGACGACCGCGTCGACGAAGGGCACCCTCAATGCGTGCCCGGGTGACCTGGTGACGTCGCCATGGCCCGGCGGCGCGGCAGTGACGACCGCCGACACGACCAACGCGTTCGGTGGCGATCTGAGCGGACTGACCTTCGACGGCGGGGAGCTCTGGGCCGTGCGCAACGGCGACGGCAGGCTGTTCCGCCTCGTGCGCGACGGTGCGAACTGGGTGCCGTCCACCGAGAGCGGCTGGGGTAGCGGCAAACCCCTGCACTACGCCGACGGCACGGGACGGCCGGACTCCGAGGGTGTCACGGTGACCAACGCGGGCTCCGCGGGCGGTGTCTTCGTCTCGAGCGAGCGCAACGGTGCTGCCAACTCGATCAGCCGGCTGGCGGTGCTTCGCTACGACGTGAGCGGAACCGCACTCCGAGCTCACCGCGACGCGGGAGTGGGACCTCACCGGTCTCATCCCGGCAGTGGGGGCAAACCTCGGTCTCGAGGGCATCGCGTGGGTTCCGGACAGCTACCTCGTCGATGGCGGATTCCTGGACGAGTCGACCGGCGCGCCATACGCCCCGGCGCAGTACGCAGGCCACGGCGCCGGACTGTTCTTCGTCGGCATCGAGGCCACCGGTGCGGTGCACGCCTTCGCCCTCGAACAGAACAGCGGCGCCGCTCACCGCATCGCGACGATCGACAGTGGCTTCGAGATCGTTGCAGAGCTCGCGTTCGACCCCGAGCGCGAGGCGCTCTGGGTGGTCTGCGACGACACGTGCGCCGGGCGCACCGCGGTCTTCGAGATCGGCAACGACGGGAAGTTCGCGCCGGTCACCTACTTCGAGCGACCCGCATCCATGCCCAACCTCAACAACGAGGGCTTCACGGTTGCGCCCCAGGCGCAGTGCAAGGCGGGATTCAAGGAGGTGCTCTGGGCGGATGACGGCAACACCGGCTCGCACGCCCTGCGTGCTGGCACGATCTCCTGCACCGAGTCGAGCGGCCCGATCCCGTTCCCGTCGGAGGCGCTCATCGACGCCAACCGCGGGTCCGGTGACCGTGCCGGCGACGGCGGCTCCAGGTGAGACGATCACCGTGGGTGTCGGCAGCGGCCTGACCGGTGAGAGCATCGACGGCTGGATCTACTCGGAGCCCGTGCATCTCGGCACGGCCGTCGTGAGCGGCTCGACCACGAAGCTCACCATTCCGACGACTACTGCGCTCGGCGCACACCGGATCGCGATCGTCGACGCGGAGGGCATCCTCGTCGGGTGGGCGGACATCCAGCTGACCGGGGCCTCGGTGGCGGGACGCGAGCACGGCGCCGGGCTCGGGGCCGTCACGGGATCGCACGTGGTTGCGGAGCTGGGTTCGGAGCTGCGTCGCGCGTCGCTGGGATCTCGACACCCTCGATCGAGCTGAGTTCGAGACATCGTCCTCAGGTCAGCGCTGTCCTGAGGAGGTGAATCGCGTGAAGATTGGCGCGAAGGATGTCCACAGAGTCCGAATCGATCAGCCACTGGCTCTCCAGCCCGTCGACGATCCCGAGGAGGATTGAGGCGAGCGCGGCCACGTCGATGTCCTCGCGGATCTCATCACGCTCGATCGACAGTCGGATGCTCGTCTCGAACTGCTCGCGGACCCCTCGGTTTCGATCCCGTACCCACGTCCGGGCAGGATGGTCCGTCGCGACGGCCTCCGATTCGAGGGCGTGCGCGAGCTTGATCAGGCCGGCTTGGGCGGTGATGCTGGTGATGATGACTTCCCAGCAACTGCGAACCCTGGTTCTTCTGGGGTGATGCCCAAGACGTAGGTGACGAGTTCCCGCGCGGGTGAACTGCTCCAGCCGTGAACCCGAGTCCCCCATCCCCAGCACTCCCCGAACGTGTCGTAGCCGTCCGTGAGGAACTCGTGCCACCGCTCATGCAGGCGCGGCAGGATCGAGGCGAAGCCTGCGCGTGCGATCGCATCGTGTACGAGATGGCTGACGAAGGGTTCGCCCAGAACGGTCTGCTCGGTCGTATCCCAGTCGGGCGCGAGGGGGCCGAACATCTGGGCGCGCATGAGGTTCTGGTCGTAGTTGCCGTCCTGGCCGCCGATCCAGCTCCGGACGACCAGCCTGTCTGGGTCGGTGATCCGGGAGATGATGCGATCCCAGCGCTCTCTCGGAGCCAGCCCGGAGAGGATGGCGAATGCTCTAGGCGACGCTGGCTCATGGCGGGATTCTGGATGCCCGCGCTCCTACTATCGACGTAACTCCCACGGGCGTCGTCGTCGGGGGAAGGTCCGCGTCGGGATCTTGGTCACCCCTGCCCACCTCGCGCTCGCGGGAGTGATCGTCTCGCCGTCTGGGCGGGCACCGATCCGCGGCAGGAGCGGTCCGTACGGATCGGTAGGCGGCTGTGTTCGACCGGAACCGCCGATGTGAGCGGACACCAACACGTTCGCAGGCAGCCAGGCGGACGCGTCGAATCCGGGTCTGCGCCCAGTCCGCGGCGAGCAGGCGCGCATCGAACAACTCCGTGGGCACGCTTCCGGCGAGAGTGTCCTCGTGATCGGTCGCTGACCAGGCTTCGGTCTGGCAGGTGAGCCACTGCTCGTCGCTGGCCAGCCAGCCGTCTGGCAGGCGTGCTTCGAAAACGAAGACTCCGTGCCCGCCGAGGGTCGCATTCGTGGCAGCCGCAGCCCAGTAGGCATTGGGAGTGGCGAAGTACGTCACGACCACGGCGATCGTGTTGTCTCCGCTGACGAGGTAGGGCGCAAGATCCACCGTGTCATAGCGCATCCGTCGCGGCTGCGAGCGGGCGGGACCCCGAGCCACCTCCCCGCCGTTCACCCAGAGCACGTACCGGGAGTCGGCCGACAGCCTCGCGGGAACTGCTGTCGGAAGCGCGTCGAGCGAGAACGTGCGACGGAACAGGGTTCTCGTCGTCGGACCCGCCTCGTCCCTGACGAACGTATCGGTGACGAGAGGCTCTGTCGCGCGGCGTGAGCTCCAGATCCAGTGGCCCCGCCACTCCCGCCCCGCGACCTCCTCGAAGGAGCCGACCGTGTCGACGCCTGGACTCCTCGACGGCAGCGCATCCTGCTCCTGCTCCTGGTCCCGAACCCGAGGCGTTGGGCGAGGAACCGGGCCGCACGCGACAACCGCGCAACCCAGAGTCCGCCGATCACGCCGGCGATCGCGGTACAGATCAGTAGGAAGCCCACAAGTACAGCCGGGCTCGTCTGGATGAGCACGGGGGTGAAGAGTGCGAGCACGGCAGCGAGGATGCGGGTGAACGCGATGGTTGCGCCCTGCGCCGTACCGCGCAGGAGCGTCGGGAAGAGCTCCTGTGACCAGACCTTGTAGATTGCCTCGCTCGCAAACGGGGTGCCGAGGCCGAGTGCGATCGACATGATGAACAGCGTCGAGAAGCTGAAGCCGGCAATCAGCGGCACAGCCAGCCCGCCGATCGACAACAGGATTCCGAACAGGAACCACCCCATCCGCGACTTCCGGTCCACAGCGCGCATGAAGACGAGGCCGCCGACGATGCCGAGCGGCAGGCCAACCAGAGTTACCAGCGACGCGGTTCCGACATCCACATTCGCCACGTTGACATAGAGGTACGCGTTGAACTGGCCGAACGTGTTCAGCACGAGGTTGATGATCGCGTAGAACAGACCGGTAGCGACGACAGCGGAGAGCAGCTTCCCACTCAGGAGCGCTCTGATGCCAGTTGCCCGAGCCGCACCGGCGGAGGGTCCGGTGGATTCGCTGTTGCGCGCGTCCTGCCACACGAGAGACTCCCGCATTCGGCGGCGCAGCACCCACACCACCAGGGCGACGACCAGCACGTGCAAGTACAGAATTCGCGCACCCGTCTCTCCGAGCGAGGAAACGGCGGTGGCGAGACCGATCGCGACGGCGATGCCGACCAGCCACAGGATCTGCGAGAACGCCACCAGCCGACCCCGGCGCCCAGTGGGCGCTTCTTCAGCGATGAGCGCGAGCGAAGTGGGCAGATCGGCGCCCATCGCAAAGCCGGTGATGATGACGCCGACGTACAACATGGGGCTGTTCACCGCGCCGGCGAGAAGCGCGAGGCCGAGTGCGAAGACGAGGAGGTCGATCGTGAAGATACGTCGCCGACCGAGGAGGTCCCCCAGGCGCCCGCCGACCAGCGCGCCGATGGCCAAGGAGACCGTGAGAAGGGCGGACAGGGCACCCACGTCCCACGCGTTCAGGCCGAATGCGCTCGTGTACAGGATGAGGGCAACGCTTGTGGAAACGATGACGGCCGAATCCATGTAGGACGCCATTCCACCGAGAATCGCGGTGCGCCAGGGGTGAGCGCTCCCCGCGGACTCCACGCTCGGCACATCCATCGTCAGGTCTTGGGTCATGCAATCGCCTCCAGGCGCCGTTGCCAATATCGGAACAACCCAACGGGCTGACTGACATGATAGTCAGTCGGCTTGCAACACTTCAAGTCGCGGTCCTGGCGCGCCGCATGAGGGTCGCGCTAACCCGGGAGGAACTCCTCTACCCAGTCGCCATCGACGAGCGTGAACTCGGTGCGCCGGGATGCCGTGTCCGGGTTGCTGCCCCAGAACGTGAGCCGGTGCGGTCGCACGACGAACCCGATCCAGGTCGGGGGCTGTTCGAGGTCCTGCGGAGCCGTCGGTGAACGCGGCCCACTGCGCGCGCCGCTCCTCGAGCGGGCAACTGGGCGAACTCGGCAGAGTTCAGCCACGCGAGCTGCTTCAGGTAGGGCGAGCGAGCGCCGGTACGCGGCGAGCCTGCTCGTCGAGCCGGGGCGACGGATGCGCGCCCCTGCACGACGAGCTGACGCGTGAAGCCCGGCCAGAGGAAGGTGAGCGCGACCGCGGGGTTCGCCGCGATGTCCGCCACCTTGCGCGAGCGCGAGTCGGTGTGGAAGTAGAAGCCGGACTCGTCGAATTCGCTCAACAGCACCGTGCGGGCATCCGCGCCACCACCGGGTCACGGTGGACAGGATCATCTGCGGCCGCTCCGGGTCGTCGTTCGGCGGGCAGCCAGTCGAGGAGGAGTCTCTCGCGGACGTTCACGGTCGGAACCGCCGCGATCTCGGCGAGTGCCTCGACACCCTGGTCGCGGATGCCGGCTTCGACGCAGCGACGTTCCCCATTCGCAGCGTTCGCGCCGGTCGGGTCGCCGATCACGCCGGACGGCCCGAAGTCGTTCGACAGCCAGCCGAAGCTGCACCGCGCCGCCGTTGAACTTCACCTGCTCGAAGTCCGCGAGGTGGTCGGGCACCCAGCGCTCGGCCGCCGAGAGGTCGACACGAGGTCGGGCCGCAGGGCCATGATGCAGGGAGGTCTCGCCGTGGCCGCCGTGGATGCCGAAGCCGCGCTCATCCGGGCCGTCCACGCCGTCGCCCGCGGGGATCGCCACCGCGTTCATGAGGAACGTGCGCAGCCCGGTCAGCCGTCGGATCTCGCGCAGCGCGACCTGCAGCAGCGCGATGTTGCCGCCGTGGCCGTTGATAGAACACGAGGGTGCTTCGCCGGGGTGTTCGCGACCGAGTCGCCGATGCTCGACGACCGTGCGCATGAGGGTGTCCCAGCTCGAGCCACATCGTGCCGGGCGCCCAGTGGTGCTCGTCGGACTTGGTGTAGGCGAGCGGGGGCAGCAGCCAGACGTCGAGGCCGGACCGACCGCGGCATCGACGATGCTGCTTCGACATCTCGTCGGCCATGATCAGGTCGGTCGACAGCGGCAGGTGCGGGCCGTGGTGCTCGATCGAGCCGGTCGGCAGCACGACGATCGAGTCGGCGGTCAGCGTCGCGACGAGAGCGCCGGACCCGAGAGGTCCGCGAGTTGCTCTCATACCTGGCTCCCGGTCGTCGATCGGCGGCTTCGCCTGGAGCTTGCCGGGGTTGAGCAGGTTGCCCGGGTCGGTGACGTCTCGGCGAGCTCGGCGGTGCGCTCGGGCTCGTAGTCCACGAACCACTGGTGCGGGTTGTGGTAGCCGACGCCGAGCGCCTGCGAGCTTCTCGAAGCCCTCGTAGACCTCGTCGGCGGTCGTGTAGATGCCGGCGAGCATGCCGATCGGTCGGCCCTTCTGCGCCTCGATGTGCAGCATGCCGCCGCGGTAGACCGCGTGCACCTCGTCGATGCGGTCGACGAGCGCGTCGCCGGCGACCTCGACGTGGAAGTACGTGTTCGGGTAGGCCTTCTGCAGCCACTCGATCGGGTGGTTGTAGCTCATCATCGAGATCTTCATCGAGGTCTGTGCGCCCTCGCGAACGTCTTCGACGCGGCCGCCGGCCGCCTCGACGAGCTGCGTCGCCGCGTCGAGGGATGCCACGTCCAGGATGGCCCGCAGCGACGCCCGATCCGGCGGGGATCGCCGGGTCGTCCGGCAGTGCTTCGGCGAGGGTGGGGAGGTCGGCGGACACGAGCCGCGGCGTCGGCTCGAGATCGGCGAAGGGGCGGATCACCGCAGAGCGCCTGCTCGAACGTGTCGAAGCTCGCGAAGAACCCGCGCCAGTCCTGCAGCGGTTCGAGTGCGCACGGTGAGCGCGCGCGATGATCCCGGCCGTGCCGTAGTTGTGGATGTACGGCGCGGCCGCCTCGCCCTCGACGTGGACGAGCTGCGCATCCGGCACCGCGTGCACGACGTCGAGGGCGAGCACGAAGCCCTCGTGCAGCATCCCGTGCTTGATCGAGCCGGTGCCGCCCGAGCCGCCGGAGACGAAGCCGCCGAGCGACGACTGCGCGGTCGACGGGTACATGAGCACCTGCTGGCCCGCCTTGTTCGCGGCGAGCTCGACGGCGACCATCGTCGCGCCGGCCTCGGCGGTGAGGAACCCGTCGCCGACCTCGATGATCGCGCGGGCGCGCGACATGTCGAGCACGAGGCCGCCCGACATCGGGATCGCCTGGCCGTAGTTGCCGGTGCCCTTGCCGCGGGGCGTGATCGGCACGCCGTGCCGCACCGCGGCGCCGACGACCGCGGCGATCTCCTCGGCGGTGGCCGGGTAGGCGACGAGGTCGGCGAGGCCGAGCGGCAGCTGCTCGCTGATCACCGGGGACAGCCGGGAGCCGTCGACGGACGCCTTCTCGCGGGCGGCGAGCTCGACGCTCACGCCCTTGTCGCCCGAGCAGGTCGCGGAGTTCGGATTCGAGTCTGCGTCAATCATAGTGCATCACCATTCCACCGGTGACGTTGATCGCCTGGCCGGTGAGGTAGTCGGAGTCGGAGCTTGCGAGGAAGAGGGCGACGGCGGCGACATCCGCCGGTTCGCCGAGTCGGCCGAGCGGGGAGCAGTGCCGACCACCGTGTCGACGTCCTCTTCGGTGCGGGTGGCAGCACCCATCTCGGTGAGGATGTAGCCGGGGCAGAGCGCGTTGGCGGTGATGCCGTGGCATCCCCACTCGAGGGCGGCCTGGCGGGTGAGCGCGACGACGGCGGCCTTCGACGCCGGGTACGCGCCCTCGCCCGCGCCGCCCGTCTTGGCGGCCATGCTCGCGAGGTTGATGATCTTGCCGCCGGTGCCGGCCTCGATCATGGAGCGCACGCACACCTGCATGGTGGTGAGCATCGCGCGGGTGTTGATCGAGAACGTCTCGTTCCAGTCCTGCACGGTGAGGTCGAGGAGCGCGGTGAACCGCAGGATGCCCGCGCTGTTGACGAGCACATCGACACCGCCGAGGTCGCTCGACGGCGGCCTGGGTGACGGATGCCGTGGCCACCGGGTCGAGCAGGTCCACCTCGTGGAAGCTCGCCGCCGATGCTCGCGGCAAGCGCCGCGCCCGGATCCGCCAGGCGGTCGAGGATGCCCACCCGGGCACCCTCGGCCGCGAAGCGGGTGGCAATCTCGCCACCGATGCCGCGGGCCCCGCCAGTGACGACGACGCGTTTTCCTGAGAGGCCGTGGCGGTCACTGGCGGGGTCTGCATGCGGAGGCTCCTAGAAGCCGATCGACGGGTCGATGAACTGGTCCGTGAAGATGTCTTCGGCGGTCAGGCCTTCGACGATGTTCTTCTCGGCGTCGGCCGCGTAGATCGCGAGTGGCGATGTCGACGAGCGACTGCACCCGCTCGAAGTCCACGTTGCCGACGATGTCGTCCGTGCCGTTGCCGACGAGTCCGATCTCCAGCTGCGTCGCGACCGAGAAGTCCGCAACACCCTGGCTGTAGACCCAGAAGGTGTCGTAGGCCGCGACGGGGTCGAGGATGAGCGCGTTGGTCTCGTCCGGCGACGCGTAGTAGTCGACCTCGGCCTGCTGCAGCACCGGAACGAGGGCCGTGAGGCAGTCGGCGTACTCGGTCACGTTCTCGGGGATGACCGAGACCACGGCGGCGTACTTCGGGTAGCCAGCGTCGTTGATGAGCTGGTAGTCGACCGGCTTGCCCCAGTCGGGGATCTCGTTCTCGTAGATGTAGGGCTCTGCCGAGGCGAAGCCCTGCTGCGCGACCTTGCCCTCTGCGGCGACGAAGCCCGCGGGGGAGCCGTCGTAGCTGTCGTCGAGCTGCCCCTCGGTCAGGATGCCCTCTGACAGGAAGTAGTCGATGTAGAAACCACCGGGGAACAGGCGGATCGGAGTGCCTGCGGCACCGAGGTCAGCGATCGACTCGACGTCCGGGTAGGTCTTCCGGGTCCCACATGATCATCTGCGGGTCCTTCTCGAGCGGCGCGAAGACACCGACCGTCGGGAACTCGCCCGAGTGCACGACGGCCTCATCGGAGCCCACGTAGCCCGCGAAGATCGTGTCGTCGGAGTACATCATCGCGTCGGGCTGCAGGAACGCCGAGCTGGCGGCGCCGCCGGAGATGACCGTGACGTCGACGCCGGTGTACTCGCCGCTGGCCAGAAGCGGGCCGGTGACCGAGAACTCGCTCTCCGTCTCGATCGTGTAGTCGTCGCCGACCAGCTCGTACAGGTGACCGTGCTCCGCCTCAGGGAACCAGTCGGTGGCGATCCGGATGTCGGCAGGACAGCCGGCCGCAGCGAGGTCGATCGAACCGATCGTCAGCTCGCCCCCGGTCTCCTCTTCGGCTGCCGGGGTGCTGCAGGCTGTGAGCGCGAGCGCGCCGGCCATGACGCCGGCTGCGACGATCCCACGGGTGCGAGTCGATTCGCATGGGTATCTCCTTCTGTGGTGTGTTGAGGGTTTCCTTGTGTGGTGAGGGTGGGTGGTGCAGGAGCGACCCGGCCTCAGCCGGCGTCGTACCACTTGCCGACCGCGATTCGGCGGATCAGTCCGAAGAGCAGGAAGACGAGCACGCCGAACAGCACCGCGACGATGACCGTCGCGAACAGCTCGGCGTTGTCGAGTCGGCTCTGGTACTTGCGGATCAGGGCGCCGATGCCCAGAACCCCGTTCTGGAAGAAGAAGTCGCCGACGATGGCGCCGACGACCGCGAGGCCGGCGGAGATCCGCAGACCGGCGAAGATCGCGGGCGTTGCGGCGGGCAACTCGAGCTTCTTGAGGATGATCCAGCGCGATGCGGACTGCAGCTTGAACAGCTCGCGGTGGCTTCGGTCGACGGACTGCAGCCCGAACAGGGTGTTCGAGACCATCGGGAACAGCGCGATCAGGACGCAGACGATCACGCGCGCCCAGAACGAGTCGCTCACCCAGACGGTGATGAGCGGCGACGATGGCGAGGATCGGGACGGCCTGCAGGATGACCGCGTAGGGAAAGGTCGAGCGCTCGACCCAGCGCGCCGACGTTCATCGCGATCGCCCAGACGATGCCGATCGCCGAGGCGATCAGGAGTCCGACCAGCGCGACCTGCATCGTGCTGAGGAACGCCTCGAAGATGTCGGTGCGGATCTTCTCGGTGCCGAACACTCCGAACACCTCATGCGGAGGGGGCAGCAGGAAGTTGCGCTCGCCGAGCACGACGAGCGACAGGAAGTACCAGAGCCCGAACACCGCCGCGAGCACGAGGATCGGCGGCCCCCACACCCCGATCCGCAGAGGGCCACCCGGCAGCGGGCGACGACGCATCGTGCCGCCGGTCGGGGGTGCGACGGGCGGGGTGTCAGTGTCAACCGGTGGAGCCTCGAGAACCGTGCCACTCATCAGGCGTGCCCTTCCCGCAGTGCGTGCGAGACCTTGCCGACGAGTGCGGCGAACTCGGCTGTGAAGCGGATGTCGGGGTCGCGCGGCATGTCGAACGGCACCTCGAAGGTGTCGACGATCTTGCCCGGCCGGCCGGACATGACGATCACCTTCGTGGACAGGTAGACCGCCTCGGACACCGAGTGCGTGATGAACAGCCCGGCGAACTGCTTCTCGGCGAAGAGCTTGCAGCAGCTCGTCGTTGAGACGCTCGCGGGTGATCTCGTCGAGCGCGCCGAACGGCTCGTCGAACAGGAAGATCTCGGGGTCGAGGGTGAGCGAGCGTGCGAGCGACGTGCGCATCCGCATGCCGCCGGAGAGCGCGCGCGGCAGGTGCTTCTCGAAGCCGGTGAGGCCGACGAGCTCGATGGCCTCGTCGCGCCTTCTGCCTGCGCGCGGCGACGGTGTCCCACTGCAGCTCGGCGAGCAGCTCGACGTTGGCCCGCACGGTGCGCCAGGGCAGCAGCGTCGCATCCTGGAAGACGTAGCCGATGCGCGTCGGTGTCGAGCTCGACCGTGCCGTGCGAGGCGGTCTCGAGACCCGACGCGATGCGCAGCAGCGTGGACTTGCCGCAGCCGGACGGGCCGACGACGGTGACGAACTCGCCGCGATCGACGGTGAGGTCGACGCCGGACAGCGCGACGGTGCCGTCGGGGAATGTCATGGCGACGTCCTTGAAGTCCAGGAGCGTGCGGGTGGTCGTGGTCGTGGTCATGCGTCACCTCACTTCGACGAGGGGAGAGCGGGAGGTGGATGGCGCGGCCACGTCGTAGTGCACCGTGCTTCGGGCGACGAGCCGACCCGCATGGATCACGAAGCGGTCAGCCGAGGCGTTGGCAATGACGTCGGAGAGGGTGGAACCGCGAACCGCGAGCAGCTCCGCGCGGGCTCCGACACTGACCCCCGCGCGCGGCAGCGACATGACCGAGCGGGCTCCGTCGCTCACCGCGGCATACGCCTCGTCGAGGGTCAGGTGACCGGCGGTGACGAGCAGGGATGCCGTCTCGAGCGCGTCGCTGCGGCCGACCGGGTTGAACGGGTCGCGCACGTTGTCGGCGCCGGCCGCGACCCGAACGCCCGCGTCGAGCAGTGGGCGCAGGGCGGTGAGGCCGCGCGGCGTCGACACCGGGTGCTCCCAGCCCTGCAGGTAGAGGTTGGTGATCGGCAGCGAGATGATGCCGATGTCGCTCGCGAGCACCTCGGCGATGATCTCGTCGAGGTCCGCGGTGTCGAGGGTGCCGAGCCGGACGCAGTGTCCGGCCGACACGGGCTGGGTCCAGTCGCGCACGATGCGAGCGAACTCGAGCAGCGTCGGATCGCCGGCGAGGCTCTCGTCGGTGTGCAGGTCGACGCCGACGCCGCGGCGCTCCGCGATGGCGAGCAGGCGCCGAGGTCGGCGCTCGGGTTCGGCGCCAGGTGCGGGGCGCCGCCGACGAGGTCGACGCCCAGCGTCGAGGGCCGCTTCGATCGTGGCATCCGGGATGTCGGGTCCGGCGCAGGGCGACGAGCTCGATGTCCATGAGGTCGGCGAGTTCGCTCCGCACCCGAACGAGCGCGTGCACCCCGCGCAGTGGCTCGGCCCCGACGAGGATGTCGACGTGACAGCGCACGGCCGTCGTGCCGTTCCGGAGCATGACGAGCGCCTGCTCGCGGGCGCGGTCGGCGATGTCGTCGACGGTCATGACGGTCGAGTACGTGCGCCAGGACTCGATCGCGCGCTCGAGGTCGCCGGCGGCGGGTTGATCAGGTCCCACGAGAGCGCCTTGTCGAGGTGGGCGTGCGGCTCGGCCGGCGCGGTGAGCAGCAGGAAGCCGGTGAGGTCGATGGTCCCGGCATCCATGCCGACCGGAACGCTCGGGTCGGCCGGTCGCACCGAACGCACGACGTCTTCGATGAGTTCGACGTCGACCACCGAGCCGTCGGCGAGCGTGGCGTTCCTCAGCAGGGAGACCTGGATCGGAAGTGTCGTCACGGTGCTGTGGCCCTCGGGTTGGATGAGTGTGCGGCCACCGCGACGCTGAGACGGTTTGCACGAAATGTTGATGTGTTCAACATGGTCGAATCTACGGAGCACTGCGTTTCTGGCACGTAACGCGACCGTTTCCACGTGTTAATTCCCACGCCCGGTCCGGCCGCGCTGTGGTACACAGTCAGGAACCCAAGGAGGAACCGTCACCGCGCTCGACACTGCGATCGACCGGCAGGCCGAGCGAATCGGCACACGCATCCGGGCCCTTCGGCGAGCCCGCGGGACTCACGCTCGTGCAGCTCGCGGCGCGCGCCGAGCTGTCGCATCCGTTCCTCAGCCAGCTCGAACGCGGCCGAGCCCGCCCGAGCATGGTCTCGCTCGAGAAGATCGCCCGAGCGCTCGGCAGCAGCCAGCTCGAACTCATCGCGGCTGCCGAGGACGACGAGCGAGATCGAGACCCAGCCGCCCACGGTGCTGGTCCGGGCGAACGAAGGGCACGCGCGGCCACTACGGCGACGGTGAGGCGCGGCTGCTCGTGCACGGCACTCGGCGGTTCCACCCCATGGAGTTCACCGGCCTTCAACACCGACCCCGGCGACTTCTTCGTGCACGACGAGGACGAGTTCATCCACGTGGTGGCGGGATCCGTGGAGGTCGACCTCGGCGAGCACGGCTGCTCGGTTTTGCAGCAGGGCGACTCGCTCTACTACGTTGGCGGCACCCCACACCGCTGGCGCGCGCTCGACGACGCCGGCTACCGCTTGTTCGTCGTCAAGGAGAAACCACAGACAGCTATGAGTGCCGCTCGACGACACCGCGTACGACCTGGTCGTGCGTCGGCAGGACGCAGGGCGGCCGACGGCGTCGACCTGTTCGAGCTGGCTGCGCCATCCGGCGCATCCCTCCCGCGGTGGCAGCCCGGCTCCCACATCGACGTGCTCCTGCCCGGCGGCGACGCTCGCCAGTACTCGCTGTGCGGCATACCCGGCGACGCGACACCTGGCGGATCGGCGTGCTGCGCGAGCCGGATGGCCGCGGCGGCTCGGTCTGGATCCACGACACGCTCGAGCTCGGCGCCACCGTGCGCGTCGCCGGCCCGCGCAACCACTTCGAGTTCAGCCCAGACCGCGGCACGAGCTACCTGTTCATCGCCGGCGGCATCGGCATCACGCCGATCACCGCCGATGATGGATGCCGCAGCCGCCGCCGGGCGTCGACTACTCGCTGCACTACGCGGGCCGCTCGCGCTCGACGATGGCGCTGGTCGAGGATCTCGTGGCCCGGCATCCCGGCACGGGTCACACTGCACGCGTCGGACGAGGGCGACCGCGCTCGACCTCGCCGCGCTGTTCGCCGACGCTGCCGCCGTTCACCACCACGTTACTGCTGCGGCCCGGCGCGACTCATCGAGGCCGTCGAGGCCGCCGGCGCAGGGGCGCCAGCTCAAGGTCGAGCGCTTCGAGCCCAAGGAGCTCGGCGCGCCCGTGCTCGCGGAGCCGTTCGAGGTCGAACTCGCCTACAGCGGGCTCGACGCTCGACCGTGCCGCCGGAGCGCAGCGATCCTCGAGGTCGTCGAGGAGGCCGGGGTGCTCGTGCTCTCGTCGTGCCGCGAGGGCACCTGCGGCACGTGCGAGACCCGGTGATGGACGGGCGAGGTCGACCACCGCGACTCGATCCTCACGCCGCTCGAGCAGGACGCCAACGACGTCATGTACATCTGCGTGTCGCGCTCGGCGGGGCCGCGGCTCGTGCTGGAGCTGTGAGCCGCCGGTTGAGCGCGTGCCACGAGGTCGCGCTCGTCGGCTCCGACGAGTTCGTAGTCGCGCACGACGACCCGACCCGCGACCACGACGTGCTTCGGCCGGCGGCCCGGGTCGGCCCAGAGCAGGCCGGCGACCGGGTCGGCGACGCCGGCGTCGGCGACGCCCGAGACGTCCCAGACGCACAGGTCGGCGGCGGCGCCGGGGCGAAGGTGGCCGAGCTCGGGGCGGCCGAGGCCCGATCGCCGAGCCCTCGGTCGCCATGCCGAGCACCTCGCGCGCGGCGATCGGCGGCCCGACGAGCGGCGCGACCTGCATGGCGAGCCGGGCGTCGGCGAGCAGGTGGCCGGCGTCGTTGCTGCCGCCGCCGCTCGTGCCGAGCCCGACCGTGACGCCCGGCGTCGCGCGAGCGCCGCGACGGGCGCGATGCCCCAGCCCATCGGCAGGTCGCAGCCGGGCGCGTGGGTCGCGCGTGACGCCGGCGGCGGCGAGCCGCGCGATCTCCTCGGGCGTCACGTCGCACAGGTGGGCGAGGGTGACGTCGGCGGCGAGCCAGCCCCACTCGTCGAGCAGGTCGAGCGGGCGGCGGCCGTATCGCTCGAGGGCGATCGCGACGTCGACCTGCTCGTTGGCCTGCGTGCGCCGGCGCAGCCCGTGCCGCTGCGGCGACCTCGCCGAGCAGCTCGAACGTCTCGCGGGAGTCGCTGTGCACGCCGGCCGGGCCGACCGCGACCTGCAGCATCCCGTCGTCGGTGACGCCGCCCGGGCGGTCGGCGCGAGCGCGTCGACGATCGCCTCGGCGGATGCCGCGGCCTCCTGCGGGTCGTCGCGGGCGGCAGCCGCGCACGAAGACGAGCCGCCCGCCGAGCGCCGGCGCCGCGTCGGCGGTCGCGCGCGCGATCGCGACGGTGTCGGCAGCCGGCCGGCCAGGTCAGGTGGTGGTCGGCGACCGTCGTGACGCCGCTGAGCAGCCCCTCGGCGACGCCGACGGAGGCCGCGACCGACGCGAGCTCGGCGTCGACTCCCGACGCGCGGCGTAGGCCGCGGCCATCGTCGGCAGCCACTCGCGCCATCGGCACGCCGCGGGTGCCGGGCAGCGTGCGGAACGCGCGTCTGCAGCAGGTGGTGGTGCGCGTTGACGAGGCCGGGGGTGACGACGCAGCCCGATGCATCGAGCGTTCCGTCGCCCTCGACAACCGAGGTCGCCGGCGCTCTCGGTGGACTCGTCGATGAGGATGGCGCGGGCATCCCGAATCGTCAGCATCCTGCGTTTGTAGCACCGGGATGTGTCGGCGGCGTAACACGGCCGCTCCCGCACCCGTAATGCCGCCGAAACGCCGCCGTGCGACGATAAACCATGTTCGAGATCGCGGACCGACTGCTCGCCGCGGTCGACGCCGGTCGCACGCTCGTCGTGGCGACTGCGATCTCGATCGAGGGCAGCGCTCCGCGCACGGTCGGCACGTCGATGGCCTGGGACGGCGCGGCCGTCATCGGCAGCATCGCTGGCGGGTGCGTCGAGGGTGCGGTCGTCGAGACCTGCGAGCACGTGCTCGCCGACGGCATGGCCCGCACGGTCGAGTACGGGGTCGAGCGACGAGACCGCGTTCAGCGTCGGGCTGACCTGCGGCGGCCAGCTGCGCATCCACGTGCAGGTGCTCACCGACGAGCTGGCGAACGCGTTGCGCGAGGGCGCGAGCGTCGAGGTCTGCCGGGAGTTCACCGAGACCCGTCCGGTGCCGCGCCACATGATCATCTTCGGCGCGATGGAGTTCTCGGCCGCGCTCTCGACGGCCGCCCTAGCGATGGGGTTCCGCGTCACGGTGTGCGACCCGCGTCCGCTGTTCGCGACACCGGCGAGATTTCCAGGGGCCGAGCTCGTCGTGCAGTGGCCGACCGAGTACCTCGCGACCACGACCGTCGACGAGCACACCGTCATCTGCGTGCTCGAGCCACGACTGCCCGCTTCGACGCCGAGCTCATCGCCCAGGCCCTCGCGCCTGCCGGTCGCCTACGTCGGCGCCATGGGCTCGCGCACCACGCACGACCGCCGGGTCGCGTCGCTGCGCGAGCGGGGCGTGGATGACGCGGCGCTCGCCGCCCTGCACAGCCCGATCGGTCTCGACCTCGGCGCATCCACGCCCGAGGAGACCGCGATCTCGATCCTCGCCGAGGTGCTCGCGGCACGTGCGGACAGCGACGGCGCTCGCCGCTCACGGTGCTCGGGAGGGCGATCCACGCGCGCGCGCCGAGCGCCGGTCGAGTCCAGCGCTGCAAATGCGCGTGACTCGAGACCTCAGCGCGGGATCTGCACCAACCGCCACAGCCGGTCGCGCGACATCGGCAGCTCGTACGGGCGCACCCCGAGCGCGTCGCGGATCGCGTTCGCGAGGGCCGGCGCGACCGGGTTGTACGGCGCCTCGCTCATCGACTTCGCGCCGAGCGGGCCGAGCGCGTCGTGGGTGTCGGCGAAGTAGCACCTCGGTGCGCGGGCACGTCGGCGAACTGGGGGATGTGGTAGTTGCGGAGCGCCGTCGTGGTGACGCTGCCCCGTCGTCGAGCCGCATCTCCTCGTACAGCGCGGTGCCGATCGCCTGCGCGGTGCCGCCCTCGATCTGGCCGCGCAGCTGCTCGGGGTTGAGCACGGTGCCGGCGTCGGCGGCCTGGATCGACTGCAGGATGCGCACCTCGCCGGTCGCGGCGTTCACCGCCACCCGGAACGCCGTGCACGTTGAAGGCGACCGACCGCGGGGTGCCGTCGTGCGTGGCCGTGTCGCGGTGAGGCCCGGGCACGAGGCCGCGTCGACCGGCGATCTGCGTCGCGCAGAGTCGCAGCGGCCGCGCGCGTAGCAGCGCCTTGCCCGCGACGACCACGCCCGGCCGACCCGAACGCGCCGGTGTCGTAGCGCGACGGCGTCGGTGTCGGACTGCCGGATGCGCACCTGCGTCGACCGTGGTGCCGAGCGCGGTCGCGACGAGCTGGGCGTGCACCGTCGTCGTGCCGTTGCCGAACTCGGCGGTGCCGACGCCGATCTCGAAGTACGCCGTCGTCGAGCGACGGTGACGGACGCCTCGGCGAAGTGGCCGCGCGGCGGCGATGGTCGCGATCATCGCGAGCGCCATGCCGGTGCCGACCCGCCAGCCCGGCCGGGGCCGTCGCGCCGTCGCCGCGTCGCAGCGCCTGCTCGACGAGGTCGAGGCACTGGTCGAGGCCGTAGCTCGCCATCGACAGGTCGACTCGCTCGTCGGCGTCGGTGACGACGAACGGGTCGCCGGGCACGACGACGTTGCGGCGCCGCAGCTCGAACGGGTCGATGCCGAGCTGCGCGCGCGAGCTCGTCCATCGCCGACTCGATCGCGAAGATCACCTGGCCGAGGCCGTAGCCGCGGAAGGCGCCCGACGGCAGGTTGTTCGTGTAGACCGACTGGGCGTCGACTCGCTTGTTCGCGCAGCGGTAGACGCTCGATCGACTCGTGGACCGCGTGGAACATCACGCCGATGCCGTGGTTGCCGTAGGCGCCGGTGTCCATGAGCTCGTCGACCTCCATCGCGGTGAGCATGCCGTCGGCTGTCGCGCCGAGCGTCACGCCGACGCGCATCGGGTGCCGGGTCGGCGCGATCGGTGAACTCGTCCTCGCGGGTGAACTCGTACTGCACCGGCGCGCCCGGTGCGCAGCACGGCGAGCGTCACGAGGTCCTCGGTGAGCATCTCCTGCTTGCCGCCGAAGCCGCCGCCGACGCGCGCGGTGAACACGCGCACCCGCTCGGCGGTCGAGGCCGAAGATGTGGCACAGCTCGTCGCGCACGAGGAACGGCACCTGGCTCGAGGTGCGCAGCACGAGGCGCCCGTCGTCGTCGAGCCAGCCGCGGGTGGCGTGCGTCTCGAGGGCGGCGTGCTGCACGCGCTGGGTCTGCCAGGTGCCGGTGACGACCGCCGTCGGCATGCGCCGGAGCGCGGCGTCGACGTCGCCGATCTCGCCGTGGAACTCGGCGACGCGTGTTGCGCTCGGGCGTCGGCGATGCGCGACGTCGGCGCCCTTGTCGCCGTGCAGCAGCGGGGCCCCCGGCGATCGCGCGACCTCCGGGTCGAACACCGCGGGCAGCACCTCGTACTCGACGACGATCGCGTCGAGCGGCGAGCTCCGCGATCGCCGACGGTGTCGGCGACGACGGCCGCGACCCGCTGCCCGCGGAAGCGCAGCACCGTGTCGAGCACGAGCGTGTCGTCGGGGTCGTCGGTGCGGTGCTCGTGGCGCCCGGTCGAGAACAGCGTCGCGGGGGAGTCGTGGTGGGTGAGCACCGCGTGCACGCCGGGCAGCGCGAGCGGCCGCCGACGTGTCGATCGAGAGGATGCGGGCGTGCGCGTGCGGGCTGCCGAGCACCGCGAGGTGCAGCAGCGCCGTCGTGCGCGAGGTCGAGCGTGTACGGCTCGCGCCCGGTGACGACGCGCATGCGCGGCGGGGGCGCGACCGAGCGGCCCGCGGCATCGCCCGGCCGGCGCGACTCGGTGTTGCGCGACGCCGCAGATCGCGTCGTGGATCGCGCGGTAGCCGGTGCAGCGGCACAGGTTGCCCTTGAGCAGCCGCGGCGAGGTCGTCGTGCTCGGTCGCGGCTCGATCGTCGACGCGGTCACGACCATGCCCGGCCGTGCAGAAGCCGCACTGGAACCCGCCTGCGTCGACGAAGCTGCCTGCTGCACCGGATGCGGGTGCCTCGGGCGTCCCGAGCCCCGCGACCGTCGTGACCGCGCGCCCGTCGAGCCGATGCGCCGGGTAGATGCAGGAGTGCACGGCCCCGCCGTCGACGCAGCACGGTGCACGCGCCGCAGTCGCCCGGCGTCGCAGCCCTTCTTCACCTCGAAGTGCTCGAGGTCGCGCAGCAGGGTGCGCAGCACCTGGCCGGGCCGAGGCGTCGACCTCGATCGGCTCGCCGTTCACCTCGAACTTCACGCGCACCGCTCCATGCCGCGCATCTCGCAGTCGGCGAACCGCAGGCTCATCGCGCGGCGCCAGTCGGGGGCGCCGTGCGCGTCGGCGTACCAGTCGTCGATGCGCGTCGACGCGCTGCCGAGAGCGCTGCGGCGCGGCGGGCAGGTCGTCGAACGCGCAGCCGGTGCGGGCGGGTGGTGCCGCCGGTCACGGCGAGCACGGTCTCGCCCGTCGGCGTCGACTCGGCGCCGGTCACGAGGGTGCCGGTGCGGCCGAGCGGGCGAGAGCGCGATGCGGCGGAACGCCGGTGCGCGCCGCAGCGACGCGAGCGGGAACTCGATCGCGCGCAGCACCTCGCCCGGCTCGAGCACGGTTGCGCCGCACGCCCGTGACGAAGTCGGCGACCGGGATGCGGCGCTCGCAGCCGTCGGGCGTCCAGACGACGGCCGTCGGCGTCGAGCGCCGACAGCGAGCGAGGTCATCGGGCCGGCGGGCAGCGACGAGCGCGATGTTGCCGCCGACGGTCGCGATCCTCTGGATCTTCCACGACGCGAGCAGCGAGTCGGCGCACTGCTCGAACAGCGGCGAATCGGGCAGCTCGCGCAGCGTCGCGATCGTGCAGGTCGCCGCGATCACGAGGCCGTCGGCGGTGTGCGGTGACGGGCTCCCAGCCGAGCGCCGGTGAGGTCGACGAGCCCGGTGAGCCCGGGCTGCGGTTCGGAGAACAGCCACGTGCCGCCGCCGAGGGGGCGTTCGCCTGGCGCGAACACGAGCTCGTCGCGGGTGCGAGGCACCCTGGTTTCGCGCACGCTGATGAGATCCATTGTTGACCGAGTCAACATCATGGATGTGACGGGGGTGTAACGACATCGTCATATGTCCCACCGGTTCAGCGCAGGAATCGTCAGTACCGTTGATGACAGCGGGCCGCGTGGTGCGCAGATCGGATGACGCATGATTCGCGCACGAACCATCGGGGCGGCCTGTCTGCTCGCAGCGGCGCTCGTTCTCACTGGATGCGCTGGGTCGCCGCCGGTGGATACGCCCACCGGCTCGAGTGACCAGACCTCTCCACCGCCGGCTTCCGAGACACCGGCCGCGGAGCCCACGTCGACCGCACCCACGGACGGCGCCTACGTCGAGTTCACCGACGGCGCCATCGAGGCGACGGCGGGGCCGAAGGTGCTGTTCTTCCACGCGAGCTGGTGCCCGCAGTGCCGGCAACTCGATGAGCAGCTCATCGCGGAGGGTGCGCCCGACGGTCTCACGATCTTCAAGGTGGACTACGACAGCCGCTCCGACCTGCGCCAGGAGTACGGGGTGACGCTGCAGACCACGGTGGTGTTCGTCGACGATGACGGCGCGGCGATCTCGAGCGCGGTGCTGTACGACGACCCGTCGATCGAGTCGCTCCTCGCGGCGATGCCGTGAGCATCCCCGCCGGGATCGGGCACCGAGCATGAGGACGTGACGTGACCGCCTCACTCCTGCTGAGCCTCGTCGCGGGCGTACTCACGGTCGCGGCGCCGTGCGTGCTGCCATTGCTGCCGGTCATCGTCGGTGGCGCGATGGTCAAGGGCGGGGATGAGCGCCGCGCGCGCTGGCGCCCCTACGTGATCGCCGCCTCGCTCGCGATCAGCGTTGTCGTTTTCACGCTCCTGCTCAAGGCGACCACGGCGCTGCTCGGAGTGCCGCCGCAGGTGTGGCAGATCGTGTCGGGGGTCATCATCATCCTGCTCGGTGTCGACCTGGTGTTTCCCGCGCTCTGGGATCGCCTGTCCTCGGCGCTGCGTCTGCAGTCCCGCAGCGGCGAGTTCCTCGATCGTTCGGTCTCACGTCAGAGCTTCCTCGGCGACATCCTGACCGGTGCCGCGCTGGGACCCGTCTTCTCCAGCTGCAGCCCCACCTATGCGCTCATCCTCGTGACCGTCCTGCCGGTGTCGTTCGCGGAGGGCCTGCTCTACGTCGTGGCGTATGCGGTCGGTCTCGCGGCGATGCTGCTGCTGGTGGCTCTCCTCGGGCGTGGTCTGGTGCGTCGCCTGGGCTGGCTCGCGAAACCCGACGGCTGGTTCCGCCGCACGATCGGGATCATCTTCGTGCTCGTCGGCATCGCGATCATCGTCGGGTTCGACAAGCAGTTGCAGACCTGGATCCTCGACGCGGGATGGTACGACCCGATCGCCGGGCTGGAGGAGCTGCTGGGCGGCTAGCCGGTCCGCACCAGGCTCGTCACCGCGTCGCCTAGGCTCGAACGGTGAGCCTCTCAGGAATTGTCACGGCGTTGTCGCGCGCCCGCACGGTCGCCGACGCCGTCTCGCCAGGGCTCACGAAGCGCCGATTTCTCGCTCGTCGACGGACTCCGGGCGCCGCTCGTGGCGGGCTTGCTGACCGCCCCGCGCGCCGTGCTCGTGATCGCCCCGACCAGCCGCGAGGGCGAGGCGCTCCGCCGCGCGCTCGAGTCGTACGTGCCCGACGCGGAGATCGTCGAGTTCCCGGCGTGGGAGACCCTGCCGCACGAGCGCCTGAGCCCGAGCGCCGAGACGGTCGGGCGACGGATCACGGCGCTGCGCGGCCTCGCGAAGTGGGCGACTGGCGCCACGGCGCATCCATTCGTCCTCGTCGCCTCCGTGCGCGCGGCGCTGCAGCCGCTCGCCGACAACCTCGCCGACATCGAGCCGCTCGAGCTCGTCGCGGGCGCTCGCGGCTACGACCTCGCCGAGCTCGCGTCGAAGCTCGTCGACCTCGCGTACTCGCGGGTCGACATGGTGACCCGGCGCGGCGAGTTCGCGGTGCGCGGCGGCATCCTCGACGTGTTCCCGCCGACCGCCGAGCATCCCGCTGCGGCTCGAGTTCTTCGGCGACGAGCTCGAGGAGATGCGGGAGTTCTCGGTCGCCGACCAGCGCTCGCTGCCCGAGCCGATCGCGAGCGTCGAGCTGCCGCCGAGCCGCGAGCTGCTGCTGACGCCGGCCGTGCGGCAGCGCGCGCGCGAGATGCAGCACGAGTTCCCGAGCTTCGCGGGGATGCTCGCCAAGATCGCCGAGGGCATCCCGGTCGAGGGCATGGAGTCGCTCGCCCCGGCCCTCGTCGACCGGCTCGTGCCGCTCACCCACTACCTGCCGGAGGATGCCGCGATCGCCGTGCTCTCGCCCGAGCGCGTCGCCGGCCGGGCCGTCGACCTCGTCGAGACCAACCGCGAGTTCCTCGCCGCCGCGTGGAACGCCGCGACCGCCGGCGCGGAGGCGCCGATCGACCTTCGAGTCAGGCAGCCTCGACGCCGGCGACTTCGTCACGCTCGGCGTCGCTGCGCGAGTCCGCGGGCGACCGCCCGTGGTGGACGTTCTCGCCGTTCGACAGCGGCGCGGCCGAGGATGACCTCACCGATTCCGATCTGGTGGCCGGCATCGACGACTACGTGCGCATCGACGCCACCCCGGTGCCGAGCTTCGCCGGCCAGGCCGAGGGCGCCGTCGATCACGTCGGCACGCTGCTGCGCGACGGCTGGACCGTGGCGGTCGTCGCCGAGGGCGCGGGGCTCGTCGAGCGCGCGGCCGACGTGCTCGCCGAGCACGAGCTGTCCGGCCGCGAGGTCGACGCGTTCCCGGCGCGATCGCCGAAGCCGGGCGTCGCCTACCTGCTGCAGGCATCCGTCGACCAGGGCTTCGAGCTGCCGGAGGCCAAGCTCGCGCTGCTCAGCGAGTCCGAGTTCTTCGGCCGCACCGCGGGCTACGACTCGCGCCAGGTCAAGAAGCTCGCGAGCCGGCGCAAGAACGTCGTCGACCCGCTGCAGCTCAAGGCCGGCGACTTCGTCGTGCACCAGACCCACGGCATCGGCAAGTTCGTCGAGCTCGTGCAGCGCGAGGTGTCGTCCGGCGGCCGCAACCCGGTGAAGACGCCGCGCGAGTTCCTCGTGATCGAGTACGCGCCCAACAAGCGCGGCTACCCGGGCGACAAGCTCTTCGTGCCGACCGACCAGCTCGACCTGCTCACCCGCTACGTCGGCGGCGAGGCGCCCGACGCTCAGCAAGATGGGCGGCAGCGACTGGGCGGCCGCGAAGGGCAAGGCGCGCAAGGCCGTGCGCGACATCGCCGTCGAGCTCGTCAAGCTCTACTCGGCGCGCATGGCGTCGAAGGGGCACGCCTTCGGGCCGGACACCCCGTGGCAGCGCGAGCTCGAGGAGGCGTTCCCGTTCGCCGAGACGCCCGACCAGCTCACGACCATCGACGAGGTCAAGGCCGACATGGAGCGGCCGATCCCGATGGACCGCCTGCTCTCCGGCGACGTCGGCTACGGCAAGACCGAGGTCGCCGTGCGCGCCGCGTTCAAGGCCGTGCAGGACGGCAAGCAGGTCGCGATGATCGTGCCGACGACGCTGCTCGTGCGGCAGCACATCGAGACCTTCGCCGAGCGCTTCGCCGGCTTCCCGGTGCACCTGCGGGCGCTCAGCCGGTTCCAGACCGACAAGGAGGCGAAGGAGACGATCGCCGGGCTCGCCGACGGCACGGTCGACGTCGTCATCGGCACCCACCGCCTGCTGAGCCAGAACATCGCCTTCAAGGACCTCGGCCTCGTCATCATCGACGAGGAGCAGCGCTTCGGCGTCGAGCACAAGGACGCGCTCAAGAAGCTCAAGACCAACGTCGACATCCTCGCGATGACGCGCGACCCCGATCCCGCGCACGCTCGAGATGGCGGTCACCGGCATCCGCGAGATGTCGACGCTCGCGACGCCGCCCGAGGACCGGCACCCGATCCTCACCTTCGTCGGCCCGTACTCCGACAAGCAGGTCGTCGGCCGCGATCCGGCGCGAGCTGCTGCGCGAGGGCCAGGTGTTCTTCGTGCACAACCGGGTCTCGTCGATCAACCGCGTCGCGGCGCAGCTCGCCGAGCTCGTGCCCGAGGCGCGCATCGCCGTCGCCCACGGCCAGCTGAGCGAGCACGTGCTCGAGCAGGTGATGGTCGACTTCTGGGAGCGCAAGTTCGACGTGCTCGTCTCGACGACGATCATCGAGACCGGCCTCGACATCGCCAACGCGAACACGCTCATCATCGACCGCGCCGACAAGTACGGCCTCTCGCAGCTGCACCAGCTGCGCGGCCGCGTCGGTCGCGGTCGCGAGCGCGCCTACGCCTACTTCCTCTACGACGAGCACAAGCCGCTCAGCGAGACCGCGCACGAGCGGCTCGCGACGATCGCGGCGAACAACGAGCTCGGCGCGGGCATGCAGA
Organism: uncultured Actinomycetota bacterium; assembly: GCA_963790235.1. GTDB lineage: Bacteria > Actinomycetota > Actinomycetes > Actinomycetales > Microbacteriaceae > Rhodoglobus. The sequence goes on from CAWBNZ010000022.1 coordinate 140,642, forward strand.
TCGCGCTGAAGGACCTCGAGATCCGCGGCGCCGGCAACCTGCTCGGCGGCGAGCAGTCCGGCCACATCGCGGGCGTCGGCTTCGACCTCTACCTGCGCATGATCGGCGAGGCCGTCTCGACCTTCCGCGGCGACGTCGCCGAGGGCCAGACCGAGCTGCGGCTCGAGCTGCCCGTCGACGCGCACATCCCCGAGGAGTACGTCGAGAGCGAGCGGCTGCGGCTCGAGGCGTACCAGAAGCTGTCGACGGCGAGCGCGCCCGCGGCATCCGAGGACGCAATCGACCTCGTGCTCGAGGAGCTCACCGACCGCTACGGCGAGCCGCCCGACGCAGGTGCAGAACCTCGTCGCCGTGTCGCGGCTGCGTCGCGTGGCCCAGAAGGCCGGCCTCAGCGAGGTCGTCGTCATGGGCACGAACCTGCGGGTCGCGCCGGCCGACCTGGCCGACTCGATGCAGGTGCGCCTGCAGCGCATGTACCCGGGCGCTCGCTACCTCGCGAGCGCGAACGCGATCACGGTGCCACTGCCACCGAACCCCAGCGATCAGGACCTCATCGCGTGGCTCGGCCACCTGCTCGGCGCGATCTTCGGTGCAGAGATCGTGGATGCCGCGGGCCCGGGTGACCCGAAGGAGTCCTCCACAGCGGGGTAGCTCCGGCCGCCCTCCCCAACTCCCGGGCGGGTGTCGTGTGCCGTTCCTAGCGTGCGGGGCATGACGAAGAACCAGCGGTCCCAGCGACCCGACCAGCCCATTCGACCGACCCGACGCTCCGCCAGCTCCACGAGACTCAGCGCCACCATCGGCGGTCAATCCGCGGAAGCCCTCTACGACCTGATCGAGCGCGACTCCAGAATCGAACTCGTCGAGGGCCCGATGCTCATCACGGTCGATCCTGACGACCTCTGTGCAGAACACCGAGCGATGTGGCAGGCGGCGTACGACTTCATGGAACGCGAGCTCATGGCCGAGATGGAAGCGTGCGCGACGCGCCACGATCATGGCGACATGACGGAGCTGCAGTGGCGATCGTTGGTGACACACGCGGTTGCAGATCGCGCTCGCGAGCTCCTGGGCATCCGCGATCTGCATCCGTTCTGGTGCTGAACGTCGGCGGGCAATTCAACTCCTGATCTGCTCTTTCGAACGAACGCGCCAATGTCAGTGGCACCGGTTTCACTCAAGACATGACCACCCATCCCCGCCGACTTCCTCATGCAGGAGTTCGTGCTCGGCGGTGGTCGCGCGGTGCTCGAGGAGCGACGCGCAGCGGCCTCGAAATGGCAGGCGGCAGCGCGCACCCTCGGCCTCGCCCGACGCGAACCGTGGATCATGCTCGGCGCCGATTCTCGGTTCACCGGCGCCGAAGCCGTGCGGCTCTCCGAGGCCGCCGCCGTCGCCGAGCTCGCGGTGCAGTTCACCGTGCCGGAGGGCACGATCCGGCAGTGGGCGCACGACGGCGAGACGCTCGAGCGTTTCTTGCCGACGCTGTGGGATCGGTGCCTCGAAGGGCTCGTGGCTTCGCAGAACGCGACGGAGGCAGCGCGGGCAGTCGCGGACCTGCCCGAGGAAGCGCACGGCGAGTTCGACCGCCTCATCGCCGATGTCGCGGTGCGCCTGACTCCGCCGAAGTTCCGCCTCAAGGCCCGCGCGCTGCGCGAGCGGCTGCACCCCGACGACCCCCGAGGCACGCCATGCATCCGCTCGCGAGCAACGACGCGTCTGGGTCGAGCACGACCGCGACGGGATGTCGTGGTGCGGCGCCTACTTGCCAGCCGATGTCGCGTACCTGGCCATGCAGCGCCTCGAGATGCACGCTCGCGCTCTCGCGCGAGTCGCCGACGAGCACCGGACCTCCGACCAGCTCCGCGCCGACGTTCTCGGCGACCTGCTGACCGGGCGAGCCTCCGGGCTCACGACCTCGGTCTCCCTGGGCATCACGATCCCGGTGCTCTCCCTGCCTCGGTACCGGCCTCGGGCGCGTTGCCGGTGCTCGACGGAGTCGGACCCATCCCCGTCGACATGGCGAAACGGCTCGCAGGCGAGGCCGATTCGTTCGTGCGTTTGCTCTCCGATCCGGTTGACGGCACCGTGCTCGACATGGAGGCACGCACGCGCCGCATCCCGAAGGCGATGCGCCGCTGGCTCCAGCAGCGGGACCGCACCTGCACGTTCCCGGGATGCAATCGCCCCGCCGTCGACGCGGATCTCGACCACACCGACGACGTGCAGTACGGAGGCGTGACGGCCAGCGGCAACCTCGCGCACCTCTGCCGCAAGCACCACACCCTCAAGCACAAGACGAGTTGGCGCTACGTGCAGGTCAAGGCGACCGCGGCACCCCGTCTCAACACTGCCTGGACCAGCCCGCTCGGCCATTCGAGCGGGAACGATCCGCCGCCGTTCTGATCGCTGACCGCCCCTGGTCACGGCAGATTCAGCGCAGCCGGGTTCACCCCACCCGGAACTCGATGAGCCCCACCGTGTTGCCCTCGGAGTCCTCGATGAACGCGTGCACCTCGTCGGCGCCTAGCCGGTCCAAGGGTGTCGTCGGCGTGCGTGAAGATCACGTGCGGAGCGGAGACGACGTTCGCGCCGGAACGAGCGATCGCGGCATCCACGTCGTCGACTGCGAGGTAGAGCAGCGCACTGGGAGCACCCGCGCTCCAGCAGGAGTCGCACGCCGTCGAGGTCGAAGAACAGCAAACCTGGCGGATCGAACCTGGCCAGCCGGAGCGGTGCCGAGCAAGCGTTCGTAGAACGCGGACGCCCGATCGAGGTCCTCGGCGTGCTGGGCCACCTGGCGCAGTCTCATGGGGACGAGGGTATGCGCCGGTCGCAGTGCCCGACGAAGGTTTACATCGATTTAACACACCCGAACCCGGACCGTTCACAGTCGCGCGGCTAGTGTACTGTCAAGCAACTAGTTCACTCTCATGCAACACTCGCCGTGCTCCGCCCGCGGAGCTGATGCCCTTCGAAGGGCAGAACCGAGAAGTCGTGACCGATGTCATCAACCGCCCGGACGCGCCGCCGCGCGCGCAGGCGGGCACACTCCCCGAGCGGGCCGCGGCCGACGGCGTCCGTTTCATCCTCGCCACCTTCGTCGACCTGAACGGCAAGCCGTGTGCGAAGCTCGTGCCGATCGAGGCCCTGGCAGAACTGGAGGCCGGCGCGCTCGGCTTTGCAGGGTTCGCTGCGGGCGCGATCGGGCAGAAGCCGCAGGATCCCGACATCTGCGTCATCCCTGATCCCGACAGCTATGCCGCCCTCGACTTCATCAAGCCGGGACTCGCCATGGTGCAGTGCGACCCGCACGTCAACGGAGAGCCGTGGCCGTTCGCGCCGCGCATCATCCTCAAGAACACGCTCGCGAGGCTCGCGGCGACGGGTGCCACGGCGATGGTTGGCGCGGAGATCGAGTACTTCCTGCTCGCGCGCGACCCTGACGGCAGCATCCATCCCGCTGACACCCGCGACTCCTCCGGGCAGCCCTGCTACGACGCGCGCGGCGTTACCCGCATGTATGAGCATCTCGCCACGACGAGCGCTGCGATGAACGCGCTCGGCTGGGGCAACTACGCCAACGACCACGAAGACGGCAACGGGCAGTTCGAGCAGAACTTCACGTTCGCGGATGCCCTGACCACCGCCGACCGGGTGATCACGCTGCGCTACATCATCTCCATGGTGGCCGAGGCGCAGGGCATGACGGCAACGTTCATGCCGAAGCCGTTCGCCAACCGAGCCGGCAACGGGATGCACCTGCACCTGTCACTCTGGAACGACGGGGCGCCCACCTTCCCGAACGCCGACGACGCCCACGGCCTCGGACTGTCGGAGACCGCCTACAGCTTCATCGCCGGAGTGCTCGATCACGCTCCCGCCCTGCAGGCCTTCATCGCACCGTCGGTCAACTCCTACAAGCGATCCGGTGCCCGCACGACCACGAGCGGAGCGACCTGGTCGCCGCAGCCTCGCCGACTTCGGCGGCAACGACCGGACGCACTACATCCGGGTTCCCGATGGCAACCGCATCGAGCTGCGAGGAGGCGACGGCTCGGCCAACCCGTACCTCGCGATCGCGGCGGTGCTCGAGGCTGGCATGTCCGGGATCGCGCGCGGCGCGAATCCAGGTGCCCCGAGCGGCCCAGGCGTACCCGGAACCGGCGCGACGAGGCTCCCTCCGACCCTGCTCCACGCCGTGCAGGAGCTCCGCACGAGCGCGCTGCTCGCCGAGGCGTTCGGACCGGAGGTCACCGCCTACTACGCCGACGTCAAGGAGGAGGAGTTCCTCACGTGGCACAACACGGTCACCCCGTGGGAGATCGACCGCTACCTCACCGCGTTCTGAACCCGACCCGAGATCTGACACCCACCATCGAACGGAGCACTCCATGTGCGGCATCGCGGCACTGCAACTGAAGGACCCGGCACTGAGGCCACGACTCGGCGAGCTCATGCACGGCATGCTGTGCGAGATCGTCGAGCGCGGTCCTGACTCCGGCCGGCATCTCGGTCTACGGCGACGAGCGCCTCAATCCCACCGGGTCCGCGATGGTCAGCCTGCTCGACTCCGGCCGGCCGGACTCTGAGCTGGATGCGGCGCTCACCGACCTCCTGGGAGCCCCGGTGACCGTGCTCACGCTCGGCGACACCACCCTCGTGAGCGCACCCGTCGAGACCGCGACGCTGAGCGCGGCCCTGCGCATCGCAACGCCCGATGCGCGCCAGATCGGTCGCGGACTGACGGTGGCGACGCTCAAGGGCATCGGCAACCCCGTCGATCTCGCCGCGCAGTTCGGTCTGTTCACCGTGAAGGGCAGCCAGGGCGTCTCGCACACTCGCATGGCGACCGAGTCGGCGGTGACGGCATCCGGCTCGCACCCGTTCACGGTGGCCGACGACCTCTGCCTCGTGCACAACGGATCGTTCTCGAACCATGCGACGATCCGCCGGGATCTCCGGGCGCAGGGCGTGCAGTTCGACAGCGAGAACGACTCCGAGGTCGCAGCGCGCTACATCGCGACGCGGCTCGAGCTCGGCGAGACGCTCACCGAAGCGCTCGAGCGGCTGAAGACCGTCTTCGACGGCTTCTACACACTCGTGGTGACCACCTCGAACAGCCTCGCGGTGCTGCGCGACCCGATCGCGTGCAAACCGGCCATCATCGCCGAAACGGACGAGTGGGTGGCGATGGCGTCGGAGTACCGCGCGCTCGCGGCGCTGCCGGGCATCGAGAACGCCCGCATCTTCGAGCCAGAGCCGGGGGAGGTCTACACGTGGACGCTGTGATTTCGAGCACGAACGCGACCGAGACGGTCGTCGACCTGTCGACCTCGACCGTGCGTGAGCTCAACGCGGCGATTCACCAGGCCGAAGCCGGCAGCGCCTGGCGAGTCACGAAGCCGAGCGGAGCGCACAACGTCGCCGCGGGCATCGACGTCGCCCTCGAACTGACGATCGAAGGCCACGTCGGCTACTACGCGGTCGGGATGCACCAGCGCGGCACCGTCACGATCGACGGCAACGCCGGAACGGGCCTGGCCGAGAACATCATGTCCGGCGCCGTGCACGTCACGGGCAGCACGTCGCAATCAACAGCGGCAACGGGTCACGGTGGTCTCGTGGTCGTCGACGGGAGCACGGGAGCGCGCTGCGGCATCGGCATGAAGGGTGTCGACATCGTGGTGGGCGGCGACATCGGCCACATGTCGGCCTTCATGGCGCAGGCCGGCCGGCTCGTGGTGTGCGGCAACGCCGGCGAAGCCCTCGGCGATTCGATCTACGAAGCGCGCATCTACGTGAAGGGCACTGTCGCATCCCTCGGCGCTGACTGCATCGAGAAGCCGATGCGGCAGGAGCATCTCGACGAACTCGCCGAGCTGCTCACGGCAGCGGGGCGCACGGATGACCCCGCCGGCTTCACCCGGTATGGCTCGGCTCGCAAGCTCTACCACTTCCACTCGAACAACTCGTACTGATCGGCGGCACCCATGACTGACACCTCCGCCATGCGCGAATCGGCGACCTTCGACCGCGCGGCGATCCGCCGCATCCAGCAGGCGGCCGAGACCGGGGTCTACCACATCCGCGGTTGGGGGGCCAAGCGTCCGTTGCCGCACTTCGACGACCTGCTGTTCCTCGGCGCGAGCATGTCGCGCTACCCGCTCGAGGGTTACCGGGAGGCCTGCGGCACCGACGTCGTGCTCGGCGACCGCCACGCGTCCAAACCGCTGCACCTGGCCATCCCGGTCACGATCGCCGGCATGAGCTTCGGTGCGCTCTCCGCCAATGCCAAGGAGGCGCTCGGTCGAGGCGCCTCCGAGGTCGGCACGTCAACGACCACCGGCGACGGTGGCATGACGCCGGAGGAGCGCGGGCACTCGCAGCACCTCGTCTATCAGTACCTGCCGAGCCGCTACGGCATGAACCCGGATGACCTGCGCAAGGCCGACGCGATCGAGATCGTGCTCGGCCAGGGCGCGAAGCCCGGCGGTGGCGGCATGCTGCTCGGCCAGAAGATCACCGAGCGCGTCGCCGGCATGCGCACCTTGCCGGTGGGCATCGACCAGCGTTCGCCGTCGCGGCATCCGGACTGGACCGGTCCGGACGATCTCACCATCAAGATCGCCGAGCTGCGCGAGATCACCGACTGGCAGAAGCCGATCTTCGTGAAGATCGGCGCCTCCCGGCCGTACTACGACACGTCGCTCGCCGTGAAAGCCGGCGCCGACGTCGTGGTGCTCGACGGGATGCAGGGCGGCACTGCCGCGACGCAGGAGGTCTTCATCGAGCACGTCGGCATCCCGATCCTCGCTGCGATTCCGCAGGCGGTTGAGGCGCTGCAGGAGCTTGGAGTGCATCGAACGGTGCAGCTCATCGTCTCGGGCGGCATCAGAACGGGAGCGGATGTCGCAAAGGCTCTCGCTCTGGGCGCCGACGCGGTCTCGATCGGCACCGCGGCGCTCATCGCCCTCGGCGACAACGACCCGAAGTATTCGGCGGAGTACGAGCAGCTCGGCTCTGCCGCCGGGTTCTACGACGACTTCCAGGACGGCCGGGATCCCGCCGGCATCTCCACCCAGGACCCGGAGCTCGCGTCACGTCTGGATCCGATCGAGGGCGGCCGGCGGCTCGCGAACTACCTGCGGGTGCTCACCCTCGAAGCCCAGACGATCGCGCGCGCATGCGGCAAGTCCCACTTGCGCAACCTCGAACCGGAGGATCTCGTCGCCCTGACGATCGAATCGGCGGCGATGGCTCGGGTTCCTCTTGCGGGCACGAGCTGGATTCCCGGCACGGGATTCTGAGCAGGCGGGTACGAAGCCAGATGGATTCGACCTTTGTGGTCGTCGGCGCTGGGCTTGCGGGCGCGGCGACCGCGTGGCGCCTCGCCTCGGCGGGGGAGCACGTCACGCTGATCGAAGCGTGGAGCCCCGCTCACGCTGGAGGCAGCTCCCACGGCAGCGAGCGGATCTTCCGGCACGCGTATCCCGACGTCTTCCATGCCGGGATGACGGTGCGCGCGCTCGCCGGATGGCGCGAGCTCGAGCGGGAGAGCGGTGAGGAGCTCCTCACGATCACCGGTGGTCTGGACTTCGGCTCCGGACGCGATCTCGACGGCATCGCGGCATCCCTCGGCGCACTCGACCTGGAGTTCGAACGACTTCCGGCGGCGGACGCGCGAGCACGCTGGCCGCATCTCGCGTTCGACGGACCGGTCGTGCATCACGCCGGCGCCGGCGTCATCGACGCCGACCTCGCGGTGCGCACCATGGTCGCTCGCGCCGAGCTCGCCGGAGCCCGGGTGCTCAGCGGAGCGCGGGTCACCTCGATCGCGAAGACGCCGGGCGGATTCGACGTCGCGGCCGGTGACGAGCGCATCTCCGCGAAGAGCGTCGTGGTGGCGGCCGGCGCGTGGCTGCCCGAGCTGCTCGTCGATCTGCCGCTGCCGGATGCCGTGCGTGCGTCGTTCCCGAGCCTGACCGTGTCGCAGCAGCAGGTGTTCTTCTTCGCCTACCCAGACAGCGGAGCCTTCGTGGCCGATCTGGGTGCACAAGGACCAGTTGAGCGTGTACGGGCTGCCGGGCGGTCGGGACGTCGGGCAGGCCGCGTTCAAGCTCGCGGAGCACGACGGGGGCACCGTCACGACGGCGTCCGGTCGCGATGGTGTGGTCGATCCCGGTTCGCGCGAGCGCATCATCCACTATGTCGAGCAGTACGTGCCGGGAGTGGATGCGACGCCGATCGCCGAGACGACGTGCTTGTACACGTCGACGTCGTCGACGGACTTCATCATCGACTCGGTGGAAGGGCTGGTCATCGCGTCACCCTGCTCCGGTCACGGCGCGAAGTTCGCGCCGGTGCTGGGCGAGCTGATCGCGGACGTCGCGCGCGGCGGTACCGCGCCCGCGCCCTTCCAGCTCGCGGCGCACCGATGACCCCATGCGCTGGCCGATGACCTCCTACACTGGCACTGACTCATACACTGGCACAGTGGCAGCGCGATCGGACCCGCCGGCCGGGCAGGAGGTGGCGCATCGCGAGCGCCCCCTTGAGCAGGTCATCGCCGAGCGGGTGCGGCAGTACCGCCTCGCGGCCGGACTCTCTGCGGCCGAGTTCGCAAATCGCACCGGGCTCTCGAAGGCGATGGTGTCGCGCATCGAGCAGGCGACGACATCCTCGAGCCTGACGACGCTGCAGCGTCTCGCGGCGGGCCTTGGCGTGCCGGTGACGGCGTTGTTCCGCGGCGCCGATTCGGATCGCGAAGCGGTGTACACCCCCGCGGGCGCGGGCGGCGTGACCGTGCGCAGCGGCACGCGCCTCGGGCACGAGTACCTGCAGCTGGGATCGCTGCGCGGTATCGAGGGATCGCTCGAGCCGACCCTGGTGACGCTCACCGAACGCTCGGCGATCTTTCCGCTGTTCCAGCATCCGGGCACCGAGTTCTTCTACATGCTCGAGGGAGTCATGGTCTACGGGCACGGGTCGTACCAGTACACGCTTCGGCCAGGCGATTCGCTGCTGATCGACGGCGAAGGTCCGCACGGGCCGCAGGAGCTGGTTGAGGTGCCGATCCGGTTTCTGGCGATCGCCCAGAACCACGTGTACGGCACCTGATCCGACACCCGCCACGACCGTCGAGGTCGCCGACGCGGTGTAGAACTGAACCATGTCACACGGCGGCGGGGGAGGGCGACGCGACCGCCGCATCCAGCAGGGCAATCTCGGCCCGAAGCAGTACTTCCGCGCCGCGAAGGAGATCGCGCAGCTCACCTGGCAGACCACGCCGAGCACGATCGTGCTGCAGATCGCGGGTGCGATCATCACGGCGGTGCTGCCGATCGTCACGACCTACTTCGCCGCGCTCACCACGACCGAGCTCGCCAACGCGTTCGGCGGCGACGACCCGACCGCGGGCGCGCGCGCGATCACCTACGTGATCGTCACCGCGGCGCTCGGACTGCTGCTGACGGGATGGCGCAGCCTCGAGCAGTACGTGCAGCGCCTCATGCGCTACGCGCTCGAGGCGAAGGTGAGCGACATCATGTACGAGCGGTTCCTGTCGCTCGAGTTCTGGCGCTACGACGACAAGGACACGATCGACATCTACGATCGCGCGCAGCGCTTCTCGCTGTTCTACGCGAACGCGTTCGCGTCGCTCTCGCGCATGCTGTCGCAGATCGTCACGCTCATCGCGAGCCTCGTCGCGCTGTTCCTCGTCGGATGGTGGCTGGCCGTCATCCTGCTCGTCGCGATCATCCCTGGCGTCTACCTGCAGTTCACGCTCTCGCGCGCGCAGGTGCGGCACTGGAACCAGACCGTCGACGTGCGTCGCGCGAAGGGCACGATCGAGCGCAGGCTGTTCCAGCCCGAGCACATCGCCGAGCTGCGGCTGTACGGCATGGTGCGCCACCTGCTGAACCTGCGCCAGGAGCTGCGCGACGCCGACGAGAAGCAGCGCATCACGTTCGAGCGGCAGTTCATCCTCAAGCGACTCGGCGCCGACGCGATCGAGCTCGCGGCCGAGGTCGGGTCGCTGCTGTGGATCACCTTCCAGATCATCGATCGCGCGCAGCCGGTCGGGCAGTTCCTCTACGTGCAGCAGATCGTGTCGCGCGCCCTGACCGCGATGAACAGCTTCGTCTCCGAGCTCTCCACCCTCGACGAGCAGCTCGCGAACCTGTTCGACTACCAGACGTTCATGGAGCTCTCGGTGCGCCAGGGCGGCGACCGCGAGCTCGCCGGTCCGCCCGAGCAAGATCCGCGTCGACAAGGTGAGCTTCCGCTACCCGAGCTCCGAGCACGACGTGCTCAAGAACGTCGAGCTTCACGATCAAGCGCGGGCAGCGCATCGCGATCGTGGGCGAGAACGGCGCGGGCAAGTCGACGCTCATCAAGATCATGAGCGGGCTGTACGCGCCGACGAGCGGGCACGGTCGAACTCGACGGCGTCGACCTCCAGGAGTTCTCGCTCGACTCGTGGCACAAGCAGCTCGCGGTGCTGCAGCAGGACTACCTGAGCTACAGCTTCGCCACCGCGCGCGACAACATCACGTTCGGCAAGGTCACCCGTCCCTTCGACGAGGAGGCGTTCAACAACGCGATCGACAAGGCCGAGGCGCGCGAGTTCCTCGAGCGGCTGCCCAAGGGCGTCGACAGCTACGTGTCACCGTGGATGGCGCATCCCGACGGCACCAACGGCATGGACCTGTCCGGCGGCCAGTGGCAGCGACTCGCGCTCGCGCGCAACTTCTACCGCGCAGGCGCCGATCATCATCCTCGACGAGCCGACGTCGGCGATCGACGCGCTCGCCGAATCCCGCATCTTCAACCACCTGTTCGCCGACGAGAGCCAGACGCTCATCATCATCAGCCACCGCCTCACGACGATCGAGCGCGCCGACGTCATCCTCATGCTCAAGGCCGGCCGCATCGTCGAGCGCGGCACCGCCGACGAGCTCATCGCCAAGAAGGGCGAGTTCTTCACGATGTTCGAGAGCCAGATCTAGAGCGGCGCCTCGGGCAGATCCGGCTCGGATGCGGTCGCCTCAACCTCCGGCTTGGGCTTGGGCGGCCGCGGGATCACCGGATGCTTTCGCCCGTCGATCCGGTGCACCCCGAACAGCGCCACCGGCAGCAGCACGAGCGTGCGCAGGTCGAACAGCGCGTGCAGGATGATCGGCCACACGATCGACCCGGTGCCGACGTAGATCGCCATCATGATGCCGCCGACGACGGCCGTGCCGATCACGCCGACCGCGCCCTGGTACAGGTGCATGACGCCGAACAGCAGCAGCGGCGCGACCACGGCCGCCACGGCGTTGCCGGTCGCGCCGTAGACGAGCGCGGGCAGCGCGAGCCGGAACAGCAGCTCCTCGACCACACCCGCATTCACCGACATCACGCCAGTGAGCAGCAGCTCCTGCCGGTTGCGGGGGAGCATCGACTGGATGTCGCCGATCGACTGCAGCCCGTCACCGCTCTGCTTCGTCGCCCGGATGGCGAGCACCGTGAGCAGGGCGAGGCCGAGGATGAGCCCGATCGGTGCGCCGATCGCGACCCCGGGATTCGCGGCCAGCCAGTCTGCGGCGCTGGTGACCGACGGCCACGCGTTCACGGCATCCAGCAGTCCACCGACGTGCTGCCAGGACAGCACGAGCACGATCGCCGACAGCGCGCCGAACGTGACGAACGACTCGACGAGCCACTTGCGGAACATGCGCTGGCGGCGCAGCGTCGTGCGGTAGCGCTTGAAGCGCTGGTACTCGCGGCGGTCCTTGCGCACGGTGCGGATCGCGAGGAACGCGAGCAGCGCGACGATCACCGCCCAGAGCACGAGTGGTGGCGCCATGCGGCAATCCTCTCCCGATTCGGGGAATGCCGGGGTACCGGCGCAGAGTTGCAGTCATGGTGAGTGACGTCGGATTCCGTTCGGAGCGCGGACCGATCCTCATCGTCCCTCATGGTCACGACCGGCCTGGTCGCCATCGACGCGACGGTGCTCGCGACCGCGGTGCCCTCGATCGTCGAGGATCTCGGCGGGTTCTCGCAGTTCCCGTGGCTGTTCTCGATCTACCTGCTCGCGCAGGCGGTGTCGGTGCCGATCTACTCGAAGCTCAGCGACATGGTCGGCCGCAAGCCGATCATCCTGATCGGCATCGGGCTGTTCCTGCTCGGCTCGATCCTGTGCGGATTCGCGTGGAGCATGCCGGCGCTCATCGCGTTCCGCGCGGTGCAGGGGCTGGGCGCGGGCGCGGTGCAGCCGATGTCCATCACGATCGTGGGCGACATCTACACGGTCGCCGAGCGCGCCAAGACGCAGGGCTACCTCGCGAGCGTGTGGGCCGTGTCATCCGTGCTCGGTCCGACGCTCGGTGGCGTGTTCTCGCAGCTCGGCATCTGGCGCTGGGTGTTCTTCATCAACATCCCGCTCGGCCTCCTGGCGGCGTGGATGCTGCTGCGCTACTTCCACGAGAGCTTCGAGCGCCGCAAGCACCGCATCGACTACGCGGGCGCGGCGCTGCTCACGGTCTCGATGACCCTGCTGATCCTCGCGGTGCTCGGTGGCGGCCAGTACTGGGCGTGGGACTCGTGGCAGTCGATCGGCGCGTTCACCGTCGGCGGCCTCGCTGCTCATCGCGTTCGTGCTCGTCGAGCGCAGGGCGGCCGAGCCGGTGCTGCCGCTGTGGGTGTTCTCGCGGCGGCTGCTGCTCACGACCACGCTCATCGGCCTCGGGATCGGCGCCGTGCTCATCGGCCTCACCTCGTACGTGCCGACCTACCTCGAGGGATCGCTCGGCGTCGCACCGATCGTCGCGGGGCTCGCGCTCGCGGCGCTCACGCTCGGCTGGCCGCTCGCGGCGACGTTCTCGGGCCGGCTGTTCTACCTTCGGTTCGGATTCCGCACCACGACGCTCATCGGGCTCACGCTCGTCGTGCTCAGCGCGGCCGGCCTCGCGATCGTCGGTCACACGCCGTCGGTCGCGCTCGTCGCGATCTTCTGCTTCTTCATCGGCATCGGCATGGGGCTGTCGGCGATTCCGAGTCTCATCGCCGCGCAGACGAGCGTGCCGTGGCACGAGCGCGGCGTCGTGACCGGGGCGAACATGTTCGCGCGCTCGATCGGCAGCGCGGTCGGCGTCGCGATCTTCGGTGCGCTCGCCAATGCGGTGTTCGGCCAGACTTCGTCGATCGAGGAGCTCGATCCTGGCGTCGTGGTCGCAGGGTCGTCGATCGTGTTCATCGCGGTCGCCGTAGCCTCGCTCGCGACCTGGGTCGCCGCACTCGCGATGCCCAAGACGCCCGTCGCGGAGCAGGACGCCCACAGCAACGGCGATGTGGTGCCCGTGCCCGAGCCGGAGCCGTTCCGGGACTAGCGGCAGAGCACTTGACGGGCTCTAGCGGCACGCGCCCCAGAGTCCGAGAGCGGCAGCCTGCGCGGCATCCTCGGCGGCTTCGAATTCCGACGGCGTACAGCAGGTTGGGCTCGAGCACGACGGCCTCGGCAGCGCCCTGCTCGATGAGTTCGAGGTTGACGAAGGTCGCATCATCGAGCCACAGCAGCAGCAGCGATCGGTCGTACTGGTCGAGCGGCTGGGCGTCGGCGAGCACTCGCACGTGGGTGCCCTCGGGCAGCATCGAGCGCAGCAGCGCGGTGGCCTCGTCGCCGTAGCACTCGAGGTTGTCGCCGATCTCGGGAGTGTCGACACCGAGCAGGCGCACCTTGCGTCCGTCGGTGAGGAACAGGGTGTCGCCGTCGTGCACGTACTCGATGGTCGCGTCGGTGGCCGCGGCGGGGATGCCGAGGTCGACGGGCTCGCCGTACGAGGGGCGCGGCCGTGCCCGTGTGGGTGGTGGACCTCGCGACCCACCAGATCGCGACTGCCGCCACGATCGCGATGAGCACGACAACGACCACGAGGATGCCGACGCGCCTGCCCATGCGTCGATCTTGCAGCATGCTGGTGGCATGACCGAGTCCGCACCGCAATCCGTGCATCCCAAGCTCGAGGAGCTCATCGCCGTGCTGGAGCGACTGCGGGCGCCTGGCGGCTGCGCGTGGGACCGCGAGCAGACCCACGGCTCGCTCGTGCAGTACCTGCTCGAGGAGAGCTACGAGCTCGTGGATGCGATCGAGGCCGGTGATGACGCCGAGCTCATCGAGGAACTCGGCGATGTGCTCTACCAGGTGCTCTTCCACGCCGACATCGCCGCCGAAGACGGACGCTTCACGCTCGAGGATGTCGCGGCGCACATGACCGCGAAGATGGTCAGCCGCCACCCGCACGTGTTCGGCGACGTCGTCGCCGACACCCCTGACGCGGTCATCGCGAACTGGGAGGTGCTCAAGGCGGTCGAGAAGTCGCACCGCACGAGCGTGCTCGACGGCATCCCCGATCGGATGCCGTCGCTGCTGCTCGCGCCCGAAGCTCGTCGGCCGTGCCGAACGCGTCGGTCTCGCGCCAGCCGCGACCGACATCCCCGCGACGGAGGCGGAACTCGGCGACGAGCTGCTCGCGATGGTCGTCGCCGCCCGCGCCGCCGGCTTCGACCCCGAGCGCGCCCTCCGGAACGCCCTCCGCACCCTGAAGCAGACATCGTCGCCGCCGAAGCCGCAGCAAGTAGCGCCCGCAGTCGTGCCGAAGCGGGCACAGCAGTGCAGCCCTCGTCGCGCCGAGACGGGCGTGAGTCGCAGACGCAACGCAACTCATTCGCTCTGGTGATCCCGGCGATCGATGCGACCGCGCTCGTATCGATCGACGGACGACGCCCGCCGCAGGAGCGGCGGCGGGCAAGAAGGCAGGGTGGCGCCCCTCCCAACCCGAATGGCAGGGGCGCCCGAGCATGGCCGACAGCGAAAAAACGCTGTCGAGGGCCTGTGCCCGCGGAGCGGCGGTTTTACCCGATCCGCCGATCCGTCAAGCGTGCGGAACCTGAGGGCACCAGCACAGTGCACGTCTCGCCATGGACGTCATCGAAGGGCGAGACAACGAGGAGAGTGTAGCCGACACCTCCCCGTTCTGCAAAACGACCGTTATGGTTATGCCATGGCCCGCACCCCCGACCCTGCGCGCAAGCCTGCCCTGCTCGCCCAGACCCTCGAGTACCTGCTCGACAAGCCGCTGGCCACCCTCACGTTCCGCACGCTCGCCACCGCGCTCGATGTCAGCACGTTCACGCTCGTGTACCACTTCGGCACGCGCGCTGAACTCATCCGTGAGGTCCTGCGCGCGATCTCGGAGCGCGCCACCTTCATGGAGCGCCGCCTGGTCGACGACGTGACGCTCGACACCTACTTCGAGAACCTCCAGCTGTCGTGGGAGTGGACGCTCGATCCGCGCAACCGCCAGCTGCAGCGGCTCGAGTTCGAGGCAGCGATGCTCGAATCGCTGCAACCCGACGAGTACACCTTCGCGCGGCGGGGTGCACGCGTTCTGGCGGCGCATCGGCCGCGAAGCGCTCGTCGGGTTCGGGCTGAGCGAAGCGGATGCCGTGGTCGAGTCGAGGCTGCTCGTGGACACCGTGCTCGGCATCCAGTACGACCTCGTGCTCAACGATGATGAAGCCGGGCGCGACGGCGGCCTTCCAGCGCCTCATGGACAACCACCGCGCGCGAATCGAGCAGCTCGTCGCCGCTCGACGTTTCGCCGGCCTGAGTTTCGCTGCGCCCATCCCGCCCGCCTCGACGAGCCCGGTCGGCCAGTAGGCCAGAACTTGACGGCATGGCACTGGCCGGTCGACAGCACCCGTGAATCCGCCCCGTGGCATGCGGGACTTCCTGCCCGCCGAGAAGGCGCGCCGCGAGCACGTGCTCGGCGTGATCCGCAGCACGTTCCGCGCCCACGGGTTCGACGAGGTCGAGACGCCCGTCGTCGAAGACAGCGACCGCCTGCACGCCGGGCTCGGCGGAGACAACGAGAAGCTCGCCTTCGCGGTGATGAAACGAGGGCTGGATGCCGCGGCACCTGCGCGCCGCCGCCGAATCCGGTGACCCGCTCGACCTCGCCGACCTCGGGTTGCGCTTCGACCTCACCGTGCCGCTCGCGCGCTTCTACGCATCGCACCGCGGCGAGCTGCCGAGCGTGTTCCGCGCCATCCAGATCGGACCGGTCTGGCGCGCGGAGCGCCCGCAGAAGGGCCGCTACCGCCAGTTCGTGCAGTGCGACATCGACATCCTCGGCGAGGCCGGGCCGATGGCGGAGGTCGAGCTCATCACCGCGACCGCCGCCACGCTCGACGCGCTCGGACTCGAGGGATGCACCGTGCGCGTCAACGACCGCCGGCTGCTCACGAGCGCGCTCGGCATCCTCGGCTTCCCGCCCGACGTGCACGACGCGGTGCTCATCACGATCGACAAGCTGGACAAGATCGGCCAGGACGGCGTGGTCGCCGAGCTGCGCGAACGGGCGGCCGCGCCGATCGCGGCCATCGATGCGCTCGAGGAGTTCTTCCGCCGGCCGACCACCATGGAGTGGTTGCCGTTCGGCGAGGCGGCGATCCGCAAGTTCCTGCCGGAGGGTGTCGATCCCGTCGCGGTCGCCGAACTCGCGTCGATCGGGCTCGCGGTCGAGGCCGCGCGAGGGGTGCTGCGGGGGAGGGCGTCGACGTCGCATCCACGCCGCTCGTGCAGTTCGACCCGTGGCTCGTGCGCGGCATGGGCTACTACACGGGCACGATCTTCGAGGTCGCGCACCCGTCGGTCGACTACTCGCTCGGCGGGGGAGGGCGCTACGACGGCATGATCGGGCGCTTCCTCGGCACCGAGGTGCCGGCCGTCGGATTCTCGCTCGGCTTCGAGCGTCTCGTCGACCTCGTCGAGCTCGTGGATGACGCGGCCACCGACGCCGTCGCCCTCCTGCACGACGCCGACGCCGACCCGGCGATGCTGGTCGCGCTGCAGGCCCGGCTGATCCGCGGCGGAGCGCGGGTGCGCCTCGAACGCCGCCCGAAGAACGTCGCACCGCTGCTCCAGCAGCTCGCCGACGCGGGATTCGCGCGGTACGCGGTCGTGCCCGCCGGGGCGGCGGCCACCGTCGAGCTCGACTTCCGGCCGCTCAGTCGCGCCACCCGCGCGCGAGTAGGCTTTCCACCGCATCCACCACCACTCCCCCAATCCAACACGTCTGCACAGGAGTTACGAATGTCTGCCATCGAAGCCGTCGGCGCCCGCGAGATCCTCGATTCCCGGGGCAACCCGACCGTCGAGGTCGAGGTGCTGCTCGAAGACGGCACCGTGTCGCGCGCCGCCGTTCCGTCCGGCGCATCCACCGGTGCGTTCGAGGCCTACGAGCTGCGCGACGGCGACGCGAAGCGCTACCTCGGCAAGGGCGTGCTCAAGGCCGTCGGCGCCGTGCTCGACGACCTCGGCCCGGCCGTCGAGGGCTTCGACGCCACCGACCAGCGCCTCGTCGACGCCGAGCTGATCCGAGTGGATGGCACGGAGAACAAGTCGAAGGTCGGCGCGAACGCGATCCTCGGCGTCTCGCTCGCGGTCGCGAAGGCCGCGGCCGACTCGGCCGACCTGCCGCTGTTCCGCTACCTCGGCGGACCGAACGCCCACACCCTGCCGGTGCCGATGATGAACATCATCAACGGTGGCGCGCACGCCGACACCGCGCTCGACATCCAGGAGTTCATGGTGCTGCCGATCGGCGCCGACAGCTTCGCCGAGGGCCTGCGCTGGGGTGCCGAGGTCTACCACGCGCTCAAGGGCGAGCTGAAGAAGGCCGGCCAGAACACCGGGCTCGGCGACGAGGGCGGCTTCGCCCCCGACCTGCCCGGCGCTCGCGCGGCGCTCGACTTCATCGTCAAGGCGATCGAGACCGCGGGCTACACGCCCGGCAAGGACTTCGCGCTCGCGCTGGATGTCGCCGCAACCGAGTTCTTCGCCGACGGCGTGTACTCCTTCGAGCAGGCCGAAGCTCACGCGGCGAGGAGCTCACCGAGTTCTGGGTCGATCTCGTGCGCCGACTACCCGCTCGCCTCGATCGAGGACCCGCTCGCCGAGGACGACTGGGACGGCTACGTGCACCTCACCGAGGCGCTCGGCGACAAGGTGCAGCTCGTCGGCGACGACTTCTTCGTCACCAACCCGGTGCGCCTGCAAGAAGGGCATCGACCTCAAGGCCGCGAACAGCATCCTCGTCAAGGTCAACCAGATCGGCACCCTCACCGAGACGCTGGATGCCGTGAGCATGGCCCAGCGCGCCGGCTACTCCACGATCATCTCGCACCGCTCCGGCGAGACCGAGGACACGACGATCGCCGACATCGCGGTCGCCACCGACTCCGGCCAGATCAAGACCGGTGCGCCCGCGCGCTCCGACCGCGTCGCGAAGTACAACCAGCTGCTGCGCATCGAGGAGGAGCTCGGCGACGCCGCGGTGTACGCGGGCGCAGCGCGTACCCGCGGCTTCTCCGAGCTAGTGGAGCGCGGCGCGCTCCCAGCGCGCCGTGACACCGCTGACTTAGCATCGAGCACATGGCGAAGCGACCGGGGGCTGCACCGCGCTCACGCGCGTCTCGTGAGCCGCACGTCGAGCCGCGCGCGGTGCGCCTCCCGCGCGAGGAGACCGCGGGCGAAGGGTGGCTTCGCGGCATCCGGTTCTCGGGCTTCACGGTGCTCATGCTCGGCCTGCTCGTGCTCGCGATCATCGTGCTCGCGCCGAACCTGCGCATCTTCATCGAGCAGCGCGCGCAGATCGCCGAACTCGAGGCGTCGGTCGCCGAGCACGAGCAGACGGTCGATGAACTCACCGAGGATGTCGCGCGGTGGGAGGATCCCGCCTACATCGAGGCGGAGGCGCGCGAGCGGCTGTACTTCATCTACCCGGGCGAGTCGAGCTATCCTCGTGATCGACGACGGCGCGACGCCCGAACGACGCCCCGACCGTGCCGATCACCGACGAGATCCTGACCACCGAGGTGGACTGGGTGCGCGCCGTGCTCTCGTCGCTCTACACCGCAGGCCTCACGGTCGCTCCGGTCGACGAGCTGCCCACCGGCACCGAGGGGTGAGCGGCGTGGTCCAGCTCGATCCCGCGACCGCCGACGACGTGCGCATCGTGTCGCAGCAGCTCGGCCGCCCGGCCCGCAACGTGGTCGGCATCGCCGCACGCTGCGTGTGCGGCGCCCCGACCGTGGTGTCGACGAGCCCTCGGCTCGACGACGGCACGCCGTTCCCGACGTTCTACTACCTCACGCACCCCGCCGCGACCGCCGCGGTCTCGACCCTCGAAGCCGAGGGCAGGATGCCGCACCTCGCCGCCCTGCTCGTGCAGGGCGACGACGCCGACGCCCTCGCCGCGCAGTACCGCGCCGCCCACCTCGCGTACCTCGCCGACCGCGAGGCCGTCGCCGTGGTCGACGGAGATCGCCGGCATCTCGGCCGGCGGCATGCCCGATCGGGTGAAGTGCCTGCACGCGCTCGTCGGCCACGCGCTCGCCGCCGGACCCGGCGTGAACCCGATCGGCGATCTCGCGCTCGCCGAGGCGACGTGGAGCCCCGAGGTGTGCGAGTGCACGCACGATCGCGCAGGCCGAGCGCGTGAGCGTCGCGCGCGCCGCGCGCGGCGCGCGCGCTCGTCACCGCGCTCGTGGCCGGCCTGCTCGTCACGCTCGCGCCGACCGTCGCGCGGGCCGACGGCGTGCGTGACGCGGAGTACTGGCTCGACGACTACGGCATCCGCGCGGCGTGGAACACGACGATGGGCGCGGGCGTCACGATCGCGGTCATCGACACGGGCGTCGACGGCAGCGTGCCCGAGCTCGCAGGGCGCCGTGGTCGGCGGCGCGGACTTCTCCGGGCTCGGCAGCCCGGACGGTCAGACGCCGGTCGGGTCGGCCAGCACCGAGCACGGCACGATGGTGGCGTCGCTCGCCGCCGGTCGCGGGCTCGGGCGGCGAGAACGGTGTGATCGGCTCGGCGCCCCAGGCATCCATCCTCGCCCTCTCGATCGGGTTCGGTGAGGGCACGGTGAGCTCCGACGACCAGATCGCCGCGGCCGTGCGCTTCGCGGTCGACAACGGCGCCGACGTCATCAACATGTCGCTCACCCGCAACACCCTCGACTGGCCCGAGAGCTGGGACGACGCGTTCCTCTACGCCGCTGAGCACGACGTCGTGGTGGTCGCCGCCGCGGGCAACCGCGGCAACGGCACGACGTCGGTCGGCGCACCGGCGACCATGCCCGGCGTGCTGACGGTCGCCGGCACCGACCGCAACGGCAACGCGAGCTTCGACGCATCCACCCAGGGCATGACGATCGCCGTCGCCGCTCCGAGCGAGGATCTCGTCGGCGCGACCCCCGGCGGCGGCCACACGCTGTGGGGCGGCACGAGCGGGGCGGCGCCGATCGTCGCGGGCATCGTCGCGCTCGTGCGGGCGGCGCATCCCGAACTCGATGCAGCGAACGTGATCGAGCGCGATCATCGCGACCGCCCGCGACGCCGGCGACGCCGGGGCCGACCCGATCTACGGATTCGGACTCGTGGATGCCGCGGCCGCCGTCACCGCCGACGTCGAACTGGTCACCGCCAACCCCATGGGCGACCTCGCCGAGTGGATCCGCGTCTACCGCCGCGCGGAGGCTCCCGAGTCCCCGCTCCCGTCCGGGGTCGCAACCCCGACCCCCGCCCCGGTCGTCGCCGGCCCCGCCGATCCGACTCGGCACGCTGCTGCCGAGCGTGAACCAGCTGCGCTTCGTCGGCGTGCCGCTGCTCGTGATCGCCGTGTTCGCCGCGCTGCTCGTCTGGCTGGTCGTCGTGGCGATGCGACGGTTCAACGTCGTCGGACGGTTCAGGGGCCGCGCCAACACGGAGTAGATTGGTGGCGACTTCCCCACCACTAGGAGACCCTTCATCGTGCGCAAGATCCTGATCGTCGGCGGCGGCTACGCCGGCTTCTACACCGCGTTCAAGCTCGAGAAGTGGCTCGCGCCGCGGCGAGGCCGAGGTCACGATGGTCGACCCGCTGCCGTACATGACGTACCAGCCGTTCCTGCCGGAGGTCGCCGCCGGATCGATGGAGCCGCGCCACGTGCTCGTCTCGCACCGCCGTCACCTCAAGAAGACCAAGGTGATCACCGCCAAGGTCACGAAGATCGACCACGCGACCAAGACCGCGACGATCACGCCGCCGGTCGGCGAGCCGTTCGAGCAGGCCTACGACATCGTCGTGGTCACCGCCGGCGCCGTCTCGCGCACGTTCCCGATCCCGGGCGTCGCCGACCAGGCGATCGGCATGAAGAACATCGAGGAGGCGATCGCGGTCCGCGACCGCGTCATCACCAACTTCGACAAGGCAGCGCTGCTGCCGCCGGCCCGGAGCGCGACCGCCTGCTCACGTTCGTCGTCGTCGGCGGCGGATTCGCGGGCATCGAGGTCTTCGGTGAGCTCCGCAGCCTCGCCTCGAGCCTGCTCGCGAAGCGCCCGACGCTCACGTTCGACGACACCCACTTCCACCTCATCGAGGCGATGGGCCGCATCATGCCCGAGGTGTCGCACAAGACGAGCCTCTGGGTGATCAAGAACCTCGCCGAGCGCGGCGCCGAGGTGCACCTCGACACGCAGCTGCTCAGCGCGGTCGACGGCAACCTCGAGCTGTCGACGGGGGAGAAGTTCTCCTCCGACACGATCGTCTGGACCGCCGGCGTCATGGCCAACCCGGTCGTCCGCAACACCGACCTCCCGGTCGAGGAGCGCGGTCGCCTGCGCGTGCAGGCCGACCTGCGCATCGTGAACGAAGACGGCACGATCGTCGAAGATGCCTGGGGATGCGGCGACGTCAGCGCCGTCCCCGACCTCACCGGCAACGGCGTCGGTGGATTCTGCGTGCCGAACGCCCAGCACGCGGTGCGCCAGGGCAAGCTCATGGCCAAGAACCTCGTCGCGAGCATCCGCGACGAGGAGCCGATCGACTACTACCACGACAACCAGGGCGCGGTCGCCGGTATCGGCCTGTACCACGGCGTGTTCCAGTCGGGCGGCAAGAACTCGTTCGCGATCAAGGGCCTCATCGCGTGGTTCATGCACCGCGGCTACCACGGCTTCGCGATGCCGATGTGGGAGCGCAAGATCCGCGTCTTCGGCAACTGGATCATGGCGTTCTTACTGCGTCGCGACGACGTCTCCATCGAGGCCCGCGTGCAGCCGCGCGCGGCGTTCGAGGAGTTCGCAGCCCGACCGAAGGCGTAGCCTGACGACCGGGCGCATCAGCCCCGGTAGCCCAATTGGCAGAGGCAGGCGACTTAAAATCGCCAAAGTGTGGGTTCGAACCCCACCCGGGGTACTGAGCGGCAAGGCGTTCAGCGAAGGCTCACCGAACATGACTCTTCACTCGATTGCAGGTCCATTCGGACATCCTGAATGAATGCCGGCTCTCCCGACGACCACCACAATTGCACGCGGTCCAGTCGAACGGGACGGTCGTCGGATCCGTCACTCCGGAGTAGTGCGATCACGGTGTTCGAAGCGTCCTGGTAGGCGTCTGCCCAACGCTCCCGCTCGTAGACCGCTTCGCGAAGTCCTTCCAACTCGCTTGAACTCAAGGTTTCGAGCGCCAAACCGGCAGGCAGTGTCGCGACACCCAAGACGCTGAGATCACCCGCTGGCAGTGGTTCCACTCTGAAGGTTCTTGAGCTCTCAGTGGCGGTGACCGTGAGCTGGAGGAGGATCTCGCCTCCGGTGTCTACGTCGCAGGTTGCGGCCTCGACAGAGAAGCCTTCGCGAGCAGTTGGCTTGAAGGCAGCCAATGCCACGTTGGCGAGGAGCCAGACGGTGCCCGAGAGTGCCAGAACGGTTACGACGACGATGGCGACGATTGACGCCGTCCGGAAGGCGGTCCTTCCGGGGCGGCCACGATCTGGGACGACCTGCTCCTCGAAGATCGAATCGTCCGACATGGACCGATTGTGCAACATGAAGTCGGCCCCCCATCGCGCCGTTGTCGAGTCGTAATGCAACGGTTCGATATCGGCGACCTCGATCGGCTCTATGTCAGAGTTGACTGACATTACCTTGTGTGTCAGGATTAGCTGACACGCTGCTAGATGTCAGCGTTGCCTGACAGAAGGGCAGCCTCATGATCGTCGATCGCGCTTCGGATTGGGCCAACATCGTGCGAGACCGGCGCCGCGAACGTGGTCTGAGCCAAGCGGATCTTGCGCGACGTATCGGCATGTCCAGGCAATGGATCTCCGGATTTGAGAGTGGCAAGGCCGGCACAGCACCGCTCTCGCTGGTACTCACCATGGCTGCGGTTCTCGAGCTCGATGTCGAGTTGGTGACCGCCGATGAGTAGTCGGCTCACGGCCTACCTCAGCGGACGACGCGTGGGCTGGTTCACCGCGGCTGGCGACGCCGTCGACTTCTCGTTCGACGACGAGTGGCGGCGCCAGGCGAGACGATCAGAGCTCTCGCTCTCGATGCCGAAGTCGGCGCGGGTGCACTCCGGCACCACGCCGAAGAACTGGCTCTGGGGACTCCTGCCCGACAACGACGGTGTGCTCGAACGATGGGGGCGACGCTTCGGGGTGAGCCCGCGCAATCCCATGGCCGTGCTCGCGCATGTCGGCATGGATGCGGCAGGAGCCATCCAACTCACCGAACACGACGAGAGCGCACTCACCGGTCCATCCGGCTTCGAGGTGATGTCCGAGTCCGACATCGGGGCGCACCTCGCGGAACTCCGGCGGGATCCCACAGCATGGCTCGTGACGCGAGAGCATCACGGCTACTTCTCGCTTGCCGGTGCGCAGGCGAAGTTCGCCCTGGCGAAGACGGACGAGGGCTGGGCGGTGCCCACCGGCCGTGCAGCATCCACGCACATCTTCAAGCCGGGAATCGCGGGGCTCGCCTCGAGCGATCTCGGAGAGCACCTCGCGATGGACGCTGCCGCGCGCCTGGGCCTCGCCGTCGCGGAGAGCACGATCGCCGAGTTCGCCGGCGAGAGCGCGATCGTGGTCGCACGGTACGACCGCGCACGATCACCGGATGGGCAGATCGCGCGGTCGCACCAGGAGGACCTGACCCAGTCGGAAGGGATTCATCCCGCGACCAAGTACCAGAACGAGGGCGGGCCGGGCATTGCGGCCATCGCGAGGGTGCTCCGCGACGCCGCGCGCACTCCGGAACTCGGCCGATCGATGGTGCAGCGCTTCTTCGAGGCGAACCTCTACAACTTCGTGATCGCGGGCACGGATGCGCACGCGAAGAACTACTCCGTGCTGCTCGGGCCGAACGGTGTCGATCTCGCCCCGTTCTACGACATCCAGAGCATCCTGGGGCACGAAGACATCCACGAACGCGAGATCAGGCTCGCGATGTCGATCAAGGGTCACTACCTCGCGTGGGAGATTCGCGCACGCGAGGTGAGGCTGGCCGCCGAGGAGGTCGGACTCGACGGTGAGTGGGCGGTCGCGCGGGTGCGTGAGCTCGCACGCGATGCCCCCGCCGCGCTGGCTGACGCGGTCGCTGCAAGCGGAGTGAGCTCGGACTTCACGACGAACCTGCTCGACGGCGTGGCGGCGCATGCGGCCGGGATCGAGCGGCGATTCAACGAGGTTGCTCAGTCCGAGTGACGTGCAGTCGCGAGCCGCAGCATTCGAATCGCGACCCCGATCACCACCACGACCACTCCCGCAACCACGCCCCACACCGGCAGCGTCACCACCAACCCCACACACCCGACGAGCCCCACCACCTGCAACCCCCGCGGATACCGCCGCTGCTCCCGCGGCTGCGTGAGCGCCGCGAGGTTCGCGATCGCGTAGTACAGCAGCACCCCGAACGACGAGAACGCGATCGCGCCGCGCAGGTCGGTGAGCAGCACGAGCACGCTCACGACCACGGCGAGCACGAGCTCGGCGCGGTGCGGCACGAGGAACCGTGGATGCACCGCCGCCAGCCAGCGCGGAACATCCCCCTCCCGCGCCATCGCGAGCGTCGTGCGCCCGACCCCCGCGATCAGGGCGAGCAAAGCCCCGAGGGATGCCGCGGCCGCCCCCACCCGCACGACCGGCCCAGCCCAGCTCCAGCCGCTCGCGCCCACGGCATCCGCAACGGGGGCGGACGACGCCGCAAGCCCATCCGCACCGAGCACCCCGAGCAGCACGACCGCGACCACGCCGTAGAGCACGACGACCGCGGTGAACGCGAGCACGATCGCCCGCGGGATGGTGCGGGCGGGGTCGCGCACCTCTTCGCCCATCGTCGCGATGCGCGCGTATCCCGCGAACGCGAAGAACAGGAGGCCGGCCGACTGCAGCACGCCGTACCAGCCGTGCGCGAGGAGACCGGGCACGAGGGCGCTCGCGCCGTCGGGGCCGGAAGCCGCGGCATCCAGCGCAGGCAGCCCGGTGCTCGCGGCGGCAGCCACCGCGATGGCGAGGGCGACGAGCACGACCGAGACCAGGATCCGCGTGAGCAGCGCCGTGCGCGTCACGCCGAGCGCGTTCACGCCGCCGAGCGCGAGCACGGCGATCACCGCGACCGGCTTCTCCCAACCGGCCGGTGCCGCGTATGCCGCGAACGTGATCGCCATCGCGGCGCAGCTCGCGGTCTTGCCCACGATGAAGCTCCAGCCGGCGAGGTAGCCCCACCACGGGCCGAGGCGAGCGCGGCCGTACGCGTACGTGCCACCGGAGGTGGGATACGCGGCGGCAAGCTGCGCGGATGCGGTCGCGTTGCAGAACGCGACGAGGGCGGCGACGGCGAGCCCGACGAGCAGTCCGGAGCCCGCGGCCTGCGCCGCGGGGGAGAA
Organism: uncultured Actinomycetota bacterium; assembly: GCA_963790235.1. Lineage (GTDB taxonomy): Bacteria > Actinomycetota > Actinomycetes > Actinomycetales > Microbacteriaceae > Rhodoglobus. Next base: position 166,404 of record CAWBNZ010000022.1, read on the forward strand.
CGCTGCGAACACGCCGGCGCCGATCATCGAGCCGAGGCCGATGAACACAGCGTCGCCGAGCCCGAGGCGACGGGCGAGCGCAGGGCTGGGTGGTCACGAGCACGACGATAGGCCGGTGGGGTGAACGGACGGTAGTCGAGCGCGGGCCGCGCGTCCACCCGTGGCCGCGGCATCCACGTCGACGTAGCGTCGAGCCCATGAACGACACCGGCACGACCGACCTCACTGCGCTCGCCCTCGTTTGCACGCTGAAATCCTCGCCCGCGGCATCCAGCTCGGAACTCCTCGCGACTGGAGGTGCTCGCAGCGCTCGGGGAGCAGGGCGTCGACGGCTCGCACCTCCGGATCGTCGACCACGACGTGAAGCCGGGCGTCGAGACCGACATGGGGGAAGGGGATGCGTGGCCGGGCATCCGCGATCGGATCGTCGCCGCCGACATCCTCGTGCTCGCCACCCCGATCTGGATGGGCCAGCCCTCGAGCGTGGCGAAGCGCGTGCTCGAGCGACTCGACGCGGAACTCTCCGAGACCAAGGACGACGGCACACCGAGCATGTTCGGCAAGGTCGCGATCGTCGCAGTGGTCGGCAACGAGGATGGCGCGCACAACGTCTCCGCCGACGCCTTCCAGGCGCTCAACGATGTCGGCTTCACCATCCCCGCACAGGGCGTCACGTACTGGGTGGGAGAGGCGATGCAGCAGCTCGACTACCAGGACAAGAAGGGCTCGACGCCGAAGACCGCCGAGACGACCGCAACCGTCGCGCGCAACGCGGCGCACCTCGCGCGACTGCTGCGCGATTCGGCGTACCCGAAGGGGTGACCAATCGCGCAATAATCGTCTCGCGCTGTTCCACCGCAGCGACCAGGAGCGCTCAATGGAACTCGTCAAGCCGACCACGCAACCGTGGCTCGACCCGGCTGCCTATTGGGGCGCATTCGATCGCGCGACCGCGGAGCTCGACCCACCGTTCGGCGTGATCTCGCTCACTGCACTCGCGCACAATGCGTTCGACCTGCTCGGCCGCGCCGACGGCATGCCGATTCGCGTGGCCTCGAAGTCGGTGCGCGTGCGCGCGGTGCTCGATGCCGTGCTCGCACTGCCGGGCTACCACGGTGTGCTCGCGTACACGCTCGCCGAGGCCCTGTGGCTCGCGAAGAGCATCGAGGATGTCGTGGTCGGCTACCCGAGCGTCGACCGAGCGTCGATCCGCGCCCTGGCCACGAGCCCCAAGCTCGCCCGCCGGGTGACGCTCATGGTCGACTCCGTCGACCAGCTCGACCTCATCGACGCGGTGCTCGGGTCGGGCAAGCGCGAGACGGTTCGCGTGGCCCTCGAACTCGACGCATCCTTCCGCTCGAAGGCGCTGGGCTTCATCGGCGTGTACCGCTCGCCGGTGCGGACCGTCGAGCAGGCGATCGCCGTCGCCCGCGAGGTCATCGACCGACCGGGCTTCGACCTGGTCGGCATGATGTCGTACGAGGCGCAGATCGCTGGCGTCACGAACGAACCGGCCGGCAAGCCAGTGCTCGGACGCACGGTGCGCTGGATGCAGGAGAACTCATACACGGAACTGCTCGAGCGTCGCGCGAAGGTCGTCGCCGCGGTGCGCGAACTCGCCCAACTCGAGTTCGTGAACGGCGGCGGCACCGGCTCGATCGAGCGCACGGCGGCCGACCCGGCGATCACCGAGGTCGCCGCGGGCAGCGGACTGTTCGGGCCGCACCTGTTCGACGGCTACCGGCACTTCTCACCGGCTCCCGCCGCAGCCTTCGCGCTGCCCGTGGTGCGCAAGCCGCGTGCCGACATGGCCACGCTGCTCGGCGGAGGTTGGATCGCGTCGGGTCCGAACGGGCCCGACCGCTCGCCGCGGCTCGCGTGGCCCGATGGCCTCAAGTACGTCGATCGCGAAGGTGCCGGCGAGGTGCAGACCCCGCTGCGCGGCAGGAATGCCGCGGCCCTGAAGGTCGGCGATCGGGTGTGGTTGCGTCACACCAAGGCGGGCGAGATCAGCGAGCACCTCGACGACTTCGCGGTCGTCGACGGCGACGCGATCGTCGAGACCGTGCCCACCTACCGCGGCGAGGGCAAGGTGTTTCTTTGAGCAGCGCTGGAGTGCCGGCTTTGGTTCGCCCAGGCAAGACCTGGCGCAACTGGGGGCGGTCGGAAGTCACGCGTCCGGCGTTCGTGTCGCGCGCGACATCCATCGAGGATGTCGTGGAGACCGTGCGGTTTGCGCGCGACCGCAACCTCACGATCAAGACCATCGGGGCGGGTCACAGCTTCTCCGCGATTGCCGCGACCTCGGGGGTGCAACTCGACGTGTCGGGTGTGGACGGCGTGCTCGCCGTCGACGGCAACCTCGTGACGTTCGGCGCGGGAACCAACCTGCATCAGCTGCCCGACCTGCTGCGCCCACACGACCTCGCGATGCAGAACCTCGGCGACATCGACCGGCAGACGCTCGCGGGTGCGACGTCGACGGGCACCCACGGCACCGGGCTGCGGTTCGGCGGGATCGCCACGCGGATCCGCGGCGCGAAGGTCGTCACGGCCGCAGGCGAGCTCGAGACGGTGAGTGCTGACGAGCTCGGCGCGTTCGCCGTCGGACTCGGCGCGCTCGGCATCCTCGTCGAGCTCACGATCGAGTGCGTGCCCGAGTTCGTGCTGCACGCACTCGAGCGTCCACTGCCGTTCGACTCCGTGCTTGGACGAGTGGATGCCGCGCATCGAGTCCGCGGACCACTTCGAGTTCTACGTCTGGCCGCACACCGACACCGTGCTCACGAAAACGAACACGCGACTGCCGGCGGATTCGGCGCGCAAGCCCGTGGGCGCCGTCGGCGACTGGATCGACGACCGGATGTCGAACCAGCTGTACGAGGCAATGCTCAAGCTGGGGCGCGCCCGGCCACGATCCATACCGGCGATCAACCGGCTGTCGGTCAAAGTCACCGGCGACCGTGAATTCTCGGACTGGTCGCAGGAAGTCTTCACGAGCCGGCGCACCGTACGGTTCCGCGAGATGGAGTACGCGCTGCCGGTCGAGGCCGTGCCGGATGCCCTGCGCGATCTCCGCACGCTCATCGCCGACCGCCAGTGGAACATCTCGTTCCCGATCGAGGTGCGCGCGACCGCCGCCAGATGACCTGTGGCTCTCGACCGCCTCCGGACGGGCCACGGGCTACATCGCCGTGCACCGCTACTTCAAAGACGATCCCACGATCTACTTCCGCGAAGTCGAGGCCCTCATGATGTCGTACGGCGGGCGTCCGCACTGGGGCAAGATGCACACGCGCGACGCCGAGTACCTCCGTGGCCAGTACCCGCGCTTCGACGATTTCGTCGCGGTACGCGATCGCATGGACCCCGACCGGCTTTTTGCGAATCCGTACCTCGATCGTGCGCTCGGACGCTAGCCCTCGGTTGAAGGTTTCCGCTCTGACATGATGTGGCCATGACCGACTGGGCCGCCCACCCCGCAGGCTTCGCGCACGCGCTGCCGCCCGGCTTCGTGATCGGCACCGCGACCTCGGCGTTCCAGATCGAGGGTGCCGTCGACGAGGGTGGGCGCGCGCCATCGACCTGGGACGAGTTCATGCGCCGGCCGGGGGTGATCGCCGACGGTTCGACCGCCGAGGTCACGACCGACCACTTCCACCGGCACGTCGAGGATGTCGCGCTCATGAGCCGGCTCGGCGTCGACGCCTACCGGTTCTCGCTCGCGTGGCCGCGCATCCAGCCGGATGGCACGGGCCCGGCCAACCCGAAGGCGATCGCGTTCTACGACCGCCTGATCGACGAACTGCTGGCCGCGAACATCCGCCCGATGGCCACGCTGTTCCACTGGGACACGCCCCAGCCGCTGCAGGAGCAGGGTGGATGGCGCAACCGCGACACGGCATCCCGCTTCGCCGAGTACGCCGCGATCGCGGGGGAGGCGTTCGGTGACCGCATCGAGTGGTGGGTCACGATCAACGAGCCCACGACGGTCACGCTCTACGGCTACGCGCTCGGCGTGCACGCGCCGGGCGAGGTCGGGCATGTACGACGCCCTGCACGCGGCGCACGGGCAATTGCTCGGGCACGGGCTTGCGGTGCAGGCGCTGCGCGCGGCGGCGGTCACGGGCGGCGTCGGCATCACGAACGTGCACTCGCCGGTGGTGCGGGCGCACGGCGGCATCCGCACCCGCGTGTATTCGAAGCTGTTCGACATCATCCACAACCGGATCTTCGCCGACCCGGTGCTGCTCGGCCGGTATCCCAAGGTGCCCCTGCCGCTGCGCCACCTGTTCAAGCCGCTGCTCGAGGCTTCGAGCGAGGATCTCGCGACCATCCACCAGCCGCTCGATTTCTACGGACTCAACTACTACATGCCCACGCGCGTGGCGGCCGGGAAGGGTGACGGCAACACTCCCGACGGCCATGCCGCCGCCATGGAGGGCCTGCCGTTCCACCTGACGGCGTTCCCCGAGCACGAGACCACCGGATTCGGCTGGCCGATCGCGCCGCACTACCTCACGCGTCTGCTGCGGGACTTCGGCAAGCGCTACCGCAAGGTGCTGCCACCCGTCTACATCACCGAGGGCGGTGCGAGCTTCCCCGATCAGGTCGTCAACGGCGCGGTGGATGACACGGTCCGCACCAACTACCTCGCCGATCACATCTTCGCGGCCGTAGCATCCATGCCACACGTCGACCTCCGCGGCTACTTCATCTGGACCCTCATGGACAACTGGGAGTGGGCCTCGGGGTTCGAGCAGCGGTTCGGCATCGTGCACGTCGACTTCGAAACCCAGCAGCGAACGCCGAAATCGTCGTATCACTGGCTCGAACAGGTACTTGAGGCTCGTGGCCATATCGGGCCCCCCGCCATCTAAGATGATGCCCATGGAAATCCTCATCGTCATCGGCGTCATCGTCCTGCTCGTCGTGATCATCGGTATCTACCTGATCGCGACGTACAACTCCCTCGTGGGCCTGAACGTGCGGGTCGACGAGGCCTGGAGCGACATCACGGTGCAGCTCAAGCGCCGTGCTGACCTCATCCCGAACCTCATCGAGGCGGTCAAGGGCTACGCGGCACACGAGAAGTCGGTGTTCGAGAACGTCACGAAGGCTCGTGCCGAGACGCTCTCCGCGCAGGGCCCGGCGGATGCCGCGGTGGCAGAGAACCACATGCAGGCCGCCCTCAAGTCGATCTTCGCGGTGGCCGAGGCCTACCCGCAGCTCCAGGCGAACCAGAACTACCTGCAGCTGCAGGGCGAGCTGGTCGACACCGAGGACAAGATCCAGGCGTCGCGCCGCTTCTACAACGGTGGTGTGCGCGAGCTCAACACGAAGATCAAGGTGTTCCCGAACACGCTCTTCGTGCGCAGTCTCGGCTTCAAGGAGCGCGAGTTCTTCGAGGTCTCGGACGCGGCGGCAATCGCCGAGCCGCCGAGAGTGCAGTTCTAGCGCGCCGCTGGCCGCGGCGCGCGTCGTCCGTCGGAATCCACGATGCGATCGAGGATTCCGCCGGGATCACCAGAGCGCTCAACTTGCGTTCGTCACCCGTGCTTAGGATTTCGGTATGTATCGCGCCATAGCGAAGAATAAGCGCAACACGGTCTTCATCATCGTGCTTGTTCATCCTGATCATTGGGGGGTTGGGCGCGCTCGCGGCGTACATCTACCGCGACGTGTCGATCGTGATCATCACGCTGGTGATCTCGATCGCCTACGCGCTGTTCCAGTACTTCGCGGCGTCGAGCCTCGCACTGTCGATGAGTGGGGCGCGCCAGATCCAGAAGGCCGACAATCCGCGGCTCTACCGCGTGGTCGAGAACCTCGCGATCACCGAGGGGCTGCCGATGCCCAAGGTGTACATCGTGAACGATCCCGCGCCGAACGCGTTCGCGACCGGGCGTGATCCGAAGCACGCGTCGGTGGCGGCGACCACCGGCATCCTCGAACTGCTCACCGATGACGAGCTCGAAGGCGTCATGGCCCACGAGATGGGCCACGTCAAGAACTACGACATCCGGGTGTCGATGATCGTGTTCGGGCTCGTGGTGGCGGTCGGGTTCATCTCCGACATGTTCCTGCGCATCGCGTTCTTCGGTGGCAACCGCAACAGCGGCGGCGGCAACCCGATCGTGCTCATCTTCGGCCTCGCAGCGTTCCTGGTCGCTCCACTGGTCGCCGGCGTCGTGCAGGCCGCGGTCTCGCGCCAGCGTGAGTACCTCGCGGATGCGACCGGTGCGATGACGACCCGTCACCCCGATGCGCTCGCGAGCGCCCTCGAGAAGCTCGGCGCCTACGGCCGGCCGATGATCAAACAGAACACCACGATGGCGCACATGTGGATCTCCGACCCGAACCGCCCGGGACTGCTGAGCCGCCTGTTCGCGACCCACCCGCCGATCGCGGAGCGCGTGAAGCGGCTCGGCCAGATCGGCAGCGGCTTCTGAGATCCGCGCTCTGAGGCGACATGACCCACCTGTTCACGACCTTGGGCCCGATCGCGCGCGAGCAGCTCGGGTTGATCCTGCCCCACGAGCATGTCTTCGTCGATCTGCGGACTCCCGACGTGCCGGGCCAGGGGCAAGCCGATGCCGCGGACGTCGTCGCGCTCATGGCGCCGGAGGTGCGGCGAGCCATGGACCTCGGCATCACCGCGCTCGTCGAGTGCGCGACCGGCGGAGTCGGTGTTCGCCCCGACCTCGACCTCGCAGTGTCCAAGGCGACGGGTCTGCCGATCCTCGTGCCCACGGGCATCTACCGTGAACCGTGGATCCCGGACTGGGCGAGGGATGCCACTGAGCTCGAGCTTCGCGATTGGATGCTGGTCGAGCTCACCGAGGGCTTCGCCAGTGCTCCGTTCCGCGCCGGCTGGATCAAGCTCAGCGCCGGTGACGACGGCATCACCGCGCTCGAGACCCGCATCTTGCGCGCGGCAGCGGCCGCTTCGGTGCAGACCGGCGCCGTCATCGGCAGCCACACGATCACGGGTCGTGTCGTGCTCGAACAGCTCGACATCATCGAGTCGATGGGCGGCTCGCCCTCGCGGTTCATCTGGATCCACGCCCAGCAGGAGCCGGACTTCGCCCGGCACGCCGAGGTCGCCGCGCGAGGGGCCTGGATCGAGTACGACCACATCGGCCGCGTCGACGACGAGGTCGCGGTCGACATGATCGTCAGGGCGCTCGACGCCGGTCTCGGCGAGCAGTTGTTGCTCAGCCACGATGCCGGCTGGTACGACCCGGCCCTTCCCGGCGGCGGCATCCCGCAGCCGTACACTCATCTCTCGTCGTCGCTGCTGCCACGCCTGCGCGAGCGCGGTCTTGACGATCGCACGATCGTGCAGTTGACGCACACCAACCCGTTCACGGCGTTCGCGCGCTGACCGAGCGGGCCGGCTCCTCGGTTGACAGCGGTTCGAGCGTAGTGGTGCCGAGTACCCCGGCGACATGGCTGGCGAGATCTCCGCGGCGCATCACTTCGACTCCACCCATGCCCTGCCAGTCGGCGATGGACCGCAGCAGCTCGGCGACGCGCTCGAGGTCGACCGCGGCATCGCCCTCCCGCCACGCCGACTGCACGCGCAGCACCCCAGCCTGGCGATCGGTCTTGAGGTCGATGCGGCCGACGAGGGCCTCATCGATGAGCAGGGGCAGCGTGTAGTAGCCGAACTTCCGTTTCGGGGCGGGCGTGTAGATCTCGATCCGGTAGTGGAAGCCGAACATGCGCAGGGTGCGGTCGCGCTCCCACACCACCGGATCGAACGGCGAGAGCAGGGCCGCGGCCTCGATGCGCCGTGGCATCCTCGCGTCCTGGTGCAGGTACGCCGGGGCCTTGCCCCAGCCCTCGACCTGCACGCGGTGCAGCTCGCCCTCGTCGACGAGCTCGTCGAGCGCGGCCTTCACAGGTGCCTGCAGCATGCGGAAGTAGTCGGCGATGTCCCGCACCGTGCCGATGCCGTGCGCCCGGACGCTCGCGCGAACCAGCTCGCGCACGGCATCATCCTCGGGCACGTCGCGATCGAGCAGTTCCGCCGGGATCCGGCGCTCGGGCAGGTCGTAGTACCGCTCGAAGTTCTTGCGGTGGGATGCGACGACGTCGCCCTGGAAGAACAGCACTTCGAGTGCGGTCTTCACCTCCGACCAGCCCCACCACGACCCCTTGCGCCTGCTGTCGTCGTGCTCGATCATTCCCGCAGTCAGTGGACCGCGCTGGCGGAGCTCTGCAAGCACGAAGTCGAGCATCGACTGGTGATCCGCGCTCCACTGCCGGTGACGCTCACGGTAGTGACGCCGCCGCCACTGCCACAGTGGCCAGTCCTCCATCGGCACGAACGCCGCCTGGTGCGCCCAGGACTCGACGTACGGCGCCCGCTTCGCGAACGTGAGTTTGTCGAGCAGTGCCTTGTCGTACGGGCCGAGCCGCGCGAACAGGGGCAGGTAGTGGCTTCGCTCGAACACGTTGACCGAGTCGATCTGCAGCACGCCGAGGCGCTGCATCGCGAGGTTGAGCTGCCGAGTGCCGACGGACGATGGATGCGGCGCACCAAATCCCTGCGCCGCGAGCGCCACGCGCCTGCGCCTGCGCCGCGCTGAGGTGCTCACGAGGCTCGCTCATGGCCCCACCGTATCGAAGGCATCGGACACTGTTCGTCGTCCGTTCACCAACGGGATGCCCGTCGGTCTCGCGGCATACCTACCGTTCGAGATGGCCAACCCCCGGTATCCCCTCTGCCTGCTCACAGCGCCGGCGGCCGGACGGCCACGATGGAGGAAATTCTCTTGTTCTCGTTGAAGACAGCCAAGATGCGCAACGCGGCCGGCCTGGCGATCATCGCCGCCGCCGCGATCGGACTCACCGCCTGCTCCGGAGGGGCCACCGCCTCGTCCGACGTGGATGCCGCCACTGCTACGAGCGCGGAGGCGTTCGGCGGTCTCGAGGGCCTCGTTGCAGCCGCGCAGGCCGAGGGCGAGCTCAACGTGATCGCCCTGCCCGACAACTGGGCGAACTACGGCGAGATCAAGGCGCTGTTCGAGGAGACGTACGGCATCACGGTGAACTCGGCCGACCCCGACATCTCGAGCGCCGAGGAGATCGCCGCCGCTGACAACCTCAAGGGCCAGGACACTGCTCCCGACGTCTTCGACCTCGGCACCGCCGTGACGCTCGACAGCCTCGACTACTTCGCGCCGTACCAGGTCGCGAACTGGGACGAGATCCCTGCCGAGAACAAGGAGGAGACCGGCCTCTGGGTCAACGACTACACCGGCAGCATGTCGATCGGCTACCAGTCGAACGACGTGCCGGAGCCCACGAGCCTCGACGACCTCCTCGGTGATGACTACCGCGGTGCGGTCGCGCTCAACGGCGACCCGACCCAGGCCGGTGCGGCGTTCGCTGCGGTCGGTCTCGCGACGGTGCAGTCTGGCGGAACGCTCGACGACTTCCAGCCCGGCATCGACTTCTTCGAGCAGCTCAACGACGCTGGCAACTTCCTGCCGGTCAACGTGACTGAGGCGGCAATCGCCGCCGGCGAGATCTCGGTCGCATTCGACTGGAGCTACAACAACCTCGCAGTCGCCTCCACCGTTGACGGCTGGAAGGTCACGACCCTCCCGGGCACGATCTACACGAGCTTCTACAACCAGGCGATCAGCAAGGATGCCCCGCACCCGGCCGCCGCGCGCCTGTGGCAGGAGTTCCTCTACAGCCCGGAGGCGCAGAACCTGTTCATCGTCGGCGGTGCCTACCCGGTGACGATCCAGGCCCTGCAGGATGCCGGCACCGTCGACACCGACGCGCTCGACGCCCTCGGTGCCCTCGACGGCGAGCTCGTGACGCCGACCGCGGAGCAGGCGGAGGCGGCGGCTGCGCTGCTCGCCGAGAAGTGGGCCGCGGCGATCGGCTGATGACCCGGTACCTCGGCCTGCTGCCGTTCTCGGCGTATGTCGTTGTCTTCCTGGCGGTCCCGACCGTGCTCGCGGTCGGGACCGGCTTCTTCACCGAAGACGGCGCCCTCACGTTCGACAACGTCGCGGGCCTCTTCGCGCCCGCCGTGCTCCAGACGTTCGCCAGTTCGTTCTGGGTGTCTGCGGTCACGGCGGTCGCGGGTGCGATCATCGGCGCCCTGGTCTGCTACGCGATGCTCGGCACGCGAGCCGAGGGCGCGCTGCGCACGATGATCGATTCGGCGTCGAGCGTGCTCGCCCAGTTCGGCGGGGTCATGCTCGCGTTCGCGTTCATCGCCGCGATCGGCAGTCAGGGCCTGATCACCGTCTGGTTGCGCGACTCGATCGGCCTCGACATCTTCGCGAACGGTGTGTGGCTCTACCAGGTGCCCGGCCTGCTGCCCGTCTATCTCTACTTCCAGGTGCCGCTCATGATCATCACGTTCATGCCCGCACTGTCCGGGCTCAAGGGCACGTGGGCTGAGGCGAACGCGACGCTGGGCGGCACGCGGTGGAGTTACTGGAGGCGCATCGCGATTCCTGTGCTCGCGCCATCCTTCCTGGGCAGTCTTCTGCTGTTGTTCGCGAACGCATTCTCGTCGTACGCGACGGCCGCGGCGCTCATCAGCCAGGGTTCGCAGATCGTGCCGCTGCAGATCAGGTCGGCGCTCGTGAGCGAAACGGTGCTCGGCCGCGAGAACATGGCCGGCGCACTCGCGCTCGGCATGGTTGTGGTGATGGTGGTCGTGATGTGGGGCTATTCCGTGCTGCAGACGCGCACCTCGAGGTGGCAGCGATGAGCGCCGCGCAGCGGATCGGTGCCGAGCCATCCAACGTCGCGCGCTGGGTCATCCTGGGCGTCGTCGGCCTGGTCTTCGCGATCCCGATCGTCGCAATGATCGAGTTCAGCCTCAGCACCCGGTCGGGCGACGGCTACACGATCGAGCACTGGGTGGGGCTGTTCGACCCGGCCAACGCGCGCGCGTACCGCGGACTGTTCCAGGCGATCGGCAACTCCGTGCTGCTCGCGGTGGTCACGGTCGGCATCGTGCTCGTCGTGCTGCTGCCGACGATGATTCTCGTGCACTTGCAGTTCCCGAGGCTGCGCCGGGTGCTCGAGTTCATCTGCATCATCCCGATCACGGTGCCGGCCATCGTGCTCGTGGTCGGGCTTGCACCGGTCTACTCGATCGTCGTGAAGGTGTTCGGCGGCTCGATCTGGACCCTCGCGTTCGCGTACGGCATCACGGTGCTGCCCTACGCCTACCGAGCGATCCAGTCGAACCTCGACGCCGTGCCGGTCGTGACGCTCAGCGAAGCCGCTCGATCCCTCGGCGCGAGCTGGCCGGTCGTGCTCGTCCGTGTGCTGCTGCCGAACCTGCGCCGCGGCGTGCTCGCGGCCGCGTTCATCGCCGTCGCGGTCGTGCTCGGCGAGTTCACGATCGCGAGTCTGCTCAATCGCGTCAACCTGCAGACCGCGCTGCTGCAGATCGGCCAGTCCGATCCCTGGGTCGCGATCATTCTCGCCCTGCTCGCGCTCGCCTTCGCGTTCGTGCTGCTCATCATCATCGGCCGGCTCGGTTCGGCAAGAAAGCAAGGCTCATGACCGACACCATCACCATCGCCCCGCCGCCAGTCGCACCGATCGGGGGAGTCGCCGTCGAACTCGTCGGCGTCACCAAGCAGTACGGCGCCCATCGAGCGCTCGATGCGCTCGATCTCGCGATCCAGCCGGGGGAGTTCATCGCGCTGCTCGGTCCCTCCGGATGCGGCAAGACGACCGCGTTGCGCAGCCTCTCGGGCCTTGAGCTCATCGATGGCGGGCGCATCCTCATCGACGGCGAGGATGTCGCGGGCACACCGACCAACAAGCGCGACCTCGGCATGGTGTTCCAGTCCTACTCGCTGTTCCCGCATCTGACGTCGCTCGAGAACGTGGAATTCGGGCTCAGGATGCGCCGGGTGGCCACCCCAGAGCGTCGCGCCCGGGCAAGCGAGGCGCTCGAGATGGTCGGCCTCGGGTCGTTCGCGGGCCGCTACGCCCACCAGCTCTCGGGCGGGCAGCAGCAGCGCGTCGCCCTCGCGAGGGCGCTCGTCACCCGCCCGCGCGTGCTGCTGCTGGATGAGCCGCTCAGCGCGCTCGATGCGAAGGTGCGCGTGCAGCTGCGCGACGAGATCCGCCGCATCCAGACCGAACTCGGCATCACGACCGTGTTCGTCACGCACGACCAGGAGGAGGCGCTCGCCGTCGCCGATCGGGTTGCGGTCATGAAGGATGGCCGCATCGAGCAGATCGGCACGCCCGAACAGCTCTACGCGGAACCGGCCGACCCCGTTCGTCGCCGATTTCGTGGGACTCAGCAACCGCGTGCTCGCCGAGGCGAAGGGCGGCGAGCTCATCGTGCACGGTACGACGCTGCCGCTGTTGGGCGATCTGATCCCCGATGGCGCGGTTACCGCGTTCGTGCGGCCGGAGGATGTGGAACTCGTCGAGCGCGGGGCGGGTGAGGGACTCCCGGCGACGGTCGTGGCATCCAGCTTCCTCGGTTCGTTCCGTCGTACCCGGGTGCGGCTCGCGGATGACTCGTTGCTGTCGATCCAGCACTCCGTGTCGTTGCGACCGCAGCCGGGAGACGCGGTGCTCGTGCGGTTCCGCGGTGCCCCCTCAACCGCCGTTCCGAGGTAGGTGCGGCACCTAGAATTGCCCAATGGCCATTCGCAAGCCGAAAGTCGTCGAGCCGCCGGCCGTTCCTGAGCTGATGAACCCCGATGACGCAGTGCCGCACGGGGTTCGGGTTGCGGGGGCGTGGTCGTGGCGCATCCTGCTCATTCTCGGTGTGCTCGCCGCGTTCGTGTTCCTGATCATCCAGCTCAAGTACATTGTCGTGCCGTTTCTCGTCGCCCTGCTCGTCGCGGCGCTGCTCGTGCCGTTCTCGCAGTGGCTGCAGCGGCATCGCTGGCCGAAGTGGCTCGCGGTGGCCGTGTCGATGCTCGGCACGATCGCGATTATCGCCGGACTGATCGTGGTCGTGGTCACCCAGGTGCGTCGCGGGCTGCCCGACCTGCAGGAGCAGTCGCTGCAGGCGTACGACGACTTCAGGGCGTGGCTGCTCACCTCACCGCTCGGACTCGACGAGCAGCAGTTCAACGACTACGTCGAGCAGATCGTCGCGGCCATCCAGAAAGACAGCGAATGGCTCGTCAGTGGCGCGCTGTCGGTGGGTTCGACCGCCGGGCACGTGCTCGCGGGCGTGCTGCTCGCGCTGTTCGCGACCCTGTTCATCCTCATCGACGGCGCCCGCATCTGGGCGTGGATCGTACGACTCTTCCCGCGCACGGCTCGGACGGCGGTGGATGGCGGCGGCCACGCCGGCTGGGTCACGATCACGACCTTCGTGAAGGTGCAGATCTTCGTTGCGTTCGTCGACGCGGTGGGCATCGGAGTCGGCGCGTGGGTGCTCGGCCTGTTCTTCGGCGGCTTCCCCCTTGTGATTCCGATCGCGGTCGCGGTGTTCCTCGGATCGTTCGTGCCCGTGGTCGGTGCGCTCGTGACGGGCGCGCTCGCGGTGTTCGTGGCGCTCGTGTACCTCGGACCGGTTCCCGCGCTCATCATGCTCGGCATCGTGCTGCTCGTGCAGCAGGTGGAGGGTCACATCCTGCAGCCGCTCGTGATGGGCAGCGCGGTCAAGGTGCACCCGCTCGCGGTCGTGTTCGCGGTGGCGGCGGGTGGCTTCATCGCGGGCATCCCGGGTGCGCTGTTCGCGGTGCCGTTCATCGCGACGCTCAATGTGGTCGTCAAGTACATCGCGGGCGGTGACTGGCGAACCAATCCGAGACCCACCGCCAAGGAATTGCTGACCGATGTCTGAGCCGTCAAGGCGCGAGTCCGATCGACCGAAGCCGCGCCGACCCTGACCGGCCCCACGCTCGCCGACTTCGAGGATGCCCACCGCCGGGTGTCCCCGGTGATCCAGACCACGCCCATGCAGACCTCGCAGTTCCTCACGGATCTGCTCGGGGCCCCGGTGTTCCTCAAGTGCGAGAACCTCCAGCGCACCGGGTCGTACAAGATCCGTGGAGCGTACAACCGCATCTCGCGCCTGACGGAGGCGGAGAAGGCCCGCGGTGTCGTCGCGGCCTCGGCCGGCAACCACGCGCAGGGGGTCGCGTTCGCGGCGCGGCAGCTCGGCATCCCGGCCACGATCTTCATGCCGCTCGGGGTCGCGCTGCCCAAGCTCCAGGCCACGCGCAACTACGGTGCAGACGTCGTGCTCGTCGGGCCACACGGTGCAGGAGCCGTTGCTCGCCGCGGCGGAGTTCGCCGAGCGCACCGGCGCGGTGTTCATCCACCCGTTCGATCACCCGGATGTCGTCGCGGGACAGGGCACGCTCGGTCTCGACGTGTACGACGACGTGCCGGAGCTCGACGACCGTCGTCGTGCCGATCGGCGGCGGCGGCCTGATCTCGGGCGTCGCGAGCGCGATCAAGCAGCGGGCGGCGGCCGATGGACGGTCGGTGCGCGTGATCGGCGTGCAGGCGGCGAACGCGGCCGCCTATCCGGTGTCGCTGAATCGCGGCGCTCCGACGGAGATCACCGTGCTGCCGACGATTGCTGACGGCATTGCCGTCGGCAAGCCCGGCATGCTGAACTTCGACATCGTTCGGGAAGCCGTCGACGAAGTCGTCACCGTCACCGACGACCAGATCGCCACCGCGGTGCTCACGCTGATCGAGCGCGCGAAGCTCGTGGTGGAGCCCGCGGGCGCGGTCGGGGTCGCGGCGATCATGGCGGGGCTGATCTCGCCGACCGGGCCGACGGTGCTGCTGCTCACCGGTGGCAACATCGATCCGCTCATGATGGAGCGGATCATCAGCCACGGTCTCGCCGCGTCGGAGCGCTACCTCAAGCTGCGCATCCCGCTGCCGGATCGCCCCGGACAGCTCGCGAGGGTTTCAGCACTCGTCGCCGAGTGCAACGCGAACGTGGTCGAGGTGCTCCACACGCGTCACAACGGTGGTCTGCTGATCAGCCAGGTCGAACTCGAGCTGCACATCGAGACCCGCGGCCCGGAGCACGCCGAACAGGTGATCACGAGGCTCAGGGACGACGGCTTCGAACCCCGCGTCGATTTTTAGGCTCCACCGCCGCTTCTGCGGCGCGCCAAACTACGCCGTGTACGTTTCGACCTTGAGGATCTCCACGGGGATGCTCTTGCCGTTGGGAGCCGTGTAGGCGACCTGGTCGCCGACCTTCTTGCCGAGGATCGCGGTGCCGAGCGGGCTGCCCTCGCTGTAGACATCGAGGTCGCTGTCGCCGACGATCTCGCGGCTACCGATCAGGAACGTCGACTCGTCGCCGAGGATGGTGGCGGTGATGACGGTGCCGGACTCGACGACGCCCGTGCTCGCCGGTGCATCCCCGACGTTGGCGTGCGTGAGCAGCTGGTTGAGCACGCGGATGCGCGCCTCCATCTTGCCCTGCTCCTCCTTGGCGGCGTGGTACCCGCCGTTCTCCTTGAGGTCGCCCTCTTCTCGCGCGGCCTCGATCTTGCTCGCGATCTCTGTGCGGCCGGCACCCGTGAGGTGTTCGTATTCCGCGGTGAGCCGGTCGAACGCCTCCTGGGTGAGCCACGTGACGGTTGCGTCGGTCACAATGCCCTCCTTACAAGAAGAAACCGGCTCGAGCCCTTAGAAAGGTTGACCCTGGCCGGTTCCATGGATGTCCGGCAAGCCTAGGTGAGCCAGCAGCGATAGATCAACCCGTTGACGGCCGGCTCGGCGGTGCGGACGGTCTCGGTGAGCTGCCGGATGCGATCCTCGGAGGCTGGAACACCCACCACGAGCCATCCCACGATGCTGTACTGCGCGTTGAGTGCCTGCAGCGCGCACTTTGCGGGTGTGCCCGGCTCGACCGTGAACTGCCATGTCACACTGACCTCGGACGGCGAGACGATCTCGTGGCTGAGATCGCGAGCCTCGAACTGCGCGGGAGCCCCGAGCAGTCCGCCCCACCAGAGCCACGCGCCGAACACCAGCACGAACAGGATGCCGGCGCCGATCGCCATTCGGCGAGTGCGCTTCGCCGAGCTCGCCGTGCGGCCGTAGCGCGCATCGAGATCGGTCACAGCGTGCGCTCCTTTAGTCTTGTCAAGGCTAATCGACCGCGAGGAGGACCCGTGCAGCGTCGCCTGCTTGCCGTGCACGCGCACCCCGAGTACGACGTGTTCGCTGGTCTCACCGAGAGGGAACTCCGATGATCCACGCTCTGCTCGCGCTCGCCCTCGAGGCCGACACTCCACCGACACCTCCGGCATTCGAAGGGGACCCCAATCTCGTGACGCCCGGCGTCGTTGGGTTCATCGTCACCTTCGGGATCGCGCTCATCACGGTGCTGCTCGTGATCGACATGGTGCGGCGCATTCGCCGGGTGCGCTACCGCGCCGCGGTGCAAGACGAGATCGCGGCCGAGGCCGACGCGGGGAAGCCCCCAGTCGACCCGGACCGCTCCGACTCCGAACCGGGTCCCTCCTAGAGGACCGGCGGCTGGATCGCGACGATGAAGATCGCGGTCCAGTGGCACAGGAACGCGAGCAGCGTCGCCGTGTGGAAGATCTCGTGGAAGCCGAACTTGCCAGGGAACGGGTTCGGCCGCTTGAGGCCGTAGACCACGGCGCCGGCGGAGTAGAGCAGACCACCCACGATGACGAGGGTCATCGTCACCCAGTTCGCAGCGAAGAAGTCGCCCATGAACATCACCGCGGCCCAGCCGAGCAGCAGGTAGAGCGGCACGTAGAGCCAGCGCGGTGCGCCGACCCACAGCACGCGGAACCCGATGCCGAGCGCGGCGCCGCTCCAGACCAGCCAGAGCAGCAGCGTGGCTTTCGACTCGGGCAGGCACAGCACGGCGAGCGGGGTGTAGGTGCCGGCGATGAGCAGGAAGATGTTCGAGTGGTCGGCGCGCTTCAGGAGGCGCTTGATCGTTGGGCTCCAGTTGAACCGGTGGTACAAGGCCGAGATACCGAACAGCAGCAGCGACGACGCGAAGAAGACCGCACCCGAGACCCTGGCCGCGAGGCCGTCCGCAAACACGAGCAACACGATCCCGAGCACGATCGCGAGTGGGAAGGTTGCGGCGTGGATCCATCCGCGCCAGGTGGGCTTGACCTCGGCGTCGGAGCCCTGCTCGATCATGTCGTCGAGCAGCGGGATGTTCGGCAGGTCGACGCCGTCGCTGTCGGCGTCACTCGCGGTGGAGTCCCCGGGGCGCTCGCTCGTCGGGTCGGTGGCAGCCGTCATCGCGCCAGTGTATTGCCGACAGGATGAGCAGTCGCTGCACGCGCGTACCTTCCGCAGCGCAGGCGTTGGAATGGTTCGTGGACTACCGTTGCTCTGTGCGAGAGCGACGTGCGCCGCGGTCGGGCCCGGCCCAGGAGAAGTCGGCGCGAGGTAGACCGGCGCTTGGCCGCGGATTCCTCTACGGCCTCTACAACACCCGGCTGCGACGCGCCCTGTCGACCGGCAACGGGATCCCGAAGCACGTCGCCATGATCATCGACGGCAACCGGCGCTGGGCCAAGCTCCGCGAACTCGAGACCTCGGCGCACGGCTACCGCGCCGGCGCCGACAAGTACCACGACTTCCTCGAGTGGTGCGACGAGCTCGGGGTGCAGGTCGCGACGCTCTACCTGCTCTCGACCGACAACGTGCGCCGCCGCGACGCGGCAGAGCTCGAGCCGCTCTACGGCATCATCGGTGACCTCGCCGAAGACATCTCGCACACGCGTGACTGGAAGGTGCAGCACGTGGGCACGCTCGACGTGCTGCCCGCGCCGCTGCGCGCGAAGCTCGAGGCCGCTGAACAGCGCACGGCCTCGAACACCGGGCTGCACGTGAACCTCGCGATCGGGTATGGCGGACGCAACGAGATCGCCGACGCGATGCGCAGCATCGTGAAGTCTCACGTCACGAGCGGCGGCACGCTCGATTCCCTCGCCGACCTGCTCACACCTGAGCTCATCGGCGAGCACCTGTACACCGGTGGGCAACCCGATCCCGATCTCGTGATCCGCACCTCGGGTGAGCAGCGGCTGAGCGACTTCATGCTCTGGCAGAGCGCACACAGCGAGTTCTACTTCGTCGAGGCGCTCGGCCCTGACCTGCGCGAGGTGGACTTCCTGCGCGCGATTCGCGACTACTCGCGGCGGCAGCGGAGGTTCGGGCAATGACGCACCCTCGACGAGTACATCGAGACGTTCACCGACGAGCCGGGCTACTTCGACTTCGCGCGGGTCGGTCCCATCGGCCGCACGGTGCGCGATGAGGAGTCCGCCCAGTCGAGCCTGCTCGGCCGCTCGCGATTCGGCACGCTCGCTTCCCTCATGCACGAGCAGGACGTTCGGGTGCGCGAGGCTGTGTCGTCGCTGATCGGCGTGCCGAGCGAGCGGATCGTGTTCCAGCCCAATGCGAGCCAGGGACTCATGCACGCCACGTTCGGCTTCACCGGCCGTCTCGCGCTCTCGCCCGCGGAGTTCCCCTCGCTCACCTTCGGCGCCGTGCGTGCGGCCGATGCGCTGCACGTGCTCGAGCCCGTGTGGCTCGACACCGACCACGGTCAGGTCACTCCCGGCAACCTGCGCGACCAGCTCGACGCCTCGGTGCACGCGGTTGGGGTGAGCCTCGTCGACTTCCGCACGGGCTACCTCATCGACCTCGAGGGCATCCGCCAGGTGATCGGCGACCGGTTGCTCATCCTCGACGCGAGCCAGGGCTTCCCGATCGTCGACGCACCGTATGCGCTCGCCGACGTCGTCGTCGGCAACGGCCAGAAGTGGGCGCGCGCCGGGTGGGGCACGGGGTTTCTCGCGCTCAGCGAGCGTGCAGTCGAGCAGCTCACGCCCGTCTTCTCCGGATTCAACGCGACCGACGTGATCGGAACCCCGCTCGACGAGGTGCCGCCACCCACGCACGGTGTGCGCGCGTTCCAGGTGAGCAACCCGGATCCGGTCGCGCAGGCGCGGTTCGCGGCGGCGCTCGAGCAACTTGCGGAGGTCGGCGTCGGTGTCGTGAACTCGGCGATTGCGGATCGGGTGGACCGCGTCATCCAACTCGCTGACGAATTCGCGGTGCCTGTCGACTCGCCGCGTCCACGTGCCGAGCGCGCGGGCATCGTCGTGCTGCGACCCGAGGAGGCCCAGCTGACGGCGTTCTCGGCCGCGGTGCACAATCACGGCCTGACCGTGACGGAGCGGGCGGGAGGGGTGCGGCTGAGCCCGCACGTCACCACGAGCGAGGAGACCTTCGAGATGCTGCGCGCCGCGCTGGTCGAATTCCGCGCCGCAACCCCCGTGTGAC
The DNA here is from genome assembly GCA_963790235.1 of uncultured Actinomycetota bacterium. Taxonomy (GTDB): domain Bacteria; phylum Actinomycetota; class Actinomycetes; order Actinomycetales; family Microbacteriaceae; genus Rhodoglobus. The sequence goes on from CAWBNZ010000022.1 coordinate 185,706, forward strand.
GGTCGGCGCATCGTCGGCGCGTCGTAACCTCCAGTTAACAACGAGCGCTTAGCGTCGAGCACATCAGGTAAGTCGCCTGATCGGGGCGGCCACGCAAGTTCGTCTCGCAGAGTGTGGGTAACAGCACACGGGCCGTCTCCGCAGACTGGATCCGGGCAGAGTTTCTGCTCGGGGATGGAGTGCACGTGACTGAGCTCGCTCGCCCGAAGTCGACCGCTGTGAACAACAGGATGGCAAAGACGGGGGGCGCGCAGCAGGCTGAGCGCACCTACGTGTTAGATACCTCCGTTCTGCTGTCCGATCCCAAAGCTGTGTTCCGGTTCGCCGAACACCACGTCGTGCTCCCCGTGGTCGTCATCACCGAACTCGAAGCGAAGCGGAACGACCCGGAGATCGGCTACTTCGCGAGGCAGGCGCTCCGCAATCTCGACGAACTGCGCGTGCAGCACGAGCGACTCGACTTCCCGATCGCCGTCGGTGACGGTGGGAGCCTGCGGGTCGAGCTCAACCACTCGAGCATGTCGGTGCTGCCATCGGGCCTGCAGCTCGGCGACAACGACTCGCGGATCCTCGCGGTTGCGCTGAACCTTGCGAACGACGGGCTGGATGTCTGCGTCGTCTCGAAGGATCTGCCGCTGCGGGTGAAGGCGGCATCCGTCGGCCTCGCTGCCGAGGAGTACAAGGCGGAGCTCGCGGTCGACTCCGGCTGGACCGGCACGGCCGAGATCGACCTCGGCTCCGACCAGATGGCGAAGCTGTACGACGACGAGACCCTGTCGACCCGCCTCGTGGGCGACATGCCCATCAATACCGGCCTCGTCATCCACTCGGACCGAGGTTCGGCCCTGGGTCGCGTTACCGCGCGCGGCGAGTTGCGTCTCGTGCGCGGTGACCGTGACATCTTCGGGCTGCACGGTCGCAGTGCCGAGCAGCGCCTCGCCATCGACATGCTGCTCGACCCAGAGATCGGCATCGTGTCGCTCGGCGGGCGCGCGGGCACTGGCAAGTCGGCCCTTGCGCTCTGTGCTGGGCTCGAGGCCGTGCTCGAGAAGCAGCAGCACCGCAAGATCATGGTGTTCCGTCCGCTGTACGCGGTCGGCGGCCAGGAGCTCGGCTTCCTGCCGGGGGATGCCGCGGAGAAGATGAACCCGTGGGCGCAGGCCGTGTTCGACACCCTCGGTTCGGTCGTGTCGCAGAACGTGCTCGATGAAGTGCTCGAACGCGGCATCCTCGAGGTGCTGCCGCTCACGCACATCCGCGGACGCTCGCTGCACGACGCGTTCGTGATCGTGGATGAAGCACAGTCCCTCGAGCGCAATGTGCTGCTCACCGTGCTCAGCCGCATCGGGCAGAACTCCCGCGTCGTGCTCACGCACGATGTCGCGCAACGCGACAACCTGCGCGTCGGACGTCACGACGGGGTCGCGAGCGTGATCGAGACGCTCAAGGGTCACGGACTGTTCGGTCACATCACGCTCACGCGTTCAGAGCGCTCGGCCATCGCGGCGCTCGTCACCGAGATGCTGGAGTCCAACGAACTGGCGTGACGCAGCGGGGGGTACGAACCACGTAGGGTCTAGGGGTGAACACCGTCGTTGGGCTGGCCGCGGTCGCGACCGCCCTGCTCTTGCTGTGGGGCCTGCTGGCGCCGCGCGGGAATTGGAGTTCGCTCGTCGCGTGGAGCACGTCTGACCCCCGCGCGGCGGAACCGGGGTGGACCTCGTATCTTGTGCGACGCCTGCTCTTCGGCTTCGGCGTGCTCTCGCTGGTCGGACTCGGCGCCGCCATGGTCATCACCTGGCTGCTCAACCCGCCGCTCCACGCGCCACCGCCGACCCCCGTGCAGCAGATGTGGGGCCCGACGCCGCCCGTGGTGGTCGACCGCGTGATCACGCCACTCGCTGAGCCCCCAGCCGGCTACACCGAGGTGCCGGTGCTCGGCTACCAGGAGGTCGAGGAGGACGAACGTCCTGGAGACTACCTCCGGCACCTCGAGCCGTTCGAGCTGCTCGGCGGTCAGCGTGACATGCCCGGGCTCATCGGCCAGAATCCCGGCGACGGCTATTCGGCCATGGACACCACAGAGCTCATCCTCAATGTGCGCGGACCGCTGCTGTGCATCCCTCGTGGCGCGATCATCAAGGAGACGTTGGACTCGGTGACCGTCGCCGTCTACTACGGACTTCCCGACCAGCCGCCCGGCACCGTGATCGACAACGCCGTCTCCTGCCCCGCAGACGCGCCCGTGACCACCTCGGTGCTCCTCGCGATCGAACTGCAGGAGGAGCTCGGAGCGCGCACGGTGATCATGCTCAACGGCGACGAGATCCCCGAGGTCGAGCTCGTCGAGCCCGACGGCTGAGCCGACTCGCTCGGTGAGCGCTGGCCGCGCTCACAGGCGGCCGGCAACTGGCCTGTGGATGCCGCGGGCACCCGCTTCCCGCCCTCCGCTACCCTGCCCCAATGCTCGCCGCCTCCCTCGCGAGCGGCGTCACGTTCGCCGCGATCCCGCTGCTGTACCTCGCCGCGGTGACGCCCGCGCTCGTCGCGATCGACGTGCGTGAGCACCGGCTGCCCAACGCGCTCGTGCTGCCGGGATATCCTGTTGCCGCGCTCGGGCTCGTGGGGGAGTGGATGCGCACGGGGCAGCTGCCGGTGGTTGCGCTGGTTGCGGGCGCGGCATCCACCGTGTTCCTGCTCGCGCTGAGCCTCGGCGGCGGCATGGGCATGGGCGACGTCAAGCTCGCCGGGGTGCTCGGGCTGTCCGCCGGTCTCGTCGGCGTCACACCGGCCGTGGTCTCGCCGCTCGCAGCGTTCACCCTCGGCGGAGTGTCCGCGCTCGTCGTGGCAGCGCGACATGGGCGTGGGGCACGGATCCCGTTCGGGCCGTTCCTGCTCGCGGGCTTCTGGATCGCGGTGGTGCTCGCGCTGGTCTCGAGCTAGCCCGGGCGGGTCATCGACATGACGTCGAGCGCCGTGTCGAGCTGCGCCTCGGTGACCTCGCCGCGCTCGACGAACCCGAGGGCCACGACGGCCTCGCGCACGGTGATGCCCTTCTCCACCGAGTACTTCGCGATCTTCGCCGCTGCCTCGTAGCCGATGATCTTGTTCAGGGGGGTCACGATCGACGGCGATGACTCGGCCTGGGCGCGCGCGCGATCGAGGTTGGCTTCGAGGCCATCCACGGTCTTGTCGGCGAGCAGACGGTCGAGCGTTCGCGAGCAGCCGGATCGACTCGAGCACCGCGGTGCCCATCACGGGGATCGCGACGTTGAGCTCGAAGTTGCCCGATGCGCCGGACCACGCGACGGTCGCGTCGTTGCCGATCACCTTGAAGCACACCATGAGCGTCGCTTCGGGGATCACCGGGTTCACCTTGCCGGGCATGATGGACGACCCAGGCTGCAGGTCGGGAATGTGCAGCTCGCCGAGCCCCGTGTTCGGGCCGGAGCCCATCCACCGCAGGTCGTTGCAGATCTTGATGAGCGAGACCGCGTAGACCCGGAGTGCACCCGCCGCTTCGACGAGCCCGTCACGAGCTCCCTGGGCCTCGAAGTGGTCGAGCGCCTCGGTGATCGGCAGGCCGCTCGACTCGGCGAGGATCGCAATCACCTTCTGCGGGAAGCCGACCGGGGTGTTGATGCCCGGTGCCGACGGCGGTGCCGCCGAGCGGTACCTCCGCGATCCGGGCGAGTGCGGCCTGCACGCGCTCGATGCCGAGGCGCACCTGGCGGGCGTAACCGCCGAACTCCTGGCCGAGGGTCACGGGCGTGGCATCCATCAGGTGGGTGCGTCCGGACTTCACGGCTGTCTTCCACAGCTCGGCCTTCGTCTCGAGCGCCGTGGCGAGGTGCTCCATCGCCGGGATGAGCGTCGTGATGAGGTCGCCCGTCACGGCCACGTGCACCGAGGTCGGGAAGACGTCGTTCGACGACTGCGACATATTGACGTGGTCGTTCGGGTGCACGGCGGAGCCGAGCGAAGTGGATGCGAGTGACGCGAGCACCTCGTTGATGTTCATGTTCGACGACGTGCCGGAGCCGGTCTGGTAGGTGTCGATCGGGAACTGGTCGTGGTGCTGCCCCGCGATGATCTCGTCAGCCGCGGCGACGATCGCGTCGGCGATGGCCCCGTCGAGGATGCCGATCTCCTGGTTCGCGATCGCCGCGGCCCGCTTGATGCGGGCAAGGGCAACGATCTGCGCCGGCTCGAGGCCCCATCCCGAGATCGGGAAGTTCTCGACCGCGCGCTGGGTCTGGGCGCCGTAGAGCGCGTTCGCCGGGACGCGGACCTCGCCCATCGTGTCGTGCTCGATGCGATAGCCCAGGTCCACAGGGGTTTCGATTGGGTCGGACTTGCTCACGGCGTCGTGTTCCTTCCGGGGGAGATGCGAGCGGGCGGGGTGAGGCGTCGACCGGTCAGGTCAGACCGATCTTGACATCCGGCACCACGCGTCCCTCGAGCAGCCGGTAGTTCGCGCCCACGACAGCCAGCGTACCCGCGGCGACAGCGTCGCTGATGAGTTCGGAGTTCCTCAGCAGGTCGGCGATCGTGTCGCGAAGGTGCTCGCGCCCCACCTCGCCCACGTCCGACTCGCCGGAACCGGCCGTCGCCCTTCGTGACCCGTTTCACCGCGGGCACGATCTGGTCAACGATCTTCTTGATGTGCGGCGCCAGCGGCGGCGGTGTCGAGCCGGTCGCCTCGATTGCGGCGGCGACGGCACCGCACTGATCGTGCCCGAGCACGACGATGAGCGGCACCTTCAGCACGGCGACCGCGTACTCGAGCGAACCGAGCACCGAGTCCGAGATCACCTGGCCGGCGTTGCGCACGACGAACAGGTCACCGAGGCCCTTGTCGAAGATGATCTCGGCAGCCAGTCGCGAATCACTGCAGCCGAACAGGGCTGCGTGCGGGCGTCTGCTGGTCGGCCACCTGCGCCCGACGGTCCACATCCTGACGCGGATGCGCCGGGTTACCGGTGACGAACCGCTCGTTGCCGCGGCGCATCTCCTCCCACGCTTGCGCGGGGGTTCGGATGTCACCGGTGCCTTCGTGGGTCTCGACGGTCATGGGGTTGCCTCCGTTGCGATTGATGCCGCGAGCGACTCGAACTCCGCATCCGACGCGGTGCCGTGCAGCACCACCGTGCTGCCGTCGAGCTCGGTCACGAGCGCGTAGGCGTAGTTGCCCGGATCATCCGCGTCCCGGTGGTCGTAGACCTGCCAGTCGAGTCCGCCGATGCGCGTCTCGCCGGTCGCCGCGTTCGCCGTCGACCTCGGCGGTCACCCACGTGACATTCGCGTCGATGCCCTGGTTGAGCGCGATGAACCCCTCGTCGGCGGTGATGAATCCCACGTACCAGGTCTGCACACCGAACTCCGCGCGGAATCTCGCCGCGTTCGCGTGCCAGTCGACCGGCACGGTGGGTGCGGCCAGCGGCACGTCGGCATTCGCGCTCTCGGCGATCGCGACGTAGTCGATCGGCTCGGGCGGGCTCGTGTCGGGGCGCACGACCACGGCGAACAGGAACGCGACGATGCCGAGCGACGCAGCGGTCGCGAGGATGAGGTTGAGCAGGGTCTGGTTCGCTCGGTGCTTTCGCGACGTCTCGGCCCTGCGTGCGGCGGTTTCCTCGGCCGTCTCCGGTCGGCCGAGTTCGGCGACCACTGGAGGTGTCTTCGCGGCCACGGTTCGCTGCGCGCCGCCTTGGCGGCGCTCACTCCGCCGCGGTCGCGGTGACGTGTGCAGCGGCCTTCGCTACGTCGAGACGCGCCTTCGCGCCCATCAGCCATTCCTCGCAGCGCTTCGCGAGCGCCTCGCCGCGCTCCCACAGCGCGAGCGACTCCTCCAGGGTCGAGGCGCCCTGCTCGAGGTCGTTCACGACCTGGATGAGCTCGTCACGCGCCTGCTCATAGCTGAGTTCGCTCACGTCGGGGGAGGGTGTGGACACGACTTCGATCCTACCCGGCAGCGCCGATCGTGGCCGCGGGAGCGTCGGGGTCGACCGTGGCTGGAAGGCGCCCGTCGGCGATGGTGAGGAGCAGTCTCGTGCCGGCTGGGGCATCCGCGACGGAGCGCAGCGCGGCCCCGCTCGGCAGCTGCGCGATCGCATAGCCGCGCTCGAGGGTTCGCTTGGGCGAGAGGGCGCGCACCTGTGCGGACAGTTCACCGACCGTCGTGTGCGCGCGTTCGAGCGTCCGCTCGACCAGCTCGCGGCCACGGGCGACGTGGCGCGTCAGTTCGTCGGCACGGAGGTCGACGATCCAGGTCGCGTTCGCGAGCGCGGGGCGCGACCGCAGCGTCTCGAGACGCTCGATCTCGTGGCCGACGCGCTGCGTGATCCGTGACCGGATGCGGGCGCGCGCCTGCTGCACCCGGTTCGAGCTCCTCGGCGACGTCGGGCACGACGCGCTTCGCGGCATCCGTCGGCGTGGACGCCCGCAGGTCGGCGACGTCGTCGAGCAGCGGCCGGTCGTTCTCGTGCCCGATCGCGCTGACGAGCGGCGTCACGCACGCGGCGGCGGCACGCACGAGCTTCTCGTCGCTGAACACGAGCAGGTTCTGGAAGTCGCCGCCGCCGCGCGCGATGATGATGACCTCGACCTCGGGGTCGGCATCCAGCGTCTGGATCGCGCGCGTGACCTCGCCGGCCGCGCGGTCGCCCTGCATCGCGGCGTGGATGACGCGGAACTGCACCGCCGGCCACCGCAGCTGGGCGTTGCGCAGCACATCCTTCTCGGCGTCGCTGTCTTTGCCCGTGATGAGGCCGATGCAGCCCGGAAGGAAGGGCAGGGGTCGCTTGTGCTCGAACAGTCCCTCGCTGCGCAGTTGCTGGCGCAGGCGCTCGAGCCGCTCGAGCAGGTCGCCGAGTCCGACGTGGCGCAGCTCGTACACCTGCATGGTGAGCGTGCCGCCCTTGGGCCACCAGTTCGCCTTGAGCAGCGCGACGACGCGGTCGCCCTGCTTGAAGTCATCCTTGAACTTGGCTTTGACCGACGACCAGACCGAGAACGAGAGTGTGACGTCTTGCTCGAGGTCTTTGAGCTTGCCGTAGACGTTGCCGCCCGCACCGCCCCACTGCGTGATCTCGCCCTCGACCCACACGGTGCCGAGGCGGTCGATGTAGCCCTTGAGCTTGTTGGAGAGAGTCGCGACGGGCCAGGGCGCGTCGACCGTGGACGGTGCTTCGGGCTCGCTCACGGTATTCGCTCCTAGAATCAGGGGGTGTCCAGCATTTCGAACGGCAACGTCGTGCAACTCGACCTTCCGCACATGCCGGCCCCGCGGAACCGGCTCAAGGATACCCCGGTGCCCGGACACAAGCGGGTGCTGCTGGCGGCTCCCTCGCGGCTACTGCGCTGGGGTGGACAGGGCAGTGGTCGCCGTCGAGAAGGCGCTCGAGAACTACGGCGCCCCGGTCTACGTGCGCAAGCAGATCGTGCACAACATCCATGTCGTGTCGACGCTCGAGCGCGCCGGCGCGATCTTCGTCGACGACGTGACGAGGTGCCGGAGGGCTCGCACGTCGTGTTCAGCGCCCACGGCGTCTCGCCGAAGGTGGTCGCGGATGCCGCGGACGCGCGACCTCCAGGCGATCGACGCGACCTGCCCGCTCGTGACCAAGGTGCACCGCGAGGCCGTGCGCTTCGCGAAGGCCGACCGCCACATCCTGCTCATCGGCCACGCCGGCCACGAGGAGGTCGAGGGCACGATGGGTCACGCGCCGGAGCGCACCACCCTCATCAACGGCCCGCACGAGGTCGCCGACCTCGTCGTCGACGACCCCGACAACCTGGTCTGGCTCTCGCAGACCACACTCTCGGTCGACGAGACCATGGAGACGGTGCGCCTGCTGCGCGAGCGCTTCCCGAACCTGCAGGACCCGCCGAGCGACGACATCTGCTACGCGACCCAGAACCGCCAGGTCGCGATCAAGAAGGTCGCCCCAGAGGCCGATCTCGTGATCGTCGTCGGGTCGGCCAACAGCTCCAACACCATGCGCCTCGTGGATGTCGCGCTCGAGCACGGCGCCCGCGCCGCCTACCGCGTCGACTACGCGAGCGAGATCCAGCAGGACTGGCTCGACGGGGTCGAGACCGTCGGGGTGACGAGCGGAGCGTCGGTGCCCGAGGTGCTCGTGCAGGAGGTGCTCGACGACCTCTCCGACGCCGGGTTCACGGATGTCTCGACCATCGTCACCGCGGAGGAGGACCTCATGTTCTCGCTGCCGAAGGAGCTGCGCACGGATGCCGCCGGCAACCCCGACGAGCGCGGGCTCGGCGGTCGCAACCGCAAGCTGGACTGGCAGCGCGCTGACGGTTGAGCCAGCCCGACGACTGACCTATCCCGGGAGCTGGCCCGAGTACTGCCCGAGCGCAGACGTCAGCACCGACCAGAAGATCATGGCGGCGAGGATGCCGGCCCAGAGGGGCGCCCATGACGCGGGTCGTCCACGGCGCAGGAGCCAGACCGAGAGCCCTGCGGCGGCGAGATAGAGCAGCACATGGCTGGCGGCGAGGGCGACGCCCGCGACATCCAGCCATGCGGGCGTGGTGCCAGCGTCGATGTCGTACTGCAGCAACATCAGCACCACGTTCGCCCGCAGGGTGAGGCCGATAACGAGGCCAATGGCTGCCCCGACGAAGCCGACCCCGAGCAGCACGAGCGTGAGAACCCGATCGCGCGCGAGTGCCGTCGAGATGGGCGGGGGTGCGGCGCTGGGTGGTCCGGATGGTGGCGGCAGTCGCGTCAGGTCGAGCTGGGGTGGCGGCAGCTGCACCGGTGACACCCAGCCCGGCGGGGCGTACTCGCCGTACTGCGGACGCGGTCGCAGGTCGGCCATGTCGCTACTTCCCGGAGTGCCCCGCCGACCCGAGCTGCTGCGTGGCCTCAACCACCCGCGCGGCCATCGCGGTCTCGGCGAGTTTGCCCCACGCGCGCGGGTCGTAGACCTTCTTGTTGCCGACGCCGCCGTCGACCTTGAGAACGCCGTCGTAGTTCTTGAACATCGTGTCGGCGATCGAGCGGGTGAACGCGTACTGGGTGTCGGTGTCGATGTTCATCTTGATCACGCCGTTGGCGACCGCGGTCGCGATCTCCTCATCGCTCGAACCGGAACCGCCGTGGAACACGAGGTCGAGCGGCTTCGGGCCGGTGCCGAACTTGGCCTCGAGGCCGTCCTGGATCTCCTTGAGCAGCTCTGGCTTGAGCTTCACGTTGCCGGGCGCGTACACGCCGTGCACGTTGCCGAACGTGAGCGCGGCCATGTAGCGGCCGTTGTCGCCGAGGCCGAGCGCTTCGACGGTCTCGATCGCGTCATCCAGGGTCGTGTACAGGTGCTCGTTGATCTCGTGCGCGACGCCGTCCTCTTCGCCACCGACGACGCCGATCTCGACCTCGAGGATCGCGTTGATCGCCTTGAGCCGCGGCAGCAGGTCCTTCGCGATCTCGAGGTTCTCGGCCAGCGGCACGGCCGAGCCGTCCCACATGTGCGACTGGAAGATCGGGTTGCGGCCCGCCTTCACCTCGGCCTCTGAGGCGGCGATGAGCGGCAGCACGAAGCCGTCGAGCGCGTCCTTCGGGCAGTGGTCGGTGTGCAGCGCGACCGTGATCGGGTAGTTCTTGGCGACCTCGGTCGCGAACGCGGCGAACGCGAGCGCGCCGGTCGCGCGCGCCTTGACGCTCTGGCCGGCGAAGTAGTCGGCGCCGCCGGTGGTCACCTGGATGATGCCGTCGGAGCCCGCCTCGGTGAGGCCCTGCAGCACGGCGTTGATCGTCGACGAGCTCGAGACGTTGATCGCGGGGTAGGCGAAGCCGCGCTGCTTGGCCTTGTCGAGCATCTCGGCGTACTGGTCTGGGGTGGCAACAGGCATTGCGGATGGCTCCTCTTGGGCTCACGTGGTGACGTGTCGAGTCTACTGAGCGCCGATAGGCTGGCTCTGCGTCGATCCGATGTCCGGATCCCCACCACGGCGAACGCACCGCCCTTCAGGGCGAAAAGGACCGACATTGGCGACCGAAACCGGCACCCTGTTCCTGCACCCCGACCGCAACCTCGCGATGGAGCTCGTTCGAGCCACCGAGGCCGCTGCGATTCGCGCGGTGCCATTCATCGGCAAGGGCGACAAGCTCGGAGCCGACGGTGCGGCGGTGGATGCGATGCGCAAGTTCCTCGGCACCGTCGACTTCGACGGCGTCGTCGTGATCGGTGAGGGCGAGAAGGACAAGGCGCCGATGCTGTTCAACGGCGAGCATGTTGGCACCGGGCGCGGACCGGCGTGCGACATCGCCGTCGACCCGATCGACGGCACCTCGCTCACGGCGGCCGGCCGCCAGAACGCCATCTCGATGATCGCGGTCTCGGACCGCGGCACGATGCTGGATGCCTCGACGGTCTTCTACATGGACAAGCTCGTCACCGGCGCGGAAGGCGTCGGTGTCGTCGACCTGTCGCAGTCGGTCGGCGAGAACATCCGCGAGTTCGCGAAGGCGAAGGGCAAGCCCGTCGATGAGATCGTCGTCGCGGTGCTCGACCGGCCGCGGCACGAGGGGCTCATCGAGGAGATCCGCGCGACCGGCGCCGGAACCCGACTCATGCTCGACGGCGATGTCGCGGGCGGCATCAATGCCGCCCTCTACGGCACCCGGATCGACATGTGCCTGGGCATCGGCGGCAGCCCGGAGGGCGTCGCGACCGCGGCGGCGATCAAGGCGCTCGGCGGCTTCATCCAGGGCCGGCTCGCGCCGGGCACCGATGACGAGCGCACTCGCGGGGCCGCGGCGGGCCTGAAGTTCGACTATGTGTACAGCGCCGACGAGCTCGTGAGCGGCGACAACACGTTCTTCGTGGCGACCGGCGTCACCGACGGCGGGCTCGTCAAGGGCGTGCGTCGGATCGGGCCGATCATCCGCACGGAGAGCATCGTGCTGCGCCGCACGTCGGGCACGATCCGCCGGGTTGCGGCCGATCACCTCGCGCAGAAGTGGTTGGACGAGTAGTCGGCCTAGGCGCGCTTGATGCTCTTCGGCTCGGCCGGCGGCAGGTCGAGCAGGGTCGGCTCCAGTTCGGGGCGTGCGACTCCGTCGAGCTCGTCGATCGACGCGAGTTCCATCTCGACGGCGGTGAGCTGCTTCGGTGACTGCTCGATCGTGCGAGGCGGTGCCGATCACCTTGGACTCGTCGAGTGCGTTGAGCTTGCGAGCCGTGACGAGCACGCGGGTCTCGAGCGAGTTCGCGAACTGGTTGTAGCTGTTGACCGTCGAGTCGATCGAGCGGCGCAGCTTGTCGGCGTGCTCGCGAGAGGGTCGTGAGGCGACCGTAGAGCTCCTTGCCGAGGTCGAAGAGGGTTCTTGGCCTGGTCGGTGAGCACGTCCTGCTGCCACGAGAACGCCACGGTCTTGAGCACCGACCACAGCGTCACGGGCGAGGCGAGGGCGACCCGCTTGCTGAACGCGTAGTCCATGATCGCCGGGTCGGCCTCCATGCGCCGACGACACGAGCGATTCGCTCGGGATGAACGCGATCACGAGCTCGGGGGAGGCGTCGAGCCCAGCCCAGTAGGCCTTGCTCGCGAGCGTGTCGATGTGGCTGCGGAGCACCTTGACGTGCTGCTTGATGCAGCGCCTCGCGCCGCGCGCCCTCCTCGCCCGTCGCGGTGACCGAGATCTGGCTCGCCTCGAGGTAGGCGGTGAACGGCACCTTCGCGTCGACGGCGATGTTCTTGCCGCCGGGCAGGTGGATCACCATGTCGGGGCGGCCGGCGCCGGCATCCGAGTGGATGCTCGACTGCACGTCGAAGTCGACCCGCTCGATGAGGCCGGCGGCCTGCACGACGTTGCGCAGCTGCGTCTCGCCCCAGACGCCGCGCGTGCGAGTTGCTGCGCAGCGCCGACGCGAGCGACTCGGTGGTGATCGCGGATCTGCTCGCCCGAGAGCTGGGTCTGCTTGAGCTGCTCGGCGATCGCGCCGTACTGCTGGCTGCGCTGCTGCTCGAGGTCGGTGACCTTGAGCTGCATCGTGCGCAGCGTCTCCTGCACGGGAGCGAGCGCGTGCAGCACCTTGTTCTCGGCGCGCTCGCGCTCGGCGCGACTCGGCCTGCTGGCGCACGAGGGTCTCGAGCTGCGTCGCGCAGCCCGTCGGCGGTGGCCTGGATCGAGGCGAGCTCGGCGGTGAGCTGGGACTGCACGGCCTGCTCGGCCATCCTGAGTTCGGTGAGGGCGCCGCGCGTGCCGCTCCTCGAGCAGCTGCGGGTCGATGCCCTCGACGGCGGTCGCGGCGCGCACGCGCGACGAGGAAGCCGATCACGAGGCCGGCGGCAGCGCCGAGCGCGAGGCCGACGATCATGGCGAGGATGGGGTCCATGCGGCCAGTGTCGCAGCGGGTGGCGACATCCCGGCCGCCCACGCGGGTTCCGCGCGATTCCGGCTCGGACAGCGCCGACCTAGGCTGATGCCCATGAGCCCGAAGGCGCCGAGGCCGAGCGACGTGAGCTCCGACGACGTGCGCTTCCTGCTCGCCGTCGCGCGCTCCGGCCGGATGGTGTCGGCCGCGACGCTGCTCGGGGTCGATCACACGACCGTCAAGCGCCGAATCGACCGGCTCGAGGCGGCACTCGGCGCGAAGCTGCTCGACCGCGGCGCCGACGGCTGGGTGCTCACCCCGGCCGGGCGCGACGTGGTCGCCGAGGCGGCATCCCTCGAAGCGGTCATGGAGCGGGTGGTCGGCGCGGTCTCGAGCGAGGATGCCCGGGTGCTACGGCACGGTGCGCATCGCCGCGCCCGAGGGGTTCTCGACGTACTTCGCGGCACCGGCGCTCGCTCGCGTGAGCGTCGCACATCCCGGCATCACGACCGAGCTCGTCACGTCGACCCGCCCGGTGAGCGTGCGCGGGTCGGGCTACGACCTCACGGTGACCGTCGGGTCCGGCCATCGCGCGAGCGCGCACTCGCGAGCTGCTCGCCCCCTACGTGCTGCGGCTCTACGCGTCTCGCGAGTATCTCGCCGCGCATCCGCCGGTCCGCGTCGATCGACGACCTCGACCAGCATCGCGCTCGTGCTTCTACGTCGATGCCCTGCTGACCGTGCACGAGCTCGACCTGCGCGCCGGTGCTCGCGGCGTGCGCGTCGGGTTCGGCTCGACGAACGTGTTCGCGCAGACCCGAGGCCACCCGCCGCGGAGCGGGAATCGGCCTGCTGCACGCGTTCATGGCCGAGCGCGATCCCGAGCTCGTGCGGGTGCTGCCCGGAGGTGCGAGTTCCAGCTGCACTTCGTCGCTCACGGCTCGTCGCGAGGGGCCTTCGGTCGAAGGCGGTCGCGCTCGTGCGGGCCGAACTCGAGGCGGAGGTCGCGCGCGAGCCGGAACGAGATGCTCGAGCCCTGACCGGCGAGCAGATCGCGTGCAGCGTCGATCAGTCGCCGATGCGATGCAGATCTGCAGATGGCGTGCGCGACATCCGCACTTGTCTCGCAGACGCGCGGATCGCAGACTGGGCCATGACGCTTCGATCAGGACACATCCTCGACCACTGGGTCGACGGCGCCGCGTTCGCCGGCGAATCGACTCGCACGCTCGCCGGTCTACAACCCCGCCGAGGGCACCGTGTCGCGCGAGGTGCGTCTCGCGACCACCGCCGACGTCGACACCGCGGTCGCAGGCGGCCAAGGCCGCGTTCCCCGACTGGTCGGGCGCGTCGCTGGACCAAGCGCCAGGGCGTGCTGTTCACGTTCCGCGAGCTGCTCAACGCGCGCAAGGAGGAGGTCGCCGCGATCCTCACGAACGAGCACGGCAAGGTCACGTCGCGACGCGCTCGGCGAGATCGCCCGCGGCCTCGAGGTCGTCGAGTTCGCGACGCGGCATCCCGCACCTCGCGAAGGGCGAGTACTCCGAGAACGTCTCGACCGGCGTCGACGTCTACTCGCTCAAGCCAGGCGCTCGGCGTCGTGGGCATCATCAGCCCGTTCAACTTCCCGGCGATGGTGCCGCTGTGGTTCTTCCCGGTCGCGATCGCCGCCGGCAACACGGTCGTGCTCAAGCCCTCCGAGAAGGACCCGTCGGCCGCGATCTGGATGGCCGAGCTGCTCAAGGAGGCCGGCCTGCCCGACGGCGTGCTTCAACGTCGTGCACGGCGACAAGGAGTCGGTGGATGCCCTGCTCGACGCACCCCGACGTCGCAGCCATCTCGCTTCGTCGGCTCGACCCCGATCGCCAAGTACATCTACGAGACCGCGTCGAAGAACGGCAAGCGCGTGCAGGCGCTCGGCGGCGCGAAGAACCACATGCTCGTGCTGCCCGGACGCCGACCTCGACCTCGTCGCCGACTCCGCCGTCAACGCGGGCTTCGGCTCGGCCGGCGAGCGCTGCATGGCCATCTCGGTCGTCGTCGCGGTCGAGCCGGTCGCCGACGAGCTCATCGCGAAGATCACGTAGCGCATGGCCGGCCTCACGGTCGGCGACGGCACCCGCGGCTGCGACATGGGCCCGCTCATCACCAAGGAGCACCGCGACAAGGTCGCCGGCTACATCGACATCGCGATCGCCGACGGCGCGACGGTCGTCGTCGACGGCCGCGGCATCGAGGTCGACGGCGACGCCGACGGCTTCTGGCTCGGCCCGACCCTCATCGACAAGGTGTCCGACCGACATCCGACGTGTACACGCACGAGATCTTCGGACCGGTGCTCTCGGTCGTGCGCGTCGAGACCTACGACGAGGGCGTCGCGCTCATCAACGGCCGCCAGTACGGCAACGGCACCGCGATCTTCACCAACGACGGCGGCGCCGCCCGCCGCTTCCAGCGCGAGGTGACCGGTCGGCATGGTCGGCATCAACGTGCCGATCCCCGTGCCGGTCGGCTACTTCTCGTTCGGCGGCTGGAAGGACTCGCTCTTCGGCGACACGAAGGCCTACGGCCCGGACGCCGTCGCACTTCTTCACGCGCCAGAAGGCGATCACGTCGCGCTGGCTCGACCCGATCCACGGCGGCATCAACCTGGGCTTCCCGCAGAACGGGTAGCTAGCCGCCAGGTCGACCCCGGAATCGCCCAGCCGGCAGCTGCAGTCCGACTCGGTGCGCTGCGAGCGGCGGCGGTGACGAGCACCGATCGGCGTCGCGAGCTCGGGCGTCGACTCGGCGACCGGCGCCGGCTTGCCGATGCGACCGATCGCGGATCGCCGAGCTCGGCGAGGTCGACGACGTCGCGGCGCCTCGTGGCGGCGGCCGCGTGCACGACGATCGCGGCGCAGGCCTCGGCGTCGGCGATCGCGTCGTGGTGCTTGAAGTCCTCGAAGCCGGCGGCCATCGCGGCGACCGGCAGCCGGTAGCGAGTCGAGGTGGTAGGTCTTGCGCGCGACCTGCAGGCTGCACAGGTAGGCGTACGTCGGGCGTCTCGATGAAGCTCGCGGCGCACGCCGCGGCGATGACGCCCATGTCGAAGCCGGCGTTGTGGGCGACGAGCACGTCGCCTTCGGCGAACGCGACGATGTCGGCCAGCTGCTCGCTCCAGAGCTGCGCGCTCGATCGACATCCGGCGCCATGATGCCGTGGATGCGGGTGTTCCACTCGGTGAAGTCGTCGTGACCGAGCGGCGGCTTGATGAGCCATCCCGCGCGGTCGACGACGCTGGCCGTCGCGCACCTTCACGAGCCCGACCGAGCACGCGCTCGCCGCCGAGGAGTTGGCGGTCTCGAAGTCGATCGCGGTGAAGTCCAGCGGCACGTGCTCGATGCTCACACGGGGGTACGACGGAGCCGCGGGAGGCGCGCCCGGCTACCGGCGCGGTCGCAAGCCCTGCATTCGGTACCGTCGAAGCATGGACGCGGAGCGATTCCAACTGCACGCCGAACTCGTTCGGCGCAGCGGCCGACGTCTACGACGCGGGCTCGCCCGAGCTACCCGCAGGACGCCGTCGACTGGCTGCTCCAGTTCGAACCCGCGCGACGTGCATCGACCTCGGCGCCGGCACCGGCAAGTTCACGAGGCAGATCGCCGGTCGCGCGCAACGTCATCGCGGTCGATCCCGATGCGCAGATGCTCGCGAAGCTCGCGACTCGCGTCGACACCGGCGTCGAGACGCTGGTCGGCACGGGCGAGCACATCCCGGTGGATGACGCGTCCGCCGACCTCGTCGACGTGCGCCCAGGCGTGGCACTGGGTCGACGAGGAGCTCGCCGCGCCCGAGGTGGCCCGCGTGCTCAGGCCGGACGGCTGGCTCGCGATCGTGTGGAACGCCCGCGACGACCGGGTCGACTGGGTCGCGCGGATGAGCGAGATCATCCACGACTCGCGCGCGGAGGAGATCGCCGAGAACCCGCCGAACCTCGGCGCTTCGTTCGGGCCGCTCGAGTCGTTCGAGACGACGTGGACGATGGAGATCACCCGACCCGCGCTCGACGAGCTCGTGAGTTCGCGCAGCTACTTCCTGGTGGCGTCGCCGAGCGACCAGGACCTCGTGCTCGGCAGCCTCACCCGGATGCTCGACGCGCACCCCGATACCGCGGGGCGCGACGTGCTCGAGCTGCCGTATCGCACGTTCTGTTATCGGGCCCAGCGGGCCTGAGCCAGCAGGCGTAGGGGCCGACGGTAGGCTGGTCGCCCGTGGCACTCACCATCGCGATCGTCGGACTCCCGAACGTCGGCAAGTCGACCCTGTTCAACGCGCTCACCAAGAACCAGGTGCTCGCGGCCAACTACCCGTTCGCGACGATCGAGCCGAACGTCGGCGTCGTCAACCTGCCCGACCCGCGGCTGAACGTGCTCGCGGAGATCTTCACGAGCGAGCGCATCCTGCCCGCGCCCGGTGTCGTTCGTCGACATCGCCGGCATCGTGAAGGGCGCGAGCGAGGGGGAGGGGCTCGGCAACAAGTTCCTCGCCAACATCCGCGAGGCCGACGCGATCGCGCGAGGTCGTGCGCGGCTTCGCCGACCCCGACGTCGTGCACGTCGACGGCAGCGTCGACCCCGAGCGCGACCTCGAGACGATCAACACCGAGCTCATGCTCGCCGACCTGCAGACCCTCGAGAAGGCGATCGCCCGCTACGAGAAGGAACTCAAGACCAAGCGGGTCGAGCCGGTCGTGCTCCAGACCGCGATCGAAGCGCAGAAGGCGCTGGATGCCGGGACGCCGCTCTCCGCGACATCCATCGACCTCGAACCGATCCGCGAGCTGGGCCTGCTCACCGCCAAGCCGTTCATCTACGTCTTCAACGTGGACGAGGACGTGCTCGGCGGATGCCGCGCGCCTCGCCGAGCTCGCCGCCCTCGTCGCCCCGGCCAAGGCCGTCTTCCTCGACGCGAAGCTCGAGTCGGAGCTCATCGACCTCGACGCCGAGGATGCCGCAGAGCTGCTCGCCTCGACCGGCCAGGACCGAGAGCGGACTCGACCAGCTCGCCCGCATCGGCTTCGACACGCTCGGCCTGCAGACCTACCTGACGGCCGGCCCGAAGGAGTCGCGCGCGTGGACGATCCACAAGGGCGACAAGGCCCCGCAGGCGGCGGGCGTCATCCACACCGACTTCGAGAAGGGCTTCATCAAGGCCGAGATCATCGGCTTCGACGACCTCGTCGCGACCGGTTCGATCGCCGAGGCGCGCGCGAAGGGCAAGGCCCGCATCGAGGGCAAGGACTACGTGATGCAGGATGGCGACGTCGTGGAGTTCCGGTTCAACGTCTAAGCGATGCCGACTGCCTCAGGTCGCCCGACGCTGCTCGGCGATCCACGTGTGGTTGACGATCCCTGCGGAGACCGCGTCACGATACGTCTTGCCCTCGGGTCCGCAATATAGATCTCGCTCGTAGTACGGAGACTTCTCCAGGTGCGGAGAGCCGTAGTGGATGGCTCGAGCAAGCTCTGAAATCGAGGCATGGCCGCCGCGGCGGTACGCCTCGACCTCGCGGTCGTCCAGGCGGATCAGGGCGGAGTCGTCGACCATCGACGTCACGACGTATCGGGCTTGGAGGTAGAGAGCACCCTGCTGCTCGACCAGGAACCACGCGCCCGGCTCGTGGTCGACGTAGTGCATCGCGTCGCGTTCCTGGGCGATGCGGGACTCGTCACCCCACTGCTCGACGGGTGGGATCACTTCGAGCGGTCGTCGCCTCGCGTCATTCCTGACGAAGTACCCGAAGGTGGGCGCGGAGTCACGGAACAGCGTGACGCAGATGATGCGCCTGCACCTGGTGCAGGTGAGCTGGGTCTCGACCCTGGTCATGAGGCCCGAAGCATCCAGCGCTCCCACATCGGCGAGTCTCACCCAGGAGGTGTCCTCGGTGAGATGGCCAGCGGAGAGGGCGCGCGCGAGCGCGTCGAGGGTTTCCTCGACGTCGACACCGCTGT
>CAWBNZ010000023.1:0-151431 GCA_963790235.1 uncultured Actinomycetota bacterium
CGACCGCGCCGCCCACGGGCGCCTTCGAGGCGAGCGCCGCGTTCTCCGCAGCCCGCTTGGCCGGGTTGCCCGACTTCGAGCCCTTCTTCTTCGGCTGCTGCTTCGCACCGCCGAACTTCTGGCCGGGGATCGGACCCATGCCCGGAATCTGCGGCGTGCCACCCTTGGCCACGGTCTTCATCATCTTCGAGGCCTGCTCGAAGCGGTTCACGAGGCCGTTGACGTCGGTGACCGTCGTGCCGGACCCCTTCGCGATGCGCACGCGCCGCGAGCCGTTCAGCAGCTTCGGCATCCTGCGCTCCTGCAGCGTCATCGACTGGATGATCGCCTCGGTGCGCGTGATCTCGCGACTCGTCGAAGTTATCGAGCTGCTGGCGCATGCCCTTGGCCCCGGGCAGCATCCCGAGCATGTTCTTGATGTTGCCCATGTTCTTGAGCTGCTGCATCTGGCCGAGGAAGTCCTCGAGCGTGAACGTGTCGGTCGCGAACTTCTCGGCGGTCTTGCGCGCCTCGTCTTCGTCGAAGGTCTTCTGCGCCTGCTCGATGAGGGTGAGGATGTCGCCGAGATCGAGGATGCGGCTCGCCATGCGATCCGGGTGGAACGGCTCGAAATCGTCGAGCCCCTCCCCGTCGACGCGAACATGATCGGACGCCCGGTCACGGATGCCACGGACAGCGCCGCACCACCGCGCGCGTCACCGTCGAGCTTCGAGAGCACGACGCCGGTGAAGTCGACACCCTCCTGGAAGGCGCGCGCGGTCTGCACCGCGTCCTGGCCGATCATCGCGTCGATGACGAACAGCACCTCGTCGGGGTCGACGGCCTTGCGGATGTCGGACGCCTGCTTCATGAGTTCGGCATCCACACCGAGGCGACCGGCGGTGTCGACGATCACGGTGTCGAACTGGCGGCGCTTGGCCTCGGCGACACCGTCGCGCGCGACCTTGACCGGGTCGCCGACGCCGTTGCCCGGGCTCGGGAGCGTAGACCGCGACGCCGGCCTGCTCACCGACGACCTGCAGCTGGGTGACGGCGTTCGGGCGCTGGAGGTCGCGACGCGACGAGCAGCGGGGTGTGACCCTCGGAGGCGAGCCACTTCGCGAGCTTGCCCGCGAGCGTGGTCTTACCGGCACCCTGGAGGCCGGCGAGCATGATGACGGTCGGCGGATTCTTCGCGAACTCGAGCCGGCGGGTCTGGCCGCCGAGGATCGTGATGAGTTCGTCGTTGACGATCTGCACGACCTGCTGCGCGGGGTTGAGCGCCTTCGAGACCTCGTCACCGAGGGCGCGCTCACGAACCCGGCCGGTGAACTCCTTGACGACCTCGAGCGCGACGTCAGCATCGAGGAGCGCGCGACGGATCTCGCGGACCGTGCCGTCGACATCCGCCGGGCTGAGCTTGCCCTTGCCACGCAGGTTCTTGAAGGTGTCTGCGAGGCGGTCGGTGAGGTTTCCGAAGATCGCCATAGTGCAGCCAGTTTACGTGGCGCTCTGCACCTCGGTGGCGGGCTCCGCCAGCAGCGCACGGGCCGCCATGCCGATCACCGCGCTGTAGGTCGGGTAGGCGAACTTGACGCCGCCGAGCGTCGACACGTCGATGCCCGCAGCCATCGCCGTGGTCACCGACTGCACCACCTCGATCGCGTTCTCGCCGACGGCGTGCGCACCGAGGATGAGCTCGCGCCGACGGTCGGCAATGAGCTTGAGGAACCCGCGTGGTCCGGTCGTCGATCACGGCGCGGTCGACCTGCGCGTACGGCACGGTCGCGACGATGCACTGCGGATCGCGCTCACGTGCCTGGGTCTCGGTGAGCCCGACGCCCGCGTAGTCGGGGTCGGTGAATCCGCCCGCGGGCAGCAGGTGATGCGGCGTGCGACGGTTCGCGTCGAGCACCGCATTCTCCGCGGCCGCCTCGCCCTCGAACACGGCGGCCTGCACGAGCATGTCGCGGCCGTTCGCATCCCCGACCGCGTAGATGTGCGGCACCGAGCTGCGGAAGTACTGGTCGACGGGGATCGCACTTCGCTCGACCTTCACGCCCGCGTTCTCGAGACCCAGGTCGCGCGACATCGGCTGGCCACCCGGTCGCCATGATCACCGCGTCGAACGACGCGGACTGCTGGATGCCGCCTGCCTTCCAGCTGAGCGCAATCGACCCGTCCTCCGCGCGCTCAAGCGACTCCACCGCCTCAACTCCGGCGTGCACCGTGATGCCCTGGCGCTCGAACGCCGCCGTCACCGCAACGGAGATGTCCTCGTCCGAGGCCATCAGGATGCGCGGCGCCACGTCGAACAGCGTCACGTGCGGAACCGAACGAGTCGAGGATCGTCGTGAGCTGCGCACCGGTGTTGCCGCCGCCGATCACCGCGACGCGGGCGGGCAGCCCCGGGAGATCCAGCACGTGCTCTGGCACGGTCGCGAGCTCGGCGCCCGGGATGGGCAGGAGCCGCGAGTGCCCGCCGACGCACACGATGATCGAGGAGCCGGTGACCACGGCGGCCGGAGTCGAGCTCGAGGGTCGTGGCATCCACGAACCTGGCGCGTCCCTCGAGGATGAGTTCGATGCCCGCGGCGGCGAAGCGCTCTGCCTCGTTCTTGATGCCGCGCACGCGATCGACGCGTGCTGCCGCACGTGCTCGACGGTCGACGCCCAGTCGATGCGACGGTTCGCCGACCTGCGATGCCGTAGTCGGCCGCGGCGCGCACGTCGCGCATGAGTCGCGCGGTCTTCGCGAGCACGCGCGTGGGCACGCAGCCGGTGTTGACGCACGTGCCGCCGGTGCGCGTCGCCTCGAGCACCGCGACGGATGCCCCGAGCTCAGCCGCTCGGAGTGCCGCCGCCGTTCCGGCAGGGCCGGCTCCGATGACGAGGACGTCGTAATGTTCCACGGGACTAACTTAGGAGCATGGCTCTCGTGATCCCATTCGACGGTGTCAGTCCGTCGGTGCCCGTCTCCGCCTGGGTCGCCCCGAACGCGACGCTCGTCGGCCGCATCACGCTCGGTGAGCGCGCGAGCGTGTTCTACGGAGCGGTGTTGCGCGGCGACATGGATGCGATCCACATCGGCGACGACTCCAACCTGCAGGACAACGTCACGGTGCACGTCGACGACGGCACGCCCGCGACCGTCGGCGCTCGGGTGAGCGTTGGCCACGCCGCCGTGCTGCACGGCTGCACGATCGAGGACGACTGCCTGATCGGGATGTCCGCGACGGTGCTCAACCGCGCGGTGATCGGCTCCGGCTCGCTCGTGGCTGCGGGATCCGTCGTGCTCGAGGGCACCGTCATCCCTCCCCGATCGCTCGTCGCTGGAGTGCCGGCCAAGGTGCGGCGGGAGATCACGGACGCCGAGTTCGCGAAGATCCAGCGGAACGCGCAGAGCTACCTCACGCTGAGCGCCGCCCACAAGCTCACGTCGGAGAGCTGAACGAAGCCCTGAGGTCAGCTCGCGCCAACCGCCGCGACCCTCAATACGATCGCGCCGATCACGGGCAGCAGCGCGAGCACGATCGTGACGAGGGAGAGCACTCGGGTGCGACCCTTCACGAGGCACACGATCGCGAAGATGAGGCCGCCGACAACCAGCAGTCCACCGACGATGAAGATGCCGGTGTAGAGCGCCGCTCCACCGCCCGATCCGTTGAGCGCGGCATCGATGCCGCCGAGAAATCCGACGACGGTGAGGATGCCGCCGAGGATCACCGCGAACAGTCCAATCAGGCCGACGGCCGGGTTCGGAGTGGACTTACTGGTGGTGGGCTCGGTGCTGGAAGGCTCGGTCGTCATGCGGCAGCCTCGACCTGACGGCCGTGCGGTCTCCTCGGCCGAGCGTGCGTCTGCGGGCGCGTTCTGGCGCCGGCTCAACCAGAGGAACGGCACCGCGATCGCGCTGATCACACCGCCGACCGCCATCGAGAACCCGTAGTTGCTGATGTCGGCGACCCGTCCGAGCGCCGGCTGGATGCCGATGCCGCCCACGTTGCCCATGAGCGACTCGAACGACAGCACGGTCGCCCGCTGCTTCGACGGGATGAGTCCGTTGAGGTAGGCGCGGCGGATCGGGTCATCGATCGACGACGAGATGCCCCACACCGTCAGCAGAGCGAGCGCGAGCCAGAAGTTCGGCATGAGTCCGAGCACGAGCAGCAGCACGCCGCCGAGCGACGCGGCGAGGATGAGCACGGTCGTGCGCTTGCGGAACAGCCGCCGCACGCGCGGCGCGAGCAGCCCGCCCACGATCTGCGAGCCCGCGACGATCGCGGCCGCGAGACCGGCGATCGAGTAGGCCTCCTCATCCCCCCACAGTTTGAGCAGGTAGGGCTGGAGCGCGTAGAACACGTAGATGCCGACGCCCGCGGTGAACGGCGCGGCGATCATGAGCCAGCGAACCGGCGGGGCACCGAGCCCGTAGCGAATCGAACCGCGGAAGACGGTGCGGACAGCCTTGAGCGGTCCCTCGGACCTGTCGGGCGTGAATCCGATGTCGCGCATCGCGATGAACGCCACGACGAGCATGAGCGCGAGGATGCCCGCACGCACGAGGAACGGCACGCCCAGGTTGGTGAGCTGCGCGACCACACCTCCGGCCACCGAGCCGGTGAGCATCGCGATGCCGCCGACGATCATCCCCTTCGAGAACACCGGGTCGAGCTCGCCCTTGTAGTCGCTCGCGGTCAGCGCGTCCACCAGCCACGCCTCGACAGCACCGGAGAAGAACGTAAAGCCGAGTCCGAGCAACACCGAGGCGAGCGCCCACGCCCAGAACGGTGCGCTCCACACCCACATCAGCCAGTACAGCACGGTCGCGGCTGAGAGCACGAGGGTGCCGATCAGGAAGGAAGCCCGCCGTCCGACCGTGTCCGCGACCACGCCCGTCGGCACCTCGAAGATCACCATGCCGACGGTGAAGAACGCGTTCGCGGCGAATGCCTCGAGGTTCGTGAGTCCGGCATCCAGCAGGAACAGGGTGTTCACGCCCCAGATGAACGACGCGGCCAGCGTGTTGCCCGCGATCAGCACGAGGTAGATGCGCTGGATTCTGCGGGCGGTGGCGTTCATCAGCCGAGTAACTGCTGCACGAAGACGTGGGGCGTGAACCCCGTGAGGTCACCGATCGACTCGCCCTGGCCGACGAGCTTGATCGGGATGCCAGTCTTCTCCTGCACTGCGAACACGAAGCCGCCCTTCGCCGATCCGTCGAGCTTGGTGAGCACGAGGCCGGTAACGCCGGCGTGCTCGATGAACGCCTCGGCCTGTGCGAGACCATTCTGGCCCGTTGTTGCGTCGAGCACGAGGAGCACCTCGGCGATCTCGGTCTGCTTCTCGATGACACGGCGGATCTTGCCGAGTTCATCCATGAGACCGCTCTTGGTCTGCAGCCGGCCCGCGGTGTCGATCAGCACGATCTCGATGCCTTCGGCCTGCGCCCTCTGCACGGTCTGAAAGGCGACGGATGCCGGATCCTGCCCCTGAGCTTGCGGCCTCACGATCGACGCGCCGCCGCGCTCCGCCCACGTCGCAAGCTGCTCGACAGCCGCGGCCCGGAACGTGTCGGCTGCGCCGACCACCACGGATCTGCCGTAGCCCGTGAGGAACTTCGCGAACTTGCCGATCGTCGTCGTCTTGCCGACGCCGTTGACGCCCACGACGAGCACGACCGCTGGACGGCTGCTGAGCTTGAGGGTTGGGTCGAGTTTGGCGAGGCGCTCCTCGAGGGTTTCGCGCAGCATCCTGCGGAGGTCCTCCGGATCGGTCGTGCGGTACTTCTGCACACTGGCGCGAAGCTCGGCGACGATCGAGTCGGTGATGTCGGGGCCGAAATCGGCAGAGATCAGCGCGTCTTCGAGGTCATCCCAGGTCTCGTCGTCGATCGTCTTGCGCGCGAACATGCCCTTGAGAGAGCTCGAGAGGGACCAGGATGCCACGTGGCCAATCTACCGCCGAGCGCGGACAGGCGGGTCAGGCGGACCGCTCCGCCACGCGCTGCCCCACCACCGCGCTGATGCCGTCGGCGCGCATCGAGACGCCGTACAGCGCGTCGGCGATCTCCATCGTGCGCTTCTGGTGGGTGATGACGATGAGCTGGGAGGTCTGGCGGAGGTCTTCGAAGATCGTGAGCAGGCGGCCGAGGTTGGCGTCGTCGAGCGCGGCCTCCACCTCATCCATGATGTAGAACGGGCTGGGCCGGGCCTTGAAGATCGCGATGAGCAGGGCGACTGCGGCCAGCGAGCGCTCGCCACCCGAGAGCAGCGACAGCCGCTCGATCTTCTTGCCGGCGGGCTTCACGGTGACCTCGATGCCGGTCGTGAGCATGTTCTCCGGGTCGGTGAGGTGGATGCTGCCGGCTCCGCCGGGGAACAGCACCGGGAACACCTGGTTGAACGCGTGCTTGGTGTCTTCGAACGCGCTCGCGAAGATGTCCTGCATCCGCTCGTCGATCTCGTCGATGATCGTGAGCAGGTCCTTGCGGGTGTTCGTGAGGTCGGTCAGCTGCTCGGTGAGGAACTTGTGACGCTGCTCGAGCGCCTCGAACTCCTCGAGCGCGAGCGGGTTCACCCGGCCGAGCTGCGCGAGCTTGCGCTCGGCCTGCGCGAGGCGCTGCTGCTGCTCGGCGCGGACAAACGGGATGCCCGGCGTCTCGCTCGCCGCCGATGTCGTGTTTGCGGGAACGTCGCTGGCATCCGTCGGCGCGTCGTGCTGATCCGCGGGCGTGTCGCCCACCGGTTCCCGCACCGGCGACACCGCAGGGTCGGCGACGTGCGCCGTGACATCCGGCGAGGCGGGCGACAGGTCGGGCACCGGCACCTGCGGGCCGTACTCCGCGACGAGCACGTCCTCGACGAGGCCGAGCTCCTCGCCCGCGCGCTCGAGCAGCGTCGAGAGGTGCAGCTTCTTCTCGTACACCTGCATCTCGAGGCCGTGCACGCTCTCGCTCACGGCGGCGAGCCGCTCGCGCAGCGAGCTCTCCTCGCGGCGAAGGCCCGCCAGTTCTTCGTTCTGCTGCGTGCGCTCGGCCTCGGCGGCGGTGAGCTCGACGCGAGCCTGCGAGACGGAGCGGTCGACGGCATCCAGCACCGCGGGCAGCGCTGCGATCACACGATTCGCCGCCGCGACCTGGCGAAGACGGATGACCGTGAGCCGCGCGTGCTCCTCGGCGGCCTCGCGTTCGGCCACGAGTTGCGCGGCGAGCTGGTCGGCCCGGGCGCGCTCGGCGCGCACGCGCTCACGCACGGTCTCGAGCTGGATGCGCAGCTCGAGCTCGGCGGCGCGCGCCGCTTCGACCTCGGCGAGCACGCCGTCGCGAGCCGAGACATCCAGCATGGGGCGGGGTGCGGCGGCGAACTCGTCGTGGGCCGAGCGTGCGCGTTCGACGTCGGACTCGGCCTCCCGCACGGTCTCGGTCGAGAGCGACACGGCGGCGCCGAGCCGCTCCCACTCCGCCTGCGCGGCCTCGAGCTGCACGCGGAACCGCGCGAGCTGCTCGCTCTGCGCCGCGAGGTGGGCGTCGTACTCGCGAAGGGCCGCGAGCGCCGCTGCCGCGTCGTTCTTCGCGACCTCGAGCAGGTTGCGCTGCTCGGCGAGCGCGAACTTCGTGCGCTCGATCTGGGTCGTGACGGTCGCGAGCTTGGATGCCGCGGCATCCCGCTCCGCGACGAGCTCGAGCCTCGACCGCTTCGCGCCAGAGCCGCCCCGCAGCACGTAGCGGCTGAGCACATCGCCCGACTTCGTCACGATCGTGAAGTCGATGAGGTCGTCGTCGGCTCGGATCGCCGCGCGCGCCGCCGAGAGGTCGTCGGCGATGATCACGCCGGCGAGCAGTCCGACGACGCCGGCAGGCGCGGTGACCACCTCGGTCGCGACGCGCACGCCCGGGGTGTTCGTCGAGGTCACGGTCGCCGGTCCGCTGCCCGCGACGACGACCTCGACCCGGCCGAAGTCGTGCGAGGCAGAGTGCTCGAGCGCATCGAACGCTGCGTCACGGGTGTCGGCGAGCACGGCGTCCGCGAGGGAGCCGAGTGCCGCGGCGATCGCCGCCTCGAAGCCGGGCTCGACCTTCACGTGCTCGGCGACGAGCCCGCGGATGCCTTTGAGCTTCGCACCGACGAGCGCGCTCGAGCCGTCTTTCTGGTCGACCGCGAGCGACAGCGCCGAGTTGCGAGCGGCGAGCGCATCGCGCTCTCGCTCGGCGGCGTGCAACTCGTCGCGCAGGGTCTCAATGCCCGCCGTGAGGGTCTGCACGTGCTCCTCGGCCGCCTCGTAGGCGGTATCGAGCGAGCCGTCGCCCTCGGTGCTCGTGGCTGCCTCGGCTTCGAGCGCGACGAACTCGGTGCGCGTGGCATCCCGGCGGGCCTCGGCCTCCTCGAGGGCGGCCTGCTGCCGCACGAGCTCGCCGCGGGCGGCCGTGAGGGTGGAGGTCGCGACATCCACTCGCGAGGCGAGTCCCGCGAGTTCGAGTTCGTGGCGTGAGACGAGCGTTGCCTGCTCGGCGATCTCCTCGTCGAGGGAGTCGAGCGACGCCTTCGCGGTCGCGACGACGGCCGCGGCCTGGCCGACGGCTTGCTCGGCGTTGGTCACGGTGCCGGCGAGGCGGTCCGCTTCGGTCCTGGCCTCATCGACCGCGTGCTGGCTGATCGTGGATCCGGCCGACGGACCTTCGCCCTGCTGCCCGAGCAGCGCGAGCCGCTGGTTCGCGAGCGTGAACAGTCCGCGCAGGCGCTCCTGCACCGATTCGAGCCCGAAGCTCGTGCGGCGAGCGAGGTCGACGGCGTCGCCAACCTGGGCCTGCTCGAGGCGGTGCTCGCGCAGCTTGTTCTGGTCGAGCTGCTCCTGCAGCACGATGCGCTCCGTCTTGCGCTCAGACTCGTTTCGGCTGAACCCGGTGATCGCGGTGCGCAGTTCGACGACCTCGTCGGCGAGCAGGCGCGCCCTGGCATCCCGAACGATCGCCGCAATGGATGCCGCTTCCTTCGCGATCTCCGCCTGCTGGCCGAGCGGCTTCAACTGCCGGCGAATCTCGCCCGCGAGGTCGGAGAGCCGCGTGAGGTTGGCCTGCATCGCCTCGAGCTTGCGGACCGTCTTCTCCTTGCGGCGACGGTGCTTGAGGATGCCCGCGGCCTCCTCGATGAACCCGCGGCGCTCCTCCGGGCTCGCGTGCAGCACCTGGTCGAGCTGGCCCTGGCCGACGATCACGTGCATCTCGCGACCGAGACCCGAGTCGCTCAGCAGCTCTTGCACATCGAGCAGGCGGCACTGCTGCCCGTTGATCGCGTACTCGCTGCCGCCGTTGCGGAACAGCGTGCGGCTGATCGTGACCTCGGTGTATTCGATCGGCAGTGCGCCATCGGCGTTGTCGATCGTGAGGATGACCTCGGCGCGACCGAGCGGACCCTTCGTCGC
This sequence comes from uncultured Actinomycetota bacterium, assembly GCA_963790235.1. Lineage (GTDB taxonomy): Bacteria > Actinomycetota > Actinomycetes > Actinomycetales > Microbacteriaceae > Rhodoglobus. The sequence continues at coordinate 9,400 of CAWBNZ010000023.1, forward strand.
CGTGCCGGCGAAGATGACGTCTTCCATCTTGCCGCCGCGGAGGGTCTTGGCGCCCTGCTCGCCCATGACCCAGGCGAGGGCATCCACGACGTTGGACTTGCCGGAGCCGTTCGGCCCGACGACGCACGTGACGCCCTGCTCGAACGCGAAGGTGGTCGGCTGCGCGAAGGACTTGAACCCCTTGAGGGTCAGGCTCTTCAGGTACACGCGCGGCCTTTCTCGGCTCGGAATGGGTCGCACTACGGTACCGCGCCCTCGTGGGGCAGAGCCGCAGCACCGGCGGCGCGGGCGAAGGCCTCGGTTCGATAACGGTCTCTTGCGCCACGAAACGCCGCATGTATTCTGGTCGGCTGCGTACGCAGCATCCACCACTGAAGTGGTCCCACGAGGACTCGAAGAAAGCTGCGACCATGCCCACGCTCTCGTTCACGATCGAGGAAGTGACCCTTCCCGACACCGTCGACTCCCCCGACGCCGCCGACTTCGTTCGCAGCGTCGAGATCAGCAACGCGGTCGAGGCGATCGATTTCGGTACGACCGACCTCGCCTACGAGCCGGTCGAGCAGTTGCCGTACTTCAAGGACCCGCACCAGCCCACTCGTCTGGTCGTCGCGAAGGTCGACGGCGACGTCGTCGGCGAAGCCTCGTACGAGACGCAGGTCGGTGACCAGGCCGACAGTGGATGGCTCGGCGTGCACGTCTTGCCGGAGTACCGCGGTCGCGGCCTCGGCACAGCCCTCGCCGACGAGGTCGAGCGGATGGCCGCCGCGGACGGCAAAGCCAAGGCGATCGTCTACACCGGCCTGCAGGATGTCGCGGGCGACCGCATCCCGTCTCCCACCGGATTCGGCTCCATCCCCGCCCAGCACCGCGACGTGCGCTTCCTGCTCGCGCGTGGTTACCGCTTTGAGCAAGTGGAGCGCCTGAGCCGCCTCCCCCTGCCGGTGGCCGGTCTGGACGAGTTGCTCGCGTCCGCGGTCGAGGCGAGCGGACCCGACTACGTCGTGCACACCTACGTGGGCGGCACTCCGGCGCGCTGGCGCGAGGACATGGCCGTGCTGGCGACCCGCATGAGCACCGACGCACCGAGCGCCGGGCTCGAGGAGCCGGAAGACCTTTGGACGGTCGAGCGCATCGTCGAGGCGGATGAGCGGAACGAGGCGAGTCCGCGCGACCGGGTCGTTGCCGTGGTCGAGCACGTGCCATCCGGCCACCTCGCGGGATTCACCGTGCTGTCGGTGCCGCAGCAGCTGCACCGGTCCGTCGCGCAGTACGCGACCCTCGTGCTCCGGGAGCACCGCGGTCACAAGCTCGGCATGCTGCTCAAGGTCGCGAACCTGGAGCACCTCGCGCGGGTGAAGCCGGGGCATCCATCGGTCACCACCTTCAACGCGGAGGAGAACCGCTTCATGCTCGATGTCAACGAATCGGTCGGCTTCGTCGCCGTAGGCCAGGAGAGTGCCTGGCGGAAGGATCTGCAGTGAACGACCGCACCACCCAGCACGACGGATTCACCCTCACCGAGACGGAGATCCCCGAGCGCCTCGGCGACGACGAGCTGTCGCGCACGTTCCGCGAGATGGTGGACGTGCGCAACGAGATCGAGGCCGACGCGTACGGCTCGCGCGACCTCGCGTATGAGGCTGACGAGCTGTTCCCGAACTGGCGCGACGCCCATCAGCCGAAGCGCCTCCTGCTCGCCCGGGTGGACGGGCGTATCGTCGGTCGAGCCTCGCTCGAGGTGCAGATCGACGCGTCGACTGATGTCGGATGGTTGCTGATCGAGATCCTGCCCGAGTTCCGCGGCCGCGGCATCGGCACCGCGGCGCTCGCGCGACTCGTGGGCATGGCCGTCGAGGGCGGCCAGAGCGTGCTGCAGGGGTGGGGCGTCGCGAAGGAACTGCCAGGCGAGCGCCTGACCTCGCCGACCGGCTTCGGCTCGATTCCCGTGGCCGACGACTCCGTGCGCTTTGCGCTCAAGCACGGCTTCGCGCTCGAACAGGTCGAACGCAGCAGCAAGATGGTGCTCCCCGTGGATGTCACTGCGCACCTCACCGCTGCCCTGAAGGCCGCCGGACCGGACTACCGACTGCACTCCTGGGCTGGCGATGTGCCGGAGCAGTGGCGCGAGGACTATGCGGTGCTGCTCACCCGGATGAGCACGGACGCCCCGGCCGCCGGCCTCGATGTCGACGAGGACCCGTGGACGCCCGAACGCCTCATGGAGGAGGAGGAACGGGATCGGGACAGCCCTCGCACCTACTTCAGCTCGGCGGTCGAGCACGTGCCGACCGGTCGACTCGTCGGGTTCTCCGTGCTGAGTGCGCCGACCGAACGCGAGCGGGCCGTGTCACAGGACGACACCCTCGTGCTCATGGAGCACCGCGGTCACCGGCTCGGCATGCTCCTGAAGGCCGCGAACCTCGACTTTTTGCAGCGCGAGCGGCCGGGGCATCCCGCGGTCACGACGTTCAATGCGGCGGAGAACGAGCACATGCTCGCCGTCAACGACGCGCTCGGGTTCGAGCCGGTGGTATGGGTCGGGGCGTGGAAGCGGGCGACGACGCCGTAGCCGGTCCGCCGCGCTCAGAACGCGGCGATGCCCGTGAGCCCGCGGCCGATGACCAGGGTGTGGATGTCGTCCGTGCCCTCGTAGGTGCGCACCGACTCGAGGTTGGCGAGGTGGCGCATCACCGGGAACTCGCTCGTGACGCCGTCTCCGCCGAGGATCTCGCGGGCGGCGTGCGCGATGCGGATCGCCTCGCGCACATTGTTGAGCTTGCCGACGCTCACCTGTTCTGGGGTGAGCGCGCCCGCGGACTTGAGCGCGCCAAGGTGCAGGGCGAGCAGCATGCCCTTCTCGTACTCCACGAAGGCGTCGGCGAGGCGCTGCTGCACGAGCTGCTTGCCGCCGATCGGGCCGCCGAACACCTCGCGCGTGGTCGAGCGTTCGATCGCGGCATCCAGGCACGCCCGGCCGCGCCCATCACGCCGAACACGATGCCGAAGCGCGCCTCGGTGAGGCAGGAGAACGGCGCGGAGAGCCCGGTCGCTCCGGGCAGGCGTGCCGACTCGGGCACGCGCACGCCGTCGAGTTGCACGTCGCACTGGATCGAGGCCCGCAACGAGAGCTTGGTCGTGATGTCGGTCGCGGTGAAGCCGGGCGTGGATGTCTCGACCAGGAAGCCGCGCACTCCCTCGTCGGTGCGCGCCCACACCACGGCGACGTCCGCGATCGACGCGAGCCCGATCCAGCGCTTGGCGCCGTCGAGGATCCAGTCGCCGCCGTCTCGACGTGCGGAGGTCGACATCGCGCCGGGGTCGCTGCCGCCGGCGGGTTCGGTGAGGGCGAAGCATCCAATGGCCGTTCCCGCACGCATCGCGGGCAGCCAGCGCTCGCGCTGCTCGTCTGAACCGAACTTGTCGATCGCCGACATCGCGAGCGAACCCTGCACCGACACGAACGTGCGCCACGACGAGTCGACCGCCTCGAGTTCGTAGCAGGCGAGGCCGTAGCTGACGGCATCCTCGGTGAGGTTCATGCCGAGCAGACCCGCCTCGGCCAGCACCGGGATGTACTCGCGGCGGAAGGTCGCGTGCTCGAAGTCGCCGTCGATCGTCGTCTGGATCGTGGATGCCGCGGCCGCAGCCTTCGCGCGCCACGCCCGCTGCCCGTCGGTGAGCAGGGCGTCGAGGCCGAACAGCGTCTCGGTGCGGGATCCGGCGTCGGTGGCGGGCATGCCGCGAGCCTAGCCGCGGGCGACGTGGTGCACGATGGATGGATGCGTGAGCTCGACTGGGATGGACTGCACAACGCTCGCGATCTCGGCGGCATCGGCGCGGTCGTGCCCGGACGGATCTTCCGCACGCCGCGGCTGGATGGGCTGTCGCACCACGGATTCCGCGCGATGGTCGACGACGGCGTACGCACGATCATCGATCTGCGGAACGCCTCGGAAGTCGCGCCGATGGACCTGCCGCCCGGAGTCACACGGCTCGCGATGCCGATCGAGGACGACGCCGACGACGCGTTCGTCGCCGAATGGGGTGGCCGGCTCAACTCCCCGGCGTACTACCCCGACGTCGTCGAACGCTGGCCCCACCTGTTCGTTCGCGTTTTTCACGCGATCGCGGCGGCGGAGGCCGGCGGGATCGTCGTGCACTGCGCGGGCGGCCGGGATCGGACCGGCCTCATCGTGGCGATGCTGCTCCAACTCGCTGGTGTGCCAGACGACGCGATCGTCGCGGACTACTCAGCCTCGGTGACGGCGATGAACGAGTACTTCGCGGCGTCAGAGACACCGCACGAGCCGCCGAAGTCCGACGCCGAGCTCGCGGCATGGATCGGCACGACCTCTTCGGCGCTGCGCGCCTTCCTCGGCGCCTTCAACACCGAGCGGTACCTGCTCGCGAACGGCCTTCCAGCGGATGATCTCGCGCGGATCCGGGCACGACTGCTCGAGTCGTGATCAGCCGATCTCCGAACTGAGAGCGAACGGCGCGCTGCGCCAACCGCGCCGCGGTGCGGCGACACCGGGCGCGGCAGACCGCCCAGCCGATCGACTAAGCCCGCAACGTTCGCGAGTCGGGGATTCTCGTCCCAGAATCGCGAGAAAGTGGCCTCTGCGGTGCAGGAATCCCCGACTCGCGTGATCCGCTGCGCGAGTGTGCGCTCAGCGCACCCGCTGACAGAACGCGCAGAAGTGCGACCCTCGGTTCATGAACTGCTCCCGCACGATCGGCCGGCCGCAGCGCGGGCACGGCTCGCCCTGGCGGCCGTAGGCGTTGAGCGAGTGCTCGAAGTAGCCCGACTGCCCGTTGACGTTCTTGTACTGCGCGTCGAAGCTCGTGCCGCCCTCGCCGAGCGCCTTCTCGAGCACGTGCCGCACCTCGGCGAGCAGTAGCTTCGCGCGGGGGCGTGAGAGGGTCGCGGTCGGCTGGTCGTAGTGCACTTTCGCCGCCCACAGCGCTTCGTCGGCGTAGATGTTGCCGATGCCCGAGATGAGCGTCTGGTCGAGCAGCGCGCGCTTGATGGTCGTGTTCTTGCGGGCGAGCCGCTTGAGGAACGCGGCGTCGTCGAATCGCGGATCGAGCGGGTCGCGCGCGATGTGGGCGACCTGCGTCGGAATGCGTTCCAGCGAATGGTCGCCCGCGGGGATGAGCGTGTCGATCGTCATCGAGCCGAAGATGCGCTGGTCGACGAAGTTGAGCCGGGTGGGCGGGAGCGCGGGATGCGTGAGCTCGAGCCGGATGCGGGTGCGCGCGTCATCCACGTCGGGTTCGCGCAGCAGCACCTGCCCCGACATGCCGAGGTGCACGACGAGCGCTTCGGTTGCTGAGAGCGGGCCCGCGATCGGCAGCCACAGGAACTTGCCGCGTCTCGATGCGCCCACGAAGGTCGCGCCGGTCAGTCGGTCGACGAAGTCCTCGGCGGGGCCGTCGTGCCGCCGCAGCGAGCGCTCATCGAAGACAGCGACGGATGCCACGCTCGCCCCCGTCACAGCCGGAGCGAGGCCAGCGCGCACCACCTCGACCTCGGGCAGTTCGGGCATGGGATGTCGCTGGCTCTACTTGGACGCCGGCTGCGACAGCAGCGCCCACGCGTCGAGCGCCGCGGCCATCTCGGCCTGCTTCTTGCTCGACCCGTCGCCCGAGGCGATCTCGTCGCGACCGAGCAGCACAACCGCGTGGAATCGCTTCGAGTGATCCGGGCCGCTGTCGGTCACCGAGTACACCGGCAGGCCTCGACCCAGGCGGGTCGACAGTTCCTGCAGGCTCGTCTTGGGGTCCATCGCGGCGCCGAATCGGTCGGGGCTCTCGAGCAGGGGACGGATGAGCCGCAGCACGAGTGCGGTCGCGGCATCCCCACCGAGGTCGAGATACGCCGCCCCGATGATGGCCTCGAGCGTGTCGGCGAGGATCGAGGACTTATCGCGGCCACCGGTCTGCTCCTCGCCCTTGCCGAGGCGCAACGACGGTCCGAGGTCGATCGCGCGAGCAACCTCGGCGAGCGCGACGGATGACACCAGGCTTGCCCGCCGCTTCGCGAGCTCGCCCTCGTCGAGCGATGGATTCTCCGTGTACAGCATGACCGTCACGGCCTGTCCGAGAATCGAGTCGCCGAGAAACTCGAGGCGCTCGTTATGGCGGATGCCGCCGTGCTCGTACGCGTATGACCGATGCGTGAGCGCGAGCTCAAGCAACTCGGGATCGATGGAGACCCCGAGCACATCGGTCAGGGTGGTCATTCGAGTTCGCCTCCTGCGGGCAACGCAGCGCGAGGATTCATTCGATGTCGCCCGAAGGGCGAATCAGAAAACTCAGACGTCGGCGACCTTGCGGCCCTTGTACTCCAGGTACAGGGCGGTGCCTGCGGAGTCTTCGACGACCTTCGCGTGATGCGGCAGGCTGTAGACGACCTTGCCGTTCTCGATCGTCTTCACGAGGGTGGGCGGGGTCGCCTTCCACTGCGCGCGGCGCATGCGGGTGCTGGCGCGGGACATCTTCCGCTTCGGAACGGCCATGACTATCTCTTCTCTTCCGTGGCGCCGAGCTCAGCACCATCAAGTTCGTTGCGAAGCCCGCCGAGCGCCGACCATCGTGGATCGACGGCGGCCTCGTGTTCGTGGCCCGGGTTGTCGAGAAGCCGCACCCCACACTGCGGGCACAGGCCGAGGCAATCTTCCTGACAGACCGGCTGGAACGGCAGTGAAAGCACCACCGCATCCCTGACCACAGGTTCAAGGTCGACGCGGTCGTCGTGCACCTGGTGGTCAAAAGCTTCGTCGAAAGAATACGCGAAAAGCTCCTGGAATTCGACCTCGACCGGAAGCCGCACGTCGATGAGGCACCGCACGCACTCGCCCGAGGCGATCGTGTCGACCTCAGCGGAGACCAGGATGCCGTCGTGCAGCGACTCCAAACGGGCGTCGACGTGCACCTGCTCGCCCTTCTCGACCGCGATGACCGCGTTGCCGAGGCGCTCCGGCGCGACGACGTCGAGCTCGGTCTCGCGGTACTCCCCAGGCCGGTGGATCAGATCGATCACCGGTATGGCGTAGGCGGAGGGCTTGTGAGAAGACACGGGGGACGAGCTACCGCTCGCTGATCGCCCGTCGAGTCCTGACGCTACAGCGTCGCTTCGACGGCGGTGAACGCCTCGTCGAGGATCGCGACGCCCTTCGCGACCTCGTCCGGCGTCACGATGCACGGCGGCACGACGTGGATGCGGTTGTCCACCGCGAACGGCAGCAGCCCGCGATCCATGAGCTCCTTCTTGAGCACCCCGACGAGGCTCGGGTTGACCGGCTGGCGCGACTCCGGGTCATCCACGAGGTCGAGGGCCCAGAAGACGCCGAGCCCGCGCACCTCGCCGATGAGCGGGTGCTTCGCGCCGAGGTCGGCGAGCTGCGGGCCGAGGTGGTCCGTGCCGATGGTGCGCGCGTTGTCGACGACGCCCTCGGCATCCATGGCGTCGATGGATGCCACGATGCTCGCCATCGCGAGCGGGTGCCCCGAGTACGTCAGCCCACCCGGGAACACCTGGTCCTCGAACGCATTCGCGATGGACTCCGAGATGAGCACACCGCCCGCGGGCACGTAGCCCGAGTTCACGCCCTTGGCGAAGGTGACGAGATCGGGGGTGACTCCCCCGTCGAAGCCCTGCCACGCGAACCACTCGCCCGTGCGACCGAAGCCGCACATGACCTCGTCGAAGATCAGCACGATGCCGTACTTGTCGGCGAGCTCGCGCACGCCCGCGCAGGTAGCCGGGCGGCGGCACGAGCACGCCGGCGGTGCCGGGCACGGTCTCGAGCAGGATCGCGGCGATCGACGACGATCCCTCGCCCTGGATGGTGCGCTCGAGGTGGCGCAGCGCGCGCTCGGTCTCCTGCTCTGGCGAGTCCGACCAGAACTCGGAGCGGTACGCGAACGGACCCCAGAAGTGCACGTGGCCGCGGGCGTACTCGTTGGGCACGCGGCGCCAGTCGCCGGTCGCGACGACCGCGGCGCCGGTGTTGCCGTGGTACGAGCGGTAGGTCGAGAGCACCTTGTCGCGGCCGGTGGTGAGCCGCGCCATCCTGATCGCGTTCTCGTTCGCGTCGGCACCGCCGTTGGTGAAGAACACCTTGCCGAAGTGCCGCCGCCGGCCTTCTGGATGATGCGCTTCGCCGCCTCACCGCGTGCGAGGTTGCCGAACGCGGGGCCGACCGTCGCGAGCTCATCGGCCTGGGCCTTGATGCCCGGCGATGATCGCGGGATGCTGGTGCCCCATGTTCGTGTTGACGAGCATGCTCGAGAAGTCGAGGAACCGGTTGCCGTCGTAGTCCCACACCTCGCTGCCGAGGCCGCCCGCGATCACGAACGGGTTGAGCGCGCCCTGCGCCGACCACGAGTGGAAGACGTGCGCACGGTCGAGGTCGTGGGCGAGCTGGCCGTCGGCGGGGTTGAGCGTCGGTCAGCGTGGTCGTTCATGGTGTCAGCTTACGGATACGGCGAGCGGGTGGCCGGAGTCCGACCACCCGCCCACGGTAGCTACTCGGTGACTACTGCCCGCCCTCGGTCAGCACGACGTCGATCGGCGTGTACTCGCCGTCGACGACCACACCGTCGTCCTCGAGCTCGGCGAGCGCCTGCTCGATCGTACTCGTTCGAGTACGCCGACGCGGCCGGCTCGGCCGTGATGAGGTTGAGGCCGTCCTGGTTGACCGCCGCGAGCGCGCCCGCGACCGTCTTGTCCCAGAGGCGCCTGGTCGATCACGCCGAACTTGCCGCCGGCCCAGATGAGCTTGTTGACCTCGTTCATCTGCCAGAGCTGGTGCACCGGACCGACCGGGAACGCGGCCTCGGCGTTGATCGCGGCGTCGTAGACGATCGTCGCGGCCTCCTCCGGGTTGTCGCGCGCGAAGACCCAGCCCTTGATGATCGCCTTGAGGAAGCGCACTGCGGCGTCCGCGTAGGCCGGGTCATCCGCGAGGCGAGCCGTGTCGGCCCAGATCGCGTCCTGGAGCATGGCGCCGTCGGTGTCCTCGTACGAGACGACGTCGAAGTCCTCGGGCTGGTACAGCTCGCCCGTTGCCGGGTTCACGACCTCGAGGATCTGCGCCCACTCGTTGTAGGTCATCGCCTGCGCGGCATCCACGTCGCCGTCCAGCAGCGCGTTCATGCTGAAGTCCTGCGTCGTGATCGAGACCGAGGTCGAGTCGAGGCCCTCGGCGGCCATCGCCGCGAAGATCTCCCACTCGTTGCCGAAGCCCCACGAGCCGATGCGCTTGCCCTCGAAGTCGGCGACCGACTCGCACGCCGTCGCCCTTGAACGACACCTGCAGGGTGCCGGACTTCTGGAAGACCTGCGCGATGTCGGTGAGCTCGGCGCCGGTGGCCTCGAGCGTGCCGAGCACCTTCGGAACCCACGCGATGGCGAAGTCGACGTCGCCGGCGACGAGCGCGTCCTGCGGAACGATGTCACCGCCCGACGGGATGATCTGCGACGTCGTCGAAGCCCTCCTCCTCGAAGTAGCCCTGGTCGAGTGCGACGTAGTAGCCGGCGAACTGGGCCTGCGGCAGCCACTGCAGCTGCAGGCTGATCTCGGTGAGCGGCTCGAAGTCGCCGTCACCTCCGCCGGTGTCGGGTGCGGGCGTCGAGCACGCCGCGAGCGCGAAGGCGGTGAGGCCCGCCGCTGCGACGGCGAGGCCGCGAGTGATCTTGGAACGGCTGTGTTTCATGGTGTTCCTTTCGTGATGGATGGTGCGTGGTGCTGCGGTGCCGGTCAGACCGGCCCTCGCCTCGTCACGAGCCGCTCGAGCAGCGACGTGACGAGGAAGAACACGAGACCGATGGCGATGCCACCGGCGACGTAGGCGAACGCGAGCGCGGCGCGCCCGGACTTCGCGTAGGTGGCGATCGCGGTGCCGATGCCGTCGGCCGGACCGCCGAAGTACTCGGCGACGAGCGCGGCGATCACGGCGATCGAGCTCGCGATCCGCAGGCCGGTGAGCAGGTACGGCAGGGCGGTCGGCAGGGTGAGCACCCGGAAGGTCTGGATGCCGCTGGCCCCCGACGCCCGCAGCAGGTCGCGGTGCACGGGGCGCGTCTGGCGCAGCCCGCGCAGCACGTTGACGAACACGGGAACGAACGCCGCGATCGCGGCGACCGCCTGCCGCCCGAACTGGCTCGATGCGCCGAACATCGTGTTGAGGATCGGCGTGATCGCCACGATCGGCACGACCGCGATCGCCGCGACGAGCGGCGCGAGCATGCCGTCGATCGGGCGGAAGGTCGCGGCGAGCGCCGCGAGCACGATCGCGACGATCGTGCCGGCCGCGAGACCGATGAGGGCGTTGCTCGCGGTGATGGCCATGTCCTCCCAGATGATGTCGAAGTGCAGCACGATCTCGTTCACGACGGCGAACGGGCTCGGCAGCGCGCGCGGCGCGATCTTGAGCACGTCGACGACGAGCACCCAGAGCCCGAGGATGATGAGGCCGACGACGATGGGCGCGACGACCCGCACCCACGCTTGCGCGCTGGGTGGCCGTCGAACCGCCGTGCAGGCGTCGTCATCGCTCGTTCGCCCGCTCGACCGGCGCGCCGTGCAGCGCCTCGCGCACGGCGGTGACCTTCTCGAAGTACTCCGGCGACTCGCGCAGCGCCTCGGTGCGCGTCGGCACCGAGGTCGGTCGTGATGATGTCGGTGATCCGTCCCGGCCGCGGGCTCATCACGACGACGCGGTCGGAGAGGAACACCGCCTCGGGGATCGAGTGCGTCACGAACACGACCGCGGCGCCGGTCTCGGCGGCGATGCGGGCGAGCTCGCTCTGCAGGTACTCGCGCGTCATCTCGTCGAGCGCGCCGAACGGCTCGTCCATGAGCAGCAGCCGCGGCTGCTCGGCGAGCGCGCGCGCGATCGCGACGCGCTGCTGCATGCCGCCGGAGAGCTGGTCGGGGTAGCGGTCGATGAAGTCGGAGAGGCCGACGAGCGCCGCGAGCTCGTTGACGCGCGCGGCGCGGGCGGCTCGCGCCATCCCGTGCAGCTCGAGCGGCAGCGCGATGTTGCCCGCGACCGTGCGCCACGGCAGCAGGCCGGCCTGCTGGAACGCGATGCCGTAGTCCTGGTCGACGCGCGCCTGCCGCGCGCGGCTTGCCGAAGATCGCGAGCTCGCCGGAGGTCGCGGAGTCGAGGTCGGCGATGAGGCGCAGCAGGGTCGACTTGCCGCAGCCCGACGGCCCGATGAGCGAGACGAACTCGCCGGCGCGACACCGTGAGCTCGACGTCGGTGAGCGCGACGACGTCGCCCGCCTTGGTCGGGAAGACCTTGCCGACTCCCGCTGCGCTGACTGCGAGTTCGATGTCGGGCATGCCCTGAGGCTCTCGAACGGTCATGCTGTTGCCTCTCCCCTGCGGTAGTTCTTCGAGTCCGATGCCGACGAGGGCGACGGAGCCCGCCGCGACGAGTCCGAGCGCGATCGAGCCGAAGGTCGGTCCCCACGGCGCGGCCGGGTCACTCGATCCCTGACCGGCGAGCTGGATGAGCATGCGGCCGATGCCGCCGCGCATGCCGATCGACACTTCGGCGACGACCGCACCGACGACCGCGCTGGCCGCCGCGAGCCGCAGCGCCGGCAGCAGGTGCGGCACGCGCCGCGGGCAGCCGCAGCCGCAGCAGCGTCGACCAGTAGCCGGCCGCGTAGGTGCGCATGAGGTCGAGGTGGATGCGGTCGGGCGCCTCGAGCCCGCGCAGCACGCCCGACCGCGACCGGGAAGAACGCGAGGTACGACGCGATGACGCGCGACCGACGAGCCACTGCGGCCACGGGAACCCGCCGCGGTCGATCTGCGTGCCGATGCTCGCGACGAGCGGCGCGAACGCGATGAGCGGCACGGTCTGGCTGACGACGATCCACGGCAGCAGGCCCCACTCGGCGAGGCGCCAGCGCTGCATGACGAGGCCGAGCGCGGCGCCGACGATCGACGCCGATCAGCCAGCCGACCGCGGCGATGCCGAGGGTCGTGACGGCGGCCGTGATCACCGTGACGAACAGCGGCGGCGTGCTGCCACCGCTCGTCGACTGGAACAGCCGCGCGACCATCTCCCAGATGTGCGGCATCGCGCGGTCGTTGGTGCGCGGCAGCAGCATGACGCCCGAGCCGGTCTCGCCCGCGACCGCGCCGACCACGAATCCCTCGGCCGGACCGAGGAACTTGTAGAGCTCCCAGATCACCATGACCGCGAGCACGCCGACGCACACCCCACGCGACGACGGACGGCTCGACGGCTCATGCGGGGCCGTCTCACGCTCTTCGCGGTCACGTGCTCGCGCAGCGCCGGCATGACGGTCTCGCCGTACACGCGCAGCGTCTCCTCCTTGTTGTCGTGCTGGAGGTAGCCCGCGAACTGGTCGCAGCCGAGCTCCTTGAGCGCCTTGAGCTTCTCGATGTGCTCGTCGGCGGTGCCGAGCACGCAGAAGCGGTCGACGATGTCGTCGGGCACGAAGTCGGCGTGCGTGTTGCCCGCCTGGCCGTGCTCGTTGTAGTCGTAGCCCTCGCGCGCCTTGATGTAGTCGGTGAGCGCCTTCGGCACCGCGCTGCCCTCGCCGTACTTCGCCACGATGTCGGCGACGTGGTTGCCGACCATGCCGCCGAACCAGCGGGTCTGGTCGCGCATGTGCGTCCAGTCGTCGCCGATGTACATCGGGGCCGCGACACAGAACTTCATCGCGTCGGGTCACGCCCGGCATCCTTCGCCGCCTTGCGGACGGCCTCGATCATCCACTCGGCGATGTCGAGGTCGGCGAGCTGCAGGATGAAGCCGTCGCCCACCTCGCCCGTGAGCTTCAGCGCGAGCGGACCGTAGGCGGCCACCCACACGTCCAGCTCAGAGCCCTCGGACCACGGGAACTGCAGCTGCGCGCCGTTGTACTCGACCGACCGCGAGTTCGCGAGCTCGCGGATGACGTGGATCGACTCGCGCAGCGTCTTGAGCGTCGTCGGCGCGCCGTTCGTGACGCGCACCGCCGAGTCGCCGCGGCCGATGCCGATGATCGTGCGGTTGCCGTACATCTCGTTGAGCGTCGCGAAGACCGATGCCGTGACGGTCCAGTCGCGCGTCGCCGGGTTGGTGACCATCGGGCCGACCTTGATGCGCTTGGTGCGCTCGAGGATGCGGCTGTAGATCACGTACGGCTCCTGCCACAGCAGGTGGGAGTCGAACGTCCACACGTACTCGAAGCCGTGCGCCTCGGCGAGCTCGGCGAGCTGCACCGTGCGCGAGGCCGGCGGGTGGGTCTGCAGTACTGCTCCGAATTCCATGGTGGTGCCTCGTCCGTTCAGATCAGGTACTGCGTCAGGCCGCGCTTGACGAACTGGCCGTCGCCCTTGGCGCCGAGGTACTGGTTGTCGTCGACGATGACCTTGCCGCGCGAGAGCACGGTGTCGACGTGCCCGTCGATCTCGAAGCCCTCCCACGCGGAGTAGTCCATGTTCATGTGGTGGGTCGGCCTGGCCGATCGAGGTGTGGCCGTCCGGGTCGTAGATGACGATGTCGGCGTCGGCACCGGGCTGGATGACGCCCTTCTTGCCGTAGAGCCCGAACATCCGTGCCGGCGTGGTCGAGGTGAGCTCGACCCAGCGCTCGAGGGTGAGCTCGCCGGTCACGACGCCCTGGAACAGCAGGTCCATGCGGTGCTCGACCGAGCCGATGCCGTTCGGGATCTTGCGGAAGTCGCCGAGCCCGAGCTCCTTCTGGTCCTTCATGCAGAACGGGCAGTGGTCGGTCGAGACCATCTGCAGGTCGTTGGTGCGCAGCGCCTGCCACATCGAGTCCTGGTGGCCCTCGGCCCGCGAGCGCAGCGGCGTCGAGCACACCCACTTCGCGCCCTCGAAGTTGCCCCACTCCTCGGTGTCGGCACCGAGCTGGTCCTCGAGCGACAGGTAGAGGTACTGCGGGCAGGTCTCGCCGAACACGTTCTGGCCGTTGTCGCGCGCCCACGCGAGCTGCTCGACGGCCTGCTTCGCGGAGACGTGCACGACGTAGAGCGGCGCACCGGTGAGGTTCGGCGAGCATGATCGCGCGGTGCGTCGCCTCCTCCTCCATCTGCCAGGCGCGGGCGATGCCGTGGTAGTACGGGTCGGTCTTGCCCGCGGCGACGAGCTGCTCGGCGAGCACGTCGATCACGGGGCCGTTCTCGGCGTGCATCATCGTGAGCAGGCCGGTGTCGGCCGCGACCTGCATCGCCTTGAGGATCTGCGCGTCATCCGCGTAGAACACGCCCGGGTAGGCCATGAACATCTTGTAGCTCGTGATGCCCTCGTCGATGAGCTTCGGCAGCAACTTGAGCGACGCGTCATCCACGTCGCCGACGATCTGGTGGAACGCGTAGTCGATCGCGCAGTTGCCGGCGGCCTTGCGGTGCCACTCGGCGAGGCCGTCCTCGATGCGCGAGCCCGTGGTCTGCACGGCGAAGTCGATGACGCGTCGTCGTGCCGCCCCAGGCCGCGGCCCGCGTGCCGGTCTCGAACGTGTCGGAGGCCGCGGTGCCGCCGAACGGCAGCTCGAAGTGCGTGTGCGCGTCGATGCCGCCGGGGATCACGAACTTGCCGGTCGCGTCGATCACGGTGTCGACGCCCGCCGACAGGTCGGTGCCGAGCAGCTCGGAGCCGGGCTGGAGCACCGCGACGATGCGTCTCGCCGTCGATGAGCACGTCGGCGTAGGCCTGGCCGGTGGCGGACACGACCGTGCCGCCCTTGATGAGTGTGGTTGCCATGGTCGCCGCTACGGCTTCGGGATCGACGTGTAGGACTCCGGGCGACGGTCGCGGTAGAACTGCCAGTCGTCGCGCATCTCCTGCACCATGTCCATCTCGAGGTCGCGGATGAGGATCTCCTCGTGCTCGCCCGACCCGCGCTCGCCCACGAAGTTGCCGCGCGGGTCGATCACCTGGCTCGTGCCGTAGAAGTCGACGGCGAGCTCGCCGTACTCGTTGTCCTCGCGGCCGACGCGGTTGGGCTGCAGCACGAAGTAGCCGTTCGCGACGGCGGCCGCCGGGCCCTCGACCTCCCACAGCCGGTTCGAGAGGCCCGGCTTGGTCGCGTTGGGGTTGAAGACCATGTGGGCGCCGTTCAGGCCGAGCTCGCGCCATCCCTCAGGAAAGTGCCGGTCGTAGCAGATGTAGATGCCGACCTTGCCGACCGAGGTGTCGAAGACCGGGTAGCCCAGGTTGCCGGGGCGGAAGTAGAACTTCTCCCAGAACCGGTCGAGGTGCGGGATGTGGTGCTTGCGGTACTTGCCGAGGATCGTGCCGTCGGCCTCGACGAGCACCGCCGTGTTGTAGTACACGCCGGTGATGTCCTCCTCGTAGATCGGGAGGATCATGACGATGCCGAGCTCCTTCGCGAGCGCGGCGAAGCGCTGCACGATCGGGCCGTCGGCCGGCTCGGCGTAGCGGTAGTACTTCTTGTCCTCGGTGATGCCGAAGTACGGGCCGTAGAAGAGCTCCTGGAAGCAGATGATCTGGGCACCCTGCGGCCGCGGCATCCCGCGCGAACTGCTCGTGCTTGGCGAGCATCGACTCCTTGTCGCCGGTCCAGGTGGTCTGGGTGATGGCTGCGCGAACGACGGTCATTGCGGGTGGAACCTCCGGGTCGGACCCCAGTATTCGGGGCGAACGTTTCCCCATTGTTTCCCTTTGTGTCCGCCGCGTAAAGCGTTCCTGATAGTGCATAGACTTGGGCCTTCTCAAGACCCGTGCGCCGGCTTTGGCGTGGTCCGCTGCCCGCACACTGGGCGGCAGGTCTGATCGCAGACGTGTCTCGTCGCGCTCATCGCCCACTTCCACGGAGGTCCTCCCAGTGCCCCAGTTCCGCAAGCGCACGTCCATCCTCGCTCCCGCTGCTCGTCGTGCCGCTGCTCGCGCTCGCCGGCTGCGGAACGCCCGTCGCGGCTCCGACCCCGACGCACCTCGAAGTCGAGCACGCCGAGCGCGAAGCCGACGCGACCGAGCCGTACGAGTCGGTCACGGTCGACAACTGCGGCGTCGAGGTCACCTTCGACGAGGCGCCGGAGCGCGTCGTCACGATCAAGTCGACGACGACCGAGATGCTGCTCGCGCTCGGCCTCGGCGACCGGATCGTCGGCACCGCGTTCCAGGACGGCCCGGTGCCCGACAAGTGGGAGAACGAGGCCGAAGACCTGCCGGTGCTCGCCGAGAAGGTGCCGAGCGAGGAGGTCGTGCTCGAGGCCGAGCCCGACCTCGTCTACGCGGGCTGGGAGTCGAACTTCTCCGCCGACGGCGCCGGCACGCGCGCCGACCTCGAGAAGCTCGGCGTCAACACCTACGTCTCGCCGTCCGCGTGCCAGAGCGAAGGCCAGCCCGCGAAGCTCACGTTCGAGAACATCTTCGACGACATCGAGGAGATCGCCGCGATCTTCGGCGTGGATGCCGCCGAAGCTCATCGACGCAGCAGCGCGAGACCCTCGACAACCTCGCCTTCAAGGCCGGCCAGGACCGCACCGCGCTGTGGTGGTCGTCCGGCTCCGACACCCCGTACGTGGGCGCCGGCATCGGCGCACCGCAGCTGATCATGGACAGCGTGAGCCTCGTCAACATCGCCGAGGACGTGGATGCGACGTGGGCCCCGTTCAGCTGGGAGGCCGTCGTCGATGCCGACCCCGACTTCATCATCCTCATCGACTGCCGCATGGAACACCGCGGAGCACAAGATCGAGGTGCTCGAGGGCAACCCGGCCACCGCGAACCTCACGGCGGTGAAGGAGGGCAAGTACCTCATCCTGCCGTTCGCGGCGAGCGAGGCGGGCGTCCGCAGCGTCGAGGCCGCATCCGAGCTCGCCTACCAGCTCGACTCGCCACGCCGGCCCATGAGCCGAGCGCCACCGGAGCACGGCTCGCGTGGCTCTGGGGCATCGCACTCGCGGTCGCGCTCGTGCTGTCGCTCGTCGTCGCGGTGACGATCGGGCCGGCCGACATCACGTTCGGCGAGGTCTGGGCGTCGATCGGCAGCCACCTCGGCCTCGGCGACAGTCCGCTGACCGTGCTGCGCGACGGCATCGTGTGGGAGCTGCGGCTGCCGCGCGTGATCACGGCGGCCGCGGTCGGCGCGGGGCTCGCGATCTGCGGCGCGGTGATGCAGGCGATCACGCGCAATCCGCTCGCCGACCCCTACCTGCTCGGGCTCTCGTCCGGCGCGTCGCTCGGCGCGGTCGCGGTGCTGCTGCTCGGCGTCGCGGTCGTGCTGCCGCTCGCGGCGTTCGTCGGAGCGCGTGGCCGCGCTGGCCGCGACGCTGCTGCTCGCGAGCGCGCTCGGCACGATCACGCCGACCCGCACGGTGCTCGCCGGGCTCGCGGTCTCGGCGCTCGCGAGCGCGATCACGAGCCTCGTGATCTTCTGGACCGTCACGGGCGACTCGTACCGCGAGATCCTCGGGTGGCTGCTCGGCTCCCTCGCCGGCGCGCGCTGGCCGGCCGTCGCGATCAGCGTGATCGCGCTCGTGGTCGCGGGCATCCCGATCCTGCTCACCGGCCGCGTGCTCGACGCGTTCGCGTTCGGCGACACCGCGGCGGCCTCGCTCGGGGTCAACGTGCCGGCGACGCGCTGGGGGCTGCTCGCGCGCCTCGGCGCTGCTCACCGGGGCGATGGTGTCGGTGAGCGGGTCGATCGGCTTCATCGGGCTCGTGCTGCCGCACGCCGTGCGGCTCATCGTCGGCCCGGGACATCGCGCGCTGCTGCCGCTCACCGCGCTCGTGGGCGGCGATCGTGCTCGTCTGGGCCGACACGCTCGCCCGCACCCTGTTCGACCCGCGCGAGCTGCCCGTCGGCATCGTCACCGCGATCCTCGGCGCGCCGGTGTTCGCCGTGATCCTCGCCCGCAAGCGGAGCGCGGCATGACCGGCGCAGCTGACGGTCAGGGCGGGCTGGAGGCCGAGCGGATCTCGGTCACCGCCGGCGGCACGCTCATCGTCGACGGCGTCTCGTGCGAGGTGCCGCGCGGCTCGTTCACGGCGCTCGTCGGGCCGAACGGCGCCGGCAAGTCCACGCTGCTGCGCGCGATCGCGGCCGTGCAGCGCGCCGACGCCGGCTCGGTGCGCTTCGGCGACGACGACCTGCTCGGGATGCCGCGCCGCGACCGGGCGCGCACCCTCGCGTTCGTCGAGCAGGAGGCCGAGGCGCACGTCGCGCTCGACGTTGCGTCCGTCGTGGCGCTCGGGCGCATCCCCCACCAGGGACTGTGGCAGGACGGCAGGGACTCCGCGGGGCTCGTTGCGGCGGCGATGGAGACGGCCGGCGTCATCCAGTTCGCCCGTCGGGAATTCGGCACGCTGAGCGGCGGCGAGCGCCAGCGCGTGATGCTCGCGCGGGCACTCGCCCAGCAGCCCGAGCTGCTGCTGCTCGACGAGCCGACCAACCACCTCGACGTCGCCGCCCAGCTCGGCACGCTGTCGCTCGTGCGCTCGCTCGCCGAGGGCGGCCTGACCGTCGTCGCCGCCATGCACGACCTCGGCCTCGCGGCCACGTGGTGCGACCGCGTGATCGTGCTGCGCGACGGTCGGGTCGTCGCCGCCGGACCGACCGCGCAGACGCTGACGCCCGCGCTCATCCGCGAGGTCTACGGCGTGGATGCGACGTGGGTGCGAGCATCCCGTCACCGGGCGGCCGATCATCGCGCTGAGCCTGCCTACGACGCCCGCCCCGCCGGACTGAGCCGCTCCGTCGCCGCGGGGAACCACTGCTCCACGAGCGAGATCGGCGCGAACCTCGCCGCGAGCCGACGCCCGAGTCCGGCCTCGCGGCGCAGCAGCCGCAGCGCCTCCGTCACGTCGTCGGAGGTCAGTCCGCCCTCGCGACCGCCGAACGACTCGCGTTCGACACCGAGGCGCAGGCTCGCGATGAGCCGCGCGCCGTTGCTGTCGAGCAGGTCGCCGAGGTCGTCGCCGAGCTGGCGCGGAGTGAGGGTGTCGCGCGGTGCGCCAGCCGAGATCGGCGGCCGTGTCGCGCAGTTCGGCCCAGCCGTCGGCGGCCGAGCCGTCATCCACGGCGGCCAGTCGCGCGTTCGCCTCGCGGCGCGCAGGATCGCGGGCAGCAGCAGCACGGCCAACGAGCACGAAGCCCGCGAGCGGTCCGATCCACAGGGCAGGGTTCGCGGCTGCGGCGGCCGGGTCATCCGCCGCGGCGCCGTCGTCGAGCTCCTCGGGCAGCACGGGCGGTGCCGACTGGGTGGGCAGCGGTTCGGCGTCGTCTGGCGGCTCGGGCACGGACTCGTCGACGTCGGGGGTGGCCGGGTCATCCTCGGCGAGCGGCTGCGAACGAGGGCGGGATGCCGCGACCGGGCGTCGGCTCGAACCGCACCCAGCCGATGTCCGCGAAGTACAGCTCCGGCCACGCGTGGAAGTCGTACGTGGTCACGTCCCACTGCAGCAGGGGCGAGCCCTCGACCTGCGACGGCTCGCCGGGCGTGAACCCGACCGCGACGCGCGCCGGGATGCCGAGCGTGCGAGCCATCGCCGCCATCGCCGAGGAGAAGTGCACGCAGTATCCGCTCTTCTCCTCGAGGAACTGCCCGAGCACGCTCGCACCCGAGCCGTCGTAGCCGTCGTCGACCGGCGCTTGCTCTGAGTAGACGAATTCACCGCCGGTGAAGTACTCCTGCAGCGCGATCGCTCGCTCGTAGTTCGTGCGGCGTCGCCGACGACCTCGCGCGCGGTGTCGGCGACGACCGCTGGCAGGTCGGCCGGCACCTCGACCAGGGGCTCGAATCCCGGCTCGACGATCGTGCCCGCCGCAACGAGCTGCTCGACCGACGGCTGCACGAGGATGCTGTCGACCTCGTAGTCCTGGCCGCGCGCGTTCGAGCGTTCGGTGCGGATCGCGAGCCCGGACGGCTCCCACGACCACGCGCCATCGAGACCGCGCACGCTCGACGGTGCATACGGCGCGGGCAGCCACCGACTGAGCACGTCGTCGACCGCGATCAGCGTGGTGACTTCGCTCGAACGGAACGCCCTCGGTGAGACCGGGCGGTGGCGCGATCTCTTCGATGTCGTTGCCGGGGATCACGTCGGTGTTCGTGGGACTCCCACTTGCGCCCGCTGAAGTCGTCGAGCACTGCGAGTCGCAGGTACTGCCCCTGGGTTGCGGTCGTCGTGTACGTGATCGCGTGCTGGGGTTCGCCGCGGCGCAGGTCGTCGCCGAGGGTGATGATCGGGTTGACGCCCGCTGAGACCCCGGGGCTGCCGCCCGTGAGCACCGTGGATGACGAGGCAAGCGTCAGCGGAGTGAACAGTGACACGACGATCGCCGTCGCACCGAGGCCGAGCGCACCCCGCACCCCGAGTCGCCGCTGGTCGGCGCACGAGCAGGATCGCGATGTACACGACCGCCGCGAGCACGAAGATCCACGCGTCGTTGAAGTACGAGCGCACGAGCGACGGCACCAGCAGCAGGATCACCATCGGGATGCCCGCGAGCGCCGGCCGCCGCACTCCGTTGGCCGCGAAATCCATACCGACCGCGATCGCGGCGACGCCGACGCAGAGAAGGTAGGAGATCCCGGGGGTCGCGGACGCGGGCACTTCCTGTTCGGCGATCGACAGCATGCCCTGCTGTTCGAGCACGCGGAGCGCCGGGAACGTGTCACCGGTCGGGATGAACCACAGGATCGCGGTGTCGGGCACGAACATCGCGGTGATCGTCGCCACGGCCATGAGCGCGCCGACGAGCGTGCCCCACAGTGGATGCCGCGTGAGCGACCGAGCGCTCGCCGCCGCGAGCAGCACGATCGTGCCCACCGACATCGCCCGGAACCACCAGCTCCACATCTTCGAGCAGGGCGTTGAGGCCGGCGAGGCACACCCCGATGCCGAGCAGCAGCAGGCCGGACATCGCCCAGTCGGCGACCGGGGTGCGCGGGGTGGTTCTCGCGTTAGACACGGGCTCGTCCCGTCTCGACCGCGACGGCCTCCCACGCCGCCGCCGGGTCATCCTGGGCGTGCACGGGAACGACGATCCAGCCCGCGTTCGCGAGCCGCTCGGCGATGAACGGCGTCGAGGTCGGCACTCCGAACGAGCGGTCGAGCTCGTCGAGGGGCGACAGGCCGCGCACCATGAAGGCGACCGCGACATCCCCGTACTTGCGACGCTCGACGAGCGTGTCGACCACGTCTTCGTCGGGGGTGCCGATGAGCGCGACGATGGGGCCGCGGTTCGCGGCATCCTTCACGGTGTCGAAGCGTGCTGAACGCTCGTCGACGAGGTGGAAGCGCGACAGGGTCACGAGGAACTCCTCGTCACCCCACGTGCGCCGGCGGTCGCGAGCGAGCTCGCCGAGCTGCCGTTCGCCACTCTCCTCGATCGCGACCTGGAAGCCGCCACGGCGCAGGTGCACGGTCACCGAGGCGAGCATCCGAACCACCCACTCGAACGACGCACTTTCGTCGGTCTCGCTGAAGGCATCGGTGTCCACGTCGTGATAGCCGTGGCGCAGCGTGTCGACGATCACGCGCGCCTGCGGCAGGCTGCGCTGCTCCTCCTGGCGCACCATGAGGTCACCGCGGCGAGCGGTCGCACGCCAGTGCACCCGTCGCAGGGCGTCGCCGCGGCGGTACTCGCGCGTCATCGAGTCGTCGGCGTCGCCGGTCGCGCGGCGCTGCACCATCCGGGCCTCGCCGTCACCGGCCGGCACCGAGAGCCCGGTCTCGGCGAGCGGCACCACCTCCGGGGTCACGACGAGCGGCGTCGTGCCACCGAGGTCGGCGTGGCTGCGCGCGATGCCGAACGCGTCGCCGATCGTGAGCGACATCGGCCCGATCTGGTACCAGCCGCGCTGAGGCGGCGTGAGGTCGTACTCGAGTTCCTTCGTGTTGCCCCGGGTCGCGAATCGCGGGCCACGCGCGGCCAGGCGTGGGAAGTCCGCCTCGGGAGTCGTGCCGGGGCGCCAGGGCAGTGCATCCATCCAGCGACCGGTCGACGAACGGGATGCGGTCAGGTTGCGCACGAGCAGCGTCACCACGGTCGGCGACCCCGCCTCGATCACGTGCGGCGAGAACGTGCGAGTGACCTCGATGCGCGGTCGCCGAACGCCCACGACCACGAACGCCGCGATGACGAGCACGAGCAGGAACGCGCCGACGTAGAGCAACTGCTGGATGCCGGAGCCGTAGGCGACGAGCACGCAGACCACCGCGGCCGCGAGGATGCCCCACCCGCGCCCCGTGAACCGCGTCGAGCGCAGCGCGGTGCGCAGCCGGCCGACCGGACGTCGCCGCGCCATGCCGCCGCTCACCTGCCGGTCAGCGCGATCCGCCCGCGCCGAGCGGCACGGGAGTCTGGGCGACGATGCGCGTGATGATGTCGGACACCGAGCCGCCGGAGAGCACCGAGCCCGAGGCGCCGGCTCGGCGCGCAGCGATGAGCCGGTGGCCGAGCACGGGGATCGCGAGCTGGTCGATGTCGTCGGGCAGCACGAAGTCGCGGGAGTCGAGCGCCGCGCGGGCCTTCGCCGCCCGCACGAGCTGGAGGGTCGCGCGCGGGCTCGCGCCGAGCCGCAGGTCGCGGTCCTCACGGGTGGCCTGCGCGATCGACACCACGTACTGCTCGACGGCGCGGCTGACGAACACCGAACGCACGGTGGCGATCATCGCCTGCAGCTCGGTGGCGTTCACGACGGGCTGCACGGCATCCAATGGACTTGACGTCTCACGGGTGCGCAGCATCTTCAGCTCGGCTTCGGCGTCGGGGTAGCCCATCGAAAGCCGTGCCATGAAGCGATCGCGCTGGGCTTCGGGCAGCGGGTAGGTGCCCTCCATCTCGATCGGGTTCTGCGTCGCGACCACGATGAACGGCGACGCGAGCTGATAGCTCTGGCCGTCGACGGTGACCTGGCCCTCCTCCATGCTCTCGAGCAGGGCGGACTGGGTCTTCGGGCTCGCGCGGTTGATCTCGTCGCCGATCACGATGTTCGCGAAGATCGGCCCCGGCTTGAACTCGAATTCGCGCGTGCCCTGGTTGAAGACCGAGACACCTGTGATGTCGCTCGGCAGCAGATCGGGGGTGAACTGGATGCGCGACACCGACGCGTCGACGCTGCGCGCGAGTGAGCGGGCCAGCATCGTCTTGCCGACGCCGGGCACGTCTTCGATGAGCAGGTGGCCCTCGGCCAGCAGCACGGTCAGGGCGAGTTCGACGGCTTCGCGCTTGCCGTCGATGACGGTTTCGATCGTGGACAGGATCGTGCGCACCTTGTTGCCGAACGCGTCGATCGTCAGCAAGTCCGAGCCGGCTACATCGGGGGATTCGAGGTTCATCTGCGTACCGTCCACGGATGCGAGTCTCTCAGGTTTTCCCTGATGGTTACCCCTGACCTTCGCGCTTTCGCGCTACCTCGGCTTCGAGACGACGGATCTCCGCCTGCTTCTCGTGGAAGAGGATCTCGGCTTCGATGGCCGCTTCCTCGTCCTCCGGAGTCAACGGAACCACAGACTCGCGCACCGCCTCGTGGCGGCGCGGATCGCCGAAGCTCACCGGCTCGGCGCTGCCGCCGCTCCGGTTCATGAACCGATCGCGAACCAGATGATCGACCCGACCAGGGGCAGAAAGACGATCAGCAGGATCCAGACGAGCTTCGGCAGGTACGGCACGTTGCCCTCGTCGGCGGTGATGACCGTGATGAGTGCCGCGATCATCACGAACAGGGTGAGGACGGAGATCAGGATCGTCACTGGTGCATCGTAATGAGATCTGAGTGGAACTCGCCAGTGTTGTTCGACTACTCGGATGGTGCGCGAGCGTGCAGACCGGCCTGGTACCCCTCGTCCCACGCCTCCTTCGTGCCGAGCCGGAACATGTCCTCGGATGCCGGACGCACGAGCGCCGCCGCCCCCGGCTCATCCAGCTCGCCGACGAGGTGCGCGAGCCCTCGCACGATCGCGACGGGAACGCGGCTCGTCTTGCCTTTGACGAGGTCGGCGGTGGACGCGATCTCGTCCGCGACCGCGGCCATCGTGACATCCATGGTGCGTCCGTTGGCGTCGGGAGTGCCACGGAGGTCGTCGAGCACGCGCACTCCCGCGGCGCCGATCGCGACATCCGTCTGCCCCTGCCGCCACGGGCGACCAAGTGTGTCGGTGATGATGATGCCCAGTCGAACGCCGAACCGGGTGCGCAGCGCCGCGCAGAGGGCTCGCGCCGACGCGTCGGGGTCTTCCGGCAGCAGCAGCACGACGCCGTCGGGGGCATTGCTCGAGTCGACGCCGGCCGCCGCAAGCACCATGCCGAGCTTGTTCTCGACGATGCGCGTCACGCCGCCGGGATGCGCGCGCGTCGCGACCACCCGCACGGTCTCCTCGGTGATCGCGGCCTCGCGATCCTGGGCGACCACTTGCCGACCCTCGGCCTTGCTGACGACCTTCGACGTGACCGAGAGGATGTCGCCGTCGTGCACGCCCGGCCGCCGGCTTGCGACCGCATCGCCGATGATCACCGCGAGGTCGTCACCGGCCACGATCTCGGGGATGCCCGCGACGCCCAGCACGGTGAGATTCACGGCCCAAGTCTAGGGATTCGCTTGCGACTTCCAGCGCGCGCGAGTACGTTCGCAGTCGATGGCGGCGCGTTCCGCCAGACCTCCACACCGGTGCTCGCGCAACCGGGAGCCGTGTTTCGCGGCAGGAGGCAGAGGGGACCTCGAGTGCTCGACGCGAACATCCGATCGATCGTGTTCAGGCACGGATCGCCGGGCGCGAGTCGACGATGCGAACGCCGACGAGCACGGGAGTTCCGATGACCAAGCAGGAGACCTTCAAGCGCCGCATCCGCGAGCGGATGACGAAGACGGGCGAACGCTACGGCGCCGCCCGCCGCGCCCTGATCACCCAAGTCGCCCCCTCAGATCCAGCCCAGCGGCGGGTCTGGGTTTCGCAGCCAGAGTCGCCCGACCCCTCGATCCTCGCCGCCACCGGCAAGGTGTGGGATGACTGGGTCGACGCGATCGACGCCGGCCCGGGTCGAGAAGCGGGGCACACCGCGATCGCGACGTGGGTGCGCGAGAAGCACGGCATCCCCGGCTGGTGGGCGCAGAACGTGACCGTCGGCTACGAGCGCATCGTCGGCCTCCGACTGCCCGGCCAGATGGCAGACGGCACGTTCAGCGTCAGTCGGTCGCGCATCCTCGACCTGCCGCTCGACGACCTCAGGTCGCTGCTGCTGGATGACGCGAGCCGCGCCGACCTCGTGCCCGGGTTCGATCTCGCGCTCCGCTCAAAGCCCTCATCGAAGTCGCTGCGCTTCAGCTTCGCGCGCGACGGAGACTCGATCGGCGTCGTGATGTTCACCGCCGACCCGGCGCCCGGAGACCGCATCCGCCTCACCGTGACGCACGAGAAGCTCGACACGCTCGAGTCCGGCGAGCACTGGAAGGCGTTCTGGCGGGAGTGGCTCGACGCGGTCGAGCTCACGGCCGCTGAGGCGTAGTCGGCCGCCGAGACCTAGCGGCGCAGCTTCGGCAACACGTCGCGCCCGAACACATCGAGCCACTCGCGCTGGTTGCGACCCGCGTTGTGCAGGTAGATGCGATCGAAGCCCAGGTCGAGGTACTGCTGGATGTGCGCCCGGTGCACGTCGGGGTCGGCGCTGATGAGCATCCTGCCCTCGAAGTCCTCCCGGCGCACGAGCTTCGCGAGCTGCTCGAACTCGAACGGCGAGCGGATGTCGCCCTTCGGGAACCGCATGCCGCCGTTCGGCCACTCGGCGAGCGCCTGGGCCGCGGCGAGCTCGTCCGTCTCGGCCCAGCTCAGGTGCAGGCGCAGCACGCGGGACATGGATGCCGCGTCGCGCCCCGCCTCGCGCGCACCGTCGTGGAAGCGCTGCAGCAGCATCCCGACCTTGTCGAGCGGAGCGTTCTCGGTGATGATGCCGTCCGCGACCCGACCGGCCCGTCGCGCCGTGACCGGACCCGCGGTCGCGACGAGCACCTCGGGCGCTCGCTCGGGCATCGTCCAGAGTCGCGTGGTCTCGAGCTTGAAGAACTGGCCCTCGTGCCGCACGTCGCGACCGGCGAGCCCCGACGCGAACAGCTTCCGGATGATCTCGACCGCCTCGAACATGCGGTTGATGCGCTCGGCCGCCTCCGGCCAGTACTGCCCGACGACATGCTCGCTCAGCGCCTCGCCGCTGCCGACGCCGAGCCAGTGCCGGCCCGGGTACAGCGCCGCGAGCGTCGCACTCGCCTGCGCGGTGACGGCGGGGTGCACCCGGAACGTCGGCGTCGTCACCCCCGTGCCGAGATCGCCGGTCGTCACCTGCCCGATCGCGCCGAGCACGGGCCACACCGACGACGCCTGCCCCTGCTGCGGCGTCCACGGCTGGAAGTGGTCCGTCGCCATCACGCCGGTGAACCCGGCCGCCTCGGCGTGCTTCGTGAGCTCGACGGCCTCGGCCGGCGGGAAGCGCTCGAGCATCGCGGCGTAGCCGATGTGGGGGGTGGATGCCGCGGGCACGGGTCCATTCTCCCGCGCTGAGAGCCCGCCGAACGCCGTGAGGTAAACAGCTGGTAACGATCCCCGCGCCGAGTTTGCAGTCACGGCGTTTTCCCAGCTAGGTTTGGTCTCCCAAGCGGACTTCAGTTCCGCGAAAGACCTCGAGCCGACGAAAGGAGCCGACCAATGATCACCAAGAACACCGGAATGATTCCGACAGGAATCGCATCCGCACGAGCCGGCTTCGTCGGCGTCGTCATCGGCCTGATCGCATAGCGGCTACTCCTTCCTAGGAGCCAGCGCCCACCGGTCAGACGGTGGTGGCGCTGACGAAGCCCTCCGATCCAGCACGGATCCTGCCTCGTGAGGCACCCCGCGCATCCACGGATCGAACCGCCCTCTGCTGCTCTCACAGAGCACCGCGACGGCCGGCAACCCGCTGGCCCGACTCCCCCGCCGCGAGTCCAACCGGTCTCCGCGGCTTCGCCAGGGCTCCCTTCGGCAACCCCGAACGGTGTCCAGCAACCCCAGAAGGAATCATCACCGTGAACACGCAACTGCAGACTCGCTCGAGTCACAGCAACCAACTCAACCAGTACGACCAGCTCCTCCAGTCAGACGAGTCACGCCCGGTTCGCCGGGTGAGCTTCTTCGACCGACTGGCGCTCCACGTGGGCCTCGCGCTCATCACGTGGGGTCGTCGCCCGCAGACTCTCGAGTCGCGCGAGCGTCGCGCCAACCGCGTCGAGCAGGCCATCGCTGGCGAGCGCCGCCTCCGCGAGGATGAGCGGAACGCCCGACTGCTGCTCCTGTTCCGATGAACGCGCGCAGCATGAACGTCACCGACGCACCCACCGGGGCCGTCGCCGAGGTCCGCCTCGGCGGCGGTCACCAGGGGCCGGCCGGCGCAGCGGCGAGTGCCGCACACGCTCCGGGAGCGGCGAATGCCGCGCACGGTCCGCCGGCGCGTCACTGACCAACCGAAACGGCGCACATGGTCTCGACCTCCGCAAGATGAGGACCGTGGGCGCCGTTTCGGCGTCTGCGGGACCTTGTGGCCTGCCGCCCACCGCTGACCTCGCCCAATGTGCAGAAAACGGGGTTCCCGAGAAGTTTTTGGCCGATTTTCGCCGCATTCGGCGACCTGCTGATCGTGATGCGCGTCGTAGGGTTGGGCGCGCGCAGACGAGTGCGGGGGCGGGTTAGAGCGCGCGCAGCCTCGGCGCGAGGTCCTTCTCGAAGAGCTCGAGGAAGCGGCGCTGGTCGGCGCCGGGCGCGTGGAAGACGAGGTTGGTGAAGCCCGCGTTCACGTACTGCGCGACATCCGCCACGACGGCGTCGGGATCGGAGCCGACGATCCAGCGCGAGGCGATCTGCTCGATCGGCAGGGCATCCGCGGCTCGTTCCATCTCGATCGGGTCGGTGATGTCGTGCTTCTGCTCCTTGCTGAGCGCGAGCGGCGCCCAGAAGCGGGTGTTCTCGAGGGCGAGGTCGGCATCCGTGTCGTAGGAGAGCTTGATCTCGATCATGCGGTCGATGTCGTCGTAGGAGCGCTCGGCCTTCTCGGCGCCCTCCTTCACGGCGGGGATGAGTTCGTCGGTGTAGAGCGACATCCCCTTGCCCGACGTGCAGATGAAGCCGTCACCCGCGCGACCGGCGTAGCGCGCGACCATCGGCCCGCCCGCGGCGATGTAGACGGGGATGGGATGCTCCGGCCGGTCGTAGATCGACGCGTCGTTGGTCTCGTAGTACTCGCCGCGGTAGTTGACGCGGTCGCTCGTCCAGAGCTCGCGCATGAGCTCGACGGATTCGCGGAGGCGGGCGAACCGCTCCTTGAACTCCGGCCAGTCGTCCTGCTTGCCGGCGCCGGCCCATCCCGTCGCGATCTCGTTGAGCGCCTCGCCGGAGCCGACGCCGAGGAAGATGCGCCCGGGGTAGAGCACGCCCATCGTCGCGAACGCCTGGGCGAGCACGGCCGGGTTGTAGCGGAACGTCGGGGTCATCACGGACGTGCCGATGACGATGGATGACGTGCGCTCCCCCACCGCCGCCATCCAGCTGAGCGAGAACGGGGCATGCCCACCCTCGTGCCGCCACGGCTGGAAGTGGTCGCTCACCGCGACCGACTCCATGCCGTGGGCCTCGGCCGCGACCGCGATCTCGACGAGCTCGCGCGGGTCGAACTGCTCGGCGGAGGCCTTGTATCCGAGCTTGAGTGCGGTGCTGTTCAGGGGCATGGACTCATTCTCCCTCGCTCGGCGGGCCGCGATGCTACGGGCGGGCGTCGACGATCGCGATGAAACGGCTGCCGATGCCGTCGACCTCGGTGCGGCTCAGGCCCGGCGCCGGGTCGGGCAATTCATCGGCACCGTGGTGGTCGCAGCTCAGGTACGCGTAGTCGGGCCACCACTTCTTCGGGCGAGCCACCTCGGCGAAGCCGCACACGTCGCAGTGCAACTCGACCCACACCGGACGCTTGCCGGTGCGGTTCTCTCGCGACTGCCGCAACCACGCGGGCGGGTCGGCGTCGAGCGCGGCGAACTCGGCTTCGGACATACGTGCCGGCAGCCCGTGGCGCCGGGCCATCTCCAACGGGATGTCGAGGCGAAGCGCCACCTCGCGTCGAGTGATCACGGGATCAGGCTACGCGGACTACTCCGAACGCGGCGTGCGCAGGTAGTTCGCGACCGCCGCGGGAACGTAGGGCGAGACATCCCCGCCGAGGGACGCGACCTGCCGCACGAGCGAACTCGACACGTGCGCGTGCGCGGGGTTCGGCAGCAGGAACACCGTCTCGACGCCCGCGAGGTCGCGGTTCACGATCGCCATCGGCGTCTCGTAGGCGACGTCGATCTGCGAGCGGATGCCCTTGACGAGCACCGATGCGCCGACCTCGGTGCAGTAGTCGACGAGCAGGCCGACGCTCCAGCTCGTGACGATGATGTTGCTCGGCAGGTTCGCCTCGCGCACCGCCTGCTCGATGAGCGTCACGCGCTGCGCGATCGGCAGCAGCGCGGTCTTGCCCGGATTGTGCACGACGAGCACGTGCAGCTCGTCGAAGATGCCCGCTGCCCGCCCGATCACGTCGAGGTGGCCGAGGGTGATCGGGTCGAACGACCCAGGAACGACGGCGATCCTGCTCATGCGTTCACCCTATCGGGCGCACGTTACCGGGCCGTTACAGCGACGTCATGGACGCCGATGCTCAGTTCTTCGCCAGGTAGGCCTCGGACGTGGCATCCAGCCTGCGGTTCGATCGCGTCGGCGAGGCGCTGGATGCTGCGCGAGCGCCGGGTCCGCGTCGAGCACCCCCGCGGCGAGCTCGCGCGCCTCGGCGATGAGCTCGCCGTCCTTGACGACGCGCAGCAGCTTGAGGCTCGACCGCCCGCCGGACTGGATGCCGCCGAGCACGTCACCCTCCTGCCGCAGCTCGAGGTCCACCTGGGCGAGTTCGAATCCGTCGAGCGTGGATGCCACGGCATCCACTCTCTGGCGCGCGAGCGTGCCGTCCTCGGCGGCCGTGACGAACAGGCACAGGCCCGGGATGCCGCCCCGCCCGACCCGCCCGCGCAGCTGGTGCAATTGCGACACCCCGAACCGGTCAGCGTCGAGGATGACCATGGTGGACGCGTTGGGCACGTCGACGCCGACCTCGATGACGGTCGTCGCGACGAGCACGTCGAGCTCGCCCGCGGCGAAGGCGCGCATGATGCGGTCCTTCTCGTCGCTCGGCAGCCGGCCGTGCAGCGCCTCGATGCGCTTGCCCTCGAACAGCGGGTTCGCGAGCATCGACGCGAGCGTGTCGGTGACGTTCGCGGTCGTCAGGGCGGCGTCGGCAGCCTCGAGTCCGACGGGTCCTCCGGGGTCGACGCTCGACTCCAGCACGGCGCTCGAGATCGCGGGGCACACCACGAACGCCTGACGGCCCTGCGCGAGCTCCTCGGCGAGACGCTCCCACACGCGCGACACCCAGCCCGGCTTCTCGGCGAGCGGCACGACGTGGGATGCGATGCCCTGCCGCCCCGCCGGCAGCTCCGCGATCGACGAGATGTCGAGATCGCCGAACACCGTCATCGCGACCGTGCGCGGGATCGGCGTCGCCGTGAGCACGAGCACGTGCGGCGGCCTGGCACCCTTGAGCCGCAGCGCCTCGCGCTGGTCGACGCCGAAACGGTGCTGCTCGTCGACCACGACGAGTCCGAGGTCGAAGAACTCGACGTTGTCGCTGAGCAGCGCGTGCGTGCCGATCACGATGGATGCCGACCCCGACACCGCGGCGAGCGTCGCCTTGCGCTTCTCCGCGACCGGCAACCCTCCGGTGAGCAGCGTCGGCCGCAACTTCGCCGCGAGATCGGGACCGAGCGTGCGCACGATGGAGCGCAGGTGCTGGTGCGCGAGCACCTCGGTGGGCGCGAGCAGCGCGGACTGCCCGCCCGACTGCGCGACCGCGAGCATCGCGCGCAGCGCGACGAGCGTCTTGCCGGAGCCGACCTCGCCCTGCACGAGTCGGTTCATCGGCACGGCGGCCGCGATGTCGCTCGCGATCTCGGCGCCGACGATGCGCTGGTCGCCCGTGAGCTCGAACGGCAGCACGGCGTCGAATCCCTCGAGGATCGCGCCGGGCTCGCGCGCGGTCGCCGCGGTCGCTCGAAGTCGAGCACGCTGCTGCAGCAGCGCGGCCTGCAGCACGAACGCCTCCTGGAAGCGGAGAGCCTTGCGCGCCGCGCCCCACTCGGAGTCCTTCGACGGGCGGTGGATGAGCTCGATCGCCCTCGCGTAGGGCACGAGGTCGCGTTGCGTGCGCACGGAGTCGGGCACCGGGTCATCCAGCGGCGGAAGCGTGTCCAAGACGATCGCCATCGCCTTCTGGATCTGCCAGCTCGCGACGGAGGCGGTTGCGGGGTAGATCGGGATCGGGAGCTCTGCCCAGGCCTTGGCGGCCGCGGCATCCAGCCCGCTGACGGCCGGATCGTCGGCGTCGAACAGCTCGTAGTCGGGGTGCGCGAGCTGCAGCGAACCCTTGTAGTCGCCGACCTTGCCCGCGAAGATGCCGCGCACGCCGGGGCGCAGTTCGTTCTTGCGCCACGCCTGGTTGAAGAACGTGAGGGTCAGGAAGCCCTTGCCGTCGGTGATGCGCACTTCGAGGATCGAGCCTCGACGCTGTCGCATCGGACGCTCCGTGGCGGTCACGACCTCGGCGACGATCGTGACGTTCTCATCGATGGGAATCTCGGAGAGCGCGGTCAGCTCACCGCGACGAGCGTAGCGACGCGGATAGTGCGCGAGCAGGTCGCCGACGGTGGCGAGCCCGAGGTTCTTCTGGAACGACGATGCCGTGCGGCCGCCGAGCACGGCGCTGAGCTTCGTGTCGAGCGGGCTCACAACCACCCTCGGCGCTTGAACACGATGTAGAGCACGACACTCGAGAGCGCCATTGCGCCAACCGCCATCGGGTAGCCGAACGTCCAACGCAGCTCGGGCATGTAGTCGAAGTTCATGCCGTAGATCGACCCGATGAGCGATGGAGCGAACAGGATCGCCGCCCAGCCCGAGATCTTGCGCGTCTCCTCGGCCTGGCGGAGGTTGGTTTGGCTGAGGCGCGCGGCCTCCTCGTTCTGCCGCTCGCCGACCAGGGTGGCATTGACGGCGAGGATGTCGCGCAGCAGCACCCGAAACTCCTCAATGTGCTCCTTGGCCTGCACCACGTGATCTGCCACGTCGCGCAGGTGCCGGTCGAGCTCTGGCTCGACGTGGCCGTCGTGAAACCCAGCCGAGAGGGTGTCGATGATCCCGATGAGTGGAGACACCGCGCGCTCGAACTCGATCACCTCGCGGGTGAGTTCGTAGATGCGCCGCGACACCGCTGGGTCGCCGTCGAAGACCTGGGTCTCGATCTCGTCGATGTCGTTTGCCATGCCCTTGACCACAGGCTCGTACTCGTCGACGACGGCATCGAGGATGGCGTACAGCACCGCTTCGGTGCCGAACTTGAGCGCATCGGGGGTCTCCTCCATGCGCTGCCGCACGACGGCGAGGTCTGGTGTCTCGGCATGGCGCACGGTGATGATGAAGTTGTCGCCTGCGAAGACGTGCAGCTCACCGAACTCGACCCGCTCCTCCTCGTCGAGGTAGCGCGCCGCGCGCAGCACCATGAAGAGCGTCTCGCCATAGCGCTCGACCTTGGGCCGCTGGTGGGCATGCACCGCGTCTTCGATCGAGAGGTGGTGCAGCCCGAACTGCGCCGCGAGCACGTCGAGCTCCTCGCTCGACGGGCGGTAGAGCCCGATCCAGGCCATGGCCTTTGGATGCTTCTCGAGCGTCTCGAACGTCTCCGCGAGTGACCCAGGGGTCGCGATGCGCTTGCCGTTCTCGTACACCGCGTTGTTCACGATGTGCGAGTCCCGCTCCGCGGGAACGTGCTTGCGCTTGCGGCTCGCGCGCGTGGGCGGGGTCGTGGTCACGACCCCAAGGGTACTGCGCGCGCCCGATACGCTGGCAGCGCCATGACTCGCATCATCGCCGGATTCGCCGGATCACTCAGGCTGGCCGTGCCCGCGTTGGGCACCCGGCCGACGAGCGACCGGGTGCGCGAGGCGATCTTCTCCGCGCTGTCCGCCCGCGACGCGATCGAGGGCGCGCGCGTGCTCGACCTCTACGCGGGCTCTGGCGCGCTCGGGCTCGAGGCGGGGTCCCGGGGAGCCGCCGAGGTGATGCTCGTCGAGAAGGCCAAACAGGCGGCGGAGCTGTGCCGCGCGAACACCGCGAAGGTGCTGGCAGCGGCGCCGCGAGACGCGCGCCCGGTGATCGAGACGAGCAGCCAGGCGGTGCAGGCGTTCCTGACGAGCGGTGCGACGCGGGCGGGTGCCGGGGGCTGGGACCTCGTGTTCATCGACCCGCCGTACGACCTCGGGATGCCGGAACTCGACCAGGCGCTCGCCGCGCTCGTGCCGCTGCTCGCGCCCGACGCGATCGTCGTGCTCGAGCGCGGGGCGCGCACGTCAGAACCCGTGTGGCCCGCGGGGCTCGAACTCGAGCGGCGGAAGGAGTACGGGGATACGGCGGTGTATTGGCTGTTCGCGAACGGCTCGGAGTAGCCCTCCGCGGATCCCGCGCCGGCGAATGCTGCGGTATCGGACGGATGCTGCGGGATGCGCACCCGCATCCGTCTGAAATCGGCGCATTCGCGGCAGGGTCCGAGCTCGCCGAATCGCGAGTGCGTCATCCGCGACGAGTGGTCGCAGCAGCACGTCACGGGCCCTCACCCCACTCCGCCATCCCACCCCGCGTATGGATCCCACCCGCTCCGGCGCTCGTACGGCACACCGCCCACGAGCAGCCCATGCCCGTCGGCGCGCGGCTCGCGCACGACGCCGATCGCGCGGAAGCCCCCGGGCAGTCCATCGGCCGCGGCGGCGGGCGGGAAGGTCGCGAGCAGCGAGTGATCCTCTCCCCCGTCGAGCTCGGCATTGCTGAGCCCGCCCGGCCCGGCTGCGTCGAGGTCGAGCGCGACAGCGCTCGCGGCAGCGAGCCGGCGGGCGTCGATCGCGAGTCCGTCGCTCAGGTCGAGCATCGCGGAGGCGCCCGCGATCGCGGCGGCGACGCCGTCCGCGATCGGTGGGGTGGGGGTGAGTTGGGCGGCGATCGGCACGGGGTGTGCAGCGCGGAGGGATGCTGCGGCCGCGGCATTCGGCGATCCAGCAGCATCGACGCCCAGTTCGAACAGCAGCCGCAAGCCCTCGGCCGCGAGGCCGAGCGGACCGGAGACCGCAACGATGTCGCCAACCCGGGCACCGGAACGGAGGACGGGCTCCCTACCCTCCAGGTCTCCGAACGCCGTCACCGCAATCGTGAGGGTCGGGCTCACCGAAAGGTCGCCGCCGATCACGCCGCAGCCGGGGGCGAGGGCGACGCATCCATCCCGCAGTCCGTCGGCGAGCTGCTCGAGGAACTCGAGCGTCGTCGACGCGGGCGCCGCGAGCGCAACAACGAGAGCCGTCGGGCGCGCGCCCATCGCGGCGACGTCGGCGAGGTTGGATGCCGCGGCCTTCCACCCAAGGTCGTGCGCGCTCGACCAGGCGAGCCGGAAGTCGGGCCCGTGGATCATCATGTCCGTCGTGATCACGACCCGGCCGTCGGGGGCTGGCGAGCACCGCCGCGTCGTCGCCGGGACCGAGCAGCTGCGCGGATGCCGCGGGCAACCGGGGGAAGATGCGTGCGAGGGCCGCCGACTCGCCGGCTTCGCCCAGGGTGGCGGTCATGCTGCGGACTCTACCGGGCCGACCACCGAGAGCACGCGCAGCGCGACCCGGGTAGCCTGAACTCGATGCGCACCACGACCCGCCCCGCCATCGCCGTCAGCATTCTGGGCACGACGCTGCTGCTCGCCACCCTGCTCACTGGATGCTCCGCCACCGTCGCCCTCCAACCCGCCGACGACGCGATCAACGCCGTGTGCGCCCAGGTGGTCGTCGGCCTGCCGGAGACGGTGGCCGGCCTCGAGCAGCGCAGGACCGATGCGCAGGGCACCTCGGCCTGGGGCGAACCCACCGCCGTGATCCTCCGGTGCGGCGTGCCGGTGCCGCCGCCGACCGCGGAGTACCCGTGCTTCACCGTCGACGGCGTCGACTGGCTGCGCAACGACGACGACGCGCCCGAACTACGTGTTCACGACCTACGGACGCGACCCGGCGGTCGAGGTGATCGTCGACGGCGAGGCCGCATCCGGCGCCGACGCGCTGAGGGATCTCGCCTTCGCGGTGTCGATCACCCCGAAGGAGGGCGAGTGCATCGCCGCCGAGGACGTGTTCGAGTAGGAATTCCGAAGGCGGAAGCTACCGCACGACCTTGTGGGTGATGCCCGCGATCGCGCGCACGATCGGCGGACGCAGCACGAGCCACACCGCGATCATCACGACGACGCTGCCGCTGAACACGACAGCTCCGAACCACGACTCCTCGTCTCGGTTGCCGTACATGTGGTTGAGGTTGCGCAGTGCCCCGGTCGCGAACACGAGCGTGACGTGCGCGACGATGAACAGCAGGAAGTAGAGCATCACCGGGAAGTGGATGGCGCGCGCCCACTCCACCGGGAAGATCCGGTTCAAGCGCTCCGCCCCGACCCACCGATCCCCCGGCCACAGCGTGGACATGCGGAACCCGGTGGCGATCGCGAGCGGCGCCGCGATGAACACCGTCACGAAGTACGGCGAGCAGCTGCAGCGCGTTGTAGTGCACCCAGCCGTTCTCGGTCGGCCAGTTCAGCGACGCGTACTGCAGCGCTGCCGAGATCGCGTTCGGGATCACGTCCCACGACGTCGGCACGATGCGCAGCCACTGGCCGCTCACGATCAGCAGCACGACGTAGACCACACCGTTGAGCACCCACACGAGGTCGAACGCGTTGTGCAGCCACACCGTGATGCTCAGCCGCCGCGGCCGTGCGCCACCCTTGGGCGGTCGCTTGCTCGTCACGAACGCGTCGGGTCGCTTGCCTGCCCTGATCAGGATGCCCGTGCGAATGATCATGAGCATGAACAGCACGTTGAGCGCGTGATTCCACGAGAGCCAGGCCGGGAAGCCGACTGGGGCGCCCTGCGGCACGGCCGTGCTGCCCGGGAACGCCTCGAGGAAGTCCTGCACGAGCGGGGTGTTGCGCACCGTGATCGCGACGAGCACGACCGCTGCGGCGAGCAGGATGCCGAGGGGCCCGAGCCAGAGGATGTTGATCCAGTCGCGGCGCGCGTCGAAGGTGGGTCTGTCGGCCATCAGATCGCTCAGCGCACCGTTTCGAGGCCGAGCTGGATGAGCTCGTCGATGAGGTCTGGGTACGACATGCCGCTCGCCTCCCAGCACTTCGGGAACATCGAGATCGGGGTGAAGCCCGGCATCGTGTTGAGCTCGTTCACGATGAACTCAGTGCCGGTGAAGAAGCAGTCAACGCGCGCGAGGCCCGCGCCGCCGATCGCCTCGAACGCCTGCGCAGCAAGTCGCTGCATCGCCGCGAGCTCGCCGGGCTTGAGGTCGGCCGGGCAGATGAGTTGGGCGGCGGCGTCATCCAGGTATTTCGCATCGAAGTCGTAGAACTCGCGCGTGGTCATGACGATCTCGCCCGCGACGCTCACGCGGGTCGGTCCGCCGTCGCGGCCGGAGAGCACGGCACACTCGACCTCGCGGCCGACGACGGCCTGTTCGACGAGGGCCGTCGAG
Organism: uncultured Actinomycetota bacterium; assembly: GCA_963790235.1. Lineage (GTDB taxonomy): Bacteria > Actinomycetota > Actinomycetes > Actinomycetales > Microbacteriaceae > Rhodoglobus. Next base: position 46,090 of record CAWBNZ010000023.1, read on the forward strand.
TCCTCGGCCCACGCGAGCTCGAGCGCGGCATCCAGTTCGTCCCAGTCTTGACCTTGCTGACGCCGACCGACGAGCCCGCGCGCGCCGGCTTCACGAACGCCGGCAGGCCGAGACCCTCGGCGCGGCGGCGCCAGAGGTCGTTGTCGCGCGCCCACTCCCCGGGAGCGATCGTCACCCATGGAGCGACCGGGATGCCCGCAGCCTCGAGCACCGACTTCGTGAAGTGCTTGTTCATGCCGAGCGCCGAGCCGAGCACGCCGTTGCCGACGTACGGGAGGCCGACCAGCTCGAGCATGCCCTGCACGGTGCCGTCTTCGCCGAACGGGCCGTGCAGGATCGGGAACACCACGTCGACGTCGCCGAGCGAGCGCAGCACGCGCTCGCCCTGCTCGTCGAGCTCCCACGCGTGGAACTCGCGGGTCGCGGTCGACTCCGGCAGCAGCACGCGCGTGCCGTTGTCGCGCACCTCGGGCATCGCGTCGGGGTTGAGACGGAAGAGTTCGGCGTCGTCGGGCTGGAGCGTCGAGGGCGCCGTCGCGCGTGATGCCGATCGGCAGCACGTCGTACTTGTCGCGGTCGATCGCGCCGAGCACGCCGCCCGCGGTCGCGCAGCTGATGGTGTGTTCGGAGGAGCGACCACCGAAGAGGATCGCGACGCGGATGCGGGCCGCTGCGGTGCCAGTCTCGAGCTGCGTGCTGTCGGACACTACTCTCCCTGCGGCAGCTCGTCGGTCGTGAGGTGCGGAGCGATGTCCCGCGGAGCCAGCGTACCGGCCAGCACCTCGGCGACCTGGCTCACGATCGGCATCTCGACGCCCTTCGCGAGGGCGAGCTCGAGCACGGGCGCGACGGATGCCAGGCCCTCCGCGGTCTGGTTCATCTGGTTGATCACCTCGGAGTAGCTGTAGCCCTGACCGAGCAGGCGACCCGCGGTGTTGTTGCGCGACAGCGACGACTCGCACGTCGCGATGAGGTCGCCGAGGCCCGCGAGCCCGGCGAGGGTCTCGGCGCGACCGCCGTAGGCCGACGGCGAAGTCGGTCATCTCGGCGAGACCGCGGGTGATGATCGAGGCCTTGGTGTTCTCGCCGTAGCCGACGCCGTCGACGATGCCGATGGCGACGGCGATGAGGTTCTTGAGCACGCCGGCGAATTCGGTGCCGATGACGTCCGTGTTGACGAGCGATCGCAGGTAGGGGCAGGTCGCGGTCATGGCGACGATGGTCGCCGTTTCGAGGCACCTCAGAGGAGACGACGGATGCGGTCGGCTGCTCCTTCGCGATCTCGAGCGCGAGGTTCGGGCCAGAGACGACCGCGATGCGGTCGGGGCCGATCCGGAGCTCCTCTCGAATCACCTCGCTCATCCGCTTACCGGAGCCGCGCTCGACGCCCTTCATGAGCGAGATGACGATCGCGTTCTTCGGAATGAGGTCGCGCACGATCAGCAGGTTCTCGCGCAGAGACTGGCTCGGCACGGAGAGATAGACCTGCTCAGCACCGTCGAGCACCTCGGGCAGGCGCGACGTCGCCCACAGGCCGCGCGGCAGGTTGATGCCCGGCAGGTAGTCGCTGTTGCGCTTGGACTGGGTGATCTCGCGCGCGAGCTCTGAGCGACGCGCCCAGATCACGACGTCGGAGCCGCCGTCGGCGAGCACCTTCGCGAACGTCGTGCCCCACGATCCGGCACCGAGCACCGCGACCTTGCGCTTCGGGATGGCTTCGACGCCCGCGGTCGCAGTGGTCACCGGTCCATTCTGCCCTGTGGCTCTGTCCCGTGGCGCTCAGTCGAGGCGGCCGAACTCCGTCTGGTTGTGCTGGGCCGGGTCCCACCGGACCTCGGGCGCCGCTTCATCCCGCAGCTTCGACACGAGCACGGTGATGGCCTGCATGACCGTGTGTCGGTCGCTGCGGCGTAGGTCGCTGTCGATCGCGGGGCGTCCCTCCACGCGGCGAGGCTGATCGGCTCGCCGATGAGCACGCGAACGTCTTTGCGCGGGAACAGGCTGAGCCGCTTCGAGTACCGCGGAAGGATCGTCTGCGCGCCCCAGATTCCGACCGGGATGATCTCGATGTCGTGCTCGAGCGCGAGCCGCACGGCGCCGAACTTCCCGCGCATCGGCCACTCGTCCGGGTCGCGGGTGAGCGTGCCCTCCGGGTAGATGATCAGCGCGAAGCCGTCGTCGACGAAACGGGATGCCGTGCTAATCGGGTCACTCGATCGTTGCCCCGCGGCGCGCTCCACCGGGATCTGACCGGTCGCCCGCAGGGCAGCGCCCAGCACCGGGACTTTGAACAGGCTCGCCTTCGCGAGGAAGCGCGGCACCCGCCCGCGCGCCACAGCACGTAGGCCGAGACGAGCGGGTCGAAATTGGTGACGTGGTTGGGCGCGAGGATGAACGAACCCGTCTTCGGGATGCGGCTGCTGCCGACGATCTCGTACCGCCCGAGGATGTTCAGGATCGGGATGACGATGCCGGCGAGGAACCGCCAGACGCCGTCTTCTCCGACTTCACCCTCGCCGACCCCGCTGCCACGCCGCTCAGCCCGCGTACGTGAAGTCCGCGCCGAGGTCCGTCAGCTTGTCGATGAAGTGCTCGTAGCCGCGGCTGATGAGGCCGACGTTGCTCACGGTCGACGTGCCATCGGCCGTCAGAGCCGCGATGAGGTGGCTGAAGCCGCCGCGCAGGTCGGGGATCTCGACGTCGGCGCCGTGCAGCGGGGTCGGGCCGGTGATGACCGCGGCCTGCTCGAGCGCGCGGCGCGGCACGCGGCGGGTGACCGACTCGATGCCCTCCTTGTGCACGACGATGTCGGCGCCCATGTCGACGAGCGCCTCGGTGAAGCCGAAACGGTTCTCGTACACGGTCTCGTGCACGATCGAGACGCCGTGCGCCTGGGTGAGCGCGACGATGAGCGGCTGCTGCCAGTCGGTCATGAAGCCCGGGTGCACATCGGTCTCGATCTGCGACGGGCTTGAGGTCGCCGCCCGGGTGGTAGAAGCGGATGCCGTCTTCGCTCGACGTCGAACTCGCCGCCGGCCTTGCGGAAGATGTTGAGGAACGTCATCAGCTCGTTCTGCTTCGCGCCGGCGACGAAGATGTCGCCCTTGGTGGCGAGCGCGGCAGAAGCCCAGCTCGCGGCCTCGTTGCGGTCGAAGAGGCAGCGGTGGTCGTAGCCGTGGAGCTTCTCGACGCCCTCGATCACGATCACGCGGTTCGGCTCGACCGTGATGATCGCGCCCATCTTCTGCAGGATCGCGATGAGCTCCATGATCTCCGGCTCGATCGCGGCGTTCCTCAGCTCGGTGGTGCCCTTGGCGAGCACCGCGGTCAGCAGCACCTGCTCGGTCGCGCCAACGCTCGGGAACGGCAGATCGATGTCGGCCGCGACGAGCCCGTTGGGCGCGGTGAGGCGGATGCCCTCGTAGCTCTTGTGCACGATCGCACCGAACGCGCGCAGCGCATCCAGGTGGAAGTTGATGGGACGATCGCCGATGCGGCATCCACCGAGATCGGGGATGAGCGCCTCGCCGAGCCGGTGCAGCAGCGGCCCGCAGAACAGGATCGGGATGCGGCTCGAGCCCGCGAGCGCGTCGATCTTCGAGAAGTGGGCCCGCTCGACCTCGCTCGGGTCGAGGCGCAGCTCGCCCGGCGCGGTCTCGGTGACCGCGACGCCGTACGCGTTGAGCATGCCCGTGACGATGTTGACGTCGCTGATCTCGGCACGTCCTTGAGCACGCTCGGCGAGTCCGGCGAGCAGCGCCGCGACCATGGCCTTGGTGGCGAGGTTCTTCGCGCCGCGCACGTCGACGCGCCCCTTGAGGGGTTTGCCGCCGCGGATGACGATGCTGTCGGCGGTCATGCCCACCCGTGCGGCAGCCTTGAGGCCGTCCTTCTGGAGACCGGTCTTCTTCGCGCCGTCACTCACTGCGACTGAATTCATTCGTCAACCCTTCGGTACAGCTGCGTGACGTGCCGGGAGCGTCGTCGGGCCGCCACGCTTCGCGGCGGGCCTCGAACTCCGTGATGGATGCTTCGTCACGCAGGGTGAGCCCGATGTCGTCGAGACCTTCGAGCAAACGCCATCGAGTGTAGTCGTCGATCTCGAATGGATAGCTGGATCCCGCGATCGACACCGTCTTGCCAACGAGATCGACGGTCGCGGCTCTTCCCGGCTCGGCTTCGATGGCCGCCCAGATCGCTTCGATGTCGGCTTCGGAGAGCTGCCCGACGAGCAGTCCCTGCTTGCCGGAGTTGCCGCGGAAGATGTCGCCGAATCGCGAGCTGAGCACCACGTCGAACCCGTAGTCGCGCAGCGCCCAGACGGCGTGCTCGCGGCTGGAGCCGGTGCCGAAGTCGGGACCGGCGACGAGGATGCGAGCACCCGCGTACTGCGGCTGGTTCAACACGAACTCGGGGTCCTGCCGCCAGGCGAAGAACAGTGCATCGTCGTAGCCGGTCTTCGTCACGCGCTTGAGGAAGTTCGCGGGGATGATCTGGTCGGTGTCGACGTTGCCCCGCCGAGCGGCACGGCGACGCCGGTGACCTCGGGTAACGGCATCCATTGGCTACACCCCCGACTTCGAGTCAGCACGGCCAGGTCGCTCGGGCTCGACAGCGTGCCGCGGATCGCGGTCGCCGCGGCGACGAGCGGCGAGACGAGGTGGGTGCGGCCGCCCTTGCCCTGCCGGCCCTCGAAGTTGCGATTCGAGGTGGATGCGCAGCGCTCGCCCGGCGCGAGCTGGTCGTCGTTCATGCCGAGGCACATCGAGCAGCCCGGCGAACCGCCACTCGGCGCCGAACTCCTCGACGATCTTGTCGATGCCCTCGGCCTCGGCCTCGATGCGCACGCGCGCGGAGCCGGGAACCACGAGCACGCGAACGCCGTCGGCCTTCTTCTGGCCCTTGATGATCGAGGCGAACGCGCGCAGGTCATCCAGGCGGCTGTTCGTGCACGACCCCATGAAGACCGCGTCGACCGGGATCTCCTTCATCGGCGTGCCCGCCGTGAGCGCCATGTACTCGAGCGCGCGCTCGGCGGAGGCCCGCTCGTTCGGGTCGGCGATCGAGCGACGGGTCGGGCACCGACTCGGCTGAGCGAGACGCCCTGGCCGGGGTTGGTGCCCCACGTGACGAACGGCTCGAGCTCGTTCGCGTCGAGGAACACCTCGGCGTCGAACACGGCGTCGTCGTCGGTGCGCGAGCGTGTCTCCAGTACTCGACCGCGGCATCCCAGTCGGCACCCTCCGGCGCGTGGTCGCGACCCTTGAGGTAGGCGTAGGTGGTCTCGTCGGGCGCGACCATGCCGGCTCGCGCGCCCGCCTCGATCGACATGTTGCAGATGGTCATGCGGCCATCCATCGACAGGGCGCGGATGGCGCTGCCGCGGTACTCGAGCACGTAGCCCTGCCCGCCGCCGGTGCCGATCTTCGCGATGACCGCGAGGATGATGTCCTTGGCCGTCACACCCGGCTTCAGCTCGCCCTCGACCGTGATCGCCATCGTCTTGAACGGCTTGAGCGGCAGCGTCTGCGTCGCGAGCACGTGCTCGACCTCGCTCGTGCCGATGCCGAACGCCATCGCGCCGAACGCGCCGTGCGTCGAGGTGTGCGAGTCGCCGCACACGACCGTGATGCCCGGCAGGGTCGAGCCCGAGCTGCGGTCCGACGACGTGCACGATGCCCTGCTCGATGTCGCCGAGTGGATGCAGCCGCACCCCGAATTCCGCAGTGTTCTTGCGCAGCGTCTCGATCTGCGTGCGGCTCGTGAGGTCGCGGATCGGCTTGTCGATCGCGAGGGTCGGCGTGTTGTGGTCTTCGGTCGCGATCGTGAGATCGGGGCGCCGCACGGGACGTCCGGCCATCCGGAGGCCGTCGAACGCCTGCGGGCTCGTCACCTCGTGCATGAGGTGCAGGTCGATGTAGATCAGGTCGGGCGAGCCGTCTTCGCCCTTGACGACGAGGTGGTCGTCCCAGACCTTCTCGGCGAGCGTTCGAGGAGGTGGTGCGGGGGCGGTGGGTGGTGCTGTCAGTCATGGTGTGGGGTCCTTCATGGGAGGTGACCCAGCCGTCGCTCGACTCCGCGACGGGGGTGGCCGGTGACTAGGCCCCGTCGCGGCGACGAAGAAGGAGACCGTCGAAACGCATGGTTCGAGGGTACTCCGCGCATCCCGCACCCTCGTCCCCAAACCGAACATTCCTATCCGGTCAGTCCCCTCCTGGTACCACGAGCCCACCCTCGTACGCCGCCACCACCGCCTGCGCGCGATCGCGCGCCCCGAGCTTGCCGAGCACGCGGCTCACGTGCGTCTTCACGGTCTGCTCCGCGATCACGAGGTCGGCGGCGATCTCGGCGTTGGAGAGACCACGGGCCACGAGCACGAGCACCTCGGTCTCCCGCTCGGTGAGGTGCGGCAGTTCGGTGCGCTGCCCGCGCACCGTCGAGTCGCGCACGAAGTGCTCGATCATCCTGCGGGTCACGGATGGCGCGAGCAGGGCGTCGCCGCGCGCCACGACCTCGACCGCGGCGATGAGGTCGGCGGACGGGGCATCCTTGAGCAGGAATCCGCTTGCACCGGCGCGGATCGCGTCGAACACGTAGTCGTCCACGTCGAACGTCGTGAGCATGATCACGCGCGGGAGCGCTCGGCGTCGACGTCAGCGCCGAGCAGCTGGCGGGTGGCTGCGATGCCGTCGAGCACGGGCATCCTCACGTCCATGAGCACCACGTCGGGCTGAGTTCACGCGCGAGCCGCACCCCGACCTCGCCGTTCTCGGCCTGGCCGACGACCTCGAGGCCGTCTTGCGCGTCGAGCAGCGCGGCGAATCCCGGCGCGCACCATCGCCTGGTCGTCGACGATCAGGATGCGGACGCTCACGACGGCTCCTCCCCCTCCGCTGCGCGCACCGGCAGCGTCGCGCGAACGGCGTAACCGCCGTCCGCGGTCGGCCCCGCGTCGAGCGAACCACCGACGCCGGCCGCGCGCTCGCGCATGCCCACGATGCCGTGCCCGGGCTCGCCTTCGGTCACCGCGACGGCTGGCGGTCTATTCGTCACCGAGAGCTCGAGCACGTCGTCGTTGCACACGCAGACGACCTCGATCGCGGCGCCTGGCGCGTGCCGCAGTGCATTGCTCAGCGCCTCCTGCACGATTCGGTACGCGGCGAGGTCAGTCAGGCCGCCGAGATCGTCGGTGCGGTCGACATCCCACGTCAGCGTGATGACGGCACCAGAGCGCTCCGCTCCGCGCACGAGCTCGGGAATGTCCGCGAGGCCGGGCTGCGGCGCGAGTTCTCTCTCTGCGTCTTCCGCGCGCAGCACGCCGAGCAGCCGCCGCAACTCGACGAGGGCGTTTCGCGCTTCCGCGGCGATGTCGTCGAACTCCGCGACCAGCGGGGCAGGCACGTCGGTGTAGCGGTAGGCGGCCGTCGTGGCCCGCACGTTGATGATCGACATGTTGTGGGCGACGACATCGTGCAGCTCCGCGCGATGCGCGTCTTCTCCTCGGCGATCATCCGGTGCTCCCGCTCGTCGGCCGAGAGCGCCCGCTCTCGCACGAGCTGGGCGCGCACGCTGCGCCACTCGCGCAGCACCATGCCCGCCACGAGCGCTGCTCCGACGGTGGATGCCGCGACGATGATGTTCACCGCGGACTCATCGGCATCGCGCGGCAACGCGAACCACACCGCGATCGTGCCCGCCACGCTCAGCACCCACGACGCGAAGCCGAAGCGAGCCCGCTCCTGCACGCTGACCAGCCCCACGACGATCGCCTGCGTCACGATCGTGGTCACCGCCCACGGCCACGGTGCGTGCGGCCCGCCCATCGCGGCGAGCGACAGCAGCGGCACCACGATCGCCGCAGCAACCGCGGCGACGACGGGCCGAAGCAACGCGGCCGGGATCGCTGCGGCGTGCACGAGCGTGAGCGCGAACGCGACGGCCACCGGAACGCCGTAGATCGCGGAGGAGAGCGGCGCGGCGACGGCGACGGACGCGATGCCGACCACGATCGCGCCGACCACGGCCCATCCGCCCGCGGCCGGACCGAACGTCGTGCGTGCGATCCTCACCGCGCCAGTCTCGCGCAGCAGCCCCGCCGGCGTCACCGGGTTCTGAACTCCATCGTGACGGGGCACTCGAACGGATCGGCGTGCTTGACGCCGACGCGCCTGAGGTACTCGAGCACGATCCGGTACGAGCCGACGAGCGTCGTCTCGGTGTACTTCACGTCGTGCGTCGCGCAGTACTCCTGCACGATCGGTCGCGCGCGACGGAGGTTGACGCTCGGCATGGTCGGGAACAGGTGATGCTCGATCTGGTAGTTGAGCCCGCCCATCGCCACCGCGACCGGCAGACCGCCGCTGATGTTGCGCGACATGAGGGTCTGGCGGCGCAGGAAGTCGATGTTCACCGTCTTGGGCACGATCGGCATCCCCTTGTGGTTCGGCGCAAAGCTGCCGCCCATGGTGACGCCGAACGCGGCGATCTGCACCGCCATGAACGCGAGAGCCCACCACGGTCCAACCGCGAGCGTGACGATCACCGGAAAGCCGATCAGGCGCACCGCGAGCATGGCGGCTTCGATCACCGGATGCTTGACCTTCTCCTTGCCGAGCACGGCCTGCGCGGCTCGGATGTGCAGGTCGAGGCCGGCCACGGTCAGGATCGGGAAGAAGAACCAGTGCTGCCGCGCCATCCACCAGGCTCGTCGTCCCGTGATCTCGCGAGCGTCGTCGGGCGTGAACACGATCGCGCCCGGGTCGATGTCGAGGTCTTTGCCCATCTTGTTCGGGTTCGCGTGGTGCTTGCCGTGCTTGTTCATCCACCAGCCGTAGCTCAGGCCGACGAACAGGTTGCCCACCACGCGCGAGAACCACTCGTTGCGCGTGCCCGAGTGGAAGATCTGGCGGTGCGCGCCGTCGTGGGCGAGGAACGCGAACTGCGTGAACAGCACCCCGAAGCCTGCGGCGAGCAGCAGCAGCCACGGACCGGGCGCGAACGCGAACAGGGCGACGATGCCGAAAGTGAGCAATCCGAGCAAGAGGGCACTGCGGGCGGCGTACCAGCCGTAGCGGCGACGCAGCAACCCGAGTTCACCCATCGTCGCGAGCAGGGCGGCGTAGTCGCGCGAATACTGCTCCTGGGTGCGCGAGTTCGTGGCGCGCACGGCGGTGTTCGCGGGCATGGCCCCGGGCATGGTGATGGTCATACCCAACGGTAGGAATGTGGATGTCGCGCGCGCGTCCCTCCACGGAGCGCACTTGCACCCCTACCGCGGTACGGGGTGGGGGTGCTCGCTAGGCCAGCTCGACCCGGATCACGACGTCGCCGAGCTCGAGCTCCGCGCCCGCCGGAATGGTGACCGGCTCACCGGGCTCGACCTCGATCGCCTCGCCGCCCGCGGGCGTCACCCAGACGCCGTTCGTCGAGTTGAGGTCGTGCACGCGCAGCTCTCCGAGTTCGAGTTCGAGCATCGCGTGCGTCTTCGAGATCGACTTCTCCGGGTCGGGTACCGCGAGCACCCGGGCGCCGGGGCTCCCGGGAGGGGCGACGGGGGCTCGTCCGAGGAAGAGGACGGCCGTCGCATCCACGAGCACCGGCTGTTCGAGGCCCGGGATGACGAGACGCCACGCGCTCGGGATCGGCGCGGTGGGCTGCTGCTCGCTGCGTCGGTGGATGCCGCGGGCGGCGGCGTGAACTCGTCGGGCTCAACGTCGCGCGGCTCATCCTGCGGGCAGTGCGACCGGCACGCCGGGAGCGGCGGGCACGAACACGATCTCGTCGTTCGGGATGCGCTCGGTGCGCTCGGGTCGCGGGCGACGGTGCGTGCCGGAGTCGGGGTTGATCAGGCCGGGTGGGGGCCATGACGTCCGGGTCGGTGCCGTAGATGCCCATGAGCTCATTGAGTTTGATGGCATCCCCGGGAGAGTTGCTCCCAGCAACTTGCCGTGCGAGTTCGGCGAGCGCGACCCCGATGGCCGCGGGAGTCAGATCCGCCGTGCTCGTGATCCCAATCGCAGCGAACGCCGCGCGGGTCTGCTCCCAGGTCGGCGGGAGCGCCTTGTTCATCGCGGCAACGAACGCATCGTCTGCCGCCTGGCGCTGCTGCGCAAGGGCGATGATCGCACCTTCCGCCTCGATCGTCTCGCGCGCCGCGTTCGCCCTGATGATGGCGTCGGCGGCGGCACGGGGATCCAGCAGCGGATAGACGGTCGTCGACCACATCACTCGCTGGGCGTCAATGAGCTTCTGGCGCTCGTGGAGCCACTGGGAGCGGATGCTGTCGAACGTGCTCTTGTAGTTCGTCACGGCCGTCTGGGCAGACTCATGCGCAGCCTTGAAGTCGGGAAGATCATCGACAATACGACCGGCGCTGTTGCGCCAACTCGCGCGCCCCTTGCCAACCCAGACGTCGTCCTTCAGCGCGTTCAGCCCGCCGAGGGCTGTGTCCGCAGTGTTCTGGATCATGCCCTTCAGCGTGCTGAGGTGACCTACCGTCGAGCCGAGGTTGGTTGAGTCACCCTCACCCGGATGTGCCCAGTCCCATTGCGCCATGATCAGGCCCCCTACACTGCGCTCGTAAGCGCTGATTCCATGTTCTCGAACTCCGTGGCCGCGAAATCTGCATTCTCGGCCGACCCGTTGAGCTTGCCCGCGAAGGTCTGCGCCGTGATCTTCGACCACATGTTGAAACTCTCCGCTGCCGCAAGCACCGCGGCCGAACCGCAACCACCGGCGTCGACCGCCAGCGTCGTCGGCAGCGCGAGCGCTGCCTCGCGCATGGTGTCGGCCACGGCGCGAAGCGCAGGCACGTCGACAATGAGATTAGTCATGAGTGGTCATCCTTCTGGTCTCGTGGCGTGGGAGATGACCGAACCGGGGCGCCGCGACGCGACGTCCCGATTCGTCAAGCAACTCGTCAGCGGATGGAGCCAGCGATCTGCTCGTCGGTGGACTGCATCACCTGAGCGGTCTTGCGCAGGAAGTCGGCGAGACCGAGGAGTCCGCCGATGGTCTCCTTGGCGCCGTTCGCGTAGCGCTGGAACGCGTCCTGGTACGCACCGGATGCCGCGGTCGTGGCGAAGCCGTCGGCGATGAGGCCGTTGATCAGTTTGTTGAGGTCGTCGATCTGGGTGCTGATCTGCTCGCGACCCAGGTCGAGCTGGCCCGCGGTGGAGTTGATGCGCTCGTAGTCGACGTTGATGTTGGCCATGGCCGTATCCCCTTAGGTAGGTGCCACGCGGTCGCGCGACGGGTTGGTACTAGTGACGGTAGTTGAGGCATCCTGACGTGTCGATGGGCACCGCTGCCCATGCTGTGCCCACCCTCCGCTCATGTCGCCACGAACGGAAGTTGCACCCGCGAGGCCTTGCCTCGGGCGATGAGGAAGCCGCGGCCGGGCGGGAAGTCCCCGCGCGCGACCCTCGGGAGAGCCGTGCGCAGGATGAGCTCGCCGTCCATCGTCTCGGGCTGCAGCAGGAAGCCCGTGCGCGCCGACTTCACCTCTGCCAGCAGTGGCCACGAGGATGCCCACGCGAGTCGTCTCCGACTCGGCGATGAGGAAGTGGTTCGACCGCTTCATGGCCTTGATGAGATCGACGAGCGCAGGATCAGCTGGCCCGGATAGGAAGTCGGAAATCCCTTCGATCACCGCGACGATGCGCGGGGATTCCGGGCTCGATTCGAGCGTCGCCGCCAGGGTGCGAGCCTGTTCGGAGACCTCCTCGACCGTGCGGGCACTTGACGTCCAACCCGGCAGTCCGGCGAGCGCCGACCTCGGCGACCCGAAGTAGTGGAACTGGGCTTTTGGCTCAGCCCGCCGGAGGCTGTCGACGAGCCAGGCGAGCGCGCTCGTCCGTCCGCTCGCGGGTGGTCCTGCGAGCACGAAGACCCCGGTCGGGTCGAACGACACGGGAGCGAGCGTGTCGTCGGAGACCCCGAGCACAGGTGCTCCACCGAGATCGGCGGGCATGCGTCGTCGGGTCGATCTCCTTCGCCAACGAGCCGATCGGCACCGCCGGGGCGCGGCCGGATGCGATTGATCGCCTCACCGAGCGCGACGGTCGCGGCCGACTGCTCTGCGACGTTCGCCGTGCCACCGACGACGGCGATCTGGGTCTCGCGACCACCGACGATCGCTCGGCCCGGCGCCGACGTCGCGCTCGAGGATGTCTTTCGGCTCGTCGAGCATGCCGTAGCCCTGCTCATCGGTGAGCCGCAGCACGACTCGCTTCTGGATGCTCGCGCTCACCGAGGTGGGCACGCTGCCGGGGCGATCCGCCGTGATCGCCACGTGGATGCCGAGCTGCCGCCCTTCGCTGACGAGATCCTGGAACACGCCGTACCAGGGCGCGGTCGCTGCGGACTGCTCGAAGTCGGCGCGGAACGCCGGGTAGCCGTCGACGAGCAGCAGGATGCGACGTTCGTCCGGCGCCGAGGCGATGGCGCGGTACTCGGAGATCGTCGATGCATTCACGTCGGCGTAGCGCTTCGCGCGGGACTCGAGCTGCTCGCGGAGCATCCGCATCAGTCGCACGACTCGCTCGACATCGTCGCCGCTCACGATGGAGCCGACGTGCGGCAGGCTCTCGAGCATCCTCAGTCCGCCACCGGCGAAGTCGAGGCCGTACACGTCGACCGGCCCACCGCGCGGGGTGATGCCCGCGACCGCGGCGAGCGTGCGCAGCGTGACGGTCTTGCCCGAGCCGCCGGTGCCGTAGATGGCGAGGTGCCCGTCGGTGTCCGGACGGAACCACGCGACGTCCTGTCGCTGTTCATCGGGGATGTCGCGTGACGCCGAGCACGAGTTCGGTGTCGGTGCGCTGGGCGAGCTTCGTGACGTCGAACAGTGGCGCGAGCTCATCGAGCCACGGGCGACGGGGCGCGGGGATCTTCGCCGCCTTCGCTGCACCGATGAGCGCCTTCACGAGGCGCGTCTGGTCGGTCGGACCCTGGTCGGTCGGCACCGAGGCGTCCGGTCGGTCCGGTGCCGGCCCACTCGGTCTCGACGCCGAAGCGCAGGTCGGCGATGTCGATGACCTGCGGCACGGGTTCGTTCGTGGTCCAGCCGCCCGCGTAGGCGGACTGGAAGGCGGTGAGCCGGCCGGGTCCGGTCTTCGCGATCGCGCGTCCCGGGATGCCCGGGTCGAAGTGCGCCGCGATCTTCTCGCCCACGACATCCTGACTGTCTGATTCGTCGGCCATGCGAAGCGCGATGCGCAGGTTGGTGTTGGCGCGCAGGTTGTCCTTGATCACGCCGGCCGGGCGCTGCGTCGCCATGATCAGGTGGATGCCGAGCGAACGCCCGCGCTGGGCGATGTCCACGACGCCGTCGACGAACTCCGGAACCTCCTTGGCGAGCGCCGCGAACTCGTCGATCACGAGCACGAGGGCGGGCGGCGCCTCCGGGTCGCCGGTCTTCTCGAACTCGATGAGGTCCTTGACCTTCTTGCGGTTGAAGCAGGTGCTCGCGGTGCCGCAGCTCGGCACGCAGGCTCGTGAGCGCGCGGCGAACGAGGTGCGGGCTCAGGTCGGTGACGAGTCCGACGCAGTGCGGCAGCGCGACGCAGTCGGCGAACGCCGAGCCGCCCTTGTAGTCGACGAAGAGGAACGTGACCCGGTCCGGGCTGTACTCGGCCGCCATGCCGAGCACCCACGCCTGCAGGAACTCGGACTTGCCGGCTCCGGTGGTGCCGCCGACGAGGGCGTGCGGTCCCTGGCTGCGCAGATCGAGGTGCAGCGCGTCGAGGCCGGCCTGGCCCACGATCGCTCGGAGTCGTCCTGCTCGACGGGGGACGCGCGGCCCGCCGGAACGGTCGGCGATCGAGTCGTTCTGCTGCCACCGGCCGATCGCGACGTCCGGCGACTCGGCTAGATCCGGCCCGAGCAGCGACAGCATCGACACGGTGCGCGGCAGGTCGCTCGCGTCACTGAGCAGCGCGCCCGCGTCGAACACGGGCGCGAGGCGCTTCGCGAACGCGAGCGCATCGGCGCGGGTGACGGGCTCGTGCGCTACCGCGACGCTGCCGGTGCCCAGTCGGACGAAGTGCGGCTGCTGCAGTCCCGTCGAGCTCCGCAGTGACGTACGTGCGAGTGACGGCGGGCAGAGCGGCGGCGGATGCCGAGACCCACAGCGGGAAGACGCCGGCGTCGGCGGCATCCTCGGCCATCTGCACCAGGCGGGCGCGGTCGACGGGCGCGTCATCGGAGATGAGCACGAGGATGGCCGGCACCGGCGTGGGCGGCGGCGAGGTGGCCGCGCCATCCTCGCCGGCAGATGCGCCCGCGACGATGGCGGACTTCTTCATCGACGCCGCGCCACGCTCGACGGGCTTGGGCTTGCGGCTCGCGATGAGCTCCTCGAGCGCGGAGAGCAGAGCTCCGCCGGTCGCGGCGTTGTTCGCCAGGTGGCGACCGGCGATCGGGACTGTGCGCCGATGCCGTGTGCGGCAGCCACTTGAGCCACTCGAACTCCGGGGTCCAGCCCGGACTCACGATCGCCGCGACGACGAGTTCGGAGGGCGAGTGCAGGCCGGTGGCCTGCACGACGAGGCGCGCGCGACGTAGTCCGCGACTGCCGCGGTCGGCCCGACGACGCCGAGGGCACCCGCGAAGTGCAGGTTCTCGGCGACGGGCACGCCGTCGATCTCCTCGTACTGCTGCGTGAAGCGCGCGCGAGCGCGTCGAGGAAGCTCGGGCAGCGCCTCCTCCTCGCCGCTGATCGTCACCGTGTTGCGGGACGGCAGCGTGCCGATGCCGAGGTTGACGGTGAGGAACTGCCAGTGCTCTGGCCGCCGCGTCCACAGCAGTCGGACCGAGACTGCATCGCGGCGTCGAACACCTCCGCGCGTCGACGGCGTCTCCGAGAGCCGCACGGCGCGCTCGATCTCGCGCTCGCTCGCGAGCCGCGTCGCGACAGGTCGTCGAATCGCTCGTCGAACTTCTCGGCGTCGAGCTTCGCCTTGCGCTTGCGGGTCGCGCGCTGGGCGAGGAAGTTGCCGGCGACGAGCAGCGGCGACATCGCGAGGAAGATGAGCGACGTCGAGCTGCTGGGTGATCGATGAACATCACCGGGCCGATGATGAGCGGGGCCGCGAGCACGAGCCACGGGAACGGCTGGCGGTCCTGCTCGCTCGGCAGCTTCGGCGCGATGAGCTTGTCGCCCGGGAAGCGCGGGTCGACGCGCGGCGAGCGGTTGAACGCCACCGGCCCGTCGTGGCCGGTGCCGGCGTCGCTTCGGTGGTCTCGGCGATGACGGCCTCGAGCACGGTGTCGCCGACGCGCACCGCGCGCGCCGTTCTCGAGGTCGATGCGCGGTGACCAGGCCGCCGTCGATCTCGAGTCCGTTCGCGGAGTTGAGGTCGACGACGCGGATTGCGTGGGAGAACACGTCGAGCCGCGCGTGGCGCTTCGAGACCAGCGGGTCGGTGAGCGTGACATCGGAGAGCGACGCATCCCGACCGAGGTAGCGCGTGCCGAGCGGCAGCGGGAACGCCTTGCCCGACGTCCGGACCCTCGACGACCCGGAGCATCGCCGCCGAAGCCTTCTGCGCGCGCTGCGGAGCACCGGGCGCGACGACCGCGACGGTCGCGCCCGATCCGAGCGGGGCCTCGCCGAGCGGCGACGTCCGGTTCGAGCACGACATGCCCGCTCGCCCGCGGCGGTCGACGACCCGCAGGGTTGCCGGAGCGTCGGGCCCGGTGGCCGCCTCGCGGGTTGCGCTACGGGTCGCGCGCTGCGAGCACCGCAGCAACCTCGCCCACCGTCGCCGCGGCATCCGTCGTCACGACGATGTCGGCCTCGGGACCGGTCGGCCGCTGCAGCGTGAGCTTGAGCTTCATCGGGTCCTGTCCGCTCGTGTGCGGCGTTCGCGCGCGACCCAGTCGCGCGCCGATCTGATGCGGTAGCGGCTGAGCCAGCGCCGACCGCGCGAGAGTCCAGCGCGAGCGATCTCGACCGCGGCGAGCGCCTCGGTCCACACGACGTCGGTGGCCTGGTCGTCGATCTCCTGCCCGGAGAACACCGCTTCATCGGTGGATGCCGCGAGCGCCCGCAACCGCACCGCCTCCGGCACCTGGCGCTCAAGCCGCTCGGCCACCAGCCCGCGCGTGAGACGGGACGGCACGGCGTACCCGAGCTCGGAGTACTGGTCGGTGAGTTCCTCCCACGCACCGGCGACGCGGTCGTGCGCCGGGCCCGGTCTCGCGCCGCTTGCGCGCTCGACGGGCCTTGATCGCGCCGATGATGAGCAGCGGGATGAACACGATCGCGGCGGGGATCAGCAGGCTCAGGCCGAGCACGATCACCCAGCCGGGCAGGACGAAGGCGAGGCCGTTGTCGTCGTCCTCGGTCTCCTCGAGCTCGACCGGCGAGAGCAGCTTCTCGTCGTCCTTCTCGGCGCGCGGGGGCTGGCGCACCTGCGGCTGCGGCTCGCTCTGCGGCTGCGGCACCTGGTCCTGCGGGATGTCGGTCTCGTCGGGCGTGGGGTTGAACGCGACCCAGCCGACGCCGTCGAACGCGATCTCGACCCACACCGTGACGTCGTCACCGGTCACCTCGACCGTCTGCCCGTCGATGATGTCCGGGCGCGAAGCCCATCACGACGCGGGCCGGGTAGCCGAGGCAGCGCGCCATGAGCGCGAACGCCGACGCGTACTGCTCCTGGTCGCCGATCATCTGGTTGCGCTCGAACAGTTCGGTGATGCGGTCGGCGCCGTGACCGGCGCGCGACGGCACGGCGTCCGATGCGCGCCCGTGGCTGAGGAAGCCGGTGTCGACGAGCGCGAGACGAATCGCCTCGAGCTGGTCGATCGGGTCGGTGGACGTGCCCGCGAGCTCCTGCGCGCGCACGGTCACGATGTCGGGGGATCCCTCGACCGGCGGGAGCTCGAGGGAGGCGGTCGCGGTGCCGTCGAGGTCGCTCGGTCCGAAGGGGCGCTGGACGACGGCATCCATCGTGTAGACGTCTCCCGAGCGCACGCCGCTCGTGAGCACCGTCGTGCCGGTGAGCGAGTTGTAGCGCAGGTCGTCGGTGTGCGACGTGGCGTCGCCCGCGGTGAAGTCGATGTCGATCGGGTAGCCGACGGACGGCAGCCACACGTCGTCGTAGTCGACGATCGTGAACGTCACGTCGTCGCGCGGCACTTCGGTGATGAAGTCGGGTTCGGGCAGCGACGCGCCCGACGAGTTCGAACTCGCCAGAGCCGGCCGCGCTGGACTCGGGACCGGTGACGTTCCAGAGCTTGCCCGTGAAGCTGTCGAGGGTCGCGAGCCGGATCGACGTCGCCGGCCTGCAGCCCTCGACCGTGAACATCACGTCGTCGGTGACCTGCTTCGTGTAGTGCCGGAAGCCCGCGAGCGGGCTCGGGTAGTCGAGCGGGTCGAACGGCGGCTGGATCTCCTCGCGCAGCACGAAGCGGGAGTCGTTCGGCGGCGCGGCCACGAAGCCCGCGACTCCGCCGAGCGCGACCGCGCCCGTGACGATGATCGCCGTGCCGGCGAGCTTGCGGTTGCGCAGGCGCGCCGCGCTGCCCTGCGCGATCGGCGCACCCTGCCGCCGCCAGCCCAGCCAGATGAGCGCGAGCACGGCGAACACGACGCCGCGGATGCCCGCCTGGTACGGCTCGTCGGTACCGATCAGGATGCTCGCGAGGTAGAGCGCGATCGGCGCGATCAGCGCGACGCCGAACCGCCAGGCCGTGCGCGGCCGCGACGACAGCCAGCGCGTGGCGAGCGTCGTCGACAGCAGCGCGACGAACCAGGTCGCGAAGTACGGCACGACGGCGATGTACTGCGGCGCGCCGATCGGCGTGCTGAGGGTGACGATGTCGGCCCAGCCGTACACGGTGCCGACCGCGAGGCTCGCGAGCGACTGCAGGCTCGGCAGCACGCCGAACAGCGCCTGCTCGGGCACCGCGAGCGCCGGGCCCGACGAGGAAGTACGCGACGATCGCGGCGAGCGCGGTCGTGATGGCGCCGAGCCGGACGACGGAGGTCAGGATGCCGGTGGCCGCCCCCAGCACGAGACCGCCGATGCCGGCCGCGATGAAAGCCGTACCCACCGAAGGATGGCTCGAACCCGATCGACGCCGAGCATCGCGAGCACGAGCATGACCGCGATGTCGGCCCACGTGCGCCCCGATGGCCAGCGCGGGCCAACGCGCGGGAGTCGTGGGTGCGTCGGGATGTCGGCGCGGCGGTCGTGGCCGGATCGCGTGCTCATCGCGCGATCCCCCGCACGAGGCTCGGGAGGTCTTCGAGGGATCCGACGGTGACGACGGTGAGCCCGGAGACCTCGCCGATGCTCGGCGGCGCGCCGAGGTTGACGTGGAAGGCGACCTGGCTCGTGTCCTGGCCGAACAGCGACTGCACGCTGCGGAAGTCGGCGGTCGTCATGCCGGATCCGCCGATGATCATCACGATGCTCGGGTTCGGGAGCCGCTTGGTCCGCTCGCGCGCGAAGGCTCGCACCGAGGGGAAGTCGGCGCCGGGGGTGCCGGGTGACGGGGTCGATGCGGCACGAGGCATCCAGCATCGTCGTCACGCTGAGCGTCTTCCACTGCGACGGCGTCGCTCACGACGTTCATCTGCGTGCCGTCGGTGATCACCTGCGCCGCGATGGATGCCGTGACCGAGATCGCGAGCTCGAACTCGTCGTCCGAGGCGTAGTGCTCCGCTCGCGTCGAGTGGATCATGGTGAGCTGCGAGCGCCGCGTCTCCTCGAACTGCCGCACCATGAGCTGCCCGATGCGCGCCGAGGTGCGCCAGTGCACGTATGCGGCGGTCGTCGCCCGGAACGTACGGGCGCAGGGCGTGGAACGCGATGTCGTTGTTCGTGATCTTCTTCGAGACCTGGCCCTCGAGGTCGCGCACGAGGCCCGCGGCCGACGCGGCGATGCGCGCGGTGCGCGGATGCACGAACAGCTCGACGGGGTCGGCCCAGCGCAGCGCGCGCCGCAGCAGGCCGAGCTGGTCGCCGCGCACGGACTCCGCGGGACCGGCGACGATCACCGCGCGCCGGTTGGTCGGCACGGCGAAGAGCTCCTCCTGCTCGTCCTTCGGCTTCATCGCCGGCAGCTGGAACTCCGCGAGTCCCTTGCCGACCGGCAGTTCCATGCGGGTCGGCGGCAGGTTGCGACCGCCGGTGTTGGTCACGACCATGCGACCCATGGCGCGGTCGCCGACGACGACGCGGCGCGGGTTGAGCTCGATCTCCACGCCGTACGACGCGCGACCGAACAGGAAGAACGCGCTGAGCACGGCCGCGGCGAGCAGCACGGTGCCGAGGTAGGTGAACTCCTGCCAGCCGAACGACGAAGCTCAGGATCAGCGACAGCGCGCCGACGCCGACCACGAGCCAGCCCGCGGGCGTGACGACGCCGAGCACGGGCGAGAGCACGCGCCAGATCGCGCGCACGACCGGAGCCGACGACAGCCCACACCACTCGCGCGGCGCGCACGATCCGCTCACCCGCGCGGGTGAGCGGCGCGGGCAGCGCCGAGGTGGTGGTCGTCGTCATCGGTTCGAGGTCAGGCGGCGCGGTAGGCGGGCGGCTCGATGTCGAGCAGGATGCGGTCGATGATGTCCGCCTCCTTGACGCCGGCGAACTCGGACTCTGGGTCGAGCATGAGCCGGTGGCCGAGCACGTGCGGCGCGAGTTCGCGCACGTCGTCCGGGGTCGCGTAGACGCGGCCCTGCGTGATCGCCCACGTCTTGATCGCACGCGAGAGGGCCATCGCACCGCGCATGCTCACGCCGAGCTTGACGTCCTTGTGGTGGCGCGTGGCATCCACGATGTCACTCAGGTACTGCATGACCGACTCGTCGACGAACACCTCGGCGGCGAGGTCGGCCATCGCGATGATCGAGTCCGACTTGATGATCGGCGAGACGAGGGATGCCCGAGCGCGCGTCGCGGAATCCATCAGCAGGGCGACCGCGGTCTTCGAGTCCGGGTAGCCGAGCGAGGTCTTGATGAGGAAGCGGTCGAGCTGGGCCTCCGGCAGCTTGTACGTGCCGGCCTGCTCGACCGGGTTCTGGGTCGCGATGACCAGGAACGGCGCGCCGACCGGGTGGCTCTCGCCATCCACCGTCACGATGCCCTCCTCCATGACCTCGAGCAGGGCGCTCTGGGTCTTCGGGCTCGCACGGTTGATCTCGTCAGCGAGCACGATCGACGCGAAGATCGGGCCGGGGTGGAACAGGAACTTGCCCTTGCCCTGGTCGTAGATCTGCACGCCCGTCACGTCGGACGGCAGCAGGTCAGGAGTGAACTGGATGCGGGAGCTCGTGCCCTCGATCGTGTTCGCGAGCGCCTTCGCGAGCACGGTCTTGCCCGTGCCCGGGATGTCCTCGAGCAGCACGTGGCCGTCGGAGATGAGCGCGGTGAGCACGAGTCGGATGACGTGGTCCTTGCCCACGATCGCCTTGTCGATGTTCGCGATCAGCTTCTGGAACGCGTCGGCGAACCACGTCGCCTGCTCCTGGGTTACTGGCATCGAGAGTCGTTCCTGTGTCTGCGGTGGTCAGGTCTGTTGCGGGTCAGCAGTTGCGCAAGCGTGAAGGCGGTCACGGTTCGTGTTGGACCCGAGGATGAAGTAGCCCGCGCCACGGTCCGCGCCGTCGATGTACGATGTACTGCTTGCCGTTGCGCTGTCCACGGCACTGCGCCGTAGAAGGTGTCGCCCGGGTACAGGTGACGTTGCCGCAGCACGCGGAGTCGTAGTTGGTGGGCTGCACGTTGAATGCGGCCCGTGTGCAGGCAGGCCGGCGCTCACGGTACGGTGGTATTCGACGGCGCGGTGGTTACGATCTGGCCCGCGCGAGGCGCGGTGCTCCACTGCCCCGCGCCCGCCTTGTTGACCGCCCGCACCTCGAGGGAGTAGTTGCCCGCGCCGAAGTTCTGGGTGTAGGACGTTGACGAGCCGCCGACATCTGCACCGTGCCGCCGTTGACCCGCACCTCGTAGGTGAGTTCGCCGAGCCGCCCGGCGATGCCGACGACGGCGCCCCAGGTCCACTGGATCGTGCCGGTCGCCTGGCTATCGGTGCACGTTCGTCGCCGGCTGCCCGACCTGCGGTGGCGCGGCCTGGTTCTGAACGCGCGACCGAGTTGGACGACTCCGGTGCCGCTCGCCTTGCCACCCGTGTTCTGCGCGTACACCGACACGCGTGTAGTTGCCGCCGCTCGCGATCGCGATGCTGCCGGTGTCGTGCCCTCGGTCTGACCGGATGCACCGTTCGTCGCGGTCCAGAAGTAGGTCGTGGTGCCACCGGTGCCGGCGACCGCCGGCCAGGACGCCGAGATCGCGCCGTTCGGCGCCCACGGGTCGTTCGGCGACCGCGGTCACCACGGGCTGCGCGGGCGTGCCGTACGGCGTGATCTGGTCGCTCGGGTTGGTCGACCACGGCCCGGCGCCGTTGACGTTGATCGCACGGGCGACGAACTGGTACGGCGTGCCGTTGGTGAGCCCGGTGATCGTGCACGGCGCGCCGGCGGTGCATCCGTTGGTGATCGTGCCGGTCTGCACGTTGCGCACCTCGTAGGACGTGATGTCCTTGCCGTTGGTGGCCGGCGCGTCGAAGCGGATGGTCGCGGAGCCGTCGCCGCCGATCGCGGAGCCGCCGTCCCGCTGCGGTTGGGTGACCTCGGCGGGCACGTCGGTGACCGTGAAGTTGATGGTGCCGTTGACCCGACGGTCGGAGTCCTCCGTCGCATCCTCGATCGTGTAGACGACCACGATCTCGACGTACTGCGGGGTCGACGGCGGGGTGATCGTGATCTCGCTCGCGGTGAAGCTCACCGAGCCGATGTTGGTCGATGGCATCCACGATTCGCAGCGGCTCTCCGGTGGACTGGTACGGGTTCGAGTCGTTCGCGAGCGGGTTCACGTCGTAGCTCGAGACCGGGCGCTTCGTCTCGTACGTGTCGGTGACCGCGACCGCGGGCGGCCTCGTCGAGCCGACGACGGTGACGTTCACGGTGGCGGGCACGGTGAACTTGTCCCAGCGCAGCACGAGGTCGACGGTGTAGGTCGTGCCCTTCGGGGTGTTGACCGGCACGCTCAGGCTCAGCTGCGATCCGTTGACGTTCGCGCTGAGGTTCGAGTTCGACGCCTGGACTGTCGGAATACGTCACCTGCTGCAGGATCTGCGGGTTCGGATGCGCCGTCGACAGGCGCAGGTCGACCGTGGCGGTCTCGCCGACCTCGACCTGCACGTTGGGGGTCGTGAACTCCGGCGGGGTGTCGCGGAACTCGGGGTCGCCGACGATGATGGGCAGCGTGAGCGGCGCCGAGACGCCCTTCGGGTCATCCTCGGAGTCGCCGTCCGACACGGTGAAGTTGACGCCGGCGGGGCCGCGGTAGTCCGGTCGGCGGGGTGAAGCGATGGTGTTCTCGTCGACGAAGCTCGAGTCGCCGTTGGACTGCACGCCACTCACCGACGCCTCGTCGTAGATGTGCGCCGTCGCGACCGGACGGGATCACGAGGATGTCCTCGAGGTTCCATTCGCGCGTCTCGTTCATGCCCACGTACTGCACGGGCAGGTCGGGGTCGATCTCCGGCGGGTCGGCGAAGTCATCGTCGACCGCCTCAGGCACGAGGATGAACGCCATCGCGCTCAGGTCGTCCTCCTCGTTCGTGACGCGGTAGGCGATCGCCTGCCGGGTCTCGCCCGGCGTGATCTCGATCTGGCCCGGCGCCTCGAGCACGGTCGCCGAATCGGCGTTCGGCCCCTCGACCGTCACGACGAGGTCTTCGTTCTTGCCCGACGGGGTTGAACGCGGCCTCGTCGAAGATGTCGATCGTGATCGACTCCTCGCCCGCGATCTCCTTCTTCGTGATCGGCAGGTCGTCCGCCGACGGCGGCAGCAACGGCGCGTCCGGGGTGACGGTGACCTGCACGTAACTCGTGACCACTGCCGCCCCGGTCGTTCGTGAGCTCGTAGCGCAGCGAGAACGACTGCTCGGTGTCGGGCGCGGTGATCACGAGGAAGTGCTTGTCGACGACCTCGGCCTCGATGCCCTCCGGCACGTCCATGAGCCCGGGCGAGACCTTGATCGGGGCGCCCTGCGGGATCGGAGTCGTTGAGCGTGAGGTCCACCTGCGCGACCCGGCCCGGTCGGATCGACACGGCATCCGGCACGGCGGTCGGCGGCTGCAGTTCGTCGGGCTCTGGGATCACGGCGATCTTCACGGTCGACTCGCCCGTCGCGCCGAACGCGTCGTACACCTGGTAGGTGAACTCGTCGGTGCCGGCGACCGTGCCCGCGGTCTGGTAGATGAAGAAGTCGGGGCCCTGGTCTTCGATCGTGCCGAGCGTCGGCGCGGTCGGGAAGCGCAAGCAGCTGCGTCGAGTCACCGTCGGGATCGATGCGCTGCAGCGGGATGTCGACGCGGATCGTGCCGCCCGCCAGCACCCGCCCGACGAGCGGATCGGGCTCGGGGTCGCGGTTGGCGTCGGGGTCGAGCGGGGTGACGGTGAACGTCGCGGTCGCCGCCGCCGTCTCGCCGTACGGGTCGAGCACGCGGTAGTCGACGGCGTACGAGCCCGGCTCGTCGGGCGCCTGGAACCGCAGCTGGTCCCGCGAGACGAACGCGAGGCCCTCCTCGGGCTCGGTGATGAGCTCTGGGTCGAGGAACATCGTGCTCGCGTCGGGGTGGAAGTCGTTCTCGAGCACGTCGAGGGTGATGATGTCGCCGACGCGCACGGTCGCGGTGTCGTTCTCCGCGACGGGGGGCTGGTGGCGGGTGAGGGCCGGCACGGGCACGACGGTCACGCCCGCGGTGGCGGTGGCCGTGCCATCCGAGATCGTGTAGGTGAAGCCCACCTGCTCGGTGAGGGCCTGCGTCGTCGTGACGCGGATGAGCGTCGACTCGAGCAGCTCGACGACGACGCCCTTCGCCGTGACGTCGGCCGGCACGTCGATCGACTGCACCGCGAGGATCTTGCCCGCCGGGCTCGCGTCGTTCGAGAGCACCGACACCGTCACGGGCTGCTCGCTGCGCACGTAGGCCGTGTCCTTGACGGCGACCGGCGGCAGGCTCGCGTCGTCGGGGCGCTCGAGCACGTCGACGCGCACGATGCCCTCGCTCGTGTTCGCGCCCGCCTGCAGCGTGTACTTCATGTAGTAGACGCCCGGCTCGCCCGACGAGAACGTGATCGTCTCGCGATCGGTGCTGAAGGATGCCACGGCTCCCCCACCCGGCTCCTCCATCCCCACGAGCAGCAACTCGGCCCCCGAGGGTGACAGGTCGTTCTCGAGCGGCTTCACGACGACTTCGTCTCCGACGAAGACGGAGCGGAAGTCCGGCGTGCCGACCGGGTTGAGCTCACCGGCGGGCTTGACGTCGACCTTGAGGGTTCCGACGACCGGGGTGCCCGTGCCATCCGTCACCTGGAACTGCACCTCCTTCTCGCCGAGCTCCGAGGTCTGGTGGGTGAAGGTGATGAAGCCGTCGGGCGTGAAGCGCACGAGGTCGCCGGACTTCGGCGCGGCCGCGACGAGGAACACGTCATCGCCGTCGGGGTCGCGCCAGTCGCCGAGCACGTTGTAGGTGATGGTCTGGTTCGCCTCGACGCTCACGCCCGGGTTGCGCACCGAGTACGGCGGCTCGTTCACGCCGTCGGGCGTCACGCGCGCCGACACGCTCGCCGAGGCGGTGCCGCCGCGGCCGTCATCCACGGTGTAGTGGAAATTGATCGTGCCGGCGTGACCTTCGGCGGGCGTGAACTGCAGGGCGCGGGCGCCGTCGATCGGGTCGAGCCGGCCGGTCGACGGGTCGATCGGATCCCAGTTCGTGATCACGAGCACGTCGCCGTCGGGGTCGGAGTCGTTGTCGAGCACCGACAGGATCGTCGTGCGGCCGGGGCGACGCCGAACTCGTCGTCCTGCGCCGTCGGCGGGCGGTTCGTCTCGGTGCGCTCGGCGAGGGTGTCCTCGTACGACTCGGTGGAGGACTTCTCCTCGCCGATCTCCTCCGACTCCTCCTCCTCTGGCGGCACGACGTCGTCCCAGTTGTCGACGAGCCGCATGTTCTCGTCCATGAGCCACACGTTGCCGTTGGAGAGGTCGTTGAGCGCGATCACCGAGCGGTTGACGCGGAACTCGAGCAGGCTGCCCTGCGTCGGCTGCACGATGTCGACCGACTGCGGTCCTGGCCCTGGCACGCGAGCAGGTACTTCTGGCCCGCGGCCCACGCGCCGTGCGCGCAGCCATCCTGGTTCACCGGCGCCGCGACGCCGTCGGGCTCGTCGGTCGCGCTGTCGAAGCCCGCGACGAGCACCTCGACCGAGCCGGTGGACAGGCTGACGCGCAGCAGGGCGTCCGCGCTGGCGACGATCGCGACATCCGACGCCGGTCCGGTCTGCTGCAGGCGGAGGCCGCGCTCGTCGCCGAGGGAGTAGGTCGAGCACCGGACTCGGTGACGAGTTCGTTCGTGGACTGGTCGAACACGACGGCCGTGTCACCGACCGCGGCGAGCTGGAACGCCCCGATCGACGGGAAGTCCTTCGCCTGGGGCGCGGTCGCGAGGTCGGGGATGCGGTACAGCGTCTCGTCCTTCGGTGAGACCGCGATCACGACGCCCTCGCGGGTGACGACGACGTGGGCATCCTCACCGAGTTCGAGCACCGGCGGCTGCGAGACGTGGTTGAACTGCAGGTCGCCGACGGCGGGGATGACCCAGAGCCGCCCGTCCGGCGCCATGATCGCGAGCACGTCGCCGCCGTAGCTCACTTCGGCTCCGGCCGGCAGGTCGATCGAGGAGGTCACCTCGGTGGAGGCGGGGTTCACCGATTCGACGCGGCTCGCATCCGGATCGACGAGGAACAGCGTGTCGCCGTCTTGCAGCACGTCGAAGTTCGGGGATGACGCGACGACCGAGCCGTTGAGCTCATCGATCTGGCGATTGAGCCGGCCAGCCAGCAGCTGCTCGCCGTTCGTGACCCAGACGTCGCGCGACGTGAGGTCGACGTCGGAGATCGGGAACCCGGGATGCAGCACCGCGAACGTCAGCGGAACCCCGGCCATGAGCGCGATGACGACGGCGGAGACGAGCGTCTTCCGCGTCTTGACCCACCTGGTCAGCGCCTTCACGTTGCACTCCGGAGTCGGACATTCCCCTGCCCGTTCGGCTCGGGTGCCGGCGGGATGTTGCGCACAACGCTAACAGGAAATCCACGAGCATCATTCGGGTCCTGTCTACCCCCGTGCACGGTCACTCCGCGGCCGCTTCTGCAGCGACGGACGCGTCGTTGCGCACCAGGAGCGAGAGGTCGTCCTTGCTCACCAACCGGGTCGCGACGGCGTACTCGACGAGTCGGAGACGGCGGTTGGTCGCGAGGTTGTTCTTCGCTCCGCGAAGTCCCTGCACGCCGAGCTTGTCGAGCTTGTCGCACACGTTGTCGAGCTTTCGGTTGAAGGTCGTCATCGACCAGTGCAGGCGCGCGGCGGCCTCGGCCGAGGTCGGGATCTCGCCGCGTCCAGGCGAATCCTGCTTGAGCACGTGCTCGGCGAGCGAGACCACGAGCAGGCGCTGCGAGCTGGTGAGCGCGACAGGTGCCATCGTCGTCTCGCCGCCACCGACATCGGGCGTTGCGGTCGTCGTGAAGTAGTCGCCGGTGGTGAAGACGGTGAACTCGTACGTCGTCGATCCCGCGCTGAACAGCACCTGCATCTGCGGGAACACGATCGGCAGGCGCGCCCCTGGCGCGAGCCAGGCCTGCACCTGGCCGGTCGCATCCGTGACGGTCGCCGACAGGAGCGTGCCGACGTTCGAGAGCCACCACAGCCCGCGGTCCTCTGAGATGCGCAGGAACCGTCGATGCAGATAGGGGTTGTCGTCGATCACGAGGTCGGATTCGCGCCCGATGTGGAAGTCGTTCGGGTGCTCCACCTCGTACCACTCACCGCAGAACTCGATGCGGAGCTTCTCGGGCGCGCTCTCCCTCACCGCACTCATGATGGGTAGCACTCCTCGAGCGGCTTCGGCGACGTCTTGCCAGAGCGCAGGATGCTGATCTCGACGCACACGGTCGTGCCGTCGACGTAGTCCGGGATGTCGAAGCGGTCGCCGTCGGCGCGATGCAGCGCCTCGCTCTCGGTGCGGTTGCTGATGCGCCAGACCACGACATCCTCGTCTTGCGGATCGGGATTGCTGACGACGAACAGCAGCACCCCGCCCTCGATGCCCTTGGAGACGAGCTCGGGCGTCGGCACGGTCGCGATCACGACGGGCGGCTGGCTCGCCGATGGGGTCTCCCCCGCCTGCGGCGAGCCGGGCACACCGAACAGGACGATGCTCACGATCACGACTGCGGCGATCACGGCGGCCAGCGAGCCGATCACCCACGCCACGACTCGGCCTGGGCGCGAACGGGGCTCAGCGGCGACCGGCGCGGGTTCGGTCGCGGCCGGCGCGGGGTCGCGGCGGCGCACGATCGTCTCTCCTGGCAGGTCTTCGCGCGGAGCTTCAGGGGCGGGAGCTGTCGGTTGCGCGACGATGCTCGTCGCGCCACGAACGAGCGTCGCGTCGTCGTTGCGCGGCGGCTCTGGCGCTGGGCGGCGTTGCTGCGGGCGCCTCGACCGGCTGCGCCTGGATGGTGACCGCACCGCGCGCACGAGTCTCGTCGACGTCGCCCGGCACCCCGTCGCGCTCTGGGGCGTCGACGAGCAGGTTGGGCACCTCGATCGACGTCGGGGCGTAGCCGAGCTCGAGCTCGACGCGCTGCAGGGCGCGCGCGAAGTCCACGGCGCTCGCGAATCGGTCGGTGCGGTCGGTGGCCATGCCCTTGTGCAGCACGGCCGTGAGCGAGCGGGGCACGTCATCCCTGGCCATGGGCGTGATCGCGCCGCGCTCGATGCGTCCGATCAGGTCGAGGGTGCCGTTGGGGCGGCCCTTCACCTCGAACGGCGAGGCTCCGGCGAGGATCGTGTAGATCGTGGCTGCGAGCGAGAACACATCGGAGCGCGGGTCGGGCGCGGGGTCATCCTCGAACATCTCGGGCGGCGACCACGGCACCGACATGCCGATCGACTGCCCGGTGCCGGAGGTGTTCTCGACGAGCGCTTCGTCGCGCGTGATCGTCTGTGCCTGGATCGCGTCGTCATCGACGGCCGATGAAATGCCGAAGTCGGTGAGCGCGGGCCAGCCGTAGTCGTTGCTCAGCACGTTCGCTGGCTTGATGTCGCGGTGCAGGATGCCGGCGGCATGGGCCGTGGCGACCGCGCTCGACAGTCGGACTCCCGTGCGCAGCGCATCGGCCACGGTGAAAGCCTCGCGCTTGTACCGCTCGGCGAGACTCGGACCGGAGCAGTACTCCATGACGAAGTACGGACGGTCGTCGCCCGCGACATCGGCCTGGTAGATCGTGACGATGTATGGATGCGCCGACAGCTGCGCCATGAGGTTCGCCTCGGCGACGAACGCCGCGCGGTTGGCCGCCGTGAGCTCGTCGGTGAGCAGCACCTTCACGGCCACGCGCCGCCGCGGCAGCTTCTGGTCGTAGAGGAACACGTCGGAGAATCCGCCGGAGCCGAGCAGTTTGACGAACGTGTACCCGGGCAGCTCGGGGGGCGGTGAAGCCGGTCGCCTCATCGCTCCTCTTCCACGGTGAAGGTCACGCCGCCGCCGAGGTCGATCACTGTGCCGACGATCACGGCCGTCGGCTCCCCCGCGCGCAGCGTCTGCGGTCCCTTGCCCGGCAGCACGATCAGCGTGCCGTTCTTCGAGTGCAGGTCGGTCACGACGACCGTTCCGCCCTCGAGGGTGAACTGCACGTGGTTGCGCGAGATGTCCTGGTCGGGCCCACCGATGGTGAGCAATCGCGGCAGTGCGCCACCCGACACCTTGCTGACACTCGGGCTGCGTCCGACGAGCAGCGGCTCGGTGAGCGGCTCACGAGTTCCCCCTGGGGATGCCGCGAGCACGAGCCTCGCGGCCACCTCTGCCTTCGGCGCGGCCGCCGCACGCCTCGGCTTGCGCTGCCGGCGGAGCTTCTGCACATCGGAGGTGAGCACCGTCTCGCCGTCGTGCTCGACACCATCGGGCTCGACGCCGCCGGTCTCGACTCCGGTCGTCTGGCCTGGGGCGTCGGATGCCGCGGCCTCCGCCTCCGGGTCGGGCACGTGCACCGCGGCCTCCGCGACCGAGCGGTGCATCGTCTCGCCGAACAGGTAGTCGTACCCGGCCTCATCCTCGGCCGCGGACGGTGCGGGATCGGGGGTTGCCGGTGCCGGATCGGAGGCAGCTGCGGCCGTGGCCTCGGGCTTCGAAACCATGGTCGCCTCGACGTCGACCTCGGGTGGCGCGGTGGTCTCCGCCGGCTCGGCCGGCGCGCTGGCCTCAGCTGGTGGGGTCGACGTCGTTCCCAGATCGAAGCGGAGCCCCGCGAGGTGGGTCACTCCCGACTGCATCGGGAGCTCGGCGCCCGACGCGGTCACGCCAAGGATCGTGAGATCCGCCGCCGTGACGCCCGACAGGCTGCGCTCGACCCAGGTGGCGATACCGGCAGCCGAGAGGGTGTGCGCGCCGGTCGCATCCGTCACGTCGAGGGCCGGAGCGCCGCGCACGATGCAGCGCACGTCGATGGTGGTGGCGTCCGCCGAGTCGGGCGCCGTGCCATCCTGCTGCCATTCGACGAGCACGAAGTCGGGGGTGGAGGCGAGGCCGTGGCGGGTGAGGAGGTCGAGGATGGCCTGGAACGCGTCATCCCCGAGGATGGCCGCCCACGCCGACTGCACGAACTCATCGGTCGCAGTGGCCACGGCCAGCACGCGTGACCCGTGGACGAACCCGAGCCAACCCGTTCCGGCGGCAGCAGGCCGCATCCCGTGTGCCATCGCCTATCCCCTCGGTCTGGTGTCTTCAAGGCGGTGATCCATGAACACCTCGGGAAGGTTACCGCGCTCAAGCGTCTCGACTGAACCGTCTTCATCGGAGGCGTCCGCGCCCGCCCTCACGAGCTCGCACTCGACCACGACGACCGTGACGTTGTCGGAGCCGCCCGCGGCGATCGCGGCATTCACGAGCCGCTCGGCGAGGGTCATGGGAAGGCTGTCGGCCGAGCGCACCTCCGCCGCATCGTGGAACACGATGATCCGGGCGATCTCGTCGTCCGGAAGCTCGCGGGTGAGTCCGTCGGAGCACAGCAGGAAGGTCTGCCGCGCCCGCGTCGGCAGGATCCACACATCGGGGTCGACGTCCTCGTCGGCGCCGAGCGCGCGCGTGACGACATTGCGGTTTGGATGCCGCAGCGCATCCTCCGGCGAGAGCAGCCCCTGATCGACCAGCTCCTGCACCGCCGAGTGGTCCACGCTGAGCTGGGACAGCGTGCGCCCGTCCCATGAGTAGGTGCGGCTGTCACCGACGTTGAACGCCATCCAGTGGTAGTTGTTCGTGCCACCAACGTCGACGAACGCGACGCCCGTGAGGGTCGTGCCCGAGATGCCACCGATCTCCGACTCGGCCGCGAGCGCGAGCACCGCGTCGTTCGCGGCGGTGATCGCCTCGAGCACATCGCGGGTGTCGGCTGGTGCGTCATCAACGAATCGATCGGCGAACGCGGCCACAGCGGCTTGACTCGCCCGGTCACCGAACGCGTGGCCACCCATGCCGTCGGCGACCATGAACACCGGTGGGGAGGCGAGGAAGCTGTCTTCGTTGACCCGCCGCACCGAACCCCGATCGGAGTGCCCGGTGAACGTGAAGCGCGCCGTGAACGCCGGAAGTTCGAACTCCCGTGCGGACTCGACCGTCATGCGCGCCTCCCGTACGCCACGCGAGGCACGCGTGGTGCACTCACGGTAGCAAGCGGTCAGGCATCGCCGAAGCGTCGAGCATGGGCACCTCTGCCCATGCCCCTACTCCTCCCCGGCCGCCTGCAGCGCCTTCACCCGATCCACCCGGATCTTGATGAGACTCGCAACCGTCGCCACGACCATCGACGCGAGGATCACGATGAGCGACGTCCACGTGTCGATCTCGGGCGCCCACTCGATGCCGTGCCCGCCGTTGATGAACGGCAGCTCGTTCTCGTGCATGGCGTGGAAGACGAGCTTCACGCCGATGAACGCGAGGATGAACGCGATGCCGTAGTGCAGGTACTCGAGCTTGTCGATGAGGTCGCCGAGCAGGAAGTAGAGCTGCCGCAGGCCCATGAGCGCGAAGATGTTCGCCGTGAAGACGATGAACGGATCCTTGGTGATGCCGAAGATCGCGGGGATCGAGTCGAGCGCGAACACCAGGTCGGTCGTGCCGATCGCGATGAACACGATCAGGATGGGCGTGAACAGCCGCTTGCCGTCGATCGTGGTGCGCAGCTTCACACCCTCGAACTCCGACGAGATCGGGATGCGCTTGCGCAGGAACCGGATGATGCCCGACTCCGTCTCCTCCATGTCGTCGTGGTTCTGGAACGCCTGCTGCACGGCCGTGAACAGCAGGAACGCACCGAAGATGTAGAAGATCCAGGAGAAGTTCTCGATCAGCGCCGACCCGGCGAGGATGAACAGGCCGCGCAGCACGAGCGCGATGATGATGCCCACCATGAGCACCTCCTGCTGGTACTTCCGGGGCACCGAGAACCTCGCCATGATGATGACGAAGACGAACAGGTTGTCGATCGACAACGAGTACTCGGTGACCCAGCCCGGCGATGAACTGCCCCGCGTGCTCGACGGATCCGATGGCGAGCATGAGCACCTGCGAACGACGAGCGCGAGCACGACGTAGAAGCTCACCCACAGGGCGGACTCCCTGGTCGACGGGATGTGCGGGCGCTTGAACGCGAGGATGAGGTCGGCCGCGAGGATCAGCACGAGCACGATCAGCGAGCCGGTGACTGAACCACGACGGCAGCGGGCTGAGTTCCTTGGCGATGGCTGGTGCGATCTGCAGTGCGAGCATGGGGTCCGTTCGAATCGGGGACAGGGCTGGGCCCGAAAGTCTCTCCCGCATCCGGCGCACTCGAATTCAGAGCGTGGATGCCGCCGACCCGGAACCGCGACGCTGCAGTTCGTACTGACGGGAACGGCGAGGTGGGATACTCCCCTTCGCAGCACCGAGCCTACTAGCATCGGCACCATGGACGATGACGAACTGCGCGCGCTCGCGACCAAGCGGATCAAGGCTCGCTCCGACTTCTACAACTTTCTGCTCGTGTGGCTCGGAGTCTCCGTGCTCGTCACCGTGATCTGGGCTGTGACCAGCTTCGGCGGCTACTTCTGGCCGGGCTGGGTGATCGGCGGCATGGGTGTCGCGGCGGTCTTCCAGGCCATCGGAGTGTTCGGCCCGCCACGCGGGCTCGTCACCGAAGACCGGATCACCACCGAGATGAACAAGCTGCGCGGCGGACCCGGGGCCTGAGCCGCCTCAGTCCCTCGGCGAGTGGAAGCGCTGCTGCGCGACCTCGAGCCCTGACGAAGCGACGAGCTCGACAGCATCCGCTGCCTCTTCGAGCAGCACCGGCAGCGCCTTGCGCTCCGCGGCCGAGAAGTCCTTGAGCACGAAGGCCGCGGCATCCTGTCGCCCTGGCGGCCGGCCGATGCCGACCCGCACGCGCACGAAGTCGGGGGTGGCGAGGTTGACGGCAACCGACTTGACGCCGTTGTGGCCGCCGGGGCCACCACCGATCTTGAGTCGCACGGCGTCGAACGGGATGTCGAGCTCGTCGTGCACCACGATGATGCGGACCGCGGGCACCTTGTAGAACCGCGCGAGCCCCGCCACAGGCGTGCCAGAAACGTTCATGAACGAGAGCGGCTTCGCGAGCACGAGGCGCGGGCCCATTGGCGAGGTGCGACCCTCGGCGATCATCGCGTTCGAGCGGTGCCGCTTGAAGGTGACGCCCGCGCGGTCAGCGAGCAGGTCGACCACCATCTGGCCGACGTTGTGGCGGTTGGCGGCGTAGCCGGGCCCGGGATTGCCGAGCCCGACCACGAGCCAGTGGTCGCCGGCCGTGGGCTCACTTCGGCTGAAGAGGCCCACGAGCGACGTCCGATTCCTTGCGTACTACTCGGAGCCTTCAGCGGCGGCTTCGCCTGACGAGTCGCCGTCGGCGGCGGCCTCAGCGGCCTCCTCGCCCTCTGCAGCCTCTTCGCCCTCGGTCTCCTCGGTCTCGCCGAGGTCGACCTCGCCGGGCACGGTGACGCCGACGATGAGCATCTCGGGGTCGCTGAGCAGCGTCGCGCCGGTCGGCAGCACGAGGTCGGCAGCCGTGATCTTGGTGCCTTCCTCCGCGCCCTCGATGTCGACGACGATGCGCTCGGGGATGTGCGTCGCCTCGACCTCGAGCGACACGGTGTTGCTGTCGAGGTTCGCGATCGTTCCGGCGAACGACTCACCCTCGAGGTGCACAGGCACGTCGACGGTGACCTTCTCGCCCTTGCGGACGATGACGAGGTCGAGGTGCTCGATGATCTGCAGCACGGGGTCCTTCTGCACGTCCTTGACGAGCGCGAGGGTGGTCTTGCCCGAGATGTCGAGCTCGAGCACCTGGTTCGACTTGCGCAGGATGAGCGAGACCTCGTGACCGGGGAGGGTCACGTGCTGCGGGTCGGTGCCGTGACCGTAGATGACGGCCGGGATCTTGCCGACGGCGCGGATCTTGCGGGCCGCGCCCTTGCCGAAGCTCGTGCGAGCCTCCGCGACGAGGTGGTTGTCGTTGGTGTCAGCCATGGCTGTGGTCCTGTTCCGGGCCGGTCAGGCCCAATTGGTCGTGTCATCTCGAACGCTTGATGTGAAGAGCGTGAGGAAACCATGGCCTCCACCGCGTCGATCACGGATGCAGCGCATCCCTCGCCGAAGTTCAGCAGCCGAGTCTACACGACCTGCGGATCGGGACTTTCGGTCGCCGATCACTTCGAGACTAGGGCGTCGATGATCGCCGCGACCACGGCATCCACCGGTCCGACGTTCTCGACCGCGACGCCCGGCTCGTCCGCCGCGAGGGGTTCGAGGGTGGCGAGTTGGGACTCGAGCAGGGATGGCGGCATGAAGTGGTCGGTGCGCTGCTGCATCCTCTCGTCCAGCAGTTCGTGGCTGCCCGTGAGGTGGATGAACCGCGCATCGGGCGCCTCGGCCAGGATCGCTTCGCGGTAGCTGCGCTTGAGCGCCGAGCAGGCAACCACCACGTCGCCCTCGGCCAACCGCGCGCCGACGGCCGCGAGCCACGGCCAGCGGTCTTCATCGGTGAGCGGGAGCCCCGCTGCCATGCGCTCGACGTTGGTCAGGGGGTGGAGCGCGTCGCCGTCCACGAACGGGAGGCCGAGCCGCTCGGCGAGCGCAGCGCCGACCGTGGACTTACCGGAGCCGCTGACTCCCATCACCACGAGGCGCACCCTGCCACCGTACTAGCCTGTATGGGCATCCATCCGATCGGATCGGACCCTCCCCAAACAGCATTGAAGGCGGCACACGTGGCACAGGCGAACATCGGCGTTGTAGGACTCGCGGTGATGGGCAGCAACCTCGCCCGCAACCTCGCCAGCCGCGAGGGCAACACGGTCGCCGTGTACAACCGCACCTGGGCGCGCACCGAGACGCTCATCGACGAGCACCCCGAGGCCGGGTTCATCGCCGTCGAAGACGATCCAGGAGTTCGCCGACTCGCTCAGCACGCCGCGCACGGCGCTCATCATGGTGCAGGCCGGCAAGGGCACGGATGCCGTGATCGACGAGCTCGTCTCCGTGTTCGAGCCCGGCGACATCATCATCGACGGCGGCAACGCCCTCTTCACCGACACCATCCGCCGCGAGAAGGCCGTGCGCGAGACCGGGATCAACTTCGTCGGCGCCGGCATCTCGGGCGGCGAGGAGGGCGCGCTCAACGGCCCGTCGATCATGCCCGGTGGCTCGGATGAGGCGTGGGTCACGCTCGGCCCGATCCTCGAGTCCATCGCCGCCATCGCCGAGGGCGAGCCCTGTGTCACGCACGTGGGCCACGACGGTGCTGGACACTTCGTCAAGATGATCCACAACGGCATCGAGTACGCCGACATGCAGCTCATCGCCGAGGCCTACGACCTCATCCGCCGCGGCACGGGCAAGAGCCCCGCCGAGATCGCGGACATCTTCGCCGAGTGGAACGAGGGCGAGCTCGAGAGCTACCTCATCGAGATCACCGCCGAGGTGCTGCGCCAGGTGGACGCGAAGACGGGCAAGCCGCTCGTCGACGTCATCCTCGACCAGGCCGGGTCGAAGGGCACTGGCGTGTGGACGGTGCAGACCGCGCTCGACCTGGGCATCCCGGTGTCCGGGATCGCGGAGGCGGTGTTCGCCCGGGCGGTGAGCTCGAAGCCGGCGCAGCGGGCGGCCGCGGCATCCCTGCCCGGTCCGGACGAGAGTGCGTGGAAGCCGGCCGACGCCGACGCCTTCATCGAGCAGGTGCGCCTCGCGCTCTACGCGTCGAAGGTCATCGCCTACAGCCAGGGCTTCGACGCGATCGTGGCCGGTGCCGAGCAGTACGGCTGGGACATCAAGAAGGGCGAGATCGCGAAGATCTGGCGCGGTGGCTGCATCATCCGCGCTCGCTTCCTCAACCGCATCACCGAGGCCTACGCCGAGAACCCGGGCCTCGTGGCCCTCGTCACGGCGCCGTTCTTCGTCGACGTGATGGCACGGGCGCAGGACGCCTGGCGCGCGGTGGTCTCGGACGCCGCGGCGGCAGGCATCCCCTCCCCCGCCTTCAGCTCATCCCTCGCGTACTACGACGGACTGCGCGCCGACCGCCTGCCGGCCGCCCTCGTGCAGGGTCAGCGCGACTTCTTCGGTGCGCACACCTACGGCCGCGTGGACATGCCGGGCATCTTCCACACGCTGTGGAGCGGCGACCGCAGCGAGATCGAGACGGAGGGCAGCGGGCACTAAGCCTGTGAGCGCGCCGCTCAGCGGCGCGCGTCGTCCGTCGATTCGCACGAGCGCGGTCGCGCGAATCGCCGGAATCGCCTGAGCAAGCACGTCACCCGCAATCGCGACAGCTGCTGCTACGAGCTTGGGGCGTGGCTCTCGAGGAACTCGTAGACCGAGGTCTTGTCGACGCCCGTGAACTCGCGGGAGGGCAGGGCAGCGATGAGTGACACGTGGAGGCGGGCACTCGGCCACGCCTTGTCGTCCCACCGGCGGGCGAGGTCGGCGGGCGGCATCCTGCAGCACGTCTCGTCCGGGCAGCGCGACGTCAGCCGACGGGTGGTGTCGCGCCCGCGGAACCACTTCACGTGCGCGAACGGCGTGCCGACGCTCACCGAGAACTCCCCCGTGGCGGTGGCCTGGATGCTCGACGTGCACCAGTAGGTGCCTGACGGCTTGTCGGTGTACTGGTGGTACGGGCTCAGACGGTCCTCGATCGTGAACACCTGCCGCGCGCTCCACCACCGACACACCGGCTGCCCCTCGACCGCGCCGAGCACGTCGGTCGGGAACAGGGCGCCGTCGTTCTCATAGGCCTTCGAGATCGTGCCGCTCGCGTGCACCTTGAGGAAGTGCACCGGGATGCCAAGGTGCTCGGTCGCGAGGTTCGTGAACCGGTGAGCCGCGGTCTCGTACGTCACGGCGAACGCGTCGCGCAGGTCTTCCACCGACAGCTCGCGGTTCGCCTTCGCCGCGGTGAGGAACTCGACCGCACTCGCCTCGGGGATGAGCATCGCGGCAGCCAGGTAGTTCGTCTCGACGCGCTGGCGCAGCAGGTCTGCGTAGTCGCGCGGCTCCTGCTTGCCGAGCACGTGCGCCGCGAGCGCCTGCAGCAGCGCCGAGCGCGGGTCGGTGCCGCTCTGCTTCACCGGCAGGTAGATGCGCCCGTGCTCGAGGTCGGTGACACTGCGAGTGGATGACGGCAGGTCGGCCACGTAGTGCAGCGTGAAGCCCAGGTGAGCGGCGAGTTCGGCCGCCACCCGCTGCGACAACGGGCCTTCGGTGTGCCCGACCGCGTCGAGCAGGCCGCGGGCGGTGCGCTCGAGCTCCGGGAAGTGGTTGTTCTGGCGGCGTTGCTCCGCACGGAGCTCCGCGTTGGCTCGCCGAGCCTCCTCCGGGGTGGCGGCTCGCTCGCGATGCACGCGCTCGAGCTCGGCGTGCAGGGCGAGGATCGCTTCGATCGCGTCATCCCCAAGGCTCTTGCGCACCGGCAGCGTCGGCAGCCCGAGCGATGCGTAGAGCGGCCCGCGCTGCGCCCGCTCGAGCGCGATCTCGAGCGCCGCGCGACGACTCGGCGCCTCCTGCGACATGAGGTCGTCCAATGAGGTGCCGAGGGCTCGTGCGAGCCGCTGCAGCTCGCCGACCTTGAGTTCGCGCTTGCCATTCTCGATCACCGAGAGCTGCGACGGCGCACGGTCGATCGCGGCCGCGAGCTGTTCGAGCGTCATGCCGCGGTCGGTGCGGAGCTGCCGGATGCGGCGGCCGATGGTGAGGGAGTCGAGCACCGCTCCAGCCTCGCGGTCGAGATCGTCGATCA
The DNA here is from genome assembly GCA_963790235.1 of uncultured Actinomycetota bacterium. GTDB lineage: Bacteria > Actinomycetota > Actinomycetes > Actinomycetales > Microbacteriaceae > Rhodoglobus. The sequence goes on from CAWBNZ010000023.1 coordinate 83,533, forward strand.
GGGCCATCCCGAACAGTCTGGTCGACTCGCTTCTTCCGGGGAATAGAAGAACACGACTATTTCTGGCTGCGGTTTCGGCGAAATGTGGTTGCGCGGCATCGAGAGTCGATGCATGACCACTTCACAGAGCGCCTCACTGGCTCGTCCAGGAGACCAGATCCAGACCGCCGCCGACCTCGACCTGCAGTGGGCGACCGACCCGAGATGGGCCGACGTCCGACGCGACTACACCGCCGAGGATGTCGTCGCGCTGCGCGGTCCCGTCCGCGAGGAGCACACCCTCGCCCGCCGAGGGGCCGAGAAGCTGTGGGAGCTCGTGCGGGCCAACGGCGAGGACCCATCCAGCTGGGTTGCCGCGCTCGGAGCGCTCACCGGCAACCAGGCCGTGCAGCAGGTGCGCGCAGGCCTCGAGGCGATCTACCTCTCCGGCTGGCAGGTCGCGGCTGACGCGAACCTGTCGGGCCAGACGTACCCCGACCAGAGCCTCTACCCGGCGAACTCCGTGCCGGCCGTGGTGCGGCGCATTAACAACGCGCTGCTGCGGGCCGGGCAGATCGAGGAGCGCGACACTGTGCCAGCGAAAGATTGGCTTGTCCCGATCGTCGCCGACGCCGAGGCGGGATTCGGTGGCGCGCTCAACGCGTACGAGCTCATGCACTCGATGATCGAGTCGGGCGCGGCCGGCGTGCACTGGGAGGACCAACTCGCGAGCGAGAAGAAGTGCGGCCACATGGGCGGCAAGGTGCTCGTGCCGACGTCGCAGCACATCCGCACGCTCAACGCGGCCAGGCTGGCGTCGGATGTCGCGGGCGTCCCCACGATCGTGATCGCCCGCACCGACGCGCTCGCCGCAACCCTGCTCACGAGCGACGTCGACGCACGGGACCGCGCGTTCACCACCGGGGAGCGCACCGCCGAGGGCTTCTACGAGGTGCAGGACGGGCTCGGGCCCGTGCTGTCCCGCGGTCATGCGTACGCCCCGTACGCCGACCTGCTCTGGGTGGAGTCGAGTGAGCCAGACCTCGAGCTCGCGCGCACGTTTGCGGAGAGCATCCACAAGGAGTTCCCCGGCAAGCCGCTGGCCTACAACTGCTCGCCGAGCTTCAATTGGCGCAGCCACCTCGACGACGCGACGATCGCGAAGTTCCAGCGCGAGCTCGCGTCGATGGGGTACGCGTTCCAGTTCATCACCCTCGCCGGATTCCACGCGCTCAACCACTCGATGTTCGAACTCGCGCGCGGCTACAAGGAACGCCAGATGAGCGCGTACGTCGAGCTGCAGGAGGCCGAGTTCGCCTCCGAGGTCAACGGCTACACCGCCACCAAGCACCAGCGCGAGGTTGGCACGGGCTACTTCGACCGGATCGCGACCGCCCTCAACCCGCAGAGCAAGACCCTCGCGCTCGTGGGATCCACCGAGACCGCGCAGTTCCACTAGACCGCCGACGACAACAGATTCAGGAGAAGACCATGACCAGCAGCAGCATCGACATCATCGGCCCGAGCGGCGATCGCTTCGACGAGATCCTCACCCCAGCGGCGCTGCAGTTCGTCGCGCGCCTGCACGACCTGTTCCTCGCCCGTCGCCAGGAGCGACTGGCCGAACGGCTCAGCTCACGCACCGCGACGGGCAACGGGCGCGACCTGCGGTTCCTCGCCGAGACTCGCAACATCCGGGACGAGTCCGGCTGGAGCGTGGCGGGCGCAGGACCAGGCCTCGAGGATCGTCGGGTCGAGATCACCGGACCGACCGATCGCAAGATGACCATCAACGCGATGAACTCGGGCGCGAACGTGTGGCTCGCCGACCACGAGGATGCGTTGAGCCCGACCTGGGAGAACGTGATCGACGGCCAGGTGAACCTTTCGGACGCGATCCGCGGCACGATCGACTACGTCTCGCCCGAGGGCAAGCGGTACGAGCTCGGCGAGGGCGCCCCGACGATCGTGTTCCGGCCGCGAGGCTGGCACCTCGTGGAGAAGCACCTGCGCTACACGGGACCGTCTGGCATCCCGGCGCCGGCGTCCGCGTCGCTCGTGGACTTCGGGTTGTACGCGTTCCACAACGCGCACGAGCTGATCGCGCGTGGCAGCGGCCCGTACTTCTACCTGCCGAAGCTCGAGAACCACCTCGAGGCGCGGCTGTGGGATGACGTGTTCACATTCACCGAGAACGCACTCGCGATCCCGCACGGCACGATCCGCGCGACCGTGCTCATCGAGACCGTGACGGCCGCGTTCGAGATGGAGGAGATCCTCTACGAGCTGCGCGACCACTGCGCTGGCCTGAATGCGGGTCGCTGGGACTACCTGTTCAGCATCATCAAGACCTTCCGCGACCGCGGCCGTCGCTTCGTGCTTCCGGACCGCTCGGAGATCACGATGACGGTGCCATTCATGCGGGCGTACACGCGGCTGCTCGTGCAGACCTGCCATCGTCGTGGCGCGTATGCCATCGGCGGCATGAGCGCGTTCATCCCGGATCGTCGCGACGCCGAAGCCACCGCGGCGGCCCTCGCGAAGGTCGGTGCGGACAAGCGCCGCGAGGCCGGCGACGGCTTCGACGGAACCTGGGTGGCGCATCCAGGGCTCATCGAGACGGCGCGCGCCGAGTTCGACGCGATGCTCGGCGACCGGCCGCACCAGCTCTCGCACCCAGGGCCGGAAGGGCAGGTGTCGGCCGCCGACCTCCTCGACGTGTCGTTCGACGCCATGGTGACGGACGCGGGTGTCGCGACCAACGTGTCGGTGGCGCTGCGCTACATCGAGTCCTGGCTTCGTGGCACGGGCGCGGCGGCGATCGACGGACTCATGGAGGATGCCGCGACCGCCGAGATCAGCCGCAGCCAGCTCTGGCAGTGGATCCGCAATGAGGTCGTGACCACCGAGGGCACACTCATCACGGCCGAGTTCGTGGATGCCCTACTGACCGCAGAAGCGGCCGGTCGCGGCGATCGGATGCACCCGAACTCGAGGTTCGACGACGCTGCCGAGGTCGTGCGCTACGTGGCACTCCGCGAGGAGTTCCCGTCGTTCCTGACGATCCCGGCGTACTCGTGGCACCTCGTGGCCGACCGCCAACCGGCAACGGTCCGTTAGGCCAGCGCGCGATCGAGGGCCGCCGCCGCATGGCGGTGGCCCACGGTCTCGTAGCCGACGACGACGACCGCGGGCGCGAGCGTGATCAGGATGAGGCAGAACGCGATCGAGGCCCCGGACGCTGCCGCGAAGATCGCGACGACGACCATCGCGGTTGTGCCCGCGAAGAGCCCCACATGGAATGGGTCGAATCCACGCAGCAGCCAGATGTAGATCCCGAACAGCGCGAACACGAAGACCAGCACCGGCACCGCCACCGAGATCACCGCACCGAGCACACCGATGACCGCCTCACCCTCGATCACGTACGCTGCGACGTGCAGCCCGGCGCCGGTCGCCGCGATGCTCGCGTAGAGCAGGATGTGGCTGTACCCCCACACCCACGATCGATCACGGTGCCTCGCGAGCACCGCCCCCGCGGGCTGCATGAAGTAGATCCACCACAGGCCGAAGGTCAGCCCGAGGCCCGCTACCACGATGAGCACCGCCTCGGGCGACCAGCCGCCCTGATGGTCGACGAGTACGCCGACCGCGGCGACCGTGCCGAATACGCCCTCGCCAAGCGCGATGATCGCCAGCAGCCCGTAGCGCTCAGCGACATGATGCGGATGCCACGGCGTGCCCGACGACTTGCGCTCGGAGAGCACCGGACCCGCGAACTCAACCGCGAACAGCAGCAGCGAGCACGCGAAGAAGACCGGCGTGGTCAGGTGCGCGACGAGCAGGACGACCCAGCCGACCTGCGCGATGCTCACCCAGAAGGCGTAGCCGATGGCGGTCTTCCGACGCGACGGGTCTTGCTTCGCCGCCCGCAGCCACTGCGTCACGAGCGCGACGCGCATGACGATGTAGCCGAAGACGATCACGCTGTTGTCAACGTGGTCGCCGTGGTCGAGGGATGCGAACATCACGGGCAGCCCGAGCGCGAGGATGATCACGCCGATCATCTGCACCATCGTGGTGAGGCGGTAAGCCCAGTCGTCGGTGTCGTACGCCGACGCGAACCACGTGAAGTTGATCCACGCCCAGCAGGTCGCGCTCATCGCGAACACGAATCCGAGGATGCCCGGACCGAGGTGTCCCTCGGCCACGAGGTGCGCGAGCTCGTTGCCGGCCTGGGCGAAGGCCACGACGAACGCGAGGTCGAACAGCAGCTCGAGCGGCGTCGCGGAACGGTGGCGCTCCCCCAGATCGCGACCGCTCATGCGCACGAGACGACGGATGGGGGTCTGCAGCGCAGGTGTCGAAGCTCCAGTCACGCGCCCAATCCTGCCATCGCCTGCACGGGGCCGGCCATCCGTGTTCAGGCAGCGATGCGACAATGTCCGAGCCATGCGCGATGACCCGACGAACGAGTTCAGCGACGACGAGCCAGAGCTCGCCGGCTACGAGCCGACCGGTGAGCGTCCACTGCGGCACGAGCGCGTGCGCACGATGATGCGGGTGATCGTCGTGGTCGCGCTGGTCGCGCTCGTCGTGCCGGGCATCCTCGGGTCCCTCGCCATCGCGAACCGCACGGCCCAGACGAGCTGCGCCGCATACACCGCGTACTACGCGCCGCTGGCGGTGGAGTCGGTGACACGATTCGAGCTGTTCGGCGCTGCCCTTGGCTGGAACTGCTACGCGCTCGAGTTCGGTGGCAACGAGACGCTCGTCGCGAACCTCGGGCTCATTCCCGGTGGTGCGCGCTTGCCGGCCGAGCCGCTGCAGGAGACGTAGGCACGCTCCGCGATCAGCGCGGTCGCCAGATGAACCGGTGCGTGTGGATGGCGTGGTAGTCGAAGCTCTGCACGCTCACCACGCCCGGCACACCGCGCACCCCGCCGTTGATGATCTCGTACAGCGCGTCGGCATCGGGGGCCAGCACTTCGACGAGCAGGTCGAACGGTCCTGATCCGAGCACGAGATAGATCACCCCGTCGAGCGCGCTGATGCGGTCGGCGATCGCGCGCGCATCGCCTTGCACGGTGACGACGAGCATCGCCATGCGGTCGTAGCCGAGCAGCAGCGGATCGGTGACCCCGACCACCTGGAGCACGCCGCGGTCCTCGAGCCGCAGCACGCGCAGGCGAGCACCGCCCGCGGAGAGCCCGACCTGCGCGCCGAGTTCGGCGTACGTGAGCCGGCCGTCGAGCTGCAGCGCGACGATCAGGGCGCGGTCGATGTCGTCCAGTTCGGCATCCATGACTCGGAACGATACCTCACTGATGTTTCAGCAGTGAATTGACCCGCCGACTATCGATTCGTTAGACTCGGCTCCTCATGAGCGTCTTCGACTTCCTCTCCGAGCCCGCCCTTCCCCGTCCTCTGGTCGGTGTGGATGACGCGCGTCGCGTCGCCCTCGAGCGCTACGGCATCGTCGGCGACATCACCGAACTCGGGAGCAACCAAGACCGGAACTTCCTGATCGACGACGGGTCGCGGCGTGTGGTGCTCAAGTTCTCGAACCGGGTGTTCGGCGACGACGAACTGCGGGCGCAGAATCTCGCGGCCGACGCCGTGCGCGGACGCGGGCGTGGGTGCGCCGCGGTGCGTCCCGTCCGCTGGCGGGCCAGGACATCGAGACGGTCGAACTGACCGAGGGAGCGATCCGCGTGCGCCTCCTCACGTTCGTCGATGGCGCTCCGCTGACCGGAAGCGGGCCGTTTGTCGCAGCCGATGCCCGCAGTCTCGGCGATCTGGCGGCTCGCGTCGCGCTCGCGCTCGCCGAGGTCGCACACCCGGGTGCCGGCCAGCGCACGCAGTGGAACCTGGTGATTGCGGGTGAGGTGGTCGAGTTGCTCGCCGACCGCATCCCGGATCTCGCCCTGCAGTCACGGGTGCGCGACCGTCGCCGATGCCGCGCTCGCGGTGCTCGCTCCACTCCGCGACGTGCTCCGCACGCAGGTCATCCACGGCGACCTCACCGACGACAACGCGCTCAGCGGGGTCGGCGGCCTGCGCGGCGGCGACTTCGGCCTCGTCGATCTCGGCGTGATCGACTTCGGCGACGTCGCCGAGAGCTGGACGGTGGCGGAACTCGCGGTGACGTGCGCCTCGGTGCTGCATCACAACCCGCGCGATCCGCTCGTCGTGCTCGAGACGATCGCGGCCTTCCACGAGCGACTCCCGCTCACCCTGCACGAGATGGATGCGCTCTGGCCACTGGTCCAGCTTCGCGCCGCCGTGCTCATCGCCAGTGGCGAGCACCAGGTCGCGCTCGAGCACGACAACGTCTACGCCGACCAGAACCGCGACCAGGAGCGGCGCGGATTCGCTGCAGCCGCCGACGCTGAGCCTGCCGACCATGCGCACGCTCATCCGGTGGCGGCTCGGCGGCCGTGCGGGGCCTGCCGAACTCGCGAGCCCTGGCATCCCTGTTGTTGGATGCCGCATCGGCCCACCCGCTCGATCTGTCGACAACCTCGGCGGCCCTCGACGGCGGTGCCTGGCTCGAGGCTGACATCGAGGAGCGACTGACGGGCGGCCGCCGGATCCGCCGTCACCGCGTGGGGAGTCCCGCGCCTCACGCGTGCCGTCGTGCGGTCGGCGCGAGGCGTCGCAACGGTGCCGCTCGGGGTCGAGCTGACCGTGGCATCCACCACCGAGGTGCTCGCGCCGTTCGCGGGCAACGTCCACCGCGTCGACGACGCCCTCGTGCTCTCGACGCGAGTCGTTCGACCTGTGGCTCACCGGACTCGACTCGACCGCCGCGGAGGGCCCGGTCACCGAAGGATGCGCCACTGGGCACGCTCGCGCCGCATCGACAGCCGCTCTGGGTGCAGCTCTCGCGCGCCGACGGAGACCGCCCACCGCAGTTCGTGCGCGCCCGCCGCAGGCCGAGGTGTGGAAGCTCGTGTGCCCCGACCCGTCGATCCTGCTCGGCCGCACCCCGTCGTCCCTCGCTTCAGCCACCGCTGGAGGCTCTGCCGCTGCGCTGCTCGCCGAACGGGATGCGAACTTCGCGCGGGTGCAGGAGCACTACTACGCCGAGCCTCCGCGCATCGAGCGCGGCTGGCGCGAGCACTTCGTCGACACCGACGGCGCAGACCTACCTCGACATGGTGAACAACGTCGCGACCGCCGGGCACGCACACCCGCGACTCGTGGATGCCGTCGCCCGCCAATGGGCGCTGCTGAACACGAACTCGCGGTTCCACTACGCGGCGGTCGCCGACTTCAGCCGACGACTCGCGGACCTCGCGCCGGACCCGCTCGACACCGTGTTCCTCGTGAACAGCGGCAGCGAAGCGGTCGATCTCGCCCTGCGACTCGCGACGGCCACCACCGGGCGCCCGACGATCGTGGCGATGCGTGAGGCGTATCACGGCTGGACGGTCGGGTCGGATGCGGTCTCGTCGTCGATCGGCGACAACCCGCGAGCGCTCGAGACCCGCCCCGACTGGGTGCGCCTGATCGATGCCCCGAACACGTTCCGCGGCACCCACCGCGGTCCGGACGCCGGCGAGCGATACCTCGCCGACCTGTCCGCCGACGTTCGAGGGGCTGGGATGCGGACGGCGTCGAACTGGCCGGCTTCATCGCCGAACCCGTCTACGGCAACGCGGGCGGCGTCATGCTGCCCGACGGCTACCTCGCGGGCGCATACGAGCTCGTGCGCGCTCGTGGCGGCCTGTGCATCGCCGACGAGGTGCAGGTCGGATACGGTCGGCTCGGCTCGTACTTCTGGGGGCACGAGCAGCAGGGCGTGGTGCCGGACATCATCACGGTCGCGAAGGCCATGGGCAACGGGCATCCACTCGGCGCTGTCATCACGACGCGCGCGATCGCAGACGCGTTCGCCGCCGAGGGGTCGATGTTCTCGTCGGCCGGCGGAAGTCCGGTGAGCTGCGTGGTCGGGATGACCGTGCTCGACATCATGCGTGACGAGTCCCTCGTCGAGAACGCTCGCGTCGTCGGCGCGCACCTGAAGGCCGGGCTCGAGGGGCTCGGCACGCGCCATCCACTGATCGGCGCCGTGCACGGGCTCGGGCTCTACCTCGGGGTCGAACTCGTGCGGTCACCGACCACGCTCGAGCCAGCCGCCGCTGAGGCCGCTGCGATCTGCGAAGCGCTGCTCGCGGAGGGTTGCATCGTGCAGCCGACGGGCGACCACAAGAACGTGCTGAAGATCAAACCACCGATGGTCATCACGCGGGAGAGCGTCGACTTCTTCGTCGACGCGCTGGATCGGGTGCTCAGCGCGGTGGGGGCTACAAACCGAGCAGGGAGTCCCTGACCTTCTTGCGCAGCACCTTGCCGATCAGCGACTTCGGCAGCTCGTCGACCGTGACCACCCGCTTGGGCACCTTGTACGGCGTGAGGTTGTCGCGAGCGAACTGGCGGATTGCGGCCACGTCGAGCGATGCGCCATCGGCGAGCACGACCGCGGCGACCACTTCCTCCTCGCCGTCGTCGGTGGGAAGCCCGACCACGGCGACGTCAGCGACCGAGGGATGTTGGCGGAGCGCGTCCTCGACCTCGCTCGGTGCGACCTTGAAGCCGCCGACGATGATCATCTCCTTGATCCGGTCGACGATGCGCACGAACCCGTCGGTGTCGATCGCGACGATGTCGCCCGTCCGGAACCACGGCAAGCCGCCATCGGTCGCGTCGACGAACACCGCCGCAGTCTCCTCTGGCTTCTTCCAGTAGCCCGACATCACCTGTGGCCCTCGGACGATGAGCTCGCCCTCCTCCCCCGGTGCACGGTCGACGGTCGGATTCTCCGGGTCGACGACGCGAGCCTCGGTGTTGGGGAGCGGGAGCCCAACGGTCCCCGCCCTGCGGGTCGGGCCCACCGGGTTGGCCATGAGCACGGGTGAGGTCTCGGAGAGGCCATAGCCTTCGACGAGCCATCCACTGGTCTGCTGCTCCCACGGCTCGACGACTGATGCCGACAGCGGCATGGCGCCCGAAATCGCGATGCTGATGCCCTTGAGCGAGACGCCCTGGTCGGCCGCGGCCTTGGTGAGTCGCTCGTAGATCGGCGGCACGGCGGGGAGGAAGGTGGCTGGGTGCTTCTTGATCACCGGCAGCACGAGGTCGGGATCGAAGCGCGGGAACAGCACGAGCCGCGATCCCATGCTCATCGCGAACGTGAGGCACAGCGTGAGCCCGTATGCGTGGAACATCGGCAGCACCGCGTAGACCACCGACGTGCCGCGCTCCACATGGGGCACCCAGGCGCGGGCCTGCGCCGCGTTCGTGTTGAGGTTCAGATGGGTGAGTGTCGCGCCCTTGGGGTGACCAGTCGTGCCGCTCGTGTACTGGATGAGCGCGACATCCTGGGCCTCTGGCGCCACGATCGCCGGCTTGATTCGATCGGTCTCGAGCAGCTTCGACCACGGGATGGTGCCGCTCACGCTCGTCGTGAGCGCCGCGCGGGATTCGCGCGCCCTCGTGATCGGCAGGCGCAGCAGCAGGCGGGTCTTGAAGCCCATCGCGCGGGTCATGTCGACCGAGATGATGGAGTCGACCGCAACATCCGCCGGGAAGGACTGGATGGTGGCGACCATCTTGTCCCACGCGATCACGACCTTCGCGCCGTGATCCTCGAACTGGTGACGCAGCTCGCGCGGGGTGTACAGCGGGTTGTGCTCGATGACGATCGCGCCGAGTCGTAGCACGGCGTAGAACGCGACGATGTGCTGTGGGCAGTTCGGCAGCACGATGGCGACCGGGTCGCCCTTCTGCACGCCGAGCACACGCAGGCCCTCGGCCGCGCGTTCGATCTGTTCGCCGAGCTCGGCGTAGGTCGTGGTGCGATCGAAGAACTCGAGCGCGACGTGATCCGGGTACGTCGCGATTGACTCGGACACGAGGTCCCAGAGCGACCCGGTCGGCAGGTCAATCTCGGCCGGCACCCCCTCGGCGTACGAGGTAATCCATGGACGGGGCGGGGAGTGCTGCGGATTCACTGAGTCGCTCACGGGTCGAGCCTAGAACGCAGGCGGCTCATTCGCCGTATCAGGCAGCCCCATCGAACATCGACGTGACCGAACCGTCCGCGAACACCTCGTGGATGGCGCGGGCGATCAGCGGCGCGATGGGCAGGACCGTGAGCCGATCCCAGCGCTTCTCCTCGGCGATCGGCAGCGTGTCGGTCACCACGACCGAGTCGATCGAGGAGTTCTGCAGGATGTCGGTCGCCGGGTCGGAGAAGATCGCATGGGTCGCGGCCACGACCACCGCCGTCGCGCCCGCAGCCTTGAGTGCCTCTGCCGCCTTCACGATCGTGCGGCCGGTGTCGATCATGTCGTCGACGAGCAGGCACACCCGACCCTCGACCTCACCGACGATCTCGTGCACCGAGACCTGGTTCGGCACGAGCGGATCGCGACGCTTGTGGATGATCGCGAGCGGAGCCCCGAGCTTGTCGCTCCAGATGTCGGCGACCCGAACGCGGCCCATGTCGGGTGAGACGACCGTGAGCGTCGACGGGTCGAGTCGTGCGCGGAAGTGCTCGAGCAGCACGGGCATCGCGAACAGGTGGTCGACCGGGCCGTCGAAGAACCCCTGGATCTGCGCGGCGTGCAGGTCGACACTCATGATCCGATCGGCGCCGGCGGCCTTGAACAGGTCGGCGACGAGTCGCGCGGAGATGGGCTCGCGACCGCGACCCTTCTTGTCCTGGCGGGCGTACGGGTAGAAGGGTGCGACGACCGTGATGCGCTTGGCGGACGCTCGCTTGAGCGCATCCACCATGATCAGTTGCTCCATGAGCCACTCGTTGATCGGGCTCGTGTGCGACTGGATGACGAACGCGTCGCAGCCACGCACACTCTCGTCGTACCGCGCGTAGATCTCGCCGTTCGCGAACGTGCGTGCATCGGTGTGGACGAGCTCGGAGCCGAGTTCCTCCGCGACGTCGATGGCGAGCTGTGGATGCGCCCTACCTGAAACGAGAACGAGCCGTTTCTGTCCAGTGACCTTGATCTCGGACACGCGCCGCCTTCCGCCCTCGGGTGTCCAGTCTATCTGGCTACGAGGCGGCGTCGTCCGCCGCCTTCGCCGCGTCGGTGCCCTCGCGGTGCTCCTGCACCCAGCCCTGCATGTTCCGCTGCGGCGCGACCGAGATCGCGAGTGCGCCGGGCGGCACGTCCTTGCGGATCGACCGCGCCCGCCCCGGTCTTCGCCCCGTCGCCGATCGTCACGGGCGCGACGAACACGTTGTCGGAGCCCGTGTGCACGTGCGAGCCGATCGTCGTGGCGTGCTTCTCGAGATCGTCGTAGTTCGCCGTGATCGCCCCGGCGCCGATGTTGGTGTGCTCGCCGATGGTGGTATCGCCGATGTAGCTGAGGTGCGGCACCTTGCTGCCGGCGCCGATCCGGGAGTTCTTGGTCTCGACGAACGTGCCGATCTTGCCGTCGGCGCCGAGATAGGTGCCGGCGCGCAGGTAGGCGAACGGGCCGACCGACGCGCGCGGGCCGATCACGGCGAGCGTCGCGTCGGTGCGCTTGACGGTCGCGCCCTCGCCGACCTCGCAGTCGACGAGCGTCGTGTCCGGACCGATGATCGCCCCGCGTTCGATGAGCGTGGCACCGCGCACCTGGGTGCCCGGCAGCAGTTCGACGTCCTCGTTGAGCGTGGCCTTGAGGTCGATCCAGGTGGATGCCGGATCGTGCACCGTCACGCCGGCGAGCTGCCAGCCGCGCACGATGCGCGCGTTGAGCTCGAGCGCGGCGGCGGAGAGCTGCACGCGGTCGTTGATGCCTGCGAGTAGCCAGGGATCGGCGACCGGGACCGCCTCGATCGCGCCGCCGGCCGCACGGATCGCTGCGGCGGCATCCGTGAGATAGAGCTCGTTCAGCGCGTTGTCGGTGCCGAGTCCCGCGAGTGCAGTGCGCAGCATCCCGGCGTCGAACACGTAGATGCCGCCGTTGGTCTCCACGATCTGCAGCTGGTCGGGGCTCGCGTCGCGACCCTCGACGATGCCGAGGAAGCCGCCAGTGGTGTCGCGCAGGATGCGGCCGTTCGTGCCCGGGTCATCCAGGTACGCGGAGAGCAGCGTGAGTGCGTTGGCGGCGGCGCGGTGACTCGCAATGACCTCGCGGAGGGTCGCGGCATCCAGCATGGGAACGTCAGCGCTCAGCACGACCACGAGCCCGTCGAATTCGTTCGGCAGCCCGGTCAGACCAACCTGCACCGCCCGGCCGGTGCCGGGCACGTCGTCTTGGTCGACGATGATCACCGACGACGACTGGTCGTGGATGGCCTTGGCCACACGCTCGCGCTCGTGACGGACGACCGCGACGATGTGGTCGGCGCCGAGCTCCTCTGCGGTCGCGAGCACGTGCCCGATCAGGCTCACGCCCGCGAGGGTGTGCAACACCTTCGGCGTGGCTGAGCGCATGCGAGTGCCCTGCCCGGCAGCGAGGATGACAACGGCAATGGAGTCGGACATCCCCCTATTGTGCCTCGTCGGCCCTCGTGATCCTCGACGCCTTCGCGGCACGGGCCATGAGTTGAGGGCTCGTGAGCAGCGCACGCTTCCACGGCACGATGCCTTCGATCTCGATCTGCAGCGAGAAGCTCAGCACAGTGCGGATGAGCACGATGATGCCGAGCACCGCGGCATCGGTGAGCGACGGGGTCGAGGTCACGGTCTTGACGAGGTCTGCCGCGACGAGGATCTCGAGGCCGAGCAGGATGACAAGTCCGATCGAACTGCGCAGCGTGAGGTACGCGGCCTTCGCATCCCGCTGCCGCACGAGCGTCATGATCGCGAGCACCACCGCGACGACGAACCCACCGAGCATCGTGACGACGCCGAGCACCTCGAAGACGGTCGTGACCGTGTGGAAGAACGACTCGTGATCCATGGTGTGATTCTGCCGGACGCATCAGCGACTCGGAGCATCCCGTCTCGCACACTTCTGACGGATGTGATGGACGCAATCGTGGATGTGACATCACATTGCGAAGATGAATTCAGTCAAGATCCCCGGAAATTCAGGCATTCTTACACTTCACGTTATCGAAACGTGATCGAAATAGAGATTGCGGTCGCGTAAATGTGAAGGCTAACATTCAGCGAACGACGCACTCATTGACGTCGTGCTCACCAAGAGGACCGGCCCCGATGCCGGCCAGAACGAGGAGGTTTTGGCAATGAAGAGCAAACTGATCGGCGGTGTCGTTGTTGCAGCGGCACTGGCATTCACCCTGTCCGGCTGCGGTGCCCCTGCTGGCGGAGGCGACAGCGGAGGCGAGGGCGACCTCATCACCGTCGGCTTCGCGCAGACCGGCTCCGAGAGCGGATGGCGCGCAGCGAACACCGAATCGATGAAGACCGCGTTCTCCGAGGAGAACGGCTTCGAGCTCGTGTTCAACGCCGCCGACAACAAGATCGAGGCGCAGATCGCCGCGGTTCGCAACTTCATCAACCAGGGTGTCGACGCGATCGTCGTCGCGCCCATCGTTGAAGACGGCTGGGATGACGTGCTCAAGGAAGCAGCCGAGGCTGGCATCCCGGTGATCCTCGAGGACCGCACCGTGACGTCGCCCGATGACCTGTACGCCGCCTGGGTCGGACTCGACTTCAAGAAGGAGGGCGTGACCGCTGGCACCTGGGCAGCCGAGACCTTCGGTGACACGCCGACGAACATGGTCGTGCTCGAGGGAACCACCGGTTCCGCTCCGGCCAACGACCGTGCCGAGGGCTTCGCCGAGGCCATCGAGGGCTCGGGGATCACCACGCTCGACTCGCAGACGGGTAACTTCACCCGCGCCGATGGCAAGACCGTCATGGAGGGCTTCCTCCAGAAGTACGGCGACACCATCGACCTGGTGTACGCGCACAACGACGACATGGCGCTCGGTGCGATCGACGCGATCGAGGCCGCCGGCTTCGTGCCCGGCGTCGACATCCAGATCGTGTCGATCGACGCGGTGAAGGATGGCATGCTCGCCCTCATCGACGGCAAGATCAACTTCATCGTCGAGTGCAACCCGCTGCTGGGTGACCTCGCCGCCGGTCTCGTCAAGGACGTGCTCGCTGGCAAGGACGTCGAGAAGGAGGTCTACGTGGAGGACCAGTCGTTCACCCCGGAGCAGGCCGCCGAGGTCATCGACGACCGCCTCTACTAAGAGACCGCGTACCAGACCTACCGAACCGAACGGTGCGGGCGGCCGCCAGGCCGCCCGCACCATCCCGTCGGGTTCTCCCGACGAGAGAAGGAGTTGCCGTCATGGTTGACGACACGTCCACCGCAGCGCTCGTCGCGATGACCGGGATCACGATCCGATTCCCGGGTGTGCTCGCGCTCGACGGTGTCGACTTCACCCTCAACGCTGGCGAGATCCACGCACTGATGGGTGAGAACGGGGCCGGCAAGTCCACGCTGATCAAGGCTCTCACCGGCGTCTACCCGATCGACGCCGGTGAGATCCTGGTCGGCGGTGCACCGCGAGCGTTCACGAGCACGGCCGACGCCCAGGCCGCAGGAATCTCGACCGTGTACCAGGAGGTCAATCTCCTCCCGAACCTCTCTGTCGGCGAGAACGTGATGCTCGGCCACGAGCCTCGCCGCGCCGCTGGCATCGACTGGCGGGCGACGCATGCCGAGGCGGCTCGCCACCTGTCCAACCTGGGTGTCGACATCGACACCCACTCCTTGCTGTCGAGTCACTCGATCGCCCTGCAGCAGCTCGTCGCCATCAGCCGTGCGATGGTCACCGATTCGCAGGTGCTCGTGCTCGACGAGCCGACGTCGAGCCTCGACCGCAGCGAGGTTGAGCAGCTGTTCGGCGTCGTGCGCGACCTGCGTGACCGCGGGGTCGCCATCCTCTTCGTTTCGCACTTCCTCGACCAGGTGTTCGAGTTGTCCGACCGGATCACGGTGCTGCGCAACGGCAAGCTCGTCGGCGAGCGCCTCGCCTCCGAACTCTCCAAGGGCGAGCTGATCGCCATGATGCTCGGCCGCGAGATGGCCGAGCTCGAAGACATCTCCCGCGCTGCCCAGCGCGACGTCGACCGCTCGGGGGCACCCGTGATCTCGGCGCGTGACCTCGGCCGTCGAGGCGTGCTCGAACCCGCCGACCTCGACGTGTTCGATGGCGAAGTGGTCGGCATCGCCGGCCTGCTCGGCTCAGGGCGCACCGAACTGGTGCGGCTCATGTACGGCGCCGACCGGGCCGACAGTGGCACCATCGAGGTGCGTGGCACTCCCACCCGCATCACGACGCCGCGGCACGCGATCGAACACCGCATCGCCTTCTCGTCGGAGGACCGGCGCGAGGAGGGCATCGTCGGAGATCTGACGGTCGCCGAGAACATCGTGCTCGGCATCCAGGCCCGACAGGGATGGCGCCCGATCCGCCGCGCCGACCAGGAACGGATCGTCGCCGAGTCCATCACTGCCCTCGGCGTGCGCCCCGCCGATCCCTCGATGCTCGTGCGCAACCTGTCGGGCGGCAACCAGCAGAAGGTGCTGCTCGCACGCTGGCTCGCGACCGCACCGCAGCTCATCATCCTCGACGAGCCGACCCGCGGCATCGACGTCGGCGCGAAGGCCGACATCCAGAGGAAGGTCGCCGAACTCTCGGCCGCCGGCCTCGCCGTGGTCTTCATCTCCTCAGAACTCGACGAGGTCGTGCGCATCGCGCAGCGCATCGTGGTGCTGCGCGACCGACGGAAGATCGGCGAACTGGACGGTCACGACACGAACGTGGATGATGTGGTCGCGGCGATCGCCGACGAAGTGGTCGTCAATGAACTGCAGGAAGGCGTCGCATGACCAAGCTCCTCAAACACCGGGTGACGCTGCCGATTGCCGCGCTCATCGCGCTGCTGCTCGTGAACACGATCTCGCGGCCATCGTTCCTCGCGATCACCATCCGAGACGGCCAGCTGTATGGCTCGGTCATCGACATCCTGCGCAACAGCGCACCGCTCATGCTCGTCGCCCTCGGCATGACGATCGTGATCGCCACGCGAGGCATCGACCTCTCGGTGGGTGCCCTCATGGCGGTGTCGGGGGCGGTCGCGCTCACGATCATCGATGGGTCGGGATCGCCCGACAGCCCCACGACGCTGGTGATCGCGATCGGCGCTGGCGTGCTCGTCACGCTGGTGTTCGGGCTGTGGAACGGATTCTTGGTGGCCGTGCTCGGCATCCAACCGATCATCGCAACGCTCGTGCTCATGCTCGCCGGTCGCGGCATCGCGCTGCTCATCACCGGTGGGTTCATCACGACCGTGACCAGTCCCCCGTATCGCTTCATGTCACAGGGCTACCTCCTGGGGCTGCCGTTCGCGTTCTACGTCTCGATCGCGGCGGTGGTGATCATCGCGCTGGTCGAGCGTCGCACCGCGCTCGGACTGCTGACCGAGTCGGTTGGCATCAACCCCGCGGCCAGCCGACTCGCCGGAGTTCGCTCGCGCGGGATCATCTGGGGCGCGTACGCGTTGAGCGGCCTGCTCGCTGGCTTCGCCGGCATCCTGTACAGCTCGAACATCATGGCGGCTGACGCGAACGCGGCGGGCAACTACATCGAGTTGGATGCGATCCTCGCGGTCGTGCTCGGCGGCACCTCGCTCATGGGTGGCAAGTTCAGCATCGCGGGCACCGTCATCGGCGTGTTCACGATCCAGACGCTCAAGTCGACCATCACGTTTCTCGGTGTGCCGCCAGCGGTGAGCCCGCTGTTCATGGCGCTTGTCGTGGTCATCGTGGTGCTCGTGCAGTCCCAGCGTGTGCGGGAGGCCGTCACGCGCGTCTGGTCGGCCATTCCGTCTCGTCGCACCGATGCGGAGGTGACCCGATGAGCACCACGGATCCGGCCATCGTGACCTCGGGTTGGCGCGCGGGCATGCGACAGTTCACGAGTCGGCGGGTCTCCTGGATCCCCGTGTTCGCGGCCCTCGGCATCCTCATCGCCCTGCTGCTGGCTGGGCAGGCATACTTCGGCAACTTCATCACGCCGCGCGTGCTCTCGTCGCTCCTGCTCGACAACGCCTACCTCCTGATCCTCGCGGTCGGCATGACCTTCGTGATCCTGACCGCGGGCATCGACCTGTCGGTCGGTGCGGTGCTCGCCTTCACGGCCATGCTCGGGGCGAAGCTGCTGTCAGAGGGCGTTCCGGCCGTCCTCGTGGTTCCCGTGATGATCATCGGCGGAGCCACGATCGGATTGCTCATCGGCGTGCTCGTGCAGTTCTTCGGCGTGCAACCCTTCATCGCCTCGCTCGCAGGCATGTTCGCGGCGCGCGGGCTCGCGTTCCTGATCAGCCTCTCGTCGATCAAGGTCGAGGATCCGGCCATCCTGTGGCTGCAGGCCAAGCTGTTCTACATCGATGGCTGGTACCTCTCGCCAACCGGCGTGCTCGCGATCGCGGTGGTCGTCGCCGGCGCACTCGTGCTGCAGTTCACCCGCTTCGGCCGCACGATCTACGCGATCGGTGGCAACGAGCAGTCCGCGCGACTCATGGGCCTGCCGGTGGTGCGCACCAAGTTGCTCGCCTATACGATCAGCGGCACGTGCGCGGGGCTCGCGGGGCTCGTCTTCACGGCGTACCAGGGTGCGGGCTATCCACTGAACGGCGTCGGCACGGAGCTTGACACCATCGCCGCGGTGGTCATTGGTGGCACGCTGCTCACGGGTGGCTCCGGCTTCATCCTCGGCTCGATGATCGGTGTGCTCGTCTACGGCATGATCAAGACGGCGATCTCGTTCCTGGGTGCCGAGCAGTCCTGGACTCGCATCACCATCGGCGCGCTGCTGCTGATCTTCGTCGTGGTGCAGCGGGTGATCGTGGCGCGGTCGAGCCGAAGATGACGACGTGGCGCTGCGTCCGGTCCACCACAATGGGAGCATGCGCGATCCGCTGACTCCAGTGCTGGATGTCACGGGAGCGACCGTGCGATTCGGCCGCGAAGCCGCGCTCGACACGGTGTCGTTCCGCATGTTCGCCGGCGAGGTGCATTCGCTCATCGGCGAGAACGGCGCGGGCAAGTCGACCCTGATCAAGGCGCTCACCGGCGCGCTCACGCTCGACACGGGTGAGATCCGAGTGGATGGCGCGGTCGTGCGGCTCCGATCGCCCCTCGAGGCGCAGCGACTCGGGATCAGCACGGTGTACCAGGAGATCGACCTGCTGCCGAACCTCACGGTGGCGGAGAACATCGCACTCGGTCGCGAACCGCGCCGACTGGGCGGGATCGACTGGTCCGGGATGCGACGTGACGCGAGCACCGTGCTCTCCGAGCTCGGCCTCACGATCGACCCTGGCTCGCTGCTGAGCTCGCATTCGCTCGCCGTGCAGCAGCTGGTCGCGATCGCCCGCGCCATCTCCGCCGATGTGCGCGTGCTCGTGCTCGACGAACCGACCTCGAGCCTCGACGCCGACGAGGTGGCCGAGCTGTTCCGCGTGATCCGCGAGCTCAAGGAGCGCGGGGTCGCGGTGTTGTTCATCTCGCACTTCCTCGACCAGGTCTACGAGATCAGCGATCGCATCACCGTGCTGCGTGGTGGTGCGCTCGTCGGCGAGTACCGGCCATCCGAACTGCTGCGCATCGATCTCGTGGGCAAGATGCTCGGGCGCGAGATCACCGCCGAAATTCGACGCCCACCTGAGCCGGAGCCCGACACCAGGGTCACCCTCGCCGGACGCGGACTGACCCGCGGGCCACGCCTGCGCGGCGTCGACATCGAGGTGCGCGAGAACGAGGTGGTCGGCATCGCAGGCCTGCTCGGCTCCGGGCGCAGCGAGCTCGCGCGTGCGCTGGCCGGCATCGATCGGCCGGACAGCGGTGTGGTCGAAGTGGATGGCCGGGTCACCGGCATCCCCGGACCGCGACGTGGCATCGCGCTCGGCATCGTCTACTCGTCAGAGGACCGCCGCGCCGAGGGCATCATCGCGAACCTCACCGTGCGCGAGAACATCGTGCTCGCGGTGCAGGCGCAGCGTGGCATCCTGCGCCGGATGAGCAAAGCGCGGCAGACCGAACTCGCGACGAGCTGGATCGAGGCGCTCGGCGTGCGTCCGGCATCCCCCGAGGCAATCGCGAGGACGCTGTCGGGTGGCAACCAGCAGAAGGTGCTGCTCGCGCGGCTGCTCGCGCTCGCGCCACGTGCACTGCTGCTCGACGAACCGACGCGCGGCATCGACGTCGGCGCGAAGGTCGAAGTGCAGAACCTCGTCGGGGAGCTCGCGGCGAACGGCATGTCGGTCGTGTTCGTCTCGGCAGAGCTCGAGGAGGTGCTGCGGGTGTCGACCCGCATCGTCGTGCTGCGCGAGGGCCTCGTCGTTGCGACGATGCCCGCCGAGGACACGTCGAGCGAGGCGCTGCTCGCGGTGGTGATCCGGCCCGATGACGACGCCTGAACCGAAACGGCCCGGGCAGGGCCCGGATGATCCGAGCCCGAGGTCGGCCAACATCTTCGACGTCGCGAGGCTCGCCGGGGTCTCGCACCAGACCGTGTCGCGCGTGCTGAACGACCTCCCCAACGTGCGGCCCACCACTCGCGCTCGCGTGCAGCAGGCGATCACGCAGCTTCGGTACAGTCCGTCGCCCGCCGCGCGGGCGCTCGTGAGCCGGCGCAGCCGCACGATCGGACTGATCGTGCCGGGCACGTCGGACTTCGGCCCAGCCTCGATCACGATGCACTTCAATGTCGCCGCCCGCGCCGCCCGGTACAGCGTTGACACCGTCACCCTGCTCGGAGTCGACCCGCCGGCCGTGCGTGCGATCGTCGAGTCGCTCCTGCGGCAGAAGGTCGATGCGATCGTCATCATCGTCGACGACACCTCGGTGCTCGACGTGGTGCGCGAACTCGATCTCGGCATCCCCTTCGTCGCGGTAGCCGCCTCGGCACGCCGGAGTCCGTCGATCGTGTCGGTCGACCAGTACCGGGGCGCGCGCGCAGCCGTGCGGCATCTGGTCGAGTTCGGGCACACGCGCATCCTGCACGTGGCGGGGCCGCTCCGGTCACCGGACTCCATCGACCGGGAACGCGGTTGGCGCGACGAACTGGCCGCGCATCGTCTGACGCGCGATCGAGCCACTGCGTGGCGACTGGTCGCCCGCGAGCGGGTACGACGTCGGTCGCTCGCTCGAGATGGCCGACGCGACGGCGATCTTCGTCGCCAACGACCACATGGCGATCGGGGTGCTGTCCGCGCTGCGCGAACGGGATCTGCAGGCACCCCAGGATGTCAGCGTCGTCGGATTCGACGACCTGCCGGAATCGGCGTTCCTGATGCCGCCGCTCACGACCGTGCGGCAGGACTTCGCATCGCTCGGCTCGCTCATCATGCAGAAGGTGCTGCTCGCGATCGAGGAGCCCGAGACGCTGACCGAGACGACACCGCTGCCGACCACCCTGGTGGTACGTGGGTCGACGCGGCCGATCTCCTGATCGGCTCCGCGCTCTACCGACCGCTGCGCTCCGCCTCCAGGACTCGAACCTAGACCTAACAGCTCCAAAGGCTGTCGTGCTGCCATTACACCAAGGCGGAATGCGGGCGCGCGCTGCGCGTCGCCGCCGCTCAAGTCTGCCAGAGGGCACGAGGTCGGCGGCGCGGCTCGACCCCCGCCCCGTCTCGACCGCTGGCAGCCAAATGCAGGAGATCCGCGCTCAGATGGCGTGAGATCGGCGTGATTCCGGCGACGACGGCAGAATCTCCTGCATTTGGCTCCGACGCCGCAGAGCCGCGAGACGCCACCCCGACCCGGGATACTTGCCTTATGGCGCAGAGCGACGAGGTGGACCGCATCGTCGATGCGTGGTCGCGCGAGCGGCCCGACCTCGACTTCAGTCCGCTGCAGGTGTTGAGCCGGGTCGGCCGGCTGTCGAGGCACGTGGACCGGGCGCGCAAGGCGGCGTTCGCGGCATCCGATCTCGAACTGTGGGAATTCGACGTGCTGTCGGCACTGCGCCGCGCCGGGGCGCCCTACCAGCTGAGTCCGAAGTCGCTGCTGCAGCAGACGCTCGTCTCGAGCGGCACGATGACGAACCGCATCGACCGGCTCGTGGAGCGGGAGCTCGTCGCGCGTGACGCCGACCCGCACGATGGCCGCGGCATCCTCGTGTCCATGACCGAAACGGGGCGAGAGCGAGTGGATGCCGCGATCCGACTGCTGCTCGTCGCCGAAGCCGAGCTGCTCGACCGCCTGCCCAAGGCCGACCAGGAGCGCCTGAGCGCATTGCTGCGCAAGCTCAGTCTCGACTTCGACTAAGGCTACATCGTTCCAGCAAGCAGCATGGTTCCCACCATGGCTCCCATGCTGCCGGCCTCGATTGTCGAGCGCACTGCGCGCCTGGGACGTGCAAGCCGGGCGATGAGCCAGAACGTGAAGCCGAGGAACGCAAGCGCTCCGGCCACCACCATCGCGGTGAGCAAGCCGCCAACCCCCGCGTGGTGGCTCGCGCCTGACCTCGGCGCCGTCATTCCCATGACGGCGGTCAGGCCGGCCATGACGACAAGGGCGCACGCGTGGTGGAGCCACATCGAGTGCGCGTGGCGCTCCGCGCGCGGATCATTCTGAGCGAGCCGCGCCCGCGCGCCCAGCCCGATGCCTGCCACGAGCATGATCCCTACCCAGGCGATCGGAGCGAGCAGGGCGGTGCCGAAGGCGATATCGATCATGGCGAGCAGCATGATCGCCGCCGAGATCCCGCGCAGCGCGCTATCCCGTCGTGCTCCGACTGTGCACTGCAGACCGACTTCGGTGTTGGTGATGTGCCACGCTCGCGCAACTGAAGCATCGGCCACTCGCTTGGACTCCAGCTCGGTCGAGAGCCGGGTGACCTTCTTCGTGAAGGCGTTACCGTGCTCGTTGCCTGGTCCGACCGGAAGTCGCACCGCCTCCACCTCGTCAACGGCGTTGGAAACTCCGTCGACCATCATGTCGAGCCGAGCGCTGAACAAGTGCTGGTGGTACGGCGCCCCGAGACCGGGCGCGACCTCGCTCGCGAACTCGTAGTCGCCGCCCGGGTGGGCAGAGGTGAACAGGATGCCCGTGAGCTTGGCCTCGCACTCGATGGTGCCGTCGAGGTACAGGTACCAGTAGAAGCCGTAGTCGTAGTTGCCCACCGTGGTGAAGAAACTGATCACGAGCCGACGCTGACGCCGCACCTCGTTGGAGCCCGTGAACATGTCACCGTGCTTCCAGAGGGTGCCGAAGTCCTCCTCGTGCATGCAGATGCCGTTCTCGATCGTGAACGGATTGCCGAGCTCGTCAGCCAGGACAGCGTCGAAATACTTGATCTCGCCGACGCAATCGCACCCGAGGGCGAGCGAGTTGGTGAACCGGCCGAACAGGTACTCCCCGGTGTCGAAGTAGTTCTGCCAGAACCGCACCGGCGACGGATCGCCGTACGGCACCAGCATCTCGTTGATCGAGGCGCGGTAGATGATTGGCCGCTCCTGTCCGGCATCCGTGAACGACAACTGACGCAGCACGAGACCTTCGCGGGTGTCGAACCCGACCTGGAACTTCCAGTTCGCCCAGGTCACCCACTCGCCGTCGACCTCGAAACTCGGGCCCTCTGGTTGCGAGATGACGATCGGCTTGAGGCTCGTGAGCGGCTCGCCCTGCATCACCGGGTCGTCGAAGTTTCCGCTCTCGGCCGGGATCGCCAGCTCGGCAGCGTCGATGAGC
This sequence comes from uncultured Actinomycetota bacterium, assembly GCA_963790235.1. Classification (GTDB taxonomy): domain Bacteria; phylum Actinomycetota; class Actinomycetes; order Actinomycetales; family Microbacteriaceae; genus Rhodoglobus. The sequence continues at coordinate 106,222 of CAWBNZ010000023.1, forward strand.
CGGGTGATCGTGCGGGATGCGGTATCGACGTACGCGCTGAGCCCGTCGACCGGGTGCGCCCAAGGGTGGTCCCCTGGGTAGTCCTGACGGAACGCGAGCACGCGGAGGATGCGTCGACCCTCCTCCTCCGGATAGTCGTAGTACCCCGCCGACAGCGGCACCACCACCACCTGGTCCACCGAGGTCCCCCGGGCGGTGAGCGCATCAACCCAGCGCTGGTCCGCCGCGACGATGTCGCCGATTGCCTCGAACTCCTCCAGCAGGACGGGGAGCTGGCCATTCGAGCCGTCCAGCACACTCGTGCTGAGGATCTCGGCTCCCGCAAGCGACACGATGTTGTCCGTCGATCTGCCGGTCGCCATGTCCAGCAGCATCACGCGCGCCCGCCGGTCGGGCAGCAGGCCATCGCCGGCCTGCCAGGACAGCACCTCGCGCTTGTGCGGTTCCTCGAGTCCGACGTAGGCGAATCGGGTGGTCTCGGTAAAATCCGGCGCCGCGGTGACGATGTCGCGGATCGCCTCGAACTCGGGGGCCGTGAGGCTGCCGAGGGGATGCCCGGGGCGGGTCGATGGCGCTGCGGTCGTGTCATCCAGCTCGATGATGGTCATAGTGGTGCTCCTTCTGGTGAGGCGTCGTTCGAGAGGTGGTGGATTAGGCGCTGATGGTGTCGGTGATGTTCTCGTAGACGTCGGGCCTGGTGCGCTTGAGCACCGCCGCCTGCACGAGCCCGAACGCCGGGAACGCGACGATGAGACCGAGCAGCAGGCACTACTGCACCGAACACGGGCACACCCTCGGCTCCACGTCGCCGACGAGCATGGGGAAGTTCACGGCGATGACGACGCCGAGGCAACCAGCCCGAGCAGCCCGAGCACGGCACGATGACCATGTTACGCGGCGCATCTTCTGGTGCGGGCGAAGTAACGACGACATCCACGCTCGGTCGCCATCAGGATCGCGATCGCCGGGATGCGGAACCGAGACCACGTGAGCACCTGCAGCAGGGTCGAGGCCCATGTGCGAGATGACGCACGCCCGCGTGGCAGTCGGACGACCGACGAGATGTCGGCGCGAAGTACTTCGGGAGCACCGCTCCGAGACGGTCCGGCAACGCCCCGGCGTTCGACATCGAGTGCTGGTAGCGGGTGATCACGTTGTGGAACGACAGCACGCACGCGAACATGCTCGTGATGAGCAGGACGTTCATGATGATCTCGCCGATCGGCCCCACGTAGGTCGCCGTGGTGATCAGGATCATCGCGCCGGGGTTCTCGGCCGCCTGGGCGACCACACCGCTCGGCCCCCACGCCATGACGAGCGCCCACGATGCGAGGGTGTAGAAGACGCCGATGCCGATGACGGCGACGTAGGTCGCCCGCGGGATCGTGCGCGCGGGATCCTTGGCCTCATCGCGGAAGATCGCGGTGGCCTCGAACCCGATGAAGGCCGCGATGGCGAACATCAGGCCGATGCCAGGGGAGCCGGTCAGCACGTTCTCGGGCAGGAAGGGTGCGGCGGAGAGTCCCTCGGCGCCGCCGCGGAAGACAACCGCCGCGACCAGGATGAGGACGATTCCGACCCCGCGACCAGCAGCACCCCAAGCACCATCGAACTCAGTCGATGTGCCGATAGCCGAGCACCCCGACTGCCACGATCGTGAGGAGCGAGTACACCCACCACGGCAGGTCCGGCCCACCGAGGCCCGCGACCGTGACGCTCAGGATGAAGCCGATGTAGCCGTGGACGGCGATCTGGATCGTGGTGTAGGTGAGCAGCGCAAGGAACGCAGTCGCGAGACCGGCCGGCTTGCCCAAACCGTAGCCGACGAACGTGAAGAAGGCCCCGGGCTTGGGAACGTGCCGTGTCATGGCTGCGAGTCCGACCGCGAAGAAGATCAGGATGACTGCCGCGATCGCGAACATCGACGGAAATCCGACTCCGTTGCCGAGCAGGATGCCGAGCGGCGCCGCGCCTCCGACCACCGTGAGCGGGGCGGCGGCTGCAACGACCATGAAGACGATGGCCGGCACACCGAGGGTGCCGACGAGCGATCGGCCGAGCGGAGTGGTGGCCGCAGGGGCTGCGGGATCTTTGATGACGGTCATGGGAGCTCCTTGGGCGGGGTCAGAGGCACGGGCGAGCAGATGCCTTCCACCCTCGCCGCGTCCTGTTGCGCTCCCGTCTCCGTCCGGTAAACCTCAGGCGCTCCCGAACGAGACGACGACCCGCGGCTGTCTCATTTGGGGATAACCGGCGCGAAACATCCGCGTAGCCCCGCCGCAATGCGGTCTGGCTACCCTGAGGATTTCCGGCGAGAGCGAGGCGACACCATGACGGCCCTGCAGCGCGCCATCTCCGCACCCCGAGCCCGTCGAGGGCATCGGCACTCGCTCTCCTGTGGACGGGCTTGATCGCCGCAGCGTCGGCGGACTCGAGGTTCTGGCTCAGTCGGTCGCCGCCGTTGCTCCCTCGGCGGCCGCGACGACCATCCCATTGCTCGTCGCCTCGGTCGCTGGCGGCGGCACGGTCTGGGCGCTGGCCGCCGCCATGGGCCTCGCCCCGCGAACTTGCGGTGGTGGCCCATCCAATTCACAGCGATCACGTAGAACGAGAGCACGTAGGCGTAGATGGACGGGAGTGCGTCGACCAACACCTCTGCTGAGCCTCCGTCGGCATCCAATGGCACCCTGATGTCGATCACGAGCAGGGTCAGGGCGATCGCGAAGACCGCGTCGGAGAAGAACACGAGACGATCGGTCGACGTGCCCCCCGCGAACAGCCGCCGATAGCGAGCGCCGAGGGGTTCGCCCGAGGGTGTAGCCATGCCAGCCGCAACGATACGACGACGCGGTGGCAGGATGGTGCCGTGCCTGTTGCCGAGGACCTCCAAGCCCCAGCGCGCGAGCGCATCCTCAATCCGCTCACCGACGGGATCGGTCGCAGCGCGATCGCCCATGAGCACCGCCTCCTGTCAGCTGCGAGGCCCGCGCTGCCGTTCCTCAACTGGCTCGGCATGTTCGCGAAACCGCTCATGAAGGTACCGGGACTCGGCTGGATCACGGCCGATCCGCTCACCGCCCGCGCCGTGCTCAACGATCCGGACCACTTCACCCTGCTGAGCGAGGGCGGCGTCGGACACCTGTGGGCGCAGATTCTCGGGGACTGGGTCTACGAGCTCTTCGACGGTCCCGGCCACTACGACCTGCGCACTCGCAGCCGCGAACTCTTCACCGAGAAGACGAGCTTCGACTTCGTCGAGCGGGCGTGGGGCTCGCGCATCGAGGAGGCCCGCATCCGGTTCGCTGCGGGCGAGGCGATCGATCTCGCCGATCTCAGTCGCATGCTCGTCGGGCAGATGGTGGTCACACTCCTCGGCATGCCCGTGATCGTTCCGCCGGGAGGGACGGTGGATGACGCGTACCGCGACATCTTCGCGACCGGTGAGGAACTGGCATCCACCGCCCTCGGCACCACCGCTGACACGGTGCTGCCTCCCGAGAAGATCCGCCGCGCGCGGGAGATCGTGGAGCGGCTCACCGGCCACATCGACGAGGCGTTCGCGACCGCGTCGGGTGACACGATCATCGGCCGGTGCCGCGATCTCGGCCTGAGCCTGCAGGAGACCAAGGGCCTCTCGACGCTGCTCATGGTCGCGGGTACCGAGACCGCGGCGTCGGCGATGTCGCGCACGGCCGCCCTGCTCTACGACACGGGTGAGCAGCACGCGCTGATCGCGAATCCCGAAGCTCATGGAAGGCGCGGTGCGCGAGGCGCTGCGCGTTACCTCGCCCGCGCCCGTCATCGGGCGCTCGGTGCTTGCCGACCTCGAGATCGGCGGACGCACGCTCAAGGCGGGCGAGCGCATCATGGTGCTCACCTGGACCGCGAACAACCTCGCCGGGCCGTACCGGGTGGACCGCGCCTACATTCCCGCAGAACCGGCAGCTGTGGTTCGGGGCGGGGCGGCACCTGTGCCTCGGCGGTCCGCTCGCTCGGGCGGAGCTCACGAAGATCGTCGACCTGCTCGTCGGCGATGGGAGGCCGTTCGAGGTGGTGTCGCGGCGATACGGGCGGCGGGTGCTGATTCCCGCGTACGAGTCGCTGGTGGTGCGGAAAGCGGATTACGCGTGCGTGGGGTGCTCGTGCGCCCCGTGCCCGACCGGCTCGAGCTGGAACGTCGCGTGCTCGATCGGCACGTCGAAGTGCTTGGCGACGCACTCCTGCAGCTCGTCGAGCATCTTCGGCGCGTGGCCGTCGTTGAAGCACGACGCGTCGACCACGACGTGCGCGGTGAGCACGGGCAGGCCGGTGGCGATCTGCGACACGTGCAGGTCGTGCACGTCGCGCACGTGGTCGAGTTCGAGGAAGTGGTCGCGCAGGTCGGCGAGATCGACACCCTTCGGCGTGGTCTCGAGCAGCACCGAGAGCGTGTCGCGCAGCAACATGACCGCGCGCGGCACGATGAGGGCGGCGATGATCACGGCCGCGATCGCGTCCGCCTGGTAGAAGCCGGTCACGAGCATGACGACCGCGGCGACGATGACGGCGACGGAGCCGAGGGTGTCGCTCGCGACATCCAGGAACGCGGCGCGCAGGTTCATGCTCTTACTGCGGGCGCCGACCAGCACCATGACGCACGCGATGTTGCCGAGCAAGCCGACCACGCCGAACCAGATCAGCAGCTCGTCCTGGATCTCCGGCGGCTCGAACAGGCGCTTCACGGCCTCGATCGCGATGTAGACGCCCACCGCGAGCAGCAGCACCGACTGCGCGCTCGCAGCGATCACCTCGGCGCGCTGGAAGCCCCACGTGCGGCGAGCGCTCGGCGGGCGGGCGATGAGCATCGACGCGACCAGGGCGATGATGAGCCCGCTCGTGTCGGTGAGCATGTGCGCGGCGTCGGTGAGCAGGGCGAGCGATCCGGTGATCACGGCGCCCACGACCTCCGCAACCATGACGGTGGCGGTGATGGCCAGCGCGATGATCAGGCGGGTGCGTCCGGCATCCCGCGCGTGGTCATGGTCTTCGGTCACGGGTCCATTCTCCCGGGTTCGCGACCGGTCACCAACGTTCGGCGCCCGCGAGTGTGGTCGGGCCGGGCGCGTAGTTGAGGCGCGTGCGCGCTGCCGTGAGGTCGAACGTGCGCTCGAGGCCGAGCTGGCTGACGGCGTACCGCGTGATCCGGGGGCGACCCCGGGTCGCGCGCGCGATGGACTCGAGCGCGCCGGCCGCCGCGAACGCCACGGCATACGGCACGGAACGCAGGCGCACGTCGGTCATCCCCCGCCGGTGCAGGAATTCCGTGACGATCACGTCGAGCGGTACCTCGGTCGCGTCGCCGATGTTGTACACGCCCGCGGGCACTGAGGGCACAAGCGAGTGGATGACGGCGTCCACGACATTGTCGACGTGCGTGAGCGTGTGGTCGACCTTCGCCCCCTCCGGCAGGGTCAGCGTGCGTCCGCGCACCGCGCCGACCACCCGCGGCAGCAGCGTGCGGTCGCCGGGGCCGTACACGGCGTGCGGGCGCAGGATGACGGCATCCGCGCCGGCGAACTCGAGCTCGGCCGCGGCCTTGGTGGCCGAGTACGCGCTCAGGAAGCGGTGCGGCATCGGATGCGTCTCGCGCACGTGAACGCTCGGCGTGAACGCGTCGTACACGCTCGAGGTCGACAGGTGCACGAACCGCGCTCCCGGGAAGCTCGCGATCACCGCGCGGGTGCCCTGCACGTTCACCCGCTCGGCGGTATCGGCATCGGCCCAGTCGTCCGCGAGTGCGGCGCAGTGCACGACCGCGTCGAACGCTGCCGATTCGCCGAGGGCTGCGTGCGGGCCGGAGGTGAGGTCCCAGGTCGAATACGACGCGAGTGGATGCGACCAGCCAGAGCGCGTTCGCCCGAACCCGGTCACCTCGTGCTCGCGCTCGGCGAGCGCCGTCGCGACCGCGCCGCCGATGAACCCGCTCGCGCCAGTGACCGCGATCCTCATGGCGCACCACCCGCGCGACCAGCGCCGGGATCGGCGGCGAGCCGGTCCGCGATCTGGGACGCGAGCGCTCCACGGTCGAGCTTGCGGCTGCGGCCGGCGGTGGGGAGCGCGTCGACGGCGACGATGCGATCGGGGAGAGCCGCGGCATCCACGAGTCCTGGCAGTCTGCGGCGAATGAGCTCGAGCGCGTCGGGACCGCTGCCCGGCTGCGAGCACGACCGCGAGCACGATCAGGTCGTCGCCGATCGCGTCGGGCACGCCGACGAGCGCCGCACTGCGCGACCGTCGGCAGCCCGGCGATGATCGGCTCGTAGAGGCCCGGATAGATGTTGGTGGTGCCGCGGATGAACATGTCCTTGGTTCGGCCCGTGAGCACGACCCGATGGCCTCCGCCGTCGAGGGATTCGAGACGGGCGAGGTCACCCGTGCGGAGCTCGGTCAGCGATGGCTCGCCGAGGTAGCCGAGGGCGAGTCCCGCTCCGCGCACGATGAGTTCGCCCTCGTGCACGAGCGCTTCAACGCCCGGCGCGAGGGTGCCCACGAAGTCGCCGTGACCGGTGTACGCGAGCTTCTCGTCGCCGTCGGCGATCGCGACCGGCAGAATCTCGGTCATGCCGTAGACCGCGCGGACGACCGTGCGCGGCAGCCGGGTGCGCACACGCTCGAGCAGCGGACGCAGCACGGGCGCTCCGCCGATGATCAGCGCGCGCAGCTCGGGGGTGCGATCGGGGTGGGCGTCGAGCATCCCGAGCAGGGCGTCGAGCGCTGCGGGCACCGCGAACAGCACGTCGGGGCTCGGGCTCGGCGAGCAGTAGGTCGACGAAGCGCTCGGGCGACGCCCCGGGATCGAGGCCGGTCGGAGGCATCACCCAGTGCGCGCCGCCGATGAGCGCCGGAATGCCGACCATGAGCTGGTCGGTCAGCACTCGCTCCCCCGCCACGAACCCAACGCTGGCCGCGAAGCCGGCGAGCCCGGCACCGAGCGAGGCACGCGAGTGCACCACCGCTTTGGGATGGTCGGTCGTGCCGCTCGTGAAGATGATGAGCGCCTCGCGCGCGCTGGCAGCCTCAGCCGGCTCCGCATCGGCAGCGGCCTCCGCGGGCCGCGCGGCGAAATCGGCGGTGCGCGGCGGCGGTGCGGGCCGCGCACCGCCGAAATCGGCGCGCATGCGAGCGCGAGCGAGCCGAGTGAGCGAGATCGCGCCCCTGGGCACCCCCGGCAACCACCGCCCCGCGTACACGTGTCGGGCGCCGGGCACGACCGTGCGGTAGTCGGGCAGCTCGATGCCGCGCTTTCGCGCGAGCGGACGAGCGAACCCAGTGGATGCCGCGTACAGCAACGACTCCGCCGCCACCCACTTGGGCGCCGCAAGCCGCGCCCGCGCACGGAACAGTGCGTCGCCGGCGCCGGGATCCGCGAACACGACCGTGCCGCCCGCCGCGATGATCCCCAGGGCGAGCACGACCGCGTCGATGCCCGGACGCACGGAGAACAGCACGCGGTCACCGGGCTGCACGCCGAGTCCACTCGCGACCCGGTCGACCCGGGTGCGGAGCTCGCGGTACGTGATGGTCGCGCGGCCGAGGGTGATGGCCGGGGCATCCGGGGTGCGCTCGCACGCGTCGAGCACGGCGGCCAGCAGGTCGACGACCGGCCCCGCCTCGCGCGCGTTCGGGGCGGTCACGGCGCACCCCGTTCGAGCGCGAGACTCGCGTAGCCGGGGATGAGCTGCCCGCGCGCGACGCGTCGCGAGACGACCGACACCGGGCCATCCACGGTGACCGCGTCGAGCACCGCCCCGAGCAGCAGCCGGATCTGCGCCATCGCGAGCGGCGCCCCGAGACAGAAGTGCGATCCCGCGCCGAACCAGAGCTGCCGCAGCACGGCGCCGACATTCGGCCTCGGGGTCGAACGGCCCGAGCGCCCGATTCGCCGCATAGGTCGCGAGGATGATGCGGTCCCCTGGCCGCACCGCGACCCCGCCGATCGCGTCCGGCGCGACGACGCTGCGCAGCATCACGGGCGACGGCGTGGTCACCCGCAGACCCTCCGCGATCGCGGGCTCAACGAGCGCGCGGTCGGCCGCGATCAGGGGCAGCCAGCCGCTGTCGGCGAGCAGCGCGATCAGACGCGGGATGTACGCGACGATCGTCTCCGTGCCCGTGAGTACGAACGCCGCGACGGCGCCCATCGCCTCGCCCTCGGTCAGGTCGAGCGCGCGCATCCGGCCGGGCACGGTGGACTCGTCGCCGTTTCGGTAGGCGAGGCGCGCGTGGTCGGTGAGCTCGGCGACGATGGCTCGTGCCGCGGCCACCTGGGGCGCAGTGAGGCGTGGCCGCGAGAGGCGCACGTAGCCCGTGATCGAGGAGACTCGCGCGAACAGGTCGTCGTCAAGATCCGCACTCTGCCCGAGAACCGCGTCGAGGCCGACCAGCTGGCTGATCATGGCGCTCGCCGACGTGCGGGCTTCGCTCACGACATCCACTCGTTCACCGGCGCGCAGTCGTTCGGTGATGGATGCCGCGAGCCCACCCAGACTCGCCGAAGCCAGCGCATCGACGTACTTCGGCGAGAACAGCGGCGCGAGCTTGCGGCGCAGCTGGGCGTGCTCCTCCCCCTCCATGTTGAGCAGCACGGCTGGACCGAGCACCGGGGTCCAGAGGTCGCTCGGCGCGCCGGGGCCGGTCTTCGAGAAGCTCGCAGTGTTCAGGAGCGTCTCGCGCAGCAGGGTCGCGTCGCGCACGAGCACGCCGAGACCGGGCACGCGCTGCACCGGGCGGCGGGCGAGTTCGAGGGCGCGGTAGGCGACGGGGTGGGCGCCGCGCATGACGCGCTCCTCCCATCGAATCGCTTCGGCGACGGTCATCGGAGGTCGGCCGCCCGGATGTCGACGTGCTCGGGCTTGTATGCATGGTCCTTGTACCAGAGCAGCGTCCTCGGCAGCCCCCACGCCTGCACGCGGCGCGACGACCCGTAGACGACGACATCCTTGCGGCGCGCGTAGCGATCGGTGAGCTTGCGCACGGCGTTCACGAGCGCGCGGTCCTCGTGCAGGTCTTCGATGGCGGTGCGGGGGAAGCCGCCCGCGCGCAGGTACAGGTCGGCGGTGATGCCGACGTTGCATCCCGCAGCCATCAGGTACGGACCGAGGTACTCGGGGTCGCGATTGCCCGGACGGATGCGACCGAACGCCTCGGCGAGCTGCACCGCGCCACTCAGCATCGCGCGAGTCGGCCAGCCGAGGCCCTCGTCGCGACGCGGCACGAGCTCGCCGCCGACGAGGCCGAGGCCGTCGATGGTGAGGGAGCGGCGGATCGCGGCGGTCCAGTCCGCGCGCGGGATGCAGTCCGCGTCGGTGCGCGCCAGCAGGGTCGCGCCGGCGGCGATCGCCGCGCGCATCCCGGTGTCGGCGGCGGCGCCCGTGCCCTTCTGCGTCTCGGTCACGATGCGCCAGCGCGGCTGGTGGTACGACTCGATGATGGCGACGCGAGTCGTCGGTCGACGCGTTGTCGACGAAGACGACGTCGAAGTCGGCGTCGTCCTGGGCGAGCAGCGCGTCCAATGTGGGACGCATACCCTCCGCTTCGTTGTAGACGGGCACGATGACGGCCAATGTCACAGCCGCACCACCATCAGGCCCATGCTGATGCCGCCCGCGAGACCGATGAGCAGCACGAGGCTGCCCGGGGCCGACGAGGCCTCGCTCACGCGCCTCGACGAGCTGCAGCGGCAGCGTCACTGAGGCGAGGTTGCCGTGATCGGAGATCGTGATCACGGTCTTGTCGTCGGCGACGCCGAGCCGCTCGAAGATCGGCGGCAGGTACGGCAGCGCGACCTGGTGGATCGCGACGAGGTCGAAGTCGTCCCAGGTGAGACCGTTCACCTCGAGCAGCCGCTCGATCGGCTCGGGCCCGAGGTCGAGGAACGCCTGCTGCAGCGCCCGGCCGTCCATGTCGAAGTAGGTGTGGTCGAGGCTGCGCGGATTCATCGTGCCGCCCGTCGGCAGTGTGCCGACCTCCCAGTGCTTCGACGCGGCACGGAAGTCCGACGCGAGGATGCCGCGGCTCGACGTCATCCGTCGCCTCGAGCAGCACCGCCGCCCCGCCGTCGCTCATCGTGTAGCCCGGGAACGAGCGGATGAACTGCTCATGATCCGCGAGCTCCCACCGCACCCCGTGCGACGGCTGCTCGCCGCTCGCGATGAGCACCCGCCGGTACTGCCCCGCGGCGATGAGCGCCTCGCCCACCTGCATGGCGTTGATGACGCTGTTGCAGGCGTTCTTGACATCCATCACCGGGCAGTCGAGCCCGAGCTTCGCCGCGACGATGTGACTCGTGGCCGGTTCGATCAGATCCTGGCTCGCGCTCGCGAAGAGCAGCAGGTCTACCGGGCCGGGCGACTCCTCGAGCGCGACGCGTGCGGCGGCGACCGCGAGGTCGGAAGCCTGCCAGCCGTCGGGCCGCACGTGCACCGACTCGACCCCGGTCATCCGGTGGATGAGGCCGGTCGCGAGCTTGAGCTTCGGGTTGCGCGAGCGCAGCGTCGCCTCGGTCTCGGCGGTCGCTCGCACGGTCTCGGGAAGGTACACCCCCAAGCCTGCGATCCGGGCTGATGCTGCAAGCACGCAGCGAGCCTAGACGACCACGCGCTTGCGCCCCGCCTTGGCTGCCTTGAGGATTCCGTCGACCATGTCCCAGATCGCGATGAGCGCGAAGACGCCCGCAGCGATCGTGTCGGCGAGGAGCACGGAGTCGGCGTCCCAGCCGAGCTGCGCGACGAACTCGGGGTTCCACACCTGGTGGGTGACGAACAGCCAGATCACCGGGATGGTGCCCACGAGGGCCAGCGGGATGTTCACGATCGCGAGCGCCCAGTTCCACCGGCCCACCGCGAACAGCGCGACGGCGAACAGCAGCTCGAGCACCGCGACGACGAGCACGTACGGCAGCCAGAACGACCACAGGTCGGGGTTGAGCAGCGGCACGGGGTTGCCCGCGGCATCCTCGTAGACCGAGTTGAACTGCTGCCAGATCAGCCAGCCCGCGAAGAAGCCGAGGAAGACGACGGAGAAGATGAGCTCGGTCAGCGGCGAGCTGCCGGTCTTCTTCTCGTCGTCGGGCAGCTGCGGCAGGTAGTCCACCGTCCACTCCGGAATCTCGTTGCCCTTCCCGTAGCGCTCGACGAGCGCGAAGATCGCCGTCGGCCAGAACGCGAGGTGCACAGCGATCGAGAAGGTGATGCCGAAGGCGGAGCCGAACGCCTGGCCGACTCCTCCGGCGATGAAGTTGATGATGAAGAGGGCGGCGAAGGCGATGGGCAGCACGATGGCGAAGAGGAGCTTGAGCAGTCGCATCCAGTCGTAGTAGTACCTCGGACCGATCAGCCAAGCGGGTCGCTCGGCGTACTGGCCCGCGAGGCGTGCGGGGTCGCCGAGCTCCTGGAGCGCGTTGACCTCTGCGTTCTTCGGCGACTCGCCCGCATCGAGGCGCGTCTCGACGGCATCCGCGATGGATGCCCGGAGCTCGCGGCCGACCTCGGCACGCTGGTCCTCGGGTAGCGAGCGGATGACCGCCCACACGTAGCGATCGGTGAGTTCGGTGGTGATCTTCGTGGTCATGAGGTCCTCTATTTCTCGAGCTTGGTGATGGCGGCCTGGATCTCGTTCCAGTCCGCGATGAGCAATTCCGCGAGCTGCGTGCCCGACTCGGTCGTGCGGTAGAACTTGCGCGGGCGAGCCTCGTCGGTGTTCCAGTCGCTCGTCAGGAGCTCCTGCTTCTCGAGGCGCCGCAGCAGCGGGTAGAGCGTGTTCGCGTCGACCGGAAAGCCGAGGCTCGCGAGCCGCTCGAGCAGCGCATACCCGTAGTCGGGCGTGCGCAGCACGATGAGGCACGCGAGCACAACGGTTCCGCGGCGCAGCTCCTGGATGTTCGCGTCGACGATGCTGGGGTCGGGCGCGTTCTGTTCTGGCATGTCCCACACGTTACTGTGTGTGACACACCATTGTCAACGGCACATTGTTATGAACTGGCTACCCGAGCAGCTCGGTCAGTTCCAGCCAGCGCAGTCTCGAGCACCGCAAGCTCCGACTCGAGCGCGGTCGTCTCCTCCATGAGCATCGACAGCCCCGCGAAGTCGTTGTGGTCGTGCATCGCCATCCGCTCGTGGATCCCGGCGATGGATGACCCGAGCTTCTCCATCTTGCGGGTGGCCGCGGCCAGCTCCTTCTCCGCGTTGCGCTTGTCGGCGCCGGAGAGTTTGGGCGCGGCGGGAGTGGATGCCGCGGCATCCACCTGGTCAGGACGCAACGCACCCGACTCGGTCAGCAGTCCCGTCGTCCCGCTCTTCTTCTGCATCGCCCGCAACTCGAGGTACTCGTCGACGCCGCGCGGCAGGTGCCGCAGCCGCCCGCCGAGCACGGCGTACTGCTGGTCGGTGACGCGCTCGACGAGGTACCGGTCGTGGCTCACGACGATGAGCGTGCCCGGGAACGAGTCGAGCAGGTCTTCGATCGCCGCGAGCATGTCGGTGTCGAGGTCGTTGGTCGGTTCATCCAGGATGAGCACGTTCGGCTCGTCGAGCAGGATCATGAGCAGCTGCAGCCGACGCCGCTGGCCGCCCGAGAGGTCCTTGACCGGGGTCGAGAGCTGCGCGCTCGTGAACCCGAGCCGCTCGAGCAGCTGGCCGGGCGTGACCTCCTTGCCGCCGACGACGTAGCTCGTGCGCTGGCGGCCGATCACGGTGCTCACGCGCTCGTGCTCGACGTCGCCGAGCTCGAGCAGCTGCTGGCTCAGCGTCGCGACCTTGATCGTCTTGCCCCGCTTCACGCGGCCGGCGGTCGGCTGCACGGTGCCGGCGACGAGGCCGAGCAGCGTCGACTTGCCGGCGCCATTGACGCCGAGGATGCCGGTGCGCTCCCCCGGCGCGATCCGCCAGGTCACGTGCTCGAGCACCGGGCGCGCCGGGTCGTTGCCGCGCGCCGGATAGGTGACCGCGACATCCTCGATGTCGACGACGTCCTTGCCGAGGCGCTGCATCGCCATGGACTGCAGGGTCACCTTGTCGCGGATGGGCGGCTCGTTCTCGATGAGCTCGTTCGCCGCGTCGATGCGGAACTTCGGCTTCGTCGTGCGCGCGGGCGCACCGCGGCGCAGCCAGGCGAGCTCCTTGCGCATGAGGTTCTGCCGCTTCGACTCGGATGCCGCGGCCATCCGGTCCCGCTCGACGCGCTGCAGGATGTACGCCGCGTACCCGCCCTCGAAGGGCTCGACGATCCGGTCGTGCACCTCCCACGTCGCCGTGCACACCTCGTCGAGGAACCAGCGATCGTGGGTGACCACGACGAGTCCACCCGCGTTCGCGGACCAGCGCTGCTTGAGGTGGCCGGCGAGCCAGGCGATGCCCTCGACGTCGAGGTGGTTGGTCGGTTCATCCAGGAAGACGATGTCGTGGTCGCCGATCAGCACCTTCGCGAGCGCGACCCGGCGGCGCTGCCCACCGGAGAGGGATGCGAGCGACGCGTCCCACGGGATGTCGCCCACGAGCCCCGAGATCACGTCGCGCGCCCGCGGATCGCCCGCCCACACGTGCTCGTCGATCCCGCCGACCACGGCGTCCGCGACGGTGCCCTCGGTCTCGAGCGACATCGGTCTGGTCGAGCACCCCGATCGTCACGCCGCCGCGGCGGGTCACGCGTCCCCTGTCGGGCTCGAGGCGGCCACTGAGCATCGCGAGCAGGCTCGACTTGCCGTCGCCGTTGCGGCCGACGATGCCGATGCGGTCGCCCTCATCCAGTCCGAGGGTGATGTCGTCGAAGACGACGCGCGTCGGGAACTCGAGGTGCAGCGACTCAGCGCCGAGGAGATGTGCCATGGGTGGTTCTAGTCTCGCGCATGCGGGGAGGCGTGGGCGCCGCGCGTCGCATCGCACCGCGCAGGTCGAGCCGGCCGAGATTCGCCGCCCGACGTCACCGAGGGCGAACACGGATCCGGTCGACGAGGGCGTTCGGCCTGAGGAGGTGGTCGGCAGTGACGCGGATGACGCGCCATCCCGCGTCCTCGAATCGCTCCCGCCGCTCGATGTCGTCGCGGAACGTGTCGAGGTCGACGCGGTGCACGTCGCCCTCGTACTCGATCGCGATGCGCTCGTCGCGGGTAGGCGAGGTCGGGCGTGCCGACGAAGTAGCCGTCGTCGGTGCACCGTCGTAGCCGACGATCGGGCTCGGGCAGACCGCCGCCAGGACGAGCAGCCGAAGCTCCGTCTCCGGTGGCGAGCCGTGAGCGGGCGGATCAGCTCGAGCGCGTCTCGCAACGTCCGGTCACGCCCGCGGCCCAGCCCTGCTCGCCACCGCGTGCTGCGAGCTCGGCCAGGTCGGCGAGCGGGCGCTTCCTCCGCACGAGGGCATCGCCGACGCACGACGAGTTCGGACACCGTGAGGATCGTCGCGAGATGCACCCACGTGTCGACAGGGTGCGCCACCGGAAGTCGGCGAGCCGCGACGACCCGCGGCATCGGATCGCAGCCGGTGGCCGACGACTCCCGCGCACTCGCGGGCAGGATCGGGCGGCCGCGCCCGAGACGTGCAGGCGGCTCGGGCTGCGAACCGAGTCGTGGCAGCGGGAGCCGCCAGCAGTCTGGCCGCCGTCCGTGCGTGAAGAACTCGTCCGGGCCGGCGCGACTGAGGTAGGCAGCGCAGAGCTCCTCGAGTGTCTGCGGGCGGCGGAGCGGTGCGCACACCTCGGAAGGGTCGCGTAGGTCTGACGACGTGGCATCCACGACGATGCCTCGGTCTGCGACACGGAGCGTGCGATCGCGTCGAGCACCCGATAGTGTGTACCGAAACGCGCCATTTGGGCGCTGTGAGGAGCAGAAGCTGGGCAACGTCGGCAGAGGGCGGCGCGGCGGCCGGCGAGCCGGCGCGCGGCAGCCGCGCTAGTCGAGCCAGTCGGGGCGCGCCGGGAGGTCGGGGAACGTGCGCCACGCGGCGCGGAACGCGGGAAGAGGATCACCCAGCCGGTGAGGAAGACGAGCCGGACATCCACCCAGAGGGATCCGTGCTCGAGGTACCAGACCTCGAGGTCGCCCTTGTACGGGGCGATCTGGTCTCGGCGTAGAACTGCTTGGCGTCGACGCCGGGCTTGGAGAGCAGGCGCTCCTCGTCGCGGAACACGATCGAGCCGATGCCCGTGATGCCCGGCGGCACGTCGGCGATCACGTCGCGCACGCGCTGCGGGTACACGTCGAAGTCGACGAGCATCTGCGGGCGCGGGCCGACGAACGACATCTCGCCCGTGACGACGTTGAGCAGCTGCGGCAGCTCGTTCACCTTCGTCGCGCGCAGGTAGTGCCCGACCCTCGTGACTCGCGGGTCGTTGCGCACCGTGAGGCTGCCGGTGCCGAGGTTGGGGCTGTCCTTGAGCATGGTCGCGTACTTCCAGATGCCGAACAGCTTGCGGTGCTGCCCGACGCGGTTCTGGCGGTAGAACACCTCGCCCTCGCCGCTCAGCCGCAGCGCGATGATCACCGGGATCATGAACGGCGTCAGGACGACCACCGCGAGCCCGCCGAAGAGCACGTCGAGCGCGCGCTTCACGACCCGGTACGCGCGGGACGGGGTCTTCGGGTTCGCGGTCATGCCGCGCCTACATCTTCGAGTCGAGGCCGCGACCGGTCTCGACGTGCTCGAAGGTGGGCACGAGCGCGGTGAGCGTCTCGACGATCGCGGCCTTGGGCAGGTCGGCCGGCTCGAACAGGGCGACCAGGTCATCCCGGGTCGCCCTGATCGCACCGATCGCCTGCGCACTGTTGGGTGGATGTCGCGCGCACCACCCCGAGCGCCGAGAACCGCTCCAGATCCACGCGCTCGTCGTCGGTGAAGAACTCCTCCACGGGCTTCTCGCCGGAGGTGTCGGACTCGAAGTAGTACACGGGCCACGTGCCAGGTGCCCCGTCCGACGGCGGCGTCGGCGCGGTCGCGCGCGCCTCATCCTCGCTCGCGCACGTGCACCGGGGTGTACCCGAGCTCCTCGAGCAGGGCATCCGCGATCGACGAGAACGTGAGCGTCGTCGGCTCGTCGAGCTTCGGGAACAGGATGTCGCCGGGCTCCCCCAGCACGCACGCGATCAGGCACAGCTCACCCGACTCGATCGGGGAGACGAAGTAGCGCCGCACATCGGACGGCGCGCTGAGCGGCTGGCCCTTGGCCAGCCGCCGCAGGAACCCGTCGGGCAGGCTGCCGTTGCTGAACGCGACGTTCGCGAAGCGGGCGGTCGTTGCGGGCAGGTCGGCGGCGTAGGCCAGCACGGCCTGCTCCATGAGCTTCTTCGAGGCACCCATCACGTTGGCCGGGTTCGCCGCCTTGTCGGTGCTGACGCAGAAGAAGCGCTCTGGCGGGGCGGCGAGCAGGGCATCCAGCAGTCCGACGGTGTCGATGACGTTGGTGTGGAGCATCGCCTCGATCGAGTAGCGGTCCTTCTCGCTGCGCACGTGCTTGTGGGCGGCGAAGTCGGCGACGATGTCGAACGGGCCCTCGGCGGCGAGCAGCCGGTCGAACGTGCGAGTGCCGAGCGCGACGGGGTAGGTGCGGAAGTCGTCCGGGATGTACTGGCCGTCGATCGAACGCAGGTCGCGCGTGAGCTCGGTGAGCCCGTTCTCGCTCGAGTCGACCACGACGAGGCTCGCCGGGCGGTAGCGCAGCAGCGCATGGATGAACGACGACCCGATCGATCCCGCGCCGCCGATCACGAGGGCCGAGCGTCCCTCGATCCGGGCGCGCAACTCGACGTCGTTCGCGGCGAGGTCGTCCGCGAAGAGGCTCGTCGCGCGACCGGTGATGCGGCGCGCGATGAACGAGTCGAGGTCGAACGTCTGCAGCGGGAGGCGTGCGCTCATGCCGTGGCCCCGGTGCTCGTCGCGGCCACGGCCTCGGCGACGACCCGGATGACCTCGTCGATCTGGTCGTCGGTCAGTCCGTTGTACAGCGGCAGCGTGATCTCGTTCGCGTAGAGGGCGTAGGTGTTCGGGTAGTCCTCCATGCGGTAGCCGAGCCTCGACCACAGCGTGAGCATCGGCATCGGGATGTAGTGCACGTTGACCCCGACGCCCGCCTTCGAGACGAGGTCGATGATCGCATCGCGGCGCGCCTCATCCGCGCCGCGCGATCCGCAGCAGGAACAGGTGGCACGACGACTCGCGGATGCCGTCGACGATGGGCGGCAGGATCGCCCAGTCGTACCCGGCGAATCCGTCGAGGTAGCGCTGGAACATCCGCTTGCGATCGGGCAGCAGCTCGTTCGGGTACTTGCGCATCTGCGCGAGACCGACGGCCGCACCGAGGTCGGGCAGGTTCACCTTGAGGCCCTGGTCGAGGATGTCGTAGCGCCACGCCCCGACCTGGTTCTTCTCGAACGCGCTCTTGGACTGTCCGTTGAGCGACAGCGCCTTGGAGAACGGTGTACTCGGCCTCGTTGTCGAACGCCTCGCTTCCGTCGGATTGGAACTGCGGGCAGGTTGAAGCAGATCGCGCCGCCCTCGCCCGTCGTGACGTTCTTCACCGAGTGGAGGGAGAAGACCGAGAAGTCCGCCTGCTGTCCGTTCGGCTTGCCACGGTAGGTTGCGCCGATCGAGTGGGCGGCGTCGGTGACCACGAGTGGGCGACCCAGGATGCGCTGCTTGTCGTTTGCGGGGGTGAAGGTGGCCGCGGCATCCCGGGCCACCTGCATGATCGCGTCGTAGTCGGCGGGCAGGCCGCCCATGTCGACCGGGATGATCGCCTTCGTGCGCGGGGTGATCGCGGCGCGCAGGAGGTCGGGGTCCATCGTGAAGTCGTCGCGGACATCCACCATGACGACGTCGGCGCCGAGGTTGAGCGCGCAGAGCGCGGTCGCGCTGTAGGTGTACGCGGGGATGATGACCTCGTCGCCGGCGCCGACCCCGAACCAGCGGAGCATGAGCATCGCGCCCGAGCTCCACGAGTTCACGCACAGCACCGGCGTGCCGGTGAGCTTGGTGATCTCGGCCTCGAGCAGGCGGACCTTGGGTCCGGTGGTCAGCCATCCCGTGTTGGTGAGGCAGTCGTTGACCTCGTCGATCACGTCCTGATCGATGAGCGGCAGCGAGAACGGGATGGACATGACGACTCAGCCTATTCGCGCCGCCGCCTCTGTGCCCATTCGCGGCGCCTCGGCGGCGCGGCACGCCTCAACCAGGCGTCAGCCCTACTCGCGTGACGATGCGGGCGCCGTGCACCGGGCCCGTGGCGCGCACGACGGTCAGGCGGGCGGCGCTCAGCGCGATCTGCAGCTCGAGCGCGGAGTCGAGGTCGGCCGTGAGGAACGCGACCGTCGGCCCCGAGCCCGACACGATGCCCGCGAGCGCGCCGTTCTCCTCGCCGAGTTCGAGCACGCCGGACAGGGATGGCTCGAGGTGCGTCGCCGGCGCCTGCAGGTCGTTGTGCAGGCAGTCGGCGAGCATGTGCGGGTCGCCCGCGCGCAGCGCCTGCAGCACGTTGGCGTCGACGGTCGGCGCGACGGAGACCGGGAAGATGTCCTGCGCGTGGCGCTCGCGGTGGCGGTCGAGCTCGGCGTACACGTCGGGCGTCGAGAGCCCGAAGTCGGCGAGCGCGAACACCCACTGGAACTGGCCCTTGGCGAGCGCCGGGCTCAGCTGGTCGCCGCGGCCGGTGCCGATCGCGGTGCCGCCCGTGAACGCGAACGGCACGTCGGCTCCGAGTTCGCTCGCGAGTTCGAGCATCTCGTCGCGCGGCAGCTGGGTGCCCCACAGGGTGTCGCACGCGATGAGGGTGGCCGCGGCATCCGCCGACCCACCACCCATGCCGCCGGTGACCGGCACGTGCTTCTCGATGTCGAGGTGGGCGCCGCCGCGGTAGCCGGTGCGCGCGGCGAGCAGCCGGGCCGCACGGATCGCGATGTTCGCACCGTCGGTCGGCACGCGCGAGAGCTCGACCGAACCGGTGACGGCGACCGAGAAGTCGTCGGCGTGACTGGCCCGCACATCCTCGTACAGCGAGACGGCCTGGTAGGCGATCGCGACGTCGTGGTAGCCGTCGTCGAGCAGCGAACCGACCTTCGAGGAACACGTTGACCTTGCCCGGCGCCCTCGCGTGCACGACGGTCGACGCTGGCCCAGGGGTCATGAGTCCAACCTAGCCGAGCGCGACTGCACGGCTTCGCGACCGCTCAGCGCAGAGCAGTGCGAACAGCCCGAGCACGATCGCCGCAACACTCAGCACGATGGATGCCCGTGCCGCCCCAGCCCCGCCGTGCACCGCCGCGCGGCGCAGCGCCACGAACCCGAGCGCTGCCCCCGCCACGCCGAGGATCCCGACGCCGACGAGTCCCGCGACCGCCAACCCCGAGGGCGCCGCACCGCCCGAGCAGCGAGCCGTCCGCGACCGCGAGGAACAGCGCCACGACCGCACCGAACGCGACGAACCGCGTGACGGCCCGCGAGCCGGTTGGTCGCCGGTCGCATGCTGCGCTCGAACTCGACGCCGAACGGATTGCGCGCGAGCGGCGCGATCGCGTCGGTCCACTCGGTGCCCGACCACCAGCGCTCGCGCTGCGGCGCGTCGGGGTCGACGTACCAGCCGGGGTGGCCGGCGCGCGGGGCGGGTGGGAGTTCGGGGGTGGTCATGGGTTCAGTCTGACCGACCGCGTGCGCCGCCACTCAGCTCGTCAGCACGACCAACTGCTGCGTCGCCCGCGTCATCGCGACGTACCGGTCGACCGCACCCTCGATCCCGTCGCCGAAGCCCTCCGGATCGATGAGCACGACGAGGTCGAACTCGAGCCCCTTCGCGAGCTCGGGCGTGAGGGAGCGCACGCGCGAACTCGGACCGAACCGTTCCTCGTCGAGCGGCTCGGCCGCGATCACGCACGCAATACCCTCCGCGTGCTCGCCGAGCCAGGTGCCGAGGATGGTGGGGAGGTCCGCCGTCGAGCCGTGCACGACCGGGATGCCGCTGCGGCGGATGGAGGTGGGTACGTTCGCGTCGGGCAGGGCGGCGAGGATGACGGGCGCTGCGGCATCCATCACCTCTTCTGGCGTGCGGTAGTTGATGGTGAGGGATGCCACGTCGCGCCTCGCCCAGCCCGACCCGGGCGAGCCGCTCCTGCCACGATTCCGCGAACCCGTGCCGCGCCTGCGCGCGGTCGCCGACGATCGTGAAGCTGCGCGATGGGCAGCGCGCGAGCAGCATGCCCCACTCGGCGTCGGTGAGCTCCTGCGCCTCGTCGACGACGATGTGCGCGAACGGGCCGGCGAGCACGTCGGGGGATGCCGCGGGCATCGCGTCCTGCTCGAGCAGCGTGTCGCGCAGCACGTCCTTGTCGGCGCCGCGGAACATCTGCACCATGCCCTCGCCGTCGTCCGCGCTCAGCAGGTCGTCGACCACGAGGTCGATCTGCTCTCGCTGCTGCGCCATCACGGCGGAGCGACGGCGGGCGTTGCGCGCCTCGTCGGGGTCGCCGACGCGGCGGCGGGCGGCGTCGAGCAGCGGCAGGTCGGAGACGGTCCACGCGCGGGCGTCGGAGCGCTGCAGCGCGTACACCTCGTCGGTCGTGAGCCACGGAGCGCACGTGCGCAGGTACGACGGCGACGACCAGAGGTGCGCGACGAGTCCGACCGGGTCGAGCAGCGGCCACGCGCGGTCGAAGGTGTCGCGCAGCTCGTCGTCGCGGGCGAGGGCGGTGCGCACGGCATCCGCCGGCACCTCGTCCACGTCGTGCTGGTCGATGACGATCTCGAGCAGTGCCTCCCAGACCTGCTCCCGCGCCTCGTTGTGGGATGCCCCGGGTTCGGCGGCACCGAACGCCTCGGCCCAGGCCGCGGCATCCAGCCAGACCTCCTGCCACGGCGTCTCGACCGCGAGTCCCTCGACCGGCGGCGTCTCGCGCGCCCGCACGGCGTTCTCGATCGCCTGCGTTCGAGCGCGCCCGACGACTTGAGCGCGCACCAGCCGTCGGATCGGACTCGATCGATGCCGCCGGCCCCTCCTCGACGAGCCCCCGAATGGTGCCCAACTGCGCGCCGTCCTCGCCGAGGCTCGGCAGCACGTCGGCGACGTACGCCATGTACGCGGGGCTCGGGCCGACGAACAGCAGACCGGAGCCGTGGTTGCTGATGCGCTGGTCGGCGTAGAGCAGGTAGGCGGAGCGGTGCAGCGCGACGACGGTCTTGCCGGTGCCCGGTCCCCCGTCGACGACGAGCGGGCCGCGCGACGAGGCCCGGATGATCGCATCCTGGTCAGCCTGGATCGTGCCGAGCACGTCGCGCATCCGGCTCGACCGACTCGCGCCGAGGCTCGCGATGAACGCGGACTGGTCGTCGAGCGCCGCGGTCTCGATGCCCGCATCGCCGTCGAGCAGGTCGGGATCGAACACCTCGTCCCAGTAGTCGGTGATGCGTCCGCTCGTCCAGCGGTAGCGGCGCCGGCTCGCGAGGCCCATCGGGTTCGCGTGCGTCGCACCGAAGAACGGCTCGGCCGCGGGCGAGCGCCAGTCGACGAGCAGGCGCGCGCCGTCGCTGTCGGTGAGGCCGAGGCGGCCGATGTAGACGGGCTCGGGATGCTCCGTGCCGGAACCTTCGACCGGGAGCATCCGCCCGAGGCACAGGTCGAGCCCGTACCGGCCGAGCGTGCGAAGCCGCGCGCTCAGGGTGCGGACTTCGACATCCCGCTCGACGGCCGCGCCGAACTCACCCGCGGGAGCGAGCCGTGCGGCGTCGAGCCGCTCGGAGACGTCGGCGATGGACTCGGCGAGGCTGCGCTCGATGCGCGCGAAGTGCTGCTCGTCGGCAGCGATGAGGGCGGGATTCTGCTTGGCGGAGAGACGGTCGGGCAGGGCGAAAACGCTGGTCGTTGATGGCATAGGTCGTCGATTCTGCCGCCTGACGGGGGTCTTGCGGCAAGCCCCCCCCTGCCGTATATTTTGAAACAGGAGAGGGAAACCCTCTCCTTTTTTGTGCCTCCGCCTCGGGGAGTTGTACCCGCGTATCGAGGACGCTGGCCAGGTTGGCGTCGTCAGCGCGAATCCGGGCCAGTCCGCCACTCGGAGCCTCGGGAACGACGGAATCCGGGCCGATTCGACGGGCATTCGCCCGGGAAACTGCGATTCCCGGGCCGAATCGTCAGATCCGGGCCTGCGCGCCAGCCCGCATTTGACGAACTGGCCCGGATTGGCTCAATCGGGCTGTGCCCTGCCAGTTCAGCGCGCTCGCGCCACCCGCAGGAAGTCGAGCACGGTCAGCTCCTCGCCGCGCGCCGTCGGCGCGACGCCGCCCGCCTCGAGCACCGCGCTGGCCTCCGCGCCGAGCACCGGCGACAGCGACTGCCGCAGCATCTTGCGGCGCTGCTGGAACGCGGCATCCACGAGCGCGAACGTCGCGAGCCGCTCCTCCTCGGTGCCGGGCAGTGGATGCCGGTCGAACCGCACGAGGATCGAGTCGACGTTCGGCACGGGCCAGAACACCTGCCGGCTCACGTTGCCCGCCACCCGGAAGTCCCCGTACCAGGCCGCCTTCGCACTCGGCGAGCCGTAGACCTTCGACCCGGGCGGTGCCGCGAGCCGCTGCCCGACCTCGGCCTGCACCATGACGAGCCCGCGCTCGATGCCGGGGAAGTGTCTCGAGCAGGTGCAGCAGCACGGGCACCGACACGTTGTACGGCAGGTTCGCGACGAGCACGGTCGGATCGCCGGGCAGCTCGGCGACGCGCATCGCGTCTTCGGTGAGCACGGTGAGCTTCGCGGCGTACCCGGTGCGAGCAGGTCGACCGTGATCGGCAGCTGCGCCGCGAGCCGCTGGTCGATCTCGACCGCGGTGACGGATGCCCCGGCCTCGAGCAGCCCGAGCGTCAACGATCCCAGACCGGGGCCGACCTCCACGACGGTCTCGCCCGGCTGCACGCCGGCGGCCTTCACGATGCGCCGGACCGTGTTCGCGTCGATCACGAAGTTCTGCCCGAGCTTCTTCGTCGGCTGCAGGCCGAGCAGGTCGGCGAGGTCGCGGATCTCGGCGGGACCGAGCAGCTGCGCTGACGTCACTCACGCGAGCTCCGCGAACGGACCGTCGGGCGCCGTGAGGTCGGAGTCCCACGATCCGTAGACCTCCTCGGTGGTCGACGAGATCTGCGCGGCGAGCATCGAGACGTCCGTGTCGAGGTGCGCGGCCATCGCGCGCAGGGTCCAGGGCAGGAGGTACGGGCCGTTCGGGCGGCCTCGGTAGGGCGTGGGGGTCAGGTACGGGGCATCCGTCTCGATCGAGGATGCGCGACCGCGGAATCACCTCGAGCGCCTCGCGCAGCGACCCGGCGTTCTTGAACGTGACCGTGCCCGCGAACGACAGGTACCAGCCGTGGTCCGCGCACGCCTTCGCCATGTCGGCGTTGCCGGAGAAGCAGTGGAACACCGTGCGCTCGGGCGCGCCGACCCGCAGCAGGGTCTCGAAGACCTCGGCGTGGGCATCCCGGTCGTGGATCTGCAGGGCGAGACCGCGCTGCTTCGCGATCTCGATGTGCGCCTCGAACGAGCGCAGCTGAGCCTCGCGGCCCTCGTCGCGCAGTGCGGAAGAAGTCGAGACCGGTCTCGCCGATGGCGCGCACCCGGGGCTGGGCGGCGAGTGCGTCGATCTCGGCGATCGCGGCATCCAGCTCGCCGGCGGCGTCGTACCGCGGGGCCTCATTCGGATGGATGGCGACGGCCGCCAGCATCCTCGGCTCCTTCGCCGCGACCTCGGCCGACCACCGCGACGTCTCGAGGTCGCCGCCGACCTGCACGACACCGCGCACACCGACCGCGGATGCCCGGTCGAGGTGCTCGAGGTAGTCGAGCGGCTGGGCGCCGTCGCTGATCTCGAGGTGCGTGTGGTTGTCGTACACGGGCACGACGAGCGCTTCGGGCAGCGGCGGGAACTCGAGGTCGCGGGTCTGGCCGCCCTCGGTCTCCGGGCCGCGCGAGCGAACGTGCGCGCTGAACCCGGACTCTCGCCCGGCGTCTGCGCGGTGCGCGCCGCTGCTCACGCGGTGGCTGCCTCTGCTTCGACCTCGATGCGCGGGAACAGCGGCGCCTCGAGCGTGCCGACCTTGCCGGATCCGGTCCACTCGAAGGCGCTGGTGATCAGCTGCTCGGTCACGAGACCGTCGCCGCCGATCGCCGTCCAGAGCCGCGCGGTCGCCTTCGGCAGCACGGGCGAGAGCAGCACCGCGAGCGTGCCGAGGCCATGCACCGCGGTGGCGAGCACGGTCGAGAGACGCTCGCGCTGCGCGCGGGTCCTTCGCGAGCGCCCACGGCTCCTGCGACGTGATGTAGAGGTTCAGCGCGTCCACGAGCTCCCACGCGGCCGCGATCGCCTCGTGGATCGCGAACCGGTCGATCGCGTCATCGGCGGTGGATGTCGCGACCCGCTCGGTCGCGAAGATGACCTCGTCGATCGGCTCGAGCTGCCCGGCCTCCGGCACCACGCCGTCGAAGTAGCGGTTGACCATCGCGACGACGCGGGACGCGAGGTTTCCGAAACCGTTCGCGAGCTCGGCCTGGTAGCGCGCGCTCAGGTCCTCCCACGAGAACGAGCCGTCCTGGCCGAACGCGATGGCGCGCATGAAGTAGTAGCGGAACGCATCCGAACCGAACGTGTCGGTGATCTGGCTCGGCGCGATACCGGTGAGCTTCGACTTGCTCATCTTCTCGCCGCCGACGAGCAGCCAGCCGTGGCCGAACACCCGGTGCGGCACCTCGAGGCCCGCGGCCATGAGCATCGCGGGCCAGATGACGGCGTGGAACCGCGCGATGTCCTTGCCGACGATGTGGTGCGCGGGCCAGCGGCGCTGGAACTGCGCGTCGTCCTGGCCGTAGCCGATCGCGGTGATGTAGTTGAGCAGCGCGTCGAACCACACGTAGACGACGTGCGTGGTCGTCCCACGGCACCTGGATGCCCCAGTCGAAGCCCGAGCGGGTGATCGACAGGTCGGCGAGCCCCTGCTTCACGAACTGCTTGATCTCGTTGCGCACGCTCGCCGGCTCGATGAACCCCGGACGGTCGTACAGGTCGAGCAGCTGCTGCTCGAACGCGCTCATCCGGAAGAAGTAGTTCGTCTCCTTGAGCAGCTCGATCGGCCGCCCGTGGATCTTGCAGAGCAGCTGGCCGGCGTAGTCGCCGTCCTTGGTCTCCATGAGGTCGTCGAGCTGCTTGTACTCCTCGCACGCCACGCAGTAGTAGCCCTCGTAGACGCCCGAGTAGATGTGGCCGTCGTCGTAGAGCTTCTGCAGGAACTTGGTGACGGCCGTCTCGTGGCGCGCGTCGGTCGTGCGGATGAAGTCGTCGTTGCTGATGTCGATCAGGTCGAGCAGCGGCTTCCACGCGGTGTCGACGAGGCGGTCCACCCACGCCTGCGGGGTCGAGTCGTTCGCGACGGCGGTGCGCAGGATCTTCTGGCCGTGCTCATCCGTGCCCGTGAGCAGCCACGTGTCGTCGCCGCGCTGCCGGTGCCAGCGCGCGAGCACATCCGCGGCGACCTCCGTGTAGGCGTGGCCGATGTGCGGCACGTCGTTGACGTAGAAGATCGGCGTCGTGATGTAGAAGGAATCGCCGGAAGCCATATGCACCATCGTACCGGCGGGCTCAGGCCTGTTACTGCGGTTCGCCCGCAGCGTGGCGCGACGCCGCGCGGTCCTCAGCCCTTCCGTGCGGCCAGCGCCCCCTCGTACAGGTCGCGCCGCGATAAGTCCGGTGATTTCGGCGACTTCTGCCGCGGCATCCTTGAGGCTCGTCCCTGTTACGACGAGGGCCTGCGACCTGGGCGATTCCATCAGGCAGGCTGGATGCCACGGCTCCCGCCCCCTCGACGACGACACAGATCTCGCCCCGAGCGCCGTCCGCGAACCGCTCGGCCAGCTCCGCTGCGGAACCCCGCACGACCTCCTCATGGAGCTTCGTGAGCTCGCGGCACACCACCACCCGCCGCGCGTCCCCCATGCCCTTGGCCAGGTCGGCGAGGCAGTCGCCGAGCCGCTTCGGCGACTCGAAGAACACCATCGTGCGTGGTTCGCGCGCGAGACCCGCGAAGTAGGCGACGCGACCCTTGCGCGGAATGAAACCCTCGAAGCTGAAGCGATCGGTCGGCAGCCCCGACACCGCGAGCGCCATGAGCACGGCGCTCGGCCCGGGCAGGGCGGTGACCGTCACGCCCGCCGCCGCAGCAGCGACGACGAGCGCATAGCCCGGGTCGCTCACCGTCGGCATGCCCGCGTCGGTGAGCACGAGCACGTCCTGCTCGCGGGCGAGCTCGACGAGTTCGGCGGCCTTCGCGGTCTCGTTGTGCTCGTGCAGCGCGATGAGCCGCGGGCGGTGCTCGATGCCGAGGGCGGTGAGCAGCTGGATCGTGGTGCGGGTGTCCTCGGAGGCGATGATCGGCGCGGTGCTCAGGGCGTCGACGAGTCGGCGCGTGACGTCGCCGAGGTTGCCGATGGGGGTGGCGCCGAGAATGATCACGGCTCCATTGTCCCGTGGCTGTGACGCTGCGCCGCGGTGCCCGCGCCCGGAGGCGGATCTCCGCGTCGCGGTGCGACGCTCCGAAAGCCTCCAGGAGCGGACACCCCGGCTCCGCGTCCGGTCGCGTCACATCTCGCTCACGGCAACGGCGGGTCGCGCGTCCGTACGATGGGCGGGTGACTGCACGCACCGACGCCGACGCCGAGCCTGCGGCCGGCGTCGCGGCGACCGGCGGGGCGTTCGACGACGTGCTCGAGCCGTACACGCCGATCGATGAGGAGCCTGAGCCCACCGGCTCGCGCCTCGACCGCTGGTGGGAGCGGCAGTCGGCGCGGGCGCAGCGCGGGTACCGGTGGGGTGCGTTCGGCGGCGTGGTCGCGATCGCGGCCGTCACGCGGCTGTGGAACCTCGGCTCCCCCGGGCGGCTCGTGTTCGACGAGACCTACTACGTGAAAGACGGCTGGACCCTCTGGAACCTCGGCTACGAGGCATCCTGGCCCGCCGAGTCCGATCCGCTGTTCAACGCGGGCCAGACCGACATCTACCTGACGGACCCGTCGTATGTGGTGCATCCACCGCTCGGCAAGTGGATCATCGGGGCCGGGATGGCGCTGTTCGGACCCGACAACCCGGTCGGCTGGCGCATCGGCACGGCGGTCGCAGGCATCCTGCTCGTGGTGCTGACGATGCTCGTGATGCGGCAGCTGACCAAGTCGACGGTTGTCCCGCTGCTCGCCGGGCTGCTGCTCGCGGTCGATGGCATCGGCATCGTGATGAGTCGCATGGGGCTGCTCGACGGCATCCTCGCCCTGTTCGTACTGCTCGGGGTCGGCGCGGTGCTGCTCGACCGGCAGTGGTCGGCGGTGCGCGTCGCCGCCTGGATACGACAACGAGAGGATGCCGGCCGCCACACCGACTGGGGCCCGGCACTGCTCTGGCGCCCCTGGCTGATCGCCGCAGCGGTCGCGTTCGGCCTCGCGAGCGGCGTGAAGTGGAACGGCCTGTACTTCCTCGCGGCCTTCGCCGTGTACAGCGTCGCCGTCGACATCTTCGCTCGCCGACGGGCGGGCATCGCGTTCTGGCTGAGCGGCACCCTCATGAAGCAGGGTCCGGTGTCGTTCCTGCTCACGATGCCGATCGCGCTCGCTGTCTACCTGTCGACGTGGACCGGCTGGTTCCTGAGCGACAACGGCTACGACCGGCACTGGGCGGAGTCGCCCGGCAACGCGTGGACCGGCGCGTTCTCGTGGGTGCCGCTCGCGCTGCAGAGCCTGTGGCACTTCGAGGCCGGCGTCTACGGCTACCACGTCGGCGAGAACCGCCCGCACAGCTACCAGGCCAACCCGTGGACCTGGCTGCTCATGGTGCGACCCACGAGCATGTTCTACGAGGGCGCGGACCAAGGGACCAATGGATGCCTCGCCCAGAGCTGCGGCACCGAGATCATCGCCCTCGGCAACCCCTTCATCTGGTGGGCCGCCACGGCGGCGGCCCTGTTCCTGCTCTACCGGCTGATCCGATACCGCGAGTGGAGAGTTGGCTTCGTGCTGCTCGGCCTCGGCGCCGGCTACATCCCGTGGCTGTTCTACCCAGAGCGCACGGTGTTCCAGTTCTATACGATCGCGTTCCTGCCCTACCTCTGCATGGGGCTCGCGCTCGCGCTCGGGGTGTTGCTGGGCAACGGGCGCGATCCGACGTGGAAGCGGCTCGGCGGCATCCGCATCGTCGGGGTGTATCTCGCGTTCGTGCTGGCCGGCAGCGTGTTCTTCTGGCCGCTCTGGGCGGGGGTGCAGCTCGACTTCGCGTATCTGCAGATCCACTGGTGGCTGCCCACCTGGCGGTGACCGTCGACGCTGAGCATTCGTCGAGGAACAGTGCGTGCCAGCGGTAGAGTGAGGCCACCCGAAACAACTGCAGCGATCCTTGCTGCTGCACATCGCATCTCCCACCGCTAGGGCTTTCATGAACCCCTCACGCACCCGTCTCGCACGCGCTCGGATCGCCGCCGCGATCGTGGGCGTGCTCTTCATCGGCGTCTCGGTGGTTGGGGTGGCGACGTCGGCGAGCGCCGCGCCGGTCAGCCAGCCTGTGTTCACGAACCCGTTGCCTGGGCCGGACAACGACGCGCTCCCGACGGTGGAGGGAGACCTCGATCCCGAGGTCGGCCCGGTCGACGTCGTCGTAACCGTCACCAACTCGCTCGGCACCTACACGTATTGCACCGACCCGGCTATCGCCAACCCTGGTGTTGAGGGGTTCAGTTGCGGCAGCGCTCTTGACCTTCCGTACGGAGACAACACGTTCACGGCGGTTGCCTTCTTCACCGGAGGTTTACCCGACCCGAACCCAGGGCCACAGAGCGACCCGCTCATCTACACCCGCTACGGCCTGAGTCCGCTGACCGTCACGCCGCCCACGAGTCCGACGACGGACCCGACGCTGAACTGGAGCGGCACCGGACCCGAACTCGGTTCGGTCGACATCCGCCTCGAGGACAGCTCGACGATCTGCTCGAACGTGCCCGTTGCCGCAGACGGCACCTGGTCGTGCGAGGGGACGCCGCTCACGCCCACGATCTGGGCGATCCAGGTGGAGTCCGACGACTACACCGGCCTCCCTCACGACGGCGCGGGGCCGTACGACATCGTGATCGACCCGTTCGCGACCATCC
The DNA here is from genome assembly GCA_963790235.1 of uncultured Actinomycetota bacterium. Classification (GTDB taxonomy): domain Bacteria; phylum Actinomycetota; class Actinomycetes; order Actinomycetales; family Microbacteriaceae; genus Rhodoglobus. The sequence continues at coordinate 135,383 of CAWBNZ010000023.1, forward strand.
AGCAGACCTTCACACCGTGGTGGACGAAACACTCCGGTGTGCAGGTGCAGGGCGGCGATGTCGGGCAACACCACGCTGGTCGAGACACTGCGGTCGGACAATCCGGGAGGCCCGTGGGCTCCATTCTGCGACGTGGCCGAGCCACCCGACCCTGAACTCACGATCTACTTCTGCAACTCCGCCGAGGGCGCGCTGCGAGCCCGGCGACAACTACATCGCCACTCGCGTGACCGCGACGAACACGAGGTGTCGGCGTTGAGCGCGCCCATCCTCGTCACGCTCGTCGACTCACCAGTCATCACGTCACCGACCGAGAACAGTTACACGAACGACAACACGCCGACGATCACGGGCACCGCCGATGATGCATACTTCGACAGCATCCGGGTCGCCGATGGCGAAGAGGGTGAGTTGTCATCTGCTGCGAGCGGTCGTGCAGACCGGACGACAGCTGGCAGTGCACGGCTGCGCCCTGGCCGACGGCCAGTACTCCCCGTTCGGCGAAGCGACCCCGAACTACATCTACGCCGAGCGGGTGACGTTCACGGTCGATACGACGATCCCGCTGCCCGCCGTCGTCAGCCCGCTCTCGACGACCGACGCCACGCCCACGCTCACCGGCACCGGCGAGGTGGGTGCGGCGATCACAGTCTTCGTCGACGGCTTCACCGCCACCTGCGCCGTGCCCCCGGTGGTCGGCGCTGGCGGCACGTGGTCGTGCACGCTGGTCAATCCGCTCGGAGTCGGAACCCATGGCGTGTCGGCCCGACAGGTCGACCGGGCTGGCAATGTCGGACCGGCCGGAGCACCGCAGCCAACCCTGACCATCACGGGCGTCCCGCGGCACCCTGCGTCCACCCCTCTCGTGCTCCTCAAGCTTGTGTGGCTGCCTCGGCAGCCTCGCCTCCGAGTACGCGCCCGGCGACTCCGTAACCCTCTCCGGCTCTGGCCTGCCGGTGGGAGCGTTCGCGGACGCCGAGATTCACTCGACCCCCCAGCAGCTGGGCACTGCAATGGTGGATGCCACCGGCACGTTCAAGATCGAAGCCGTCATCCCAGAAGACATCGAGCCCGGCGAGCACATGTTCGTGATCACCGTCACCGCCGACGGCGCCGAGCCCTCGATCATCGAGCACCCCGTGACCGTGGTCGCGCCCGAGGAGCAGAAGGCCGTCGCGCCGAGGAGCGACGAGCCCAAGATCATCCAGGCGGGGGCGGGTGGCGAGGGCGGCACGGTCGACCGCAACTCCCCCAACGCACCGAGCGCCATGACCACCGCCCTCGACACCGTGCTGGACATCATCGGCAACCCGGTCGTGATCGTGAGCGCCGCAGCGATCGGTCTCGGCCTCCTGCTGTTCGTTGCGATTCCGGCGGAGCTACTGAACGCCACCCTTTCCGAGCAGTACGGGCGGTTCACGAAGCGCCTGCCACGCCTCAAGCGCGCGCCGGGCTGGTGGGCGGCGCTGACCTCCATGATCAAGGCCACCCCCGTGGTCGGCGCGATCGCGATCACGGCCCTCGTTGCCATCATCTTCGGCTTCGCGGATCCGGGATTCGGCTTCGACCTGACAAGCCTGCGCGTCGTGCTCGCGTGCGGCATCGGCCTGCTCTTCGTGGGCTTCATCACCAACGCGCTCACCGGCATCGCCGTCGCGAAGCGCTGGAGTCTCAGCAGCCGAATGGAGGTCAAGCCGCTCGGCGTCATCCTCGCCATCATCGGCGTCGTGCTCTCACGACTGCTCGAGTTCTCGCCCGGCCTGCTCATCGGACTGCTGCTCGGCATCGCCCTGGTCGGCAAGGTGAGTAGCCGCGACGAAGTGCGCACGACGCTGACCAAGGCGGGCATCCTGTTCGGTTTCGCGATCGCCGCATGGCTGATCTACAGCTTCACGAGCGGCGCGCTCGTGAGCCAGTCGTTCGGGGCGAATCTGTTCCTCGAGACGTTGGTTGCGATCACCACCGAGGGTCTCACCGCGCTCGCGATCGGGCTGCTGCCGTTCAAGTTCCTCGAGGGCGAGAGCTCTCTGGAGCTACTCGAAACCGCTGTGGGTCGGCGTCTGGCTCTTCGTCACCGCGGTCTTCGCACTCGTCGTCGTGCCGAACAGCTTCGCCGAGGTCAACGGGTCGCTCTGGGTCTGGGGCCTGGTCGTCGCGGGCTTCGCGGTCGTCGCCATCGGGCTCTACGTGTACTTCCGGTTCTTCGCGCCACCCATCGAGGAGGACGAGTCCGTGCCGGAGGAGGAGCGGGTGGGCAGCCGTCGGTAGCCACGCCGTAGTCCAACGTGCTGCGTAGTCCAACGACACATGGCAGGGACGGCATCCCCGCTTCTGTAGCCTGATCTGCATGGCAGATCGTGAGTATGGATTCCGAACGCGCGCAATTCACGCGGGCAACATTCCCGACGAGGTGACCGGCGCGCGCGCCCTGCCGATCTACCAGACGAGCGCGTTCGTCTTCGATGACACCGCGGATGCCGCGGCCCGCTTCGCCCTGCAGAAGTACGGCAACATCTACTCCCGCCTGGCCAACCCGACCGTCGCGAGCTTCGAGGAGCGCATCGCGTCGCTCGAGGGCGGACTGGGCGCGGTCGCCACCGCGAGCGGACTGTCCGCGCAGTTCATCACGTTCGCATCGCTCGCCGGCGCGGGAGATCACGTCGTCTCGTCGGCGAACCTCTACGGCGGCTCGGTCACCCAGCTCGACATCACGCTGCGCCGGTTCGGCGTCGACACGACGTTCATCCGCTCGTCGGATCCCGCCGACTACGCCGCCGCGATCACCGACAAGACCAAGTTCATCTTCGCCGAGACGATCGCGAACCCGTCGGGTGAGATCGCCGACATCGAGGGTCTCGCCGACGTCGCGCACGCACACCACCTGCCGCTCATCATCGACTCGACGATCGCGACTCCGTACCTGAACCGCCCGATCGAGTGGGGCGCGGATGTCGTCATCCACTCGGCCACGAAGTTCCTCGGTGGCGCCGGCACGACGCTCGGCGGTGTCGTCGTCGAGTCGGGCCGCTTCCACTGGGCGAACGAGCGCTTCCCGCTGTTCGACACCGAGGTCGCGAGCTACGGCGGACTCAACTGGCACGGCAACTTCGGCGAGTACGCGTTCCTCACCCGGCTGCGCGCCGAGCAGCTGCGCGACATCGGCCCGACGCTCGCGCCGCACTCCGCGTGGCTGCTCGCGACGGGCGTCGAGACGCTGCCGTTCCGCATGCAGGCGCACGTCGACAACGCGCGGATCGTCGCGGAGTGGCTCGATGCCGACCCGCGCATCGAGCAGGTGTTCTGGGCGGGCCTGCCGGCGCATCCGCACTACGAGCGCGGGCAGAAGTACCTGCCGAAGGGTCCGGGCTCCGTGTTCTCCTTCGTGGTCAAGGGCGGTCGCGAGGTCGGCCAGAAGTTCATCGAGTCGGTGAACCTCGCGAGCCACCTCGCCAACATCGGCGATGCGAAGACCCTCGTGATCCACCCGGCATCCACGACGCATGCCCAGCTGACCGAGCAGCAGCTGCTCGACGCGGGCGTGCTGCCGGGCGTCGTGCGCATCAGCGTGGGAATAGAGGACCCCGAAGACATCGTTGATGACCTTGACCAGGCTTTGACCGCGGCGACGAAGGGTTGACCAGATGAGCACCGCAACGCTCGAGTCCGACGAGCTCGACGACCGCGCAGTTCGCGAACGGACTCACGTGCGAGATCCCGGCGAACTCGCCGCTCGCGAAGCTGCTCAAGTCGCAGCGCACCTGGGTCGGTCCCGACGCGAAGCAGCGCCAGGCGATCCTGCGCGACGCGAAGTCGGTCGCGATCGTCGGCATGTCGCCCAACGCGGCGCGCTCGAGCTACTTCGTCGGCACCTACCTGAACCAGTCGAGCGACTACAAGCTCTACTTCGTGAACCCGAACGCCGATGTGATCCTCGGCCAGAAGGTCTACAAGTCCCTCGCCGACCTGCCTGAGGTGCCCGACATCGTCGATGTGTTCCGCAAGGGAAGCGACATCCCCTCGGTCATCGACGACGTGGTCGCGATCGGGGCGAAGACGATCTGGGTGCAGCTCGGCATCTGGAACCAGGATGCCGCGATCTACGGTGAATCCAAGGGCCTCACGGTCGTCATGGACCGGTGCATCAAGGTCGAGCACGCGCGCTTCCACGGTGGACTGCACCTGCTCGGGTTCGACACCGGCGTGATCAGCGCGAAGAAGCAGAGCCGCTAGCGGTGGCGATCCGCCACAGCGTCGCGTTCGCGCTCCGGCACGCGGAGGGCTCGGCTGACGAGGCGTCGTTCCTCGAGGCCGGTGCCGCGCTCGCCTCGATCCCCGGGGTCGAACGCTTCGAGATCCTGCGCGAGGTGAGCCCGAAGAACGACTTCCGGTTCGCGTTCGCGATGGAGTTCGTGGATGAAGCGACCTACCGCGCCTACGACTCGCACCCCGACCACGTGGCGTTCGTCGAGCAGCGCTGGATTCCCGAGGTCACGTCGTTCGTCGAGATCGACACCGTCGCGGTCTGAGCGGGCTCCGCCGAGCGGCTCTACCGTTTCTGCCCGGCGCGCGTGCCGCCGTCGACCAGGATGTCGGTGCCGGTGAGATACCCCGGCGCCTCGCTCGCGCAGAACGCGAGCACCGCGGCGATCTCCTCCGACGTGCCGAAGCGCTTGAGGGCGGCGACCTTGAGCAGGTCAGCTGCTCCGTGGTCCGCCTCGAGTCGGCCCATGGCCGTGTCGAAGCTTCCAGGGGAGACCGACACGACCCGTGCCCCCCGCTCGCCGAACCGCGCGGCCAGCCGTTCGCTGAACCAGATCACGTAGGTCTTGCTGAGGGCGTACGCGAATCCTGCGTGCTGCTTGCGCCCGACGATGCCGGCCCGGCGCACCAGGGCGCGCACGAACTTCGACGGGGTCGCTCTCCGCCAGCGGAAAGGCGCGCTTCGGGACGAGGATGCCCGGCAGGGCGTGACCGGCGTAGGAGGCGACGTTCACGAGCGCGTCGCCCTCCTGCGCCGACGGCAGGAACGCCTTCGCGACGTTGACCGTGCCAAGGGCGTTGATCCGCACGATCAGATCTGGCTTGCCCATCTGCGGGCTCACCCCTGCCGTGTGGATGACGGTGCGTACGCGATCGCCTTCAGATGCGGCGGCGACCATCAGATCGCGCACCGACTGTTCATCGGTGACGTCGCAGACGAATCCGGACGCCGCGATGCCGAGGCTCGTCAGCTCCTTGACCGCCTCGTCGATGCGATCCTGTCCGAGGTCGGCGATCACGATGCGGTGGTCGCGGCCGAGCAGCTTCGCCGTCGCGAGGCCCATCCCGCCGGCACCGCCGGTGATGACTGCTGTGTTCATGACTACTCCCTGATTCGTTAGCTGGTCAGACGTGCGAGTGAACGGACGAACGTTCGAGGGAGGCACCCTCGATGTCGACGTGGGGCAGGATGCGGTCGAGCCAACGCGGCAGCCACCACGCGGAGCGGCCGAGCAGGTGCATGAGCGCGGGCATCAGCAGCATCCGCACGACGAACGCGTCGAGCAGCACGCCGAACGCCAGGCCGAAGCCGAGGGAGCGGATGATGGTGGACTCCGAGAAGATGAATCCGCCGAACACCGCGATCATGATGAGCGCCGCCGCGATGACGACCGACTTGCCGGCGCGGAAGCCCTGCGCGACGGCAGGCGCGCGGTGGCTCCGTGCACGTACGCCTCGCGCATCCCCGAGGTGAGGAACAGCTGGTAGTCCATCGCGAGCCCGAACAGGATGCCGATGAGGATGACCGGCAGGAAGCTGAGGATCGGACCGGTCGAGTGCAGGCCGATGAGGTCGGCGCCCCATCCGAACTGGAACACGGCGACGATCAGGCCGTAGGTCGCGAGCAGCGACAGGATGAAGCCTCCCGTGGCGATGAGCGGCACGAGCAGTGAGCGGAACACCACGATCATGATGAGCAGCGACAGGCCGACCACGACCGCCAGGTAGATGGGCAGCACGGCGCTCAAGCCCTCGGAGATGTCGATGTTCGTCGCCGCCTGACCGGCGACGCCCAGCGTGATGTCGCCGTCGACCGGTGGCAGGGCTCGCAGGTCCTGCACGAGCTCCGCGGTCGAGACGCTGTTCGGACCTTCGGCGGGCAGCACCTGGAACGCGAGCAGCGTGTCGTCGTCGGAGGCCGCGATCGGCGCGACGGCGACGACGTCATCCTGCGCGGCGAGCGTGCGGGCGATGTCGACCTGGGTGGCGAGCAGGTCGTCGTCGCGAGGCGCCGCCGGGCACGGTCGCGGTGACCAGCAGCGGACCGTTCGCGCCGGCACCGAACTCGTCGTCGACGATCTCGAACGCCTGGGCGGAGTCGACTCCGCGGGTTCGCTGGAGCCGTCGGGCAGGCCGAGCCGCATCGACATGGCGGGGAGCGCGATGATCAGCAGAGCGATGACGCGACACGGCGACGGTCAGCACGGCGCGGAGCGTCGACATCGGCTTCGGACGGGCTTGCACGCGCGATGCTGGCTGGCCGATCGCGCGCGCGAGCCTTTCGGCTCAGCAGCCGCTCGCCCACCAGCCCCAGGATCGCGGGCGTCGAGCGTGATCGCGATGAGCACGGCGACCGCGACGCAGACCGCACCGACGGTGCCCATCAGACCGAGGAACGGGATGCCCGTGACGTTCAGCGCGAGCAGCGCGACGATGACGGTCGAGCCGGCGAAGACGACCGCGGTGCCGGCGGTGCCGTTGGCGAGACCGATCGACTCGCGCACCGCGACCCCGGCGAGCAGCTGCTTGCGGTGCCGGTTGATGATGAACAGCGAGTAGTCGATGCCGACCGCGAGCCCGAGCATCAGGCCGAGCACGGGGTGACGGAGGCCATGTCGATGACGCCCGAGAACGAGAGCGATGCCGTGACGCCGACGCCCACGCCGACGAGGGCGGTGACGATCGGGAGCGAGGCGGCGATGAGCGAGCCGAGCATGACGATGAGCACGATCGCGGCGAACAGGAGACCGAGCGCCTCGCCGACGCCGAAGAGCTCGGGGCGCCCTGGGCGAGATCGGTCGCGAACGCGACCTCGACGCCGTCGACGGGCGACTGCTCGAAGTGGTCGATCACGCCCTGCTTGACTGTCGGTGGGCAGCTCGAGCCGCGGCTGCGTGAACGAGATGTTGACGATCGCGGTCGAGCCGTCTTCCGACACGACGCCGAGGCCCGAGGCAAAGCCGAGCAGCTCCTCGCCGAGTTCGAGCGGCTCAACGCCGGACTCGAGTTCGGTCCGGGAGGCGTCGAGTGTGTCCTGCTGCTGTTGGAGCGACGCGGTCTGCGCATCGAGCTCCGCCTGCTGGGCGTCGATGGCGGCGATCTGCTCGGCGGGGGCCCCAGCGGAGACGGCCTGCTCGCGCGCTGACGTGAGCTGCTGCTGCGCCGTGCACGAGCTGCGCGCGACCGGCGTCGAGCTGCTCCTGGCCGGCTCTCGAGCTGCTCTTTGCCCGTGGCGAGCTGGTCTCGACCGTCGGCGAGCTTCTGCGCCTGGTCGGCCGACTGACTGCTGCGCGTCGAACGGATCGATCACGGCGGCAACGCCGTCGAGGTCCGCGGCCGACGCGGTGAGCTTCGAGATCTCGTCCTGCTGCTCGGTGGTGAGCGCCGAGCCGTCGTCGGTGCGGAACACGACCGTGCCGGTGCCACCGGCGGTGTCGGGCAGCTTCTCCGCGAGCTCGTCGGTGACCGCACCCGAGGCTGTACCCGGGATGTCGAAGCTGTTCGTCAGGGGCGCGGACGCCGCCATGAACGCGCCGATCGCGATCCCGAGGATCACGACCCACGCGACGATCACCGCCCACGCGCGTCGCGTGGCGAAGTGAGGCAAGGCGGGACAAGCAGGGAGGCCACGAGCAGTCTTCCGTTTCGTTGAAGTGGGAACGAATAGATCATACGGTACGTCTCGTCTAGTTTCTGACACTAGGCTGGGAACCATGACGGAGCATCGAAGCGGACCGGTCCGCAGCACAGCCGCCCGCGACGCGATCCTCGACGCGACGGCGCGCCTGTTCACCCAGCAGGGCTACGACAACCTCACGATGGAGGGCATCGCGAAGGAGGCCGGCGTCGGCAAGCAGACCATCTACCGGTGGTGGCCGTCACGCGGCGCGCTGATCGCCGACTGCATGGTCGAGGGCCGCCTCTCCCGGTCGAGGTCGACCTCCTCGACACCGGCGACCTCCGGCACGATCTCAACGCCTGGCTCGACTCGATCATCGCGATCGTCACCGACCCACGAGGAGCATCGCTGCTCCGTTCCCTGGTCGCCGCCGCCGCAGAAGACGGCGCAGTTGGCGACCGCCTCGCGGAGACGCTCGGGATCGACGAGAAGCTCTCGCTGCGATTCACGAGCGCCGTGCAGGCCGGCCAGCTCGCTGAAGACACTCCGATCGATCAGATCGGCGTGGCGATCGTCGGGGCCATCATCGTGCCCGTGCTGGCTCGGCGCACCGATCGATCCCGACGATCTCCGAAGTCTCGTCTATTCACCTCGCCCGCCCGGCCAGCTAGCCCCGTCGCTGGCGGAACGCCTCCTCGAGCACGATCGACCCCGCCGTCGCCGCGTTGAGCGAACTCGCCGACCCCGCCATCGGGATCGACACGAGCACGTCGCACGCCTCCCGCCACGCCGCGGTCATGCCGTTGGTCTCGTTGCCGACGACGACGATCAGCGGGCCGGTGAGGTCGGCGTCGCGCACGTCGACGCTGCCGGTCTCGTCGGTGCCGACCACGCGTGATGCCGTGCGGCCGCGCCCAGTCCAGCACCTCGCGGTGCGACGGTGCCCGCACGACGGTGAGCGCGAACAGCGAGCCCGTGCTCGAGCGCACCGCCCGCGGGTCGTAGGGATCGGCCGCGTGGCCGGTCACGACGAGCGCGGCGGCGCCGAACGCATCCGCCGAGCGCGACAGCGTGCCGAGGTTGCCCGGCTGGGTCGGTCGGTCGAACACGACGGTCAGCCCGGCCGGGTCGAGGCGCGACAGGTCGTCGGGCGGCATCTCCACGACGGCGAGCAGTTCGCTCGGTTCATCCTTCTCGCCCAGCTCGGCCACGAGCTCGGGTGACATCACCACCTGCTCGGCCGGTGTGGACTCCCACAGCCCGGCGGCCCAGCTCGACAGCCGGGGACGGCCGTCGCTGATCAGCGCGCGGATCGTCCAGCCGTGCTCGACTGCGAGCGTGATCGGCCGCACGCCCTGCACGAGGAATTCGCCCTGCCGGTGCCGCTTGGTGCGGTTGGTGAGCAGCGCCTCCCACTGCTGGAAGCGCGCGTTGCGGGAGGTGATGCGGGTCGGCATGGCTCCACCCTACGGAGGGCGGCGGCGGATCGCGTTACGCCGCATTTCGCCCGAGCTCGCTGCCGTGGCATCCCGCGCCTAGCGTGGCTGCATGACTGACCTTCACGCCCCCGTCGTCTCCACCCAGTGGCTCGCCGACCATCTCGGCGCCGACGAGCTGCTGGTCGTGGATGCCACGGTGCTGCCGTACACGCAGCCGAACGGCAAGCACGGCTACCTCAGCGGCCACGAGTCGTACCTCATCAACGGCCATCTGCCCGGGGCGGTGTTCGCGGACCTCATCGACGAGTTCTCCGACCCCGACGGTTCGTACTCGTTCACGCGGCCCGATCTCGAGCGCTTCACGTCAGCCGCGAGTGCGCTCGGCGTCGGTCGAGAGCACACGACGGTCGTCGTCTATGACGCCGCGGTCGGCCAGTGGGCCGTCGCGGCTGTGGTGGCTGTTCCGCGCGTTCGGCTACGACAACGTCGCCGTGCTCGACGGCGGATCGCAGAAGTGGATCGCCGAGGGCCGCGACCTCGCGACCGGCCACGTCGAGCCCGTGCCCGCGAGCCTTCATCGCGAACGAGCGCCCGGAGCTCTGGGTCGAGAAGGCCGACATCGAAGCGATCGTGGATGGCACGGCCACCGCCGCGCTCGTCTGCGCCGTTCCCCCGCGCGAGTTCACCGGCGAGGCTGGTCCCGGACACATCCCGGGCAGCCTCGGCGTGCCCGCCGGTCGCCTCGTGGACCGTGACACGAACGCACTCCTCCCGCTCGACGAGCTGCGTGCGCTGTTCGCCTCCGTGCTCGGCGAGGAGCGCATCGTCGCGTACTGCAAGGGCGGCATCGCCGCATCGGCCGACGCGCTCGTGCTCACGCTGCTCGGCCACCGCAACGTCGCGATCTACGACAACTCGCTCAACGAGTGGGCGAGGGAGGGCGAGCTGGTGAAGACCGCAGCGTAACGCTGACCAGCTGCCCGACACGGAACTTCAGCCTGCCGTGCACGGACACCGGGTACGAGCGCTCCAGGTCGGTGCCGAGCGCCCGAACGTCGTCGACGGTCGCCATGGTCAGACTCCGGTGATCCCTGCGTCGAGCGCCTCGACCGACGTCACCGGCAGTCGGCAGACGAAGTCGGTGCACGCGTACGCGGTCGGAGCTCCGCCGACGGTCTGCCGGCCCTCGTAGAGCTCGAACCCCGCGGCAGCGAACGCCTCGGCCTGGGCGGTGGTGACGACGGATGCGACCGATCCGGCGGCGAGCCCTGCCCGGTCCGTGCGGGCGTGCACGGCGAGCGCGGCATTCGGGTCGTCCGACACCACGACGAGCTGGCGCACCGGCGCCTGGAGGGCGGCCGCGACCTCGAGTGCGGTGCCGAAGGCGAGCGGCTGCTGCTGCGCGAGGGGTGCGACGGACGCGAGCTGGCGCGCCGCGGCATCCCGGTACCGGCGACTCGGCGGTGAGCAGGTAGAGCGTGTGGCAGGCCTTCGCCATCGCGCTCGGCCCGGACGGGAGGGCGCCGTCGGTCTGGTCGATTCCCACGACGATGCCCTGCGCCGCGAGCACGGGGTCGCCGGGCAGCGCGAACGCGCCGGCGGGCGTGATCGCGGCGTCGACGAGACGCCGAGCGGTGACCGCCCACGCGACGTCGCCGGTGGCGAGCGCGAGCCGGAGGAGTCCGTTCGCGAGGTCCGCCGACGTCCTCGAGGGTGGCGGGGGCGTCCGAGAGCTCGCCGCCGACCGAGGCGCGCACGAGGCGGTCGGGCAGGTCGTGCAGCTGGAGCACTCGCGTGGCGGCGGCGGCCGCGGCATCCACCCAGTCGGGGCGGTCCAGCAGGCTGCCGGCGAGGGCGAGGGACTCGATCGCGAGACCGTTCCACCCGGTGAGGATCTTGTCGTCGATCGCGGGCGGCTGCGCGGTGGCTCGGGCCGCGGCATCCAGCTGGAAGTAGGCGCCCTCGACGCGCTGGCCGTCGACGATCGACTCGCTGTCCTGCGCGGACCAGAACGCGCCGCCCGGCTCGCGCAGGGTCGTGAGCAGGAAGTCGGCGATGCCCTCGGCGACGTCGCGGCGGCCCGCGATCGCATACGAACCCGAGCAGCTGGGCGTTGTCGTAGAGCATGCGCTCGTAGTGCGGCTCGCTCCAGTCGCGCATGGTCGCGTACCGGAAGAAGCCGCCGTCGACCGGGTCGCGCAGCCCGCGGTCGCGTCGAGCGCGCGCTCGCGCGAGCGGGGCGCCGATCGACAGCAGGAAGCGCAGCACCGGGCTCACCGGGAACTTGGGCGCCGGTCCGAACCCGCCGAATTCGGGGTCTTCGTCGGCTTCGAGCGCCGCGACCACCGCTGCCAAGTCAATGGATTCAGCGTCGATGGATGCCGCGCCCTCGAGCGCCGCCCGCGTTTGCGGCTGCGCGAGCGCCTCCGCGAGCTGCGCGGCCGTCGTCGTCGACCGACTCGCGCCGCTGCCTGCCACGCGTCGGTCACCGCGGCGAGCACGTCGCGGAACGCCGGCCGCCCATGGGATTCCACCGGCGGCCAGTACGTGCCGGCGAAGAACGCCCGCCCCTGCGGGGTGACGAAGACGGTGAGCGGCCAGCCGAGGTTCGGGGTGAAGGCCGACGCGGCGGCGAGGTACGCGGCATCCACTTCTGCATGCTCCTCGCGGTCGACCTTGATCGCGACGAAGTGCTCGTTGATGAGCGCCGCCGTCTCGGGATCACTGAAGCTCTCGCGAGCCATCACGTGGCACCAGTGGCAGGTCGAGTAGCCGATCGACACCATGACCGGGATGTCGCGGGCCCGCGCCTCGGCGAACGGCTCATCGCCCCACGGCCACCAGTCGACCGGGTTGCCGGCATGCGACCGCAGGTACGGACTCGCAGCATCGCCCAGTCGGTTCGGCATAGGCTCAGCGTATGTCGACGACGACCTCCGTGACCTACATCGGCGGCCCCACAGTGCTCCTCGAGTACGCCGGCCTGCGCATCGTGACCGATCCCACGTTCGACGCGCCGCAGCACTACCCGGATGACGATGGCGACGGCCTCGACAAGACGACCGGCCCCGGCATCCAACGCGCCGATCTCGGCCAGGTCGATCTCGTGCTGCTCTCGCACCACGAACACGAGGACAACCTCGACTACGAGGGCCTCGAACTGCTCGCGACCGGTGTGCGCACCTACTCGACGCGCAAGGCCGCGATGGACCTGTTCGGCGGCAACGTCGTCGGACTCGACGCGTGGGAGACCGACGCATACGAGGGAGTCGTGATCACGGCGGTGCCCGCGCTGCACGGCCCGCCCGGATCGGAGCGCCTGCTCGGCCCGTCACCGGCTTCGTGCTCGAATTCGACGACGCGCCGACCGTCTACGTCAGCGGCGACAACGCGTCGCTGCCGCTCGTCGAGCAGATCGCCGAGCGCTTCCCGCACATCGAACTCGCCGTGCTCTTCGCGGGGGCAGCGCAGTACCGGCGGCCTGCCAGGTCCGCTCACCCTCTCATCGGTGGATGCCGCGGCCGCCGCCCGCATCCTCGGCGCGTCAACCGTGGTCGGCGTGCACACCGAGGACTGGGCGCACTTCACCGAGGACCGCGCAGCGCTCGAAGCCGCGTTCGGTGGAGCGCCGCTCGTCCCGACCCCCCGCGGGGAGCGGGTCGACGCTCTCAGCTCGTCGGGCTAGCGCTACTCGCACCTCGTCCGGGTGCCCGCCGACGCGCTCGTTCCGCTCGAGGGCGCTGATCGCCTCGACCTCGTCTGAGGCGAGCCGCAGGTCGATCGACGGCGAAGTTCTCGGCCATCCGCTCGCGCGAGTTCGACTTCGGAATCACGATGTTGCCCACCGCGAGGTGCCACGCAATCACGACCTGCGCGGGCGTCGCGCCCTTCGCCGAGGCGATCGCCGTGATCTCCGGCAGCTCGAGCAGCGGGTACTTGGCCTGCCCAAGTGGACCCCACGCCTCGAGCGCGACACCGTGCTGCTTCGCGTACGCGGTGAGTTCTGGCTGCTGGAGGTACGGGTGCCGCTCGATCTGGTCGACGGCCGGCACGGTGTCCGACTCGGCGATCACGCGCTCGAGGTGGGGCACGAGGAAGTTCGAGACACCGATCGAGCGCGTCTTGCCGTTGGCCTTGAGCTGCTCGAGCGCCTTCCACGACTCGACGTAGCGATCCTGCTTCGGCGACGGCCAGTGGATGAGGTACAGGTCGACGTAGTCGAGGCCGAGCTTCTGCAGCGACAGGTCCATCGCGTCGAACGCCGACTGCGTGCCCTGGTCGTTGTTGTACAGCTTCGTCGTGATGTACAACTCGTCGCGCGGGATGCCGGACGCCGCGATCGCCTTGCCGACGCCTTCCTCGTTGCGGTAGATCGCCGCCGTGTCGATGTGCCGGTAGCCGACCTCGAGCGCGTCGGAGACGATCCGCTCGGTCTGCTCAGGGTCGACCTTGAATACGCCGAAGCCGAGCTGCGGGATGGTGGTGCCGTCGTTGAGTGTGAGGGTGGGAACGAAGAAGTCATACCTCCACCCTAGAACTGATCGCATCAGTACAACTCACCCACCAGATCCGCGAACAGCGCCTCTCCGTCGCAGTCCACCCGCCGCCGCATGAACCAGTCGGCGATGTTGACGCAGTCGCGATGCAGGAAGTCGAGGCCATTGGGGTTGGACACGACATCCACGATCTGCGGCAGGTCGATCACGACGATGCGGCCCTCGTGCACGAGCAGGTTGTAGGCCGAGAGGTCGCCGTGCACCAGCCCGGCGCGGGTGAACTGTCCGAGGATCTCGACGACCTGCGCGAGGTAGTCGCGCAGCACCGCGGGTTCGTCGCGCACCTGCGCGAGGCGAGGTGCCGCCTGCCCGTCGGTGCCGATGAACTCCATGAGGATCTCGGTGCCGTTCACCTGCAGCGGGTAGGGCACGGGCACTCCGGCCTGCCACATCCGGGTGAGGGCGTCGAACTCGGCGAACGCCCACTGCCCGGCGGCGAGCGCGCGACCGTACCGGCTGCCGCTCGTCATCGCGCGCTGGTCACGGCTGCGCCTCATCTGCCTCCCCTCCTGGTATTCGGCGGAGCGGTGGAAGTCACGGTGGCCGGCGTCGCGATAGCGCTTTGCCGCAAGCAGCACCGAGGCAGCGGGCCGTGCCGGATCGGACTCGGCGCGCTCGATGAGGAACACGTCAGCCTCCTTGCCCGTCTTCACGATGCCGAGCTCGGTATCGATCGCGGAGGAGGTGGTGATCACCCAGTCGGGCCACGGCTGCGGTCCGCGCTGGGTGGGAATGATGGATGGCCACGTCGACCATCGCTGATTGTCGTGCAGGGTGTCGTCACCGAAGGTGAGCGACGAAGTGTCGAACGCGGGTGCGCTCTGCGGGCTCGATTGGAGCCACGGTTGGATGTACGTCAAGGGAACGGCTTCCTGAGCTGGAGGCCGTGCTCGAACGTCAGATCAGCGAGCGGCCTCGAAGTGGATGGGGTCGTGGATGGGCATCACGACAGCGACGGTCTTCATCACACGGCTCCTTTCCTGGGGCTCTCGGGGCGTTCGGTCGTGGATCAGTGTAGCCAGCGCCACTCCGCAGGCGCTAGTCCCGCACCGCCACCTCTCGCTGCTCCTCCCCCACATACAAACTCAACGGCCGGATCAGCGCATTCGCCTCGAGCTGCTCCATGATGTGCGCCGTCCAGCCCGTGATGCGGCTCGCCACGAAGAGCGGCGTGAACATCTCGGTGTCGAAGCCCATGAGGGCGTAGGCCGGGCCGCTCGGGTAGTCGAGGTTCGGCTTGATGGCTCTTGCGGGCATCCATCGCTGATTCGAGCGCGTCGTAGAGCTTGCCCATGTCGGGGCGGTTGTAGTGCTCGACGAGGGTGTCGAGCGCGGCCTTCATCGTCGGCACCCGTGAGTCGCCGTTCTTGTACACGCGGTGCCCGAAGCCCATGATCTTGCGCTTCTCGGCGAGCGCGGCATCCAGCCACTCCTCGGCCTTGGATGCCGTGCCGATCTCGTCGAAGATGCGCATGACGGCCTCGTTGGCACCGCCGTGCAGCGGACCCTTGAGCGCACCGATGCCCGCGACGACCGCGGAGTACAGGTCGGAGAGCGTGCTCGTCACGACGCGCGCCGTGAACGTGGAGGCGTTGAAGGAGTGCTCCGCGTACAGGATCATCGACACGTCGAACGCGGTGACGACCACGAGGTCTGGCACCTCGCCGAACGTCATGTGCAGGAAGTTCGCGGAGTAGCCGAGGTCGTCGCGCGGCTCGACCAGGTCCTCGTCGCGGCGGCGGCGCTGGTCGTAGGCGACGATCGCGGGCAGCTGTGCGAACAGGCGGATCGACTTGTCGAGGTTGGCGCCTCGCGTGGCATCCTCGGTCATCTCGTCGCAGGCGCCGATGACGCTGACGGCGGTGCGAACGACGTCCATGGGATGCGACGTCAGCGGCAGCTCGTCGATCACACGCTTCACGCGGTGGTCCAGCGCGCGGTGCGCGCGCTCAAGCGTCTCGAAGTCGGCGAGCTGCTTCGCGTCGGGAAGCTCACCGTGCCAGAGCAGGTAGGCGACCTCTTCGAACGTGCAGTTCGCGGCGAGCTCCTGCACGGGGTAGCCGCGGTAGAGCAGCGAGTTGGTGTCGGGGTTCACCTTCGACACCGACGTGGTGTCGACGACGACGCCGGCGAGGCCCTTCTTGATCTCTGACGTCGGAGTATCAGCCATGGTTG
>CAWBNZ010000024.1:0-186897 GCA_963790235.1 uncultured Actinomycetota bacterium
GCCGCCGGTTGAGAAGCGCCGCGAGGCGACGCGTATCGAAACCTCCAATCGAGAAGGCTCGTCATGGACATCACCAACCTCCCCTTCGGCACCACCGACTGGTCAACCATCGAGCCGACCGTGCACGCCGGCGAGACCGGCACCGCGACCTGGCGCACGCAGAAGTTCGGCGACATCCGGGTGCGGA
The DNA here is from genome assembly GCA_963790235.1 of uncultured Actinomycetota bacterium. Lineage (GTDB taxonomy): Bacteria > Actinomycetota > Actinomycetes > Actinomycetales > Microbacteriaceae > Rhodoglobus. The sequence continues at coordinate 188 of CAWBNZ010000024.1, forward strand.
TGGTCGAGTACTCGGCGGGCTACCTCGCGGATCACTGGTGCACGAAGGGGCACATCCTGCTGTGCCTCGAGGGGGAGTTGCACACGGAGCTGGAGGACGGGCGGACGTTCGTGCTCACGCCGGGGATGAGTTACCAGGTGGCGGATGGGGCGGAGGCGCATCGGTCGTCGACGGGTGGCGGGGCGAGGTTGTTCGTCGTCGACTGACTCGGACAACGTCCCCGGTTCGCCTCAGCACTTCGATTACGGAGCGTAGAACGAATCGCCGCTTTTCGAGCCAACGCAGTTTGTGAGCCAGATCGGTCAACGGCTCGTTCACGAGTTCGAGACTGCCGCCTTGTCGGGCACGCCGACGCTCATAGGCGACAGTCGGGAAAGTCCTGCGAGGGACGCTCTCGGAGATTTGCTGCCGGGCTACGCCCAAGTCGGAAGCGGCATTGTGATCGATGTCAATCGCGCCCAAAGCCAGCAGCAAGACATAGTGGTCTTCGAGCGTGATGTCTCGCCCATCTACACAATCGATGGGTAGCGTCCTTGACTCCTTCCGGTTGAAGGTGTCATTGCCGTCGGCGAAGTGAAGAGCGCCCCTCGGGCAACGCGAGCTTGAAGATGCATTCGGAAAGATCGCCTCCGTGAAGCGCCTTCGCCGCCACTCGATTCCATCCGATGACATGGGCATAGGGACTCCCTACGCCATTGACTCTTCGGCAACACCGGTTCCTTCGCAGCCGTGGCTGCGAACCGATATGACCAAGAGCAGGAGCAAGCCGACCATTTCTTCGGATTCATACTGTGTCGGAATTTCGGCTTGAACCCAGAGACCATGCTCGAACGCGCGGAAGCGCTGTGGTCTCTGACGCCTCGGACGGAATCGCCGAACTGCATTGTCTCAATGGAGGGGCGGCTTATCGCGCCGTCGGTAGATGGTCGCCTGCTCACTTCTAGCCTGGGAGCCACAAGCGTCAGCTACATCGAGGATCCGCAGACCGCGTTCTTGGAGTTGGTTCGCCTACTAATCCGAGCGACGAGGAGAGGGAGAACCGTTCCCGTCTCGGTATATGAACGGTACCTACAGCCCCCAGATCCATCCGGGCAGTTCAACGCGCTTATCCGACCACTTTCCACTGGCTTGTGATCAGAACCCATCGCGCCACGTAGCCGAGCCCAACTTCAAGTTGGATGCCGTTAGATAAGGGATCTCCCTTCCAGTAGGCTGCGCTCATGCTCCACGCGTCCACCGCAGTGCCTTGGTACTCAGACCCGTTCTGGGCGTGGGTCGGCGTCATCGCCCAAGTTCTTTCACTCGTCGCCATCGGCATCGCCGTAGCCGAAGTCTTTGCTCAACGGCGACGAGTCTCCCCGTCGCTTCTTGACCTCGAATTCATCGGATCGATCAACCACAGCCGTGGCGCCTACCACCTCGCCGAGTTCTCAAACCGCGGCACAGGCACGGAGATCGCCGTCACGTGGACGTTCAAGGCCGAGTACTACCCCGAGGACGATCGGCGCTTCAGAAGCGTCATGGGTTCCGGCAACACGGTACAGCTGCTCATCACTGCCGACCGTATCGGCAGGCTTGGATGTACATCGTCTGGTACTCCCACAACGATCGACGCATCGTTTACATTCAGTGGCTGCCATTCACCGACGGACCCATCGCCGAGGCTTGGCGACAGTCAATGAGCCGCACGCCCGAGCGTCGGTGGTGGCGACCACAGCGAGCTCGACCTGTCGGCCCTGGCTTCTACGCCTATTGCAGCCTGAAGCGCGGACGCCGTTTCGCCAAGTCGTACGAAATTGCGATGCAGGGCGCGGCGCCCGCAGGGAACGGTCATCCGTGGGGTATCGCAACCATCGCAACTGTGCCCGACCTCCGATTCGTCCCCCGGTGATGGTCGCGGACGGCTCTCGGCTTCGTGATCACGTCGTGGTCGGCTAGATCCGTAGAGTTGTGGGCAGAGTGTGAGCACGACAGGTCGGGCTGAGCCACTTACGCTCAGCACGCGCGAGGCGGAAGCAGTGGATAGCTGACTCGCCGCAGACCGTTGCCGAACTATTGTCGACACCGTTCACGATCCACCTTGTAACGCGTACACCAACGTCTCGGTGCCGGCCACAATCACACAATTGGGCGTGGAATTGGACGAGGTCCACGCGATGCTTCGAACCGCTCACTATCAGCTAGTGGAGAAGCTGTCCGAGCCAATCGGGATCTCATACGCCGATTTACGTCCGGCGCTGACACCCAAGTCTGATCGACAGGAGATAGCCTTCATCTTCAACTCACGTGCCATCACGAGCGGGAACTACACAGCTACGAAAAGATGCGCGAGTTTGGATCCCGGCGCTGATCACCGGTGGTCCCGCCGACGACAATCAAGCACGGGGACATCATTGGCCTGCCGACGCCGACGATCTGGCAGCTGCTGGCGAGTCTCTCGTTGGACCGAAGACTTGCCCGCGGCAATATCCCAGAGCTTTACTACGTGGTCTACATGACCAACCTGTCACCCACGCAACTCAGGTCGTTGGACAAGGCTCTATCGCGATTGCGCATACCTCGGCTATGTCGATTGCTCGGCTTGGACACCGTTGAAGACTTCTCTCCCGCTGCCTCAAGTCGGACTGCGAATTGGCTCCGTTATCTTGACTGACACGGATGACGGCGGCACGCCCAACCAGATTGGCTATCCCTATGAAGAGTACGGTTTCGAGGTCGTCGGCGTAGACGACGTTCTCTTTCCGATCTTCTTAGAGTCGCGAATCGACATGGGCGTTCCCGAGTGGAGTGAGACCGACAGCACGGTCAACCTCAACGCGTTGGCGCCTTCAGGAGAGCCGCTAACCTCTCTGATTCTGCAGATAGACGAACGCCGATTCGACTACCTCACAAGCAAGATGCCCCGAACACGGCCACGGAGTATCGCTTCGACGCGCAGGCTTGTTGGGCTTCATCGCTTTGCTGGCTGAGGCCGTCCTCATTGAGGTTCGCAAGGGTCTCCTTTTCAACCTAGATACATCCATGGTTCTCGCGAGGTCAACGGAACTCGGGTCGCCGACGCCTCGCTCGACGCTCTCATGTTCACTGTGCAGGTGGAGTTTCCAGACCAAGACGGACGCGCTCATCGCTACCAAGTGGCGATCAAATACCGCCCGACCGATCACACGGGCGATGTGGTGACGATGTTTGGTTGAGTGGGTCGCCGGTAGCCTTGCCCTGGAGAGCGACGAGTCGGGAGGGATCGGTGCCCGACAGCGCACGGGAGGCGCAGCTGGCGATGCTGCGCCCGCTGCTCACAATATCCCCTCAAGGGCGCCGCGGGCTCGCGATGCTGGCCAAGGCAGCAAGAACTTGCTGAGGACACGGTCGACTTCGTTGACGATCCCGAGAACACGTCCGGCAACGTCATCTGCTACTGCGTCCGCGAGGCGCTTGACGCCATCTTCCCCAAGCTCGGGGATCCCAAAATACGCGAGGTCTCACAGCGCCTGATCAGACGATGGCGCCGGATCGCAACCGTGCCGGACGCCGACGTGGCCACGCTCCTGGGGGAGCATCTCGACGAGCTGTCCATCGCGTTGGACGCCGCGACCGCCGGCTTCCTCCCGCGGGTGTCAAGTTTCCTGGGGGTGCTGCATCCCGGCATCGCATCCGACCTAAGCATCCCGGCGATGTCGAATCTCAGTGCCATCAACAAAGCAGCCAACGCGGGCCTTCGTCGAACGCCGCACATGGAGGAGGCCGCCGAATTGCTGGACACGCTTCTTGCCCGCCTGGTCGACCTCGTGGCCCCGCTCGCGGTCACCGCCCGCCAGTATCAAGCCCTCATCAACGCAGACGACTTTTCCGGAATCGCCGCTCTGCTCGCCATCAACTCGGACCCGCGCATCCGGGTCTACCTCTTCGACAAAGTCCGGGATCCGGCGCTGGCAGAAGCACTCGACATCGACGAGCTGCTGCCGTCGACCTCTACGTGGTTCGCGTACGGATACCTCCGCCATCTCGCCCGGAGGTCCAACCAGTTTCACGAAGGTCGTGAACCGCATTCCCCAGGGCGCTTCTGACACAGCCCCTCGCCTGGCTGTTGCTTACCTGCGCCTGCTTCGCTGGCGCAGCCGCTAGCGCGAGGTCGACCCGCTGACCAAGCTCGCCGGGGCTCACGCACGAGTTGAACTCGTCGTTCGCTGCGGCTCCGCGCCCACGTCGACACCGCACCCGCGGCGACGTGGGGTGGCGCATCCTCGACGCGGTTGATTGTGCAACTGGACGCGTCAAGGGCCGCCCGCGCGCCGCACGGGCTTACCAAGCTCATCGACCTGGCGCTATCTGACCTCGCGAATGCCACCCAAAAGGCACGGACCCAGTTCGCGTCTGCGCTGTTCTCCGCGCTCGGCAAGCTCGATGCGGAATCGCCCTACGCCATCACCTTCTACTTCAACAACCCGTCACCTCCGCAACCCCTCGACTTCACATGCGCTGATCAGTGCGGCCTGCCAGTTGCTTGGCTTCGCCCTAGCTGCAAATCGCGAGCATCCCGATCTCGGCGGGCTCGACGATCGAAGCCGCGCCGCGGTCGAGCGTGGCGCCCTGGCGCCGGCGATCAAGGCGTCCAGCACCTTGAGCAGGCGGTCGCGATCGCGCACCGAGCGTTCATCGAAATCCTCGATCGGATCCCCGGTGGCGAATGGCCGGAGTCCGAGGATGCGGTGGCGCTGGCTGCGGTGCCCTTCCCTTCGTAGGCGCCGAGAACGTAGCACGACTTCTTGCTGCCATCGGCGAACCGCCATCGCCCACTGACCTGCGTCGCGACATCGCTGACGCCGCCGAGGTGCGAGCCGGCTGGTTCCGCCTCGCGCAGTGGGTCGCGCATTTGCCTGAGTCGTTCCGTCCGCAAGACTGGATCCGCACACTGGGTGACTCCGCGGAACTCGGCGCTGCCGTTGGACCCTTTCCCACGTCGGCCTATGTCGCGGAGCCCCGAGCCCCACGAGTCGCCCCTGGGCGACATCGACGTCGAGACCACAACCGTGCCGCAGTTCGTCGAAGCGGTGAACGCAGCCCTCGCACTGTCTGCTGCCGACGATCCACGGTTCGCCATGACGCTGCGCGACACCGTCGCCCGCCACACCACGAAGCACCGTGAGGCGTGGCAGAGGTGGTGGCCCATCCATCGGTCGGATCCAAGATCTCTGGGTTCGACGGATGGTCGTCGCGGCGCTGAAGGCGAGACCGACACCCGCGCTTGAGCTGGGAGCAGCTGCAGGTGCTGTGGTCCGAGGTAGGCGCCGAGGCCGGCTCGCTGGAAGCTTCCAGAACAGACTCGGCGCGACCAGCTGCTCGGCCAGCTGGCGATGGAGATACTCGAACGCCTGCGCCACCGGGTCTCGGAGCGTCCACGCACCACGGCCGACATCGACTGGTGGACGACGCGTGTCCTTCCGAGTGGAGTTTCCGATGATTGCGTGGGTGGCCGACGCCGAACTCGACATCGGCATGCCAGCCTTGTTCTCGATCCGCGGGGAGGCGGTGCGGCTCCTCGTCGCTCTCAGTTCCCGATAGAGCCGAACCCCGACCGCGAAGATGCGCTGAGCGCGCGCTCGAAATGCTCACCTCCGCCGCCTCAGCGGACACGGCATGGAGCCGAAGCCTCGGATATTGGGCGAGATGGCTGATCCACCGTGCACCCGAGTGGTGGCGGCGCAGCGCCGAATTGCTCGTCGGCGGGACGAGCGAGTTCGAGACCCGACACGCCGTCCTCGCTGGCAACTTCGACTCCACCGAGCTGGCACCCGACCTGCTCGGCGCGGATGTCGACTTCGTTAACGGCTTCGCGCGTGGTGAACCGTTGGAAGCCGCCTACCCGGCACTTGCCGCCGTGCTGTGGGGGGTGGTCCCCGCGGAAGCGATCCAGCCCGAAACCTGGGCGACAATGTTCTTCGACACATCCGGCGCGAACGTGCCCTGCGTTTCCTGTTTCCAGACCGAAAGGTTGACGACGACGAACGCGGTGCGGCGGTTCGCCATGCTCCGCTCGGTAGCGATGGATCCGGTGCGCACAGGAATCCATCTGGCGTTCGATGGACGTCCTTGCGGGCAGTCCCGATGTCGGGGACTCAGAACTGTTCGCGTTCGCTGGGGGAGCTCGCGGCGACCGACCGCGACGCCGATATCCACTCATCACCTCGTTGATCGCTTCATCCGCTCAATTGCTAATCCCGACGCCGTTGTGGTCTTGGAGGCAATGTGCGTTGCGAACCTCGGCGGCGATCCTGCCATGGCGCAGTTCGAATTGACCTCCGTCAACGAGTGGTTCCAACGAAACGGTGCCACGTTGCCGAAATATGCGCACTCGGGTCCGTCATGCACTCTTCGAGATCGGCTTCCTCGAAAACGCCGACTGAGGAGACGAACCGAGCCGATCGGCCAGCCTGCGGCAGCACGCACGCGCCAGTTGCGCCGGATCAGGTCGGGCCGATATGCCAAATTACAGCCGGCGGCCAACCACGCCACGCACGCTTCGGCGGATAGAGTGCGCGCATGGAAGTGACCTGGGTCGACGTCGTCTCGCTGATTGTGCTCGTGATCTCGTCGGGTGCGACGATCTGGGTTGCGGTCGTCGCAGCGTCCACGTCGCGCTCTGCAGCCTCCACCGCGAAGCTCGCACTTGAGGCTGCCGATGCGCGTGACGGCCGCGAGGATCGCGCCGCGATAGCCCACATCATCAACGACTGGGCGATCAGCGTCGGACAGTCGGTAACGCACGGACAAGCAATCAGGGGCATCTCGGCCGAGCTTGGGACATACCTGGCGGCCGTGCCTGGTTCAGAGCCAATCGTCGAGTGGTACCTAGACCATGCCAACCGGGTGGTCGCGGCGATCAAGGGACAGGACGCGACGTCGATACGCACGCGGATCAAGGCGGAGCAGCACTTGCAACCCGCTGGCGGACCGTATACGGCAGTGGGTCGCTGGCGGGAAGTTCGATCTGACGGACTTCGAAAGCCTGAAGACCTGAGCGCCCATGCCGGAGCCTGGCAGCGACGGTCGAGTTCCCCGACATGGCTAGCGACAAGAAGCGGAAACCAGCTATCCGGGTGCAGGGCGCCGACGGGCGATGGCGCCGAGATCGAGGAAGAACAGGACGCCGTCGGACGACTCCGAGATCGAAGCATTGTGGGAGATGCCGATCGCCGAACTCAAGAAGATCGTCGACGATGAGTCACACCCGCTGCACGACAAAGCCATCTCCGCAGCCGCACAGTCTCCGCGCCTGAAGCCGCACTCCAAGCAATCCGCCACTCCCCGTCCACGAACACCGGCTCCAGCACCTCCACATTGAAGTGCACCGTATCCCCCACCGGAAACCCACCCCGCACCGCCGCCAGCTGCTCCTCCCGCCGCTCCGCCGCCTCGTTCGACTTGTTCGCGAGGAACTGCTTCGGCTCGATCGCCCGGGTCGTGCGACCAGCGCGGTAGAGCTTCCCGTCGCGCGTGAGCAGCACACTCCCGAGCCGCCACGCGCGCCCGATCGGCACGATCCGGGGTGCGCGGAAGCGGCTGAGCTTGAGCTCGCCGATTCCGTCGTCGGGCACGGAGGCGAGGCGCTCGATGGCGCTGTGCAGGATCGTGTCGAGGTCGGGCATCCATCTCAAACTACGCCCGCGCAGAAAAAGTTTGGCGGCGCATGTCGATCTGCGGCTTTGCCAGACGACGCTCCAGTGAAAGGGTCGAGAGACGACCTTCGCGAACAAGGAGACACACCATGCCGAAGTACATGTTCATCATGCGCGACACCGCCGAGGCCTATGAGGCGTCGAAGGATGTCGACTTCAACGAGATCATCAACGCGATGGGCGCCTACAACGAGTCGATGGTCAAGGCCGGCGTCCTGGCCGGCGGCGACGGGCTCGCCGACCCGAAGGAGGGTGTCGTCGTCGACTTCAGCTCGACGCCGCCGGTCGTGACCGACGGCCCCTACGGCGAGGTGCACGAGCTGTTCAACGGGTTCTGGATCGTCGAGGTCTCCAGCAAGGAGGAGGCGATCGAGTGGGCATCCCGTGCGCCGCTCGGCCCGGGTTCGAAGCTCGAGGTGCGCGAGATCCCGTCGGCCGATGAGGCGTTCGCCGACTACCAGGACAACGAGTACATCAAGAAGGAGAAGGAGTGGCGGGCCGAGGGCAAACTCGGCTGACGACCGCCCGACCACTCCCATGAGCACCCAGGCCGACGTGCGGCGCAGGCTCGACGCCGTGTGGCGCATCGAGTCCCGTCGCATCGTCGGCGCGCTCGCCCGCATGGTCGGCGACCTCGGCCTCGCCGAGGACCTCGCCCAGGAGGCGATCGCCGACGCGCTCGTGCAGTGGCCTGAGTCGGGCGTTCCGGACAATCCGGGCGCCTGGCTCACCACGGTCGCCAAGCGGAAGGCGATCGATGGATGGCGCCGCCGCGAACGCCTCGACGACCGCTACCGGGCCATGGCGCACGACCTCGATGAAGCCGTGGTGGATGACGCCTGAGCTGATCGACGACGACGTGCTGCGTCTCGTCTTCACCGCGTGCCATCCAGTGCTCAGTCGCGAAGCCCAGGTCGCGCTCACCCTTCGCATCGTGGGTGGACTGTCGAGCGAGGAGATCGCGCGACTCTTCCTGGTGCCGGTGGCGACCATCCAGCAGCGCATCGTGCGCGCCAAGAAGACCCTGACGGCGGCGCACGTGCCGTTCGAGTCGCCCGATCCGGCGCAGTGGGCGGAGCGCCTGTCGGCGGTGCTGAGTGTGATCTACCTCATCTACAGCGAGGGCTACTCGGCGACGTCGGGCGAGCGGCTCATCCGCGCGGAGCTCGCCAACGAGGCGCTGCGCCTCGGGCGCGTGCTCGCCGAACTGCTGCCGCGCGAGCCCGAGGTGCACGGGCTCGTCGCGCTCATGGAGTTGCAGTCGTCGCGCTTCCGCACGCGCGCGAACCCGGACGGCTCGCCGATCCTGCTCGCCGACCAAGACAGAGGGCGGTGGGATGTCGCGCAGATCCGCCGCGGCTCAGCCGCCCTCGCCCGTGCCGACGCCCTCGGCCGAGGCCGCGCGTCGTACGGCCTCCAGGCGGCCATCGCCGAGGTGCACGCCCTCGCACCGAGCGTGGACGACACCGACTGGGAACGCATCGTCGTGCTCTACGAGGCACTCGGCCGGCTCGCGCCGAATCCGGTGGTCGACCTCAATCGGGCGGTCGCGGTGTCGAAGGCGGTGGGTCCGGCGTCCGGGCTGCGGATCGTCGACCAGCTCGCGTCGGACGGTGCGCTGCGCGGGTCGTACCTGCTGCCGAGCGTGCGCGGTGAGCTGCTCGCGCAGCTCGGGCGCACCGAGGAGGCGCGGTCGGAGCTGACGACCGCGGCGAACCTTGCGAGCAACGAGCAGACGCGGGCGGTGCTCTTGGGGAAGATCGCGGCGCTGTAGCGTCGAAGCATGACCCTTCCCGGCGACGGCCACGTACACAGCGAGTGGTCGTGGGACACCGGCGGTCCGACCAACCCCGAGGCAATCGGCACGATGCAGCGCACGTGCGAGCGCGCCGTGCGCATCGGCCTGCCCGCGCTGGCGTTCACCGAGCACTTCGACTTCGGCAGCTGGCCGACCAGACCCGCGGACATGCGGCCGCACCTGCGGTCGGTCATCGCCGACGGTGTGCTGACGCCGCCGCACCTCGACATCCCCGGCTACCTGGAGTCGATCGCGCGAGCGCGGCAGCAGTTTCCGGAACTGACCATCCTGACCGGTGTCGAGTTCGGTGAACCGCACCTGTATCCGGATGAGGCCGCAGCGCTCGTCGAACTCGGCGTCATCGACCGGATCAACGGCTCGCTGCACCGCATCCCGATGGGCGGGCAGCGCAGCGAACCTGGCCTGCTGATGCTCGAGTACTCCCCGGCCGAGGTGATGTGGGCCTACCTCGAGGAGCTGCCCCGCATGGTCGCGGGTTCCGACGTGTTCGAGGTGTTCACGCACATCGACTGGGTGGCGCGCTACTGGCCGGTGGAGGCACAGGGTCCGTTCGATCCGCGTCCGTTCGAGGAGGGCTTCAGGCCGGGATGCGCGCGCTCGCGGCCAGCGGACGGGCGATCGAACTCAACACCCGCCGGCTGTGGTCATGGATCCCGCAGTGGTGGAGCGAGGAAGGCGGCCGCGCGATCACGTTCGGCAGCGACTCGCACGTGCCGCAGACCCTGGCCGACGGTCTGCCGGAGGCGGCGCAGATGGCGGAGTACTTCGGCTTCCGCCCAGGATCGCGGCCGCAGGACTTCTGGACGCGCTAGACCTCGAAGGTGACGCCGGTCGCGGCCTCCGCCGCCGCCCACGCCGCCGCGCCGAACTCCGCCGACGCACTCTGCGCCACCGGCTTCGTGAGCACCGGCCGCCCGATCACCGACCGCGACGGCCCGTAGAACTCGCCGCCCTTCGCAGACGGGTCGGTCGCCGCCCGCAGCACCGACCACGCCCCGCGGTCCTTGCCGTGCGTCATGGGGGTGAGGAGGCGCTCGCCGAGGTGCTGGCCGCGTGACGCGAGGTCGGTGATCCCGGGTCGGCGCGCGGCGGGCGCGTCGAGGGCGAACCCCGGGTGGGCAAGCAGTGAGTGGATGCTGGAGCCTGCGGCATCCACTCGTCGTTGCAGTTCGAACGCGAAGGCGTGGTCGAGGTGCTTGCTCGTCGCATAGGCGAGGGACCGGTCGTACTTGCGATCGCGCTGCTCGAGGTCGGCAAGGTCGGCTTTGCCGAGGCGCGTGCTGAGGCTGCCGAGCCAGACCACCCGGGCGTCGGCGGTGAGCCGCGGGAAGAGGAGCGCGGTGAGGGCGAACGGTCCGTAGGCGTTGGTGGCGACGGTGTGCTCGAGGCCGTCCTCGGTCGTGTCGCGAGCGCGCGGCGGATCGGTCGTGGCGCCGTTGTTGATGAGCAGGTCGATCGAGGCGGGCAACGACTCGGCGGCCGCGCGCACGGACGCGAGCGACGCGAGGTCGAGCGTCACCGACGAGACGTCGGCGCCGGCGACGTGCGACCGGATCGACGCGAGCGCATGCACCGCCTGCTCGGGCCGACGGGTCGTGATGACGACGGAGGCGCCGGCGCGCGCGAGTGCCTCGGCGACGAAGTACCCAATGCCGCGACCGGCACCCGTGACGACCGCGACGCGACCTGACTGCGAGGGGATGTCGGCCGGATCCCAGCCGCTCACGGCTGCGTGCTGATGGTGCCAGTCGACGCGATCTGCTCGTGGTGGTGGATGACCTCGGCGACGATGAAGTTCAGGAACTTCTCCGCGATCGTCGGGTCGAGTTCAGCCTCCGTCGCGAGCGCACGCAAGCGGGCGATCTGCACCTTCTCGCGCTCGGGGTCCGACGGTGGCAGGCCCTGGGCTGCCTTGAGCCGCCCAACCGCCTGCGTGAACTTGAAGCGCTCGGCGAGCATGTGCACGAGCGCAGCATCGATGTTGTCGATGCTCTTGCGCAGGCTCACCAGTTCTGGATTCACAGCGTCCTCAGCCACCCGCCCAATCTACCGACAGACTGTGTGAATGCGACGCGCGGCCGTGATGTTCCTCGCGTCGGACTTCGCCTCGCTGCTCGGCAACGCCGCCGTCGTGCTCGTGCTGCCCTACCTCGTGCTGCTGCGCACCGGGGATGCCGCGGCCGCCGGCATCGTCGCCGCGACCAGCGCGGTGCCCGGCTTCGTCGCCGCCGTCGTGGGCGGCGCGCTCGTGGACCGCATCGGCCGCCGCCGCATGACGATCATCGCCGACGTCGGCAGCGCGCTGAGTGTCGCCCTCCTCGCGATCGTCGACGCGACCCTCGGCCTGACCCTCGGCTGGTTCATCGCCCTCGGCCTGCTCGGCGCACTCTTCGACGTGCCCGGCATGACCGCCCGAGACGCGATGCTGGGGAGGGTCGCCCAGGTGTCAGCGATCCCGCTCGAGCGCATGGCCGGAATCAAGCGCGCGCTCTACGGCCTCGCCTTCCTCGTCGGACCAGCCGCCGCCGGCATCGCCCTCACGCTGCTGCCTGCCCCCGCCGTGCTCGCCGCAGTCGCAGGATGCTCGGCCCTCGCCGCCCTGCTGGCCTTCGCCAGCCCCAGGTCCCTCGCCCAGCACGTCGCCGACGAGAAGCTGCCGCGCGCAGTCGGGCCGGCAGAAGCCGCCCCGCCCGCAGCCCTTCGGGTGGACCGCCATCCGCGAAGGCTTCACCCTCCTGGCCACCTCCCGCATCGCCGCGGCCACAACCCTGCTCGGAGTCGGCTCGATGTTCGCGATCGGCCCCCTGCAGGCCGTGGTGCTGCCAACGTTCTTCTCCGGCACCGATGGCGGCGGCGGCGCGAGCACGGACGCCGCCCCCGAGCTGCTCGGCGCCGCCCTCGCCACGGTCGCCGTCGGCCTCATCCTCGGCGCACTGCTCTCCGCCCCCCTCGCGAGCCGCGCGGGCCGGCGCACCGTGCTGGTCTCGGCGCTCGTTGCATCCCTCGCCGGGCTGGTGGCGTTCGCGGCAGCCCCGTCACCCGTCGTCGCGCTCGGTGCCGCGATCGCGGTGGGTCTGGGCTTCGGGCTGCTCGCGCCGGTGCTGCCGGTGCTCGTGACCGAGCACGTGCCCGAGTCGGCCCGCGCGCGAGTGTTCGGGCTGCAGAACGCGGGCTACCTTGCGGCTTACCCGCTCGGGGCGCTGCTCATCGGGTTCGTCGTGCAGTCCGCCGGCGTGCAGGCGGGCGCGATCGTGTGCGCGGCGCTGTGGGGCGTGCTCGTGGTGTTCGGGCTGGTCGCCCCAGCGCTCAGGTCGCGGCAACTCGGTCCGCGGCAGCGTGATGCGCCGCTGCGCGAACAGGATGCCGATGAACACGAGCACGGCACCCACCGGCTGGTTCCACGACAGGGATCTCCTGCAGCACGAGCACCCCCAGCACGACGCCGATGACCGGCGTGATGTAGGTGACCGTCGAGGTCGCGGTCGGCCCCCACGCCCTGATCCCGTTGTAGTCCCAGGTGTACGCGATGCCGGTGCCGAACGCACCGAGCAGCACCATCGAGCCGACCACCCAGATGTCGAGTCGCACGGGCTGCCACGCGATCACGGGCGTCAGCAGGATGAACAGCACCGCAGACGGCGCGATCGTGAGCAGCGCGAGCATGCCGCTGCGGGATGTCGCGATGCGACAAGAACTTGCGGATGTACGCGTACATCAGCCCGTAGCTCGCCGTCGCCGCGAGACACGCGGCCTGGCCCGGCGATCGTGCCGGACAGCGCGGCGCCCTGCCACGGACCGATGATCACGAGCACCCCGACGATCCCCACCGCGATGCCGATCACCTGCGAGCGCGTGAGCTTCTCGACCCGGATCGCGAACGTCACCGCGAGCGCCGTCATGATCGGCGTTGTTGCGTTGTAGATGCTCGCAAGACTCGACGACACCGACTGCTCGGCCCACGCGAAGCACAGGTACGGCACGAAGCAACTCGAGCAGCGACACGACGAGGAAGTGCCCCCACAGCTTGAGCTCGCGAGGCAGCTGCTGCCGCGCGAGCACCGCGATGATCCCGAGCGTGATCGCCCCGAGCACCGTGCGCGACCACGCGACCTGCGTGAACGCGAGGCCCGTGAGCCCCACCTTCATGAACAGGAAGCTCGCACCCCAGATCACGCCCATGCCGATGAACTGGAGCAGGGCCGAGAGCCGGCCAGTGGATGCCACGGGCCGACGCTACCCCACGCCGAACCAGAGATCGTTCTCGCGACAATTGAGGGAAACCCAGGAGTGCGCGATTGGTGAGCTATTGATGGGACGAATTTTCCGCAGCGACGTCAGGTCTGCGACCCGCGGTGGTGCGAGCATCCCGGAAATGCGCAGAACTCAACACATGAACATCGCTGCTCGATGAATGGCGCCGGACATTAGACTGATGACCCTCCGAGAGGTGGCCATGATGGGTCGACCCACGATCGTGGATGTCGCACGTGCCGCGAGCGTGTCGAGGGCCACCGCGGCACGGGTGCTGTCGGGGGCGACCAACGTGGATGGTGCGATGTCGGCCGCGGTCAAGCGCGAGGCCGCGCGACTCGGCTACGAGGCGAACTCTGCCGCACGCGTGCTGCGCGGTGGGCGCGCCGGAGCGATCGGCCTCGTCATCGCCTTCAGCGAACTCGACAGCCTCGTCGGCTCGTTCTTCACCGCCGTGCTCAAGGGCGCCGCGACCGGCCTCTCCGCTGGCAACGTGCAGCCGGTGCTCCTGCCGGCCGATCACGAGGATCGCACCAAGATCGCCCGCTTCCTTCGGTCTGGAGCCGTCGACGGCGCGATCGTCATCCTGCAGCACGAGATCACTCATTTGGTCGAGTCGCTCGCCGACTCGCCCGTGCCCCTCGCCTGGGTCGGCCGACCGCTCGCCGAGCTCGGGCCGAGGGCGATCGTCGTCGACTCCGACAACTACGGCGGCGGCGGGCTCGCCGCACGTGCGATGGTCGAAGCCGGACGCTCTCGGGTCGCCATCATCGCGGGCTCGCCCGACATGAGGCCGGCCAGGGATCGGCAGCGCGGCTGGGAGGACGAGCTCGCGCGCCACGGCCTCGAGCCGGGCCCGGTCGTGCACGGCGACTTCACGATGGATGGCGGCGCCGACGGCATGCGGCGCCTGCTCGAGCTCGCGCCCGACCTCGACGGGGTCTTCGCGTCATCCGACCTCATGGCTGCCGGCGCGATCCGCGTGCTCGAGGCATCAGGACGACAGGTGCCGGTGGATGTCTCGGTCATCGGCTTCGACGACGTGCTCGTCGCCGCAACCTCCGACCCCCCACTCACCACCATCCGCCAGCCCCTCGAAGACATGGGGCGCGTCGCCGCGGACAACCTCCTGGCCGCCACGAGGGGCAGGCCGTTCGTTCGGGACATCGTGCTGCCCACCATGCTCGTGCGGCGCGGGTCGCTGTAGCACTCGGTTTCCAGGCAGAGCGCGAGGTCAGCGGATCGCGGCGACCACCGGATCCGGCCCGTGCGCCTCGAGCCGCGCGAGCAGCCCATCCCGCACAGTGGGCCACTCCTCCACGAGCACCGAGAACACCGCGGTGCCGCTCCACGCGCCATCCGCCCTGAGGCGATCCCGCCGCAGCACGCCCTCGAAGGTCGCGCCGAGCTTCGCGATTGCGGCGCGAGAGCGGTCGTTGAGCGCGTCCGCCTGCAGCTTCACCCGGCCGAAGCCGTGATCGAACGCCTCTCCGAGCATCAGCAATTTCGCCTCGGGGTTCACGGCGGTCGCCCACACGCTCGGGTGATAAGCCGTCCAGCCGATGTGCGTGGCCTCCTTCGCGAGATCGAAGTCGCCGAGCGTCGACGTGCCGACCAGCACGCCGTGCGACTCGCCGCCCACGAGACGGATGCCGTAGACGTTGCCCCGGTCCCACTGGTAGTAGCTCTGCGCCCACTGCTGGAACGCCTCCGCCGACGGCTGCAGCCCTGCAGGGCCGCCGCCGTATCCGCCCGCGAAGACCTCAGGGCTGTTGATCGCGCGGTACAACTCGCTGAGGTCGGTGCGGTTGAGGGGTTCGAGCCGGATGAAGCGGCCCTCGATCACGCGTGGCTCGGGGCGCGTTGCTGGCATGCCGCAAGTCTGGCAGTCACTACAGTGGCGTCGTGAGTACCGCATCCGCACCGGTGGCCCCCTTCTGGCCGTGGCGCCGCACGCCGATCATTCGCGTGCTCGGCTCGTTCGTGTCGTGGTTCGGCTTCGCGTTCTGCTTCGCACTGCTCTACCTCACCGCGGTCACCGTCACGGCGCTCGGCGGCTACTGCGCGAGCGGCGGACCGTACGCGATCGAGGTGGAGTGCCCAGACAACGTCGTGGCCTTCACCCCGCTCAGCATCTGGGGCGGGCTGCTTGCGGTCGCGGTGGCGATCGTCTTCGCGCAGGGATTCGGCACGCCGCTCATCATCTGGGCCTGGCCCATCCTGTTCGTCGGGCTCGGCTGGACGTTCTTCCAGGCGTTCATCAACTACGGCGACATCACCGGCATCGTCATCGGCGTGGTGTTCGTGGCCATGGGGCTCGCGCCGCTCGTGATGGCCTTGCGGATGGGATGGCGCAGCACCGTGCTCGGCACGATCAACGTGCGAGGCGAGTCCTTCGACCGCAGCGCCGAGCGCTCGGGCATGTGGCTGCCCCAGACGCGCACCGACGGGCAGGTGATGGCGACCGCCGGGGACTACGCGGGCGCGATCCTCATCGCCGCCCTCGGAGCCGGCCTCGGCTGGTACCTCGCCCAGCTCGTCTGGTTCGGTTAGCCGCTACAGGAGGTCGTTTCGCACGATCACTTCGTCGCGCGCGGGGCCGACGCCGATCGACGCAGATGCGGGCGCCGCTCATCGCCTCGAGGGCGAGCACGTAGTCCTGCGCGGTCTGCGGCAGGTCGCTCGAACGTCGCGAGCGCCGGTGATGTCCTCCGACCAGCCCGGGAACTCCTCGTAGATCGGCTTCGCGTGGTGGAAGTCCGACTGCGACACCGGCACCTCGTCGACGCGCACGCCGTCGACCTCGTAGGCGACGCACACCGGGATGATCTCGAGCCCGGTGAGCACGTCGAGCTTCGTGAGCACGAAGTCGGTGACGCCGTTGATGCGCGCCGAGTAGCGCGCGATCGGGGCGTCGTACCAGCCGGTGCGGCGCGGGCGCCCGGTGGTGGTGCCGAACTCGAAGCCCTTGGCGCGCAGCCACTCGCCCGACTCGTCGAGCAGCTCGGTCGGGAACGGGCCGGCGCCGACGCGGGTCGTGTACGCCTTGACGATGCCGATGACGCGGTCGAGGCGGTTGGGGCCGACGCCGGATCCCGTCGACGCGCCGCCGGCCGTCGCGTTGGATGACGTGACGAACGGGTAGGTGCCGTGGTCGACATCCAGCATGGTGGCCTGGCCGCCCTCGAAGACGACGGTCTTGCCGGCGTCGAGCGCCTCGTTGAGCAGCAGCGCGGTGTCGGCGACCATCGGGCGCAGGCGCTCGGCGTACTGCAGCAGGTCTTCGACGATCTCGTCGACCGCGATCGCGCGACGGTTGTAGATCTTCACGAGCAGGTGGTTCTTCTGGTGGAGGGCGCCCTCGACCTTCTGGCGCAGGATGTTCTCGTCGAACAGGTCCTGGATGCGGATGCCCACCCGGTTGATCTTGTCGGCGTAGGCCGGTCCGATGCCGCGTCCGGTGGTGCCGATCTGGCGCTTGCCGAGGAAGCGCTCGGTCACCTTGTCGAGGGTGCGGTGGTACTGCGTGATGACGTGGGCGTTCGCGCTGACCTTGAGCTTCGAGACATCCACGCCGCGGCTGCTGAGCGCGGTGAGCTCGTCGAACAGCACCTCGATGTCGACGACGACGCCGTTGCCGATGACGGGAACGACGCCCTCGGTCAGGATGCCGGTGGGCAGCAGGTGCAGCGCGTACTTCTGGTCGCCGACCACGACGGTGTGACCGGCGTTGTTGCCGCCGTTGAACTTGACGACGTAGTCGATGCGGCTGCCGAGGAGGTCGGTGGCCTTGCCCTTGCCCTCATCGCCCCACTGGGCGCCGATGATGACGATTGCTGGCATGCCACTCTCCCTGTTCGACACGGGGGATTACACCCCAGCCTATCGGGAACGGGCGATTACGGCACAGCGTGCTGCCGCACCCACTCGTGCATCACGATCGCGGCGGCCGCGGCGGCGTTGATCGAGCGGGTCGAGCCGTACTGGCGGATCTCGACGTGGGTGTCTGCGGCCTCGAGCGCGGCATCCGTGAGTCCCGGTCCCTCCTGGCCGAACAGCAGGATGCAGCGTGGCGGCAGCGCCGCGGCATCCACCGGTACTGCGCCCGGCAGGTTGTCCACCGCAACGATCGGCAGCCCGTGGTCGCGGCTCCACTGGACGAGCGCTGCGACATCCTCGTGGTAGATCACGTGCTGATAGCGGTCGGTGACCATCGCGCCGCGCTTGTTCCAGCGACGGCGGCCAACGATGTGCACGGCCTCGGCGAGGAAGGCGTTCGCGGTGCGCACGATCGAGCCGATGTTGAGGTCGTGCTGCCAGTTCTCGATGGCGACGTGGAATGGATGCCGCCGCGCATCGAGGTCGGCGACGATCGCCTCCATCGACCAGTACCGGTACCCGTCGACGACGTTGCGCGCGTCGCCGTCACGCAGCAGCTCGGGATCGAAGCGCGGATCGGTGGGCGGCTCCCCCTGCCACGGACCGACGCCGACGATGGCGCGGGGGTCATCGGGTCGGTCACGCGACAATCCTCCCGCACCTCCGTACGCTCGACGGTATGGATATCGAACTCGGGCGTGTGCCGTTCGCCCTGACCGCTGCTGGACCGACGCCCGAGGCCTGGACCGTCGACGGCGAGACGCTCACGATCTGGGCTCCTGCAGGCAGCGACCTGTTCATCGATCCGGCGCTGCCCGGCAGCGATCCTCCCTCGGACGCCCCGCGCCTGGTCGGGCACCCGGTCGGCGACTTCCAGCTCTCGGCGCGGGTGACCGTGGACTTCCGGTCGCAGTTCGACGCGGGCGTGCTCATCGTCTGGGTCGACCAGCACCACTGGGCGAAGCTCTGCTTCGAGTTCACGCCACAGTCAAAGCCGAGCGTGGTCACGGTGATCACCCGCGGGGAGTCGGACGACGCGAACAGCTTCGAGCTCGACGAGCGCACGGTCTGGCTGCGAGTGTCGCGCATCGGCGGTGCGTTCGCGTGCCACGCCTCCACCGACGGATCGTGGTGGCGGCTCATCCGCTACTTCACGCTCGGCGTGGGCTCCGCGACCGCTGGGGTCGGCTTCGAG
Organism: uncultured Actinomycetota bacterium; assembly: GCA_963790235.1. Taxonomy (GTDB): domain Bacteria; phylum Actinomycetota; class Actinomycetes; order Actinomycetales; family Microbacteriaceae; genus Rhodoglobus. Next base: position 19,005 of record CAWBNZ010000024.1, read on the forward strand.
GCGCAGGCGCCCACCGGCGATGGATGCCTCGTCACCTTCGACCACGTCGCCTTCCTGCCCGAGACGCTCACCGAGCTCCGCGACGGCAGCTGATCGCCGCATTCTCCAAGTTTCTTCAAGACTTGAAGCAACGGCTGGACGAGCTGCGCAAGTACCTGGCGGCAAAATCACTCGAGCTGCGATCGGTCCGAGATGCTCTTGACCACGTTCATCTGGACCTCAATCACCGCCAGTTGGCCCTGCTCGATGGAGCGGCACGAGACCCGACGCTGCAGTTCACGGTCCGTTCTCACGGGTCGAGTCACCGTGTGTCGCACGAGAGCGCGCGCCAGGACCTCATGGACCTCGAGTCACGAGGACTCCTTATGCGCTCGAAGGCAGGCAAAGCATTCGTGTGGCGTCCCACGCCCGACCTCACAGCTCGACTTGGAGCGCGCGCGTAGCGAGCCCTCCATCGCCAGCGCGTCCACCTGTTAACCTCCACACGTGTGGACCCCCGACGGACCGGACCTCGTGGTGCGCGGCGACAACCTCGACGTCATCGCGCAGCTGCCCGACGCATCCTTCCGCCTGATCTACCTCGACCCGCCGTTCAACACCGGCCGCGCGCAGACGCGCCGCACCACCACCTCGACACAATCGGCCGACGGCACCCGCATCGGATTCCAGGGCCGCAGCTACGAGACGATCAAGGGCGACCTGTCGCGCTACGACGACACGTTCGCCGACTACTGGGGCTTCCTCGAGCCGCGACTCCGCGAGGCATGGCGGTTGCTGGATGCCCAGGGCACGCTCTACCTGCACCTCGACTTCCGCGAGGCGCACTACGCGAAGGTCGCGCTCGACGCGCTCTTCGGCCGCGAGTGCTTCCTCAACGAGATCATCTGGGCCTACGACTACGGCGCCCGGGCGACGCGCAAGTGGCCATCGAAGCACGACACGATCCTCGTGTACGTGAAGGACCCATCCCGGTACTACTTCGACAACGCCGCGGTGGACCGCGAGCCCTACATGGCGCCGGGACTCGTGACTGCCAGAGAAGGCAGCGCGCGGCAAGCTGCCCACCGATGTGTGGTGGCACACGATCGTTCCCACGAACGGGCGGGAGAAGACCGGGTACGCGACGCAGAAGCCGGAGGGGGTGTTGCGCCGCGTCATCCAGGCCTCGAGTGCGCCTGGCGACTGGGTGCTCGACTTCTTCGCCGGCAGCGGCACGACGGGCGCCGTGGCGCGTGCGCTTGGAACGGCGCGTTGTGCTCGTCGACGAGAGTCAGGATGCCGTGGCCGTCATCCGCACGCGCCTCGGCGAGCAGGGCGTGGCCTACCATGAGCACCATGAGTGACCGAGCCCCGCACGACCGGCCGCGACATCGAGTGCTGGCTCACCGACATGGACGGCGTGCTCGTGCACGAGAACCGGCCGATCCCCGGGGCATCCGAGCTGCTGCAGCAGTGGCGCGACCGCGGCAACCCCTACCTCGTGCTCACCAACAACTCGATCTTCACGCCGCGCGACCTCAGTGCGCGGCTGCGCGCGAGCGGACTGGATGTGCCTGAGGACGCGATCTGGACGTCGGCCCTCGCCACCGCCGACTTCCTGCACTCGCAGATCCCCGGTGGCTCGGCCTTCGTGATCGGCGAGGCCGGCATCACGACCGCGCTGCACGAGGTCGGCTTCGTGATGACCGAGAGCGAGCCCGACTACGTCGTGCTCGGCGAGACGCGCAACTACTCGTTCGAGGCGATCACCAAGGCGATCCGGCTCATCGGCGCCGGCTCGCGCTTCATCGCCACGAACCCGGATGCCACCGGCCCGAGCCTCGAGGGACCGATGCCCGCCACCGGCGCCGTCGCCGCCCTCATCACGAAGGCCACCGGCAAGGAGCCCTACGTGGTGGGCAAGCCGAACCCGATGATGTTCCGCTCGGCGATGAACAAGATCGGCGCGCACTCCGAGAACACCGCGATGATCGGCGACCGCATGGACACCGACGTCGTCGCGGGCATCGAGGCCGGCCTGCACACGATCCTCGTGCTCACGGGCATCAGCGACCAGTCCGAGATCGATCGCTACCCGTTCCGGCCCGACGAGGTGCTGGGCTCGGTCGCAGAGCTCGTGGACAGCGAACGAATCGTGCGAGACCGACGTCGTCTGATCCTGCCGTGGTGAGCCCTACGGCGCGGGCGTTGCGGCCGGCGTCGGCACGACCTGCGGCACCCCGACGGATGCGGTGAGCGGCTCGCCGCTCGCGCGGCTCACGAAGCACGAGTACGAGCGGTTGCCGGCATCCCACTCGTCCACGTCCGCAGCGAAGCTCGCGGCGACCTGGATGTCGTTGATCGTGCCAGCCACCGAGTAGTCGATGACGGTCGGCGCGCTGCACAGCAGGTTGATGCGCGAGCCGAGTTCGTCGAAGCCGGGATAGGACTGGCCCTCGATCTCGGCGAACAGGCCGCGCGCCACCAGTTGACCTGCGTGCGGTTCGGTGCACGCGACGACGGTGTACTCGTCCTGCCACGGCGACTCGTACGGCTCGAGGCACTCGCCGCCGACGAGCTCGTCCCAGCGGTGCACGCCGACGGCCACCGGAACGATCGGCGTGCCGGGTGCGGCGGCCGCGGGCGGCGTGGCGCTCGACGACGCAGCGGCGGTGACCGCGGGCGACGGACCGAACGATCCCGCGATCCTCGTGCCGACCAGGAACAGCGCGACGAGGGCGAGCGCGGCGACGAGGGCACCCGCGACCCACATCAGGATCTTCTGGGTGCGCGGAATGCCGGACGCGGCTGCAACTGCCGCTCCATCGTTCGCGGCCGCCGTCCGCCGCGCGGCCGGCACGGTGATCAACGTCTCATCCTCGTAGTCGCGGAAGGCGGTCTCGCCGAACAGCACGTCGAGCGGATTGTGCGCGAGTCCCTCCGACTCCGGTCCCGGCGTGCCGAGCTCGTGCGCCGACATGACCTCGGTGGCGCCCTGCAGCGACGACTCGACCGGCGGAGGCTCGATCGGCGGCTGGAATGCGTTGAGCTGTGCGCCGAACTCGTTGGCGTTCATCGCCTGGGTCGGCTGGTCGAGTGGATCGATGGTCGGCAAGCTCGCGGGCGGGAGCGCGGCGGGCGGTTCGGTGAGCGCGGGCGGCGTCAGCTCCCAGGTAAAGCGGTCCGGCACGTCGGGCACCGCCGGCTTCGACTGGTCGGCGTCGAACTGCTTCGAAAACCAGTCCGCGGGGTCGACCTCGTCGTTCTTGTCGTCGTCAGCCATGGTCTGTCGCGATCAGGACAGTCCGAGATCGTCGAGACCGATCGCGGCGAGGTAGGGGTACCCCGCCGCCTCGATCTTCTCGCGCGCGCCGGTGTTGCGATCGACGACGACCGCAACCGCGGCGATCTCGGCGCCGACCTTCTTGAGTGCCTCGATCGCGGCGAGCGGTGACCCCCCGGTCGTCGACGTGTCTTCGAGCACGATCACGCGCTTGCCCTCGAGCTCAGGGCCCTCCACCTGGCGACCTCGGCCGTGGTCCTTGGGCTCCTTGCGCACGACGAACGCGTCATACGCGAGCCCGCGTGCCGCACCCTGGTGGAGCACGGCGGCGGCGATCGGGTCGGCGCCCATGGTCATCCCACCGACGGCGGCGACGTCGTGCACGCCGGCGATGAGGTCGAGCATGACCTGGCCGATGAGTGGCGCGACTCGGTGGTCGAGGCTGACCTTGCGCAGGTCGACGTAGTAGGTGGCCTTCTTGCCGCTCGTGAGCGTGAAGTCACCGTGGAATACCGCGTCGGCCGAGATGTGCTCGATCAGCTGCTGCTTCGCGTCCGTCACCTCGACAGACTATCGGGCGAGCGAGTCAGCCCCTTGCGTCGAGAGCACGATGAGCAGCGACGCCACGACCGCGAGTTACGGCAGCAGGCCCGGCAGCAGGAAGTCGAACAGGTCGCCGAGGAATCCGTCGCTACCGTCCGCCGCAGCGGCCGCTGGGGCGCTGACCGTCGGAGTGGGCGCCGGCGCGGGCGCGACACTCGGCTGTGGTTCCACGATGGGAGCGGCAGACGGCGTGCCGCGCGCCGGCTCCGGCGCTGGTGGCGCTGCTGCCGGCGCCGCGTCTGATGGCGCGGTGGCGTTGGACGCCGCGTCCTCCTCAGCCGGGGGCACGGGATCGGCCGGCGGCGTCGGAGGGGCCTGGTCGGCGACGCCGTCACGAGCCTCGCCTGCCGTCACCTCGTGCTCTGCCGACGACACAGAAGACGACCCTGCCGACAGGAACCCCATGCCACCGTGGGTCGATGACGTTCCGGTGAGCGAGAGCGCAGCTGCGGAGCCAATCACACCGAGCAGCACGGCACCGCCGATGATCGCGGCCCGCAAGGTCTCCCAGCGCTGGTTGACTGCGCGCTCGGTGCGCAGAGCAGCCGCGCGAAGCGGCGCAATCTCCCAGGTCACGACGGGGCGAGCCTGATCCGCAGCCCCCGAGGTCGTGCCTTCCCCAGAATCCAGCACCCTCCGACCATACCCCTCGAACGGAGCAAAGCAGAACCCACTGTCTACCAGTTCCCAGCCGATTCGCGCGTCGTCGGCAGCAACTAGCGTTGAACCATGCGAGTAGCCACCTGGAACGTCAACTCCGTGCGCACGCGCGTGACCCGCATCGTCGACTGGCTCGTTCGCGAAGATGTTGACGTGCTCGGCATGCAGGAGATCAAGTGCCGCGAAGACCAGTTTCCGTTCGAGGCATTCTCCGACGCCGGCTACGAGGTCGTGCTGCACGGGCTCAACCAGTGGAACGGCGTGGCCTTCGCGAGCCGACTTCCCCTCGAGGATGTCACAACGGGATTCGCCTCGGCGCCCGGCTGGGGCAAGCCGCTCGACGACGGCACGCTGCCCAAGGAGGCACGCGCGATCGGGGTCACCGTGAACGGCGTGCGGTTGTGGAGCCTGTACGTTCCGAACGGTCGCACGCTCGACGACCCGCACTACGGCTACAAGCTCGACTGGCTCGCGAAACTCGCTGCCGAGACCAAGGCGTGGGTCTCGGCGAACCCGAGCCAGCCACTCGCCCTCATGGGCGACTTCAACATCGCACCCCTCGACACCGACGTGTGGGACATCGGATTCTTCGCCGGCTCCACCCACGTCAGCCAGCCCGAGCGCGACGCCTTCCAGGCACTGCAAGACGCAGGACTCATCGACGCCCTGCGCACCCGCGGCGTCGAGGGCTTCACCTACTGGGACTACCAGCAGCTGCGATTCCCCCGCAAGGAGGGCATGCGCATCGACTTCATCCTCGGTTCGAAGCCGTTCGACGACCTCGTGACCGCCGGCGCCATCCACCGCGAGGAGCGCAAGGGCGACTGCGCCGAGCGACCACGTGCCGGTGACGGTCGACCTCGCGCTCGAGCCCGAGGAAGACGACGACGACCGCCCGATGTTCCTGTAAGTACCCGGTTCGTTAGCCGGGCGCCAGCAGCGCCGCGATCGCGAGCACCACGGGCAGTGAGCCGATCGTGGTGATGAGCACGGCATCCCGAGCCAGGATCTCGGACCGCGCCGTAGCGCTGCGCGTAGTTGAACACGTTCTGGGCGGCGGGCAGCGCGGCGAGCACGACGACCCCGAAGAGGTGCTGGTCGTCGAGCGCGAACACGAACCGTCCGAGCAGCCACGCGATCGTCGGCATGAGCGCGAGCTTGATGACCGTGGCGAGCAGCACGTCACGTCGGTTCGTGCCCGCCTGCAGCGGGCGCTGCCCGTGCAGCGACATGCCGAACGACAGCAGCACGACCGGCACGGCCGCCGCGCCGATCAGCCTGAACGGCTCGAACAGCGCCTCGGGCAGCTCGACGCCGCTGACCGCCACGACCACGCCCAAGCACGGAGCCGATGATGATCGGGTTGGTGAGGGGGCCGAGCAGGATGTGCCGAATGGATGCGCGGCCACGATCCTGCACGTCGAGGATCGTGAGCGCGATCGGCGCGAGCACGAGCAGCTGGAGCAGGATGACGGGAGCTGAGAATGCGGCATCCCCGAGCACATAGGCAGCAACAGGAATACCGATGTTGTTCGCGTTGACGTAGCCGGAGGCCAGGGAGCCGATCACGGTGTCCGAGATGGAGCGCCGCCAGAGCAGCACTGCGACCGCGGCGAACAGCAGGATCGACACGACCGCGGCGATCGCCGACACCGCGAGCACGCTCGAGAACAGCTGGTGCACGTCGGCGTCGGCGAGCACCGTGAACAGCAGGCACGGCGACAGCACGAAGAAGGCGAGACGACTGAGCACGAACGGCGCGTGCTCGCCGAGCACCTCGGTGCGACCAACGATGTAGCCGATCGCGATGACGGCCGCGATGATCGCGAATCCGATGAGCACGCCCGTCACGAGGCCATTGTCCTCGCGTCCGAATGCCGTTTCCTGCATCCTGTGCCGATCCGACGCACGGATGCCGCGTCGATCGCAACCAAACGCCGCGGATCGGCCGTTAGCGTTGATGCAGGGCGCGATCGTGCCCTGATTCTCGCGTGCCGTTTGGAGGTGAACCATGTCGAACAAGTCGATCATCGGAGAGCCAGAGGTGCTCGAGCAGACGTTCAGCGGCACCGACCTCGCCGACCACCCGGCGTGGCTCGCGCTCAAGGCGGCGGCGGTGGAACTCCAGCCGATGCAGTCGCAGCACGGTGAGATCGAGGATGCCGCGAACCACGCCCGCGCGCGCGAACTCGTCGACACCATCCGCACCGCGATCGTGCCGTTCGTCGACCTCCTCCCGCACGACGCCGAGTACCTGCGCGCGCTCGACACCGACTTCGAGCGCTGGGCCGACGACGGGATTCGGCGTGCCCGACTTCCTCGACTCGCTCAAGGCCTTCCAGCCGCAGCAGCACCGCGTCGATGGCCTTCGTCACCTCGTCGTGTTCCCGATGTACACCCAGAACGGCAGCCCGAACCGGCTACGTCGAGGCCGTGCTCATCGAGACGATCTGGCCGGAGTTCATCGCCGCGCTCGAGGCCGGCGAGTACTCGAACGCGCTGTTCGTGCCGATCCGCTTCATCGACTTCACGCCCGGCTACGACACCAACTCGGCCGTGCTGTTCCCCGAGACCGTCGCGATGCGCGAGATCCCGCACTTCACGTGGGGTGCGATCTTCGCCGACCGCGAGGCCGCCCGGTTCCGCACGGTCGTGCGCGCGGCCGCCGACATCACGAAGCTCGAGCTGCCGGAGGATGCGGCGCGACTGCTGACCGACCAGCAGCTCGCCGAGCGCACCTTCGTGATGTGGGATCTCATCCACGACCGCACCCACATGCGCGGCGACCTGCCGTTCGATCCGTTCATGATCAAGCAGCGGATGCCGTACTTCCTCTACTCGCTCGAGGAGCTGCGCTGCGACCTCACCGCGTTCCGCGAGGCGGTCAAGCTCGTGCGCGCGCGACGGACACGGATGACGTCACCCGCGAGCACGCGAAGCTCGTGCAGTACGCGGTGATCTTCGACCGCATCTTCCGGTTCGCGATCACCGGGTCGCGCGTGCGCAACTACGACGGCCTCGGCGGCCAGCTGCTGTTCGCGTGGCTGCACCAGCACCACGTGCTGCACTGGACCGACACCCCGCTCGCGATCGACTGGGAGCACGTGCCGGATGTCGTGGTCGCGCTGCGCGACGCGATCGACGAGCTCTACTGGCGCTCGATCGACCGCCCGAAGATGGCGCACTGGCTCGCCGCGTACGAGATGGTGCGCGACGACGCTCACGCCGCACCCGGCGTCGGCCTGGGCGCGCGGTCTGCCGGACGAGATCCTCACGGGTGCGCCGAAGGGCGTACACCGACGCGGTGCTCGACGACGAGTTCCCGCTCTCGATGTTCTACGAGGCGCTCGGCAAGAAGATGGCGGACGTCATCGAGAGCACGGCAGGGATCACTGCCGCTCGAACTGATGCCGTAGGCCAGACTGGGACCGTGACCCAGCTCCACGATCCCGCTTGCCGCGGCTTCGCGTCCGACAACTACGCGGGCGTGCATCCCGAGGTGCTCGCCGCCATCGCCGATGCGAACGGCGGACACCAGGTCGCGTACGGCGAGGACGTCTACACCGCAGCGCCTGCAGGAGGTCGTGCAAGGCCACTTCGGCGAGCACGCCGAGGCCTTCCCCGTGTTCAACGGCACCGGGGCGAACGTCACGGCGCTCACGAGCGCTGCTGCCGCGCTGGGGTGCCGTGGTCACGAGCGCGAACGCGCACATCCACACCGACGAGGGCGGCGCCCCCGAGCGGATGACCGGACTCAAGCTGCTGCCGGTGCAGACCCCGGACGGCAAGCTCACCCCCGAGCTCATCGACCGCGAGGCGTGGGGATGGGGCGACGAGCACCGCGCGCAGCCGCTCGCCGTGAGCATCACGCAGACCACCGAGCTCGGCACGCTCTACACGCGCGGACGAGGTGCGGGCGATCGCCGACCACGCGCACGCAGCCGGCATGGTGCTGCACATGGACGGCGCGCGGCTCTCGAACGCGGCGGCGGCGCTCGGCGGCGGACTGCGCGACGTTCACGACGGATGCCGGCGTCGACATCCTGAGCTTCGGCGGCACGAAGAACGGGCTGCTCGTACGGCGAGGCCGTCGTGGTGCTGAGCCCTGAGGCATCGCACGGGCCTCGTCTACCTGCGCAAGCTCACGATGCAGCTCGCGTCGAAGATGCGGTTCCTGTCGGCGCAGCTCATCGCGCTGCTACGAGGGCGACCTGTGGCTGCGCTCGGCGAGCCACGCCAACGCGATGGCTGCGCGGCTGCGGTCCGCCATCGAGGGGTTCGACGGGGCATCGACGTTCACCCAGCCGACGCAGGCCAACGCGATCTTCGCGGCGCTGCCGTCCGGCGTGGCGGACCGGCTGCGCGAGAGACTTCCGCTTCTACGACTGGGCTGCGCCACGAACGACGGCCACCCGCGAGGTGCGCTGGATGACCGCGTTCGACACCACGGAGGCCGACGTCGACGCGTTCGCCGCCGCAATCCGGAAGGAGCTCGGCGCATGAGCGATGGACACAGCAGCGACGACACCACCAACGCGACCCCGCCAAAGGCCGGCAACCCGCCCCAGCAGCCCAGGATCGAGGTCGTGTTCGTTCCAGAGCCGACCGAGGACATGGCCGAGGTCGTGCAGCTCGAGGAGCTCATCCCCGACGACGGACTGGACGACGAGGATGCCGCGGCCGACGCCAAGCAGCCGCGAGGCGGCGACTTCCTCGGCTCGACCGCGCTGATCGTGCTGCTGGGGGTGCTGAGCGCGATCCTGGTCGTCATCGGCGCTACGAGCTTCGGCGCCCAGGCGATCGCGTGCTCGGATGGCGCGGGCTGCAACGGCAGCGTGATCACGCTCGCCACCCAGCTCGTCGTGATCGGCCTCCCGCTGCTCACGGTCGCGACCATCGTCGTGACGGTCATGCGGGTCGTGCGCCGCAAGATCGCGTTCCCGGTCGCGCTCATCGGCATCGCGGCGTGCGTGCTCGTGTACGTGATCGCCGCGTTCCTGGTCGGGCAGTCGGTTCCGAACTGATCGCTGATTGAGGAGCGCCGCCACGCGACGCGGCTCGACACCTCACCGCCCGCGTGAGACGAACTCCTGGCGCATCTCGGCGCGCGCCGCGATGAGCAGGTCGCGCGCGGTCTGCCACGTGGTCGGACTCCCCGAGGCGATGTCGTTCACGAGCTGCACGTGCTCGGCGAGCCCGTGCCGCGCGAGGCCGGAGAACGGGAAGTACAGCGTCTCGCGCACGCCACCCGAGAGTTCGACGATGCCACGCAGCGTGGCGAACATCGGGTTGCCCGACTCGGCAATCAGGGTCGAGTGATACTCGACGTCGGCCTTCACGAAGGCACGAACGTCGTCGCGCTCGGCAGCCTGTCTCATCCGCGTCACACACGCCCGGAGCCGGGATGTCGCAACCACCGCACGGCGGTCGGCCATGAGCTGCGCGGCAACGGGCTCAAGGGCGAGGCGCACCTCGAAGAAGTCGGCGATCTGCTGGTTGCGGTGGTGGCTCTCGATGCGCCACTGGATCACCTGGGGGTCGAGAAAGTTCCACTGCGAGGTCGCGAGCACCTTGGTGCCGACCTTCGACTTCGCCTTGAGCAGTCCCTTCTCCTCGAGCACGCGGAACGCCTCCCGCACCACCGACGCGGAGACCGCGAACTCCGCACGCAGCTGCTCGGGCACGATCGTCGCTCCCGGCAGCAGCCGGTCAGTCACGATCCTGCGCCCTATGACGTCGACGATCTGGTCGTGCAACCGCGCACCGCGGCCTGAAGGCCTGGCGTTGGCATCCACACTCCGTAGTCTGGCAGTATGCGCTTCGGAATCTTCATCCCCCAGGGTTGGAAGCTCGACCTCCTCGACATCCCCGACGACCAGCAGTGGACGACCATGCGTTCGCTGGCCCAGCAGGCGGATGCCGCCGACTGGGACTCGCTGTGGGTGTACGACCACTTCCATACGGTGCCCGAACCCACCGAGGAGGCGACGCACGAGGCGTGGACGCTCATGGCGGCGTTCGCGGCATCCACCAGTCGTATCCGGCTCGGGCAGATGTGCACGTGCATGAGCTACCGTCCGCCCGCGTACCTCGCGAAGGTCGCCGCGACCGTCGACCACGTCTCGGGCGGGCGCGCGATGATGGGCATCGGCGGCGGCTGGTACGAGCACGAGTGGCGCGCGTACGGCTACGGATTCCCTCCGGTCGGCGAGCGCCTCGGGCGGCTGCGCGAGGGCGTCGAGATCATGACCCAGGCGTGGCGTGACGGCATCGCGACCCTCGACGGCCAGTACTACCAGGTGGATGGCGCGATCGTGCGACCCCTGCCACTCCAGCCCGGCGGCATCCCGCTGTGGATCGCGGGCGGCGGCGAGAAGGTGACGCTCAAGATCGCGGCGCAGTACGCCGACTACACGAACTTCGGCACCACGATCCAGGAGTTCGCCGCCAAGAGCGAGATCCTGCGCGGGCACGCCGATGCGCTCGGGCGCGACTTCGACACGATCACGCGCAGCGCCGAGTTCTTCGTCGTGATCGGCGATTCCGCAGACGACGCACAGCGGCGAGTGGATGCGCTCGTCGAGCGTTGGTCACGCGTGATCGGCAAGGCTGCAGCCGAACAGGTCGCCGCGGGCTACCGGGACGGCATCGGCGACGGACGCACGCTCGTCGGCACGGCCGCGCAGGTGCGCGACCGCCTTGCGGACTGGCGGGCAGCGGGCGTCGAGTACGCGATCGTCAACTCGCCAGAGCAGGCGTGGGACCGCACGACCGCCGAAGCGTTCGAGACGGAGATCATGGCGGCACTCGCCTAGGCTTCGGCGCTCGCGGATCGCGCGGCTACGCTCGGAGCATGAAGCATCCTGTGGTCGTCTCCGTGCTCATCGGCCTCGGCGCGCTGCTCTACGGTGCCTCGCCGATCGATCTCGTGCCCGAGATCCTCGCCGGCCCGCTCGGCTTCGGCGACGACGCACTCGTACTGGTCGCCGCCGGGGTCGCGATCTGGCGCATCCTGAGCAAACGGGGCAAGGGCGAACCGCCGTCCACGGAACAGCCGCCGTTCACGCAGCAGCCGCCGGTGCCGCCGGCGCAGCTAGGTGGGATCGCGTCGTCGAGCCGGCTCACCGTCAGCCCGTCGTCGCCGACACCCACGAGCACGGTGTCGCCGTCGCGGATCTCGCCCGCGAGCAGCGACCGCGCGAGCTTGTCGTCGATCTCGTGCTGCATGAGCCGCCGCAGCGGACGCGCGCCGTAGATCGGGTCGTAGCCGCGCTCGGCGAGCCAGCTGCGGGCATCCGGGGTGACCGCGAGCTCGAGTCGACGCTCGGCGAGCCGCCGACCGAGTCGGTCGATGTACAGCTCGACGATCTGGCCGAGGTCGTCGGTGGTCAGCGGCGAGAACACCACGATGTCGTCGAGCCGGTTCACGAACTCGGGCTTGAACGCCTGGCGCACGAGGTCGTTCACGGCCTGCTTCCGCTCCTCCCACGGGAGGTTCTGGTCGGTGATGAACTGGCTGCCGAGATTGGAGGTCAGGATCAGGATGACGTTGCGGAAGTCGACCGTGCGGCCCTGCCCATCCGTGAGCCGGCCGTCGTCGAGCACCTGCAGCAGCACGTCGAAGACCTCGGGATGCGCCTTCTCGACCTCGTCGAGCAGGATGACGGAGTACGGCCGCCGACGCACCGCCTCGGTGAGCTGGCCACCCTGCTCGTAGCCGATGTACCCGGGAGGGGCGCCGACGAGCCGCGACACGGAGAACTTCTCGCCGTACTCGCTCATGTCGATGCGGACGAGCGCCTTCTCGTCGTCGAACAGGTACTCGGCGAGCGCCTTCGCGAGCTCGGTCTTGCCGACGCCGGTCGGGCCGAGGAACAGGAACGAACCGGTCGGTCGGTCGGGGTCGGAGATGCCGGCGCGCGTGCGGCGCACTGCTTCGCTGACCGCACCGACGGCATCCTTCTGGCCGATGAGTCGCTTGCCGAGCTCGGTCTCGAGGTGCAGCAGCTTCTCGGTCTCGCCCTGGGTGAGGCGGTCGACCGGGATGCCGGTCCACTGCGCGACAACGGACGCGATGTCCTCCTCGGTCACCTGGTCGTTGACCATGCGGGGTCCGGACTGCTCGACGGCCTCGGCATCCACCAGGGCCTTCTCGATCTCGGGGATCGTCTCGTAGTTGAGCTTCGACGCGTTCTGGTAGTCGCCTTCGCGCATCGCCTTGTCGAGCTGGATGCGCGCCTCGTTGAGCCGCGTCTTGAGGTCGCCGACGCCCGTGAGCGACGCCTTCTCGGCCTTCCAGCGCGTCTCGAGCACGTCGAGCTCCTGCTGACGTTCGGCGAGATCCTCGCGGAGCTTCTCGAGCCGCGCCTTGGACGCGTCGTCCTTCTCCTTCTTGAGCGCGAGCTCCTCGATGCGCAGCCGGTCGACAGCGCGCTTGAGCTGGTCGATCTCGACCGGGCTCGAGTCGATCTCCATCTTGAGCCGCGACGCCGCCTCGTCGATGAGGTCGATGGCCTTGTCGGGCAGCTTGCGACCCGTGATGTACCGATTGCTCAGGGATGCCGCGGCCACGAGCGCCGCGTCGGCGATCGCAACCTTGTGGTGCGCCTCGTAGCGCTCCTTGAGTCCTCGCAGGATCGCGACCGTGTCTTCCACCGACGGTTCGCCGACGAACACCTGCTGGAAGCGGCGCTCGAGCGCGGCATCCTTCTCGATGTACTGCCGGTACTCGTCGAGCGTGGTCGCGCCGATCAGGCGGAGTTCACCCCGCGCGAGCATGGGCTTGAGCATGTTGGATGCCGCGACCGACCCCTCGCCGCCGCCCGCGCCCATGAGCGTGTGCAACTCGTCGATGAAGGTGATGATCTGGCCGTCGGAGTCGTTGATCTCCTTGAGCACGGCCTTGAGCCGCTCCTCGAACTCGCCGCGGTACTTCGCGCCGGCGACGAGCGCCGAGAGGTCGAGCGAGACGAGCTGCTTGTCTTTGAGCGAGTCCGCGACGTCGCCCGCGACGATGCGCTGGGCGAGTCCCTCGACGACGGCGGTCTTGCCGACGCCGGGCTCGCCGATGAGCACCGGGTTGTTCTTCGTGCGTCGGGTGAGCACCTGGCTCACGCGGCGGATCTCCGCGTCGCGCCCGATCACGGGGTCGAGCTTGCCGCTGCGCGCGATGTCGGTGAGGTTGACGCCGTACTGCTCGAGCGCGGTCTTCTGCTCCTCACTGCGTCCATCAGAAGCGGTACCCGGAGCGCCTTGCATGTTGGCCAAAGTGGGGCCGGTCCTTTCGTGCGGTGCTGCGTCTGAGGTCTGCGTGCGGGACGTCTGGGCACCGGCCCGGCGAGGAGTGAGACACGTTTCTGCGAACCTGAGTCGGTGTGACTCAAGTTTACGTTATCCACAGGGCGTTTCGCCAGTGGCTGCGCGCGATGCCTGCGGCCCCCTCGGCTTGCCCGCCCCAGGGACAAATGCAGGAGATCCTCGTGCTCACGCACGTGCTTGCACGCTCCGCGCCATCCCCTCGAAAGAATCTCCTGCATTTGTCCGAGGACGCCGACGAATGCGCCGCCCCGGACGCAGCCGCCAGCACGCGCCAGTGGTCAGCGGCGGCGCGAGGCCGTCACGGTGAACTTGGGCGTGCGCGAAACCTGCCGGGTCTCGCCGACGAGCGACTGAGCAGCGGCCGGTAGCCGAGGTGCGAGTTCCAGACGGTCCACAGCTCGCCGCCAGGACGCAGCACCCGCGCGGCCGCCTCGAAGAGGCGCGTCGAGATGCCCGAGTGCACGGCGGCCCCGGTGTGGAAGGGCGGGTTGAGCACGACGAGGTCGATGGACGCGGCATCCACCCCCGACAGCGCATCTTCGCGACGCACCTCGACGTCCAGTCCGTTCGCTTCCATCGTGAGCACACTGGATGCGACGGCCGCCGCCGAAGCGTCCGACGCGAGCACGTGCGTGCCGGGCCGCATCCGCGCGAGGGATGCCGCGAGCACCCCAGTGCCGCACCCGAGGTCAACCGCCCGCTCGAACGGGGGCACGGCACCCGGCCGTCGAGAACGCGGCGAGCATCGCGCGCGTGCCGATGTCGATCGACGTGCCCGCGAACACGCCGCCCGTCGCGACCACCCACAGGTCGAGGTCGGCGTGGAACTGTCGACGCGGCTCGACAAGCGGCCCACGCACTGGCTCGCTCGCGATGAGCAGCCTCGACTTCTGCCGTGCGTGCGACACGTCGACGCGGCCGAAGTGCTTGGCGAGCACCTCGTTCATGGTGAGGCTCATGTGCTTGATGCGCCCGCCCGCGATCACGCGCACGGATGGATCGGCGTACGCGGCGATGAGCGCCGCGATCTCGTCGAGGGCCTCGAGCGAGCGGGGCAGCCGAAGCAGCACGAGCCTCGCGCCGACGACGAGTTCGGGCGCAAGCGGGAGCGGAGAGGAACGACTCGGCCGGTATCCCGAGTTCGACGGCGTTGGCGGCGAGGGCGAGCTCGCCGGTGATCGAGTCCTGGTGCACGCGGACGGGGTGCGTCGGTGAGCCGGGCGCGAGGCGCTCAAGGGCGCCGAGCGTGAGGGCGCCGTATGCGTCACCGATGATCGTGAGTTCGGCGGCGCCGGGGGTGCTCCACTCGGCCGAGTCGAGGATGAGCATGTCCGCGGCATCCCACGCCCGCAGGTCCGGCGCCTCGAAGTCGGGGCGGCGGCGCAGCTCGTCGAACGGAAAGGTCACGGCTCCAGTGTGACGGGTGGTCGCGGGGCGCCGTGCCGGATGAGCCCGGCGCGGCACCCCGCGGTGAGGTGAGCTGAGGGTCAGCCCGTGACGATCGCAACCTCGTTCGGCGTGCCGGGCAGTTCTGCCTCGGCGATGATCTCGCCCGTGGCGAGGTCGACCGCGACGATCGTCCCGTTCGCGGCGTCGGTGACGTAGGCGACCCCATCGAGCACGGCGAGGGCGGGGTGCGCATCCTGCCACTCGGCGGGGCTCTGCCACGGCGCGATCGCCGGGTACGAGGCGGTGATCTCACCGGTCGCGACATCCAGCAGGTGCAGCGCGCCGTCGGAGCCCAGGATGACGGCGTCGTCCTGCGGGCCGCGGGCCACGTTGCGCCAGGTGTACTCGACTCCATCGGGCAGCGCGACCACTCGCGAGGTCAGCGCCTCGGTGTCGATGAGCACCACGTCGGACAGGAGGTACCCCTCGGCGTCCGGGTCGGACTTGTAGTCGGCCACCGCAATGGGCGAGGACTCGCTCACGTACATGTTGCCCGTGCGCCCGAATTCGTCCGGTGCGGTCAGCTTGGTGAACGCGCCATCGGCGTAGATCAACACGCCATCCTCGCAACCGAAGAGCACCACTTCGTGCTGCGCCGTGCCCTCGCCGTGCACGCTCGGGCAGTCCTCGCTGCGCGTGATCTCCTGGCGTTCAGCGTCGAGCACCCGCACGCCCGTGCGACCGTTCGCATCACCGATCGTGGTGAGCAGGGTGTTGTCCTCGAGCACGATCGACACCCCGTGGTGGGCGGCGAGCGCCGGAACGACCTCGCCCTCGGGCAGCTCGGTCTCCGAGGCGGCGATGTCGTCGGTGTCGAGCACCGTCGTGTTGCCCGTACCGTCGGCGAACAGGATGGTGCGGCCCGCGTGCCGCACGACGTGACCGGCAGCATCGGCCTCGAACACGAGATCGGTGAGCTGCGGCTCGCTCGAGTCATCGGCCCCCGTGTCCAGCACTCGGAAGCCGTCTTCGGTGGTGACGAGCACGGTCGAGGCGTCGCCGGCGGCGTTCACCCGCACGAAACCGTCGATCGGTAGCTCCGCCTGCAGTTCGAGCGTCGCCGCGTCGAGCACGTAGATCGCACCGTCGCTCGTGATGGCGATGCGGCTCTGTGCGACGACCGGCGGCTCTCGGTCGGCGCGCTCGGCGTGGCCGCAGCGCATCCCGACATGGTGAGGGCGAGGGCGGCGAGCGCCCCCGGGATGATCAGGGATTGCTTCATGATTTCCTTACTGTGGTTGCGACCCGCCGGTCGGCGGGTCGGGTTGGGCTCACCGGTCGGCGAGCCCCGTGACGATGCGCTCCGAGTTGACGCGCATCATGTCGAGATAGCTGTCGGCACCCTCGCCCTCCGCGGTGAGGGACTCGGTGTAGAGCTGGATGACGGCGACGTCCAGCCCGGCTTGGTCGGCGAGCACTCGCGCCAGGGTGTCGGGCGACGACGACTCGGCGAAAATCGCGCCAACGCCGGCTTCGGTGATGGCGGAGGTCAGATCCCGCAAATCGGACGCGCTCGGCGCGGCAAGCGTCGTTCCGCTCGGGATGACCGCGCCGATGACCACGAAGTCGTACCGCTGCGCGAGGTAACCGAACACATGGTGGTTCGTCACGAGCGCGCGACGCCCTGGTCCCAGCGCGTCGAACGCCGCCGCCATCTCCGCATCCAGCGCCTCGATCTGCGCACGGTACGCGTCGGCGCGCTCGCCGATCGCTGCGGCATCGATGCCGTCGAGTTCGGCGATCAGGGCATCCTCGATGCCATCGACAACGTCGATCATGCGCGCTGGATCGGTCCAGAAGTGCGGATCGGGCGCGCCCGCAATGTCACCCTCGGCGTAGTCGAGCACATCGATGACGTCGCCCGCGACGAATTGGGGCACGTTCTTCGCCTCGTCGGTGTCGAGGTAGCGCTGCAAGCCCTCTTCGAGCCCGAGTCCGTTCGAGACGACGAGGTCGGCGGAGTAGATGCGCGCGGCCTGCTGTGCAGAGATCTCGAACGAGTGCGGGTCCGAGTTCGGTGCCATGAGCGTGAGCACCTCGGCGTGGTCACCGACCACCTGCTCGACGACGTCACCGAGGATGTTGGTCGTCACGACCACGAGCGGTCGGTTCGACGCTTGGATGCCTGCACAGCCAGAGAGTCCGGCAGCGAGCGCGAGCGCAGTGGATGCCGCGAGCCAGCCCCGCGCGCTCATCGTCCGGTCTCCGCGAAGAAGCTGGACTGCGACTCGAAGGTCCGCGCGATCCGAGCAGCGTCGGCGTAGTCGATCTCGTGGATCACGCCGTCGCCCGGCGAGTTCAGGTACGCGCGGTGGGCGTCGACGGTGAGCTCCACGCCGAGTTCGGCCGCCGTGCCGAGGGTGCCGTCGAGCAGCGGAGCGGAGGCGCCGAGTTGCGTGCCGCCGGCATCGAAGACGAGCACGCGGCCGTCAGCGGTCAGACCGACGACGTGCTCCCGCGTGTCGTCGACGGCAGCCACGTGCAGCAGCGGTGCCTCGGTTGCAATCAGTTGCCACGAACGTTCGCGAGTGTCGAGCAGCCACGCGCCGACGGTGCCTGCTACCGCCGCGACGGTGGGTCGCCCGAGGCGACCGTCGAACTCGGTCGCCCGAAGCTCCGGCGTCGTGCCCGCTGGATACGGGATGTGCTCGAGCGCAACCTCGCCTGTCGTGCTGTCGACGGTGCCGAGCACCGCGCCGTCGGCGCAGCCGATCGCGACGCCGACGCGGGTCTCGATCGCTCCGGCCGGCTCGGGGCACTTGGCTGTGGCGAGGTCGGTCGTTGGATCAGCAGGGGCGACGACGTGGGTGATCCCGTCCGTTCCCGCGAGCAACACCAACTCGCCGAGTGGCATCGCCTCGGCCACGGTCACCTCGAGCTCGGCGACCTCGATGAGCTCACCGCGTCCGAGGGCGCCGCTGTCGAGCACCCGCACCTCGTCGTCCCCGGCGAACCGAACCGTGGTGAGCGCCTCGCCCGCGCGCGCGAACGACTCGCCACGACCGGTGAGGGCGCCGACCACCCTCGGCTCACCGCGGTAGTAGTGGAAGTGGTCGCCGTGATCGACCGTCCAGAGCCCCGTGTCCACGATCGTGACCGAGCCGGGCGCTCCGGCGAAGACGAAGCGTCCGTCGGTCGAGAGGGTCGTCGTCGTGCCGTCGATCGACGCGATCTCGCTGGTCTCGCCCGTGAGCAGGTCGCGCAGGGTCAGCGTGCCGTCCGCGCCCAGCTCCGCAAGCGCGAGCTGAGGCTCGGGCGCCTCGCTCGCACCCTCGACAACCCCGTGCGGCACTTCGTCCGCAACGGGCTCGACAGCGCATCCGGCGAGCGTGAGCGTCGCGAGCAGCATTCCACCGAGCGCGGCGCGCGCAGCGGAGTTGCGGAGCGGAGACTTAGACGAGGGCATGTGGCGCTTCCAGGGTCGAGGTGCGGTCGGCGGTCGGGTCGGCGTCAGTGCGGGGGAGCGCCGAGCGCGGCGGGCGCACGACGGCGTCGCGGATGACGCGAACCACCGCACTCATCGCCGCCAGCAGCACGGCCGCACCCGCGATGGACGCCCCGGCCGCCGTGCCGAGGTACCACGACGCGAGCAGCCCGAGGTAGACCGCGACCGCGCCGATCACAGCGGCCAGCAGCATCGTCGATGGCAGCCTCCTCGCCCAGCGACCTGCGGCGACGGCGGGTGCGACGAGCAGGGCGACGACGAGCAGCGAGCCGACCGCGCCGTATGACGCGACGACGGCGAGGGTCACGAGGCCCACGAGCACGACCTGGGCAAGTCTGGGGCGCAGACCGAGCACTCGCGCGACCCGCGGGTCGACGGCGAGCGCGACGAACGAGCGATGGAACACCACCGCAACGACGATGGTGACCGCAAGGGCAGCGAGCAGCAGCAGGATGTCGGCCCAGCCGATCGCGAGAATGTCGCCGAACAGGATCGCCGTGACATCCACCGCGAAGCTCCGACTGCGCGAGACGATGATGACGCCAAGCGCGAGCATGCCGACGAACAGCAACGCGATGCTCGTGTCGTGCGAGAGGCGACCGCGGCGGGCAACCCACCCGATGCCCGCGCTCATCGCTGCCGCGCTCACGGCCGCGCCGAGCACGGGCGGCAGGCCGAGCAGCATGGCGGTAGCGACGCCCGGCAGCATGCCGTGCGCGAGCGCCTCACCCAAGAACGCCAGGCCGCGAGCGACGACCCAGGTGCCGACGATGCCGCACAGGGCCGCGACGACCACGCCGCCCAGGAGTGCGCGCACGACGAACTCGGCGGCAAACGGTTCGATCAGGGCAGGCATGACGACCACCCTAATTGATAATGGTTATCATTTCGAACAGCTAGGGTGGTCGGGTGCCTCAGCCAACGCTCACCGCCCGCGACATCACCGTGCGGCTCGGCGACTCCACCGTCTTGCACGACGTCGCAATCGACGTCCCAGCCGGCCGCGTCACCGCCCTCACCGGTCACAACGGCTCGGGCAAGTCCACACTGCTCGGCGTGCTCGCGGGGGTCATCCCGCACTCGGGCACCGTGCTCGGGCGACCGCGCGCTGCGCTGCTCGCACAGCGCAGCGCCGTACCAGACGGCCTGCCACTCACGGTGCGCGACGTGGTTGCCATGGGCCGGTGGAGCGAGCGCGGCGCGTGGCGACCGCTCACCTCAGCGGACCGGAAGGTCGTCGCCGAGAGCCTGGATGCCGTGCGGCTCGGCGCGCTCGCCCGGCGCACCCTCAGCGAGGTGTCCGGCGGCCAGCACCAACGCGCGTTCGTGGCGCAGGCGCTCGCGCATCGCGCGGAGCTCGTACTGCTCGACGAACCGACGGCGGGAGTGGATGCTGAGTCCACGGCCCTGATTCTCGCGGCGCTCGAGCGTGAGGCAGCACGCGGGGCGGCGGTCGTGCATGCCACCCACGACCCGGAAGCGATCGCTCGCGCCGACTGCGTCATCCGGCTCGAAGACGGACGCGTGCGCTGACGGCTCAGTCGCCGCCCTTGCGCAGCGGCCGCCACACCACCACCTGGTTCGACCGTGCCGCGCGCGTACCCGCGCGCAACGAGATCACGTCGCCAGCCGAACCCGCCGCGAAGACACGGCGCCCGGGCCGGTTGAGCAGCTCGTCGGCGAGCGCACCCTCGAGTTCGCGCACGCGCGCGCTCAGCGCCGTCACCTGGTTCTCGAGTTCGAGGATGCGCTTGATGCCCTCGAGGTTGAGTCCCTCCGCCGAGAGGCGTGCGATCTCACGCAGCTGCACGACATCGCGCATCGAATAGCGCCGCGACTGTCCGGCGGTGCGCTTGGGGCTGACGAGCCCCAGCCGGTCGTACTGGCGGAGGGTCTGCGGATGCATGCCGGCGAACTCGGCCGCGACCGCGATCGCGAAGACCGGGGTGTGCTCATCCATCACGGTGCCCTCCCTCGCGCATCAGCCGGACTCGCGCGCCTTCGCGAGCAGCTCCTCGCGTGGGTTCTCGCTCGGCATCGCAGCCTCGAACGCCTCGAGTGCCGCCTTCGCGTCATCCGGCAGCCGGCCCGGCACCGCGACCTGCACCTCGGCGAGCAGGTCGCCCTGCGCCTTGGTCGTCGTCACGCCACGGCCCTTGACCCGCAGCACACGTCCGCTCGGCGTGCCCGCCGCGACCTTGAGCTTCACGGGGTTGCCACCGAGCGTCGGCACCTCGATGGTCGCACCGAGCGTCGCCTCGGCGAACGTGACCGGCACGACCACCCTGAGGTTGTCGCCGTCGCGCTCGAACACCGGATGCTTGCGCACCGACACCGTGAGCACGAGATCTCCGGCCTCGCCGCCGTCGGGGCTCGGCTCGCCCTTACCCTTGAGCTTGATCTTCTGGCCGTCCTTGACCCCCGCGGGGATCTTCACCGTGATGGTACGACCGCCCTGCTGCGAGAGCTTGATCGTGTCGCCCTGGATCGCGGTCGTGAACTCGAGCGTCGTGCCCGCCGTGAGGTCGCGGCCCCGGGTGGGTCCGCCGAAGCGGGTGTTGCCTCCGCCGCTGAACATGCCGAACAGGTCGTCGAAGTTGCTCGCGTTGAACGTCGTGCGTTGTCCCGCACCGCCGAAGCCGCTGAAGACGTCTTCGAAGCCACCCTGGCGACCGCCGCCGGCGCCCGTGAAGCGCGCTCCCGAGCCCATCGCCCGCATCTGGTCGTACTCGGCGCGCGTGTCGGGGTCGGCCAGCACGGCGTGCGCCTCGCTGATCTCCTTGAACTTCGCCTCGGCCTTCGCGTCCCCAGGATTGGAGTCGGGATGATACTGCCGCGCCAGTTTGCGGTACGTCTTCTTCAGCTCGGCCGCGGTGACATCCTTCTTCACGCCGAGCACCGCGTAGAAGTCCTTCTCGAACCAGTCCTGACTGGCCACGAGCGCTCCTCTCCTACTCGGCGGGCACGGAGACGGCCACCTTCGCCGCCCGCACGAGGCGGTCGCCGAGGGTGTAGCCGGGCTCGATCACGTCCGCGATCGTGTTGACCGTGACATCCGGGGTCGGGAACTGCACAACGGCCTCGTGCAGGCTCGGGTCGAAGGGCTCGCCCTTCTCGCCGATCTGCTTGAGCCCGTAGCGCTCGAACCCGCCGCGCAGCTTCTGCGCCACGAGCTCGAGGGGGCTACCCTCGAGGTCGCCGTGCGCTTCGGCCCGTGACAGGTCGTCGAGCGCTGGCAGCAGCGAGCGGATCACCTCGGCGATGACCGCGTCACGGTTCGCCTGGCGGTCGCGCTCGACGCGCTGCCGGAAGTTCACCAGCTCGGCCTGGGCCCGCAGCATGTCGCTGCGCATCTCGGCAACGAGGTCGGTGGCGGCCTGGTCGAGCAGGGCCTGGTCGGCCTCGCTCAACTCCTCCACCACCGCCTCGTCGTCGGGGGCCGCGCCATCCTGCGCCGCAGCCTTCTCTCGAACTTCGCCCGTCTCCGGATCAACGCGACGCTTGTCGCGGATCACCGGCTCCTCGGCGCCCTCGGAGGGCGTGTTGTCGTTCTTGTCCTTGGCCATCAGGACTTCTTGGGCTCTTCCTCGTCGTCCACGACCTCGGCATCCACGATGTCCTCGTCGCTTGCGGACTCGTCGGGTGCAGCCTCATCGTGTGGCGCCTCTTCGGTCTGCTCCTGCTGCGCCGAGTAGATCGCCTGGCCGAGCTGCTGCTGGCTCTCGCTGAGCGTGTCGAACGCGGTCTTCACCGCGGCCTCGTCATCGCCGGCGAGCGCCGTGTTGAGCGCGTCGACGTCGGCCTGCACCGTCGTCTTCACGTCGTCGGGCAGCTTGTCCTCGTTGTCCTTGATGAGCTTGGCGGTCGAGTAGGCGAGCTGCTCGGCCGTGTTGCGAACCTCGGCTGCCTCGCGGCGGGCCTTGTCCTCTGCGGCGTGCTCCTCGCCCTCGCGCACCATGCGCTCGATGTCGTCCTTCGAGAGGCTCGAGCCACCCGTGATCGTCATCGACTGCTCCTTGCCGGTGCCCTTGTCCTTCGCAGACACGTGCACGATGCCGTTGGCGTCGATGTCGAACGTGACCTCGATCTGCGGGATGCCACGGGGTGCCGGTGCGATGCCCTGCAGCTCGAACGTGCCAAGGTTCTTGTTGTCGCGGGTGAACTCGCGCTCACCCTGGAACACCTGGATCGCCACGGACGGCTGGTTGTCGTCGGCCGTGGTGAAGGTCTCGCTGCGCTTGGTCGGGATGGCGGTGTTGCGCTCGATGAGCTTCGTCATGATGCCGCCCTTGGTCTCGATACCGAGGCTCAGGGGGGTCACGTCGATGAGCAGCACGTCCTTGCGCTCGCCCTTCAGCACGCCGGCCTGGAGGGCGGCGCCGACGGCGACCACCTCATCCGGGTTGACGCCCTTGTTGGGCTCCTTGCCGCCCGTGAGCTTCTTGACGAGCTCGACGACGGCTGGCATGCGGGTCGAACCACCGACGAGCACGACGTGCGCGACATCCTCGACCTTGACTCCGGCCTCCTTGATGACGTCCTTGAACGGCTTCTCGAGGCGGGCGAGCAGGTCGGCGGTGAGCTCCTCGAACTTGGCGCGCGTGAGCGTCTCGTCGAGGTTGGCCGGGCCATTCTCGGTGAGCGAGAGGTACGGCAGCTGGATGGTGGTGCTGGTCTGCGACGACAGTTCCTTCTTCGCCTGCTCCGCGGCCTCCTTGAGGCGCTGCTTCGCGATCTTGTCGCTCGAGACATCCACTCCCGTGGTCTCCTTGAAGCGCTTGATCAGGTAGTCGACGACGCGGTCGTCCCAGTCGTCGCCACCGAGACGGTTGTCGCCGGCGGTGGACTTGACCTGGATGGTCGAGAAGTCGTCGTCCTTGCCCACCTCGAGCAGCGAGACGTCGAACGTTCCGCCACCGAGGTCGAAGACGAGGATGAGCTCGTCCTCCTTGCCCTTGTCGAGGCCGTACGCGAGTGCGGCCGCCGTGGGCTCGTTGATGATGCGCAGCACGTTGAGGCCCGCGATCTCGCCGGCCTCCTTCGTGGCCTGGCGCTCGGCGTCGTTGAAGTACGCGGGCACCGTGACGACCGCGTCCGTGACGGGCTCGCCGAGGTACTGCTCGGCGTCACGCTTGAGCTTCGCGAGGATGCGCGCGGAGAGCTCCTGCGGAGTCCACGCCTTGCCGTCGATGTCCTTCTTCCAGTCCGTGCCCATGTGGCGCTTGACCGAAGCGATGGTGCGATCGACGTTCGTGACGGCCTGCCGCTTGGCGGTCTCGCCGACGAGGGTCTCGCCGTCCTTCGTGAAGGCGACGACGGATGGGGTGGTGCGGAAGCCCTCGGCGTTCGCGATGACGGTGGGTTCTCCACCCTCGAGGACGGACACCACCGAGTTGGTGGTACCGAGGTCGATGCCTACTGCTCGAGCCATATGCTCTGTTCTCCTTGGTTCTACAAGTCTTGATCGATGCGCGACAACCTTGAGTCGCGCGTTGTCAAGTTTGTCACCCTGTGGATAACTGTGTCAAATCGAAGTTGAGTGACATCGGCTCAACGTGTGCCAGGTGCAGTCGACGGGAGTACCGTGGCCCGACAGGAGCACCGTCGCTCCGCCTTGGGAGGGCACACATCGTGACGACCGCAACTGAGACCAAGCGCTGGTGGCACGCGATCGGCGGGCTGCCGTTCGCGGTCTTCGTGCTCGTGGCCTGCAACACCATCGCGATCGTGCGGGTGGTCATCGCGACCATCGGGGCCGGCGGTATGGATGTCACGCACGTGCTCGCCCTCGTGTGGGAGATCATCGCGGCGCTCGTGCTCATCCTGTCGCTCATCTACTGGGTGCGGGACCTGTTCCGGCGCCGCACCTACGAGACCGCGAAGTCGGTGTCGAGCGTCGGCCTGCTGATGATCGTGGTGCTCTACTTCGGCTGGGTCATCGGCGTGAAGGGCGATTGGAGCGACGAGCGCGCCGCGTTCCCGACGGCGGTGCTCGCGACCGTGACGCTGCTGCTCATCCACACCACGTCACAGGCGTGGGTTCGCAACCGGCACGGCGAAGGCCCGCCGACAGGCTCGCTCCCGAAAGTCGATTGACCGGGGCGATCGGCCCTCAGCGCGAGCTGTTCGCCGTTCGCCCGCGCACGATGCCGACGAATACGTCGGAGTTCGGATGAGCGCTGAGCGTCGGCCACACCAGCGAGATCGCGGTGTCCGGGGCGTCCCGCAGCGGACGGGCCACGACGTCTTTGCGCGAGAGAGCGCGCGCGACCGACTGGGGCATGATCGCGACGCCGACGTTCGCGGCGACGAGCTCGACGGCATCCTCGCCCGTTCCCGCCGCGAGGTCGACGGGCAGCACGTGCTCGCCGTCGAGGTCGCGGAGGTCGACCGCAGTCGAGTCCCGCGACGAGCGAGCCGCGCGGGGCGACGACCACGGGCTGCTCGCGGTAGAGCTCGATCGCGTGCCGTTCGTCGTCGGCGGTCACGTCGCGCACGATCGCCATGTGCGCGGTGCCGTCGCCCAGGGCCGCGAGCGCGGCATCCTGTGTCATCGGGCGGAGGTCAAGGCGGCCGGGAGGGCGCCGCTCGCGCCAGACGCGCTCCCACTTGCCGGGGGTGACCCCCGGCACGAAGGCGACGACGAGCGGCTCGGCCATGGGCCAAGGCTACGGGCAGCGCCCGCGCCACGTACGCTCTGAGGATGACCGATGCCGAGCGTGAGGACCGCCGCCAGCAACCGAAGCCGCGAAAGCAGCAATTGCTGAGCCCGAAGACGGCCGCCGAGAAGCTCAATGTCTTCCTGCCCGCGACACCCGAGGAGTTCCGCGCCACGCACATCTCCCGGGATGCCGTGCAGGCTCTGCAGGACGATCCGCCGGCCTGGCTGGTCGCGCTTCGCAAGGACGGACCGCACCCACGCAAGGAGGTCGCGTACCGGCTCGGTGTCTCCAACTCGGCACTCGCGCGGGGCGGGGTGAGCGACTCGATGACGACCGACGAGATCCGCGCCCTGCTTGCGGACCGCCCGACGTGGCTGGTGGCGGAGCGCGAGAAGCATGCACCGGGAACCGGGAACATCCCGGGGACGGCGGTCGGCGAGCGCCCGCCACGTGCGGTCGATCCGGCATTCGACGACGACGCGGAATAACCGTTCACCGCACGGCTACCACTGGGCACTAGCCTTCGACCATGACGGACAAGACTCCCGACAGCGACGTCGGAGGAACTACTCCATTGCAGCGTGCCGGTCACGGCCAACACGGGCGCCATCCTCGCGGTCGGACTCGACCTGCAGGAGGGCAAGGTCATCCCGCGCAAGCAGGTGATCTCGTGGGCGCTGTGGGACTGGGCGACGCAGCCGTTCAACAGCGTCATCCTGACGTTCGTGTTCACAGCGCTGTACCTGACGACCGACGACGTTCCTGCCGCCGGATGTCGCCGCGCTCGCCGGAGGACGACCCGCGTCAAGGTCGCGACCCTCGTCGGCCTCACAGCGGCCTCGGCCTCGCGGGATCGATCGCGGGCCTGACGATCGCCGCATCGCCCCGGTGCTCGCACAGCGCGCCGACGCGTCCGGGCGCCGCAAGCTTCTGGCTGCGCGATCTACACCGGCGTGCTCGTGCGCGACGATGTTCTCGCTGTTCTTCGTGCAGGGGCTGCCGCCGTTCTTCGTGCTCGGCGTCTCGCTGATCGCGATCGGCACCGTCTTCAGCGAGCTCGCGGGTGTCAACTACAACGCGATGCTCGTGCAGGTCGCGACCCCGAAGACGGTCGGCAAGGTGAGCGGCCTTGGGTGGGGCCTCGGCTACATCGGCGGCATCATCGCGCTCGTGATCGTGATCGTGGCGTACTCGGCGAACTGGTTCGGGCTGCCGCAGGAGAACGGGCTGCCGTTCCGCATCGTCGCGCTCGGCTGCGCGCTCTGGACAGTGATCTTCGTCATCCCGTTCATCCGCAACGTGCCGGAGCTGCCAGCCCGCCGCGAATCGCGAGAAGGTCAACTTCTTCGCGAGCTACGTCGTGCTGTTCCGCAACATCAAGGACCTCTTCCGCCGCTCGCGCCCGACGTTCTGGTTCCTGCTGGCCAGCGCCGTCTACCGCGATGGACTCGGCGCGGTCTTCGCATTCGGCGCGATCATCGCGTCGGTGGTGTTCGGATTCAGCTTCCTCGAGGTCGTGGGCTTCGGCATCGCGGCGAACCTGGTCGCCGGAGTCAGCACGATCATCGCCGGCCGGTTCGACGACCGGTTCGGTGCACGAGCGGTCATCGTGTTCGCGCTCGTCGGGCTCGTCGTCTCCGGCCTTGTCGTGTTCCTGCTCGCGGACAGCGGCAAGATCATCTTCTGGATCTTCGGACTCGCGCTCTGCATCTTCGTCGGCCCGGCTCAGGCGTCGAGCCGATCACTGCTCGCACGCGTGACGCCCGCAGGCATGGAGGGCGAGATCTTCGGCTTGTACGCGACGACCGGACGCATCGCCAGCCCGATCTCGTCGACGCTGTTGGACCGTGTTCATCGCCGTCTTCGCCTCGACGGTGTGGGGCATCCTCGGCATCGTGATCGTGCTAGCAGTCGGACTCGTGCTCATGCTCCTGGTGAAGATGCCGAACCTGCGCCCGGCGGCGCCGAGCGAGATCCCCGGATCGCTGAGCTAAGCCAATGCTTGTCGTCGCAACAGTGCTCATGGTGGCTGCCGCCGCCATCCCGCTCGTGCTCGGCGGGCTGCACCTGCTGCTCACGTGGCGCGGGCCAAAGCTCACGCCGAGCGACCCAGCCGTCACCGAGGCGATGCGCGGCACGAGCGCGCAGCTCAATCCGTCTACCAATGTGTGGAGACTGTGGGTGGGGTTCAATGCCAGCCACGGCATCGGCGCGGTGCAGTACGGGCTCGTGTTCGGCATCCTCGCGATCACACTGCCCGACGTGCTGTTCTCGTCGTGGCCGCTCATGGCTGTCGCAGTGCTCGTGCCGGTGGCGTACTTCGTCGTTGGGCTCAAGTACTGGTTCCGATTCCCGACAACCGGGGTGGGAATCACCGGCGCACTCGCGATCGCCGCAGTGACCATCGCGCATATCTGATCCCTGTCGCAACGTGGTTGTCGCAAACTCGCTGGCAACTGTCGGCGCGACGAGGCAGGGTGGACCCATGACCAACCAAGCTGACCTCGCCCGCAAGCTCGATGCCCTCCACGTTCCCGGCGACCCACTGATTCTCACCAACGTCTGGGACGCGATCACCGCCAAGGTCGTCGCCTCCGCTCCTGGCGTGAAGGCGCTGGCGACCGCGAGCCACGCGGTGAGCTTCGCGCACGGCGTGGCCGACGGCGAGGGACTCGACGTCGACACCGCGCTCACCGTGGCCCGTGCGGTCGTCAACGCGGTCGACCTGCCCGTCAGCATCGATTTCGAGCGCGGCTACGCCGAGGATGCCGCGGGCGTCGAGACCAACGTCGGCCGCCTGATCGGCACCGGCGCCGTCGGGCTCAACCTCGAGGACTCCCTCGACAGCAAGACCATGCGCCCGTTCGAGGATTCCGTGGTGCGCGTCGCCGCCGCGCGGTCGGCCGGGGATGCAGCGGGCGTGCCCATCGTGATCAACGCGCGCGTCGACGCCCTCGCGCGCGGCGGCGACTGGAGCGACGCGGTCGCGCGCGCGAACGCGTATCTCGGAGCAGGGGCATCCGTGATCTTCTTCCTCGGGCTGTCGACGGAAGAGCTCGTGAAGAAGGCGATCGACGAAGTGGATGGCCGCATCTCGGTGATCTCCGGCCCCAAGTCGGTGCCGCTCGCGACCCTCGCCCGGCTCGGCGTCTCGCGCGTGAGCTTCGGCCCGTACACGCTCGGCCTCACGCTCTCGCACCTCAGGGATGCCGCGGCCGACCTCACCGCGCTCGGCGACTACCCGAAGGAGCTCGGGTTCGAGTACTAGCGGCTACGGCTTCGACGGATCGACGATCGCCAGACCCGTGAACCTGCGGAAGTCGCGGTCCATGGTGGCAACCGGGACGCCGTGCGCCATCGCCACTGCGGCGATGTAGGCATCCGGGATGAGGTTGCCGCTGGCATCCGCTTCGGTCGCGATGTCGCGCAGGTCGCCCCAGGCCGGTCGCAGCCCCGGTGCCGTGACGTACGCTGACGAGCTCGTGACGGCCTCAACGAAGTCGAACGCCTCGGCGAGCGTCGACGGCACCTCGAACACGTGGTTGTTGGTCACGATCCGGAGAAACCCAACCCAGACAAGATCGGGCACGACAACGTCGGCGCCGGGCACGAACGTCGCGTCGAACCAGGGCCGCACGACGTCGTGATGGGCGTGGTCCGCGCGGAACGTCGCGAGCAGCACGTTGACGTCGAGCACGATCACGAGAGGTCGCCGCTCGCGTCCAGTGCGTCGAAGAGTGCCCGATTGGATGACGCGTCAATCCCGGGCCGCATGCCAGTGCCGCGCGTGAAGACGGGGATCGGCGGACCCGCAGGCGCAGCTTCGCGCTCGACCAGGTTGCGCCGGAGCGAGTCCTCCACGTACTCCCCAAGCGTCAGGCCACGCTGCCGCGCGCGCAGCTTGGCGGCGTGCAGGAGCTTGTCGTCGATGGCCACGGTGGTACGCATGCGTATCATGCTATCGCGCCGTGCATCACTCGCATCACTGTGATGCATCGCCTGCATCAGCAGCGCCGTTTCCGCCGGTGACGAGCGCTCCATCCTGCGATCAGCAGCGCTCATCGACTTCGGCGTCAGCGCGACGCCGGCCAGTGCTGCACGAACCGGCTGAGCAGGGCGGCGAACGTCGCGGTGTCTTCGGCGCTGAATCCCTCGAGCGCGGTGATGACCGCTGAGCGACGGGAGTCCTTGAGGGTGGCGAGGAAGCTCCGACCGGCGTCGGTGAGGTCGACGGTGGTGCGGCGCGCATCCGTCGGGTCTGGAGTACGCTGCACCAGCCCGCGCGCCGCGGCATCCGCTACGAGACGACTTGCGCGCGGCTGGTCGACCCCGATCGCGTCGGCGAGTTCGGAGATGCTCGCACTGCCCTCGACCAGGCGCTCGAGCAGGCGGAACCGCGCGGCACCGAGCGCGTCACCGAGCCGGCGGGCGTGAGGTCCGCCCATGCTGCCGTGGCTACGGCCGCGGCCGAACTCCGGGCGCTCGTGCAAGCCGTGCGGCTCCGGCCCGTCGCGCTCGCCCGGGTTCTCGCCGTGTCCGGCCCCGCCTCGGACGCCGAGGCGAGGGGCCGAGGTGGCCGGCGAAGCCGCCGCCGAACGGCGGTCCGCCGCGCGGGCCTCCGCCGCCCGGTCCACGCCCGTGGCGCTGCGCGAGGCGGAGCTGGGCCAGCGCCGATTCGATTTCGGCGACGGGGTCTTGACGTGCGGCATCCATGTATGTAATCTTACATTCATTGTCATATGACATGCATCGCCGATCGGGTCATTCGATCGGATGCCCCCACTCCGGCCGCGAATCGTCCGGCCCCCATGAACCGAAGGACCTCAGCAATGAATACCCCCAACGAAACCCCAGAACAGAACCCGGCCAACCAGGCCACCCCCAAGGGGAAGCGCCCTGACCGCACCCAGCGCGCCGCCTTCTGGCTGCGCGCGATCGACGCACGCAAGCACACGCTCACTCACGAGTACCGCACGTCGCTTCGCCACACTGCTCGCGAGGGCATCTCCGACGAGGAGTACGCGGCCATGCTCGGCACGCTCGAGAAGATGGCCAGAAATCTCGGCTGGAATGAGTCCCAGAAGGACGAGCGCCCGTTCGGTCGCGGCTTCGGCCGTGGCCACCGCCACCCGGCGATGCTGCGCGGCTTCCGCCGCATGCACCCGGCCAACCACCACCATGATCTCCACCCGGAGACTCCGCCGATGAACAGCGTGACGACCGACACGCCTCAGGCGTAACGTCGAATCATGGACGCTCAACGACCGATCGGCTTCTGGCTCAAGCTCGTCGACGGATTGATCGATGATCGTTTCGCCTCGACGCTCGAGGAACACGGCGTCACCCGGCGCCAGTGGCAACTCCTGAATGTGCTCTCACGAGGGGCCGCAACGGTGGAGCAGCTGGATGCCGCGGTGGCGCCGTTCCTGTCCGCCGCGACGGACGAGTCCGCCGCGGAGAGTTCGGCCGAGCACCTCAGCGAGCTCATCGAGAGTGCGTGGGTGGATGCCACCGCCACCGGTTACGAACTGACCGAGCGCGGGCGCACCGCTTTCGACGCACTCTCCGAGACGGTCGCCGAGCTGCGCGACGAGATGAGCGACGGGCTCACGTCTGAGCAGTACCAGCAGACTGTCGCCGCCCTCGAGACGATGGCGCGCAACCTCGGCTGGAGCGGCGACTAGCGCATCTGAATGACCGAGGGCCGAGACGGCCCTCGGCGCTGGCGTCGCAGCGAAGGCCAGAAATGGCCTTCGCCCTAAGCGCCAGCGCGCCAGATGAGCAGCATCGTCACGACGAACCCGTCGCGAAGTTCAGCCAGAGGAACCGCTTCCACCCGCGGTTCGCCGTCTCGGAGTCGGCGTCGCTGACGTTCCAGTACGGAGCGCAGGATGCCGCGTACGGCAGCGCCAGCACGGCAGCGAGCTGCCCCGGCCACTCCGTGAACAGCAGCAGCACCCCGGCGGCGAGGTAGGCGACCACGGCGAGGCGCACGGTTGAGCGCGCACCGATCACCGTCGCGATCGAGGAGATGGCAGCCTCTCGGTCGGCGGCGATATCCTGCACCGCACCGAACGCGTGCGATGCCATCCCCCACAGGAAGAACGCCGCGAGCACTGCCCACAGCTGCGGGGTGAAGACCGCGCCCGCGAGCACGAGTCCGTAGAGCGCCGGCGAGACGAAGTGGGTCGCCGACGTGATCGAGTCGAGGAACGGCCGCTCCTTGAACCGCAGGCCCTTCGCCGAGTACGCAATCACCGCGAAGACGCTGACCGCGAGCACGACCCACGAGAGCGGGGAACCGACCAGAACCAAATACGTCAGGAACGGGATGTTCGTGACGAGCGCGGCGACGATCGTCGGCCGATGCAGCGAGCGGTCGAGCACCGCACCCTCGACGCCGCCCTTGCGCGGGTTGCGCAGGTCGGACTCGTAGTCGAACACGTCGTTGATGCCGTACATCGCGAGGTTGTACGGAACCAGGAAGTACAGCGTGCCAACCACGAAGGTCACGTCGACGCGCCCGGTCGTCAGCAGGTAGGCGGCGGCGAACGGGAAGGCCGTGTTCACCCAGCTCAGCGGGCGGGAGGAGAGCAGCAGGGCGCGGATCATCGCGGCGCCTCCGAGTCGCGCTTGCCGAGCAGTGCCCACAGGCTCGGCAGTCCGACGACCGCGGCGATCGCATACGCGAAGTCCTCGACCGGAGCGACACCGATGAACGCACCGCTGATGTGCTCCGGCGCGTAGGCCACGAGCCCGACGGAGATCATCACGTTGTCGAACACGGCGGTCATCACGAGGATGACCGCGCCCGCGAGTCCGACCGCTGCCCACCGCGGCGACCGTCGCGCGGCGATCGCGGCGACGACGAGCCCGGCCACGACCGTGAGGAAGGCGGCGTTGATGAGCCAGTACGTCATCCTCGCGCCCTTCGTTCGAGGATGGTGGATGCCGCGTTCACCGCGTTCATCGTGAGGTAGCACAGCAGCGCGAGGAAGAAGACCTCCTCGAGCGGGATCTCGGGCGCGATCTGCACCCCGGTCATGAACGCCGTCTCGCCGCGGAAGAACACCCCGAGCCCGACGCCCACAAGATCCCACACGAGGAAGAACAGGATGCCGGCCGCCAGCACGATGCCCGCCCGGCGCGCGTCGCGCCAGAAGAACAAGTGGAAGCGGCGGTCGAGCATCACCATCCCGAACAGCGCGACGAGCAGCGCTCCGAGATAGAGCAGGGTCACGGGCGGTCCGGCTCGTCGGGTTCCTGACGATCGCGTGCCCACGACTTCACGAGGTCGACGAGCGAGCCATCCTCGTCGTAGTCGTCGTCGGGTTCCTGCGCTGGTTCTGGTCCGGCTCGGGCTCGTCGGCTCCGGCTCCGGCTCCGGCTCGGGCTCCGGCTCCGGCTCCGGCTCCGGCTCCGGCTCTGAAAACTCAGGAGTAGACGGCGTCACATCCTCGACGTCGCGCGCAACCTCGGGCTCGGCCTCCACGAACTCCTGAATTTCCGAATCCTCTGGGGGCGCGTCCTCGACGTCGCCGACCTCGTTCGCTCCGAGTTCTTCGACTTCGTCATCGACGAGCACGAGATCCTCGTCCGACGCCTCGACCCGCAGGGTGCGCTCGGGCAGCTTGAGCTTGGGCAGCTCGAAGCCGCGGAACCAGTCGGCCAGCGAGCGGCGCTGCGCCGCGGCATCCTCGGCCTCTTCTTCGCGCTCGTGCTCGAGTTGCTCGATCGCCTCAGCCTCCTCGGGCGTGTGGGTGGACTCGAGCGGTTCGGGCAGCGCCGTCGTCGACGTGTCGCCGCGCAGCCGCTTGATGAGGAGTTCGGCGCTGATCAGGCACATCGGCAGGCCGATGCCCGGGATGGTCGAGCCGCCGACGTAGTAGAGGCCCTTGACCTTCTTGCTCACGTTACCGGCCCGGAAGAACGCGCTCTGCTTGAGCGTGTGGGCGGGGCCGAGCGCGGTGCCCTTCCAGGCGTTGAGTTCCTCGACGAAGTTCTGCGGTCCGACGGTGCGGCGCAGCACGATTCGGTCTGCGAGATCCGGGATGCCCGCCCAGTTCGACACCTGCTGGATGACACTGTCGGCGAGCTTCTCGAGCCGTGCATCCCCGTCGCCACCGATGTCGCCGCGCCCGATCGACGGATCTGCGGGGACCGGCACCAGGATGAACAGGTTCTCGTGATCTTCTGGCGCGGCGCCCGGGTCGACCCCGCTCGGCTTGCAGATGTAGAGGGATGCCGGACTCGGCACGCTCGGATCATGCTGTCCAGCACCGCTGCCGAAGATCTGCTCGAAGCCCTTCTTCCAGTCCTTGGCGAACAGCAGGGTGTGGTGCTCGAGCTCGGGCACTTCGCCCTTCACGCCGAGCATGATGAGGAGTGCGCCGGGACCGGCGGTGCGGGCATCCCAGTACTCCTGCGGGTAGGTGCGCTCGTCGTCCTTCAGCAGCTGCGTCTCGGTGTGGTGCAGGTCGGCGGCGGACACGACGATGTCGGCATCCGCGAATCGCACGTCGGTGTGGTTGGCGAGGTACTCGACCGCGGTCACGCGGCCGTCTTGCACCACGATCTGCTGGGCCGACGCGCGTGTGATGATCTCAACGCCTTCGGCCCGGGCGAGGTCGGAGATCGAGTCGATGAGCCGCGTGAATCCGCCCATCGGATACCGCACCCCATCCTCGAGGTCGAGGTGGCTCATGAGGTGGTACATGCTCGGTGTCGTGTAGGGCGATGAGCCGAGGAATACCGCGGGGTAGCCGAGGATCTGCCGCAGCTTGGGGCTGCGAACCGTGCCCGCGACCTTCGACGACAGCGGCTGCAGCAGCAGCCGGACGAACTCGCCGGTGCGTGCGACCACATCCCGGGTCGCGATCTTCCGGATGCTCTGGAAGGTCGTGTAGAGGAAATGCTCGAGCGCGAACTCGTACGTCTCCTTCGCCGACACAAGGTACGCGTCGAGCTTCGCTCCCGCGCCCTTCTGCGTCCGCTCGAACAACGCGATGTTGTCCGCGCGCTCTGGCGAGATGTCCATGGGGCTGTCGTCGCCCTCGAAATACACACGGTATCCGGGGTCGAGCGTGATGAGTTCGAGCTGCTCCTGCGCCGACGTGCCGAGCAGTTTGTAGAAGTGGTCGAAGACCTCGGGCATGAGGTACCACGAGGGTCCGGTGTCGAAGCGGAAGCCTTCCGCCTCCCAGCGCCCTGCACGGCCGCCGACCTCCGCACGGGACTCAAGCACCGTCACCTCGTGGCCCTCGCGAGCGAGCAGCGCGCTCGCGGCGAGGCCCGCAATACCCGCGCCGATCACGACGACCTTGCTCAACGGATCCTCCCCGAGCGGCTGCCGAATGCGGCGCCCAGAGCAATTCTCGCCTTAATCGGGTTGGGCACGCGAACGCGCGAACGCACGAGGTCGCTCGCCGGGGTCGCGCGCAGCCGCCGGGACAGCTCGGCGAACAGCCCATGGGCGAGCGCAACCGCGCGACGGCTGCCCTTGGGCAGTTGGGGGATCACCTCTCCCGCCACGCGCAGATCGTCATCGATGTCGTCGAGCAGCCGCACCTTGTCTTCCTCGGAGAACGTCGTGACGTCCACACCGGGGAAGTAGCTGCGCCCCAGCGTCTCGAAGTCGGCAGCGAGGTCGCGCAGGAAGTTGACCTTCTGGAACGCGGCACCGAGCGCGCGGGCGCCGTGCGTGAGCCGGGCATCCTGTGCCTCGTCGATGGTCTCGTGCTGCAGGAACGCGCGCAGGCACATGAGGCCGACGACCTCGGCCGAGCCGTAGACGTAGCGCTCGAAGCTCGGCTGGTCGTGCACGGTCTGCGTCAAGTCCATGCGCATCGACTGGAAGAAGGGCTCGGTCAGCTCGGTGTTGAAGCGGACCTCGCGCGCGGTGAGCGCGAAGGCGTGCACGACGAGATTGGCGGAGTAGCCCAGGTCCATCGCGAGGTGAGTCTCGGTCTCGAGTTCGTTGAGTGCGCGGCCTGCGGCGAGGGTGTCGAGGGCCGTGCCATCCACGATCTCATCGGCGATGCGAACGAGCGCGTAGACGTTCTCGACGTGCTGACGCACTCCGGGCTCGAGCAGTCGCGAGGCGAGGCCGAACGACGTCGAGTACCGCCTGATGACGATGGATGCGGTCTGTTCGGCAACCTGGTCATACAGACTGCGCCCGACAGGAGCCCGCCCGTCGCGGCTCACTTCACCCTGCCGAGCACGGCGTCGGCCACCGGGTGCAGTTCGGAGCGCAGGGACGGCGGGATGTGCGGCTCGGCCAGGCGAGCCAGCGCCCGGTTGCCGTAGTAGCGCGCGAGGCCCTCGGCGAACGATCTGGCGCCGCACGAGATGAGCACGGTGCGCACCTCGTCGGCCTGGGCCTCGGTGAGCTCCGGATCGCCGATGAACTTCGCGATGCCCTCCCACTCGCGCGTGCTCGTCGCGTATGCCACGAGCACCGTGCGCTTGCCCTCGCGCAGGTCGCCGACCGTGGTCTTGCCGGTCTCGGATTCGAGGCCGAACACGCCCAGCAGGTCGTCGACGATCTGGTAGGCGATGCCGATCTCGCGCCCGAAGTCGGCGAGTGTCTGCACGACCTCTCCCGAGGCTCCCGCGAGGATCGCACCGGCCTGCAGCGGGCACTCGAACGAGTAGACGGCGGTCTTCAGACGCTCCATGGTGAGGATGTCGTCGACCCGCGGCATCTCGGCGGCGATCGAGAAGTCCACGTCGATCAGTTCGCCGGCGGCTGAGGCGAAGAGCGCGTCATCCATCACCTCGAGCAATCGTCCGCGCACCTGGTCACTCACGCCGCTGCGATCGATCAGGCGGTAGGAGTTGAACAGCGCGAGGTCGCCGGCGATCACGGCTGCCGAGATGCCGGAGTGCTCGGCCACCCGCAGATTCGAGCCGCCCGCGGTCGCCGCATCGCGGTACCGGCCCGAGATGTTCGGCACGCCCCGCCGGGTGAAGTCGTGGTCGATCACGTCGTCGTGCACGATGAGGGCGGTGTGCAGCAGTTCGAACGCCGCACCGACGTAGGCGGCAGCTTCGAGGTCGGTGCCGCCCAGGCACTGGTAGGCCGTCATCACCATGCGCGGGCGGAATCGCTTGCCGCCGATCGTGTTCTGCTCGAGGGTCTGCCACAGCTGCACGTACTGCGGCCCGAAGGCGGCCGCACGGTTCTTCGATAGTGTGAAGAAGCGCGCCAGCACGGCGTCGACCTGCAACTGGGTCTCCTGCGAGACCGCGAGCAGCCCGGAACCATCCACAGACCTGAGACTAGCGCGGGCCCCATGACCGACATCGGTGTAGCCAGTGGGGTAGACAGCGGTGGCAGTGACGGCCTAGCGGAACAAGTCGTGCTTGTGGATGACGCGGGCACCCCCATCGGCGCCGCCGACAAGCTCACCGTGCACTCCGCCGACACCCCGTTGCATCTCGCATTCTCGTGCCACGTCTACAACGAGGACGGCAAGGTGCTCGTCACCCGCCGCGCGGTCACGAAGCTGACCTGGCCCGGCGTCTGGACCAACTCGTTCTGCGGGCATCCCGCCCCCGGCGAGTCCATGGAAGACGCGATCGTGCGCCGCGCCGAACGCGAGCTGCGGCTCACGATCACCGACCTCGAGGTGGTGCTGCCCTGACTTCCGGTACCGGGCCGTCGATGCGAGCGGCATCGTCGAGCACGAGATCTGCCCGGTGTACCGAGCCCGAGCAGTGGATGTTCCGCGCCCGTCACCAGACGAGGTCGCCGAGTTCGAGTGGGTCACCCTCGACTCGCTGCGCACGGCCGTCGCCGCTGCGCCCTACGCGTTCAGCCCCTGGCTCGCGCTGCAGCTCGCCGAACTCTAGCCGCGGGAATCCGCGCGGCTCGATCGCCGTTACCCCCACCATGACCGTCGACATCCCAGCCCAGCTCGAGTACCTCCTCGAACGCCCTTTCTACGGATCGCTGGGCATCGTGCGGCCCGACGGCTCGCCGCAGGTGAACCCGATGTGGTTCGAGCGGGTCGGTGACACGATCCACTTCACGCACACCAACAAGCGCGCGAAGTACCGCTACTTGCAGGCGAATCCGGCGATGTCGTTCCTCGTGTTCGACCCGGCCGACCCGATGATCTACATCGAGGTGCGTGGCTCACTCATCGAGGTCATCCCCGATCCCACCGGCGCGTTCTACGTTGAGTTGCAGGAGCGGTACGGCTACGCGACCGGGAAGACTCCGCATGATGCGGCGGACCGCGTCATCCTCGTGATGAGCATGGATGCGTTCGCGCAGCACTGAGCTGAACGTTGACGGTGTACATTGACCAACCGTGACGGTGCAGCGAACGACCATTGACGGGCTGCTCGTCGTTGACTCTCCCCTCGTGGAGGACGCCCGCGGCTTCTTCCGCGAGAGCTACCGTCGCTCCGAACTCGAGTCAGTGCTCGGCCGCGTTGTCGAACTGCGCCAGGCGAACCACTCCCGGTCGGGGGTGGGTGTGCTCCGCGGGTTCCACGCGGAGCCGTGGGACAAGCTCGTGTACGTGCCACGCGGCCGGGCTCTCTGCGCGGTCGGCGACGTACGCCCTGACAGCCCAACGTTCGGCGAGACACTGCAGTTCGAGCTCGGCGATGGGCCAGCTGGCAGGATCAGGTTGTTCATCGCTCAAGGCCTCGCAAACGCATTCCAGGCGCTTGAGGACACCGACTACGTGAACGATGTGTCGGAGGAGTTCACGGCGGATGGGCGGCGTGGCTTCGCGTGGGACGATCCCGATCTCGGGGTTCGTTGGCCGCTGCATCCACCGCTGCTCTCGGAGGCGGATGCGAGCCAGCCGACGCTGCGTTCGGTGTTCCCCGATCACCCGCGCTTTGCGAACCACCCCGCGATCTGACGCAGGGGTGCCGTGATGCGCCACGAGGTCGAATCGCGATAGCCGCGGTCGACGTTGTCGAGGGCACGGCTCGCTTCGTCGAGCTCGTGCTCGAGTTGCTCGATCTGACGGCGTGCATAGACCCACTCGAATGCCAGGTGGCGCTCAATGAGATCCGTCGCCGCCGCGAGCGCTCTCCACCAGGCCGCCTCCGCGACAGCCGGCGCTGTCCTCGCCTGCTGGTCGCCGCCGCCTGCGGGGACGCGGGCGGCGTCCGGCCACCACGACTCGGGATCTCCGTCGGAAAGCACGAACTCCGCAGCGAAGTGCTCGCCGGAACGCCACAGTGCTCGGAAATGCAGCGCTGTCCCAAATGGCAGGACGCCGATGGACACGCCTGGGAGCTCGATGATCCGCTTCCAGAGTTCCCAGTCCGCTGCGCTCGGCACATCGGCGGGCCATCCCCCTACTCGCTCAACCGCGTCGCGCCGCGCCACGACGCTCGTCGCAGGCAGGTAGTTGCCAGCCATGAAGGTGGCGCGCTCCGGTGCGACACCGAGATCGATCGGAGTCGGTACCACCTCGCCGGTCGGGACGACCCAGAGCGGCAATGAGTACGCGAGGGCATGACCGGAGTCGAGCACCTGCCCGAGGCACTCGAGGTGCAGTGGCGCCCAGAGGTCGTCGTCTGCAGCGAAGGCGAGGTACCTGCCTCGCGCGTGCCGCAGTGCATCGGCGCGGCTGGCGTAGCCGTATCCTTCCGCCTTGGGCAGGTCGAGGAACTGGATGCGCGGGTCGTCGAACGACGCGACTACCGCGCGGGTTGCGTCGTTGCATCCATCGCCCACGACGATGAGCTCGAGATCACCGTCGGTCTGCGCGAGCACCGAACGCATCGAGTGCTGCAGCGTGTCCGGCCGGTCGTGCGTGGGCAGCAGCACTGACCAGCGAACGCTAGCTTCCCGAGGCTCCGGCATCAGTCGCGCTCACATCAGTGCGGTGGAAATTCTGGAATGACCGGGATGCGGTCGGCCCCCGCTGCCCCTGGTACCGGTTGCCGTACGGACCGGAGCCGTAGGGCGCCTCGACGGGCGACGACGTGCGGATGAAGCAGAGCTGGCCGATCTTCATCCCGGGCCAGAGCTTGATCGGCAGGGTCGCGACGTTCGAGAGCTCGAGGGTGACGTGCCCCGAGAAGCCCGGGTCGACGAAGCCGGCCGTTGAGTGCGTCAGGAGGCCGAGCCGACCGAGCGAGCTCTTGCCCTCGAGTCGGGCGGCGACATCGTCGGGCAGCGAGACGAGTTCGTAGGTCGAGCCGAGCACGAACTCGCCGGGGTGCAGGATGAACGGCTGGTCAGGATCGACCTCGACGAGGTGCGTGAGGTCGGGCTGGTCCTCGGCCGGATCGATGAACGGGTACTTGTGGTTGTCGAACAGCCGGAAGTAGCGGTCGAGTCGCACGTCGATGCTCGAGGGTTGCACCATCGCGAGGTCGAGTGGGTCGAGGCCGATGCGTCCCGCGGCGAGTTCGGCCCGGATGTCGCGGTCGGAGAGCAGCATGCTGGTCAGTCTATTGAGCGGATGCGGCACTGCCGCCCCACCGGAAGGTTGCCGCGAATGCATACCGTGCGGGCTCCAGCCGATACGCGGGCAACACTCCCGGACCGCACGCAGCAGTGCCGATGCCATGACGCGCGAAGTCCAGGTGAACGTGGGTGCCGCCATCCGGGATCAGATCCTCGAGGTGATCGGCACGCTCGAGGGCGGCATCCGACCATGGCCGCGCGCTGAACGCGAGGTCGTCGCCGTCAATGCGCAGGGTGCCCTGCCCGTCGGAGAGTTCCACGCGACGCACCCCTCCGCGGGACCCGTTCTCCTGCGGACGGACGTTGGGCACCTGCAGGTCCTGGACTGACCGCGCGTGCCATCCGAGGCGGGCACCCTGCCCGGTGTCCGGGTAGGCCGATCCGGGTCCGAGCCCGAACCAGCGTGCGGCCGCGAACTCGGCCGGCAGGCGGAACGACAACCCGATCCTTGGCCACGGCACACTCCAGTCGCCGAACGGAACCACCTCGAGCGCGAGAGCCAGCGTGCTCGGTCCGGCTTCGCGCCACCGCAGCGTCGAGTCGATCCCGCGGTCGGTCGAGATCGCGCCGTGGCGCATGCCCACGACCAATTCCTGCTCGTCGTACGCAAGGCTCGTGACTCGCGCCTCGAGGCGGTCAAGGCG
Source organism: uncultured Actinomycetota bacterium (assembly GCA_963790235.1). GTDB lineage: Bacteria > Actinomycetota > Actinomycetes > Actinomycetales > Microbacteriaceae > Rhodoglobus. Next base: position 59,497 of record CAWBNZ010000024.1, read on the forward strand.
AGCCTCCGACCAGCGTTGCGCCTGGCTGCGCTCGTCGTCGCCCTCGCGCTCCCAGAGTGATCCGTTGTCGTTGTCGGTGGGTGCGCGCCAGAAGCACAGGTCGAGATCGTGGATGGCCAGGTCGCCGATCTCAATCAGCCCACCCAGCGCATCGAATCGTCCCGCCCCTACGGTGATGGGCGTCACTCCGCGTAGCGGCGCCGCTGACCGCGGACGAGCCAGTTGTTGTTGCACCTGCACTGCCGCCAGCAGGCGCTCGGCCTGCACCCACGCGACCTCGTGGCCGGCGGGAGCCCAGGGGGTGACCGAAGCCTCGGTCGCCGTCACCGTGAGCAGTCGCTGGATGCCGCCTTCCGCGTCCAACACGAGGTCCGCCGGCAGCGCCACACGGGCCGTCTCGCCCGGGCCGAGTTCGGGAACCTCGAGCTCCCTGACCGTGGAGTCATTCTGCGCAACTCCGTGGTCATCGAGATCCGTGGCCGTGAGCGTGAACCGCAGCGACGCCGTCGAGCGTGCGTGGTATCGGTTGACGACGGTCAGGAAATGCGAGTCGAGGGTCAGGCCAACGGGGGAGAACACGGAAGCGACATCCGCAAGACCGGGCCGGGGTTCACGGTCGGCCGAGACGAGGCCGTCGATGACGAAGTTGCCGTCATGCACGGCCTCGCCGAAGTCGCCACCGTAGGCGATCCGCGTCGACCCGTCTGGGAGGCGCTGACGCAGGCCGTGTTCGATCCACTCCCACACGAAGCCGCCCGCGAGACGCGGATGCCGATCGAACGCAGCCTGATACTCGCTCAGGCCACCCGGGCCGGTGCCCATGGCATGGGCGTACTCACAGAGCAGGAACGGTCGATGCGCGGAAGCGGCGGGCGATCCAGCGCTCGCGCCAGGCGGAAGCGCCCCCGCCCCGACCGCGTCGACGATGTCGGGCGCGAGATACATCGCTGAGCCGATGTCGGTGTACAGGCCGTCGCGGTCGCCCTCGTAGTGCACGGGCCGCGAAGGATCGCGATCGTGGATCCACTCGGACATCGCTGCCAGGTTCTGCCCGGTTCCCGCCTCGTTGCCGAGGGACCACAGGATCACGCTCGGGTGGTTCTTGTCGCGCTCCAGCATCCGCTCGGCCCGGTCGAGGAAGGCGCCTCGCCAGACTGGGTCGTCGGAGGGATTGCCGCGCCAGCCGTTGGGCTCGAACCCGTGGGTCTCGAGGTCGCACTCGTCGATCACGAAGAATCCGAGCTCGTCGGTGAGGTCGAGGAAGCGCGGGTCGGGCGGATAGTGCGCCGTGCGGACGGCGTTGATGTTGTGTCGCTTCATGAGCTCGAGTTCGGCCCGAGCGGTGGCAATCGGCACGACCCGACCCGAGTCTGGGTCGTGCTCGTGACGGTTCACCCCGGCAAGCCGCACGGGGGCCCCGTTGACCAGCAGCACGCCGCTCTCGATGCTCACGCGACGGAATCCGATCTTCAGCGCTACCTCGTCGACCGCGGTCCGCACGCGAAGTTCGTGCAGCACCGGACGGTCCGGCGACCATGGATCGACGCCCTCGAGCGCGAGTTCGACCCCGACCGGATGCCCCGCTACGCCGAGCGACGGTAGGTCGAAGACCGCATCCGGCACGCTGGTGGCCTCGACCCGCAAGCGACCGGAGCCGGTGTGCGCGTCGTAGTCGGCGTGCACGAACACGTCGTCGATCGGCTCGGCCGGGAGACGTTGCAGCGTGACGGCACGGAAGATTCCGGGCATCCACCACATGTCCTGGTCCTCGAGGTAGCTCGCAGCCGACCACTGCGACACCCGCACGGTGATCACGTTCTCGCCGAGGCGGATGGCACCCCCGAGGTCGAACACCGCCGGCAGCCTGCTGCCTCTCGTGCTGCCGAGCAGCTCGTCGTTCCACCACACCGTTGCGGCGCCGTCGATCCCGTCGAAGCGCAGCCGTGCCTGCGCGGGCAGCTCATCGAGCAGCACTGTGCGCTGGTAGATCGCGGTCGGGTTGGCGTCGGGCGGATGCGGCGGGTCGACCGGAAACGGGTACTGCACGTTCGTGTACGCCGGCGCCCCGTGACCCTGCAGCACCCAGTGCCCAGGAACCTGGATGTCCGTGGCCTCAGCCTCCCGGAATCCACCTGGTTCCGCCGGTGCCTCCGCCGCCCTCGGCCAGAGCGCAAACCGCCAGGTGCCGCTCAGGTCGACATCGCTGGGACGGGGCAGCCAGGCGGCGGGAGCGAGCTGGCCGGTGCCCGGAAGCGGGCTGTGCAGAGGAAGGTCAAGCGTCACCCGCGAACAGCGCCCTTCAGGGCGTCACCGACGAACTGCTTCGCCCCGATCAGGAACACGATGAGCAGCGGGGCAACCGTGAGTAGCGCGCCGGCCATGACCATACAGTAGTCGGATCCGTGGGTGCGGTTGAGCTGCGCCATCGCGACCTGCAGGGTGATCCGGTTTGGGTCGGTGAGCACGATGAGCGGCCACAGGTAGTCGTTCCAGGCGGCGACGAAGGTGAACATCCCGAGGAAGCCGAGGCCGGGGCGGATCAGCGGCAGGCACACCGTGAGGTAGGTGCGGAAGAAGCCAGCACCGTCGATCTTCGCCGCATCGATGAGCTCATCCGGCACGGCTGAGCTGATGTACTGCCGCAGCCAGAAGATGCCGAAGGCGTTCGCCGCAGCCGGCACGATGAGCGCCTGAAGATGCCCGGCCCAGCCCAGGTTGACCATCGTGATGAACTGCGGGATGACCGCCAGCTGGGTCGGCAGCATGAAGGTCACGAGCAACACCACGAACAGCGCTCGTCGACCCGGGAAGGCGAACTTCGCGAACGTAAATGCAGCGATGGAGTCGAAGAACAGCACCAGGAACGTGACGGAGACCGCGACGATCACCGTGTTGAGCAGTGATCCGCCGAAGTCGATCGTGGAGAAGACGGTCTGGATGTTCTCAAGCAGGTCAGCACCGACGACCAGGCGCGGCGGCGAGCTGTAGATCGCGCTCGTCGGGTTGCTCGCCATGACCACGAGCCAATAGAGAGGAAAGAGGGAGACCACCACTCCTGCCCCGAGCAGGAGATGCAGCACCGCGCGGGATGGCCGGATCCGCCGGCGCCGTGTCGCCCGAGACATCCCGCTCATCGGCGTGCCTTGCCGCCGCGGTCGCGTTCACTCGCGATCCGCCAGTTGATCACCACGAAGACGACCACGAGCAGGAACACCGCCCACGCGATGGCTGCCCCGTAGCCGAATCGGTTGAAGTTGAAGGCCTGCTGGTAGAAGTAGAGCACCGTCGTGAGGCCTGCCTGGCCAGCGCCGCCGCTGTTCGGGTTGCCGGTACTTCCGCTCGCCGTGAGCACCTGGGCTTCCGTGAAGCTCTGCAGGCCGGTGATCGTGGAGACCACGAGCACGAACAGGATCGTGGGGCGAAGCATGGGCAGTGTGATCGAGAAGAAGCTGCGGATGACGCCCGCGCCATCCAGTTTGGCCGCCTCGTACAGGTCCCCGGGGATGGCCTGCATGCCGGCGAGGAAGATGATCGCGTTGTAGCCGGTCCACTGCCAGGTGATGAGCACCGCGATCGTGACCTGAATCGCCCACGGCGTCGACAGCCACGCGACCGTCGGGTATCCCGAAGACCGAGAACACGGCGTTGACGAGGCCGAACTGGGTACCGAAGATCGAGCCGAACAACACGGCCATGGCGACGACCGACGTCACGTTCGGGATGAAGTAGGCGATCCGATAGAACGTACTGAATCGAACCGCCGCGTTGAGCAGCGCTGCGACGATGAGCGCGATCACGAGCATCGGGAATGTGGAGAGCGCCCAGATCGACAGGGTGTTGCGGATCGAGAGCCAGAACGTGTCGTCGGTGAACAGCCGCAGATAGTTGGAGAAGCCCACGAACGACGGGCCACCCAGGCCATTCCAGCTCTGCAGCGAGATGACGAAGGAGTAGGCCGCCGGAAACAGCCCGAACGCGAGGAAGAGCAGGAAGAACGGGGCGATCGCCAGGTAGAACGGCAGGTACTTCGATCGAACCGTCTTGCGAACACGCCGTCCGCCAGGGCTGGCTCGGCGGACGGCGCTCGCGACGGTCATCCGAGTTTGGCCTGCTCGAGCGCGTCCTTGGCCGCGGCAACCGCGTCCGTCCAAGCCTGCTCGGGGTCTTTGCCGGTCGCCTCGATGGCGGTCAGCTCGTTGTAGTACGACGCCGAGACGGCCCCCTCGAACGGGCTGAAGTACGCGATCGGCACTTCCTGGGCGGCTTCGCCGAAGACCTCGATCGTCTTCTGGTCGGCGAAGAATGGATCACCCTCGGTGAGCTGAGGCAGGTCGTAGCTCGCGGGCGTGGACGGGAAGAGGCCTGCATCCGCATAGCCCTGCGCTTGGTTCTCTGGGCTGAGAATCCATTTGAGCACGTCGAACGCCCCCTTCGCGTCATCCGCCGAGGTCGCCGCGGGGATCGCGAGGAAGGATCCTCCGATGTTGGCCGATCCGCCGGGGGTCTTGGCGACACCCCACAGGCCTGAGGTGGTTTCGGTCGCACCCTTCAGGTCGGCCTGATACCAGGCGGCTCCGAGCATCGAGGGCAGTGTGCCGTTGTTGACGCCGGCAGCCCAGTCCGGGCTGCCGTCGCTGATGTTCCCGGTGATCCCGAGCGTGAACGCCTCGATCGAGCGGTCCCAGGCCTCGCGAACGGCGTCGTCTTCGCCAAGGAAGTCACCCTCCTCGCTGACGAACTGCGTCGTGCTCTGCCCCATCGACTTGGAGAACGGCTCGCTGATCGACAGCAGCATCGAGGCTCCGGTCGCGCCCTTGAGCTGGGTGCCCAGCGCGAAGAAGTCCTCCCAGGTGCTCGCCGCCTCGGCGAGCGCCTCGGGCGTGTTGGGCAGCCCCGCGGTCTCGAAGATGTCCCGCCGGAAGTACCACGCGGTCGGACCGATGTCGATCGGCAGGCCGACGAGCTTGCCGTCGCTCGTCATGCCCTGCTTCCAGCTTCCAGTCGAGGAAGCCCGACTCGAGGTCCTTCGCACCCAGCGAGTTGAGGTCAGTGAACAGCTCCGCCTGACTGAGGAAGTAGGGCATGTCCTCGCCCTTGACACCCGTGATCGCGGGAAGTCCGCTGTTGGCGATGAACGTCGTCACGAGCTTCTGCTTGAAGTCGTCGCCGATCTCGGACACCTCGACACTGGCGCCCGACACGTTGGAGTTGATGCCGTCGAGCACCTTCTTGCTGAGGCCGTTGGGCCAGATCCAGAGGGCGAGCTTGGTCGGCGTGCCTGGGGCGGTGCTCCCTGGAGGGGCACACGCTGCGAGGACCATGAGTCCGAGGCCGCCGATGCTGGCCGTCAGGAACGTACGTCGTGTCGGGTGGGGCATCATCTACTCTCAATCGGTTGGGTCAACGGTGCGGATGTGGTGCGCACCGCCGCGTCTTCCTCAAGGAGGAAGTCGAAACGGTGGGGTTCGTAGGCCTCGGGGTTGGCCCGAAGCCACGGGATGAGGTCCGGGTACCTCGGGGCGCTCGCCGCGCCACCCGGCAGCGAGACCGTGATCGCGGCGCAGAGGCACGCGAAGTCGACTTGCTCGGTGAGCGACCACGGTCTCGTCGACGCGCAGGCCAGCGCGGCGCCGAACACGTCGCCCGCGCCGGTGAGGTCAACGGCGCGCACTCGCAGCGCGGGCCGATCGACCATCACACCGGTCGAGCTGTCGATGGCGATCACTCCCCGGGAACCTCGCGTGACGACGCACAGCGGGACGCGCTCGGCCAGGGCAGTCGCCGCAGCTTCCGGGGTGTCCTTGCCCGTGTAGGCAACGGCCTCTGCGTCGTTCGGCAGGAAGGCCGCACAGTGGGAGAGCTGGTCAAGGATGCCCGCATCCCACGCCCCAGTCGCATCCCATCCAAGGTCGGCGTAGATGCGCGTCCCCTGGCTCGCCGCCGTCGCGAGCCATGCCGCAGGCTCAGGGTCGAGGTGTGCTACGGCGGTCGTCGCCAGCGGGACCTCGCCGTCGAGTACGCCATCGGCGGTGAGCGGCGAGGGAGTACCGCCGGTTACGAGAGCGCGGTCGCCGCCCCAGCCGAGCGAGCTCGTGACCGGCAGCGACCATCCCGGGATCACTCGCGTGTGGCTGAGGTCGATGCCCTCGAGCTCGAGGCTGCTCCGACAGAGCGCGGAGATTGCGTCGGCGCCGAACGTGGCGACAATGCTGCTGTCGAGCCCGAGGCGCACCGCCGCGACGGAGAAGTTGGCGATTCCTCCCGGTCCGATTCCGAACGAACTGGTCCAGACCTCCTCACCGAGTCGGGGCTCGACGGGCAGGTCGGAGTAGACCACATCGGCGAAGAGGTGACCGACGGCGAGCAGGCCGATCGGGGCGTCCTGGTTCTCTCGCACATCCACTCCGTCCATCGTCGGTCCGTCGGAACAGCTCGTGAGCGCTTCCCGCGCGGTAAAAATGTTTCTACCGCATGCAATCAACTTCGCGCAAGAAAAACCGCAAATCGCACTTGGTTTTGCTTGAAATTGATCGATATGATCGAACTAGCCCCGGTACTCACCTCCATGGAAAGTTGGCCGTATGAAAGACAGCAGGGAGTTCGCGATTCTCGACGTCCTGCGTGAGGAGCGAGCCGCAAGCGTGTCTCGGCTCGCGGTGGCGGTCGACGCGAGCGAGGCCACGATCCGGCGCGACCTGGACCGCCTTGACCGCATCGGGCTGGTTCGGCGCACCCACGGCGGCGCGGTACTCGTCGAGGCCGACGCTCCGTTCGCAGAAGTGGAGCTCGTGAACTCGGAGGCGAAGAACGCCATCGCGCGCGCCGCAGCGGCGCAGGTGAACGATGGTGAGTCGATCATCCTCGACATCGGTACGACGACGCTGCAGCTCGCCGCGCTCCTGCACGGGCGCCAGCTGACGGTCATCACGGCGAGCATCGCCGTCTTCGACGAGCTCCGTGACGATCGCACAGTGCAGCTCATCATGCTCCCCGGCGACTACGACCGGGTCTACCGCTCGCTCGGCGGGCACCTCACCCCCGACGCGCTGCGCCAGCTGCACGCGGATCACGCCTTCCTCGGCACGAGCGGCATTGCCGACAACGGCGACCTGCGTGACACGACCATGGTGCAGATCCCGATCAAACGCGCGATGCTCGAGGCGAGCGATCGTGCGACGGTGCTGGCCGACGCGAGCAAGTTCCCTGGCGCAGGCGCCGGACGCATCCGGCCCACCAGCTCATTGACCCAGCTGATCACCGACCGCGCTCCTGCGACGTCCATCACGGAGACCCTGGAGGCGAACGGGGTCGCGGTGACCGTCGCATGAGGCTCACGATCCTCGGCGGCGGCGGATTTCGAGTGCCGCTGGTGTACTCCGCGCTGCTGCGCGACCACGAGCAGGGTCGCGTGACGCAAGTGCGGCTCTACGACACCGACCGACCGCGTCTCGACGCGATCTCGCGGGTGTTGCACGAGCAAGCCGCAGGCCATCAGGATGCCCCGGAGATCGTGCTGTGCACCGACCTGGCCGAAGCGGTCGCCGGCGCCGATTTCGTCTTCTCCGCGATTCGCGTTGGTGGCATGGAGGGGCGCTCGTGCGACGAGCGGATCGGATTGCGCCACGACGTGATCGGGCAGGAGACCGTGGGATTCGGTGGAATCTCGTACGCGCTGCGCACCATTCCGGCCGCACTCGAGCTCGCCGTGCAGATCCGCTCACTTGCCCCGGATGCCTGGGTCATCAACTTCACGAACCCCGCGGGCGTCGTCACCGAAGCCATGTCGAGCATCCTCGGAGACCGCGTGATCGGAATCTGCGACTCCCCGGTCGGCCTGGCTCGCCGAGCCCTCGGAGCCCTGGGCGTGAGCGCGGATCGGGCGGAGATCGAGTACGCGGGGCTCAACCACCTCGGCTGGCTCCAGGGTCTCATCGTCGATGGGAAGGACCTTCTGCCGAGCCTCCTCGCGCGCGACGACCTGCTCGAGAGCTTCGAGGAGGGACGGCTGTTCGGAGCGGACTGGATCCGCGACCTTGGTGCAGTGCCGAACGAATACCTGCACTACTACTACTACCGCCGCGAGGTGAAGGAGGCCGATCAGCGGGCAGCCGCCACAAGGGGCGGGTACCTGGTCACTCAGCAGGCCGGCTTCTACGACGAAGTCGCGCAGGGCCAGAGTTCCGCGCTGAAGCTGTGGGAGCAGACGCGGTTCGACCGCGAGACGACCTACATGGCCACCAACCGCGAATCGGTCGGCATGGGTGAGCGAGACGAGGAGGATCTCATCTCCGGCGGCTACGAGAAGGTCGCAATCGCGCTCATGCGGGCCATCGCCCACGATGAGCGCGCACGGCTCATCCTCAACGTGCGCAATCGTGGAACGCTCGCCGATCTCGACAGCGATGCCGTCGTCGAGGTGCCGTGCCTCGTTGACGCGACCGGCGCGCATCCACTGCCTGGCAGTCGCCTGCCCGAGTTCGGCCGCGGACTCGTCATCAACGCCAAGTACGTCGAACGCGCCACGATCGAGGCGGCGGTGACGGCGTCCCGTTCGACGGGAGTGCGAGCACTGGCGCTGCATCCACTCATCGACTCGGTGACCGTCGCCAGAGCCCTGCTTGACGACGCCGTCGAGAGCTTCCCCGAACTCGCCTACCTGCGCTGACCCAGCCCCTGCCGGAGACCGATCATGCATCAGAACCACAAGCACGTCGAAGCGCGCATCCGCCGGGCGCTCGACGAACGCATCACCCCCGCGGTGTACTCCGCACGCGAGCCCGTGAGCCTGGCCTCGTGGACAGCCCCCGATGAGCCGGTCCCGGCGGCTGAGGCGCTCGCGGCTCGACTACCAACCGTTCGAACTCGGCACCGCCTGGGGTCGAGCCTGGTCGACCTGGTGGTTCGAGCTGCGCGGAGCGATTCCCCAGGACTGGGCCGGTCGCACCGTCGAACTGGTCATCGACCCTGGCTTTCTTGGCGACTGGCCAGGCAACCAGGCCGAGGGGCTCGTGTACACGCCAGAAGGCACGCCGGTGAAGGGAATCCACCCGCGCAACGGCTACGTGCGCCTTGTGGATGCCGCGGCAGGCGGCGAGGCAGTGCACTTCTTCCTCGAGGCGGCCGCCAACCCCGACATCCTGGTCAACGAGTTCGTCCCGACTGCGTACGGCGACAAGGCCACCGCACCACCGACCCCGATCTACCACTTCCGGGTCGCCGAGCTTGCCGTGTTCGAGCCGGAGGTGTGGGGCCTGAGGTTCGACATCGAGGTGCTGTTCCAGCTCATGCTCGAACTGCCGGAAGCAGACCCGCGGCGGGACGAGATACTGCGCGCGCTCGAGCGCTGCCTCGACACGCTCGCCCTCGACAACATCGTCGGGACCGCCGCCAGCGCCCGCCGGGAACTGGTCGACGTGCTCGCGAGCCCCGCGAACGCAAGCGCACATCGGCTGTCGGCGATCGGCCACGCGCACATCGACAGCGCCTGGCTCTGGCCGATCCGTGAGACCAAACGCAAGACTGCCCGCACCTTCTCGAACGTTGCTGCCCTGCTCGAGCAGTACCCCGACTTCCGCTTCGCCGCATCGCAGGCGCAGCAGTACGCGTGGCTCAAGGAGAACTACCCAGCGGTCTGGGACCGGATGCACGCGGCCGTCGAGCAGGGGGGCTGGATCCCGGTCGGCTCGATGTGGGTCGAGGCCGACGGCAACCTCCCTGGCGGCGAGGCGATGGCTCGCCAGCTGGTCTACGGCATGCGCTTCTTCGACGAGGAGCTCGGCGTGCAGACGCGCGGCGTATGGCTGCCCGACTCCTTCGGCTACTCGGCGGCGTTTCCGCAGCTGGCTCTCGCCGCAGGGCTCGAGTGGTTCCTCAGCCAGAAGCTGTCGTGGAACCAGACCAACACCTTCCCGCACCACACGTTCTGGTGGGAGGGCCTCGACGGCAGCCGGGTGTTCACGCACTTCCCGCCGGTCGACACCTACAACTCGACGCTCGAGGCGGAAGAACTGCACCACGCGGTAGCCAACTACCGGGAGAAGGGGATCGGAACGCGCTCGCTCGTGCCGTTCGGCTACGGGGACGGCGGCGGCGGACCGACCCGCGAGATGATGGAGCGCTTCCTGCGCGCGCGCGACCTCGAGGGATCACCGCGGATCGAGATCGAGTCCCCAGACGCCTTCTTCGAGAAGGCACGCGCCGAGTACCTGGATGCCCCGGTCTGGGTCGGCGAGCTCTACCTCGAGTTGCACCGCGGCACGTTCACCTCCCACGCGAGGGAGAAGCGCGGCAACCGCGCCTCGGAAGCCCGCCTGCGGGAGGTCGAGTTGTGGTGGACCGCCGCCGCGGTTCGCACGGGGGCCGACTATCCGCACGAGCGGATCGAGCGTCTCTGGAAGCGGGCGCTCCTGCAGCAGTTCCACGACATCCTGCCCGGCTCGTCCATCGCCTGGGTGCACCGCGAGAATGAGGAGGCGTACCGCGCGAACCTCGCCGAGCTCGAGGCACTCATCGAGGAGGCGGCGACCGCGCTCGGTGCCGCCGGGATGGTGCTCAACTCGGCCGGGCATGCCCGCAGGGCGCTCGCGGAGAACAGCGCCGGCGAGCCAACCGGGCTCGTCGACGTGCCGGGCAGCGGGATGGCGCCGGCCACGTTCGTAACACCCGTGCATCCTGTGACCGCATCTTCGCGCCAGCTCGACAACGGGCTCGTTCGGGTGACGATCGACGACTCGGGCCTGATCCAGTCGATCGTGGACCTCCGGGCCGGCCGCGAGCTCGTGCCTGCCGGACGGCGCGCGAACCTGCTGCAGCTGCACGAGGACCTGCCGAACGCGTGGGACGCCTGGGACATCGACGCCCACTACCGGCACAGCACGACCGACCTCGCCTCGGTCGAGACCATCGAGCTCACGGAGTCCGGGCCGCTGAGGAGCACCCTGCGGGTCGCTCGCTCCTTCGGTCGCTCGACCGCCGTGCAATACATCTCGGTCGTGGCCGACGACCCGCGGGTGCACCTGCGCACCGAGCTCGACTGGCAGGAGGAGGAGAAGCTGCTCAAAGTCAGTTTTCCGCTCGTCGTGCACGCTCAGCACCACAGCGCAGAGATCCAGTTCGGCCACGTCCGTCGCCCGATCCATCGGAACACGTCATGGGACGATGCCCGCTTCGAGGTCGCCGCGCACCGCTGGGTTCACGTTGAAGAGCCCGGCTACGGGGTCGGGCTCAGCAACGCCGGCAGCTACGGCCACGACATCACCCGCACCGTTGGCGAGTCCGGTGAGGTCGAGACCGAGCTCCGCATCAGCCTCGTCCGTGCCGCGCGGTCGCCCGACCCCGGGCAGGATCTCGGCCAGCACCGCTTCGACTACGCCCTCGTGCCGGGTGCCGACTTGGAGACGATCGTGCGCGGAGGATACGACCAGCACCTGCCGGTGCGGCATTTGCCCGGCGACGCTGCGGCACAGGATGCCTGGTCGCTCCTCGAGATCGAGGGTGAGGGCATCCACGTCGAATCGGTGCTCATGGCCGACGATCGTTCCGGCGACGTGATCGCGCGCGTCTATGAGGCACGTGGCAGTCGGGCCACCGCGCGACTTCGCTGCGGGTTCGCGGTGTCAGGGTACGAACAGGTCGACCTGCTGCAGCGGGCCCTTGGCCCGGAGGCGGCACGCGCGCAGGGATTCGAGCCGACCGACGAAGGACTCACGCTGACCCTGCGTCCGTTCCAGCTCGCGACCATCCGGTTCCGCCGTCAGTCCTGAACAGCTCAGCCACTGAAAGGATGCCAGCATGAGGATCGACCACGCACCCTGGTTCACCCACGACCGGTTCGGCCTGTTCGTGCACTGGGGTCTCTACTCGCTCGCTGCCCGGCACGAGTGGGTGATGCACGAGCGAGAAGACGCAGCTCGAGGAGTACCGCCAGTACACGCAGTACTTCGATCCAGACCTCTACGACCCGGGACGTGGGCTCGTGCCGCTCGCGAGGCCGGCATGAAGTACGTCGTGCTGACCACGAAGCACCACGAGGGATTCTGCCTCTGGGACTCCGCCCTCACCGACTACACGTCAATCAACACGCCCTACGGTCGCGACCTCGTCGCCCCGTTCGTCGAAGCCGTGCGCGCGGAGGGGCTCAAGGTCGGCTTCTACCACTCGCTCATCGACTGGCACGCACCCCGACTTCTGGTCGACGGCCGGCACCCTCGCCGCGACGACCCGGATGCCGAGACGCAGAACGTCGGCCGCGACATGGACCGCTACCGCGAGTACCTGCACGGCCAGGTGCGCGAGCTGCTCACCAACTACGGCGCGATCGACTACCTGTTCTTCGACTTCTCCTACCAGAACGACGACCACCACCAGGTGTGGGGCGGCAAGGGCGCGGAGGACTGGGGCTCCGAGGAGCTGCTCGCGATGGTCCGAGAGCTGCAGCCGGACATCGTGGTCAACGACCGCCTCGACATTCCGGGCGACTTCGTGACACCCGAGCAGTACCAACCCGACAAGCCCATGGAGGTCGACGGCGAGCGTGTCGTCTGGGAGGCCTGCCAGACCCTCAACGGCAGCTGGGGCTACTTCCGGGACAACCGCAACGTACAAGCCCGTCGACCAGCTGGTGCGGATGCTCGTCGACGGTGTCTCCAAAGACGGCAACCTGCTGCTCAACGTCGGCCCACCGGGCGCGGCGACTTCGACCCGCGGGCGTCCGCGGCTCTGCAGGGGATCGGCGAGTGGATGCGGCTGCACGGTCGCTCCATCTACGGCGCTGGCGCGTCATCCTTCGTGCCGCCGCCGGATGCGCGCTACACACAGCGCGGCGACCGGCTGTACCTGCACCTGTTCGCCTGGCCGCTCGAGCACGTGCACCTGCCCGGCCTCGCGGGCAGGGTCGCGTACGCGCAGCTCCTGAACGACGCGTCGGAGTTGTCGTTCAAGGAAATCGACCCGAGCGTGCGAGCACAGACCACCGGGATGGGCGGGCCGCCCGCGGGAACGCTCACGATCACGATTCCGGTCGTGCGGCCCGACGTCACGGTACCCGTGGTGGAGCTGTTTCTCACCCCCGGCTAGAATCGTGCAGGTGTCGCCGGCTGCACGCTGGCGGTCGCGCGAGTGTAGTTCAATGGCAGAACTCCAGCTTCCCAAGCTGGTAGCGCGGGTTCGATTCCCGTCACTCGCTCCAGATCGATCACCCGGAGTGCGAGTCCACCCACTCCAGCACCCGCAACGCGCGCAGCGTGTTCCACCGGCTCGGCTTGCCGTCGCCATCCTCAAGCTCGAAGCTGACCGGACCCGGGTGCGTGTTCTCGAGCAGCCAGCGGCCGTCGGGCTGCCGCTTCGACCTGACGATCCCGACCGCTTCATTCCAACGCTCGTCGGGCTCGACGCCGGCTGATCGCAAGTAGTCGAGTGCACGCAGGACGTCGTACTTCGACCGCGGCGGGTAGGAGAGCTTCATCCAGTCCTGGTTGATGAGTTCACCGGTCGAGAGGCGCCTGAGCAGGTGGCGGTCGAGCATGAAGTCGTGTGCGCGCTCGAGCGCGGCCGGGATCGCCGGACGATCGCCGACGCTGCGGTGGTACTGGAGTAGACCCTCGACCACGTCGATCGTCGTCTCGAACGACCCTCGGGTCGAGCCATCCCAGTCCTGAGCGCAGTTCCAGCCGCCATCCTCCATCTGCTCAGTGAGCAGCAGGTCGACGATGCCGCTGACATCGGGGCTGCCGTCGACGCTGAAGTAGGCCCCAGCGGCGACGGTGCGCCCGTTGATGCACGGCTCGACTTCGCCGTCGAAGAACGGCTGCTCATCGTGCTCCCAACGACCGTTGCGGCGCACGAGCTCGATCGCGTCCTGCACCCGCTGGTCATTCGGGTCGATGCCGAAGTCGCGCAGTTGCTGCAATGCCCAGCTCGTCGACGTCCAGTGCTGGCCCTCGACCACCGGCGGCTCCACGCCAGCCTTCCAGGCGTCGTACACCTCCCGCGGTACGAAGGCGCCGCCGGCCCACAGCCCGTTCTGGTCGGCCATGCCGAGCAGGCGTGCGCCCCAGCCTTCGTTCGCGATGCGCGCCCGTTCGGCCTCGACCTCCTCGGAGGGCGCCTCGGTGAGATCCCGCAGCACCTGCCAGCGGAGCGCAGGGTCGGAGTCGAGCAGCCAGCCGGTCACATCCATTGGATGAACCTATCGACCCGCCCCGACAGTGCGGCAGGGTCTGGATGCGGGACGGTCTGCGAGCGTAGCCTGATCGACATGTGCCGAAACATCCATGTCCTTCACAACTTCGAGCCTGCAGCTACCCATGACGAGGTGCATGCCGCAGCGTTGCAGTACGTGCGCAAGATCAGCGGCTCGACGAAGCCGTCAAAAGCCAACGAGGAGGCGTTCAATCGCGCCGTCGAGGAGATCGCTCACATCACGGGCCATCTCATCGAGGACCTCGTGACCGCCGCGCCGCCGAAAGACCGCGAGGTCGAAGCGGCGAAGGCGAAGGAGCGCGCGGCGAAGCGGTACGCCGCGGCCTGACCTGTACTCCAGCGGCGCACCATACCGCGCCGTGACCCGACTGTGACGCCGCACCGTACCCCCCCTTCGGGGAATTCACTAGGTTTGGGGTAGAACGCGGCGTATACCTAGGTGTAGGGGAGTGGACGATCAGGTCCATGCGCCTCGCTGGCTGGACAAAGCAGCTCATTCCTCTAGATCCTGGGGGCTTCTTCGTGCATACGAGAGCGCCGTTTTCCGTTCGAACTTTTTCCACGCTCGCCCTGGCTGTGCCACTGGCGATCCTCATGGTCTCGACCGCGGCCGCGCCACCCGCTGCTGCCGCCGAGGCTGCCGTCGGCCTCGGCATCGTCGGGTCGTACGCCGTGCTTGGCGGCGAGACCGTCACGAATGAGGGACCATCGGTGATCTCGGGCAATCTCGCGGTCAGCCCTGGATCGGCGGTGACCGGCTTCCCGCCCGGCATTCTCGTCGGCGGCGTGCAGCACGCTGCGGATGTCGAAGCCGCCGCCGCGCGCGCCGCGTTCACCCCGGCGTACAACGATGCGGCTGGTCGCTCCCCCTCAGCAGTCGGACTGACTGAGCTCGCGAACATGAACCTCATGCCCGGCGTCTACTCTGGCGGTGAGCTGCAGCTCAGCGGCACCCTGACCCTCACCGGCGGCGCCGACGACGTCTTCATCTTCCAGGCGACGAGCACCCTCATCACGGCGAGCTCGTCGGTCGTGTCGCTTGTTGGCGGGGTGTCGTCGTGCAACGTGTTCTGGCAGGTCGCGTCATCGGCGACTCTCGGATCCGGCTCCACGTTCGTTGGCACCGTGCTCGCGGGCGCCTCCATTACCGCGAATTCGACCGCCTTCATCAGCGGACGACTGCTGGCCGGCACCGGTCAAGTCGAACTGCACAACAACGTCGTCACCCGGCCAACGGGCTGCGACATCGCCGATGATGACGCCAACGGCGACGGCGAGGTCAACGGGGATGACGGCGATACCGACGGCGACGGCGACGTGGATGCCGACGACGGGGACACCGACGGCGACGGCGACGTGGACGCCGCGGACGGCGACCTTGACGGCGACGGGGACGTCGACGCGATCGACCGCATCATCGCGAACGACGCCGCAGCGGCAGCCCGAGACGCTGCTGCGGCCGCAGCCGCCGCAGCGGCAGCCAGAACCCTGCCGGCCATGGGGTCCGAGCCGTCCAGGCTCGCCGGCCTTGCGGTCGCGCTCACGCTGGTCGGCATCCCACTCGTCGTGCTGCGCCGTCGCGCCGTCATCGCCGCCCGACGGTAGGCGCGGCAGTCGGCGCAACGCGGTCGAACTTCGCTCTGGCCATCCCGGTCTGCTCCAACGAAGATGGAGAGCAGCGGGAAGGGATGTCATGGCCGAGCTCATCCCCGTGCCCGACCCCGGCGAGACGCTCTGGTACGGCGAGCGCGGCGACGACATCGTCGTCGTGCTGCACGACCGCTACGGCCGCATGCCGAGCCTCGAGCCGTTCGCAGCCGCACTCGCGAGCCGGCGGTTCCGGGTGGCGGTGCCGGATCTGTATGACGGGGTGTGCACGACCGACGGAGCGACGGCATCCGGGCTCATGCACGATCTCGACGTCGCGACCGCGCTCGGCCTCGTGGACGAGGCCATCGTGGATGCCCGGGCCGACAACCCGCGTGCCCGGGTCGGCGTCGTCGGCTTCTCGATGGGTGGATGGCTCGCACTCCAGCACGCGCAGGCCGGCGCGTCGGATGCCGTCGTCGCCTACTACGCGACGCTGCACGCGAACCAGCACAGCGTCATCCCCGCGCCCGTGCTGCTGCACTGGGCGGAGATCCGACGAGTGGCGCGAGGGCGAGGACCCGGAGTCGTTCGTCGATCGCCTCAAGGAGCACGGCACGCCGACGAGCCAGCACACGTACCTCGGCACGGTGCACACGTTCGCGAACGCGAGCTTCCGCGCGAAGCTCAACGCGCAGGCAGCGGCCCTCGCGTTCGCGCGCACGGCCGTGTTCCTCGAGGGACACCTGCACGACTGAGCCGGTACCGTTGCTCTCGTGCCAACCTTCTCCGCCGACGTCATCGCTGCGGTGCTCCACCACATGAACGACGACCACCTCGACGACAACCTGCTCATCGCGCGCGCGTTCGGATCCGTGGATGCCACGGCCGCCACCATGACCACGCTCGACCACCGCGGCGGCACGTGGAGTTACGACGCGGCCGGTACCACGCACGAGCTCACGGTGCCGTGGCCCGGTGGCGAGATCTCGGAGCGCCCGGAGATACGTCGCGAGGTCGTGCGGCTGTACGACGCGGCGTGCGAGCGCCTCGGCATCCAGCCCCGTCCGCACTGACACTCGGTACGGTTAGAGCAGCAACGAGAGGAACCCCCATGACCAAGTCACCGAACCGAGTGATCGGCATCATCTTCGGCGCCATCTACATCGTGATCGGCCTCGTCGGCTTCACCGCGACGACCGGCGTCGGGTTCTTCGCGACGAACGGCGGGCTGCTGCTCGGCATCTTCGAGGTGAACCTCGCGCACAACCTCGTGCACCTCGTGGTCGGGGCCGCGCTGTTCATCGCGGCGCTTGCCGGGCCGAAGATCTCGGCGCTCGCGAACGCCGGCGTCGGCGCGCTCTTCCTCGTGCTCGGCATCGCCGGGCTGTTCCTGGTCGACAGCCCGTACAACTTCCTCGCGCTCAACGTCGCCGACAACGTGCTGCACTTCGGCAGCGCCGCCGTGCTGCTCGCGGTCGGGCTCGGCGCGCTCAAGCCGGTGCCGAAGCCCGCGGCCTGAGCCCAGACGGTGCGCTGATGGCGGCCACGCCGGCCACCCGGCCGATGCCGATGCAGCTGTCGCCGATCGTGCGTGGCTGGCTCGCGTTCGCGGCGCTCGGCACGGGACTCATCCACCTCGCGCTCGCGGTCAGCGCTCCGCTTCCGCTCGCCGTGGCGTTCGGTGCCATCGGCTTCGTGGAGTTCGCGTGGGGCGTTGTCAGCGTTCGTTCGGGAGCCGTACGCTCCGAGGGTTGCGATCGCCGTGGCGATTTCGCCGATCGTTGCGTGGGGCGCGGTGGCTGCGGTGGCAAGCAGCGGCGGGATGCGTGAGCTCGCGGCATCCATCGTGCTGCTTCCGCTTGCGGTGGCGACCCTCTTCGAACTGTTCATCGTCGCGGTGCTCGGCTCCCACCTGCGGCGCGAGGAGCACCGCACGCCGCGGCCGCCGGGCACCGCCAGGTATCTCGTCGGTCTCATCGCCGGCGCGATCGTGATCGGCGGGCTGACCGCGGCGGCGCTTGCCGCAACGCCTGCCGGCCTCGGCACGACCGTGGAGGACCTCGAGCTACCCGCACACGACACAGACGCCCGACCACTGACCGGCGATACACTCAGGGTCACCTAACTTGAGCCCCAGGAGTGCGTGTGACCGTGATCCCCTTCTCCCAAGCGCTTCGCGAGCGCACCTGGGGCAGCCACGGCGACAGCGAGGGCGCCGACTTCATGAAGGACCTCATGGAGGGCCGCGGCACGCGCGAGGACTACGTCGCGCTCGTCGCCCAGCACTTCTTCATCTACGAGGCACTCGAGCAGGCGGGATCCCAGTTCGAGGATGACGCGATCGCACGCCCCTTCATCTCCCCACAGCTCACCCGGCTCCCCGCGATCGAGGCCGACCTCGCGTTCCTGCTCGGGGATTCCTGGCGCGACCAGATCTCGCCGCTGCCGACCACCGACCGCTACGTGCGGCGCATCCGCGAGATCGCGCTCGAGGACTGGAGCGGCGGGTTCATCGCCCATCACTACACCCGGTACCTCGGCGACCTGTCGGGCGGCCAGTTCATCCGCAAGCTCATGCAGCGCCAGTTCGGCTTCGACACCAACGGCGTCGGCTTCTACCTGTTCGACCAGATCGCGAAGCCCCGCGAGTTCAAGGACACCTACCGCGAGCAGCTCGACGCCGTCGAGTGGGATGCCGCGGAGCGCGAGCGCGTGATCGACGAGGTGCTCACGGCCTACCGGTTCAACACCGAGCTGTTCGTGGATCTGGCGGCGGCGAAGGCTGCGGCGTAGCCGCTCAGCCGAGGCTGACGGTGGTGGTCGCGTCGGGATGCCACGAGACCTGGACTCGCGGCGACGACCCCGGGTACAGCACGCTGATCCCGAATCGGGCGAAGTCGTCCTCGCCCAAGCAGGTCGACTCGGCGTTGAGCGAGGTGGTCGAGGGGATGTAGACCGCGAGACACACGTGGTCGCCGTCGCCTCGATAGGCCAGCAGCGAGTAGCCGCTGTTCGAGCCGAGGTACCGCGCCGTGCGCTGGAGGTCGGCCCGGATGCCCGGGACGAACGTCAGAGCCGCGCGGTCGTCGTCGTCCTGCGGCTCGTCGAACTGCTCCATCGCGGTTGGGGCGGCAGGGTAGAGGCCGCTCTCCGCACTGACTCCGCCGCGGATGCTCCAGGCGACCACCGTCCACTCCGTACCCTCGGCGACTCGGGCGTAGACCCCCGCCGAGAACTCCTCGGGCGGTACGCACGACGAACCGGCGATGCGATCGGTCTCGATCACGATCAGACACGCGTACTCGGGCTCGGGGGTCGAGCTTCGGTACACGAATGCGTCGAGACCGTGCCGCCGAGCCCACGTAGCGGATCGAGTCCGCGACCTCGGCAAGGCCGTTCTGCACCAGTGGCAGATCAAGGTCCTGTTCGGTCTGGGTGCGGTCGAAGATCTCCATCGAGTCCGTCGTCGTGAGGGCCCTCACGCGCTCGCCGGCGATCACCACGGTCACGATCGCGATCAGCGCGAGCGCGAGCCGCACGAAGCGCCGGCCGCGTGAGCGGTCGTCGCGGCGACTCGTCCGTCGGCGCGGGCGGGGATGGGCGTGGTCTCGGCGCGGCCGGGCCGGTCGGGAGCTCGTCGGCGATGGGAGCGGGAACGACTACGGCCCGCTCGGCCTCGAGCAGCTCGGCGAGTTCGCTCCGGGCCCGCTCGTACCCGTCGTGATCGACCGTCGCATCGCGCCCGAAGACGATGGCCTCGAGGCGGGCGCGTTCGGGATCGTCGGTCATCGCTCACACCCGGATCCGGGTCACCCCGCCCATGAAGCGGTTGACGTTCTCGTCGACGATGATGTCGCTCGGGCGCAGCGGGCGGGTGAGGTAGAGGCCGTCGAGGTCGGTGATGCGGCTGAGCGCGACGTAGGTCTGGCCCGGCGCGAATGAGCGCTGGCCGAGGTCGACGATCGCGCGCTCGTACGTCTTGCCCTGCGACTTGTGGATGGTGACCGCCCACGCCAGGCGCAGCGGGAACTGGGTGAACTCGGCCACGACATCCTTGCGCAGTGATTTGGTGAGCGGGGAGTAGCTGTAGGCGAACTTCTCCCAGACCGCGGGGCGCACCTCGTGGCGCTCGCCGTCGACATCCACCCAGACTGTGGTGTCGATCTTCGAGACCGTGCCGATCGAGCCGTTCACCCAGCGCTGGTCGGCGTCGTTGCGCAGGAACATCACCTGCGCGCCGACCTTGAGCTCGAGACTGTCGTCGGCAGGATACGCGCGTCCGCCGAACTCGCCGGAGATCTCGGCGCGGGCCGTGAGGGCACGACCCGGGAGTTTCGCGAGTTGCGTCGCGTTGATGCGCGTGACCGTGCCGTTCGTCGTCGCGAGGGTGATGGCGCCATCGGTCGGAGGCGTGCGCGCACCCATCTCGTTGAGCCGGCCCGCGATCTCCGCGGTGACCGCGCCGTGGCGCACGGCGTTGAGCATGCGCTTGAAGTCGTCCTCGTGCTGGCGGTGGATGACCGTGAGCTCGTAGATCGTGATCGGCGCGAGCTCCCACACCTTCGCGTCGAAGAACCACATCGACCGGTACACGTCGGTGAAGTACGCCCGCTCGTCGCCCTCACCCGGCACCGGCGCGAGCTGGTACGGATCGCCGAACAGCACGACCTGCACGCCGCCGAACGGCTCGTGCGGCTTGCGGCGCGCCTGGCGGAGGGCCCGGTCCATGGCATCCATCAGGTCGGCGTTCACCATCGACACCTCGTCGATCACGAGCGTGTCGATGGACGACAGCAGCTTGCGCAACTGCTCGGACTGCTGGATGTCGTGGTCGGCGATCACCCCGATGGGCAGCCGGAACAGCGAGTGGATCGTTTGCCCGCCCACGTTGAGCGCCGCGACTCCGGTCGGCGCGCAGATCACGATCTGCTTCGACGTGTTCTCGGCGAGATAGTTGAGCAGCGTCGACTTGCCGGTGCCCGCGCGGCCCGTGACGAAGATGTGCTCCATCGTGAGTTCGATCGCATCGAACACCGCGCGCTGCTCGAGCGAGAGGCTGCGCCCGTCGAACTGGGCGGGCGACTCGAGTGCGGCATCCATGGCCAGTTCACTGTACCCGCGCGCTCGGGAACCGCCCGGAGCGCCACCGTAAGATGTGGCTAACTGTGCACATCGGTGGTCGGGAAGGGGACTCGTGCGTCGCGAGCTGATCACCTGGTCGATCGTGCTCGGCGTCATCCTGGCCGGATTCGGCGCCACGGTGCTCGTGCTGAACTCGACGCTGTACAGCGCGTCGGGCTTCGTGAGCAGCTACCTCGACGCGCTCGCCCGCCACGATCTTGAGGGTGCGATCGAGCTCTCCGGAACAACAGCGGTCACGGGGGACGCGAGCCAGGCGCTGCTGTCGCGCGACGCGATGGGCGAGCTCAGCGACATCCGCGTGGTGTCGGACGACGAGGATGCGACGGGCATCCACTACATCGTCGTCGACTACGTCGCGGGCGGCATCCCCGGAACCACCGAGTTCGAGGTGCGGCGCGCCGGCACGCTGTTCGGAGTCTTCAACGGCTGGGCCTTCGTGCAGCAGCCCCATCGCGACGGTGCAGATCAGGGTGCGGCACGAGCGCGAGTTCACCGCCAACGGCGTCGACCTCATCGGCGAGCAGGATGTCGCTGAGCCCTACCTCGTGCTGACCCCCACCGCGATCGAGCTCTCGCACGACTCGAAGTTCTACCACGCCGACCCCGTCGAGGTGCTCGTGGACAAGCCCGGCGGCACGGTCGAGGCGGCCGTCGACCTGCAGGCCACGGATGCGTTCATCGCCGAGGTGCAGCAGCAAGTTGACGACGCACTCGCCGCGTGCACCACGCAACGCGTGCTGCTGCCGGCGGGATGCCCGTTCGGCGAGACGATCATCAACCGCATCGTCACCGAGCCGGTGTGGACCATGACGACCTACCCGGTGGTCACCCTCGTGCCCGACGGGCTGCCGGCGACGTGGCGTGTGTCCTCCACCACTGCGACCGCGCACCTGGTGGTCGACGTGCAATCCCTGTTCGACGGGTCGATCTCGACCTTCGACGCGGACGTGCCGTTCACCGTCGAGTACCAGGTGATCGTGCTGCAGAACGGTGATCCGCTGATCACCCCGGTCGGGTAGCGCCGCTTCGCTTCGCGAGCATGGCGTTGTACTCCTCGAGTTCTGCGTCGCCGTCGCGGTCGGCCTTGCGGTCGTAGCGCTTGGCTCGCTTCGTGTCATCCCTCGCCCACATGATCGCGACGATGATCGCGAGCGTCACGGTCGGGATCTCGCCGACACTCCACGCGATGCCACCGCCCGCCTGCTGGTCGGCGAGCGCACTCGTGCCCCAGCCCATGGCGCCGTACCAGTCCGCGAGCAGCAGCCCGGTGCCGCTGAGCAGGGCGAGCCCGAAGAACGCGTGGAATGCCATCGTGCCGAGCAGGATGAGCAGCCGCATCGGGTAGGGAGCCCGCGTCGGCGACGGGTCGACCCCGATGAGCGACTGCACGAAGAGGTACCCCGTGCCGAGGAAGTGCACGATCATCCACTGGTGGCCGACGTGGTTCACGGTCGCCCACTCGAACAGCGGCGAGTAGTAGAACACCCACAGCGAGCCGGCGAACAGCGCCGCCGCGACGATCGGATTGCCGAGCACGGCGAACACCCGCGAGTGCACGACGAGCATGATCCACTCGCGCGGCCCGCGGCTGCCGTCGGTGCGCTTCGCGATCGTGCGCAGCGCGAGGGTGATGGGCGCGCCGGGCACGAGCAGTACCGGCACCATCATGCCGAGCGCCATGTGCGCGAGCATGTGTGCCGAGAACAGGTACTTCTCGTAGGAGTTGACGCCGCCGTTCGTGATCCAGAACAGCAGCAGCATGCCGGCGACCCAGAGCACGGTGCGGTACCACGGCCAGCGGTCGCCGCGCTTGAGCAGACGACGCACGCCCAGCAGGTAGAACGCGATGCCGAACACGCACACGAGCAGCCAGATGAGGTCGAAGTTCCACATCGTGAGGTAGCGCTCGAACGTCGGGGGCGGCGGCAGCGGTGCGCCGGTGAGGATCTCCGCGGGGCTCGGCGCCTCAAGGTCGGCCGCGGTCACCTCGACCTTCGGTGTGGCGGTGCGCGCAAGCGCGGCAGCCACTCCCGAGGCGATTCCCATGAACGCGAGCTCGGCGGTCACCACCCACCAGAACCAGCTGCGGCCGCCCTTGGCGCTCTTCTCGATGCGTCCGATGGCGTAGTTGCGGTACATGGCGCCGAAGAATCCGAGCACGACGAGCACCGCGATCTTGATGAGCACGAGGATGCCGTAGGGCGTCAGCAGGTTCTGCAGCGTCCCGACGCGGATCTCCGCGCTCACGTACCCGCTCGCCGCGACCACGAGGAAGCACACGAGCGCGAGCGTCGAGTACCGGCGCAGCACCGCGACGAGGCGACTGCCCTCGAGCTGCCTGCGCAGAATGGCGATGGTCACCAGTCCGCCGAGCCACACTCCCGCGAACGCGATGTGCAGGAAGATTGCGCTCGACGCCGAGTCGTGGGTCGCCGTGCCGCCGGTGTGGCCCTGGCTCGACATTGGCACGAGACCGAATCCGGCGAGGAGCGTGACCGCGGCAAGCACGCTCTGGTTGCGCACCGCGAAGCACAGCACGGTGACCGCGGCCGCGATCAGGGTGGTGGCGAGCCACGCCTGGCCGTTCTCGGTCGAGGTGAGGTACTGGCCGAAGATGCTTGCGGAATTGTCGTCGAAGGTCTTGATCTCGAAGCGGCCGACGAAGGTGACGAACGCGGTGAACCCGGAGGCGACGGCCCAGACGCCGGCGCTCGCGGCCGCGACATCCAGTGCTCGTCCGTATTCTGGGCGCTTCGAGTCGAGGGCGAAGCACGCGAGCACGAGCCCGCCGAGTGTGCCGGCCGCGCCGAGGTTGAACAGCATCGTGCCGACCGGGATGCCGAACCGCACGATCGCGCCGGGATCCTTGCCGACCGCGAGCGTCGGGTCAGCCCCACCGCCGTACGCGAGCGCCGCGAACACCGCGATGAGCGAGACGGCTACGAGCACCGCCGGGGCGGTGATCCAGGCCACGCGACGGAGCATCATGCAAGCGTATTCGACGCGAGTGCGCATTCCGGTGGGCGCTCGGCGGCCCGTGTCGTGCGTGGCTGCGATGCGACGCGACGTGCCCGCTCAGGCGATCCGGCGTTCGATGCGACCGCGCTCGTATCGAGCGTCGGACGACGCCCGCCGCAGGAGCGGCGGCAGGCCAATCGGCACGGCTAAGGCGCAAAGCAAAGGACGGGCACCCCGATGGGGTGCCCGTCCTTTGACGGATGTGCTGTGGAACCTTAGCCCTTGGCGGCAGCCTTGAGCTTGCTGCCGGCGCTGACCTTCACGCCGTAGCTCGCCTTGATCTGGATCGCCTCGCCGGTCTGCGGGTTGCGGCCCGTGCGTGCGGCACGGTGCGTGCGCTCGACAGCGAGCCAGCCCGGGATTGCGACCTTGGTGCCGTCGGCGACGTTCTTCGCCAGCGTCGAGAACAGCGAGTCGAAAACGCTGCTCACTGCGGCCTGGCTCTGGCCAGACTCAGCGGCAACCGCCGCGACGAGCTCCGTACGGTTCAGTGACTTGTCAGCCATGTGATGTCCTCCTCGGACTGTTGCAGTTGTGATGTCTCAGGAGACCACTGCTGTTGAGGCTGCAGCCCTAGAAACGCCTGAAATCTACCAGCTTGACTTGGTAATTCCGGGCAATTCGCCGCGGTGCGCCATATCGCGGAAACGAACCCGCGAGATGCCGAACTTGCTGAGGAGACCACGCGGACGACCGTCGACGGCGTCGCGACCACGCACGCGCACCGGGCGAGGCGTTGCGGGGAAGCTTCTGCAGGCCGAGGCGCGCGGCCTCGCGGGTCTCGTCGGTGCCGTTCGGGTCGACGAGTGCCTTCTTCAGTTCGAGGCGCTTCGTGGCGTAGCGAGCCACGACCACCTTGCGCTGCTCGTTGCGAGCGATCTTGCTCTTCTTGGCCATGGTTAGCGCTCCTCGCGGAATTCGACGTGCTGGCGGATCACCGGGTCGTACTTCTTGAGCACGAGGCGGTCGGGGTTGTTGCGACGGTTCTTGCGCGTCACGTAGGTGTACCCGGTGCCGGCGGTCGAACGAAGCTTGATGATGGGACGGATGTCCTGCTGCTTGGCCATTAGATCTTCACCCCGCGAGCGAGGATGTCCTTGACCACGGACTCGATGCCACGGGCATCGATGACCTTGATGCCCTTGGCCGAGACCTTGAGCGTGACGTTACGGCGCAGCGAGGGGACGTAGTACGTCTTCTTCTGCACGTTCGGGTCGAAGCGGCGCTTGGTGCGCCGGTGCGAGTGGGAAATTGCGTGACCAAAGCCGGGAACGGCTCCGGTCACCTGGCATACGGCTGCCATGGTGGTACTCCTGTTCTGGTTACCGTGCGAAACCGAGGTTTCACACCCAAGATCACTTGTCTGCGTGCCTTGCGCACGCGATGTAGGCGGAAATGCCCAACCTGTAGAGGATACGCGGCGAACCGCGGATCTGCAACACTGGCCCCATGCGCATCGGCTACGCCACCGGGTACTGGAAGCGCGGTGTGCCCGCGGGCGCGCTCAAGGCGATCCGCACCGCCGAGCGTCTCGGTTACGAGTCGGTCTGGACCGCCGAGGCCTACGGCTCCGACGCGTTCACGCCGCTCGCGTGGTGGGGGTCGCACACGAAGCGCGTGAAGCTCGGCACCGGGATCGCCCAGCTCAGCGCGCGGACGCCGACCGCGGCGGCGATGGCCGCGCTCACGCTCGATCACCTGTCGGGGGGCCGCGTCATCCTGGGCCTCGGTGCTTCTGGACCACAGGTGGTCGAGGGATGGTACGGCCAGCCCTACCCGAAGCCGCTCGCCCGCACCCGCGAGTACATCGACATCGTGCGGCAGGTGCTCGCGCGGCAGGAGCCTGTCACGTCGGCCGGACCGCACTACGCCCTTCCCTATGAGGGGGTGGATGCGACGGGCCTCGGTAAACCGCTGCGCTCCACCGTGCACCCACTGCGCGCCGACCTGCCGATCTACCTCGCCGCCGAGGGACCGAAGAACGTCGCGCTCGCCGCCGAGATCGCGGACGGGTGGTTGCCGTTCCTGTTCTCCCCGAAGGCGAACGCCGCCGCGCTCGAGTCGCTCGAGGCGGGCTTCGCGCTGCGAGCGCCCGAGCGCTCACCGCGCGCGGACTTCGAGGTCGCGGTGCAGCTCGCCGTGATCCCGCATCCCGATGTCGAGGCAGCGGCTGATCTCGTGCGGCCGATCGTCGCGTTGTACGTCGGCGGCATGGGTGCGAAGGGCGAGAACTACCACCGCAACGTGATCGACCGGATGGGCTACACCGAAGCCGCGGACCGCATCGAGGAGCTCTACCGCTCGGGCCGCAAGGACGAGGCGATCGCGGCGGTGCCGACGAAGCTCGTCGAGGAGATCGCGCTGATCGGGCCGCCGGAGAAGATCCGGGATGAGCTGCAGGCGTGGGAGGAGTCGGTGGTCACGACGCTGCTCGTGCAGGGTCCGGCGTTCGCGCTGCGCACCATCCGGGATGTCGTGACGGGCGGCTCGCTCACGCGGGCCAAGCTCGGGGCGCTCGCGTTCGCGTGGTCGCAGCGACGGCGCCGCTGAGCGGATCGCCGGGGCGCAGCGCCTATCGTTGAGGCATGCCATCCACGGGCGACCACGATTCCGAAGCGACGCCTGCCGAACCTGACGCCGGTGGCGTGACCTTCGCTGAACTCGGGCTCAGCGATGCCGTGCTCAAGGCGGTCAAGGATGTCGGCTACGAGACGCCGTCCGCAATCCAGGCGGCGACGATCCCGCCGCTCCTCGCCGGACGCGATGTCGTCGGCCTCGCTCAGACCGGCACCGGCAAGACGGCCGCCTTCGCGCTGCCGATCCTGTCCCGTCTCGACGTCGCGCAGAAGCTGCCACAGGCGCTCGTGCTCTCGCCGACCCGTGAACTCGCGCTGCAGGTCAGCGAGGCGTTCGAGGTGTACGCGGCACACCTGCGCGGGGTGCACCTGTTGCCCATTTACGGCGGCCAGGCCTACGGCGCGCAACTGTCCGCGCTGCGGCGTGGCGTGCACATCGTCGTCGGCACGCCTGGTCGCATCATGGATCACCTCGCCAAGGGCACGCTCGACCTCTCCGAGCTGAAGTACCTCGTGCTCGATGAGGCCGACGAGATGCTGAAGATGGGGTTCGCTGAGGATGTCGAAACCATCCTCGCGGACACCCCCGATGACAAGCAGGTCGCCCTGTTCTCCGCGACCATGCCGCCGCAGATCCGACGCATTGCCAAGAAGTACCTCAACGACGCGCAGGAGGTCACGGTCGAGAGCAAGACCACAACCTCCGCGAACACCACGCAGCGCTACCTCGTGGTGTCGTACCCGCAGAAGGTCGACGCGCTCACCCGCATCCTCGAGGTCGAGAACTTCGAGGGAATGATCGTCTTCGTTCGCACCAAGAACGAGACCGAGGCGCTCGCGGAGAAGTTGCGCGCGCGAGGCTACTCGGCGGCGGCCATCAGCGGCGACGTGGCTCAGGTGCAGCGCGAGCGCACCGTGAACCAACTGAAGACCGGCAAGCTCGACATCCTGGTCGCAACGGATGTCGCGGCGCGCGGGCTCGACGTCGACCGCATCAGCCACGTCGTCAACTACGACATCCCGATCGACACCGAGTCGTACGTGCATCGCATCGGCCGCACGGGCCGTGCCGGGCGCAGCGGAGCCGCGATCAGCTTCATCACACCGCGCGAGCGCCGCCTGCTCGACGCCATCGAGCGGGCCACCCGCCAGCCGCTCACCCAGATGCAGTTACCGTCGGTCGAAGACGTCAACGTCACACGCCTCGCCCGCTTCGACGACGCGATCACCGCGGCCCTTGGCCAGCAGAGTCGCATTGCGGCGTTCCGCGACATCATCGGTCACTACGTCGAGCACCACGATGTTCCCGAAGCGGATGTCGCTGCAGCCCTCGCCGTGGTCGCGCAGGGCGAGACGCCGCTGCTGCTGTCGGCGGATGACGCACGGTTCCAACGCCAGGAGCGTGAGGAGCGGGGCGAACGCGGTGAGCGCGGCGCGACCGGGGAGCGCACCGAGCGCCGGGCTCGGTCGACGAAGCCGATGGCGCCGTACCGCATCGAGGTCGGCAAACGGCAGCGCGTCGAGCCTCGCCAGATCGTGGGCGCGCTCGCCAACGAAGGCGGCTTGAGCCGCGACGACTTCGGGCACATTCAGATCAGGCCGGACTTCTCCATCGTCGAACTGCCCGCCGACCTGTCCGGGCAGGTGCTCGCGAAACTCAAGGACACCCGCATCAGCGGCAAGCTCATCGAGATCAAGCCCGACCGCCGCAGCGGCGGCCCTGCTCGGCCGAACCGGCGCTAAAGCCGCGAGCAGTCCGCACACAGCCCGAACACGTCGACGATGTGCTGCGGTTGCGTGAAGCCGTGCTGGGCAGCGACGGCCTGCGCCCACTGCTCGACGGCATCCGCCTCGATCTCGACGGTCGTGCCGCAGTTGCGGCAGATCAGGTGGTGGTGATGACTGCCAGGGGTGCACGCGCGGAACAGCGCCTCGCCCTCCTGCTGCAGGGTGTCGGCCTCGCCCTCGGTCGCGAGGTCGTTGAGTGCGCGATAGACGGTCGCGAGTCCGATCGGCGAACCCTCGTCACGCAGCGAGGAGTGCAGCGACTGCGCGCTCACGAACCCCTCGGAGCCGGTGAGCGCGGTGCGCACCGCTTCGCGCTGCCAGGTGTTGCGCTTGACCATCACGCTGCCACCTTAATCCGGGTACCTGAGCGGCGGCCAGCATCGCGCCGCCACGCGATCACGCGACACACGAGGTAGATCGCGAACGAGATCGTCGTGATGAACGGGCTGATCGGCAGGGTGCTGCCGATCGCGATCAGGATGCCGCCCACCGCCGACACGAATCCGAACACCATGCTCAGCACCGGAACCATCACGGGTGACGCCGACACCCGCAGCGCGGCGGCCGCGGGCGTGACGAGCAGCGCGAGCACGAGCAGCGCGCCGATGATCTGCACCGACACGGCGACCGTGAGCCCGAGCACGACCATGAACACGAGCGAAAGCGCACGGGATGGCACGCCTCGCGCCGCAGCGACCTCCGGGTCGAGGCTGTCGAACGTCAGCGGCCGCCACACGAGCAGGAGCACCGCGAGCACGACGACCGAGATGCCGATGAGCAGGCCGAGCTGCGGGGAATCCACGGCGATGATCTGCCCGGTGAGCAGGCCGAACTTGTTGCCACTGCGCCCCTGGTAGAGCGAGAGGAACAGGATGCCGAGCCCGAGCCCGAACGGCATGAGCACCCCGATGATCGAGTTGCGGTCGCGTGCGCGGCGCCCGAGCAGGCCGATGACTGCCGCGGCGAGGATCGAGCCGACGATCGAGCCGGCCACGACGTTCACCCCGAGCAGCAGGGCCGCGGCCGCTCCGGCGAACGAGAGCTCGCTGATGCCGTGCACCGCGAACGCCATGTCGCGCTGCATGACGAAGACGCCGATGAGCCCGCCCACGATGCCGAGCACGGCGCCCGCGACGATGGATCCCTGCACGAGCTGGAGCAGCGCGCCGTAGTCGGAGAAGTCGAAGATGCCGTCCATCAGCGTCGCCACCGCCGGGTCGGCGAAGTGGTCATGGCTGTGCTCGTCAGGTGCGGGTGGTGCTCGCCGTCGTCCGGAATGCCGGCGACGAACACGCGCCCGCCCGTGCGGATCACCTCGACCGGTGTGCCGTACAGGCTGGTGAGCACGTCGGAGCGCAGCACCTCGTCGGGCGCTCCGATCGTGAAGCGACCGTTCGCGAGGTACAGGATGCGGTCGACCATGCCGAGCACGGGGTTGATGTCGTGGGTCACGAAGACGACGGCGGTGTCGGCGTCGCGGCGGCGGGCGTCCAGCAGCTCGGCGACGCCGCGCTGGTGCTGCAGGTCGAGGCTCGAGAGGGGTTCGTCGCAGAGCAGGAGGATCGGATCCGACGCGAGCGCCTGGGCCACCCGCAGGCGCTGCTGTTCGCCCCCGGAGAGGAGGCCGAGGGGGCGGGAGGCGTAGCCGGTTGCTCCGACGGAGGTGAGCAGGGCATCCACTCGCTGTTTGGTGGCGCGGCTGGGCAGCGGCAGTCCGAAGCGGTGGCCGTCGACGCCGAGGGTCACGAGGTCGCGGCCGCGGAGCGCGATGCCGGGCGTCGCGATCCTCTGCTGCGGGATGTAGCCGATGCGGCGATCCCCTCGCTGCACCGGTCGCCCACCGAGCTCGATCGATCCCGAGTCGAGCGCCTGCTGCCCGAGGATGGCGCGCAACAGGCTCGTCTTGCCCGAGCCGTTCGCGCCGAGCACCGCGACGAACTCGCCCGGCGCGACGTCGAGGTCGAGGCCGCTCCAGAGGGTGCGGCTGGCCGAGGGTGAGCGCGGCGTCGTGGATGGAGAGGACCGGGGATGCCGCGGAGGCGGGAACGACCGTGGCATCGACCTGTGGCACGCGGCGCTCCCTCCCGTGGCGAGCGCGGCGGAGTACCGCGCTATTGAGACTGATTATCATACGCGCTCTGGCGGACGGTGCGGCCGGTCGGCGCCGGGCAGACTTTGCGCCGATCTGCACGCTTTGCGGCGGAACGTTCGGGCGCAAAGCGCACGCACTGGCGCAAAGCCGGGCCGTCTCCCCGCGAACCGCTACGCCGTCTCCGGCACCCGGAAAACGAACCGGTCATCGGAAGACCACACGTGCTCGTCGTCGCACCGGTACCCGCGCAGCCACGGCTGGTCATCCACGACCCGGAGGTAGAACCCCTTCGGGTACTCGTCGTCTTCGGTGAGCGGCGCGGATGCCACCGTGAGCGAACCGGTGGGCGCACGGCCTGACGACATGACCGAATCCGGGGACGTCGCCTGCTCGTCGAGGGCCAGACGCAGGTACGGCCCGGTGTCTGCTGGGCACAGCAACAGGTTCTGCTGCTGAGCCGCCTCAAGAATCTGCGAGAGCGACCCGCCGTCGGGCAGACCGAGCTCGGCCACGGTTCGCTCCGTGACCGCGACGGTCTGCGCGGCGCGGGTCGTCGAAGACCGCGTCCTCGAGCAGGGTTTCGGCGTGCGGGTTGAGCAGGACCCCGCGGTCGCTCAGCGCGCTCGTCAGCTGCGATCGGGACATCCCGCCCACGACGACGTCGAGGAGCTCAATGCGATGCGGGTCGGACATGGGATGGGCGTGCTCAGTCGAGCAGCAGCGCCGGCTCCTCGAGCACCGAGGCGAGGTCCGCGACGAACCGGCTCGCGACATCCCCGTCCACGATGCGGTGATCGAATGAAGCGCCCACCGTCGTGACGAAGCGCGCACGCACCTCGCCATCGACGACCCAGGGCTTCTGGCGGATCGACCCGAGCGCGACGATCGCGGCCTCGCCGGGGTTGATGATCGGCGTGCCGGTGTCCATGCCGTACGAACCGATGTTCGTGATCGTGATCGTGCCGCCCGACATCTCGGCCGGCTGGGTCTTGCCGTCGCGCGCGGTGATCGTGAGCTGCTCGAGCGCCATCGCGAGGTCGCGCAGCGAGAGTTCCTGCGCGTCTTTGACGTTCGGCACGATGAGCCCGCGCGGCGTCGCGGCCGCGATGCCGAGGTTCACGAAGTGGTGGACGATGATCTCCTTGTCCGTCCACGCCGAGTTCACGGTCGGGTTGCGGCGCACGGCCCAGATCAGCGCCTTGGCCATGATGAGCAGCGGGCTCACCCGCACGCCGGCGAAGTCGGGCGAGTTCTTCAGCCGCTTGACGAACTCCATCGTGCGGGTCGCGTCGACGTCGACGAACACGCTCACGTGCGGCGCGGTGAACGCGCTGGAGACCATCGCCGTCGCGATCGCCTTGCGCACGCCCTTGACCGGGAATGCGCTCCTCGCGCTGGTCGCCCCACTCCGGCGTCTGGATGTTGCGGAACACCGACGCCTGCGACGCCTGCCGAATCACATCGTCGCGGGTGATCTCCCCCGCGAGCCCGGTAGCGATCACGGTGGCGAGATCGACGCCGAGGTCTTTCGCGAGCTTCCTGATCGGCGGCTTCGCAATGATGGTGGATGCCGCTGCCGCCGGCACCGATGTCGGCCGAGCCGCCTGCGCCGGGCCTTCACCCGCGGCCCCCGCCCCCGCAGCTGCGCCCGCGACGTCGCCCGCGGCCGCGCCGCCGGGGCCACGTCGGCGGCGGGTCACACCGTGTCCCTTCGTGCCGTACCCCACGAGCACGGACCCCGACTTCTCCGCGCCCGCGGTCGCGGAGCCAGCGGCAGCCGTGGGTTCCCCGCCCCCGTACGGGCCGGCAGCTCCTGCACCGGGACCCTCGGCCGCCGTGCGTGCCGCCTGCTCGGCGAGCGCCTCTGCGGCGGCATCCACCGCCGGTTCCGCGTGGGCGGGATGATCGACGGCGCCGCCGCCACCTGCTCCGGTCGAATCAACAGTGATGATCGGCGTTCCGACCTCGACGGTCTGACCTTCTTCGACGAGTAGGGCGCTGACCGTTCCGGCGAACGGCGACGGCAGTTCGACGAGCGACTTGGCGGTCTCGATCTCGACGATCACCTGGTTGATCTCGACCGTGTCGCCGGGTTTGACCTTCCACGACACGATCTCGGCCTCGGTGAGTCCTTCGCCGACGTCCGGCAGTTCGAATTCGGAGTTCGTCATGTGAACGCTCCTAGTAGGCCATGGCCCGGTCGACGGCCTCGAGCACGCGATCGGCGTCGGGGAGGAAGGTGGTTTCGAGTTTGGCGGGCGGGAACGGTGCGTCGAAGCCCGCCACGCGCAGCACTGGGGCTTCGAGGGAGTAGAACGCGCGCTCGGTGACGGTGGCGGCGATCTCGGATCCGATGGAGACGAAGCCGGGCGCCTCCTGTGCGATCACGAGCCGGCCGGTCTTCTGCACCGACGCGATGATCGGCGCGTAGTCGATGGGGCTCAAGCTGCGCAGGTCGATGACCTCGGCACTCGTTCCCTCCTCGGCGGCGAGCTCTGCGGCCTGCAGCAGCACGTTGACCATCGGGCCGTAGCCGAGCAGCGTGATCTCGGTGCCTTCGCGCACGACCTGGCTGGTGTGCGTTCCGATGCCGCGATTGCTGGTGTCGACGTCGCCCTTCGGCCAGTAGCGGCTCTTGGGCTCGAAGAACATCACGGGGTCGTTCGAGGTGATCGCATCCTGGATCATCCAGTACGCGTCGTGCGGGGTGCTCGGGGTGATCAGTCGCAGTCCGGGGGTGTGGGCGAAGTAGGCCTCGGGGCTCTCCTGGTGGTGCTCGACCGCGCCGATGTGCCCGCCGTACGGCACCCGGATGACGACGGGCATCGGCATGGCGCCCTCGTGCCGGTTCCCCATCTTCGCGAGCTGCGATGTGATCTGGTCGAAGCCCGGGAAGATGAAGCCGTCGAACTGGATCTCGCACACCGGCCGGTAGCCGCGCATCGCGAGCCCGATTGCGGAGCCGATGATGCCGGATTCCGCGAGCGGGGTGTCGAGCACGCGCTGCTCGCCGAACTCCTCCTGCAGGTGCTCGGTCACCCGGAACACACCGCCGAGGCGCCCGATGTCCTCACCCATCAGCAGCACTTTGGGGTTGTCGGTCATCGCGGCGCGCAGGCCCGCATTGATCGCCTTCGCCATCGACATCGATTCGATGGTGGATGCCGCGGTCATGCGTCGTACCCCGCCTCGTAGTCGGCGAGCCACTGCTTCTGCGCAGCCAGCACGGCGTGGTCGTCGGTGTAGACGTAGTCGAAGATCGTGTCGGTGGGCGGGCTCTCGAGCTCGTAGGTGCGTCGGCGGATGTCGCTGGCGAGGTCAGCGCCCTCGGCCGCGACATCCTCGAAGAAGGCGTCGCCCTCGCCGAGCGAGCGCAGGTAGGTCTCGAACCGGGTGATCGGATCCTTCGCGAGCCAGGCGGTGTGCTCGGCGGGGTCGCGGTAGCGGGTCGGGTCGTCCGATGAGGTGTGGGCGCCCATCCGGTAGGTGAGCGCTTCGATGAACTGCGGACCGCCGCCTGACCGCGCCGACTCGAGCGCCTTGCGCGAGACGGCGTAGCTCGCGAGCACGTCGTTGCCGTCGACCTGCACCCCAGGGATGCCGAATCCGCCCGAACGGTGCACGAGCGGCGTGCGCGACTGGCGCTCGACCGGCACCGAGATCGCCCAGTGGTTGTTCTGCAGGAAGAACACCTGCGGGGTCTGATAGCTCGCGGCGAACACGAAGGCCTCGCTGACATCCCCCTGGCTCATCGCTCCGTCGCCGAAGTACACGATGACCGCTTCGTCTTTCGTCGGGGTCGCCGACCGGTGCCGAGTCGAACTGCACGCCCATCGCGTAGCCGGTGGCGTGCAGCGCCTGCGAGCCGATCACGAGCGTGTAGATGTGGAAGTTGTTGGTCTCGGCCGGGTTCCAGCCACCGTGGGTGAGTCCGCGGAACAGCTTGATGATCGCGATCGGGTCGACGCCGCGGATGCGCGCGATCGCGTGCTCCCGGTAGGCCGGGAAGATCGTGTCCTGCGGGCGGCTCGCGAAGGCGGATCCGACCTGCGCGGCCTCCTGGCCGAGGCTCGGCACCCAGAGGCCGAGCTGGCCCTGCCGCTGGAGGTTCGCCGCCTCGATGTCGAAGGCGCGCGTGACGACCATGTTGCGGTGGAAGTCCTGCAGCATCCCATCGCTGAGTTCGTCGATGTACGGCTGGTACTCCTCGGCGCCGGAGTCGGCGACGAGGGTCCCCTCCGGGGAGAGCAGCTGGACCGTCTCGGCGGTGGTGGGCATTGATCTAATCTAACGTTCCCGCTGGATGCCCGTTGGTCGCATCTCTACAAGCTCCGCCGTCGCACTGAGGAGTTTGTCCACAGACTCGCGCTCACCGACGCTCACCCGCACCCCGTCACCGAGCGCGCGCGCCACGATCCCGTGCTTCGCGAGCACGTCGGCGGCCGCGAGCGTCGGTTCGCCGATGCTCAGCCAGACGAAGTTGCCCTGTGGCGGCGGCACCTGCCAGCCCTGGGCTTCGAGACCGGCCACGATCTCCGCACGCAGCTCGTTGAGCTTCGCAACCCGGGTCATGAGCTGCGCTTCGTGCTCAAGGCTCACGACGGCCGCGCGTTGCGCGGGTTCGGTGACCGAGAGTGGGATGGCGACGGCCCGCGCAGCATCCATCAGGTACTCGGCGCCGATCGCGTAGCCGATGCGCAGGCCCGCGAGTCCGTAGGCCTTCGAGAAGGTGCGCAGCAGTACGAGGTTGGGATGCGCCGCGAGCAGGCCCTCGCCGGTGACGGCGGCCGGGTCATCCACGAATTCGAGGTAGGCGAGATCGAGCACGACGAGCACGGTCGGCGGCACCGCCGCGAGGAACGCGTCGAATTCGTCGCGCGTGACGATCGTGCTGGTCGGGTTGTTCGGGC
This sequence comes from uncultured Actinomycetota bacterium, assembly GCA_963790235.1. GTDB lineage: Bacteria > Actinomycetota > Actinomycetes > Actinomycetales > Microbacteriaceae > Rhodoglobus. The sequence goes on from CAWBNZ010000024.1 coordinate 94,812, forward strand.
TGCAGACGATCACAACGCGCGTGCGCTCGGTGATCGCCGCAACCATCGCGGGGAGGTCGTGCCGCGCGCCCGCGGTGAGGGGAACCTCGACCGCCGTCGAACCGGCGGTCGCGACCAGCAGCGGGTAGGCCTCGAAGCTGCGCCACGCATAGACCACCTCATCGCCGGGCCCACTCGCCGCCTGGATGAGTTGCGCAAGCACGGAGACCGAGCCCGCGCCGACCTGCACCTGCTCGGCCGAGACGCCGAAGCGCTCCGCGATCCGGGCGCGCAGGATCGCCGCGGAGCCCTCCGGGTAGCGGTTGATGCTCGCCTCGGTGATGGCGGCGAGCACCTCAGGCAGCGGTGGGAACGGATTCTCGTTCGACGACAGCTTGAACGCGTCCTCGGCCGCGGATCGCCCCTGCCGATACGGCACCATCGAGGCGATCTCTGGGCGCAGCCGCACCTGGGGGCCGTCCGCGTGTGGGCTGCTCACGCGATCAGCCTAGGGCGTGGCCGCTGGTCGCTCGTCGAGAGGCGAGCCGGCCGCTCAGGCCGGGCGGCGGCGCGAGATCACGACGCCTGCGAGACCAGCGAGCAGGAGCGAGCCCCCGATGGCCAGCGGGAGCGTTGCGTCCAGTCCGGTCGCCGCGAGCGGGCGGGCGATCACGAGCACCTCCGCGTAGCGATAGGAGTAGTACTGCTGGGTGTCGACAGCGTCGCGGCAGCCCGCCGAGACGAACAGGGTGTCACCGACGACCGCGGGGCCATCGCCGGCTCCAAGCGTGTTGCTGGGGAACGATGCGCTCCACGAGCCGTCCGCCGCGGGAGTCAGTCCCTCGAAGTAGACGTCGTCCCCATTCGCCTTCTCGACCAGGAACGCGACATACCCGGCGTCGACATCGCCGCAGTTGCCGCTCACCACCAGGTTGTCTCCGATGATGACCGTCGAGGGTGCCGCGATTGTCGCGCCGGTCGTGAACGTCGTGACGGTGTCAGACGCCGTCGCCGCGACCGTGTCCGGGTCGGTGCCGGTGTCGACGCAGGATGCCGTGAACGTGATGTCGCTGCCGGGAGCGACCAGTTCGGTATCGACTGTGTACGAGCCGATCGTCTCGAACCGGCCCTCGTCGGCCGGGTCGCCGCCGCCTGCGCCGAGATAGTTGATCGCTGGGATCGTGACGCCTGCCGACGGCACCGAGGTGATGACGACCGTGTCGGTGACCGCGGGGCAGAATCCGCCCATGGCGGCGCCGTCACCCTCGTAGGTGCCGGCAACGGCCGAGAAGGTCATCGTGCCTGGCGCGGTGTAGGTGGCCAGAGCAGGGATGGAGCCAAGGGTGAGCATCCCTGCGCTGACAGCCGCAACGGCAAGGACATTCACTGCAGCACGGGTGATGCGGGACACGGTGCTCCTCTCGTCGAGTATCTGCCGGCGCGCGCGAGCGCATCCGAGGATGATTCGACGCTAGAGGAGCGTGACGCCGGCTGTCAGTCTCGCGCCAGTCTCAACCTCGGCCCACGAGGCGCTGCCGTGCCTCACGCAGGTGACGGTAGTACGTGGCCCGGCTCAGGTGCAGGCGGGTGAGGATGTCGGCCTCGCCCAGCGCGGGACCGAGGTGCGCCAACTCGAGAGCGCGTTTCAGCCGCTGGTCGTGCGCCCCGTCGTCGAACGATGCCGCGATCGCATCCCTCACCCGCTCCCGGGACGCCTCAGGGTTCCCCGCAGGGTCGCGCAGCGCCATGGCGGCATCGTCGCGGTAGTCGCGAAGCGCCCCGATCAAATCCTCATCCGAAAGCCCGACCGTGATGCCGTTCTCCGCGGCCACCATTGAGTCGATGAGTCCGATGAGTCCTCCGACACCGAAGTCGGCGAGCCAGGTCTCGAGTGGTCGGCGGTCCAGCTCGCGGGCCAGGGAATCCACCCGTTCGTATCCCATCGACGCGAGGAACTGGGTCGGAGTGGTGGGGTCCGTCCAGAAGATGCCGTAGAGGTATCGCGGATTGACGATGCCCGTGCGGGTGACGATGATCGCGTTCGAGACGCGCACGATCTCGATCAACTCGGGATCGCCGGGCTCCGCCGTGTGCGGGGCGATACCGATCAGCGTGCGGGCGGGGTCGATGTCGTTCGCGGCCATGTGCTCGAGAACCGGTCGGACGGCGGGGTCGTTCTCCATGCCGTCCGGCAGTTGGTCGCCGGGCACGAACATCGCGATGCCCGCGAGGCTGCCATCGGTGCGGCGCACCTTCGTCGTGAACTCGGGGACCTTGTCGATCCAGCGCTGCAGCTCCCGCCACCACGGGCCAGCGGTCGCCTCGATGGCCAAGCCCGTGACATCACTGCGCCTGACTCCTGCTGCGGAGTGGGTGCGGCTTGCGTGCAACCCTGCACCGACCCGAACCGCAGGATCCTCGATCAGGTTCGTGAGTTCGAGCAGACCCTGCGGGTCGCCCTGCAGCGCCCTCCCTTTCAGGTGAGCCGCGATGCGAGCACGGAGGGCGCGGTAGTGCTGCGGACGCTCGACGCGCAGCCGAGCCGCGAGCGCCTGTCCAACCAGGGGGTGGAGCACAGCACGATGCCCGAGTTGTTCAACGATGGACAGCGTCAGCAGGTCGGCGAGGCTCCCTCGAGTGCTCCGGCCGGGCAGCGCGGAGGCCAGGAGCCGAGCATCCACAGCCCAGGACAGCGCGGCGACCTCGAGCACTTCGGAGTCAACCCCATCGATCTCGGTGCCGGCGAGGAACTCGATGAGGCGCTCACCCACGTCGTCGACCGTTGGCGAGTTCATGCGGGTCGTGGCGGCGAGGGTGAGGGCGAGGGGAGATCCGGCTGCCCAGGCCAAGATGGCGTCCTGACGCTCGTGGTCCAGCACACCCCGTCGAGCAAGCAGCTCGCGCGACTCCGCATCATTGAGCGGTCGGAGGGCGAGGTCGAGGGTCATCCCCTCGAGCATCCCGGCCAGCCAGGAGCGGTCTGGGCGCTGGCGACCCGCAACGATGATTCGCGCATCAGCGGGGAGCACGTTGAGCAGCACCTCGCGCACGGCGACGATGTTCGCACCCAGGAACTCGACCTCGTCGATGATGATCAGGGGCGCTTGAGCGCCCGTCGGCGGAGTCAGTGCCCCTTGGAGGTCGCTCAGGGCGGAGGCGAGTGAACGACCGTCGAACGTGAGCACGGGTCTTCCGGCCAGCTCGGCGAGGCGCTGGGCTTCACGAAGCAGTGCACTCTTGCCGATCCCGCCCGGCCCATGGACGACCAGGATGCGCGCCGAGGCAAGCGGATCGAGCAGCCCCGAGAGCACGGCGAGCGCGTCACGGCGACCGGCGAACCGGCCGCGGTCCGCGGTCGTGGCGCGGGTGCGAAGGCGCTCGTCATTCACGGCACCACTATGGCACGCCCCCCGAGTGAGGGTCAGGGCGGGAGCGCCCGTTCGAGTGCCGGTTGCGGCCACCCTCCCAGTTGGGCAGAGTGAACCCATGAGACTCATCGTGCGGCTCCTCATCAACGCGGTCGCCCTGTGGCTGACCACGATCATCGTCACCGGCGTCAAGGTCGTTCCGTTCGCGCCGGGCGGCACACTCGAGCTCGTGCTCACCTTCCTGCTGCTCGCCGCGATCTTCGGGATCGTCAACGGCGTGATCGGCAACCTGATCCGTATCGTCGCCTTCCCGCTCTATGTGCTGACCCTCGGCCTGATCGCGCTCATCGTGAACGGGCTGCTGCTGCTGCTCGTCGCGTGGATCTCGAGCCTCATCGGGTTCGGACTCACCGTCGACGGCTTCTGGTGGGGCGTGCTCGGTGCGCTCGTGCTCGGTCTGATCAGCTGGCTGATCGGCATCCTGCTGCGCCCGCTGATCAAGGACCGCCGCAGCTAGCGCCCTTCGAGCCGGCGCTCACTCGGTCGAGCGCGCCGCGAGGTAGCTCGTCGACGTGCCGTCCACGGCGCCGGCGGCGAACCCGAGCATCTCGTTCATCGCGGCGTGGAGTTCTGGGCTGCCGGCGGCATCCATCAGCTCAGCAGTGCGAACGTAGGAGTCGAACTGGTGGGCGGGCGCAGGTTTGTCGGTGGGCACGACCTGACCCGCGAATGCCGTGTTGCTCACTTCGAAGACATTCGGCTGGTGCCGTTCGTTGCCGCCGAGCCCCGACGCAACGAGGTCGTCGGGATGCCGCACCGCGAGCACCGGGATCGACTCCGGGAACTGCAGCTGGCCGTTCGGTGCACCGAACGTGACCACGGACTGCACGTTGTAGTCCCCGCCGATCGCGATGGCGGCGGCGTGGGCGCCGCCCTGCGAGAAGCCGACGAGCTGCACGGGCGTCGCGGCATCCACCCCCGCCTGTCGCATCGCCTCGTCGATGGCCATCGTGGCACTGCTGTCGAGCCCCGCCACGGATGAGAAGTTGCCGCCCATGTCCCACGGCTGGTCGCTGCCGATCGTGAAGTCGACCGTGCCGGCGAGCAGCACCACGGCGCGCGAGGAGCCGTCGGGCATCGTGTACTGCTCGATGACGATCTGGCGGCCGCCGTTCTCGTCGGTGCGCGGGATGCGCTCGGCCAGCTCGGTGATCGAGGCCGGCGCTGCGGCGATCGGCTGCGCTCGATCCGCCCGCACGGACGGGGGCCGACTCGGGCGTGCCGAAGGTCGTGCTCGCACCTCGCAGCAGCCCGGCGGACGTTGCGAGACCGACCAGTCCGAGCCCCGAGTCTCCGAGCGCCGACTGCAGCCCGTAGGGGATTCCGAGGAAGCCCGCCACGAAGTCGTCGGCTCCCATCGCCGCCGTGCGCATGCCGTCGACCGTGGTCTCGTTCGTGTACAGCGGATTCGCCGCGATCCCCAGGCGCTGCCAGAACTCGCCCATCTCGTCGTCGAGCCCCAGCGCGCCCATGATGGCGTTGCCCGCCGCAAGGCCACCCGCTGTCGCGAGTGCCGGAACGATCCACGCGGGCAGCGTGAACCGAGCGAAGGCCCCGGCGCCGTAGGCCACGAGATCGGTGAACCCCAGCCACAACCGCTCGCTGGTCTGCTCGGCCAGGCCGTAGCCGATCGGCGGCGCTGCGCAGTGCGGTCGCGAGCGTGCGGCAGACGAGAGCCGTGCGCTCGAGCTCGATGATCGATCGCTCGATCTCGCGCTCGGCGAGCACGCCGTGGTGCGTGTCGGCCGCAAGCATGGCCGACTCCGCCACGAGAGCGTCGATGCGACGCAGCTCGGCGACGAGCTCATCGGCAAGGGCCGCGACACTCTCGTGCACGCCGGCGTGCTCGAACAGTTCGGCGGAGGCGACCGCGACCGAGTTCCACGGTGAGATCGTGAGCACCGCCGACGGATCCGGGTGCGGCGTCGGGTGGGTGTGCGGTCGTCGCTCATCAGGCACGCACCGAGTCGATCGCGCCGCGGGTGTGGCTGAGGGCAGAGGCCATGGCATCCGTCGCGATCCGCGCCTGCCCGTGGGCGAGTGCGACACCCGCCTCGTAGCCGGCGCGGGCGGGGCCGGTCCAGAACGTGGACTGTCCGGGGGCGATGCGGCGTGCGACATCCCATCGCGATCGGATGCCCGCGAGCCGTCGGTGCTGCGCCTCGAGGGCGGCGACGAGGCGTGCGAGCTGCTCGGGGTCCATGCGTCGATGGTCGCGGTGCTGAGCACCCTGCACGTCTCGAGCAGCTGATTCGGTGCGGCAACTCGATCTCGGCTGACGTGGGAGGGAGAACTGCGGGACAATGGACCGTGAGCTTCGAGCGGACCTTCGACGAGTCGGCGCTCTTCCGCATCTGCTTCGTGTGCACGGGCAACATCTGCCGCTCACCCATGGCGGAGACGATCTTCAAGCAGCTCGTCAAGGGCGCCGGGCTCGAGCACGCGATCGCCGTGCATCTCCGCGGGCACCGGCGACTGGCACGTCGGCGAGCCGTCGGACGAGCGCACGCTCACCGCGCTCGAGGGTCACGGCTACAACGGTTCGGGCCATCGCGCGCGCCAGTTCGACCCGACCTGGTTCGAGAAGCTCGACCTCGTCGTCGTGTTCGACCGCAGCCAGGAGCGCATCCTGAAGGCTTGGGCATCCACCGAGCAGGATCGCTCGAAGGTGCAGTCGCTGCTGAGCTTCGACAACGCGCAGGCCGCTCGATGCACGACGTGCCAGACCCGTACTACTCCGACGCCGCGATGTTCGACCAGGTGCTCGGCATGATCGAGCAGGCGTGCGTCGCGCTGTTCCGCCAGATCATGCCCGGCGTCCGACAGGGAGCCCGATGACCCCCATGCCTCCGCAGCCGCTCAGCCCGCTCGACGGCCGCTACCAGCCCGTCGTGACGGCGCTCGGCGACCACCTCTCCGAGGCTGGCCTCAATCGCGCACGCGTGCGCATCGAGGTGGAGTGGCTGCTCTACCTCACCGACCGCGAGCTGTTCGGCTCGACGAAGCTCGACCACGAGAGCGAGCGAGCGCTCCGCGCGTTCGCCACCGACTTCGGCCAGGCAGAGATCGACGAGCTCGCGCGGCTCGAGGCCACCACCCGCCACGACGTCAAGGCGGTCGAGTACCTCGTGCGCGCGAAGCTCGCCGAGCTCGGCCTCACCCAGATCGCCGAGCTCACCCACTTCGCCTGCACGAGCGAGGACATCAACAACCTCGCGTACGCCCTCACCGTGCAGGCGGCGGTTCGAGACGTGTGGATGCCGAAACTCCGCGCCGTCATCGATGCGCTGGCCGCCCGTGCCGAGACACACCGCGCCGACCCGATGCTCGCGCACACCCACGGCCAGCCCGCCACCCCGACCACCGTCGGCAAGGAGTTCGCGGTGTTCGCGCACCGGCTGGAGCGCATCGCCGCGCGCATCACCGCCGTCGAGATCCTCGGCAAGTTCAGCGGAGCGACCGGCACGTTCGGCGCGCACGTCGTCGCGGATCCGACGCCAGGACTGGCCCGCGATCTCGCACGAGTTCGTGACGTCGCTCGGGCTCACCTGGAACCCGCTCACGACCCAGATCGAGTCGCACGACTGGCAGGCGGAGCTCTACCAGTCCATCGCGCACGCGAACCGGGTGCTGCACAACCTGTGCACCGATGTGTGGGCCTACATCTCGATGGGGTACTTCCGGCAGATTCCGCAGGAGGGTGCGACCGGGTCATCCACGATGCCCCACAAGATCAACCCGATCAGGTTCGAGAACGCCGAGTCCAACCTCGAGCTCTCGAGCGCGCTGCTCGACTCGCTCGCGCAGACCCTGGTCACCAGCCGGCTGCAGCGCGACCTCACCGACTCGTCGAGCCAGCGCAACATCGGCGTCGCGCTCGGTCACTCGGTGCTCGCGCTCGACAACATCGAGCGGGGGCTGCGCGAGATCGACCTCGACCGCGAGCGCACGCTGTCCGACCTCGACGGCAACTGGGAGGTGCTCGGCGAGGCGATCCAGACGGTGATCCGCGCCGAGGTCACGGCAGGCCGGTCATCCATCGCCGACCCGTACGCCGTGCTCAAAGACCTCACCCGCGGCCGCCGCGTCGGCGGGCCCGAGCTCGCCGAGTTCATCGAGGGCCTCGACATCGGCGCCGAGGCGAAGCAGCGCCTGCTCGCGCTCACCCCGGCGACCTACACGGGCCTCGCCGACGAGCTCGTCGATCACCTCAAGCCAGCCTGACGAACGCGACGTACGCGTTCAGGTGATCAGCGGCGGCCGACTCTGAACTCAGTGCGCGTCGCCGCTGGGGGGCGGCGAGGTGCCGTCGTCCGGCGGGCTCATCGCCAGCGCGATCATCGCGAACACCACGACCGACACGATGAAGGTTCCACCGAGCGCGATGAGCGCCACCTCGACCTCGTGACTCGAGATGAGCACCACCACACCGGTGAACACGGCGAGCACGGCTGAGATGACGAGCAGCTCGAGTGGACGCATCCTCGCCCGTCGGTCCGGTGTCGTCACGGCGCGTCCGCAGCAGGAGTCGTGGATGGCGCAGCCGCCCACTTCATCGACAGCCCGGCAATCACGAGGTACACCCCGATCACCGCAAGGTACGCGCCGAGCAGCCCCACCACGATCGTGGATGCGGTGAGCACACCGGTCGGCCCATCAACCCCGGTCGTGGTCTGCTCGAGCCCCGGCGGCACGATCAGCACGCCGATCGCAAGTAGCGCGGTCACGCCCCCGACGAACACGCCGGTCGCGCCGAAGCGGTCCACCGCGCAGGCCGAGGTAGAGCTCGAGGAAGCCAGTGATGGCCGCCCCCGACGACAGCAGGAAGATGAGGAACGGCAGCCCACCGCCGTTGAACACGAGCGCGATGAGGCCGACCACCGCGAGGATGCCGCCCTGCGCCACCAGCACGGCCCGCTCAACACCCTGGCTCCGCACGCCGCCCCACGCAACGACCGCGCCCGCGACAATCCCGTAGGCGCCCAGGGCGATGAGGCCGAGCGGGGAGGAGTGATCCGGGGTGAACGTGATGACGCCGGCGAGAATCAGCGCTGGCACGGCGCGGAGCAGCGGGAGGTACCAGGACACGGGTGCCAGTCTATTTCCCTACCAGATGGTGCCGCCCCCGACCGAGATGCCGCCCCACGTGAGCGCGATGAAGATCGCGGCGAACACGACGGGCGCGATGCCCTTGCCGCTGCGCGCGAGCCCCTTGAGGAGCGCGATCACGGCGAGGATGGCGGCGACGACCGAGAGGCCGCCGCCAAGGATCAGCCCGATGAACAGCGGGATGGGCATGAGCACGAGACCGGCCAGCGCGAACCAGAAGGCGGCCCAGGCTGCCGGATTTGAGCGGCGTTCGATTGAGGAGGACATGCGCCAAGTATCTCGTGCAAGCACGGAGTCCGCGCGACCCCCCGCCAACTTCGAGCGACGTCCGGCAGGCCTACGTGCCCGGCGGCAGATCCACGAACCGCGAGAAGTGACCGTGGAACCCGACGGTGATCGTGCGGGTCGGGCCGTTGCGGTGCTTGGCGATGATGAGGTCGGCCTCGCCCGCGCGCGGGTTCTCGGCCTCGTAGGCGGATTCGCGGTGCAGCAGGATCACCATGTCGGCATCCTGCTCGAGCGAGCCCGACTCGCGCAGGTCGCTGAGCGCGGGCTTCTTGTCGGCGCGCTGCTCGGGTCCACGGTTGAGCTGTGAGATCGCGACGACCGGCACCCCGAGTTCCTTTGCGAGCAGCTTGAGCGCTCGCGAGAACTCGCTGACCTCCTGCTGGCGCGACTCGACCTTCTTGCCGCTGGTCATGAGCTGCAGGTAGTCGACGATCACCATCTTGAGTCCGACGCGCTGGTTGAGCCTGCGGCACTTCGCTCGGATCTCGACCAGCGTCATGTTCGGGCTGTCGTCGATGTAGAGCGGCGCATCGTTGATGCGACCGCGGGTCGAGGCGATCGTGGTCCAGTCGTTGGTGTGCACGGTGCCCTTGCGCATGTGCTGCAGGGGCACGGATGCCTCGGCCGACAGCAGACGCATCGCGATCTCACTGCGTCCCATTTCGAGGGAGAAGATGATCGTCGGCATGTCGTGCTTGATCGCGGCGGCTCGGGCGAAGTCGAGACCGAGGGTCGACTTACCGAGCGCGGGACGTGCGGCGAGGATGATGAGCTGGCCCGGGTGCAGACCGTTCGTCAGCTCATCCAGGTCTGCGAACCCGGTCGGCACGCCGATCATGCTGCCGTCGCGGCCGCGGGCGGCCTCGATCTCGTCGATCGCGACGGTGACGGCCTCGGTCAGGGGAACGAAGTCCTCCTTGTCGTCACCACCGGTGACCGCGTAGATCTCGGCCTGCGCGTTGTTGACGAGGTCCTCGACCTCGCCCTCGCTCGCGTAGCCCATCTGCACGATGCGGGTGCCGGCCTCGACGAGGCGGCGCAGCACGGCCTTCTCGGCGACGATCGACGCGTAGTAGCCCGCGTTCGCCGCGGTGGGCACGAGCGCGGTGAGCGTGTGCAGGTACTCGGCGCCGCCGGCGCGGGTGAGCTCGCCGGTCTTGGTGAGCTCGTCGGCGACCGCGATCACGTCGGTCGGCTCGCCGTGGGAGTAGAGGTTGAGCACCGCCTCGAAGATGAGCTCGTGCTTCGGGATGTAGAAGTCGATGCCGCGAAGCACCTCGATGACGTCGGCGACGGCATCCTTGCTCAGCAGCATGCCGCCGATCGTGCTCTGCTCCGCGAGCAGGTCGTGCGGTGGCGTGCGTTCGCCGCGGGATGATCCGGGCTCACCGGACTGGCGCTGATCCTCAGCCAGTCCCAAGTGGGCAATGGACATCTCGTCCCCTCGATCTTCGGTGTACGCGCTTGTGTCTCGTGACCTTCGGTGCCACGACCGTACGCCCCAGTTCTACCGCCGGGCCCCGACACTCCGATGAAGCCCCGACCGCTCGGACCAGGGCTCCGGCGAGAGGGACTGCCCAACCATAGGAGCCGTGCAACACGCACTCAACCGGCCCTGTGGATGGCGCTGTGTGCAACATGCGCGAAACGCCGCGCGCGGTGTGGGCAAGCTGTGGAACCAGCTGTGCACAACTCACGCATTTCAGTTCGGATAAGGCGCTTGACCAGCACTTTCCAGTTTCATGCCATGTGTGTAGAAACATGTTTAGAGTGCGGGTTGAGGGTTGCCGATTTTGGTCCCCAACATGTGTACAAATACCCTCGCGCGCTCTTGACTTTGCGGCAGAAACGGCGAAGGCGACGAGCCAAAGCCCGTCGCCTTCGTCGATGAACGTGTGGCTACTTGGCCGCAACCACCTGGAGGGTGATCGTCGCGACGAGGTCATCACGAAGGCGAACGGTCGCCTCGTGCTCACCGATCGTCTTGATGGCCGAGGTGATCTCGATCTTGCGCTTGTCGATCTGGCCGAGGCCGGCGGCTGCAACGGCGTCCGCCACGTCGGTGGTCTTCACCGAACCGAACAGGCGGCCCTCGGCGCCGGCCTTGACGGTCAGCTTGACCGTCGTGGCCTGCAGGCGCGCCTTGAGATCCTGCGCCTCTTCGAGGGTCGCGTGCTCGCGAGCGGAGCGCGCGGCCTTGATCGACTCGATCTGCTTCTCGCCACCGCGGGTCCACGCCACGGCGAGGTTCTGCGGGATGAGGTAGTTGCGCGCGTAGCCGTTCTTGACGTCGATGACGTCACCGGGCGTGCCGAGGCCGGTGACCTCGTGCGTGAGGATGAGTTTCGTCATGGTCGTGCCCCTTAGCGGCCCGAGCCCGCGTACGGCAGCAGGGCCATCTCGCGCGCGTTCTTGACGGCGGTCGCGATGAGGCGCTGCTCCTGCACGGAGACACCGGTGATACGGCGAGCGCGGATCTTGCCGCGCTCGGAGATGAACTTGCGGAGCGTCGCGACATCCTTGTAGTCGATGACGCCAACGCGGATCGCCTTGGCTGGTGCGGCGTTCTTGCCGTCCTTGCCCTTGCGGATCGGCTTGCGGCTGTCGCCGCGGCTCTTTCCTGCCATTGGTCTTGTTTCCTTTTCTGAAGTCTTTGCCGGCTCCCCTGAGGAGGGCGCGTCAGCGCCCGTCTCGAAGGGTTAGAACGGCGTCTCGTCGTTGTAGCTGCCGGGCGTGTTCCACACGTCGCCATCGGCGGCTGCGGGCGCTGCTGCGGCCCACGGCTCCTCGGCAACCTGCGGACGTCCGCCACCGGACGCGCCGCCACCGTCACGGGATGACGCGGCTCGCGTCACCTGTGCGGTTGCGTAGCGCAGGCTGGGGCCGATCTCGTCGACCTCGAGCTCGATCGACGTGCGCTTCTCGCCTTCCTTCGTCTCGTAGGAGCGCTGCTTGAGGCGACCGGTCGCGATGACACGGGAGCCCTTCGTCAGCGAACCTGCGACGTGCTCGGCGAACTCGCGCCAAACGGAGGCGCGGAGGAACAGCGCTTCGCCGTCCTTCCAGTCGTTCGTCGCGCGGTCGAAGTTGCGAGGCGTGGATGCGATGGTGAAGTTCGCGACGGCCAGCCCGTTCTGCGTGTAGCGCAGCTCCGGGTCGCTCGTGAGGTTGCCCACGACGGTGATGATCGTCTCGCCGGCCATGAGCTACTCCGCTGCCGCTACTGCGGGCTCGGCGTCAGCCTTGGCGGCCTTCGCTGCGGGCTTCTTCGGGGCGGGCTTCTCAGCGGCAGCCTCGGCGGCTGCCTCGACCGGAGCATCCTCGGCAACCGCGTCGGCCTTGGCCGGCTTCGCAGCGGCGGGCTTCGCGTCGGCGACGGGGGCGTCGGCCTTCGGTGCGTCGGCGGTCTTGGCTGCGGGCTTGCGCGCGGCCTTCTCGTCGGCGAGCTTCTTGGCGGCCGCGACCTGGGCGATGCGCCTCTTCGGCGCGGAGCACCTTCGTGCGCATGACGGCCTCGCTGAGCTTCAGCTGGCGGTCGAGCTCGACGGTGGCGTCGGAGTTCGCGGTGAAGTTGACGACGGCGTAGATGCCCTCGGTCTTCTTGTTGATCTCGTAGGCCAGGCGACGACGTCCCCAGATGTCGATGTTGTCGATCGAGCCGCCATCGTTGCGGATGACGTTGAGGAACTTGTCCAGGCTGGGTGCCACGGTGCGCTCATCGATCTCTGGATCGAGGATCACCATGAGTTCGTACTGGTGCGTCACAAACCCACCTCCTTCGGACTTGAACGGTTGCAGACGATCTGCAACAGGAGGGTGTTGACGGTCGTCCACTGCTTGGACCAGCCGAGCGTGGACAACCTGTACAGCATAGGGCCTGGCCGCCGAAACCGCCACGCGAGCGCCTTGCCTACGGCGTTGCGCGCGCGCGCCACCACTCCCGCAGACGCTGCTCCGCGACATCCTCGCCGAGCGGGCCCTCGTCGAGCCGCAGCTCGAGCAGGAAGCGGTAGGCCTCACCGACCTCGCGGCCGGGCTTGAGGTCGAGGATGCGCATGATCGCCTCGCCGTCGAGGTCGGGTCGCACCGCGGCGAGCCCCTCCGCCTCCTGGATGTCCGCGATCCGCTGTTCGAGGTCGTCGTACGCGAACGACAGCCGGTCGGCCTTGCGCACGTTGCGGGTGGTCACGTCGGCCCTGGTGAGGATGTGCAGGCGCTCGAGCTCGTCCCCGGCATCCCGCACATAGCGGCGCACCGCCGAATCGGTCCACACGCCGTCGGCGTAGCCGAAGAACCGCAGGTGCAGCTCGATGAGCCGCGCAACGGATGCCACCGTGTCATTGTCGAACCGCAGCGCCTTCAGTCGCTTGCTCGCGAGCTTCGCCCCGACCACGTCGTGGTGATGGAAGGTGACGACGCCGCCACCCTCGATCCTGCGCGTCGCCGGCTTGCCGATGTCGTGCAGCAGCGCCGCGATCCGCAGCGTGAGATCCGGGGCTCGCCGGGATGCCGCGAGCGCTCGAGCTCGATCGCCTGGCGCAGCACGGTGAGGCTGTGCTCGTACACGTCCTTGTGGTGCGCGTGCTCGTCGACCTCGAGCCGCAGCGCCGGCAGCTCTGGCAGCACGAGCTGCGGCGAGCCCGGTGTCGACGAGCAGGCGAAGGCCGGGCACCGGGTCGTCCGCACGCAGCAGCTTGGCGAGCTCGTCGCTGATCCGTTCGACGCTCACCATCGGCAGTCGGTCTGCGAGGTCGCGCATGGCCTGCTCGGTCGGGGCGTCGACGGTGAAGCTCAGTTCCGATGTGGACAGTTGCGACGTGAAACGGGCGGCGCGCAGCATCCGCAGCGGGTCGTCTCCGAATGACACCTCCGGGGGCGACGGGGTTCGCAGGATGCCGGCCATGAGGTCTTCGAGGCCACCGTTCGGATCAACGAGCACCTTCTCGGGCAGCCGCAGCGCCATCGCGTTGACCGTGAAGTCGCGACGATGAAGGTCGCCCTCGAGCGTGTCGCCGAACTCGACCGTCGGCTTGCGGGTGACGCCGTCGTAGGAGTCGGCGCGATACGTGGTGATCTCGACGGTCTCGCCGCCGATGCGGGCGCCGATCGTGCCGAACTCGCGTCCGATCTCCCAGTGCGTCTGCGCGATGGGCTTCACGATCGCGATGGTCTCGTCGGGCGTCGCGTTCGTCGCGAAGTCGAGGTCGGTGATCGTCGCGGCCGAGGAACGCGTCGCGCACCGGCCCGCCGACGAGGGCGAGCTGCTTGCCGGCGGCGGCGAACGCCTCGGCGAGCCGACGCACGCCCGCGGGATGCTGCGAGGTCACCGAGTCGCTGCACTCCTTCGGCGGCGCTCCCCATGATGGCAAGAATAGACTCGACCCCATGCCCGCCGAGCGCCACGATCGAGTCGGCACGTGCTGATCCGTCGCGCTGGAGCCGTGCTGGCCCTCGTGCTCGGCCTCGCCGTCGCCCTGCCGTTCGCCGGATCCGCGCCGGCCGAGGCCGCCGACCCGAGCCAGCCGGTGCGGCTTGCGATCGCGGTGCCGATCACAGTGCCAGCGTCATCCATCGGGCTCATCGACGCCGACGCGCTCGAGGCGTACACCCGCCCACTCGGCCTGCTCACCCAGCAGCTCGACGCGGTGTACGGCCGCCAGGTCGCGATCGGCGTCGACCCGATGATCATCGCGTCGATCCGCGCACTCGGCAGCACAGCGCCCGAGAGTGCGCTCGCTTGGCTCACACGGCTCGAGGATGCCCCGAACCAGATCTTCCCGCTCGGCTACGGCGACCTCGACCTCACGCTCGCGACTCAGGCCGGCGCGGCAGTGCTGCCCGTGCCGACGTCGATCCCGCTGGATCCCGGGATCGTCGCGCCCGAGGAGCCGACCGGCACCCCCAGCCCCGAACCGACCGCCGACGCGGACGAACCGGTCGGTCCCGACCTGCCCGACGTTGACGATCTGCTCGCCTGGTCGTACAGCACGACCGGGCTCGCTTGGCCGCGGGAGGGCACGGTGATCGCGGGTGACCTGCAGGCCATCGGCGCGAGCGAGTACACGACCGCGATCGTGTCGTCGTCCAATCTCACGAGGGGTCCGAGTTCGACCCCCACCACCGAGGTCGGCGGCATGACCGTGCTCGTGAGCGACGCCGGGGTGTCAGACGCGCTGCGCGCCGCCGCGACCACTGACCCTGCGAAGTGGGGCGAGGCGATGACCGCCCTCAGGAATGCCATCGCCGCGGCCGCGAGCATCCAGCCCGGCGAGCAGGCCACCGTCTTCGCGACGCTGTCTCGTGACGTGCCCATCTCAGCCACGCGACTTGCCGAGACCCTCGACTCGCTTGAGGTGGATGCCGCGGTCACAAGCATCCCGCTCTCGCTCGCCCTCGCGAGCCAGCCAGACTCCGCCGTGGTCGTGGACTCACCGCAGCCCGCCGATCGCGTCGCCCAGGCGAACCTGCTGCTGGCGGCGGATGCCGACGTCGAGCGGTTCGCCACGATCGCCAACGACCCGGCCGCGATCACCGGTCCCGAACGTCTCGCTCTGCTCGCGCTGCTGTCCACATCGTGGGAGAGCAGCCAGTCCGGATGGCCTGCGGCAATCGCCGACCAGCTCGCCGCGACGAGCGAACTGACCACGCTGGTGCAGGTCGGCGAGACCAGCCGCCTCAACCTGCTCGCCGACCGGCAGACACTGCCCATTCCGATCGTCAACGGACTCGCACAGGCAATCACGGTGATCGTCACGGTCGACCCCGATCGCCCGATCCTCGCGATCGAAGACCGCAGCGTCGAGGTGACGATCGAGCCCAACTCGCAGACGAATGCCCTGATTCCGGTGCAGGCGGTGAGCAACGGCACCGTGCAGATCGAGGTGACGCTCGCGAGCGCCACTGGAGTGCCCGTCGGCGGCGCGAAGTCCGTCGAGGTGGTGGTGAACGCAGGCTGGGAGACCCCGATCTTCGTGGTGCTCGCGAGCGGCGTGGTGCTGCTCTTCGTCGGCGGCATCGTGCGCAACATCGTGCGGCGCCGCAAGGCCGCGGCGCCCCCGGCGGCTGCGGCTGGGCCCGCGAGTGACTGACCGGGCGGGCGACGGGCCCGACGCGGCATCCACCGTCGGTCGAGCCAGTGTCGTGCTCGGCGCGGGCACGCTCGTATCGCGGATTTTGGGGTTCGTCAGCGCGTTCGTGCTGGCGCTCGCGCTCGGCGTCACCGGAGCGAGCACCGACGCGTTCGCGCTCGCCAACCAGCTGCCCAACAACGTGTACGCGATCGTCGCGGGCGGCCTCCTCGGTGCGGTGCTCGTGCCCGCGGTCGTGCGGGCCGGACTCCACGACGACGGCGGGCAGCGGTTCGTGAACAAGGTCGTGACGCTCGGCGGCCTCGCGTTCGTGGCCATCGCCGTCGTGGTCACGCTGTGCGCGCCGCTGCTGGTTCGGCTGTACGCGCAGGGCGACGACGGTGGCACGCAGCCGGGCTTCAGCGACGCGCAGTTCGCGCTCGCGACCGCGTTCGCGTACTGGTGCCTGCCCCAGGTGCTGTTCTACGCGCTGTACAGCCTGCTCGGCGAGATCCTCAACGCGCGCGGCGTGTTCGGGCCGTTCACGTGGGCGCCCGCTGTCAACAACATCGTCGCGATCAGCGGCATCGTCGTCTTCATCGCGCTCTTCGGCGGCGACCCTCTGCACGAGGATGCGGCGGGCTGGACCACCGCGCAGGTGACCCTGCTCGCGGGCTCCGCCACCCTGGGCATCGCCGCGCAGGCCTTCGTGCTCGTGCTCTTCTGGAGGCGGGCGAACCTCGGGTTCCGGCCCGACTTCCGGTGGCGCGGCGCCGGGCTCGGCCGGGCCGGCGCCTCGGCGGCGTGGTTGTTCGGCATGGTGCTCGTCACCCAGCTCGCCGGCATCGTCGAGTCCAACGTCGCGTCCAACGCGACCGGGGGCGCGTCGATCACGCGCGCTCAAGTACGGCTGGCTCATCTTCATGCTGCCGCACTCGATCTTCACGGTATCCATCGCGACCGCGTACTTCACGCGGATGAGCGGTCACGCCCGCGACGGCGACCTCGGGGCGCTGCGCACCGACGTGTCGGCGGCGCTGCGCGCCATCCTGCTCATCATGGTCTTCGCCTTCGTGGCGCTCGTCGTGGTCGCGTGGCCGTTCGCTGCAGTGTTCGGGCGCGACTACTTCGAGGTGCAGGCACTCGGGACGGTGCTCGTCGCGTTCCTCGTCGGCATGCTGCCGTTCACCGTGCTGTTCGTGCTGCAGCGCGTCTTCTACTCGCTCGATGACACCCGCACACCGTTCCTGTTCCAGGTCGTGCAGGCGGTGACCTACGTCACCGGGGCACTGCTCATCCGGGAGCTCGTGCCCGTCGAATGGATCGGTGTCGCGCTTGCCCTGCTGCTCTCGGTCGCCGGCACGATCCAGACCATCACTGCGGCAGTGCTGCTGCGACGGCGCCTGCACGGGCTCGCGTGGGGCCAGGTTGCGACCCGAACGCTCTGGTTCCTCGGGGCTGCGCTCGTCGCGGGTGCAGCGGGCGCCGGCATCCTGCTGCTGCTCGGAGGCATCGTGGATGGCGCGTTCCCCGTCTCGGGCCCGGCCGGAGCGATCGCGTCGATGGCCGCAGTCGGGCTCACGATGGCCGTCGTGTACCTCGCGGTGCTCTGGATCACCCGCAACCCCGAACTCCGCGCATTCGTCACCCCGATCGCCGGTCGCCTTCGGCGGCGCTGACCGGCGGCACGGCGCGGGCGAAGGCAGGCGGAATACGGCGCGGCTAGGCTACGTTGTACCGCCCAGACGAAGGGAAATCGATGCGTCAGGTCATCATCGTCGGCTCGGGGCCGGCCGGCTACACGGCAGGTATCTATGCCGCACGCGCGAACCTCCACCCCCTGCTGATCGCATCGTCGGTCGAAGCCGGCGGTGAGCTCGTGAAGACCACCGACGTCGAGAACTTCCCGGGCTTTCCCGAAGGCATTCTCGGCCCTGACCTCATGATCGCCATGCAGGCGCAGGCCGAGCGCTTCGGCACCGAGGTCGTGCTCGACGACGTCGTGAAGCTCGAGCTCGAGGGTGACGTCAAGCGCGTGCACCTCGGCAACGGCGACGTGCACGAGGCCCTCACCGTGATCTTCGCCACCGGTTCGGCGTACCGCCACCTCGGCATCGACGACGAGACGCGGCTCTCGGGCCACGGCGTCTCGTGGTGCGCCACGTGCGACGGGTTCTTCTTCCGCCAGAAGACGATCGCCGTCGTCGGCGGCGGCGACTCCGCGATGGAGGAGGCCACCTTCCTCACGCGCTTCGCCGACAAGGTCTACGTCATCCACCGCAAGGACTCGCTGCGCGCCTCGAAGGCCATGCAGGACCGCGCGTTCAACGATCCGAAGATCGAGTTCCTGTGGAACAAGCAGGTCGAGCACATCTACGGCGACGAGCTCGTGACGGGCGTTGGCCTCATTGACACGGTGGATGGCACGGAGACCACCCTCGACCTCAGTGGCCTGTTCATCGCGATCGGCGCCGACCCCCGCACGCACCTCGTGCACGGACAGCTCGACCTCAACGCGGACGGCACGGTCGCCGTCGACGGCCGCTCCTCCCGCACGAACATCGCGGGCGTGTTCGCCGCCGGCGATGTGATCGACCCCACCTACCGGCAGGCCGTCACGGCGGCCGGCTCTGGCACGGTCGCAGCCCTCGACGCCGAGCACTACCTCGCAGCCCTCCCAAAGGAGCTGCTGGCGCGCGCTGACGCCGTGCCCGCGAGCGTCTGACCCCCACCCCAAGACTCAACACTCACCAGAAACCCAGGAGAACAACCCATGTCCGCAGCCCACGCCGTCACCGACGAGACTTTCGCCGACGAGGTCCTCTCGTCGAGCACCCCGATCATGGTCGACTTCTGGGCGGAGTGGTGCGGCCCGTGTCGTCGCGTCTCCCCCATCCTCGATGAGATCGCGTCCGAGCACTCCGAGAAGATCAAGATCGTGAAGCTCAACGTCGACGACAACCCGCACACGTCGGCCAAGTACAACATCACCTCGATTCCCGCGATGTACGTCTTCCAGAACGGCGAGGTCGTCAAGAAGGTCATCGGCGCCAAGCCGAAGCCGGCGATCGAGGCGGATCTGGCGGAGTTCCTGGCCTGAGCCGCTCAGCGGCACGCGTCGTCCGCAACCTTCAACCACGTCGTCGCGCGTGAGCATCGCCCGGCCTGCGCACCAAGCGCGGCCGGGCGATGTCGTTATGGTCGATGAGGAAGTCTGCTCGGCCTTGCGGGTCGCACTCTCGGAAGTAGATCCGCTGCCCTTCGACGTACCGGCGATTGGATGCCGCGTCCGGATCGGGATCGGAGCCGTCGCGCTGCGCCATCCGCCCCACCGACACCGCGAACTCGACGTCGAGGAACACGACGGCGTCCCAGGCATCCCGCAGCTCGTCGCGCTGGAGGAACAAGCCATCGACAACGACAACACACGGCTCGCCGACCTCGACGTGCGGGCGGGTCGATGCAGCCGGTCGGTCTCGAGATCGTGGCTAGCCGGACGGTATCGGCCGTCACCGCCTGCGCCGAGCGGAGAGAGCACGCGCTCGCGAAACGCTTCGTAGTCATAGGAGTCGAGCCAGAACCCCTCCGGGGACTCCCTGCCACGGTGATGCCGAACTTCGCGCGGCGCGTGGAAGTCGTCGAGCGAGATCCGGATGCACCGATCGCCTCGCGCCGTGAGCGTCGATGCGAGTTCGTCGGCGAACGTCGACTTGCCCGACCCGTCGACTCCGTCGATGCCGACGAGCACGTGGCGTCTGGTAGCGGTGGGGTCGGGGAGCATGTCGGCGACCTCTCCGAGCAGCTCGGTACGAGCATCCATGAGGTCCATTCTGCGACCACCCACGGAGCGGTCCGATTCACGGTTCGTGGCCCTGAGCGATCGTGCGGAGGCGATTCCCGCACTCCAGGTCGGTATTCTGTCCCGATGAGCAGTCAGGGCAACAACCTCGACCAGTGGTACGGCAGCTACGCGCAGCGGACCGCCGGTCTTGCCGCGAGCGAGGTCCGCGCCCTGTTCGCCGTGGCATCCCGGCCCGAGGTCGTGTCGCTCGCCGGCGGCATGCCGTTCGTGTCCGCACTGCCGCAGGAGCTCATCCAGACCTCGATGGAGCGCGTCATGCGCGACTACGGCGCGCAGGCGCTGCAGTACGGCTCCGGGCAGGGCACGCCGACGCTGCGTGAGCACATCCTCGAGGTGATGGCCCTCGAGGGCATCAGAGGCAGCGTGGATGACGTCGTCGTCACCACGGGCTCGCAGCACGCCCTCGAGCTCGTGACGAAGCTGTTCATCGATCCGGGCGACGTCGTGATCGCCGAGGGTCCGAGCTACGTGACCGCCATGGTCGTGTTCAAGTCGTACCAGGCCGACGTGCAGCACGTCGCGATGGACGAGTTCGGTCTCGTGCCAGAAGCGCTTCGGCAGCACGTGGCGCGACTCAAGGAGGCCGGCAAGCGGATCAAGTTCCTGTACACGATCCCGAACTACTCGAACCCGGCAGGCGTGACGCTCACGTGGGAGCGCCGACTGGAGATTCTCGAGATCTGCCGGGCCAACGGCATCCTCGTGCTCGAAGACAACCCGTACGGCCTGCTCTACTTCGACGGCCCTCCCCCGCACGCGATGCGTTCGGTCGAGGAGGACGGCGTCGTATACCTCGGCACGTTCTCGAAGACGCTCGCACCCGGTTTCCGGCTCGGGTGGGCGCTGGCCCCGCACGCTATTCGAGAGAAGCTCATCTTGGCGAACGAGGGTTCGGTGCTCTGCCCGAGCTCGTTCACCCAGTACGTCGTGAGCGAGTACCTGCAGACGGCCGACTGGAAGGCTCAGATCGACACGTTCCGTGGGGTCTACCGCGAACGGCGCGATGCGATGCTGGCCGCCCTCGACGACTACCTGCCCGACCTCAGCTGGACCAACCCGACCGGCGGCTTCTACGTGTGGGTCACCCTGCCCGACCACCTCGACTCGAAGTCGATGCTGCCGCGCGCGGTCAAGGAGCTCGTCGCCTACACGCCAGGCACGGCGTTCTACGCCGACGGCAACGGACGCAACAAGCTGCGGCTCGCGTTCTGCTACCCGACGCCGGAGTTCATCCGAGAGGGCATCCGACGACTGTCGACGGTCGTCAATGGGGAGCTCGAACTGCTGCGCGACTTCTCGCAAACCGGCTCGCTCCCGACGGTGCAGCCGACCTCGCAGCAGATCGCCATCAACCCGCCTGCGAACCTGGGCTGACGGTGGCCGCCTCACCCCGCGTGCTCGTGCTCGCCGGTGGCATCTCGCACGAGCGCGACGTGTCACTGCGGTCAGGTCGTCGCGTCGCCGACAGTCTCGCCGCCCACGGCCTCCAGGTCGAGCTGCGCGATCCGGACGCGAGCCTGCTCGGCTACCTCCGCCAGTCCCGCCCCGATGTCGTGTGGCCCGCCCTCCATGGTGCGAGCGGTGAGGATGGCGCACTACGCGGCCTACTCGACTTCATCGGGGTACCGTACGTGGGGTCCGATTCCGACGCATCGCGCCTCGCGTGGGACAAGCCGACCGCGAAGACGATCGTCGGCCGTGCGGGAGTTCCCACACCCACGTCCATCACGCTGCCGCGTGACGCCTTCCGAGAGCTCGGGGCCAACGGCATCCTCGAGGAGATCGCCGACGAGTTCACCGGACCCCTCGTCGTGAAGCCGGCCCAGGGCGGCTCAGCGCAGGGTGTCACGATGGTGGATGACCGCAGCCTCCTGCCCCGCGCGATGGTCGACGCCTACACCTACTGGGATGTTGCGCTCATCGAGCAGAAGATCACCGGCACCGAGATCGCGATCGGCATCATCGACTCCGGCGATGGACCGGTGACGCTCCCTGCCGTCGAGATCGAGCCGCTGTCGGGCGTGTACAGCTTCGAGGCGCGCTACAACGCCGGCGAGACGCGCTTCTACGTTCCCGCGCGCATCAGCCCGGAGATCGCCGCGCGCGCGGCCGAGGTGGCCCTCGATGCGCATCGCGCGCTCGGCATGCGACACCTCTCGCGTGTCGATCTGATCGTGGATGGCGCCGGCACGCCATGGTTCCTCGAAGCGAACGTGCTGCCCGGCCTCACCGAGACCTCGATCCTGCCCCAGGCGCTCGAAGCCGCCGGCCACGACCTCGGCTGGGTGTACTCGGCGCTGGCCGAGGCCGCCATCGCCGAAGCGAATGCCCGCTAGCTCTCAGGGCGCCTGTGCCGGCCGAGCAGTATCGAGCAAGCGTCCGCGACTGAACGCTAGGCGCTCGCGGAGGTGATCCGGGCTAGCTGAAGCCGGGTTCGCCCAGTTCACCCAGGATTCGGTTGAGGTCTCCGACCGTCGCGAAGTCGATCACGATCGTGCCCTTGCTCGCGCCAAGCGACACCTTCACGCGCGTGTTGAGTCGGTCTCCGAGGCGCTCGGCGATCTCGTCGAGCTGACCCTGGCGCTTGCCGGCCGACGGTTTGGGCGCGGGGCGCTGCTTCGAGCTGCCGTGGGCCACCACCGCCTCTGCGGCGCGCACGGAGAGGTCCTCGTTCACAATCTTGTCAGCGAGGCGCTCCATGGCACCGGCGTCGCCTGCAGCGAGAATGGCACGGGCGTGCCCCGCGCTCAGCACGCCAGACGCGACGCGGCGCTGCACGGCCTCCGGCAACTTGAGCAGCCGGATCGTGTTGGTGATCTGCGGTCGCGAGCGACCGATCCGCGAGGCGAGTTGCTCCTGCGTGATCCCGAAGTCGGCGAGCAGCTGCTGGTACGCGCTCGCCTCCTCCAATGCGTTGAGGTTCGCGCGGTGCAGGTTCTCGAGCAGGGCATCCCGCAGCATGGCTTCGTCGGCCGTGTTCTTGATGACCGCGGGAATGGAAGTGAGTCCTGCGAGCTTGGTCGCCCGCAGTCGCCGCTCCCCCATGATGAGCTCGTACTTGGCGCCGCCGGGGTGACCGCCAGTGATCGGGCGCACGACGATGGGCTGCAGCACGCCGAACTCACGAATCGAGACGACGAGCTCTTCGAGCTCCTCCTTGCGGAACTCGGTGCGTGGCTGCACGGCGTTCGGGATGATGTCGTCGGGCGAAAGATCGGCGAGACGAGCACCGGGCACCGCGACGAGACGGTCAGTGCCGCGGGTTCCCGCTGAGTCGAAGAACACGTCGACCGGACGGTCCGGTGCGTCCTCACCGCCGGGGATGAGAGCGCCGATGCCCCTGCCAAGTCCAGTGCGCTTTGTCGCCATTAGCTGGGAGCTCCTCGTCGTGCGATCTCGGCTGCGGCCTCGAGATACGAGAGCGAGCCTGGCGAACTGCCGTCGTAGCTGATCACGCTCTGGCCGTAGCTCGGTGCTTCCGAGATGCGCACCGAGCGGGGGATGAGGGTGTTCAGCGTCTCGTCTGGGAAGTGATCCCGGACGTCCTGCGCGACCTGATTGGCGAGGTTCGTCCGTGCGTCGTACATCGTCAGGAGGATCGTCGAGACGGCGAGCTTGGGATTGAGATGGCGCTCAATGAGTCCGATGTTGTTGAGCAGCTGACTGAGTCCCTCGAGCGCGTAGTACTCGCACTGAATCGGGATGAGCACCTCGCGTGCGGCGACGAAGGCGTTGATGGTCAGCAACCCGAGCGAAGGCGGGCAGTCGATGAAGACGTAGTGGAATTGATCCGCGGACTGCTCGAGGAAGGCGTCGAGCGCGGTGCGCAGTCGCTGCTCACGAGCGACGAGCGACACGAGCTCGATCTCGGCGCCGGCAAGGTGGATGGTGGCGGGCACGCAGTAGAGCGCGTCGAACTCCGGCGACTTCTGCACGACCTCCGCCATCGGCTTGTCGTTGATGATGACGTCGTAGACGCTCACGGTGTCCGAGCGGTGCTCGACGCCGAGCGCGGTCGACGCGTTGCCCTGCGGATCGAGATCGATCACGAGCACCCGCGCGCCCGCACGAGCGAGCGCCGCCGCGAGGTTCACGGTCGTGGTCGTCTTGCCGACGCCGCCCTTTTGATTGGCCACCGTGAAGATCCGGGCCTGCGGCGGGAGCGGGAGTTTCTCCGCCGCGAGCGCCTGCCGCCGGCGCGTGATGTCTGCCAGCTCCCTCGCGAGCGGAGTCGACTCGTCTCCGTACTCGTCCAGATGCGTGGCGTCGGTCTCGCTCATCGTGCCGATCTCTCCGTCTTGCTGTTCAACGCGCGATGGAGCCGTGGTGGACCATTGGGTCCTGCGACTCCGCCGCCGCCGGGGTGGACCCTCGTCGTGGTGGAAGTGCGATGTTTCACGTGGAACATCGATCAGTCCACTGTAGCCCGAAAGACCCGAGTGACCTCTGGCGTGATCCCCTCACCGAGCACGAGCACCTCGACGTTCGAGACCTGCTCGCGCTGAATCACTTTGCGCGCCGCGGTGATCTCCTCGTGTACGCGCTCGCCCTTCATGAAGATCAGCTCGCCGCCTCTTCGCAACAACCCGACCGTGATCGGGATGAGCTTCGACAGTGAGCTCACCGCGCGCGCCGTCACCTGGTCCATCGGCTCCTCGAGGTGCACATCCTCCGAGCGCCCTCGAAGCACCTCGGCGTTCTCGAGCCCGAGCTCCGCGATCTCGTGACGCAGCCACTCGACGCGTCGCTCCATCGGCTCGATGAGCACGAAGTGCGACTCGGGGCAGATGATGGCAAGCGGGATGCCTGGCAGCCCGGCACCGCTGCCGACGTCGGCGACGTTGCCGGGTTTGACCACCTCGGCCACCAGGCCCGAGTTGATCACGTGTCGCGTCCACAGCCTCGGCAGCTCGAGTGGACCGATGAGACCGAGTTCCTCGCCCCGCCGACCGAGGTCCGCGGTGAACCGCCGCGCAAGTTCGATGCCGGGGCCGAACACCTCCGATGCTGCTTCGGGTTCTGGCTCGATCTCAGGGTTGGACAACGGTGCTCCTTGCGGGTCTGGTGGCTCTGGCAACGATCGTCGAGAGGTTCGCCACGGACAATGTACTCAACGAGGACGAAGCGATGTCGGGGGAGTGGGCAGTTCGGCGAGCGCGAGCCGGTGGAGGAGGAGTCGCGATGTTGCTCCGATCCGCCCGACTGGCAAGGCCACGCTCACTCAGTTCATCGGGCCTGGGCTCCAGCGGTTCTCACCGTCGCCCAACGTGGTCGTCGCACCGCTCGATAGGCCGTGATGTTTCACGTGAAACATCGCCGCCGGACCGACCGGTCGCGGGCGCTGCGGACACGACACCGGCCCGATGTTTCACGTGGAACATCGGGCCGGTGGTCGTTTCGTGCGACGCGCGCGGTCAGGCGCGGGTGATCACGGTGTGGCGATCGCGCCCTTCGCCCTCGGACTCCGAAGAGAAACCGCGCTCGGCCACCAGGTCGTGTACGAGCTTCCGCTCGTAGGAGGACATCGGGGGCAGTGCCGCCGACGGCGAGCCGGCATCGATGCGCTCGATCGCCTTCGCAACCAACGCCTCGAGCTCGCCGGCGCGGGCATCCCGCGATCCGCCGATGTCGAGGATGAGGCGGGAGAAGCTACCGGTCTTCGCCTGCACTGCGATGCGCGTCAGCTCCTGCAGCGCGCTCACCGTGTCGGGCTTGGAGAGCAGTCGAAGGCTTCCCTCATCGCTCGCGGCCACCGAGACATAGGCTCGTCCAGCGCGCACCTCGATCTCGATGTCGCCATCGAGGTCGGCGATGTCGAGCAGCTCCTCGATGTAGTCAGCGGCCACATCGCCCTCATCCTCGAGTTGGCTCGCCGACGGCGCGCCGGGTTCCGGGGTGGGGTCAGTTCCGTCGACCTCGACGGACTCCGCCTCAGTCGGCTCAACCGCGTCGACCTCGGTCTGCTGGGCGTGCGTGACGTCACTCATCGTCGCTTCTTTCCTTGCTTCTTGGCGCGGTTCTTGCTCGGGGGTTGCACCCGTTGGGTGCTGGCCTTGGGCTCTGGCTCTGCGGTCATCGTGTTGCCCGCCTCATCCACGTCGGACTGCTCGAGCGACTTCGGCTTGTTCTGCTGGCGCTTCGCGAGGCGGGCCTCACGAGCGAGCGCGGCTTCGGAGCCGGGCGTCGGCATGTTGCGGATCACGAGGAACTGCTGGCCCATCGTCCAGAAGTTCGAGACCAGCCAGTAGAACATCACGCCGATCGGGAAGGTGAAGCCCGAGAATGCGAACACGAGCGGCAGCAGGTACAGCAGGATGCGCTGCTGCCGGAACATCGGGCTGGCCTTCATCTCGGCCGACTGGTTCTTCGACATGATCTGCAGCTGCGTGATGAACTGCGACCCGGTCATGAGAATGACCATGACCACCGCGATCACGATGACCGCCACGTTGCCGTTCGCGGTCGAGATCGCGAGGTGCAGCGGCGCGATGTCGAACAGCGAAGAGTCACCGAACGAGCGGGACAGGTCGGCATTGAGCAGGCCGACGCCCTCCTTCGATCGTTCGGGTTCTGCGGCGTTGCTGAGCACGGTGAACAGCCCGAAGAAGATCGGCATCTGCAGCAGCAGCGGCAGGCACGAGCTCAGCGGGTTGGTGCCGGTCTTCTTGTAGAGCGCCATCGTCTCGCGGCTCATCGCCTCGCGGGAGAACTGGTCCTTCTTGCCCTTGTACTTGTCCTGGATCTTCTTGAGATGGGGCGCGACCTCGAGCATGCGCCGCTGGCTCTTGATCTGCCGCACGAAGATCGGGATGAGCGCGGCGCGCACCACGAGCACGAGACCGACAATCGAGAGCACCCAGGTGAGGCCAGCGTCCGGGTCGAGCTGCACGACGTTCGTCCAGAACCAGTGGAAGCCCACAAGGATGGCCTCGATCACCCACCTGATCGGAATCAGGAGGGTGTTGAAGAAACCGATGATGCCGTCCATGTACTGGTCAGCCCTTTCCGTGGCTTGCTACGACGAACCCGAATCGGGTAATCGCAAAGTGGTCGTGGCGTCGTGCCGGCACGTCGTCAATGCCGCCCTCGGCCCATGGGTGACAGCGGGCAATCCGCCGAGCTCCCAACCAGGTGCCGCGCAGCACACCGTGCTGCTGATAGGCCTGCAGTGTGTAGTGCGAGCACGACGGGTAGTAGCGGCACACGTCGCCGTACAGCGGTGAGATCACGGCGCGGTAGACCCGCAGGATGCCGATGCCGATGTTGCGCGGAAGCAGCAGCAGGAACGAACCAACCTGGTTCACCGTGCCACGCTCCCGTCACCCAGCCGCAGGCCGTCGCTGATCTCGGAGTGCAGGCTAGCCCACGGAACCTCGTCGGATCCTGGTAGCGCCCTGATCACGACGTCCGTTCCGCCGGCGATCGACGGGAGCACGGCGTGGCCGACCGCGCGAAGCCGACGCTTGACCGTGTTGCGGGTCACCGCACCACCGACGGCTTTGGTGACGATAAAGCCGAACCGAGCGGGCCCGGTGCTGGCGTCCTTCAACACGTGCAAGACGGTATGACCGGTCGGCACACGACGACCCCGGCGCACGGCGGCGCGGAAGTCATCCGGCCTCGTCACCCGGTTCGCCCTGGCGAGCAACGGCTACGCGGAGAGTTCGGTGCGACCCTTGCGACGACGAGCCGCGAGGATGGCGCGGCCGGCGCGGGTGCGCATGCGCAGCCGGAACCCGTGCACCTTGGCACGACGACGGTTGTTCGGCTGGAAGGTTCGCTTGCTCATGGTGATAGCTCCAAGGCCCAGCTTTGCGGGCCGGAAAGAAGTAGTGCCACAGGAAAAGAACCGTGGCGGGAAGTCAACTGGTTAAAAATACGGCCTTCTGGCCCTCCGGTCAAACGACGACCACATATTATCCACATTGCAGAACTGGGGTTGGTCACGACACCCTGTGGAGAACTAAGGTGAATGCCAGCCGTTCCGCGGGGGCGGGGCGAGCTACAGGGCGAATCATCGGGATCCGAACCGGTGGATAAACCTGTGAATAAGTACCAGCAGGGATGTGTGGAAGATGTCGGAAGCACCAGACTCAACCCGAGAGATCTGGCAGTCAGTGCTCGGTCGGCTGACCGCCGATGAGCGAATCACGCCTCAACTGCACGGCTTCATCAGCCTCGTTGAACCCAAGGGCATCATGGCCGGCACCCTCTATCTCGAGGTGCCGAACGAGCTCACCCGCGGCATGCTCGAGCAGCGCATCCGACTCCCACTCCTCAACGCGATCGCCGGCCTCAGCGACGAGGATCAGGAAGTCGCCAACTTCGCGATCGTCGTGAACCCCGAGATTCGACAGGACACCCTCGAGACCCCGATCATCCAGGCCGAGCAGGCCAACTACATCGAACCAACGCCCCCGCAGGATCAGAACGCCGGCCGTCGCAGCGACTCGAGGCTCAACCCGAAGTACACCTTCGACAACTTCGTCATCGGTGGCTCGAACCGCTTTGCCCACGCCGCCGCCGTCGCGGTCGCCGAGGCGCCGGCCAAGGCGTACAACCCACTCTTCATCTATGGCGAATCAGGGCTCGGAAAGACCCACCTGCTGCACGCCATCGGGCACTACGCCGAGAGCCTCTATCCCGGCATCCGCGTGCGGTACGTCAGTTCTGAGGAATTCACGAACGACTTCATCAACTCGATCGCGAACAACCGCGCGTCCGTCTTCCAGTCCCGGTATCGCGAGATCGACATCCTGCTGATCGACGACATCCAGTTCCTGCAGCGAGCGGTCGAGACCCAGGAGGCGTTCTTCCACACCTTCAATACGCTGCACGATCACAACAAGCAGGTCGTGATCACCAGCGACCTGCCGCCCAAGCACCTCACCGGATTCGAGGACCGCATGCGCTCGCGGTTCGAGTGGGGTCTCATCACCGATGTGCAGGCACCCGACCTCGAGACCCGCATCGCGATCCTGCGCAAGAAGGCGCAGAGCGAACGGCTCCAGGTCGATAACGACATCCTCGAGTACATGGCCTCGAAGGTGTCATCCAACATCCGTGAGCTCGAGGGCACCCTCATCCGCGTGACCGCGTTCGCGAACTTGAATCGCACGCCGGTCGACATGGCGCTCGTGCAGACCGTGCTGAAGGATCTCATCACGCTCGACGAGGACAACGTCATCTCGCCGGTCGACATCATCAATCACACCGCCGAGTACTTCAAGCTCACGGTCGACGACCTGTACGGGTCATCCCGCTCGCAGGCGGTTGCAACGGCCAGGCAAATCGCGATGTACCTCTGCCGCGAAATGACCAATCTGTCGCTGCCGAAGATCGGCCAGCTGTTCGGCAATCGTGACCACACCACCGTGATGTACGCGAACAAGAAGATCGCCGAACTCATGAAGGAGCGCCGCTCGATCTACAACCAGGTCACCGATCTCACCAGCCGAATCAAGCAGGATCACCGCTTCAAGGCCTGACAGTGACGCTCTCGCCTCGAACGAGAGCATTGCGCCGCACGAAGATGACTGACCTTCGTGCGTTGATCGAGGGTTTTCACATGGTGTGAAAACCCTGTGGATAACTGTGGAGACACGCCGCGGACGCTGTTGAGGATTCCGACGGTCTTGTGGAATGGATGCGACCGCACCGGCCGCCCGTCAGCTCGACCTCCGCGACTCACCACACTCGGTGCACATCTCACACCGTTGTAGTTCCCAAACCCCGACTGGCATCACACCGGGTTATCCACAGTGTGCACACCGGTTAAGAAGATGAGAGAGAACTAGAAGTTAAGAGTCGAACAACCTTGGGGGGTGCGCCGCCTCGTCCGAACCAAGCCGCCTGCACGTTCCGAACCGCACTGTGCCAGTATTCGTACTGACAAGATTCGTTCTGCCAGTACGGTGGCCGACCCGGCCCGATGACAAGCAAAGAGGTGACAGCCAGTGAAGTTCCAGGTCAATCGTGATGTCTTCAGCGAGGCCGTCTCCTTCACTGTCAAACTCCTCCCACAACGCACGACCCTGCCGATTCTGAGCGGGGTGTTGATCGAAGCCTCTGCCGACGGACTCGTGCTCTCGTCATTCGACTACGAAGTCTCGGCTCGCACCGAGATCTCAGCGCAGGTCGAGGAGCCAGGTCGTGTGCTCGTCTCGGGCCGCTTGCTCGCCGACATCGCCAGCCGGCTTCCCAATGCGCCGGTGAAGTTCTCCACCGAGGATGGGCGCATCACCGTTGCCTGCGGGTCCGGTCACTTCACACTGCTGAGCATGCCCGTCGAGGAGTACCCGACACTTCCGCAGATCTCCGACCAGTCCGGCTCGCTCGACGCCGAGGAGTTCTCCGCAGCGATTTCCCAAGTCGCGGTGGCTGCGTCACGGGATGACGTGACCCCCGTGATCACGGGCGTGCAGCTCGAGGTCACGGCATCCACCATCTCGCTCGTGGCCACGGACCGGTATCGCGTCGCGGTGCGGGAGATCCCGTGGGATTCCTCGGGCAGCGGCATCACCGAGGCGACCGCGCTCGTGCCCGCCCGCACTCTCGCGGAGATCGGTAAGACGTTCGGTCACAGCGGCACGATCTCGGTGGCGATCACGAACACCGACGATCGCGAGCTCATCGCCTTCAGCGCCGAGAAGAAGACCGTGACCTCGTTGCTGATCAAGGGCAACTTCCCGCCGGTGAAACGTCTGTTCCCCGAGACGGTTGAGAACTACGCGGTCGTGAATACCTCAGAGCTCATCGACGCGGTCCGTCGGGTGGCCCTCGTGCTCGAGCGCGAGGCGGCGCTGCGCTTCAGCTTCTCGATCGAGGGCGTGACCCTCGAGGCGATCGGGTCTGAGCAGGCCCAGGCATCCGAGTCCATCGACGCCTTCCTGACCGGCAGCGACACGGTCGTCTCGCTCAAGCCGCAGTTCCTGCTCGACGGCCTCACCTCAGTGCACTCCGAATTCGTGCGGATCTCGTTCACGAAGACCGACAATCCCAACAAGCCCGGGCCGGTGCTCATCACGAGCCAGTCATCCAAAGACCAGCCCGGTGCGGACAACTACAAGTATCTGCTCCAGCCGAATCTTCTCCTCCGCTAGCGCCCGCTGATGTCAGCACCCATGCACATCGGACTCGTCGGCCTCGGCAAGATGGGCAACAACATGCGGGCGCGCCTGCGCAAGGCGGGCCTCGAGGTCACCGGCTACGACCCGAACCCTGATGTCACGGATGTGCCGACGCTCGCTGCGCTCGCTGCGGCGCTTCCGGCACCGCGGGTCGTGTGGGTGATGGTTCCGTCGGGCGCGATCACCGACTCGGTGATCAACGATCTCTTGGGCGTGCTGTCCAAGGATGATCTCGTGATCGACGGCGGCAATTCACGGTTCACCGAAGACATCGCGCATGCGAAGCTGCTGGCCGAGCGTGGCATCCGATTCCTGGATTGCGGTGTCTCCGGCGGAATCTGGGGTCTCGAGAACGGCTACGGACTCATGGCCGGAGGTGCCGCCGCCGACATCGAGCGCGCGATGCCGATCTTCGACGCCCTGAGGCCGGAAGGCCCGCGGGACGAGGGTTTCGTCCACGCCGGTGAGACCGGAGCCGGCCACTACGTGAAGATGGTTCATAACGGCATTGAGTACGCCCTGATGCAGGCCTGGGCCGAGGGGTACGAGCTCATGGACTCGCGTCCCGACCTCGTGAAGGACGTCCCGGGCACGTTCAAGGCCTGGCAGCGCGGCACCGTGGTGCGGTCGTGGTTGCTCGAACTGCTCGTGAAGGCGCTCGAGGAAGATCCCGACTTCACCCAGATCGCGGGCTACGTCGAAGACTCTGGCGAAGGTCGGTGGACCGTGCACGAAGCACTCGACCAGGCCGTGCCGGTGCCCACGATCAGTGCAGCGATCTTCGCGCGTTTTGTGTCGCGCCAGAAGGACTCTCCGTCGATGAAGGCGGTGGCCGCGCTCCGCAACCAGTTCGGTGGGCACGCGGTCCGAAAGGCCTAAGCGATGTTCGTCGCCGCGCTCGGCCTCACGGACTTCCGCAACTACGAGACACTCGACATCGAGCTGCATCCAGGTCCCAATCTCGTCGTCGGCAGCAACGGCCAGGGAAAGACGAACCTGGTCGAGGCGCTCGCCTACCTGTCGACGCTCGGATCCCATCGAGTGTCGTCTGACGCCGCACTCATCAGGCAGGGCACGGATGCCGCGATCGTGCGCGCACGGCTGCGCCACGGTGAGCGGCAGCTGCTCGTCGAACTCCAGCTCAACCGCACTGGCGCCAACAAGGCCCAGGTCAATCGCTCGCCCGTGAAGACCCGTGACCTGCCGAGGTCGTTCGCGAGTGTGATGTTCGCCCCAGAAGATCTCGCGATCGTGCGCGGCGAGCCATCGGTGCGCCGCCGGTTCATGGACGAGTTGCTCGTGCTCCGCATCCCGCGGATGTCGGGCGTCATGGCCGACTACGACCGCGTACTCCGGCAGCGCAACACGCTACTCAAGTCGGCGCGAACCGTGCGCTCGCCCGACCTCAGCACCCTCGACATCTGGGACGAACGGCTCGTCGGCGCTCGGCTCCGAACTCATCGAGGCACGCAGCCGGCTCGTCACCGACCTCGGCCCAGAAGTCGCCGCCGCGTACGCGGCGATCGCCGGCGCCGACCACGCCGCGCGCCTGCACAGCCACCTCAGCATCCTGTCGACGGCAGCCACCGATGACGACAACGACGACGAAACCGCCAATCGCGACGGGATCATCACGATGGATGTCGCAGCCAACCATTTCCGCGAAGCGCTCGCGCGAGTGCGGCGGGCCGAACTCGACCGGGGTCTCACCCTCGTCGGACCGCACCGGGACGACCTCGTGCTCGAACTCAACGGAATGCCGGCTCGCGGCTACGCGAGCCACGGCGAGTCCTGGTCGTTCGCGCTGTCGCTCAAGCTCGCCTCGGCCCAGGTCCTGCGGCGCGAGTCGCAGGCCGGTGATCCCGTGCTCATGCTCGATGACGTGTTCGCCGAACTCGACGAGTCGCGGCGGGAACGACTCGCGGACGCGATCGCGGACTACGAGCAGGTGCTCATCACCGCCGCGGTCTTCGGTGATGTGCCCGCGCGCCTCGCCGGCAACGTCGTGCGCATCAAGGCCGGCGCCGTCGTCGACGATGGCGCGGGAGAATAGAGCATGAGCTCGCAGGAACCGCCCGAGGAGCCGCAGCCGGGCGCTCGCGCGCGGCCGGCGGAGGCAGTGAGCCGCAGGGGCGGCGGCGAACAGAATGAAGCAGTGGCGGTGTATCTGCGGTTCCGCCGGATCTTCGGCGACGCGGGCAAGCGTTCCGCCAACGCACGCAAGCGGCACGCGAAGCCCGTGTCGGGCATCCCGTTCACCGACGGCCGCGACCCGCACGCCATCGGTGATGTGATGGATGCGCTCACCGCTCGCATGGGGTGGACGAGCCCACTCGCGCGCTCCGAGCTGCTCGCGAACTGGTCGGAACTCGTCGGCGATGAGACCGCAAGCCACTCCACTCCGGTCGGGATCGAGGCGGGCGTGCTCACCGTGCAGTGCGACTCGACGGCGTGGGCGACGCAGCTGCGGCTCATGCGCACGAAGGTCACGACCGAGATCGCGAAGCGGTTCCCGGAGGCCGGCATTCTCTCGGTGCGCTTTGAGGGGCCCAACGCCCCGACCTGGAAACGCGGCCCCAGATCAATTCCAGGCCGCGGTCCACGCGACACCTACGGCTGACAAGGCAAATACGGTCAACCGGCCCGTGTTAGGGCCGCAGACGGCCGATTTCGCCTTTCCGTTTGGTAGAATGGGAACGTCGCCGACGGCACCTCCACACCGGAGCTATCCGCCTCGGATGACGAGTGTCACGAACCGGCAGGAGCCCAATTCAATATGCCAGCCAGCGCCTCCAAGGGCAGTGCCTCGAAGCCGGAATCCGCCAGCACGTCAGCCGGGCCCACGTCAGACGAATACGGCGCAGACCAGATCCAGATTCTCGAGGGGCTCGAGGCGGTGCGCAAGCGCCCCGGCATGTACATCGGCTCGACCGGACCGCGAGGGCTGCACCACCTGGTCTACGAGGTCGTCGACAACGCGGTGGATGAAGCGCTCGCCGGCTACTGCGACACGATCGACGTCACCATCCGCACGGACAACTCGGTGCGGGTCGTCGACAACGGCCGCGGCATCCCGGTCGACCTGAACAAACAGGAGAAGAAGTCGACCGTCGAGGTCGTCATGACGATCCTGCACGCCGGCGGCAAGTTCGGCGGCGGCGGCTATGCCGTCTCGGGTGGCCTGCACGGCGTCGGCATCTCCGTGGTGAATGCGTTGTCGATTCGCATGGAGACCGAGGTGCGCCGCCAGGGCCATGTTTGGCGCGTGCAGTTCACCGACGGTGTACCCGATGCGCCGCTGGCCAAGGGCGAGGCGTCGGAGGAGACCGGCACGATCCAGACGTTCTGGCCGAACCCCAACATCTTCGAGACCGTGGAGTTCGACTACGAGACGCTCCGCGCGCGATTCCAGCAGTACGCGTTCCTCAACAAGGGACTGCGCATCAACCTCGTCGACGAGCGTGACGACGACCGCAAGCCACTCAGCTACATGTACGAGCGTGGCCTCGTCGACTACGTCGAGTTCCTCAACAAGACCAAGAAGAACGAGCTCATCCACGAAGAGGTCATCGCGTTCGAGTCGGAGGACGGCGATCGCAAGATCTCCCTCGAGGTCGCGATGCAGTGGACCAACGGCTACACCGAGTCGGTGCACACCTACGCGAACACCATCAACACGCACGAGGGCGGAACGCACGAAGAGGGATTCCGTGCCGCGCTCACGACGCTCATCAACAAGTACGCGCGTGACAAGGCCATCCTCAAGGAGAAGGACGAGAACCTCTCCGGTGACGATGTGCGCGAAGGTCTCACGGCCGTGATCTCGGTCAAGCTCGCTGAGCCGCAGTTCGAGGGCCAGACCAAGACCAAGCTCGGCAACACCGAGGCGAAGTCCTTCGTGCAGCGCGTTGCCGGTCAGCAGCTCGGCGACTGGTTCGACCGCAACCCGACACAGGCTCGCGACATCGTGCGCAAGGCGCAGCAAGCCGCCGCCGCGCGGATCGCCGCGCGCAAGGCGCGCGAACAGACCCGTCGCAAGGGACTGCTCGAGTCGCAGGGCATGCCGGGCAAGCTGCGCGACTGCTCAAGCAAAGACCCGTCGCTGAGCGAGATCTTCATCGTCGAGGGAGACTCGGCTGGCGGCTCTGCGGTCGCCGGTCGCAACCCCGAGTTCCAGGCGATCCTGCCGCTGCGCGGCAAGATCCTCAACGTCGAGAAGGCGCGACTCGACCGTGCCCTCGCGAACAACGAGGTGCAGGCGCTGATCACCGCATTCGGCGCCGGCATCGGCGAGGACTTCGATCCCGACAAGGCCAGGTACCACAAGATCGTGCTCATGGCCGACGCCGACGTCGACGGCCAGCACATCACGACGCTCATCCTGACCCTGCTGTTCCGCTACATGCGCCCGCTGATCGATCACGGCTACGTGTATCTCGCCCAGCCGCCGCTCTACCGGCTCAAGTGGTCCAACTCCGAGCACCAGTTCGTCTACAGCGACCGTGAGCGCGATGCCCTGCTCGAGGATGGCGTAGCTGCCGGCAAGCGCATCCCGAAGGAGAACGGCATCCAGCGGTACAAGGGTCTCGGTGAGATGGACTACACCGAGCTGTGGGAGACCACGATGGACCCAGCCACCCGCACGCTCATGCAGGTGACCCTGGATGACGCGGCCGCCGCCGACGAGATCTTCTCCACGCTCATGGGCGAAGACGTCGAGTCACGCCGCAACTTCATCCAGCGCAACGCCAAAGACGTTCGCTTCCTGGACATCTGAGCTTTCTAGGCACGTAAGGATCTTCAATGGCTGACATGACCGAACCGGACGACGTTCCAACCGAGGAGCCGCGCATCGCGGGTGCCGAGGTGGACACCCGCCACGACAAGATCGACCAGGTCGACCTGCAGCTCGAGATGCAGCGGTCGTACCTCGACTATGCGATGAGCGTGATCGTCGGGCGCGCGCTGCCCGAGGTGCGCGACGGGCTCAAGCCGGTGCATCGCCGCGTGATCTACGCGATGTACGACGGTGGCTACCGCCCAGACAAGGGATTCTCGAAGTGCACCCGCGTCGTCGGCGAGGTCATGGGGCAGTTCCACCCACACGGCGACACCTCGATCTACGACGCGCTCGTGCGGCTCGTGCAGCCGTGGAGCTTGCGATACCCGCTCGCGCTCGGCCAGGGCAACTTCGGCTCGGCGGGCAACGATGGCGCGGCCGCCCCTCGGTACACCGAGACCAAGATGGCGCCGCTCGCGATGGAGATGGTTCGCGACATCGACGAGGAGACCGTCGACTTCCAGGACAACTACGACGGCAAGACCCGCGAACCCATCGTGCTGCCCGCGCGGTTCCCGAACCTGCTCGTCAACGGTTCGGTCGGCATCGCGGTCGGCATGGCCACCAACATCCCGCCACACAATCTCCGCGAAGTGGCGGATGGCGCGCTGTGGGCACTCGAGCACCCCGACGCCACTCGCGAGGAGCTGCTCGACGCGCTCATCGCCCGTGTGAAGGGTCCGGACTTCCCGACCGGTGCGCAGATTCTCGGGGTGAAGGGCATCCTGGATGCCTACCGCACGGGCCGCGGATCGATCACCATGCGCGCCGTCGTCAATGTCGAGGAGCTGCAGGGGCGCACGTGCCTCGTCGTCACCGAACTGCCGTACCAGGTGAACCCCGACAACCTCGCGCTCAAGATCGCGGACCTCGTCAAGGAGGGCAAGATCGGCGGCATCGCCGACATTCGAGATGAGACCTCTGGCCGCACTGGCCAGCGCCTCGTGATTGTGCTCAAGCGCGATGCGGTCGCCAAGGTCGTGCTCAACAACCTGTACAAGCACACGTCGCTGCAGGAGAACTTCGGCGCGAACATGCTCGCGATCGTCGACGGCGTGCCGCGCACCCTGCCGATCGACGGCTTCATCTCGTACTGGATCGAGCACCAGATCGACGTGATCGTGCGTCGCACCCAGTTCCGCCTGAACAAGGCGGAGGAGCGGGCCCACATTCTGCGCGGGTACCTCAAGGCGCTCGACGCGCTCGATGAGGTCATCGCCCTGATCCGCGCCTCGGCAACCGTTGAGGATGCCCGCGACGGCCTGATGAAGCTGCTCAAGATCGATGAGCTGCAGTCCCGCGCCATCCTCGACATGCAGCTTCGCCGGCTCGCGGCCCTCGAGCGCCAGAAGATCATCGACGAGCACGACGAACTCGAAGCGCAGATCACGAACTACAAGCGCATCCTCGCCTCGCCGACCGAGCAGCGCGAGATCGTCCGCGACGAACTCAACGAGATCGTGGCGCGGTTCGGCGACGATCGTCGCACCGAGATCATGATGGGCTTCGACGGCGACATGAGCGTCGAAGACCTCATCCCCGAAGAGGAAATGGTGATCACGGTCACGCGCGGCGGGTATGTCAAGCGCACGCGCAGCGACAACTACCGCAGCCAGCACCGCGGCGGCAAGGGAGTGAAGGGAGCGCAACTGCGGGCGGATGACGTGGTCGACCACTTCTTCGTGACGACCACCCATCACTGGCTGCTGTTCTTCACGAACACCGGTCGCGTGTACCGCGCGAAGGCGTACGAGATCCAGGAGGCCGGACGCGACGCGAAGGGCCAGCACGTCGCGAACCTGCTGGCGATGCAGCCGGGTGAGGAGATCGCGCAGATCCTCGACATCCGGGACTACAAAGCCGCGACCTACCTCGTGCTCGCGACTGCGGGCGGTCTCGTCAAGAAGACCGCACTCACCGAATACGACACGAACCGCACCGGCGGCATCATCGCGATCAACCTGCGCGAGGGCGACGAGGTCGTGTCGGCGATGCTCGTCGAGCAGGAGCAGGATGTGCTGCTCGTGAGTCGCAAGGGCATGTCGATCCGCTTCACCGCCTCGGACGCGGCAATGCGGCCGATGGGCCGGTCGACCTCCGGCGTCATCGGGATGCACTTCCGCGACGACGATCGCCTGCTGAGCGCGAGCGTGGTCGGCTTCGAGCACCTCGCGCAGGCCGCTACGTGTTCGTGGTGACCGAGGGTGGGTACGCGAAGCGCACCGCCGTGGAGCAGTATCGCCTCCAGGGACGCGGCGGGTTGGGCATCAAGGTGGCCAAACTCAACGACGAACGCGGCGATCTCGCCGGTGCCCTCATTGTGGGCGACGAGGACGAGGTCCTCGTGGTTCTTGCCAGCGGCAAGGTGGTACGCTCGTCTGTCGCTGAGGTTCCGGCCAAGGGACGTGACACCATGGGAGTCGTGTTCGCTCGGTTCGCGGACGATGACAAGATCATCGCGATCGCCAGAAACAGCGAACGTAATCTCGACAATCAGGAGCTCGACCCCGAGGCGGAAAGCCCTGCGGACGAGGAGCCTGGGAAGGACGAACCGGTAGATGAGTAGCGTCGCAGAGAAGCTGCAGCGGAAGTCGCAGCGGCAGGTGGCCACCAAGCAGGTTCGCCTCAAGCTCGTGTACATCGACTTCTGGTCGGCCGTGAAGTTCTCGTTCCTGATTGCAGCCTCCCTCGGCATCGTGCTCGTGGTGGTCGCCGTGTTCGTGTGGGTCGTGCTCAACTCCACGGGAATCTTCGGGAACCTCGACAAGATCCTCAAGGACATCCTCGGTGACCCGAACTTCAGCGTGACCGAGAGCTTCTCGCTCGCGCAGACCGCGCTGTTTGCGTTCGTCGTCGCCCTGCTGAACACCGTGGTCGGCACCGCGCTCGGCGCGATCGCGA
Source organism: uncultured Actinomycetota bacterium (assembly GCA_963790235.1). Lineage (GTDB taxonomy): Bacteria > Actinomycetota > Actinomycetes > Actinomycetales > Microbacteriaceae > Rhodoglobus. The sequence goes on from CAWBNZ010000024.1 coordinate 133,415, forward strand.
GCATGCTGTACAACTTCAGTGTGCGCATCACCGGCGGATTGCTCGTCGGCTTCACCAACAACTGACCGGATCGCCGCTTCCGGTCGGAGGCTGATTCGGCACAGACCCGCCGCGTAAGGTAACGTTCTTATTCGGTTCGGGGGCTATAGCTCAGGCGGTTAGAGCGCTTCGCTGATAACGAAGAGGTCCCAGGTTCAAGTCCTGGTAGCCCCACGAGACCGATCGAAGATCGGGCTCGTGGGCTGTGCCCAGAGCGCGCCGCCGCTGCTGCGGCGCGCGTCGTCCGGTCGAAGTCACGAGCGCGGTCGCGACTTCGCCCGGCATCGCTAGCAAGATGCGTCACCTTGAGCACGTGAGGTGCTGAGGTCGTAGAGGACAGACAACAGAACAACGGCACGGGGCCTTAGCTCAATTGGTAGAGCGCCTGCTTTGCAAGCAGGAGGTCAGGGGTTCGATTCCCCTAGGCTCCACAAAACGAAGACGAAGGCTGCCTCTTGGGCGGCTGTTCTTCCGTTCCTGGCTTCGCGTGCTACGTCAACTGCACCGGGAACACGTCCGTCCGTGCGACCACCCGGTCGCGCTCATCTGCGAGCGCCGTTCGCCGCGGATCTCCAAGGTAGGAGTCGACGGATTCCTGGTTGACGAAGCGCAACAGCTGCACCTCGTGTGGGTTGCCGTTGGCACCGTCGCTCCGAGCACGTTGCAGCACGACACCACCATGATCGACGAGGAGGGCGAGCACGGCGTCTTCGTAGGCCGTCATCGCCGCTCCGCGTCCGTCGTTGGCCCAGAGCAGGCAACAGAGCAGGATGCCCCCATCAGGTTCTTGGATGTTCACCTCGACAGTGTGTCAGCACGAGTCACGAAGAAGGGGCCACCCGCCGTAGGCGGATGACCCCTGTTGAGGCGCTGTGTCACTCTTTGTTGAACGCGTCCTTGACCTTCTCGCCGGCCTGCTTCATGTTCGCGCCAAACTGGTCGGCCTTGCCCTCGGCCTCGAGACGCTCGTTGTCGGTGACCTCACCGACGGTCTCCTTGACCTTGCCGCCGGCCTCTTCGGCCGAGTTGTGGATCTTGTCGTCGAGTCCCATGAGAACCCCTTTCGTCGGTTGGAACCAGTTGCTCCACTGTGCACCGGCAACCTGCAAAGCCGACCCGTTGCGGCGGTGAAAGCAGAGGCGTAACCTTCGGCGCGCGCCAGACGACGAAGCGCCCCTCTCGCTCGAAGCAGGAGGGGCGCTCGGTCGTGATCGAGAGGTTAGCTCTCGGCGTCGTCGAGGTCGCCCACGGGGGTCGCCTCGTCATCCACCCACAGTTCGTCGTCGGCGCGCAGCGTCTGCCATGCGGCGTAGGCCACACCGATCGCGGCAACGACACCGATGCCGATCAGGATGTAGCGGCCAGGGCCAGGCTTCGGCTGCACGAGTCCCGAGCTTGGTGCCGACCGCGTTCGCGCCCTTGGATGCCCGGGAGATCGCCTCGCGCACCTCTCGGTTCTTGGCGACCTCGAGCGCGGCGAGCGCCGTGCCGAGCGCGCCGCGTCATCGCGGGCAGCACGTCATCGGAGAAGCGCTTGCCGGCCGTACGTGCAGCCGAGCGAGCGGATGACACCCCAGACTCGAACGCGGGACGCACCCGATCCTCGTAGGTGTCGCGAACTCGCGGCGCCACCTCCTCGCGCGCGAAGTGGGCGGCCTGGCGGCGCGCATCCCGCACGACCTTCGACGCGTGGTCGATGAGTTCCTTCTGGTCCTCCCAGAGGTCCTCGGCCTGCGACTTCAGACGGTTCAGTTCTTTCCTGCGCTTGCGGGACAGTGCCATGCGTGACCTCCAGCGATGAAATCCGAGATTCCATACTGTCATGCGCGAACCGCGGCACGATACGGGGTTGACCAAGCGTGACGGCTGGCGCATTCGGGCAACCCGCAGACCGCGCCATGCCAGAATGGAGCCCATGTCAAAGCACACCGCCGTCGCGACCTTCAAGACCAGCCTCGGCGACATTCGCGTCAACCTGTTCGGCAACCACGCACCGAAGACGGTGCGCAACTTCACCGGCCTCGCCAAGGGCGAGATCGAGTGGACCGACCCCGCCACCGGCGAGAAGACGAGCCGTCCGCTCTACGACGGCACGATCTTCCACCGCATCATCGACGACTTCATGATCCAGGGCGGCGACCCGCTCGGCCAGGGCACCGGCGGACCCGGCTATCGAGTTCGACGACGAGATCCACCCCGAGCTCACCTTCACCGAGCCCTACCTGCTCGCGATGGCCAACGCCGGCAAGCAGGCGGCCGCGGAACGAACGGATCGCAGTTCTTCATCAGCACCGTGCCGACCACGTGGCTGCAGGGCGCGCACACGATCTTCGGCGAGGTCGCCGACGAGGCGTCGCGCGATGTCGTGAAGAAGATCGAGTCCGGTCGAGAAGGGCCCGGGCGATCGTCCGAACGTGGATGTCGTGATCGAGTCGGTCACGATCGACGAGGTCTGAGTGACGAAGGCCACGGCGTGAGCTCAGGCTCGGCCACGTCGACTCGCCCGCTCGGGCAACGTCTGCTACCGGCATCCCGACCGGCAGAGTTTCATCCTCTGCCAGCGCTGCGGGCGCACGATCTGCTCGCAGTGCCAGACGCAGGCCGCCGTCGGCGTGCACTGCCCCGAGTGCGTGCGTGAGGCGCGCGCGTCCGCGCCGCGGACGAAGCCCGCGATCGTCACCGCGCTGCGCCGGCAGGACGCGCCCGTCGTCACGTACACGCTCATCGCGCTCTGCGTGATCGTCTTCGTCGCCGAGCTTGCGCTCGGCAGATCAGCTTCGTCGCAACCTGTTGGTGTACTTCGCGCCGTACACGCTCGTCGAGCCGTGGCGCATCGTGACGCACATGTTCGCGCACTCGACCGCGTTCCCCTTCCTGCATCTGCTCTTCAACATGTTCACCCTGTTCCTGTTCGGCCGGGTGCTCGAGCAGATGCTCGGACGCGTGCGCTTCCTCGGGCTCTACGCGCTCAGTGGTCTCGGTGGCGCCGTCGCCGTGATGCTGATCAGTCCGGAGCGACCGGTGCTCGGGGCATCGGGCGCGATCTTCGGTCTGCTCGCCGCCTTCTTCGTCATCCAGCGCCGACTCGGGTTCTCGAACCCGACGCTGCTCGTGATCATCGCGCTGAACCTCGGCGCGGGATTCGTCCTGCCCGGCATCTCCTGGCAGGCGCACGTCGGAGGGCTCGTCGTGGGTGCGGCGGTGGCGTTCGATCTTCATGCGCACTCGCAAGCGCACCCAGCGGAACGTGCAGGTATTGCTGACGATCGGCGTTGCGGCGGCGCTGCTGCTGATCCTGTCGGCGGTGGGCTCGCGCTCGGTCGGATCATCGTCTCCGTAGGCGGAGAGTTATCCACACCGCTCTCCACAGTGGGGATAATTACACGCGTGTAGTTCCGGCGTCGAGTCGTGGAGTGAGCGAGTCAGCGCCAGCGCGTGGTCATGAGGAACCCGATGAACGCGATGCCGAAGCCGATCAGCGAGGTTCCAGGTCTGCAGCGACGCGATGGGGTACTGCTGTCCGCTGACGTAGTAGACGATGATCCAGGCGAGCCCGAGCAGCATGAAACCGAACATCACGGGCTTGAACCACACCGGGTTGGGCGCCTGCTGGCTCGGCCCCATCGGTCGGGCGCTCGGTCTTGGGGCGTGGGGTACGGGCCATGCCGACGATCCTAGCGTGAGGCGCGGAATGCCGCCCGAGGCGCCGACACTCAGGGCCGTCTCACGGCATCCGCATCGTACAATCTCCCTATGATCCTCGAGGATGGCCGCCGTGCTGCGCGCGCAGACGCGCGGAAGCGCGCGGCGAAGGCCAAGCGGGTCAGCGTCGTCGGGGTGATCGGTGAGCTGTTCATCACCGGCGGGGTGCTCGTGCTCCTGTTCCTCGGGTTGGGAGTTGTGGCTCAACGACCTCGTCGTCGGCAACCAACAGACCGAGCAGGCGACCGAGCTTCAGGCAGAGTGGACCAAGGGCGGCGTCATCGCCCCTCCCGCCCCTCCGGACCGGCCCGATCCGGGTGAGCCGTTCGTCGCGGGCGAGCCCGCGTACGCGGCGCAGTTCGCGACCATCATCGTCCCGCGCTTCGGAGCCGACTACATCAAGCCGGTGCGCGAGGGCGTCGGCACAAGCGAACTCGCGGACGGTCTCGGCCACTACCCAGGCACCGCGATGCCGGGTGGCGTCGGCAACACGGCGTTCGCCGGCCACCGCACGGGCTGGGGCGCTCCGTTCGGTCCAATCGTCAACCTCCAGGTCGGCGACTCGATCTACGTCGAGACCCCCGACGGCTGGTACCAGTACATCTACCGCAGCATGGAGTATGTGATGCCGTCGGGCGTCGAGGTGCTCGAAGCCGTGCCGAGCGTGCCCGGTCTTCAGGCGACTGACCGGATCATCACGCTCACGAGCTGCAATCCGCCGCTCACCGCGGCCGAGCGCATCATCGCGTACGGCGTCTACGAGACCTGGTACCCACGGGCCGGCGGTCCTCCGCCGGAGATCGCCGCGATGGTCCCTACCGCGGCCGAGGTCGCTGCGACGATTCGGCGGCCGGCTGATGTACGGCGCGCTCTGGCGCGTGCTGCCCGGGCCGGCATGGTTGCGAGCGATCATCCTGGCGGTTGCGGCTGCCGCCGTCGTCACCGCGCTCGTGATCTGGGTGTTCCCGGCCATCCAGCCGTTGGTGACGCCACCTGAGTCGACGGTGGGTGGCGAGTGACTCGCATCCTCGTCGTCGACAACTACGACAGCTTCGTCTACACGCTCAACGGCTACCTGCTGCAGCTCGGCGCCGAGACCGAGGTGCTGCGCAACGACGCCTTCTCGGTGGATGCCGTGCCAGAACGCATCGCGGAGTACGACGCTGTGCTGCTCTCCCCCGGCCCCGGTACCCCCGCATCCGCAGGAGTGAGCGTGCCGATCGTCACCGCAGCGCTCGCGTCAGGCCAGCCCCTGCTCGGCGTGTGCCTGGGCCACCAGGCCATCGCCGAGGCGCTCGGCGCAACGGTCACGCACGCCGACGAGCTCATGCACGGCAAGACCTCGCTCATCACGCCACGATGACAGCCCCTTCTACGAGGGTGTGCCGCAGCCCTTCCGCGCGACTCGGTACCACTCGCTCGCGATCGTCGACTCGACGGTCCCCGCTGAACTCGAGGTGACCGCGCGCACTCAGGGCGGCGTGATCATGGGCATGAAGCACGTGGATGCCCCGCTCTACGGCGTGCAGTTCCACCCGGAGTCCGTGCTGACCGAGGGCGGATACCGCATGCTCGGCAACTGGCTCGCGACAGCCGGTCTCCCTGAGGCAGCTCTCGCCGCCCATGGCCTGACGCCGCTCATCGCCAGCTGACGTGCGGTGCGGCGCCACGGGACGCCGCGACGGACGACCTCTGGAGGCCTTAGCCTCCAGAGCAGTAGCGGAGCGTGATCGGCGAGCGCTGCGGGTTGCTGCCGATGAGGGACTGTCCACTCACCGTTCCGCCCGAGCAGCTTGCATCGCCGACGAGTGAGACGTTCAACAGGAACTGGCTGCGAAGCGTGTTCGCGGCATCCGCTGCCTTCTGTCCGCTGACATCGGGGATCGTGACGTTCCCGTTCGAGGTGACGATGTTGATGATCTGACCCTTGCGGATCTTCACCACCTTGCCCTCCGCGTCGATGAACTCACTCTCGCCGGCCTTCGGGTCGGTTCGGATGACGATCCCGGCCGCGACTGAGGGCGAATCCTCGCTCGTCGTGGTGCCGTAGGTGAGCCCGACCGCCTCGATAGCGGCGATCGCATCGGCCTCGGTGCGGTTCGCCACCTCGGGCACCTCGATCGGAGCCGAGCCGATCGAGACACTCACCCTGACGTCGAAGCCGGGCGAGACGGTGATCCCGACCTCAGGGTCGGAGCCGATGACCTCGTTCTCAGGCACGACGTCGTCGATGACGTCGACGCGGTGTGGCTCAAGGCCGAGGTCGTCGAGCGCGTCTTCGGCTTCCTCCCACGTCATGCCCTTCACGTCGGGCACCGTCACGGCGGCTTCGCCCAGCTGGGGCGGCGTGAGGCTGAACGCCCAGAACACGACGGCGACGATGATGACGACCATCGTCGCGATGCCGGCCCAGATCCAGGCGACCGGTGGTCGCGACTGGGTGCGTGCGCTGCGGTCGTTGTCGATCGAGAGCTGACGCAGCGTGGCGTCGGAGCCCGAATGGGCATTCGGGTTCGATCCGAAGAGGGTGGCGTGGAATGGATCGACGGCCCCGGATTTGCGCAGCGGCACCTGGCCTGCGGCGGCGACCTCGACATCCTGCCGGAACTCGCTCGCCGTCTGGTAGCGCTCGAAGCGGTCCTTGGTGAGCGAGCGCAGCACCACGGCGTCGAGCGCGGGTGAGACGGCAGGGTTGATCGAACTCGGGGGCACGGCCTCCGAGTTCACGTGCTGGTACGCGACGGCGACAGGGTTGTCGCCGCGGAATGGTGCACGGCCGGTGAGGAGTTCGAAGAGCACGACACCCGTCGAGTAGAGGTCGGTGCGGGCATCCACCGCCTCACCGCGCGCCTGCTCCGGGGAGAAGTACTGCGCGGTGCCGACGATCGCGCTGGTTTCGGCGATCGTGGCCTGCGAGTCGGAGATCGCGCGGGCGATGCCGAAGTCCATGACCTTCACCTGGCCGGTCGGCGGTGACCATGATGTTGCCGGGCTTGATGTCGCGGTGCACGACACCGGCGCGGTGCGAGTACTCGAGCGCGGTGAGCACCTGCTCGATGATCTTCGCCGCGTCGGCGGGCACCATCGGGCCCTCGGCGATCATGTCCTTGAGCAGGCGGCCTTCGACGTACTCCATGACGATGAACGGCACGAGCGTCTCGATGCCGGTCTGCTCGCGCACGACCTCCTCGCCCGCGTCGAAGATGCGCACGATGGTGGGGTGAGCCATCTTCGCGGCATCCTGCGCCTCGCGACGGAACCTCGTGCGGAAGGCCGGGTCGTTCGCGAGACTCGGCTTCAGCAGCTTGATCGCGACGCGACGGCCGAGGCGGGAGTCGGTGCCGACGTGCACGTCGGCCATGCCTCCACGACCGATGAGTTCACCGACCTGGTACCGGCCCGCGAGCACGCGCATGTTCTGCGCTACGCCGTCAATCACGAACTGTCTCCAGGTGCTTCAGGTGGAAGGTCCATGCAAGTGTACCTGCGGGCGTCTGCAGCGGCCAGCCCAACGAAATCGGCGCGTGAAGCGTCAGTTGCCGGTGATGGTGACGATCGCCGGAGGCCGGTGACTCGAACGACCCGCCGCAGATCGCCGTGTACGAGATGTCGTTACCGCCGGGCGAGGCACCGAGCACGACTTCGCCCGAGGTGGACGTCTCGTTCACGGGATTCGCGAGCGACGCACCGTTGCTGAAGATGAAGTTGTAGCCGGTGAGTTCCTGGCCGACCGGGCACGACGTGTAGCTCGGGAAATCGAACGACACGGTGTCGCCGGCGAGGAACGGCCCGAGCTCGGTCTGCGTGATCGGTTCCGGCGCCGGGATGACGACCTCGGGGATGTCCTTGTAGATCGTGAGTTCGATCGTCGTGCCGATCTTGACGTTGCCCTTGGGGTTGATCTTGTAGACCAGCCCCTCCTGATCCTCGGACGGTGCGACCTGTCCCTCGACGACCTCGGTCGGGAAGCCGAGCGCAAGCAGCGCCGCGGCAGCCTCCTCTGGCGTCTTGCCGACGTAGTCGGCTTCGTTGAGGGTGACCCGATCGCTCGCAGTCTGAGACGGAGTCGGGCTGGGACTGGTCGAGCTCGGCGGGGTCGAACTCGACGGATTCTCTCCGCCGCCCGGCGAGAGCACGAGCGCGAGGATCACACCGATCAGCACGACCGTGAGCAGGGAGATGAGCGCGACCAGCGGCCAGGTCCAGGGATTGCGTCGACGCGCTTCGGTCGGCATCGTCGGCGTGTTGACTCCGCCCTGCGTCGGCAGGATGCGAGTGGCCTCAGTGTTCGACCCTGGCTTCGCGTACCCCGGCCCGATCAGCCCGGCGAGCGTGTTGCCCGCGAGGATGCCCGGCACGGCGGCCGCTGCCGCCTCAACATCACCGCGGCGCAGCGCCTGCGCGGCGCGCGCGAGGTGTGCGGCCGACGCGGGGCGGTCGGCTGGGTTCTTGGCGATGCAGGAGTACACGAGATTGCGGACGGGCTCGGACACCGTCACCGGCAGCTCGGGTGGCGCGTCGTTGATCTGCGCCATCGCGATCGCGACCTGCGACTCTCCCGTGAACGGCCGGCGGCCGGCGAGGGCTTCGTACGCGACGATGCCCATCGAGTAGATGTCGGTCGACGGCGACGCGGGATTGCCGCTCGCCTGCTCTGGCGAGAGGTACTGCACGGTGCCCATCACCTGACCGGTGGCCGTGAGCGGAACCTGGTCGGCGATGCGCGCGATGCCGAAGTCGGTGATCTTGACCCGGCCATCCGGAGTGATCAGGAGGTTGCCGGGCTTGATGTCGCGGTGCACGAGCCCCGCGGCATGGGCGGCCTGCAGCGCCGACGCGGTCTGCGCGATGACGTCGAGCACCCGGTCGGTGGAGAGCACGCGCTCCCGCTCGAGGATGGCGCTGAGCGCCTCTCCCGGAACGAGCTCCATCACGAGGAACGCGCTGCCGTCCTCCTCGCCGTAGTCGAAGACGTTGGCGATGCCCTCGTGGTTCACGAGTGCGGCGTGCCGGGCCTCCGCGCGGAAGCGCTCGAGGAAGCCGGGGTCGCCGAGGTACTCGTCTTTGAGGATCTTGATCGCGACGGTGCGCCCGATCACAAGGTCGGTGGCTTGCCAGACTTCACCCATGCCGCCGATGGCGACGCGGCTGGAGAGCTGGTACCGCCCACCGAAGGTGAGCCCACTGGTGGGTCTCATCTGTTCAGCACCGCCTCCATGACTGCTTTTGCGATCGGCGCGGCGACTTCGTTGCCCGTGCCGTCCTGGCCAAGGCCGCCGCCGTTCTGCACGACAACCGCGACCGCAACCTCCGGAGCGTTCGCTGGCGCGAACCCGGTGAACCAGAGGGTGTACGGCTCGTTGTCGCCGTTCTCCGCCGTGCCCGTCTTTCCTGCGACCTCGACGTTCGTCAATACTGGCATTGCTACCGGCCCCGTTGCTCACGTCGGCGACCATGAGTTGTGTGAGTGTTACCGCATTCGCCTGGCTCATCGCCCGCCCGAACTCCGTCGGGGCGAGCTCGCTGAGCACGCGCAGGTCGGGAGCCGTGATCGACTCCACGAGGGTGGGGTTCATCACGATCCCACCGTTGGCCACCGCGGCCGACACCATGGCCATCTGCAGGGGGGTGGCGCGCACGCTCGACTGCCCGAATGCCGAGAGCATGAGTTGCGGGTCATCCAGCCCTCGCGGGTATTGGCTCGCCTCGGTGAGCATCGGGATGCGGAACTGCTCATCGAAGCCGAACTTCGCGGCCTGCGCGCCGATCGCCGCACCGCCGAGCTGCAGGCCGAGCTGGGCGAACGGGATGTTGCACGAGAGTCGAAGCGCATCGGCGATTGAGACCGTCGCGGTGCCGCCGCAGTTGTCTCCGCCCGAGTTCGTGATGACCGAGTCGCTGCCGGGCAGTTGCAGCGCTGTCGGATTCGGGAACTGGGTGTCTGGGCTCAGACCAGCCTCGAGCGCGGCGGCTGCAACCACGACCTTCATCGTGGAACCGGGCGGGTCGAGGTCGCCCTGGATCGTGCGATTGATGAGCGGCGAATTCGGGTCGGCCAGCAGCTGCTGGTAGAGCGCCTCGACCATCTCGGTGTCGTGGCTGGCGAGCGAGTTCGGGTCGAACGACGGCTTCGAAACCATGGCGAGGATGGCGCCGGTGCGCGGGTCGATCGCAACGACAGCGCCCTCGCGGTCACCCAACGCGTCCCACGCCGCTTGCTGCGCGATGGGATCGATCGTGAGCTCGACCGACGCGCCCTTCGGGGTCTGGCCGGTGATGATCGCGTTGACCTGGTCGAGGAACTGCTGGTTCGCGCGGCCGCTCAGGTAGTCGTTGAGTGCACCCTCGATGCCGGTCGGCTCGCCGAACAGCGCGAGGAATCCGGTCACGGGCGCGTACATCGGCCCACCGGGGTAGGTGCGCTGGAACTTGAACTCGTCACCGCTCGGCACCGACTGCGCGATCGGCTGGCCGTCGACGGTGATCTGGCCGCGCTCGACCGAGTAGCTCGCGTAGAGGGTGCGGGCGTTGCGACCATCCGCCTTGAGGTTGTCGGCGAACCCGACCTGGATGAGCGACGTCGACAGGAACAGCGCGACGAACATCGCGAGCACGACGAAGCTCACCCGCTTGAGTTCCTTGTTCATGGCTGGTCACCGACTTCCATCTGGATCATTGGCCGACCACCAGGCTCGAGCGGGGTTCGTCCTCGTCGATCACGAGCTGCGGCGCATTGCGCACCGAATCGGAGAGCCGCAGCAGCAGCGCGGCGATGATCCAGTTCGCGACGAGCGAGGATCCGCCGGCGGCGAGGAACGGCGTCGTGAGTCCCGTGAGTGGGATGACCCGGGTGACGCCGCCGATCACGACGAAGACCTGGAGTGCGATCACGAACGAGAGGCCGACCCCGAGGAGGCGACCGAAGTCATCCTGGCCGGCGAAGCCGATGCGGAACCCGCGGGAGACGAGCAGCAGGTAGAGGGCGAGGATCGCGAACAGGCCGACGAGGCCGAGCTCCTCGCCGAGCGCCGAGATGATGTAGTCGCTCTCGCTCAGGGGGGTGATCTGGGGGCTGCCGCGACCGAGTCCGGTGCCGATGAGTCCGCCGTCGGCGAGGCCGAACAGTCCCTGCACCAGTTGGTAGCTGCCGCCCTCGGCGTTGTAGTTCTCCGACGAGAACGGGTCGAGCCAGGCATCCACGCGCCCACCCACGTAACTCAGCACACGGCTCGCGACGTACCCGCCCGCGAGGAAGAGGCCGAGACCGAGCAGGATCCAGCTCGAGCGGCCGGTCGCGACGTAGAGCATGACGATGAAGAGTCCGAAGTAGAGCAGCGCGGTACCGAGGTCGCGCTGCACGACGAGCACGAGCATGGATGCCGCGAACACCACGAGCAGCGGACCCAGATCGCGTGCGCGCGGAAACCGCATGCCGAGGAACTTGCGTCCCACCATCGAGAGGGAGTCGCGCGCGGTGACCAGGTAGCCCGCGAAGAAGATCGCGAGCGCCACCTTGCCGAGCTCGCCCGGCTGGAACGAGAACGGTCCGATCTCGATCCACAGTTTGGCCGAGGTGCCGAGGTCGCTGCCGATCACGGGCAGCATCGGCAGAATCAGCAGCACGATGCCGCTGAACATCGCGACGAACCGGTAGCGCTGCAGCACGCGGTGGTTGCGCACGATCACGAGCACAGCGATCGCGATGATCATCGCCCCCGCGGTCCAGGCCATCTGCCGGATGCCGCCGTTCTCCCAACCCTCGAGCTTGTCGGCGAGATCGATGCGGTAGATCTCGGCGATGCCCAGTCCGTTGAGCACGACGATGATCGGCAGGATGAACGGGTCGGCGTCGGGCGCGACGAGGCGCAGCGCGACGTGCATCGCGAGCACGAGCAGCCCGAGCAGCATCATGAGGGTGAGCGCGCCGCCGGCGAACTGACCGAGCGCACCGAGCTGCACGAGGCCGACGGCGCCGACCGCGATGAGCGCCGCGAGGGCGAGCAGCCCGAGTTCGAGGTTGCGGAGTCGCGCGGGCACGCGCAGCCGAAGGCGGATGGTCGACGTGAACGTCGAGCGCTGGCCCGACTCGGCGATCGCACCGGTGACCGCTGCGTCAGTCATCGCGAGCATCCGCGAGGGCTTCGATGATGCGACGGGCGTCGGCCAGGTCGTCGGCGTTGATCGTCGCCTCGACCGCGTCCTGCCGGCTCATCGGCAGGTCGGCGAGCTCGATCGTGGTCTCCTGCAGCACGTGCGAGAGCGAGATCGGGCCGATGTCCTGCTGCACGCCCTGGTAGATCGCGACGCGACCGTCGTACGAGCCGACGAAGTAGTGCGTCTGCGTCCACTGGTAGCCGATGATCGCTGCGGCGATGATCGCGGCGATCACCGCGGCGACGAAGATGAGCCAGCTGACCCGCCGGCGCCGCGCACGCCGGCGGTCCTCGAGCATGAGCTCGTCGAGGTAGTCGTCGCTCTCGGGCTCGAAGTGGCTCGGGTCGGGCTGGGTGGACTTGAGTGGATGCAGCAGCAGGCTCGGCAGGCGCAGCTGTCGGCGCGTGCCATCCGGTTCGAACACGAGGGGAACGCTCGCGGAGCCGACGAACACCGGCGGCACGTGCGGTGACTCTGGAGTCTCGTCGACATCCACGAGGATGACGGTCACGTTGTCGGGTGCGCCCTGGTCGAGGCTCTCCTTGACCAGGAGGTCTGCGGCATCCAGGGCGTCCGGCGTCGATGCGAGCACGGCGGCGATCTTGTCGTCGGACACGTAGCTGCTCAGGCCGTCGGAGCACAGCAGCCAGCGGTCGCCGGCACGGGTGTCGAGCACGGTGGTGTCGAGTTCTGGCGCGGCATCCACGTCACCGAGCACGCGCATGAGCACGGCACGGCGGGGGTGCACCGCGGCCTCCTCAGGCGTGATGCGTCCGCTGTCGACGAGGCGCTGCACGAAGGTGTGGTCCTTCGAGATCTGCTCGAGCGTGCCGTCGCGGAACAGGTAGATGCGCGAGTCGCCGATGTGCGCGAGCGCGACCTTGTCGCCGACGCGCAGCAGACCGCTGACGGTCGTGCCCATGCCGGTGAGCTCGATGTGGTCGAAGACCGTCTCGGCGATGAGCGAGTTCGCGGCGAGCAGCGCGGACTGCAGCGCGAACTCGGCGTCGTTGGCCGAGGTGTAGAGCTTGTCGGTCTCGGCGATGCGCTTGGCCGCGATCGCCGACGCGACGTCGCCGCCCGCGTGGCCGCCCATGCCGTCGGCGACGACGAACAGGTGCCGGCCGGCGTAGCCGGAGTCCTGGTTGTCGGAGCGGATCTTGCCGACATGGGACACGGCGGCGCTGCGGTACGTCGACCATGGCTACCGCCGCAGCTCGAAGCTCGTCGTGCCGATCTTGACCGGGGTGTTCAGCGGCACGAGCACGGGTGTCGTGACCCGCTGGCCCGCGAGGTACGTGCCGTTGGTCGAGTCGAGGTCCTGGATGACCCAGCCCTCGCTCCAGAGCAGCAGCCGCGCGTGGTGGGTCGAGGTGTAGTCGTCGCGGATGACGAGGCCCGACTCGCCCGAGCGCCCGATCGTGAGCAGCTCGTTCGGCAGGTCGAGCTCGAGTCCCTCCTTCGCGCCGGAGGTGATCACGAGCCGCTTGGCGACACTCTGCGCCGCGGAGGCCGCGGGCGCGGAGCCGGACGGGATGGCGCGGGCGCAGCCGGCGGCGGACCGGCGCCTGCGCGGCAGCCTGGGCCGGCATCCGCCGCACCTTCTGGCCGAACAGGTCGGAGCGCAGCGCGTAGACGATCGCGAAGACGAAGGCCCACAGGACGCCGAGGAAGGCGATCCTGAGGACGAGGAGGGTGAGCTGCACTCGCCGCCCTACCGCGATCGTCGTCGCCGTGCGCGCGAGGTCGGCGAACTGGTCGACGTCGGCGCTCTGCGCGAGCACGCGGAACACGATGCGGGTGCGGCCGATGTCGATCACCGAGTCGGGAGGCAGCGGGGCGCGATTGACGGGCTGGCCGTCGAGCAGCGAGCCGTTGGTCGAGCCGAGGTCGTTGACCTGCGCGCGCTTGCCGTCCCAGAGCACCTCGACGTGCTTGCGGGAGATGCCGGTGTCATCCACGGTGATGTCGGCGTCGCTGCCGCGGCCGATCACGGTGCGCGACTGCGTGATCGGGTATCGCTTGCCGCCGATGTCGAGCACGGGCGTCCACGAGACGGCGCCCTTCACGTTCGTCGACTGGATGTCGATCATGCCGCGCGAGAGGCTCGGGTCTTCGCTCAGCGTGATCGAGATGCCGCCGGCGAACGAGTAGTGCTGCGCGGTGGCGTGGCGCTGCACGAGTTCCGTCAGCTCGTCGATGAGCGTCGGACCGAGCGCCGACATCTTGTCGAAGTCGTCGCGGCTGAGCCGCACGACGAGCTTGTTGGGCACGAGAATGCGGTCGCGCGAGACCACGGCGGCCTTCGTGTCGAGCTCGCGGCGCAGGGCCGCGGTGATCTCGATGGGCGCGAGGGAGCTCTTGAAGGTCTTGGCGAACGTGCCGTTGACGGCGCGCTCAAGACCTCGCTCGAAGCTGTCCAGAAGGCCCAACTTGCTCCTCGTCGGTTGCCGGCGGGCCGAGTTCCGCGGCCAGTGGGGGTTAGCGACATGGTAGCCGAGGCACGTGGGTTTCAGCCCGGGATGGCGCGCGGGGTGGACTTCGCAGAGCCAGAGCACTGCGAGGAATCCGATGAGCCCCAGGCCCGCCAGCAGCATGAAGCCGGCGCCGAACGAGCCGGTCGCGTCCTTGAGCACGCCGAGCAGCAGCACCGAGGTGAAGCCGCCGACGTTCGCGCAGAAGTTGCCGAAGCCAGAGCTGAGGCCGGCCAGACCCGGACCGAACAGTGCGCGCGGCACCGCGAACAGCGGGCCGAAGTACACCTGGATGACGAGGGCCGTGACCAGGATCAGCGCGACGAGCGCCGGCGAGAGCGTCACCACGCCGATCAGGGCGAGCAGCACGGCGAGCGCCCCGAGCGCAGCCCCGATCACGAGCAGCGGCCGCCCGAGCCGGTCGGACAGGATGCCGCCGCCGATGTTCGCCGGCGCCGTGATCGCCGACGACAGCGCGACGACCAGGCCCGCCGCCGCCAGATCGAACCCGCGCTCCTCGATGAGGAACGCCGGAATCCAGAACCCGAACCCCGCGACGATCGAGAGCCTCGAATACTGGATGACCCCGAGCAGCCACCACGCGCGAGTGCGCCACACCCATCGGGTCGCCGCCGGGCTGCTGTCCCCGTGATCGCGCGGCGGACCGTCGTCGCCGAGCAGCCAGAACGCCGCTGCGACGACGAGTCCGAGCATCGACGAGAGCGCGATGATCCACTGCCATCCGAGCGGACCGACCAGGATCGGGCCGAGCAGGTTCACGACGATGTTGGACGAGAAGCCGCCGGCGACGAACAGTCCCATCGCGGTCGCGCGCTTGGCTTCGGAGAAGTGCCGGGTGATGAGCAGCATCCCTGGAATGAACATGAGCGCACGGAAGATGCCGGCGACCGCCTGCGTGACGAGCATCACCGAGTAGGAGTCCGACAGCGCGAACACGATCGCGAGGGCGTTCGTGCCGAGCAGTCCGATGCCGAACAGCAGCTTGGGGCTCATCCGGTCGGAGAGGATGCCGGCCGGCACCTGCATGAGCGCATACGAGAGCGTCGCGACGGCCGCCAGCAGGCCCGCCTGCGAGAAGCTCAGTCCGAGGTCGGCGCGGATGAGCGGCAGGAACAGCGCGATCGCCCCGACCGCGATCGCCTGCGTGCTCTGCGCCACGACGATGAGCGTCGCGTTGAGGGCGGTGCCGCGAGTCTCGCGTGGCGGTGGTGCGGGGGCCGGCTCGACTGGAACGGATCCTCGGCGGCGAGGTCGCTGTTCACGTCGGCGAGCCTAGCTTCCGCGGCAACCGCGGCGCGGGCCCTGACGCTCCGTGATACCCTCGCTGGGCTGGTATTTCGGTACCGGTGTGCACGCGCGAGTGGCGAAATTGGCAGACGCGCACGGTTCAGGTCCGTGTGCCCGTGAGGGCATGGGGGTTCAAGTCCCCCCTCGCGCACGAACAGAAGATGGGCGTCTCCTTGGAGGCGCCCATCTCCTGTTTGGGGGTGGGTGGTGTACCTTTTGGCCAGTCCGGGGGTCCGGGTGCGTCCTACACTCGTGCGCATGAGCCTCCCGCCCGGCCACACCATCCGCCGCCCCCGCGAGTCGGACCACTCCGCGATCGTCGAGGCGATCCCGCGCTGGTGGGACGTGCCCAACTCTGACCGCCTCGTGTTGCTGATGCCGCGCCTGTTCCTGCAGCACTTCACGTCGACGAGCTGGGTGGTCGAGGCTGAGTCTGGAGAACTCGGTGCGTTCCTCGTGGGGTTCCGGTCGGCGGACAAGCCGCAGCTCAGCTACATCCACTTCGTTGGTGTCGACCCGGAACTGCGCAACCAGGGCATCGCACGCATGCTCTACGAGCGGTTCTTCGAGCAGATGAAGGCGAGTGGATGCACGGAGGTGCGCGCCATCACCGGCCCGGCGAACCGGCGATCGCAGGAGTTCCACGCCGCGATGGGCTTCGAAGCCCGCGGCGACGAGAGCGTGGATGGCGTGCTCGCCTACCAGGACTACGACGGGCCGGGCGAGCACCGGGTCGTGTTCGTGCGCGCGCTCTGAGCCTGCCGCATCCACTCGAATGGGGTCTTGTCGGCGATGGGAGCGCGGAACATACTGACCGCATGAAGACCACCAGCCGCAAGGTCAGGATGCTCGCCGTCGCGCTCGTCGCCGCGGCCACGCTCGCGCTCGCCGCG
Source organism: uncultured Actinomycetota bacterium (assembly GCA_963790235.1). GTDB lineage: Bacteria > Actinomycetota > Actinomycetes > Actinomycetales > Microbacteriaceae > Rhodoglobus. Next base: position 149,985 of record CAWBNZ010000024.1, read on the forward strand.
TGCGCACCGGGGAACGTGATCGCCCCCGTCACGATGAGCGCCAACGACCTGCAGGGCGCGACCGTCGACCTCAAGGTCGGGCAGGTGCTGAACATCAACACCGGCGACCTCGCCGTCGACAGCTACGAGGCCGAGGTCTCTGACTCATCCGTTGCCGAGTTCGTGCAGGGACGTGAGGACGGCGGCGCGACGTACAACCCCGGCTTCACGGCGAAGGCCGAGGGCACGACGGATGTGACGATGACGAATGAGCAGGGCGGCATCCAGCCACTCGAGTTCACGATCTCGTGTCGAAGTAAAGGGGCCTCCAAGCTCGGTCGCGGGAGTGGTACGTTCAGCCAATGACCCGCATTGCGGCTGTCGCACCCGTGCTGCCTCCGCACGTGTACACGCAGGCAGAGATCACGCAGGAGCTCGCTCCGCTGATCTCGCCCGATCCGTCGCGCCGAGCCGTGCTCGAGCGGATGCACGCGGGCAGCGGCATCGGCACCCGGCACACCGCCCTGCCGATCGAGGCCTACCGCGATCTCGGCGGGTTCAAGGCCGCGAACGACGTGTTCATCGAGGTCGGCACGAACCTCGCCGAGCTCGCACTGCGCAATGCGCTCGACCAGGCCGGGCTCACGCCGCAGGACGTCGACTTCATCCTCTTCACCTCGGTGACCGGTATCGCGGCGCCGTCGATCGATGCACTCCTCGTTCCACGAATGGGGCTGCGGCCCGACGTGAAACGGCTGCCGTCGTTCGGGCTGGGCTGCGTGGCGGGGGCCGCGGGCCTGGCCCGCGTGCATGACTATCTGGTCGGGCATCCATCAGAGGTTGGCGTGTTGCTCTCGGTCGAGCTGTGCTCGCTGACACTGCAGCGGGATGACGCCACGATCGCCAACTTCGTCGCGACCGGGTTGTTCGGCGACGGGGCCGCCGCCGTCGTGATGGTCGGCGCCGATCGGCCGGAGCCCGGCATCACCGTCGTCGACACCCGCAGCGCGTTCCTGCCGGAGACCGCCGACGTGATCGGCTGGAACATCGGCGGCACCGGCTTCGAGATCGTGCTCACCGCCGGCGTCGCCGAGGTGATCGAGCGGCACTTCCCGCCGGTGGTCGCCGAGCTTCCTCGCCACCAACCACCTCACGCTCGACGACGTCACCGCGTGGGTCGCGCACCCCGGCGGACCGCGCGTGCTCGACGCGTTCGCGAGCGCGCTCGACGTGCCACGGGCCGACTTCGCGGCGAGCTGGGCGTCGCTCGAGCAGGTCGGCAACCTGTCATCCGCGGCGGTGCTGCATGTGCTCGCGGAGACCGATCCCGCGCCCGGCGCCCACGGCCTGCTGTTCGCGCTCGGCCCAGGGGTCAGCGCCGAGTTCGTGCTGCTCGAGTGGCCCGCATGACGTTCGAGTGTGACCCTGTACGTCGTCTTCGTGCTGCTCACGGGCGGTGAGCGGATCTTCGAGCTCGTCGTTTCGAAGCGCAACGCCGCCACGGCGTTCGCAGCGGGTGGCGTCGAGTACGGCCAGCGGCACTTCCCGTGGATGGTCGCGCTGCACACCGGGCTGCTGCTCGCGTGCATCGGCGAGGTGGTGCTGCTCGATCGTCCGTTCATCCCGTGGCTGGGCTGGCCGATGCTCGTGATCGCGGTGCTGTGCCAGGTGGGGCGGTACTGGATCATCCACTCGCTCGGTGACCAGTGGAACACCCGCGTGATCGTCGTGCCCGGCGCGCAGCGCGTTGTCGATCGCGGGCCGTACCGGCTTCGGTGGTTACCGCATCCCAACTACGTGCTCGTGGCGGTCGAGGGCATCGCCCTGCCGCTCATCCACACCGCGTGGGTCACGGCCATCGCGTTCACGGTGCTCAATGCGCTCCTGCTCATCGGCTTCCGCATCCCCGTGGAGGATCGGGCATTGAAGCAACTCTCGTGAGCGGCGCGGTCGACGTGCTCGTGGTCGGCGGCGGCCCGGTCGGTCTCGCAACGGCGATCGAGGCGAGGATGGCTGGACTCACCGTCACACTCATCGAACCTCGCGACGGCACGATCGACAAGGCCTGCGGCGAGGGACTCATGCCCGGCGCCGTGCCCGCTGCTCGAGCGCCTCGGAGTGCAGCCCGGACGGGATGCCGCTGCGCGGCGTCACCTACACGCGACGGCACGCGATCGGTCACCCACCGCTTCCGCACCGGCCCGGGCTCGGGGTGCGCCGCACGACACTTCACGCAGCGCTCGCGGCGCGCGCCGAGGCGTTCGGCGTCACCCGCACAACCGGCAAGGTCGAACACTTCGAGCAGGATGCCGCTGGCGTCGAGGTCACCGGAACCGCGATGGAGCCGGTGCGGCATCCTGGCTGCTCGCGGCGGACGGGCTGCACTCCACCATCCGCAGGCTCGCGGGCCTCGAGCGCGCGGTGCGAGGCCCTCGCCGCTTCGGACTGCGCCGCCACTACGCCGTCGCGCCGTGGAGCGAGTTCATCGAGGTGCACTGGGCACGGCATGCCGAGGTCTACGTGACCCCGGTCGCGCCGGATGTCGTCGGGCTCGCCGTGCTCGGACCGCAGCGCACCGACTTCGACGCGACGCTCGCCGGGATCCCGGAACTCGCGGACCGGCGTCGCCGGTGCGCCGCCCGCGAGCGAGCTGCGTGGCGCCGGCCCGTTCCGGCAGCGCGCGAGCTCACCGGTGTCGGGGCGGGTGCTGCTCGTCGGCGACGCGTCCGGGTACATCGACGCGATCACGGGCGAGGGGCTGCGGCTCGGATTCGATCAGGCGCGCGCCGCGGTCGCGTGCGTCGCGGCCGAGCGGCCCGACGGACTACGCGCGGGCGTGGCGGGAGGTCACCCGCGACTTCCGCGTGCTGACGTCGGGACTCGTGGGCGCGGCATCCTCGCCCCTGCGAGGTGCGATCGTGCCGACCGCCCGCGCGCTGCCCTGGTTGTACGGGTCGATCGTCGAGCGGCTCGCGAGGTAGCGCGGGCTCGCCCATGTACGTCGAGATGACGCAAACGCGCCTTTTGACGACCCATTCCCGGTGTTTGCGTCTCGACTCCGGAACCGGGCGCGACAGGGTGCCGCAGGCTCGGCCGCTGCGTACACCCGCCGTCGACCAGCGGCTCGACGGGCTTGCGATCGCGGATGATGAAGCCGAACGCCGCCGCCACGAAGAACATCAGCACGCCGTAGACCGCACCCGGCAGCGACATCTCGACGCTGTTGAGCACCGACTGGGCGATGACGATCGCGAGCGTCGCGTTGTGGATGCCGATCTCGAACGAGCTCGCGACCGCCTGCCGCCGCTCGACCCGGAACAGGCGCGGGATGAGGAAGCCGAGCGTGAGCGAGATCAGGCAGAAGACCACGGTGATGCCGGCGAGGGCTCCGATGCTGTCGAGCAGGAGCTTGGCGTTCGACACGATGGCGCCGATGATGACGATGGTCAGGATGATGATGGACGCGATGCGCACCGGCTTGTCTGACGCGTTCGCGAACCCCGGTCGCAGTCGCCGCACGAGCATGCCGATCGCCACCGGGATGAGCACGATCGCGAACACCTTGAGCGCCTCGACGAAGTCGATGCCCAGGCCGCCGTCGGTGCCCTCCGGCTTGAAGTAGCCGATCGCGAAGTTCACGATGAGCGGCAGGGTGAACACCGAGATCACCGAGTTGACCGCGGTGAGGCTGATGTTGAGCGCGATGTCGCCGCGGAACAGGTGGCTGTACAGGTTCGCGGTCGTGCCGCCCGGGCTCGCCGCGAGCAGCATCATGCCGACGGCGAGCAGCGGTGGCAGCTGGAACGCCAGGATGAGGCCGAAGCAGATGGCCGGCAGCACGAGCAGCTGGCAGACCAGGGCGATGATGACCGCCTTCGGGATGCTTGCCGATCCGGGCGAAGTCGCCGACGGTGAGACTCAGCCCGAGGCCGAACATGATGATGCCGAGCGCAACGGGCAGTGCGATGGTGGTCAACGGTGACATGACGCAATAGTGGCCGACCGGCGACCGAAAGGCGACCTATCCGTCGTGGTGATTCGGGAACAGCAGTGCGCTCAGCTCGGTCGCGGTCGTGGCGACGCCGATCGTGCCGACCTCTTCGGCGGGCGAGCCGTAGCCCCAGCGCACGAAGATCGTCGGCACGTCATGGGCCGCGGCTCCGACCACATCGTGGTGCCGGTCACCCACCATCACGGGGCGCGAGATGTCGGCGCCGATCGCGGCGAGGCGTTTGAGGGCCTCTTCGACGACATCCTTCTTGGCGCTGCGCACCTCGTCTTCTGAGGCACCGGTGATCACGTCGAAGTAGCCGATCAGCCCGGTCTCCTCGAGGATGAGGGATGCCGGCAGCTCCGGGCTTCGACGTCGCGAGCGACAGCGGCTCGCTGCGGTGGTGGATGTCGCGCAGCACCTCTTCGATGCCCGGGTACACCGTCGCGTCGAACACCCCGTCGGTGATGTACTTCGCGCGGTAGATCTCGAGCGCGCGGTGGGCGAGCGGCAGGTCGAATCCGGCGAGGTCGCGGAACGAATCCATGATCGGCGGGCCGACGTAGGCGACGAGCTCCGCGGGCGAGGGCACCGGCATCCCGAGCTGAACGAAGGTGTACGCGAGGGTCGCGGTGATGCCGGGAGCTGAGTCCACGATCGTGCCGTCCAGATCGAACAGGATGCACGAGAAGCCGGCGTTCATCCTCGTCACTCTAACCGCGCGTTCGGGCCCCGCGCGCCACTAGCCTTGGCGCAAAGACGAAAGGGCACTGATGACCGACTCGACTTCCCCGATCGAACCCGCCGACGAATCAGCGCCCGCGGAGTCGAGCCCCGCGGCGACCGGGTACGGCACGGCGGCGCGCGGCAAGCTCGTGCGGCCGAAGAACGTCTCGGTGCAGCCGCTGACCTACACACTCGCGATCGTGCTCAGCTCGCTCGTGATTCCGCTGCCGGTGTTCGCCGGGAAACTGGTCAAGGCCATCCTGTTCAGCGGCGAATCCCGCCAAAACAGATCTCGACAGCGGATTCGCCTACCTGCGCGAGATTCTCGGGTGGGGCTTCGGGTCGCTCGGGGTGCTGCTGGTCGTGATCGTGATGATCTTCGTGCTGATCTACCGACGCGAGCACACGCTTGACGTGCTGAAGTTGCCGCTGATCATCCTGGCGTTGCAGATCGTGTTGGGTGTGCTCGTGCTGCTGTTCAACGCGATCATCGACGGCGCTGTCGGCGGGTAGCCGTTCGGGGCGGCTGTGGCGCTCGACGCGGCCGGGGTGCCCGAACCCGTCGACTGCACGCTTGCGTCCACAACGGATAGTGCTACTCTCCGATAGTGAAGATATCCGAACTGGCGGAGCGAGCCGGAGTGCCACTCTCCGCCATCAAGTACTACCAGCGCGAGAACCTGCTGCCTGAGGGCGAGCGGTCTGCGCCGAACCAGGTGTCCTACGGCGAGGATCACGTGCGGCGGCTTCGCCTCGTGCGCGCACTCATCGAGACCGGTGGGCTCTCGGTGGCGGCGACGAAGGACGTCATCCAAACCCTCGATGCCGAGCAGGCGCCGCTCGCCGAAACCTTCAGCGTCGTGCAGCAGGCGATGTGCTCGCCCCGCTCCGCCGACCTGGCGTCGAGCGGTCGCTCCCGAGAGCGCGTGATCGAACTCGCGGCGTCGCTTGGGTGGGCGATCAGCACTGACAACCCGGGCGTCGATACCGTCGCGCGAGCCCTCGACGGACTGCTCGCGATCGACTTCGACGCTCCGGCCTCCTATCTCGCGACGTACGCCAACGCCGCGGCTGCGGTCGCAGCCGCGGATGTCGGGCTGCTGACCACGCTGTCCGAGGCCGACCAGATCGCCGAACTCATGGTGGTCGGCACGGTGCTCGGCGACCCGATCTTCTCGGGCTTCCGGCAGCTCGCCCACGAGCACGCCACCCACGACCTGTTCCCAATCGATCAGAAAGCAGTCACATCATGACCACGAACCAGCATCACGTCGTACTCGGCGGCAATGGCGCTTCAGGACGGGAGACCGTTCGCGCGCTCATCGAGCGGGGTGAGCGCGTGACGTCGGTCGGCCGCCGAGTGGCAACGGTCGAAGGCGCAACGCCGGCGCAGGCCGACCTGCTGAATCCAGCCGACGTGAGCCGCGTGCTCGCCGATGCGGATGTCGCCTACCTGACGGTCGGGCTTCCCTACTCGCGCCGGGTCTGGGCCGCCCAGCTGCCGGTGATCGTGCGCAACGTCGCCGAGGCTGCCAGCGAGCGCGGAGTGCATGTCGTGTACCTCGACAACGTCTATGCGCTCGGCAGAGTGAACGAACCCATGACGGAGGCTTCGCCCATTCACCCGTCGAGCAACAAGGGCGAGGTGCGAGCCAACGCGCTCGAGATCCTGGCGAGCGCGGCTCGCGAGCGCGGACTCGCCGTCACCACGGCACGCAGCGCGGACTTCTACGGCCCGGGCGCGACCACGAGCGTGTTCAACCTGTTCGCGATCAATCCGATCGCGGCAGGCAAGAGCGGCAGCTGGCTGTTCGATGCGCACCAGCCGCACTCCATGACCTATACGCCTGACATCGGGGAGGCGCTCGCGATACTCGGCACCAACCCAGCCGGAGTCGGAAGGGTCTGGCACATTCCGTCCGCCCCCGCGCTGACCGGAGCGCAATGGCTCGAGCTGGTCGGCGGGCCTGGCACGCCGCCCAAGGTCATGAGCCGCGGAATGATGCGGCTCGGAGGGCTCTTCAACACCTCCGCGCGCGAGACGCTCGAGATGGGGTACCAGTTCGAGAACCCGTACTTCTTCGACACGAGCGCGTTCGAGTCGACGTTCGGGATGACGGCGACCAGCGCCGAGGACGGCGTGCGGGAGACGCTGAGCGCGGCAACGCAAGGTGCTTTCCCGGGTGATCCCGATTCGCGGCGCGACCGCGCTCGTGCAGCGGAGCGGACGACGCGCGCCGCAGCAGCGGCGGCGCGCCAATGAATCAGAACAGCCTCGCGACCCCGTCGTCCATCCCGCGCAGTTCGTCGTAGTCGAGCACGACGCATCGGATGCCGCGGTCCTCGGCCAGCGTGCGTGCCTGCGGCTTGATCTCCTGGGCGGCGAAGACGCCCGCCACGGGGGCCAGCAGTGGATCGCGGTTCATGAGTTCGAGGTAGCGGGTGAGCTGTTCGACCCCGTCGATGTCGCCGCGGCGCTTGATCTCGACGGCGATGCTTCCGCCCGTGGCATCCACCGCGAGGATGTCGACCGGCCCGATCGCGGTCATGTACTCCCGCCGCACGAGGCGGTAGCCGTCACCCAGCACTTCGATCTGCTCCGCGAGGAGCTTCTGGAGGTGGGCTTCGACGCCGTCCTTCTGCAGCCCGGGGTCGACGCCGAGATCATGGGATGAGTCGTGCAGGATCTCGTGGATCGAGATGACGAGCAGGTCGGCGGTCTTCGCCTGCGCGACCTTCCACAGCTCGGTGACGCCGGCATCCCGCTGGGCTTCGTCGGGCTCGATGACCGCGAGGGTGCACGGCGGACTCATCCAGTTGAGCGGCTTGTAGCTCAGCGAGTCGGAGTGCACGAGCACGCTGCCGTCGGCCTTCACGAGCAGCAGGCGGGTGGCGAGCGGGAGGTGGGCGGAGAGCCGTCCGGCGTAGTCGACGGAGCACTTCGCAATCACCAGACGCACTGCGCCAGCCTACGAGCTTCGTGCGTCGGCTTTGCGTCGGTTTGTCTGCTTTGCGCTCGAACGTTCGGGCTCAAAGCCGACAAATCGACGCAAAGCCGGGGAGCCATGAACTTCTGGATGCGCGTCTTCGTCGCGCAGCACGCGCTCGATCGCGGGCTCGAGCCCGCGACTCGTCGTGCCCTTCGTCGTGAACACGACGTTGCCGCTCGCAAGCATCGTTCGCACGTCGCCATACCCCGCGTCTCGGAAGCACTCGGCCAGATCGACCATGGCCACCGGGTTGTTGCCGCCCACGTTGATGCCCCGCAGCAGGGCGACGTAGGGGGTCGACGCTGCGGGGGTCACGGTCAGACCTTCGCCCGCCGCCCGCGCACGCGGTCGTTGAGCTCGGTGGGTGTCGCCTCGTGGGCGGCGTGCGACACGAACAGTCCGATGCCGACCAGCACGAGCACCACGAGCAGCGCGAGCAGCAGGCCGGTGCGGTCGCCGATGAATCCGATCACGGGCGGGCCGACCAGGAACGCGAAGTACCCGATGGTCGCCACGACGCCCACGCGCGCTGCGGCGCGAGCCGGGTCATCCGCCGCCGCTGACATGCCGACCGGGAAGCCGAGGGCCGACCCGAGGCCCCAGCCGATGGCCGCGATCGCGGCGACGATCGGGTTCGGGATGAAGATGAACACGAGCAGGCTGACCGCCGCGAGCAGGAACGATCCGCGCAGCACCGGCACGCGGCCGAAGCGGTCGAGCAGCTTGACGCCCGCGAGTCGTCCGACCGTCATGGCGGTGACGAACAGGCCGAAGACGAGCGCACCCTGCCAGTTCTCGACGTGGTGGCCGTCGACCATGGCGAGGCCGAGCCAATCGTTGGCCGAGCCCTCCGAGAACGCCGCACCGAGCACGATCAGTCCGATGAGCAGCGTGCGCGGCTCGAGCCAGACTCCGAGTCGCGAACGCCAGGTGCCGGCGGGCGGCGGCGTGGGATCCTGCGCCGCGTGCTGCTCGATGACGTGCTCCGATTGCATGGATCGGACCGCAAACACCGCCGCCGCGATCACCAGCACGGCGATGATCGCCATGTGCGTCAGCACCGGCAGGTCGACGAACTCCGCGAGCGCACCGAGCCCCGCCCCGAGCATCGTGCCAAAGCTGAAGAAGGCGTGGAAGATCGGCATGACCGTCTTGCCGAGTACACGCTCGTTGGCGGCGCCGGAGACATTCATCGCCACATCGGTGAGTCCCGACCCGATACCGAAGAGCACGAGCCCAGCGAAGCTGAGCGTGAACAACGGGCCGAGCGTCACGCCTACCCCGGCGATCACGATGCCGACCGCGATGGCGGAGAGTCCGACGATCATGATGGGTCGCGCACCGAAGCGCGCGGTCACGTGGCTCGACGCCGAGATTCCGACGATCGAGCCAAGCGCCATGCCGAAGATCAGCAGCCCCATCTGCGCCGTGCTGGCCTCGAGCGAGTCGCGCACGGCAGGGACGCGCGCCACCCAGCTCGCCAGTGCGAGCCCAGGCAGCATGAACACGACGAAGGTCGCGTTGCGCCAGCGGTAGGCCTGGGCGCGGGTGAGGCCCGCGAAATCGGTGGTGGTGCTCATGACTAAATCCTGTCAGGTGCTGGTGATGAGGCTGCTGGGAGCTAGCGGAAGCGCTCGACCAGCGCATCGAGCTTGGCGTCGAGCGCGGCATCCACTCGCTTGGGGTCTGGATGCGCGTCGTGCCATGCGACGATCTCGCGGGCTCCCGCCGAGAACGGCGTCGTGACCCTCCAGTCGGGCACGAGCCGCCGCACCTTCGAGTTGTCGAAGATCACCGAGTGCGCCTGGTCGCCGAGCAGTTGCCCCGACCATTCGGGGATCGCCGCGACGATCGACTCCGAGGCGATGTGCACGTACTCGGGTTCGACACCCGCGGCGGAGGCGAGACTCGCGTGGATCTGGTTCCACGGCATCGCCTCGTCTGACGTGATCTGGAACGCCTCGCCGATCGCGCCCGGCTGGCCGAGCAGTCCGACGAAGGCCGGGGCGAAGTCGCGCGAGTGGGTCATGACCCACAGCGACGTGCCGTCGCCATGGACGACGACGGGCTTGCCGCGGCGGGCGCGGTCGATCATGATCCAGCCACCCGGCAGCGGCACCGCCCGCTCGTCGTAGGTGTGCGACGGGCGCACGATCGTCGCGGGGAATCCGCGCTCGCGGAATGCGGTGACGAGCAGGTCCTCACTTGCGATCTTGTTGCGCGAGTACTCCCAGAACGGGTTGCGCAGCGCGGTCGACTCCGTGATCGGCAGCGCGGCAACGGGTTTCGCGTACGCCGACGCAGACGAGATGTAGACGTACTGTCCCGTGCGGCCCTCGAACAACTCGATGTCCGATTCCACCTGGGATGGATGAAACGACCGCCAGTTCACCACAACGTCGAACTCCCGGCTGCCGAGCGCCGCCCGCACCGAGTCCACCCGCTCCGCGTCGCCCACGACGGACTCCGCGCCCTCGATCGGTGCACGGCTCGAGCTCGTGCCGCGGTTCAACAGGGTGAGCTCGTGGCCGCGTTCGACGGCGAGCCGGCTGGCGAACGCACTGATCGTGCCGTTGCCGCCGATGAAGAGGATGCGCATGGCATCCAGCCTAGGACGGGGGTCGGCACAGCCTAGGCTGGGGAACCATGAGCGCCGCAGCATCCCCCCTCTCTTCCGGCATTGAAATCGACGACCTGGATGCCGCGGTCCGGCCCCAGGACGACCTCTACCGGCACGTCAACGGCAAGTGGATCGAGCGCACCGAGATCCCGAGCGACAAGGCCCGGTACGGCTCCTTCCTCGTGCTCGCGGAGGAGTCCGAGAAGGCCGTGCGCGACATCATCATGGAGTCGCAGTCGGCCGCGCCCGGCACCGAGGCGCGCAAGGTCGGCGACCTGTACGCGAGCTTCATGGACGAGGCGCGGGCGCAGGCGCTCGGTGCCGAACCGATCAAGGAGCTCATCGCGCAGGCTGAGTCGGTGAACTCGATCGAGTCGCTGCTCACGACGCTCGGCAAGCTCGAGCGCGGCGGGTCATCCGGGTTCTTCCAGCTGTTCGTCGACAACGACCCCGGCGACCCGGAGCGCTACCTCGTGTTCGTCGAGCAGGCGGGCATCGGCCTGCCCGATGAGTCGTACTTCCGCGAGGAGAAGTTCGCGGAGATCCGGACGAAGTACGCCGCGTTCCTCGAGACCATGCTCTCGCTCGCCGGACTGGATGACGCGCCGGCCCGCGCTGCCCGCATCGTCGCGCTCGAGACCGAGATCGCGAGCCACCACTGGGACAACGTGAAGAGCCGCGACTCCGAGGCGACGTACAACCCGATGCTGTGGCAGGCCGCGAACGACCTCGTCGGCGACGTCGACATGGACATCTGGCTGAAGGCGCTCGGCGTGCCCGAGCGCAGCTTCGACGAGGTCGTGGTGCGCCAGCCGAGCTTCCTGGCCGGGCTCGAGTCGGTGCTGCGGGCCGAGAACCTGCCGGCCTGGCGGGACTGGCTCGCGTGGCAGGTCATCCGCTCGAACGCGCCGTACCTGTCGAAGGAGTTCGTCGAGGCGAACTTCGACTTCTACGGGCGTACGCTCACCGGTACCCCCGAGCTGCGCGCGCGGTGGAAGCGCGGCGTCTCGCTCGTCGAGGGGGCGCTCGGCGAAGCCGTCGGAAAGATCTACGTCGAGCGACACTTCCCGGCGGCCGCGAAGGTGGCCATGGATGAACTGGTCGCCAACCTCGTCGAGGCGTACCGCCAGTCCATCCAGACCCTCGAGTGGATGGGCGAAGAAACCCGCAAGCGCGCAATCGAGAAGCTCGAGAAGTTCACGCCCAAGATCGGCTACCCCGACCAGTGGCGCGACTACGCAAGTCTCGACATCGACTCGGGCGACCTGATCGGCAACGTGCGGGCGACGAGCGAGTTCGAGTTCCAGCGTGAGCTCGGCAAGATCGGCAAGCCGCTCGACCGCGGCGAGTGGTTCATGACGCCGCAGACGATCAACGCGTACTACAACCCCGGGTTCAACGAGATCGTGTTTCCCGCGGCAATCCTCCAATTCCCGTTCTTCGATGAGACGCGGGATGCCGCGGCCAACTACGGCGCCATCGGCGCCGTCATCGGACACGAGATCGGCCACGGCTTCGACGACCAGGGCAGCAAGTACGACGGCGACGGCCGACTGATCGACTGGTGGACCGCCGACGACAAATTGGCGTTCGAGTCGCGCACCAAGGCGCTCATCGGCCAGTACGACGCACTCGCGCCGCGGCAGGTGCCAGACCACAAGGTGAATGGCGCGCTGACGATCGGCGAGAACATCGGCGACCTCGGTGGGCTGTCGATCGCGTGGAAGGCGTATCTCATCTCGCTCGGCGGCCAGGAGCCGCCGGAGATCGACGGCCTCAGTGGCGCTGAGCGGTTCTTCCTCTCGTGGGCGCAGGCGTGGCAGAACAAGGGCAGGGACGAGGAGGTCATCCGCCTCATCACGATCGACCCGCACTCGCCAGCAGAGTTCCGCTGCAACCAAATCGTTCGCAACATCGACGAGTTCTATGAGACATTTGGCGTGACCGATGCAGATGAGCTCTGGCTGGACCCGAAGGATCGCGTCACTATTTGGTAGAAACTTCCCGACTCCGAGAGCGCCACGAACGGGTCCGCAACCCCCGGCAGCCCCGCCACAGTGGCACTGGTGAAGCTCCGAGCTTCAGCAGAACCTTCGACGCGCTCGGAAAGCTCGCGTACGAAGGTGCGCAAGTGTCGGCGAGCGTCGTCGACCTCAACTCGGGCCGCACGCTCATCGCGATCGATGACCGGATCGTGCTGCCGACGGCATCCATCGGCAAGATCCTGCTCCTCATCGAGGTGTCAGCGCGGCTGACGTCGCGCGAGTTCAGTGGGTTCGGCATCCTCGACAAGACCCCGATGGATGCCGTCGGTGACTCCGGAATCTGGCAGCACCTGCAGGCGCCGTCACTCCCGGTCGCCGACCTCGCGACCCTCGTGGGTGCGACGAGCGACAACCTCGCCACCAATGTGCTGCTGCGCCAGGTCGGACTCGCGGCCGTGCGCGCCCGCACCGAGTCGCTCGGACTCATGCGCACCGCCCTGCTCGACCTCGTGCGCGACAGTCGGGGGCCGGATGACGCGCCGCAACTGAGCGTCGGCTCCACCGCCGAACTCAGCTGGCTGTTCGGCGCCCTCGCTCGCAATGAGATCGTGGACTCGCTCACGAGCCAGCGCGTGCTGGGCTGGCTCTCGCTCAACAGCGACTTGTCGATGGTCGCGAGCGCCTTCGGCCTCGATCCGCTCTCGCACCGCGGAGCTGAGCACAACACGCTGCTCGTGAACAAGACCGGCACCGACAGCGGCGTGCGCGCAGAGGCCGGCGCACTGCGGGGCGCCAATCGCGCGATCTCGTACGCGGTGTCGGTGCAGTTCAACGATGACGGCCTCCAGGCCCGCCTCCGAGTGCTCGACACGATGCGCACCGTGGGCCTCGATTTGCTCGAGTACGTGCACTGACGGCGACTGTCCTGACCTGAATCTGGGGACTCGCGCACGAAACGTGCGCGCTGAGCGGCATTCCCGCACGCAAATTCCTTGTCCTCCAAAAGGAGGACACGTACAGTGTTTTCACAAGTACCGCGTTCTGAGGTTGCGGTGCGAGCAACACCGGCATTATCGCAACGGCGCGAGCCGCGTTCCACACCTAGCTGAATCGCTATCCAGACCCAAAGTGCCCGCGCCCGGCGGGGTATTTGTGATGCGCTCGGACGCGGGCTTTGAATCGAAACAGAGCCCAGAAAATGAAATCACGCGTCCTAGCAGCGCTCGCTGCAATCGGCCTCGTTGCCGCCATGAGCGGTTTCGGCACTGCCGCCGCGGCGGCCGATGAGCTCGACGACGAAACGACGACGGTGGTCGAGGAGATCACCGCGCCAGACGAGTCGACCACGGAGGAGGAGTCCACCGAGGAGGAATCCACCGAGGAGACCACTACGGAGGAGACCACCACCGAGGAGGAATCCACGGAGGAGACCACCACGGAGGAGGAATCCACCGAGGAGGAGACCACCGAGGAGGAATCCACGGAGGAGACCACCACCGAGGAGGAATCCACCGAGGAGGAGACCACCACCGAGAAGTCGCTCGTCATCGAGGAGGAGCCCCCTGCCGATGACGCACCACCCGTCGTCGAGGGCTTCACACCGGAGCAGGTCGAGAAGGCTCAGGAATTCGTCGAGAACAACGGACTGGGCGCGAACGCTCGGTTCATCGGCGTCGAGATCTGCCACGCGAACTGGTGGGGATGGGGATGGGACACTCAGACAGTTGGCATCCTCGGATACGCCCTGCACTATCTGTTCGACTCCGACGACATCATGCCGGGCCTGTTCGGATTCTGGGAGAAGAACCTGGACACCGACTTCGGCGGTGTGACTGGGCAGCAGATCTACGACAACGGCTGCTCGAAGAAGGTCAAGGTCTACGACCCGCCGCAGTGGGACAGCAATGAGTACTGCTGGGATGGCGAGGCACACGACGGATCCATCGACGTCTACTACACCGATCAGATGGAGGGTAAGGCGTACTGGGTGATCTCCAACGGGGACGGCTTCTACTACGAGGTTCCGTATTACGGCGGCTGGAACACCGTCGCGGTACCGGCCGGTACCTACTCCGTTGAGCTCGTGGCCATCGGCGGCTGGTACATCAAGCACGGAGGCCCTTACTGGATCGACGTGTTCGAAGCAAAGAACTGTGGATGCATCGTCAACAAGTACATCGACATCGTCACCTCCCTGGTGATCATCGATGAAGTCGTGCTTCCGACGCCCTGCGCTGAAGCGGAGGTCACCGTGACCCCGCCCACGTGTGAGGCAGCGAGCACACTGGTGCTCGGCGCGAGGTTCCTCGCGGAGTTCGGAGTCCCGGTGTACGAGAACGGGCACTACAAAGTGACGGCAGACGCCGACGACGGCTACCGGTTCTACCCCGGACCAGGGGTGCCACCAGACGGGCTTGTGAAGGTCTTCGAGGGCGACCTCGCTCCCAAGCTCACCAACTGCGGAGGGCTCGCGGTCACCGGCTCGAGCGGTGACAACGGCGCGCCACTGTGGCTCGCGGGCATCGCGATCATCGCGGGCATCGGCGCCCTAGTGTTCACCTCGCGCCGCGGCACGACGATACCGGTCGAATAACAAGGTGAGCGAAGACGGGGCGGCACTGTTGTGCCGCCCCGTTTCCGCGCTTCCGGCGTCTCGACTTGTCCTCAATAGGGAGGACACGCTACTCTGACGTTGCACTCGCGTCTGCGTGGAACCCGAAACTCCCACAGGCACCCGAAATCGAGTGTGTCGAGACTTACCCGAATTCGCTCGTGATCCTCGCGCGCGCTCGCGGGTACTCGAACTCCCCTTACCCAGGAGCTCAACCCCCGTGTTTCAAGAAGATCACCGCGGTAGTCGCCGCCGTGCTGCTCGGAATCGGCCTTTCCGTCGTCGCCGCCGCAGCACCCGCCAGCGCCCACACTCCCGGAAACGACGTGAGCTGCAGCTCGCTCTGGGTCGCGCCCACGAAGTACGAGACCGCCAACGGCAATCCCAAGCCGAACACGATCACGGTCGTCATCGATGGCAACACCGTGCTCAACACGACCTTCGGCGTGTCGCTCGACAAGCAGACCTTCAACTTTGACGGGGCGGTGCCCCACACCTGGTCGATCGTCATCGACGCCATCGGCGGCACCGGCCCCAACACCCAGTACGACGTTACGAAGAGCGGCGTCACCACCCCTTGCACCTACCCGAGCAAGGGCGTTGACGTCACATGTTCAGCGATCACCGCAAAATGGGGCGGAGCGCTGATCAACGGCATTCACATGAACGTGCGCGTGCAGATCGGCAACACCGAGAAGACCCTCAACGCGTATGTCGATCTGAACGTCAACGGTGGCTACAACGGCCTCGGGCTGGTCATCACCAATGTCAACGGCCAGCAGACCAAGGTGCCGCTCACTGAGCAGCAGGTGAAGTCGGGCAAGGTCACCTGGGAATACCCCGGTGCCCTCGGTGGCGCGACCGCGTGGGCCGTCAAGTGGGTGCAGATGGACACCCAGTACTTCAACAAGTCTGGATCTGACAACAGCGCCAACTGGATGTACTGCAACTACCAGAGCATCACGGTGCAGACCGCTCCGTCGGCGACGCCCGCAACGTGCGTCGCGGCGGGCAAGCTCGTCGTGCCCGCACAGACCGGCATCATCTGGTCCGGTGGCACGGATGGAGCCGGCGTCGGCACCTACAATCTCGTCGCCAAGCCTGCTGATGGCTACACCCTCACGGGTAAGACCGAGTGGACCATCGTGGTGCCGCCGATGAAGTCCGGTGTGGAGTGCGCCCCGCCGTGCATCCCGAACTCGGCCGTCAGCTACACCTACGACCCGGAGACCAACAGCGGCAACATCCACGTCGAGAACGTTGCTGGCTCCACCGGCGAGCTCTGCAAGTCGTTCTGGGTGACGGCGACCAGCTGGAAGTTCATCGAGGGCGACAAGGTCTGGAGCCAGGTGCGCGACATCGTGCAGTACCTGCCGAAGATCAGCACCCCGGGAAACTACCCGTACACCGCTCCCGTCGACTGCGGTCAGGGTGACATCTACGCGTCGTTCACCGAGTCGCCGCAGCCCCCGAAGTACTTGCACGGCCCGAGCGACCCCTGGGCTGAGCACTTCCTGCACGACATGGGCTTCACCGGCCCGAAGCCGACCTTCACGCAAGACAGCCCCGGCTGCAACATCGTCGTGCCGGTCACTCCGACCGCGAAGTTGATCGACGAGTGCAACGAGTACGGCTCCGTGGAGGTGCCGGCCAACAGCGCCGCGTTCACCTACACGGTCGTGGGCGGTCCGACTGAGGGCACGGTCACCGTGACAGCCACCGTGAACGAGGGCTACGTCCTCAAGGAAGGCGCGAAGACCGTCTTCGAGTTCAAACTCGGGACGTGGTACAAGTGCGAGCTGACGCCTGGCGACCCGTCATCCACCGATCAGAAGTGTGTCGCTGGCGAACTCACCATCGGCAGCATCACGGTGAAGCCGGATCTCGGCAAGATCGTCTACGTCATCACCGGTGGCAGCATCCCGCTGCCTGGCATCACGGTGCCGGACAACGACCCGGTGACGAAGCTTCCCGCTGGCTCGTACACGGTGACCGCTCACGGCATCGGCGGATACACGGTAGGACCGGAGAACACCTGGACCTACAAGATCGTCATCGGTAAGCCCGTTGGGTGCGAGAAGGTGACCATTCCGGTTTCCACGATGTCTGCCATGGAATGCAAGGCGAACTCGCCGACCGGAACGTACACCCTTCCTCCGACGACCTGGGTCGAGTGGTACGTGAACACTGTTCTGACCACGACGCCCGTGGACGTGCACGTGCGCAGGTGACGTCGTCGTTGAGGCGAGGATCACCCCAGCAGGTATTGCGGCTGGGATCGTCTTCACCGACGGCAAGACGACGCACTCGGTGACCCACAAGTTCGCTTTGCCGGCCGCGACCTGCGACCCGCCGACGCTCGCGCTGCTGAACCCGACCGCGACCCAGGACAACGGCAGCTGCTTCGCCGACCCGACCTACACGCTGTCGAACACGACGTCGGCGCACGGTGGCGTGCAGTGGTGGATCGGCAACCCGCAGGCGAAGGCTCCGCAGGTGAAGACCACACCCGGTACGCACATGGCAAGCTGGGGTTCGACGGTCGTCGTCGAGGCGACCGTGGTCGATCCGATCAACGACGGACTGGAGAAGTCCGCCAGCCGTCTGGACCTTCACGTACCCGGCCAAGCCGGTGTGCAATGACCTCATCACGCTTGCCTTGACCGGAGCCTCCAAGGGTGGATTCGTCCCGTGGATCGCCGGCGCTCTGCTCATCCTGGGTGGAGCAGGCATCTACTTCACGCGCCGTCTGGTAACAGCCGCGAAGTAGTTTCGAAACCGTACGGCCCTCGGCATCCATTCCCCCCAATGGGATGCCGAGGGCCCTACGTGCTTAACCGCCGCAGCGCGGGTCTAGATTCGTCCCACCATGAGAGTCATCGAGACTGCAACGCCGCGGTTCGTCGCCCTGTACGCGATCGGCTATGTCGGGTCGTACATCGCCCTGATCACGCCGGTCGTCACCACGCTCGCCATCAAGATCGAGCAGATCGACCCGCAGGGCAAGGAGGCAAGTCTCGGCGTCATTGCGGCGCTCGGCGCGCTCATGGCGATTGTTGCCAACCTGCTCACCGGCGCGCTGAGCGACCGGACGAAGTCGCGCCTCGGGCGCCGGCGACCGTGGATCATCGGCGGAGCGCTCGGGGGCATCGTCGCCCTCGGCATCGTCGGCTTCGCGCCGAACCTGCTCGTGGTCGCGATCGGCTGGGTGCTCGCCCAGCTCACACTCAACATGGTGCTCGCCGCGCTGCAGGCGCTGCTGCCCGACCAGGTGCCACTCGAGCAACGCGCGAGGGTGAGCGCGGTGCTCGGCATCGCGCAGCAGGTTTCGCCGCTGCTCGGGATCGGGCTCGCGCTCGGCATCCAGCCCCTGGGCATCGGGTACATGCTGCTCGTGCCGGGCATCGTGGGCGCTGCGCTCATGGTGTTGCTCGCGCTCACCATCAAGGACGTGCCGCACGACGCGGCACCGCCATTCCGGTTCGGTGAGTTCGTGCGCACGTTCGCGATCGAGAAGGGCAAGCGCTACGACTTCGCGTGGACGTGGTTCGGACGCTTCTTCGTCATCCTCGGGTTCGCGGTGTACACGACCTATCAGCCGTACTACATCACCGACCGGCTCGGGGTGCCCGAGGATGAGCGCCTCACCCAGCAGTTCATCGCGCTGCTGATCTTCGCGGCATCCCTCACCGTCAGTGCCGTGATCTGCGGACGACTGTCCGACCGCACCGGTCGCCGCAAGGCGTTCGTCTTCGCGTCGGCCGCGATCGTTGGCGTCGCACTCGTGATGCTTGCGCTCACGAGCACGCTGCCCGCGTTCTACGTCGCGGCGGTCGTGATGGGTCTCGGCATCGGGGCATACTTCGCGGTCGACCTCGCGCTCATCACCGACGTGCTGCCCGACAAGGACCACAAGGCCGCGAAGGACATGGGCATCTTCAACATCGCGAATTCGCTGCCGCAGTCGGTGGCGCCGGCGATCGCACCGTTCTTCCTCGCGCTCGGCGCGAGGCGCTGAAGCCAACTACACCGCACTGTTCATCGCGGGCGGGGTGCTCGCCGCGATCGGTGCCGTACTCATTGCACCGATTCGTGCGGTGAAATAGAGACCGTGACGTTCGACCCGGTAGACCCACAGCCCGCCGCAGCGCGTTCGTCCGCCGCACTCACCACAGCGCAGCAGGCCACCCTCGTTGTCGGAGCCGGATTCTGGGGCAGCGTCGCCGTGCCCGAGGCGGGCATCCCGTCGATCGTCGTCGCCGACGGGCCGCACGGCGTGCGCCTTGCGGGCGGTGGCCCGGATGGCGCCGCACACCTCGGACTCGGCGACAGCGCTCCGGCGACGTGCTTCCCGCCCGCGGCAGGGCTCGCCTCGAGCTGGAACGTCGACCTGGTCGAGCGGGTCGGCCGCGCGCTGGGCGACGAGGCACGAGCGCTCGGCGTCGACGTGCTGCTCGGTCCGGGTGTGAACATCAAGCGCTCGCCGTTGTGCGGGCGCAACTTCGAGTACTTCTCCGAAGATCCGCTGCTCTCGGGTGAGCTCGGCGCCGCCTGGGTGCGTGGGTTGCAGTCGAGAGGTGTCGGCGCGAGCCTCAAGCACTTCGCCGCGAACAACCAGGAGACCAACCGGATGACGGTGAGCGCCGAGGTCGACGAGCGCACCCTTCGCGAGCTCTACCTTCCGGCCTTCGAGCGCATCGTCGTCGACGAGCAACCGTGGACCGTGATGTGCGCGTACAACCGGGTCAACGGCATCCCGGCCGCGGAGCACCACTGGCTGCTCACCGAGGTGCTGCGCGACGAGTGGGGCTTCGAGGGTGCCGTGATCTCGGACTGGGGAGCGGTGGATGCCATCGTGCCAGCCATCGCCGCGGGCCTCGACCTCGAGATGCCCGGGCCGCAGGCCGACAGCACCGCGTCGCTGGTCGCGGCGGTGCAGGATCGCACCCTGCCGGCATCCACACTCGCCACCGCAGCCGCGCGCGTGCGGCGGCTTGCGCAGCGCGCGGCAGCCGGGCGCGGCGATCGAGCGGTGTCGCGCGGCAGTCGCGGCCGGGGCATCCCCGGGGCGTGGACCGCGACCGGTTCGATCGCGGTGCACGCGGTGGCGCACACCGTGCTCGCGCGCGAAGCCGCGACGCAGTCCATGGTGCTGCTGCGCAACGAGCCGACCGCCTCTGGTGCGCGCGTGCTGCCCCTCGGCACGAACCAGGCCATCGCGGTGATCGGCGAGTTCGCCCGCTCGCCGCGCATCCAGGGCTCGGGAAGCTCGAAGGTCAGCCCGACTCGCGTCGACACCGCCCTGAACGCGATGTCGGCCGTGTCGCCTGTGGAGTTCGCGCCGGGCTACTCGTTCGACCGCCGCATCGACGCCGAGCCGCTCATCGCGGAGGCGGTCTCGATGGCCGCGCGCTCCGACGCGGTGCTGCTCTTCGCAGGTCTCCCCGAGGGAGACGAGAGCGAGGGCTACGACCGCACACACCTGCAGCTGCCGCCCGCGCAGGTCGACCTCATCCGGCGAGTGGCCGCGGTCAACGATCGCGTGGTCGTGATCCTCACCAACGGGGGCGTGGTGTCGCTCGAGCCGTGGCATGACTCGGTGGCCGGCATCCTCGAGACTTGGCTGCTCGGCCAGGCCGGTGGCGCCGCGATCGCCGACGTCGTGTTCGGGCGGGTGTCGCCGTCGGGTCGGCTTGCCGAGAGCATCCCGTTCCGCATCGAGGACACCCCGTCGTTCCTCAACTTCCCGGGCGAGGGCGACGTCGTGCGCTACGGCGAGGGCGTGTTCGTCGGCTACCGCTACTACGAAACGGCCGCCGTGCGCGTGCGCTACCCGTTCGGCTACGGGCTGACCTATACCGAGTTCGAATACTCAGAACTCGACGTGTCGCGGGATGCCGTGGCCGTCACCATCACCAACACCGGCACCCGAGAGGGCAGCGAAGTCGCACAGCTCTACATCGGGGCGCCGGAGGGTGGAGCGCTCCGCACGCCGCGCCGCGAGCTGCGCGCCTTCTCGCGGGTCACGCTCGAGCCGGGCGAGTCGATTCGTGTGGAGTTCGCGCTCGGCGACCGCTCGTTCGCCCACTGGGCTGGCGAGTGGGTGATCGAGGGTGGCGAGCACACAATCGAGGTCGGGCGCTCGGCGAGCGACATCCAGCTGAGCGGCACGGTGCGGATGCCGCAGCCCCAACCCGGTCTCCTCACGCTCGAGTCGAGCGTCGCAGAGTTCCTCGCGCACCCGGTGACCGGCCCGATCCTGCTGCGCACGGCGAAGCAGCAGGGTGCTGAGGAGGGCGGCACCGCCCTGTTCGACATGGTGGGCTCGATGCCGATGCGACGACTGCTGCGCTACCCGGGCACCGAGGGCAGTCGGGCGGGCATCCTTCGGCTCATGCGCGTTGCCAACATCCCGGTGGTGCGCACGGTCGCGAGCTGGTTCCGCCGCCGGTAGTCACGTCAGTCGGCGACGACCGCCATGATGATCACGTCGCTCCACTCGCCGTCCCAGTACCAGGCCTCCTTGAGCAGACCCTCGTGGTGGAAGCCAGCCTTCGCGTAGACGCGCTGCGCGCGAGTGTTGAAGTCCACCACCTGCAGCTCGATGCGGTGCAGCCCGATCACCTGCATCCCGTGCTCGACCACGGCCTTCGTCGCCTCTGAGCCATAACCCTTGCCGAACACCGCCGCGCCCGAGAGTGCGATGCGGAAGCCCATCTTGCGGTTGTGCGGGTCGAGGTCGTTGAGCACGACCTCACCGAGGTACAGGCCGTCTTCGCGCCGCTCGATCGCCCAGTCGGCGCGGTCGTGGGCGTCGGCGCGTGACGCGAGCCAGTCGCGGATCTGCTCCTGCGTGAACTCGGTGTGCGTGCCCGTCATGCGCTTGCTCTCCGGGTCTTGCAGCGCGGCCCAGGCACCGTCGAAGTGCTGTGGGCCGAGCGGCACGAGCCGGAGGTTTGCGGTTTCGAGGGTGGCCTGGTGGCGGAAGACGTCGTCTGGGATTGGTGGTTCAACGCGGGCCATCTGAGGTGCCTCTCCGCTCTACAGGCCCCCGTGGAACTCCGAGGCGAGGATGGCGTAGACCCCGGTGTCGCCCCAGTCTCCCTTGAACCACATGTGCTCGCGGAAGAGTGCTTCCTCGCGCATCCCGAGCCGCTTGCACAGGGCGATCGACGCGGTGTTGCGCGGGTCGAGCTCGGCCGTGACGCGGTGCAAGCCGAGGGTGGTGAAGGCGTAGTCGAGCATCGCCCGCGCAGCCTCCGACGCGTAGCCCTGCCGTTCGAAGTCGGGATGCAGCGACCACCCGATCTCGCCCGACAGGTCTTCGGTGCTCGTGAGCTTGAAGTAGCTGTGCCCGATCACGCGTCCCTTGGACGGCCCGTCGAGCAGTTCGAGCGCGAGTTCGAGGTCATCGCCGACTTCCGCGAGCCTGCCCATCGTGGACCACTCGGCGATCTTCTCGGCGACGCGCTCGCGGGTGCGGGGTTCGTACAGCATGTAGCGGCACACCTCTGGCAGTGATTGGTAGGCGTGCACATCATCCACGTCGTTCAGGGTCAACACGCGCAGGAGCAGCCGCTCGGTCGTGATGGGCTCGAACTCGCGCGGCGTGTAGGAGGGAGTCCCCGCCGGCGTCGTCATGCGCTCGCTTCGCCGGTTTCGGCTTCGGGTTCCGCGACGGCCGACTGGATGCCGTAGAGCCCCTCGAGCGCCGCCACGAACTCTTCGGCGCGGCCGTCGGCGGCGAGCTCGCGGGCGCGGGTGGACGGGCGGTGCAGCAGCACTCCCGCGAGGTGGCGCAGCGCGGCCTCGGTCTCGTCGGCGGCCTCTGGGGACGCGGCGCGGCGTCGGGCACGGGCGATCTCCGCATCCACGAGGGCGGCGATGTGCGTGCGGAGTGCGACGATCGCGGGCTCGACGGCCTGGTCGCTGGCAAAGGTGGAGGCGGCGTGGGCGATGAGCGCACGGGCATCCTCGTGGGCCGTGAGCTCTTCGAGCGGTGCGTGCAGGCGCACGGTCTCGAGGTCGAGGAGTTCGACGCCGGCGACCGCAGCGACGGCAGGGTCGATGTTGCGCGGCAGCCCGAGGTCGATCACGAGTCGGTACGTGCCCTCCGCCCCAGCGGGGAACGCCGAGGCCGGGATGACGGTGCTCGCCGTGCACGCGATGACTACGTCGGCACGGCCGATCGCCGCCCCCACTTCGGTCTCGGCGCGAAGTCCGTACTTGGCGGCGAACGCCGCGACGCGACCGGACGGTGAGAACGCCGCAACGGTTCCCGCGCCACGCGCGCGCAGCGCCGCAACGGTCGTGGCGGCGTAGCGCCCGGTGCCGATCACGAGCACGGATGCCGCACCCCAGTCAGTCACGCGACTGCTCGCCAACTCGAGTGCAAGCCGCACGAGTGAGCGTTCTGCACCTCCGACGGAGGTCGCGGTCCGCACCCCCCGGCTCGTGCGAGTGGCCCGCTGGAACAGCCGCTCGAGCGCGCGGCTCGTCGTGCCCTCGGCCCGCGCGCGGTCGAGCGCGCGGCTCACCTGCCCCGCGATCTCGTCCTCGCCGACGACGACGGACTCGAGTCCGCTCGTCACGGCGAACAGGTGCTGGGCGACGCCGGCCCCGGTGTGCACGTCGACGGACTGCTGGAGCTCCGCTGCATCCACCCCGCTTGCTGCTCCGACCACGTCGAGCACCGCGGCGACCGCGACGGCCTCGGCGCCCGTGACGGGCTCGTCGATGTCGAGGTAGGCCTCGAACCGATTGCAGGTGGCGACGACGACCGCGCCGACGACGAGATCGCCGCGCTGCACGAGGTCGGCAGCGGCTCCTGGAGCCCCGATCGAGAGTGCTTCGAGCAGCTCGAACGTCGCGTTGCGATGGTTCGAACTGAGGCACAGAAGCACGTGTCAAGCCTAAACGACCGGGCCAGTGCCATCGGGCCGGGCCCCAGGATCGCTCGCCTAGGCTTGGTGGGTGCCAGCTCCAGCCTCCGCCCCCCTGCTCCGCGCCTTCCGAGGGGACCGTCCGGAGACCACACCGATCTGGTTCATGCGGCAGGCCGGGCGCTCGCTGCCCGAGTACCGGGAGCTGCGCACCGACGTCGCGATGCTCGACGCCTGCCTGACCCCCGAGCTCGCGAGCGAGATCACCCTCCAGCCGGTGCGGCGACACGGGGTGGATGCCGCGATCCTGTTCTCCGACATCGTCGTCCCCGTGCTGCTGGCCGGGGTGGATGTCACGATCGTGCCCGGTAAGGGACCCGTGATCGCCGACCCGATCCGCACCCCCGCCGACGTGCTCAAGCTGCGCCCGATCGACCCGGATGCCCTCGCGCCGATCGCCGAGGCCGTGCGGATGACGGTCGAGCAGCTCGGCGACGTGCCCCTCATCGGCTTCGCCGGAGCGCCGTTCACCGTGGCGTCGTACCTCGTCGAGGGCGGACCGTCGAAGGATCAGCTGCGCGCCCGCACCCTCATGTACGACGATCCGCACACCTGGGCGACGCTGCTCAACTGGTGCGCCGACGTCTCCGGCGCGTTCCTCAAGGCGCAGGTCGAGGCGGGCGCCCAGGCCGTGCAGCTGTTCGACTCGTGGGTGGGCTCGCTCTCCGAGCAGCAGTACGTGCGTCGCGTCGCGCCGCACTCGAAGCGCGCGCTGAGCCACCTGCGCGGGTTCGACGTGCCGAAGGTGCACTTCGGGCTCGGCGGCGGATCCTTCCTCAAGGCGATGCACGGCATCGGTGCGGACGTGATGGGCATCGACTGGCGCGTGCCGCTCGACGACGCCGAGGAGCGGCTCGGTGGCGGCGTGCCGCTGCAGGGCAACCTCGACCCGGCGATCCTCGGTGCACCGTGGAAGATCATCCAGGCGCACATCGACGACGTGCTCGACCGCGGACTCGCGGCGCCCGCGCACGTCGTGAACCTCGGGCACGGCGTGCCGCCGGAGACGGACCCCGACGTGCTCACGCGCATCGTGGAGTACGTCCACTCCCATGGCTAACACCGAGACTGTGCCCGTCGACTTCACCGTCGTCGGGGGCGGCATCGGCGGCCTCGTGGTCGCACGACGCCTCGCGATGGGCGGGGCATCCGTGCGGGTGCTCGAGGCATCCGATCGCCTCGGCGGCACGGTCTCCAGTCACACGCTCGCCGGCATCGAGCTGGATGCCGGACCGGAGTCCTACGCACTCCGCGGCGGCACCGTGGCCGCCCTCGCCACCGAGCTCGGTCTCGCGGGCGATCTCGTGGCACCGACCGGGGACTCGGCGTGGCTCCAGCAGACGCCGACCCGCGCGGTGCGGCTGCCCGCGACGAGCCGGTTCGGCATCCCTGGCGTGCCGATGGCGGCGGATGTCATTGAGGCGATCGGCAGCCGCGGCGCTTGGCGCGCACAACTTGACACCCTGATGCCTGCCTTCGAGGGCGGCCCGGAGCTCACCCTCGGCGCCCTCGTGCGGCGGCGGATGGGCCACGCGGTGCTCGACGGGCTCGTTGCGCCGGTCGTGCAGGGGATCTACTCCCGGCATCCCGACGAACTGCTCGTCGACCGGGTTGCTCCGGGTCTGCGCCAGGCCGTTGCTCGATTCGGCGGCCTCGCGGTCGCCGTGCGCGAGGATGAGGCGAGCGTGCCGGGCAAGGCCGTCGGCGGCATTCGCGGCGGCATCCACCGTCTCGCCGCTGAGCTCGCGAAGGATCTCGACATCTTCGGGGTCGACGTGCGGTTGGGCTCGCGCGTCGGTGCACTCAGCGAACTCGGCGATGACGCGGGGCAGTTGATCGTGGCGGCGCCCGGGCTGCTGCCCGGGAGCGGCGCGACCCCCAACGACAGTGGGACGCCGGTGACACTCGTCACCCTCGTGACGGATGCGCCGGGGCTCACCGACGACCCCAGGGGCTCGGGCATTCTCGTGGCGGCGGAAGCGCAGCGGGGCGACGCCGGCATCCGCGCGAAAGCGCTCACCCACCTCACCGCGAAGTGGCCGTGGCTTCGGGAGTCCGCGGGCGGACTCGAGGTGATCCGGCTGTCGTACGCGCGCGCCCGGAACTCGAGCAGGCCAGGGTGGATGCCGAGGCAGCTGCTCGGCGTCGACGCTGCCGGCCGGCAGCATCCTCGACTCCGACCTCGTCAACTGGACCCGCGCCGCGCAGGTCACCGCGCCCGACGGCGTACTCGTGGTTGGCGAGCAGGTCGCGGGTGCCGGGCTGGCGAGCATCATCGCGCAGGCCGACGGGCTGGCCCGAGGCTTGCTCGATTCGCGCGACCCGAATGCGTCGGCGAGGATGGACGGGTGAGCAACGCTCCGTCGATCCCCGACCCGACCTCGGCCCCCACCCAGTACACGCTCTGGGCCGTCTTCCGGCGGGATCCTGGCAACCCCGCGCGGGACGGCGATCTCGCGCCCGCGATCGAGCGCGTCACCGCGGCCGGCGTCACGGTGCGCGGCTGGTACGACGTCTCCGGGTTGCGCGCCGACGCCGACGTGATGGTGTGGTTGCACGGCGAGCACCCCGAGCAACTGCAGTGGGCGTTGCGGGAGCTTCGGCGGGAGCATCCACTGGCCAACCTGCTGCCGACCTGGAACGCGATGGGCGTGCACCGCGACGCCGAGTTCAGCGCGAACCACCAGCCGTCGTTCATGCGCGGCAAGGAGCCAGAGGCATGGTTGACGGTGTACCCGTTCGTGCGGTCATACGACTGGTACCTGCTGCCCGACGATGAGCGGCGCGGGATGCTGGCCGACCACGGTCGCAAGGGGTCGGAGTTCGGGCAGGTGCTGGCGAATACCGTCGCGTCGTTCGCGCTTGGGGACTACGAGTGGATCCTGGCTTTGGAGGCTCCGGAACTCGTTGACCTGGTCGACCTGATGCGGCACTTGCGGCAGACCGAGGCACGTCGGCACGTGCGCGAGGAGATTCCGTTCTATACGGGGCGGCGGATTGCTGCTGCTGAGGTCTTCGAGGTCTTGCGGTGAGTATGAGGAATGGGGCTTTTCGGGCTGGGTCCGGCGACATCGGTCCGCCCAAAGATGCCCACCGAACCCCGACCGATGCCGTCGGACCCAGCCCTGATCACGCAGGCGCTCCGGTTTGACGGGGGCGGCCTCGCTTCCGCCCCTCTGTCACCCGTGACGGCGGCTGCGTCGGCGGAGGCCGCGCGAGGGGACGAACACGTCGAGACGCCGGTCGCGTATGACGCGATCCTCCTTGCCTCGTTCGGCGGGCCCGAGGGGCAGGACGACGTCATTCCTTTTCTTCGGAATGTCACTCGGGGGCGCGGGATTCCGGAGGAGCGACTTGAAGAGGTGGCGCACCACTACCGGGCGTTTGGTGGGGTTTCGCCGATCAACGAGCAGAACCGGGCGCTGAAGAAGGCGCTCGAAGCGGAGCTTGATCGACGCGGGGTTGACCTGCCGGTGTTGTGGGGGAATCGGAACTGGGATCCGTATCTCAAGGACGCGCTGCTCGACGCTTATCAGCGGGGGTTCCGGAAACTCATTGCCGTGGGCACGAGTGCGTACAGCTCGTACTCGTCGTGCCGGCAGTATCGCGAGGACTACGCGATGGCGCTCGCGGAGAGCGGGCTCGTCAGGCCCGATGGAACGGCGCTTCTCGAGATCGACAAGGTGCGGCAGTTCTTCGACCACCCGGGGTTCGTCGAGCCATTTGTGGAGGGCGTGCGGGATGGGCTTGCCGAGGCATCCCGTTCGATTGAATCGCTCGACGAGGTGCACGTGCTGTTCGCGACGCACTCCATTCCGACGGACGACGCGGTGCGTTCACGGTCCGCGAGATCGGGACTTCGGCGAGGGCGGCGCGTACGCCGCGCAGCACCTCGCGGTCGCGGAGGTGCTCATGGCCAACCACGAGGGCATCGGGTGGGATCTCGTGTACCAGTCGCGCTCCGGGCCGCCGACGCAGCCGTGGCTCGAGCCTGACATCAACGACGCGATTCGCCGAGCTCGCCGAGCGCGGGGTGAAGGCGGTCGTCATCGTGCCGCTCGGCTTCATCTCCGATCACATGGAAGTGAAGTGGGACCTCGACACCGAGGCCGTGGAGACCGCCGAGGAGCACGGGATGCTCGCGATCCGCGTTCCGACGCCGGGTGTGCACGCGGCGTTCGTCAGCGGGCTGGTCGACCTCGTGCTCGAACGCCGTGACGGCATGCCGACTGCCGACACGACCCGCGCTCACCGAGCTCGGCCCCTGGTACGACGTGTGTCGTCCGGGATGCTGCGAGAACGTGCGCCTCGGCTTCAAGCCCGCGCTCGCCGGGGTCGCGCCATGAGCGCCCTCGCGATCGGCACCCGCGGCAGCGCCCTCGCGCTCGCGCAGACCGAGGCCGTCGCGAAGTCGCTCGGCGGTGCGGGGGGTATGAGCAGCGTCGAGCTCGTCGTGATCACGACGCACGGCGACACCTCACAGGAGCCGCTCGAGAATCTCGGCGGCACCGGCGTCTTCGCCGGCGCGCTGCGTGAGGCACTCGTGCGCGGCGAGTGCGACCTCGTCGTGCACTCCCTCAAGGACCTGCCGACCGCGCCATACCCCGGCCTCACGATCGGCGCCGTGCCCAAGCGCGCGGATGCCCGCGACGCCCTGTGCGCTCGCGACGACCTCACGCTCGCCGACCTCGAGCCCGGCGCGCGCGTCGGCACCGGTTCGCCGCGACGTCGCGCCCAGCTGCTCTCGCGGCGTCCCGACCTCGAGGTGGTCGACCTTCGCGGCAACGTCGACACCCGGCTCGCGCACGTCGCCGACGGACGCCTCGACGCGGTGATCCTCGCGGTCGCCGGCCTCGAACGGCTCGGCCGGCTCGGCGCGATCACCGACTTCCTCGGCATCGACCCGTGGCCGACCGCTCCCGGGCCAGGGCGCGCTCGCGATCGAGGTGCGCGACGGCGACGCCACCACCGCGAAGCTCGTGAGCAAGCTCGAGCACCGCACCACGCGCATCACGGTCGACGCCGAGCGGGAGGTGCTCGCGAAGCTCGAGGCCGGGTGCTCCTCACCGATCGGGGCGCATGCGGTGATCGACGACGGGCTGCTGTTCCTGTCGGCGCGGGTGTACGCGCGGGACGGGTCATCCCACCTCACGAGCTCGCATGCGCTCTACGTCGACGACGCGAAGGATCCGGCGGTGGATGTCGCGGCACGCGTCGCCGCCGAACTGCTCGACCTCGGAGCGGCGGAACTCGCATGAGCGACCCCAGACGGGCACGGTTCACGGGCGGCATCCGGCCGCGGCGCCTGCGCGCCACGCCCGCGATGCGGCGGCTCGTCGCCGAGACGCGCGTGCACCCCGCGGAGCTGATCCTCCCGCTGTTCGTGCGCGAGGGCGCGACCGAGCCACAGCCGATCTCGTCGATGCCGGGCGTGGTGCAGCACTCGCTCGACTCACTGCGGGCGGCGATCGCCGAGGCGGCCGAGGTCGGGCTGGGCGGCGTGATGCTGTTCGGCGTTCCGGAGACGAAGGACGCGATCGGGTCGGGCGCGACCGATCCCGACGGCATCCTCAACGTCGCCACCCGCATCGCCGTTGAGGAGGCGGGCGATGCGCTCGTCGTGCAGACCGACCTGTGCCTCGACGAGTTCACCGACCACGGGCACTGCGGTGTGCTGGATGCGCAGGGTCGCGTCGACAACGACGCCTCCCTCGAGCGCTACCGCGACATGGCCGTCGCGCAGGCCGAGGCCGGGTCGCAGCTGCTTGGGCTGAGCGGCATGATGGACGGCCAGGTCGCCGCCGTGCGCGATGCGTTGGATGCCGCCGGTCACACCGGCACCCCCATCCTCGGCTACGCGGCGAAGTACGCGTCGGCGTTCTACGGGCCGTTCCGCGAGGCGGTGCAGTCCTCGCTCGTCGGGGACCGCCGCACATACCAGCTCGACCCGGCGAACCGCCGCGAGGGCGAGCGCGAGGTGCTCCTCGACGTCGACGAGGGCGCGGACGTGGTGATGGTGAAGCCGGCGATGAGCTACCTCGACGTGCTCGCGGATGCCGCGGCATCCAGCCCCGTCCCGGTCTGGGCGTACCAGGTGTCGGGCGAGTTCGCGATGATCGAGGCGGCGGCGGCGAACGGGTGGATCGATCGCGAGCGCGCCATCCTCGAGTCGGTCACGAGCATCCGGCGGGCTGGCGCCGACGCTGTGCTGACGTACTTCGCGGTCGAACTCGCCCGGACGCTGCGGTGAGCACCAACGCCGAGGCGTTCGAGACTGCCCGCGGAATTCTGCCCGGCGGCGTCGACTCGCCCGTGCGCGCATTCGGGTCCGTCGGCGGCACCCCGCGCTCGTACGTCTCTGGCCGCGGCCCCTACCTCACCGACGTCGAGGGCCGCGAGTACGTCGACCTGGTCGGGCAGTGGGGGCCCGCCATCCTCGGACACGCGCACCCCGCCGTGATCGATGCGGTGCGGGATGCCGCGAGCCACGGCCTCGGCTTCGGTGCATCCCACCCGGGCGAGGCGCAGCTCGCGCTCGCCATCCGCGACCGGGTCGGACCGGAGCTCATCCAGCGCGTGCGGCTCGTGTCCACCGGCACCGAAGCCACGATGACCGCGATCCGCCTCGCGCGCGGCGCGACCGGCCGCGACCTGCTCGTGAAGTTCGCCGGTCACTACCACGGCCACTCCGACGGGCTGCTCGCCGAGGCCGGCTCTGGCGTCGCGACGCTCGCCCTGCCCGGCTCGGCCGGGGTGCCGGCCGCGATCGCCGCGCAGACCATCGTGCTGCCGTACCACGACCTCGACGCCGTGCGGGAGCTGTTCGCGATCCGCGGCGCCGAGATCGCGGCGATCATCGTCGAAGCCGCACCGGCCAACATCGGCGTGGTCACCCCGGATGTCGGATTCAACGCCGCGCTCTCGGCGATCGCGCACGAGCATGGTGCGCTGCTCATCGTCGACGAGGTGCTCACCGGCTTCCGCTCCTCTGCGGCCGGATGGTGGGGCGTCGAGCGCGGTGCAGTCCGCTCCGTACTCGTACGTTCCCGACCTCGTGACCTTCGGCAAGATCGTGGGGGGTGGCCTGCCCCTCGCCGCGCTTGCGGGGCGAGCTGACGTGATGGATCTGCTCGCGCCATCCGGACCCGTGTACCAGGCGGGCACGCTGAGCGGCAACCCGGTCGCGGTCGCGGCGGGCCGCGCGACGCTCGCGCAGCTGGACGCCTCCGTGTACGAGCACCTCGACCGGGTCGCGAAGCGAATCGCGGATGCCGCGTCTGCAGCGCTCTCTGCGGAGGGGGTGGCGCACAGCATCCAGTTCGCCGGTTCGTTGTTCTCGATCGCGTTCGCTGAGGCGCCTCCGCGGGACTACGCGCAGATGAAGGCGCAGGACGCGCACCGGTATCCGCCGTTCTTCCACGCGATGCTCGACGCCGGTGTCTCGCTTCCGCCGTCGGTCTACGAGGCCTGGTTCGTGTCGGCGGCCCACGACGACGACGCAGTCGCACGCATCCTCAACGCCCTGCCCGGCGCGGCCCGCGCAGCCGCCGCCGCGCAGTAGCGCGACGAGTCTCCGCGACGCAAGCCCACCCTGCATTCCCGTAACGGCATGCATTCGCCCAGTCGACGGGGCTACTCTGGGAGACGTCTTGCAATACAGGATCAACGAACGGAGCACACCGTGAAAGGCAAGATCCTCCTCGTCGTCGGACTCGGCGTCGGATACGTCCTCGGCACTCGCGCTGGCCGCGAGCGGTACGAGCAGATCAAAGACGCGGCCGCCAAGCTGTGGAACGACCCGCGAGTGCAGAAGCGCGTCGACCAGGCCGAAGACTTCGTCAAGGACAAGGCACCGGATGTCGCCGAGTTCCTCGCCGACGGCGCGAAGACCGTCGTCTCGAAGGTCTCGGGTTCGAAGCCGCCGGCCGCGCGCAAGCCGAGCAGCAGCTCGACGACCGCGCGCAAGCCGAGCGCCTCGAAGCCGTCCACCTCCAAGTAGCGATGAGCAGCGCACCGGGGCAGAGCCCCAAGCGTTCCCTGTTCAAACTGCTCAGTGATGTCCCCGGGCTCATCGTCGACCTGTTCCGGCAGGAGATCGAGAACCTCAAGCGGGAGCTCATCGACAAGGTCAAGCACGCCGGTGTCGGCGTCGGGCTCCTCGCCGGTGCGGGCGTCATCGCGTTGTTCCTGGTCGGCACGCTCATCCTCGCCGGCATCTACGGGCTTGCCACGGTGCTGCCGATGTGGGCGTCCGCGCTCATCGTTGCGGGAGCGCTGCTGCTGATCGTGCTCATCCTCGTGCTCGTCGGGATGCGACAGCTCAAGGTCAGCGGCAAACCGATCGAAACCATCGACAGCATCAAGACCGACGTGCAGGTGATCAAGGGCACCGCCCCGGCGTCGGCAACCCAACCGAACACCCACACCACATCGAGAGGACCAAGCTCATGACCGACTCCGTTGCAAGTGACCGCATCAAGGCCGCGCGTGCTGAGCTCGAGGACACACTCGATGCGATCGAAGACAAGTTGAACGTGCCGAAGCAGGTTTCGGCGCTCGCCGAGAAGGCGAAGAGCTCGTATGACGAGAATCCGGTGCCTTGGATCATTGGTGGGGTTGTTGCGGCGGTGGCTGTAGCTGCGGCGGTTGCGTGGGCGATCTTGTCGGACGACGACTGAGTCTTGGCTTGGGTCCTCTGGGGGTCTCTGGGCAAACGGCTCCGCCCATAGAGGCCCGCCACACCCGAGCCATTTGCCCAGAGACCCCCAGAGGCCTGGTCTGATTCACCCCATGGGTGGGTGAGTTGTGTTGCGCGGCGCTCGTTGCTCGCCGACATCCGCGGACCCGTTCCGCCGACCTCCGGATCCGCGTTCCGTTGGCAACCCCCCGGCGCAGAAACCGGGCTCCCGTGTTCTCAAAGTAGACTCTTTGCCATGTCCAAGCCACTGGGGGGTTGGCGTGTGTTAGTCCCCCGCGGTGGCAAGTGGGGTGACGGCATCGCCGCCACGCTTCGCTCGTACGGTGCGGTGCCCGTGATCGCACCGATGATCAACTTCGCGAGCCCGCCCGACGGTGCCGCACTCGCGAACGTGCTCCACGAACTCGGCGACGGCCGGTTCGACTGGCTCGTCGTCACGAGTGCGACGACCGTCGACGTGCTCATGGGCCATCGGGTGCGGGTGCCCGAGAACACCAAGGTGGCCGCGGTCGGTGAGACCACGGCAGCGGCTCTGACGCTCGCCGGCTATCCGGTGCACTTCGTGCCCGAGAACGACAACTCGGCGCGCGGCCTGCTCAAGGAGTGGCCCGCCGACGTCACCGGCGGCAGGATGCTCGTGCCCCAGTCCGACATCGCCGAACCCAACCTCGTGGCCGGCCTCGGTGCGCTCGGGTTCGACGTCGTGTTCGTCTCCGCCTACCGAACGGTCGGAGTGCCGGTTGCGGCCGACATCGCCGACGCCGTCGCGACCGGCGAGATCACGGCCATCCTCGTGAGTTCGGGATCGGTCGCCCGGCAGATCGCCGAGCAGCTCGCCCCGCTGCCGCTCGGCACGGTCGTCGCGTGCATCGGCCCGCGCACCGCCTACGACGCGCGCGCCGCGGGACTCACCGTCGACGTGATCGCCGAGCAGCGGTCGGCGGACTCGCTCGTGCAGGCGCTCGTCGAGCATGCCCGGCCGGTCACGGCATCCATCCCGGTGATCCGTCCGAACGAGTGATCGGGGCGGTCGGTCCTAGCCGGAGAACAGCGCGATCATCAGGAACGTGATGCCGAGCAGCGGCGCGACGCCCTGGATCAGCGCAGCCCGCCAGAGCTTCGGCGACGACGTGATGAGCACGACGCGCGGCGAGCACCATGCTCACGCACGCGAAGATCGCGATTGCGAGGCCGCCCTGCACCCAGTTCTCCGAACCGAGCATCACGAGGCCCGTGCCGGCGCCGATCGCGAGGAACACGTTGTAGAACCCCTGGTTGAACGCCATGGGCTTCACGATGTCGGCCTCGGCCTGCGTCTTGAGGCCGAACCGCTTCCACGTCGAGGGCTTCGACCACAGCACCGACTCGAGGAAGAAGATGAGCAAGTGGATGGCGGCAGCGATGAAGACGAAGGCCGATCCGACGATGAGCAGCGCAGTGTTCATCTGCCAGTGTGGCACGGAGCGACCGTCCCGGCCCGGAGAATCACGTGATGAGCGTGGTCTGCTCGATGTCGACCATGCGTGCGTAGAGCACCTGCTCGTTGACCTCGAGGTTGTTCACGATCGTGAGGGCGGCGATGATGCCCGACCCGACGAGCTCGTCGGCGGTGTCGCCGTACTGCACCTCGAGCATGACGTTGTCGGCGCGCTCGTCGTTCGACACCGACGCCGGATCCTGCCACGTGCCCGCCGCGCTGAACTCGGTCGAAGCCCGCATGAAGTCGAGCGCGCCGCCTTGAACCGCGGCAGCGCGAACGTGAGCAGCTCCTGCTGGGTGCGATCGAGGGACGTGTTGGTGGATGCGTCGCCGAACAGCAGCGCGAACAGCACATCCTTCGCGAACTGCAGCAGCTCATCCCCCTGTTCTCCGCGGTCATCGGACACGAGCAGCGCCGTGCCCTTCGCGGGCGCGCTCGCCCGCAGGTGACCGGACGCGATGAGCGACTCGCGCGTGACGTTGCCGTGCTCGGCGAGGAAGCGCTCGAGGCCGGCGTGGTCGAGCGCGAGCAGCGTGACGCGCTCGATGCGCGCACGCGCGCGCCGCGGCCTTCGCCTCCTGCTCGACCTTGCGGTCGATCTCCTGCAGGCTGTGCGCGTCGAGCGTGAGCCGCACGATCTGATCGACGAGCCACTCGCGATCCTTGTCGGCGAGCTGCTCGCGCAGCCGCTCCTCGAACACGGGCGTCAGGTCGCGCTGCACCGACTGGACCAGGTGATGGATGGTGTGCATGCGGGCAGTATGCCGCGCGGGGGTGCTCCAGCGCTACGCGCGCACGTCCACCACGGTGCGCCCGCGCACGTCGCCGGCGAGGATGCGCTCGGCGGTGGCCGCGGCATCCTCGAGTCCGATCGTCGTGGTGAGCGAGTCGAGCAGCGCGAGGTCGAGGTCGGCGGCGAGCGCGTCCCAGGCCTCGAGCCGCAGCGCGCGCGGCGTCTCGACCGAGTTGATGCCCGAGAGCCGCACCGAGCGCAGGATGAACGGGAACACGGTCGTCGCGAGCTCGGGCGACGCGGCGTTGCCGCACGCGGCGACCGTGCCGCCGTAGTGCACCTGCGCGAGCACGTTCGCGAGGATGCCGCCGCCCACCGTGTCGATCGCCCCGCCCCAGCGCTGCGACTGCAGCGGCTTGCCGGCAGCCCTCGAGCTCGCGCGCGATCGAGGATGTCGGCGGCCCCGAGCGATCGCAGGTAGTCGTGCTCCGCGGCCCGACCCGTGGATGCCACCACCCGATGCCCCCGCGCCGCGAGCAGCGCGACCGCGAGCGACCCCACGCCACCGGCCGCGCCCGTGACGAGGATCTCGCCGGGCTCACCGTCGGCGCCCGGCGGCGACGCCCTGCCGCTCCAGCTCGAGCACCGCGAGCATCGCCGTGAACCCCGCCGTGCCGACGGCCGCGGCCTGCGCGTTCGTCATCGCCGCGGGCACCGGCACGAGCCACTCGGCGCGCAGCCGCGCGCGCTGCGCGAGTCCGCCGTGGTGCGTCTCGCCGAGACCGCAGCCGTTGACGAGCACGCGATCGCCGGCGCTCCAGTCGGGGTGCTCGGACGTCGCGACCGTGCCGACGACGTCGATGCCCGGGATCAGCTGCTGCGCCCGAACGATGCCGGGTCGCCCGGTGAGCGCGAGCCCGTCCTTGTAGTTGATGCTCGAGTGCGTGACGTCGACCGAGCACGTCGCCGTCGCGACCAGCAGCGTCGTCGTCGAGATCGTCGCGCAGGCTCACGACCGGGTCACCGCCGGAGCGGTCGACGAACCACCCGGGAACGCCACGACTACGACCGGTCTCAGCCGAACAGGATCGCGGCCTCGTCGTAGCGCGACTGCGGCACGACGTTGAGCTTGCCGAGGGCGTCCTCGAACGCGACGTGCGTGATCGTGGTGCCGCTCAGCGACACCATGCGGCCCCAGCGCCCGTGGATGACCGAGTCGATCGCCGCCATGCCGTAGCGGGTGGCGAGCACGCGGTCGTAGGCGGTGGGGGTGCCGCCGCGCTGGATGTGTCCCAGCGTGGTCGCGCGGGTCTCGATGCCGGTGCGCGCCTCGATCTCGGGCGCGAGCAGATCGCCGATGCCGCCGAGACGCGGCCGCCCGAACGCGTCGAGTCCGCGTTCGGAGTGCGCGTCATCCATCGTGTCGAGCTTGAAGCCCTCGGCGACGGCGACCAGCGGTGCGCGACCGCGGGCCCGGGCGGACTCGACCCACTCGCAGATCTGCTCCATCGACGTCTTCTGCTCGGGGATGAGGATGGCGTGCGCCCCGGCCGCCATGCCCGAGTGCAGCGCGATCCACCCGACGTGGCGGCCCATGACCTCGGCGACCATGCAGCGGCCGTGCGAGTCGCCCGTGGTGCGCAGGCGGTCCATCGCGTCGGTCGCGATCTGCACCGCGGTGTCGAAGCCGAACGTGTAGTCGGTGGCGGAGAGGTCGTTGTCGACGGTCTTCGGCACGCCGACGATCTTGATGCCCTCGTCGGTGAGCCGCTTGGCGGCCGCGAGCGTGCCCTCGCCGCCGATCGCGATGAGCGAGTCGACGCCGAGGCGCTCCATGTTCTCCTTGACCCTGTCGGCGCCGCCGTCGCCCTCGAACGGGTTCGTGCGGGAGGTGCCGAGGATCGTGCCGCCCTGCTTGCCGATGCCGACGATGTCGCGCCGCTCGAGGGGGATGACGTCGCCCTGGACGACGCCGCGCCATCCGTCGCGGAAGCCGACGAACTCCTTGTCGTAGATCTGGATGCCCTTGAGCACGGCGGCCCGGATGACCGCGTTGAGGCCGGGGCAGTCGCCGCCACTCGTGAGGATGCCGATCTTGCTCATGTGTCAATCATGGCGCACAACGTGCGGCGGGTCTGGCGAGCGCCGCGCCTAGCCG
>CAWBNZ010000025.1:0-40914 GCA_963790235.1 uncultured Actinomycetota bacterium
CAGCTTCATTCGGGTGCTCCTTCACTCAGTTCGAGCGTAGGCGCTCCGGCTCCTTCGCGGTGGCGGCCGATTCGCCCTCAGGCTCGCGCGCGACCGTCTCGATGCACAGCGCCGCGATGACGACGACCGACAGCCAGATCAGGCCGAGCACGATGATCGACGGATCGTCGAGCAGGCTCGGTGCCGCGAGCAGCGCGATGCCGAACCCGAACAACTGCGTGGTCGCGTTGCCGAGTGAGCGGGCGCTGTGGGTCGCGTTGTCGCGGGCCGGCGGGCGCTGCAGCAGGAGCACGCCGAGCACGAGCAGGATCGCACCGAGCGCGAGCCCGAACTGGCTCCAGACCGCGGGCAGCAGCCATCCCGCATGCACGGCGATGATCGGCACGACAGCGAACCGCACGACGAGGCTGCCGCGCACGGTCGGTCGCACGAGGTTGACGACCGCGAGCACGACCGCGACCGCGACGAGCAGGAGCAGCACCTGCACCGGGCTCGGCGCGAACGGCGGAACCACACCCTCGCCGAGCACGCTCGTGAGCGCGCCCGCGAGTGTGTTCGGGATGAGGAACAGCCCGGCGATGATACCCAGCCATCGCGCCGCGGTGCCTGCGAGCGAGGGCAGCAACATGATCAGCCCGAGCAGGGTGACGCCGGCCACCTTGAGCCACGGCACCACCGCGGCGAAGCTCTGCGGTCCGCCGCCCAGACCCACCACGGCGAGCACGAGCCCGATCACGATCACGAGCCCGCCGGCGAACAGGTGCAGGTTGCCGAGCAGCGCGAACACCAGGGTCACCCGCCGCTGGCCGACCCGGCGCAGCGGGTGACGAGTCGAGCGGATCGACACCACGACGAGCACACCCACGACGAGCGCCGCGAGCAGCCACGAGCTCCAGTGCCGCGACCACGGGAACCACAGCGCCGGATCGGGCATCGGGAACAGCTCCCGCGCCACCGTGAGGCGCAGCACGACCACGACGACCGCGACCAGCACCGCGATGAGCACGCCGATCGGATTCCAGCGCTCCCGGAACAGGATGCGGATGGACCGCGAGCGCGACTCGGCCGCCCGCGCGACACCGTAGTACGCCCCGAACGCGGCGACGGCGGCGGCGAGGCCGGGCAGTACGATCCAGGTCCAGCTCGCGGCATCCCGCACCCGCAGGCGTGAGCGCGTGTGCCGTGAGGGTGAGCCAGACGAGCGGCGGTGAGCAGGCCCGGGACGATGCGCAGCTGGGTGCGGTGGATCACGATCTCGACCGCCGACCGCGAACGCCATCGCGACGATCGCGAGCGTCCACGCCCGGTCGGCGATGAGCACGAGCACCGGCACGAGCAGGCCGATCGCGATCATGCCCTCCTCGATGACCGAACGCAGCGTCGGGTACGCGCCGTTGAGTCGCGGCGTGACGTGCACGACGATCACGGCGCCCGCGATGACAGCTCCGGCGATGGTCACGAGCAGCCGGTACCACAGCGGCGCGGTGAACCCGACGAGTCCGTCGAGGGTCGGCTCGGATACGACCTGACCGAGCGCGCCCGGCCAGAACAGCACGACGAGCGCGGCCGCGGTGAGCACCCAGCACACGATGATCCAGGCGAGCACCGGTGGATGCACCCGCTTCAGCTGCAGGCGCCGGACCCGCTTCGAGCGCGAGCGCGAGTCTCCGAGCTCTGCTTCGGCACCCTGCTCATCGGCGCCCTGCTCGCGAGTCTCCGACATGCCACCGAGAGTAGAGCACGCGCGGTGGCGTGTCTCTAGGCGCCGAGCAGCCCCCGCAGCGCGTCGCCGTAGTCCTCGAACGCGCGACGCCCGAGTTTGGTGAGTTCGAGATAGGTCACGGGCGTTCGGCCCTGGTGCGCCTTCGTCACGAGCACGTACTCCGCCTCCTCGAGCTTGCGCGCGTGCGTCGACAGGTTGCCCGCGGTCATGTCGAGCAGCTCCTGCAGCCGGGGGAAGGTGATGCCCTCCCCCGGCTCGAGCGACGCAAGCGCGACCACGATGCGCAGCCGGGCCTGGGCGTGGATGACGGGATCCAGCTCATCCATCAGTCGTTCGCTCCCCCGCGGGCGAAGCGGGCGACGGCGATCGCGCCGCCCAGGAACACCGCGCTGCCGGCGACGGCCAGGAACAGGTAGTGGTTCGGGTAGCCGAAGAACGGCGCCACGAGGGCGACGACGACCATGAGTCCGCCCATGACGATGGATGGCACGGCGTGCCAGATCGCGCCCGCCACCAGGTAGAGCAGCCCGACGATGAGCGCCATCCCCGACGAGATGAAGATCGTCTGCAACTCGGCGCCCATGCCGTTCGCCGCGAGCCCGGCCGCAAGCA
Source organism: uncultured Actinomycetota bacterium (assembly GCA_963790235.1). GTDB lineage: Bacteria > Actinomycetota > Actinomycetes > Actinomycetales > Microbacteriaceae > Rhodoglobus. The sequence continues at coordinate 2,336 of CAWBNZ010000025.1, forward strand.
CGTAGATCGCGATGAACGCGACACTGCACGTGATGCCGTACACCGCCCCGGTGAAACTCGATGCCCGCGTGGCGCGGATGCCGCGGCCACTGCGAGAGCCGATGACCGCCGAGAGCACGACCGCCGCCATCAGCAGCACGGCGAACGTGATCGCCGCCGGAACGAGCGGCAGCGAGAACGTGGGCTTCAGCCCGTCGATCAACCACAGTGCGCCATAGCCGAGCAGCCAGGCGACGCCCCAGGCGAGCAAGATCCACGGGATCTGCTTCGCCATGGTCCTGGCGATGGTCATGCGCTCGCGCTCCATGATCGCGAGCATCTGCTCTGGCGCGAGAGGAGCGTTGTCGTCGGTGCGAGTCGTATCGGTCATGAGAACTTTGTATCACAAAGTAGTTGGCGTGCGCAATCGCTTTGTGATCGCTGAGCCGTCGCAACCGGACGGTCTGCGATCGCGCCCGAGCAAATAGGCTGGAGGGCTCATGATTCCCGCGACCACCATCACCTACCCGCCCGACCTGCCGGTCAGCCAGCGGCGAGATGACATCGCGCGCGCGATTCGTGCGAACCAGGTCGTGATCGTCGCGGGCGAGACCGGGTCGGGCAAGACGACGCAGCTGCCGAAGATCCTGCTCGAACTCGGCTACTCGTCCATCGGGCACACCCAGCCCCGCCGGATCGCGGCCCGCACGATCGCCGAGCGCATCGCCGAGGAGCTCGGCAGCGAGCTCGGCGGTCTCGTCGGCTACCGGGTGCGGTTCACCGACCAGGTGGGCAAGGACACGCGGATCAAGCTCATGACCGACGGCATCCTGCTCAACGAGCTGCAGCGCGACCGCACGCTCAAGCGGTACGACGCGATCATCATCGACGAGGCGCATGAGCGCAGCCTCACGATCGACTTCCTGATCGGCTACCTCAAGCAGCTGCTTCCCCGCCGCCCCGACCTCAAGGTCGTGATCACGAGCGCGACGATCGATCCCGAGAGCTTCGCAAGACACTTCGCGGATGCCGCGGGCGAGCCAGCCCCGATCGTCGAGGTGTCGGGACGCACGTACCCGGTGGAGGTGCGGTACCGCCCGCTGGTCGCTGAGGACGCCGTGGCCAGCGACGACGAGGACGTGGATGAATCGCCCGCCAGTCGCGGCCAGGACAAGGACTACCTCCAGGGCATCAACGACGCGCTCGACGAGCTGTCGAAGGAGGCGCCGGGCGACGTGCTCGTGTTCCTCTCGGGCGAGACCGAGATCCGGGATGCCGCCGACGCCATCCGCGGTCGCAACCTGCCCAACACGGAGGTGCTCCCGCTCTACGGCCGCCTGTCCGCCGAGGAGCAGCACCGCGTGTTCCGTCCGCCGCCCGCGGGCACCCGCCGTCGGGTCGTGCTCGCCACGAACGTCGCGGAGACGAGCCTCACGGTGCCGGGCATCCGCTACGTCATCGACGCCGGCACCGCGCGCATCAGCCGCTACAGCGCGCGATCGAAGATCCAGCGGCTGCCGATCGAGGCGATCAGCCAGGCGAGCGCGCGGCAGCGGTCGGGACGCTCGGGGCGCACGAGCCCGGGCATCGCGATCCGGCTGTACTCGGAGGAGGACTTCGACCGCAGGCCCGAGTACACCGACCCGGAGATCCTGCGCACGAACCTCGCGGCGGTCATCCTGCAGATGATCTCGCTCGGGCTGGGCGACATCCAGGACTTCCCGTTCCTGCAGCCGCCCGACTCGCGCGGCGTCAAGGACGGCCTCGACCTGCTCACCGAACTCGGTGCGATCGAGGTCGGCCGGGCGACGCCGCGTATCACCCCGGTCGGCAAGCAGCTCACGCAGCTGCCGATCGACCCGCGGCTCGCGCGCATGGTGATCGAGTCGAAGCAGTGGGGCACGACCCGCGAGGTGATGGCGATCGTCGCAGGCATCTCGATCCAGGACCCGCGCGAGCGACCGCTCGAGCGTCGCCAGCAGGCGGACGGGATGCACGCGCGCTTCGTCGACCCGACCAGCGACTTCCTCACGCTGCTGAACCTCTGGAACCACCTCGAGGCGAAGCAGAAGGAGCTGAGCGGCAACGCGTTCCGGCGACTGGTGAAGTCGGAGTTCCTCAACTACCTGCGCATCCGCGAGTGGCAGGACGTGTACCGGCAGCTGACGCGCACGGCGAAGCAGCTCGGACTGACCGTCGGGCTCACCCCGGCGATCAACCCCGACGGCATCCACAAGTCGATCCTCGGCGGGCTGCTCAGCCACCTCGGCATCCGCGACCTCGCGAAGCGCGACTACCAGGGCGCGCGGCAGTCGCGGTTCGTGGTGTTCCCCGGCTCGGCGGTGCACAAGAAGCAGCCCGACGCGCTCATGAGCGCCGAACTCGTCGAGACCAGCCGGCTGTTCGCGCGGGTGAACGCGAAGATCGACCCAGCGTGGGCCGAGCCGATCGCGGGCGACCTCGCGAAGCGCAGCTACTCCGAGCCGCACTGGGAGCGCAAGCAGGGCGCGGTGATCGGGTACGAGCGGGTGACGCTGTACGGGCTGCCGATCATCCAGCGGCGCAAGATCCAGTTCTCGCGGATCGACCTGCCCTACGCGCGCGACCTGTTCATCCGCAATGCCCTCGTCGAGGGCGATTGGGACTCGAAGCAGGCGTTCGACGTCGCGAACCGCGCACCTGCGGGCGCGCCTCGAGCAGGTGGAGGAGCGCACGCGGCGCCGCGACATCCTGCTCGACGACGAAGCGGTGTACCACTTCTACGAGCGGCGGGTCCCGGCCGAGGTCGCGAGCACGCGCGACTTCGAGGGGTGGTGGAAGAAGGCGCGCGTCGAGACCCCCGACCTGCTCACGATGACCGAGCAGGACCTCCTGCCCGAGGATGCCGCCGAGCTCCAGACGCGACGAGATACCCCGAGCCCTGGCGCCAGGGCGACCAGACCCTCGCGCTCTCCTACCGCTTCGAGCCCGGAGCCGAGGATGACGGCGTGACCGTCGCCATCCCGCTCGCGCTGCTGCCCGGGCATGCGCCCCGACGGCTTCGACTGGCAGGTCGCGGGACTGCGCGAGGAGCTCGTGATCGCGCTCATCAAGTCGCTGCCGAAGGCGATCCGCCACAACGTCGTGCCCGCGGGCGACTGGGCGCGCAAGCTGCTCGCCGCGCTCGAGCCCTGCGTTCCCTGAGGCCCTCGAAGGGAGCGCCCCCGCGCTCGCTCACTCACGGCCGCCCTCGCCCGCGAGATCACCGCGCAGACCTACACCGCAGACGACCGCCGCCGACTTCGACCTCGACCGCGTGCCCCCGCACCTGCGGATGACCTTCGCCGTGATCGACGAGCGCGGCAAGACAGTCTCGCGCGGGCAAGATCCTGAGCGCGCTGCAGGCGAGCCTCAAGCCGAAGGCGCGCGAGCAGGTGGCGAAGGTCGCCGAACGCCGGCCAGACCCGGTCGAGCGCAGCGGCATCCAGCAGTGGGACTTCGACACGCTCGACCGCGTGCGCGACACCGACCACGGCGGCAACACGGTGCGCGCGTACCCGGCGCTCGTCGACGACGGCACGCACGGTCAGCATCCGGCTGATGGGAACCCCCGACGACCAGGCGATCGCGCACCGCCGCGGGTGTGCGCCGGCTGCTGCTGAACGCGATCCCGACGCCGACCGCGTACGTGCAGGAGCACCTCACCACGAATGAGAAGCTCGCGCTCGCGCACTCGCCGTACCAGTCCACCGCGGCGCTGTTCGCGGACTGCATGGTCGCGTGCATCGACGCGGTGCTGCGCGACTCGGCGAGCGAGCTCGTGTTCGATCGGGCCGGGTTCGAACGGGTGCGGGATGCCGTGTCATCCACGATTCTCGACCGCCTGTTCGAGACCGTCGGGGTCGTCGCGACGGTGCTCACCAAGGCGCGCGACGCCGACAAGGCGATCCGGGATGCCACGAGCCTCACCCTCCTCGCCCCGCTCGGCGACGCCCGCGCGCAACTCGACGCGCTCGTGCACCCCGGATTCGTGTCGCGGACCGGCCTCGCGCGACTGCGGCGGATCCCCGTGTACCTCGATGGGATCATCCACCGGCTCGGCAAGCTCACCGAGGCTGGTGCCGGTTCAAACCGCGGCCGTGATCGCGTCTGGCAGAACGAGGTGGAGGAGGCGACCGCGCGCTACGTGCGCGCCGGCGGCGCGCTGCCGCTCGCGCCGGACTCGCCCGAGCACCTCGTGCGCGCCCGCTGGATGCTCGAGGAACTGCGCCTCTCGCTCTTCGCGCAGCACCTGCCGACGGCAGAGTCGGTCTCACTGCAGCGCATCACGAAGGTGCTCGCCACCGGCTGGTTGAGCGAGCGCTACGCTCGGTCGCCATGCCGGAGAAGTCTCATGCCCGCGGTTGTACTTCATGGTGCTCGACGGGCTCGGGATGACGCTCGTCCTCGTCTCGCTCGGTGGTGCTCGGCGACGGAACGGCCACGACGTCATGAGGCCGCTCACCAGCATGCTGCTGCTCGTCGTCGCGGTCATCGGGCTGATGCTCTCGCTGCTCGGCGTCGTCGTGCGAGTGGAGCGCGGCGCCGCTGACCCGTCAGTCGAGCGTCTTGGCGTAGCAGAGCGTCGGCGGGAAGATCTCGTAGCCGCCGAACGCCGGCATCGGCTCGTAGCCGATCGACTCGTACAACGCGATCGCCGCCGTCTGCTGGTCGCCGGTCTGCAGCACGAGCCGCGAGGCGCCGAGCTCGCGCGCGATCGGTTCGAGCGCGGCCATGAGCACCGCGAGATGCCCTGCCCACGCCGGCTCGGATCGACGAACACCTTCTTCACCTCGAGCGCGTCGGCCAGGTCGCCGGTGAGCCGCTTCAGACCGGCGTGGCCGACGGGCGCGCTGGCAGCGGGCGCTCCCGAGGGGCTCAGTCGTCGTACGCGATGATCGTCGCGAGCACGTCGGCGGGGTCGACCGCGAGGATGGCCGCGAACGTCTCACGGTCGGCCTTCGGCATGCGCGCCATGGTCCGCACGTACACCGCGCCGGACTCGGCGTCCATGTCTGCGCGCAGCGCGACCGCGCGCGGGTCGAGCCAGTCGACGTGTTCGAGCCGGACCGCACTCACGCGGAGCGTCCGCGATCGCTTCGTCGATGGGCTCGCCCGTGACGTCGGGCGCCGTCGGATCGTCGAGCCCGGCCGCAGCGCCGCGCCAGCTCACGAGGTCGAAGCCCGGCCCGCCGTCCGGTCGCAGGCCGCCGTCCATGATCGCCATGCCGGTGTTGTCGAGGTCGGCGTGCACGGTGAACATCGGGATCGATGTCACGGCTGCGCATCCGCACCCACAGCCGCATCGCGGCGCCGTGGCTGAACACGGCGACCGTGCCATCGGGATGCCGCCGCTCGACCTCCGCGATGGCCTCGTCGAAGCGCGCCAGGAAGTCCGTGCCGGTGAACGCACCGGGCATCCGCAGGTCGGGCTGGTCGGTGCCCCACGCGACCACCGTGCCGAGGTATCCGCGCACTGAGTCGCGATCGCGCAGGCCCTCGTAGTCGCCGGCCTCGATCTCGCGCAGGCCCGGCAACTCGACGGGCTGGATGCCGCGATCCGCTGCCAACGGCGCCGCCGTGTGGTGCGTGCGCAGCATGTTCGAGACGAAGATGCCGTCGATCGTCTCACTCGCGTGATCGTGCGGCGGGCACCGCCGCGCGCCTGCCGCTGGCCGAACGGGGTCAGCCCCGGCCCGGGCACGATCGTACCGAGGAATCCCCCGACGTTGTCCGGGGTCTGTCCGTGGCGGATCAGCAGCAGTCGCACGACTCAACGCTACAGCCCAGCCGAACCGACGATCCGTTGCCTGATGCCCCACGGACGAGATTGCGTCTGGTGAAGCGACCTCGACCGAGAGTAGCCTCAACGTACCCTGACGCCTGCGAGGTGGAGACGTGAAATGGATCACGCCGGGTGACGCTGAGTATGACGCCACTCGCGAACTCTTCAACCGGATGATTGACCGACGACCCGCGATCATCGCGCAATGTGAGACCGTCGACGATGTGCGGCTCGCGCTCGCCCACGCGCGAGAGCATTCGCTCGAGGTCGCAGTGCGATCCGGCGGGCATTCGGTCGCGGGGATGTCGACCAACGACGGCGGGATCGTCATCGACGTGCGTCCGATGAAGTCGATCGACATCTCCGTCGATGACCGCACGGCGACGGTCGGCGGTGGAGTGACCTGGGGCGAGTTCGACGCCGCTGCGCACGCCGTCGGACTCGTCGTCACGGGTGGTCGAGTCTCGACGACGGGGGTCTCAGGATTCACGCTCAATGGCGGCTCCGGGTGGCTCGAGCGTGCATACGGCCTCGCGTGCGACAGCCTGGTGCGAGTCGAACTCGTGACGGCGGACGGCGAGGAGGTGATCGCGAGCGCGACGGAGAACCCTGACCTCTTCTGGGCGCTCCACGGAGGAGGCGGCAATTTCGGTGTGGTCACCTCGCTGACGTTCGCCATGCATCCCATCGGCCCGCTGTCCGTCGCCGGCTTGATGCTGTGGCCGGCGGATCGCGCCGTCGAGATCGCTACCGCGTACCGTGACTACGCGCCCACGGCTCCCGAACTGCTCGGATCCGGTCTTGTGGCGCTCGTCGCGCCGCCGGAGGACTTCGTTCCTCCGTGGCTCCAGGGAAAGAATGCCGTGGGCGTCGCGATGCTCTACGGCGGGAGCATCGAGGACGGCATGGCGGCGATCGCGCCGCTTCGAGCGCTTTCGCCGGCCGTCGACCTCGTCGAGCCGATGCCGTATCCCGCGTTCCAGAGCATGATCGACGATCCGCCCGGGCTCAACCACTACTGGACCGCCGACTACCACACGACCTTCCCGGACGAAGCGATCGAGGTCTTCGTTCGGTACGGCAGTGCGCTGCCCGACGCAGCGTCGCAATTGCTGCTCATTCCGTGGGGCGGCGCGGCCGGCCGCGTCGATCCCACCTCGACGCCGATGGCGCAGCGCTCTGCCCAATGGATCTCGCACCCGTTCGCACTGTGGGATGACGACAGCAAGGCGGAAGCCGCGATCGAGTGGGCTCGAGGCTTCCGCCGCGACATCTCGCAGTTCGCGAGCGGCGGCGTCTACTTGAACTTCGTCGGACGAGAAGGGCAGGAACGCATCCGCGCGGCGTTCGGCGAATCGAACTACGAGCGCCTCACTCACGTCAAGGCGAAGTACGACCCCGACAACCTCTTCCGGGGCAACCAGAACATCGAACCAGCGGTGCTTGCCTAGGACTTCGCCTCGCTCGTCGCGTTCTTCGAGGTGGCACTCGCGTTCGACTCGTACGACGTGTTCGTCGACTCGAAGAAGTTCACGAGCTGGAGGGTGTCGTTGGCGGCCGCCATCCACTTCGCCGGGTTCGACACGTTGTAGTGCGCGTCGAAGCCGAGCTCCTCGAGGCGGCGGTCGGCGAGGTACTTCACGTACTGGTTGATGTACGTGGCGTTGAGTCCGAGGATGCCGTTCGGCAGGAGGTCGTGGTTGTACTCCTCCTCCATCTCCACCGCATCCAGGATCATCTGCTTGATCTCGCCGGCGAACTCCTCGGTCTGCAGGTCGGGGTTCTCCTCGAGCACGGTGAGGATGAGGTTGATGCCGAACTTGAGGTGCAGCGACTCGTCGCGCACGACCCAGTCCATGAGCGAACCGAAGTTGCGCAGCAGGTTGCGCTGGCGGAAGCTCAGCGCGACCATGAAGCCCGAGTAGAACCACACGCCCTCGAGGATCACGTTGTACGCGACGAGGTTGCGGATGAAGTCCTTCTTGCCCTCGGTCGCTGGTGATGTCGAGGGTCTGCTCCGTCATGCGACGGATGTACTTGAGCTCGAACTCCTCCTTGCGCGCCATCGACGGGATGTCGACGTGCGACGCGTACGCCGCGACCCGGTCGATCGGGAAGGTCTCGAGCACGTACTCGAAGCTCATGCAGTGGTTGGCTTCCTCCCACATCTGCTTCGCGAGGTAGAGCGAGCACTCGGCCGCCGACACGTACGGGTACACGCCGAACGCGAGCGCCTTGTTGACGAGCAGCTCGTTCGGGTTGAAGTACGACATCAGGAACGTCACCGCGTGACGCTCCTCGTCGGTCATCTTCTTGAAGTCCGCGATGTCTTCGCCGAGCTGGATCTCGTTCGGGAACCACGTGTTCGCCACGGCCTGGTCGTACAGGTCCATCGCCCACTGGTACTTGATCGGCTTGAGGAGGAGGCCGTCCTGCAGGCCGGTTCCGAGAATTCCCATGCGTTCAGTCTGCGCTTTCTACTGGCAGCTGTCGCACTGCAGGAGGTCCATTGGGTCGACCGGCACTTCGTACTCCGATACGACGTCGAGCGTACGCTCCATCAGCTGTCCGCCTTCGGTGCGAGGCCACCGAATCCCCGACGCTGCGGTGCAGCGGCCGGAGCGGCAGTGGATGTGGATGCCGCGGCATCCACCGGCACGGCCTTGCTCTGGTCGATGTCCTCCGACTTGTTCACCTTCACCGTGGACTGCTCCGCGGTGTGGCGCGGCTTCATGTGCAGGTAGTACGTCGTCTTCACGCCGCGCTCCCACGCCGCGAAGTAGATGTCCATCATGTCGCCGAGGTCACGCGTCTCGAGGTACATGTTGCGGCTGATCGCCTGGTCGATCCACTTCTGCGCGCGGGCCGCGACCTCGAGGAACGCGTACGGCGACAGCTGGAAGCTCGTCTTGTACACCTCCTTGACCGAGTCAGGAATCGACGCGATGCCCTGGATGTCGCCCTGCGAGCGCAGGATCGCCTCGCGCGTCGACTCCCAGATGCCGAGCTCCTGCAGGTCACGCACGAGGTTCGCGTTCACCTCGAGGAACTTGCCGTTGCTCGTCGCGCGGCTGAAGATCTGCGCGAACTGCGGGTCGAAGCCGGGCGTCGTGCCGGCAACAAGACCAATGGATGCCGTCGGCGCGATGGCCATGAGCGTCGCGTTGCGCATGCCGCCCTTGACCTTCGCGCGCAGCGCATCCCAGTCGAGGCGCGTCTTGCGCGTCACCTTGATCTCGACGCCGCGGTCGGCCTCGGTGAGCGCGATCGAGTCGAACGGCACGAGACCCTGCGACCAGCGGCTGCCCTCGAAGTTCGGGTACGCACCGCGCTCCTTGGCGAGCTCGGTCGACGCGTCGATCGCGGCGTAGGAGACGTGCTCCATGATCTCGTCGATGAGGTCGTAGGCCTCCTCCGACTCGTAGCTGATGCCCATCCGCTCGATCACGTCGGTGAAGCCCATGACGCCGAGCCCGACCGCGCGGTTCTGCGCGTTGGAGAAGTCCGCCTCCTGCACGCTCGAGCGCGTGATGTCGATGAGGTTGTCGAGCTGGCGCACCGCGAGGCGAGCGCTCTCCTCGATCTTCACGAAGTCGCAGCTTTGCCCCGTCCAGCATGTGCTGCGACAGGTTGATCGAGGCCAGGTTGCACACGGAGACGTTGTCGACGTCCTGCGGCAGCGTGATCTCGGTGCACAGGTTCGAGAGGTGGATCGTGCCCGTGTTGTTGTTCAGGGCACGGTTGTTGATCGTGTCCTTCCAGGTGAGCCACGGGTGGCTCGTGGTCTGAAGGGAGATCAGGATCGACTTGAACTGCTCGCGCGCGCCGATCTTCTTGAACATGCGCAGCTCGCCGGCCTCGGCCTTGGCGACGTACTCCTGGTAGCGCTTCGAGAACGCGGCGCCGTAGAGCTCGTTGAGGTCGCTGACCTCGAGCGGGTCGAACAGGTACCAGTCGTCGTCGTTCTGCACACGCTTCATGAACTCGTCCGAGATCCACACCGCGGTGTTGGCGGTGCGGGTGCGGCGGTACGGGTCACCGGAGTTGTTGCGGAGTTCGAGGAACTCCGGGAAGTCCATGTGCCAGTTCTCCATGTAGAAGCACAGCGCACCGAACTTCTTGCCGCCGCGGCTGACCGCCCGCAGGATCGAGTCGATCGTGTGCATGAACGGGATCGGACCGGTCGAGGTCGTGTTGTTCGAGCGGATCGGCGAACCCTGAGCGCGCAGTTTCGTGACCGAGAGGCCGATGCCGCCCGTGCCCTTCGTGAGCCACATGACATCGCGCGTGGTCTTCGCGATGTGCTCCATGTCGTCCTGCATCTCCATGACGAAGCAGTTCGCGAGCTGGGGGTAGATCGTGCCGGCGTTGACGAGGGTGGATCCGGCGGCCAGGTATTCGAGGGAGCTCATCTTGCGGTAGAACGCGATCGCAGCCGCGTTGGCGTCGGCCTCGTTGAGTGACAGGCCCATCGCGATGCGCATCCAGAAGTACTGCGGCACCTCGAGCGGGTCGCCGTTGCGGCCCTTGATGCCGTAGCGGTTGTTGAGCGTGACGACACCGATGTACTTGAGCAGCTCGTCCTGCTCGGGCTCGAGCTCAGCGGCGAGCGTGTCGAGGTCGAACATCTGCGTGAGGCGCGAGTCGAGCAGGCCCTCCTCGACGCCGCGGCGGATGTTCGCCGGGAAGTGCTCGGCGTGCAGCGCCTTGAGCTCCGCCGCAGTCTCGTAGTCGCCGAGCACGCGCTTGTAGATGGTCTTGAGCAGGAGGCGGGCGGCGACGGTGTCGAAGGCAGGGTCATCTTTGACGTTCTGCAATGCGACCTGGATGACGGCCTCATCCAACTGCTGGGTCGTGATGCCGTCGAACAGCGTGAGCTCGAGCTCCGAGGCGATCTGGGTCACCCACGTGATGTTCTCGTCGAGTCCACGACTGGCGGCCTCGATCGCCAGGTTGATCTTGTTCGCGTCGTACGACTCGCGCTCACCGTTGCGCTTGACGACCGTAATGCCCACAGAAAACTCCCTCGACTACAAAAATGACTGGCGCCCGTGACCTCGTGAAATAGGCACAGCGGGTGTTGGACCTGTTCCCCCGGTCCAGCGGTTCAACCACTATATCTCGTGGTCCCGACACTCGGGCAACCCTAGATGTAGTGGGCGTGTCATCCACAGGTGTGCATAAGTTCGCGGAGTTGTCCACAGGATATTCGGCGCCGCCGACACCGGAAATCCGCGCTTTCTGGGGGCTAGGCTTGCACTCTCGTGAAGATCTATCTGAGCCTGTTGAGAACTCCAGGCGTGGGCCGGATCATCGCTGCACAACTCACCGCGCGGTTTCCGGGCGGGATGCTGTCGCTTGCCTATCTGTTGCACATCGAGCGCATCCACGAGTCCTATGGCGCCGCGGGCCTCGTGCTCGCGGCCGCGAGCCTCGGTCAGGCGATCGCCGGCCCACTGACGAGCCGGTGGATGGGCATCTGGGGCATGCGCCCAGTGCTCGCGATCACGACCGCGATCTGCGCCGTCAGCATTCTCACCGTCGGCCTGGTCGAAATGTCGATCCCGATCACGATGCTCGTCGGCTTCATCGGCGGCCTGAGCAACCCGCCCGTGCAGCCCGCGGTGCGCACGATCTACCCGAAGATGGTGAACTCGCGGCAGCTCACACCGCTGTTCTCACTCGACGCTTCGGCGCAGGAGATCATCTGGGTTGCCGGTCCCGTGATCACGACCCTCGTCGCCACGCAGATCTCGACGGTGCTCGCGGTCGTGCTGTGCGTGGTGTTCCTCGTCGGCGGCGGGCTCTGGTTCATCTCGTCGCCCGAGCTCGGGCGGGTGCGCATCCCGCGCTCCAAGCGCGCATTCGGCACGGTCGTGACCAAACCCTCAGTGCTGCTCATGACGCTCATCGGCATCGTGATGGTCGGCTCGTTCGCGTCGGTCGAGGCGGGGGTGGTCGCGACGTTCGGCCACGGCGACGCAGGCTCTGGCATTGTGCTTGCGTTCTTCGCCGCGGGCTCCCTGATCGGCGGGCTCGCGTTCGGCCACCTCTCGATCGCGCCGTGGACGCTCGCTCGGCGCGCCGGGATCATCCTGATCGGCATGGCGATCGCCTCGCTCTGGCTCAACGCCGTATGGCTTTCCATCGCACTGTTCATCGCGGGAGTCGGCATCGCGCCCGCACTCGCGGCGATCTTCTCGGTCGTCTCGGCGAGCGTGAAGTTCAGCGACACGGCCGAGGCCTACGGATGGGTCGGCACCGGCCAGCTCATCGGGGCCGGGCTCGGCTCGGCGCTTGCCGGGTTCCTCATCGACGCGAACGGCGCGATCGGTGCGTTCTGGGTGGCGATCGGGCTCGCAACGCTCACGGTGCTGATGGCGGTGCTGTTCCGCCGCAGCATCCCCGACCTGCGCGGCAAGGATGTCGGCCCGCAGGCCGACACCGAGCCGGTGGGCACGCAGCCGAGCTAACCGCCGTCTCCGAGCCCGCCCGTTCGCGCGGCTCAGTCGGTCGGGTGGCGGTCGCGACGGAGTGCACCGCCGACGACGGTGAGCAGCACTGCCGCCACCGCCCATCCCACGAGCACGAGCCAGGGGAACGACGCGTCGGCCGACGGGAAATACGACAGGTCGCGCAGCAGCGTCGCCGCCGCGCCCGGTGGGAACCACTGGCCGACCGCGCCCCAGGGCGCGAGCAGGAATTCGAGCGGCTGCGCGGCCGACGAGATCGGGTTCGCGATGAGCAGCAGCAGCACGACACCGATCGCCACACCGGGTCGACCGAGCACCGACGCGAGTGCGACGATCGTTCCGGCTCCGGCGAGCAAGGCGAGTGCGACCGCGCCGGAGTTCACCAGGAAGTCGCCCTGCAGCGCGCCGAACCAGCCCTGCAGGATGCCGACGATCGCGAACCCGGCGACCATCGAGTAGACCGCGAGCGCAACCAATCGACGCCATACTCCGGTCAGCGCGAGCGAGATCGCGAACCCGCCGAGCAGGGAGCCGATCAGCAGCGGGAAGGATGCCGCAGCCAGCCCCGCGCCCCGCTCGTCGGTCTCGGCGAGCGGAACGACATCCGTGACCTCGACCACGATGGGAGCGGGAGGAGTAACACCCTGCGCGGCAAGCGCTGCGGTGAGCTGCGCCTGGAGCGCGGGTGCGAACGCGCCGAGCTGCTGCGCGACCGCCGGGCTCGCCGCGGAGGCGACGAGCACCTCGGGAGAACGCGGGTCGAGCACGATCGCGCCGTAGACCTCGCGCGTCTCGATCGCGTCGACCGCGGCATCCCGATCGTCGAGGGCGGTGATGACGAAACCGTCGGGCGCGCGCTCGTCGAGCGCCGCCTCGAGCTGCTCGACCTGCGCCGACGGCCCGACGATCGCGATCGGCAGCGACTTCACCGACGCGGTGACGATCGGCCACAGGAACGCGATGAGCACGACGGCGACCACGGCCGACAGGGCAACGCCGATCGCCACGGCGCGGCCGATCGACTGGGGGTGCTGGGCGGGCGTTGTGGTTGACACGGGGATTCCCTTCGACCTGGCAAACAAACAGAATGTTCGTTCTTTATGTTCCACCCGGCCGGTCCGCTTGTCAAGAACGATCATTCGGTTTTATGGTGGCGAGTGCCCAAAGTGACCGAGGAGTACCGCGCCGCCCGCCGGGACGAGATCGTCGACGCGGCGCTCGCCGCGTTCCGCCGCAAGGGATTCCAGGCGGCATCCATGGCCGACATCATCGCGGAGTCTGGTCAGTCGGCCGGAGCCATCTACGGCCACTTCGCGGGCAAGGCCGAGATCGTGCTCGAGGTCGCGACGCGGGTCGTGGGCGAGCGGATCAGCGACATCCAGCGGCTCCGAGAGACTGACCGACTCGCGCCGCCGTCGGCACTCCTGCGCGTGCTCGTCGAGGGCATGACCCGGGACCTCGGCGATCCCACGATCGTCGTGCAGATCTGGGGAGAGGCGATCACCGAACCGAAGTTGCGCAGCCTCACGCTGCGCACATTCGAGCGGCTCCGGGGGGCGATTCACGCGTACATCACGCTCTGGCACGAACGCGCGCACGGACTCTCCGCCGAGGATGCCGCAGCCCTCGCCACCCGCCAGGTGCCGCTCTTCCTCAGCGCGGTGCAGGGGTACCTGCTGCAGCGCGCCATCCTCCCGGACTTCGACGCCGACACGTACTTCGCAACGCTCGACGAGTACCTGCCGAGGTGACCGCGAACCCGCGCTGAGTTACTCGCGGATCCCCGGGTCGGTCGGCCCAGCCTCGCCGTCGGGATACAGGCTCGTCCTGGGTTTTGTCGCCCTGGACGCGATCCCCGTTGTCGATGTCCTCCGGGTTGGGCAGCGTCATGAGGAACCGGAAGAACATCACGCTCGCGACGATCGCGGCCACGCCACCCGCAATGAGCGGCAACGTCAGGTCGATGCGCCCGAGCAACCCGCCGACGATCGAGCCGAGTGGCATCGACCCCCACAGCAGGGTGCGCCAGGTGCCGTGCACGCGGCCGAGCAGCCGACCGGGGATGAAGCTCTGCCGAATCGACATCACCAGAATGTTCCAGATCGTGATCGCCCCAGACGAGAGCGCGAACGCAATCGCGGCTGCCCACACGGTCGGCACGAGCCCGGCGAACAGGAACACGACTCCGTCGATCACCGACATGATCGCCATCGTGAGCCCGGCGCCCCACGCCGACTTCAGCCGGCTGGTGAGCATCGCGCCGAGGATGCCGCCGACGGCACCACTGAGCATGAACACCCCGAACAGCGCCTCGGGAACCTCGAGCCGCTCGAGCACGAACAGCACCCAGGATGCGGTGGCCGCCGACGTGACAATGCCCACGAACGTGCTGAACAGCCACAGGGTCACGAGCATGCGACTCGAGATGATGAACCGGAACCCGTCGAGGAACTGCCGGTGCCACTTCACCGCCGGCTCGTCGGCCGCCTCGGCGAACTGCCGCCCGGATGCCGCCTTCGGCAGCGCGAGCGCAAGCCCGCCCGCGAGCGCGAAGACGAGACCGTTGATGCCGACCGGGATGAGCGCCGACACCGCGAACAGCAGCGACGTGAGCGGCCCGGACAGGAAGTTCTGCACGACGAGCTCGCCCGCCTCGATGCGCGAGTTCGCCCGCGGCAGGTCAGCCTTGCCGACGATGGATGGCACGACCGCGCGGATCGCGCCGTCGTACACCGTCTCGAACGCGCCGTAGACGAACACGATCAGGTAGATCCACCAGATGGTGAGCGTGCCGGTCAGGATGAGCACGAAGAGCAGCACGGCGAGCATGACGCGCACCGCCTGCGCGAGCGCGAGCGCGCGCCGGCGGTCGATGCGGTCGATGAGGATGCCGGCCGGGATCGCGAAGAACAGCCACGGGAGCAGCGAGAGGGCCGCGACGATCGCGATCAGCAACGCGTCTTGCGTGAGCCGCGCGGCGAGCAGCGGCAGGGCGATCCGCACGATGCCGTCGCCAAGGCTCGACGCGAGGTTGGCGGTGAAGATGTTGCCGAACGCAGCACCGAGCGGCAGCTTCCTACCGTTCTCGGACGTGGGCCCGCCGGCGGTCACCACCGGTCGTGCACCGCCGCGCGGATGGCTCGGTCGTACAGGGCGGTCACCTGCTGCGTGAACTCCGGCGTCAGGGCTGGCACGTCGGCGGCCGCGGCGTTCGCGCGGGCCTGCTCGACGGAACGTGCGCCCGGGATCACCGTGGTGATGCCGGGCAGTTGCACGAGCCAGGCGAGCGCCGCGGTCGCGGGTGTGAGCCCCTGGGAGTCGGCGAACTCGGCGAACTCGTGCGCGGCATCCACGCCCGTTTCGTAGTCGACGCCCGAGAACGTCTCGCCGGCGTCGAACTTCTCGCCGTGCCGGTTGTAGGTGCGGTGGTCGTTGGCCGCGAACAGCGTGTCGCGGGTGTACTTGCCGCTCAGCAGGCCCGAGGCGAGCGGCACCCGCGCGATGATCGCGACGCCCGCCTCGCGGGCTGCCGGCAGCACGCGCTCGAGCGGCCGCTGGCGGAATGCATTCACGATGATCTGCACCGCCGCGACGTTCGGCCGCCCGATGGCGGACAGCGCCTGGGGCTCCGTCTCGACGCTCACGCCGTAGTGCGCGATCGATCCCTCGGCGACGAGCTGGTCGAGTGCGTCGTAGGTCGCATCCGCATCCACGGTCTCTGAGGGCAGCGTGTGCAGCTGGATGAGGTCGAGCCGCTCCACCCCGAGCCGCTCGCGAGACTCATCGACCCACCCGCGGAACGCCTCGAGCGTGTAGTTGGCCGGATCCAGCGCCGCCTGCCGACCCATCTTCGTTGCGACGAACAGGTCGTCGCCGCGGTGGTCGGCGAGGAAGGCGCCGACGATCGACTCGCTGCGGCCGGCCCCGTAGACATCGGCGGTGTCGTAGAACGTGACGCCCGCATCGAACGAAGCCTCGAGGATGTCGCGGGCCAGCCGCTCATCAACGTCGCCCCAGTCCGCCCCCAACTGCCAGGTGCCGAGTCCGATCACGGAGAGATCGCGGATGAGCCGGGGAGCGTGTCGCTGCTGCATACGTCCACCGTACCGAGGTACGGCGACCCTATCCGATCACCTGGGCGACCGCCCGCGCCAGACGAGGCCGCAGCACGTGGTCGCTCACCTCGACCCGGTGCATGGTGACGTTGCGCATCTGCTCGACGATCTTCAGCGGACCCGGTGCCAGAAACTGGTCGAGCGTGCCGTAGACCACGTCGACGGGCGCATCCACCGAGGCGATGTCGCTCACCGTGGTTTGCGATTCGATGCAGTGCTGCAGGCTCTTGACGAAGGGTGTCCAGTTGCGTTCGGTGATGTCGAGGGTCTTGCCGAGCGCGAAGAGTTTGACGACCTGCGCCGAGGCGCCGATCGTGAAGTCCTTGTTGTTGCGCATGAACTCGTAGACCTTGAGGTACGCGCCGACCTGGGCACGCACTCTCGGGTCGCCGAGCTCGCTCGGTGCCAGGTAGACCGGCGGGGCGACGAGCACGAGGTGGTCGACCTCACGCCGATGCTGCGCCGCGTAGCGAGCGGCGAGCAGACCACCGAGCGAGTGCCCCACGAGGGTGAACGGCTCGCGCAGCTTCAGCGAGTCGATCGTCCGATCGAGCGCAGCGACGTGCTCCTCGATCGTGTAGGTCGCATTCTCGGGCGCCGGGGACTCTCCGAAGCCGAGCAGGTCGATCGAGATGCAGCGGTGCCGCCCCTCGATCAGCGGGATGAGCCGCTCGAACGTCGCGCCGGATGACGCGATGCCGTGCACGAGCACGACGACCGGCCCCTCCCCCACGTCGCTCGCGACGTGCAGGAGGGGTGCCTTCGACCTTCTGAGGAAGGCGAAGAGCGGCGTGCGGTCGAGGAATCCCAGTGGTTCGCCCGGAGCTAGGTGGTTGGAGCCGCCGGGTCGGCGGGCTTGTCGGGCCCGTCGCGCAGGTCGGCGATGAACTCCTTGACGTCGCCGGCCTTGTCCTTCGCGAACCCCGCAACATCGCCGGCCTTGTCCTTGGCGAAGTCGCCGACGTCCTCGGCCTTGTCCTTCGCCTTCTCGGCGGTGTCCGCGATGAACTCCTTGAGCCGCGCGGCACGCGCCTCGGCGCTCTCACCGGTCTTCTCGATGAAGTCCTTGATGCGGTCGGCGGCGCCGGCGTCGTGAGCCGTGGTCTCTTCGTTCGTCATGATGGTGCCCTTCTGAGGTCGTGGATTCTGACACTAGCTGTGCGGCGTTATCGAGCCTTCATCATTCTCCCAGCATCCACGCAGTCAATGCGAGGAAGTGACGACCGAATCGTGAGGAACGTTGGGTAGTGGGTGGGTCGCGCGAACACTACCGTCAGTGACATGAGGCGCATCCTTCTTCCAACCACAGCATTGCTCGCCGCCGCGATCGCCCTTGCCGGGTGCTCCGCGGGCGCGGGCTCCGACGAGTCCGGCGGCGGGGCTCCGGCCCCGATGCAGGGCTCCGATTCCGGCGAGATGCAGTCGTCCGACGGCGACGCGACCAAGACTGAGTTTGCCACCAGCCCCGAGTTCGCCGATCGGCAGGTCATCACGACCGGGTACGTCACCGTCACCGTCGAGGATCCGATCGATGGCGCGCGCGAGGCTGTGCGCATCACCGAATCGGTCGGCGGGCGAGTCGACGGTCGAAGCGAGTACGCGGCGGATGACAGGAGCGGCGGCAGCGCGACGCTCACCCTGCGCATCCCGTCCGACGACCTCACCGCGACCCTCGACAAGCTCAAGGCGCTCGGTGAAGTCGAGGAGGTGTCGCTGAACGCGAGCGACGTCACGATGCAGTCGCTCGACCTCGACGCGCGGATCTCGGCGATGGCAGCATCCATTGCCCGGCTCGAGGCACTCGTGCCTGGCGCCGCCAGCCTCGACGACCTGATCACACTCGAGACCGCGATCTCCGATCGGCGAGCGCAGCTCGAGAGCATGCAGAGCGAGCAGCGCTACCTGGCCGACCAGGTCTCGATGTCGACGATCACCCTCAACCTCGTGACCGAGTACGTGCCGGTCGTCGAGGTGCAGGAGGGCGACCCGCTCACGGCACTGAAGAACGGGTTCGCGGCACTCGCGTCGTTCTTCGTGGGTCTCGTCACGGTGCTGGCGTTCATGACGCCCGGTCTGATCGTGCTCGCGATCATCGCGGCGATCGTGATCGTGATCGTCCGGCTGGTCAAGCGCCGCAAGCGCACCGTCTAGTCACACCAGAGAGCGGATCGGGCCACGCTCGATCCGCTCTCTGGTTTAGGACGCGAGGATGTCCTTGACCATCGGCGCAACCTTCGTGCCGTACAGCTCGATGCTGCGCATCGACAGCTCGTGCGGCAGGGTGCCCGCGCTGTACTTGAGATCGAACCGCTGGATGCCGAGCGTCTTCACCGTGGACGCGATCTTCCGCGCGACGGTCTCGGGCGATCCCGCATAGAGCGACCCGTGGTTGGCCTCGAGCCGGAACTCGTCCTCGCGCGCCGGCGGCCAGCCCCGCTCGCGGCCGATGCGGTCGCGCATGACCTTGAAGTGCGGCCAGAACTCCTCGAGCGCCTGGTCGTCGGTGTCGGCAATGTACCCGGGCGAGTGCACGGCGATCGGCAGGTCGGGCTGCTCGAGCTGGGCGAGCGCGCGGTGGAACAGGTCGGCGTACGGCTTGAACCGCTCAGGGTCGCCGCCGATGATCGCGAGCACGAGCGGCAGGTTGTGGCGCGCGGCGCGCACGACCGACTCGGGGCTGCCGCCGACGCCGATCCAGGTCTTGAGGTGCCCGGACTCGGTCTTCGGGTACACCGACTGGCCCGTGAGGGGCGGGCGCAGCGTGCCCTCCCAGGTGATCGGCTCCTCCTTGAGCGCCGCGACGAACAGATCGAGCTTCTCCTCGAAGAGCTCCTCGTACTTCGCGAGATCCAATCCGAACAGGGGGAACGACTCGGTGAAGGAGCCGCGACCGAGGATGACCTCCGCGCGGCCGTTGCTCACGGCATCCACCGTCGAGAAGCGCTGGAAGACACGGATCGGGTCGTCGGAGCTCAGCACCGTGACCGCACTGCCCAGGTGGATGCGGCTGGTGCGGGCTGCGATCGCCGACAGCACGACCTCGGGAGCCGAGATCGCGAAGTCCTCGCGATGGTGCTCTCCGACGCCGAAGAAGTCCAGTCCGAGTTCGTCGGCGAGCACGGCCTCGGCCACGACGTTGCGGATCACCTGCGCGTGGCTCACCGCGGTGCCATCTGGGGTGACCGTGACGTCTCCGAAGGTGTCGACGCCAAGTTCGACCGTGGTGTTGCCGTGCTCTGCCATGCTGCTCCTGTCTATGCAAACGCATGGACGAGAACATCCTGCGGTGCTCCAACATTCCCACGCTCGGCCTGCGCAAACCGAGCCCGCGAACCTGACAGGCTGGAGGCATGAAGTTGCGCATCTTCGTCGAGCCCCAGCAGGGCGCGAGCTACGACGACATCCTGGCCGCGGCCACCGCCACCGAGCGTCTTGGGTTCGACGGGTTCTTCCGCTCAGACCACTTCCTGAAGATGGGTGACGTCTCTGGGCAACCAGGACCAACGGATGCCTGGGTCACCCTCGCCGGCCTCGCGCGCGACACGAGCCGCGTGCGCCTCGGCACCCTCGTGAGTTCTGCGACGTTCCGGCCGCCCGCGCTGCTCGCGGTGCAGGTCGCCCAGGTCGACGCGATGTCGGGAGGGCGCATCGAGTTCGGCTTCGGCACCGGATGGTACGAGGAAGAGCATGCCGCGCTGGGCATCCCGTTTCCCGAGCGACGCTTTGACCTGTTCGAGGAGCAGCTCGAGATCATCACGGGTCTGTGGAATACACCAGAAGGCGACACCTTCAGCCACGCCGGTCGGGAGTACACGCTCGTCGACAACGCGGCGACACCCAAGCCCGTGCAGCGTCCGCTGCCCGTGATCATCGGCGGCAAGGGCAAGTCCCGCACCCCGGCCCTTGCGGCTCGGTACGCGACGGAGTTCAACATCCCGTTCGCGTCGTCGCTCGACGAGGTGGCGAGGCTGCTCTCGTCGGTGCGTGCTGCGTGCGAGGCGATCGGCCGCGACCCTGCAACGCTCCGCAAGTCGATCGCGGTGGTCGCCGGCGCTCGGCGCGACCGAGGCGGACTTCGTGCGACGCGCGAAGGACATCGGCCGCGACCCGGAGGAGCTGCGCGGTGCGGCGCCTCGCGGCACGCCCGACAGGGCGCGCGAGCGGCTCGCCCAGCTCGAAGTGCAGGGCATCGACACGGTCTACCTGCAGCTCTGGGATCTGCGCGACCTCGAGCTGATCGAGTTGCTCGCGAGCGCGGTGCTGTAGCGCGGCCATGGATCTACCGGCAGATGTGCGGCCCCTGCTCGACCGGGTCGTGGAGGGGTTCCGCGCCTCCTGGCCGACAATCTCGTGGGCATCTATCTGCACGGGTCGGTCGCGATGGGTGAGTTCAATCCGCTCACCAGTGACGTCGACCTGCTCGTCGTCGTGCGCGATCCGGTCGATCTCGACACCAAGCAGGCCGTTCGCGCGCTGACGTTGCAACTCGCGCCCGAGGCACCACCGAAGGGTCTCGAGTTGAGCATCGTGCTGCTGCGTCGACACGCAGCACGTCGTGCATCCGACGCCGTTCGAGTTCCACGCGTCGCCGTTCTGGTACGACGCGCTGCGCGCGAGCACCGTCGACCTGATGGCGACCAGCGAGGACCCCGACCTCGCAGCGCACTTCGTCATCACGAAGGCCCGCGGCATCCGCCTCGCGGGACAGCCGATCGAGACGGTGTTCGGCGACGTGCCCGAGACGGACTACTGGTCGTCGATCTCCGCAGACGCCCAGTCGATCCTCGACGATCTCGGCGACGATCCGCTGTACGGCATGCTCAACCTCTGCCGGGTCTGGCGTACCAGCAGGACGCCTTATCACGTCGAAGCGAGAGGGCGGTCGCTGGGCGCTCGAGCATCTCGATCCTCGATTCCACGACTTGTGAACCGTGACCCTCGGGCGTCGCGTCGGGTGCGCCGTGCGCGCCGACCGTCTGGACGCCGACCTCACCGCGTTCGCCGAGTACGCGCGCGGCACGCCTGTCGCGCTGATCCTGCACCGGTTCGCCGGCACGAGGGTGCACCTAGGCTTGTTCGGGTGACTGCCACCACCACCCGCTGCTCCGCTGCGCGTCATCCAGGTCGGACTGGGAGGTTGGGGCCGCGACTGGGCCCTGACCCTCCGCTCGTCCCGGAGGTCGTCGAGACCGTTGCGTGGGTCGAGGCCTGGCCCGAGGCCATGGCGCTGCTGCAGAAGGACGTCGGCGTGCCGGCATCCAAATGCTTCTCGACGCTGGCCAAGGCAGTCGAAGCGGTGGATGCCGAGGCGGTGCTCGTGACCACCGCCCTGCCCGCGCACCTTCCCGTCGTGCACGAGGCACTGTCCCTCGGCCTGCACGTGCTGTGCGAGAAGCCGTTCGCCGCATCGGTGGACGAGGGACGACAGGCGGTGGATGCCGCGGCTGCCGCCGGCCTCACCCTCGCCGTCAGCCAGAACTACCGCTTCTTCCCCGCAGCGGTGGAGGCGGCTCGCATCGTGCGGTCGGGCGAGCTCGGGGCACTGTCGCGCATCGCGGTGGACTTCCGCCAGTGGGCGAACCAGCACCCGAAAGCGGGGCATGTGCACTACACGATCCGGCATCCACTGCTGCTGGACATGTCCATCCACCATTTCGACCTCATGCGGTGGGTCACCGGACTCGAGCCCGTGTCGGCGACCGCAGTGGCCTGGAACTCGCCGTTCAGCAACTTCGTGGAACCGGCCTCGGGCTCCGCGACCATCCGACTGGAGAACGGCGTCGTGGTCGACTACCGCGGAAGTTGGACCAGCACCGACACCCGCACGTTGTGGGGCGGCGACTGGGTGATGGAGTTCGAGCGCGGTGCCGTGCACTGGACCTCCCGAGATGACCGCGGCGCCGAGTCGGACACCCTCACGGTGATCCCACACCTCGGCAAGCCGCGCTCGGTGAAGCTGCCCGTGCTCGACCACATCGACCGACTCGGTTCGATGGCGGAGTTCGCGCGCGCGATCCGCGCCGGAGACACGCCGACGATCGGCGCTCGCGAGAACCTCGGAACGCTCGCCCTCACGTTCGGGGTGATCGAAGCGGCCGAGTCGGGTGCCGTCGTGAACTTCTAGATCGAACGCACCTGATTGTTGCGCGCGTCGTGCGTGAGCTCGGCGAGCCCGAGCTGTTCGAGCAGCGGGGGCAGGTACATCCCGAACCTGCCGCGGTAGCCCTTGCGCAGTCCGTACCAGCCGCCGACCGGGTTCGACTCTGACCGACCCCAGGCCTCGACCGTGCCATCGGTACGGGCTTCTGCTCATCGGCGGCGCCGACCGGCACCCAGTCGCCCTGCTCCTTGAGCCACGCGGTGAGGTCTTCGATCGCGCGGCGCGTGGTACTTCAGGGTGGTCGAGCCGACGACGCACACGAGCTCGTCGCCGTCGCGATACATCGAGTACTTCGACGTGCCGGGGGCGGTGGTCAGCTCCCAGGGGTCGTCCTTCGTGCCTTCAGCCATGGATGCAGTCTGCTCCGCGCTGGAGCGAGGGCAAAGGCCATTTCTGGCCTTTGCTGCGACGCCAGCGCCGACGCCCGTCCCGGGCGTCGGAGACCGAGAGCCGCCGCCTAGCCTTCTTCGAGCCAGCGCACGTCTTCTGGGGTGAGGTGCGAGCTCGAGCGCGCGGAGGGTGTCGTCGACCTGGTCGGGTGCGCGGAGCCCCGCAAGCGCGAACACGGGGAACGGTTGCGCGAGCACCCAGGCCATCACGACCGCGGGCACCGAGAAGCCGCGCTCGGCGCCGAGCTGCTGTGCGCGCTCGCGGCGCGCTCGGCTCGTCGGGCGAGTCGTAGGCGCGCAGCACCTCGGGGTCGTCGACGCCGAAGAAGTAGCCGCGCGCCATCGAGGCCCACGCGAACAGCGGCAGCTGCGTGCGCTCGTGCCAGTCGCGGCCCTCGCGGTCGATCGTGATGCAGCCGTCCCAGAGCGGCTCGACGTTCTCGGCGAGGGTCAGGTTCGGGTTATCGAGGCTGAAGGCCTGCTTGCCGTTCGCGGCCGCCCACTCATTTGCGGCAGCGATGCGGGTGTAGTGCCAGTTCGAGCCGCCGAACCCACCGATGAGGCCCTGGTCCTTGTAGTCGTTGAGCCAGCCCACGATCTCGTCGACCGGCACGTCAGGGTCGTCGCGGTGCAGCACGAACAGGTCGGTGTAGCCGACGCCGAGCCGCTCGTGGTTGGCACGGATGTCGGAGCCCATGTCTTCGTAGGTGACCTTCGAGCGGCCGTCGGCGGGGTGGCATCCCTTGTCGAAGAACACGGCCTCGCCCGCGAGCCCGCGCGCGTGCGAGCCACTCGACCGAGGATCGACGTGCTCTCGCCGTAGACGAACGCCGTGTCGAACGCGTTGCCGCCGAGCTCCCAGAATCGATCAAGCGAGGCGTATGACGCCTCACCCTGGCCGCTGAGAAAGTCGGTGCCCATGACGATGCGGGAGATCTGGCGGTCGAGGTGCGGGATGGTTCCGTATTCCATGGGTCCATTGTTGCGATAAAAACCGACATCGCCTAACCGTTGTTGAAACTCACCCCGCCCATCCCAGAAGTTGCTCGCGCGACCACGTCGTGACGATCCGATGGGCCGGCACACCGAGCGCTTCCGCCCGGGCGGCGCCGTAGTCGAGGAACGAGAGCTGCCCTGGTGCGTGCGCGTCGCTGTCGATGCTGAAGAAGCATCCAGCGTCCAAGGCCATCGCGATCAGCGCATCAGGGGGGTCCTGCCGCTCGGGCCGCGAGTTGATCTCGACCGCGACGTCGTGTTCGGCGCACGCGTCGAACACGGCCTTGGCGTCGAACGACGAGCCCGGGCGGGTGCCGCGCGAACCCTCGACGAGCCGCCCGGTGACATGGCCGAGCACGTTCGGTGTGCGGATTGCGGATCGCGCCGAGCATCCTCGCAGTCATCTCCGGGGCGGGCATCTTGAGCTTGCCGTGCACGCTCGCCACGACGATGTCGAGCCGGTCGAGCAGCTCGGGCACCTGGTCGAGCGTGCCGTCGTCGAGGATGTCGACCTCGATGCCGGTCAGGATGCGGAAGTCCTCGCCCTCGCTCTCAATCGCGGCGTTGAGCTTGCCGATCACCTTGAGCTGGTCGCGCAGTCGCTCCGGCGACAGCCCATTCGCGACGCGCAGGTTCGGGGAGTGATCGCTGAGCACGAGGTACTCGTGCCCGAGCCAACGCGCGGTCTCGGCCATCGCGTCGATGGTCGTGGTGCCGTCCGACCACTCGCTGTGGGCGTGGAGGTCTCCCTTGAGCAGGGAGCGGAGGGCCTTGCCATCGGTTGTGAGCGGGGCATCCAACCGTTCTCGAACATCCGCGAGATAGCTCGGGATGTCGCCAGCCACCGCCTCCGCGATCACCTCGAAGGTCGTGCCACCGATGCCCTTCGTGGACTTCAGCCGCCCGTCGGCCACCCGCGCGGCGAGCTCGTCATCGGAGAGCGGACGGATCACTTCGGCCGCCTTGCGGAACGCCTTCGTCTTGAACGGGCTCGCGAGATCGCGCTCGAGCCAGAAGGCGATCTCCCCGAGGGCATCGACTGCGCGCATGCTCTCATCTTGTCGGAACCCTCAAGAATCCGCGTCGGCATCCCACCATAGAGTCGGCTCATGACCACCCTCGTCGAACGATTCGCGACCCTCACCACCCCGCATCTGACCGACGGCTGCCTCCGGGCCGGCGTCGAGGTGCGCTGCGCACCCGCTGGACTGCGCGCCATCGTCCCCGGATCACGCTTTCTCGGTCCGGCGCGTCCCGTGCGTCACGTCGGCAGCGTCGACCTCATCCTCGAGGCGGTCGAGCGCTCCTCCCCCGGCGAGGTCCTCGTCGTCGACAACGAGGCACGAGTGGATGAAGCGTGCGTCGGCGACCTCATGGTGCACGAGGCCCACGGCGCAGGATTGGTGGGGGTGCTGATCTGGGGACTCCACCGCGACACCGTGGACATCACCGCGATCGGACTCCCCCTCATCAGCCTCGGCGCCTTCCCGACTGGCCCGCTGCGACTCGACCCGCGACCGGATGGCGCGCTCGACTCCGCGACGATCGGCCCGTGGACCGTCACCGACGCCGATCTCGTGGTCGCGGATGAGGATGGCGTGCTGTTCATCCCGCTCGATCGCGCCGACGAGGTGTTCACGGTCGCGGAGGGGATCCGCGACACCGAGGTGAAGCAGGCCGAGCTCATCCGCGGCGGCCGCTCGCTGCGCGAGCAGGTGGGGTTCGCCGCCTACCTCGCGGCCCGCGAGTCGAACCCCGCGCTCACCTTCCGCGACCACCTGCGCGGGGTGGGCGGCGAGATCGAGGTCTAGCGCACTCAGTCGATTGTCAGCGCATCCGGCTGATCGCCCTGCTCGGCTTCGGGCTTCGGCTTGCGCTTCTTGAGGCGCCACGCGTTGATCGCCCAGATTCCGACGGCAAGCACCGCGTAGATGCCGAACAGGATGACCCAGCGCACGAAGTCGCCCGGGATGGTGCCCCACGACTTCGGGATCGTGAGCAGCACGATCATGAACGCCGCGAGGCCGAGCGCGTAGGCGACGGCCCACGCGGCGCGCTTCCACTTGATCACCTTCGCGCCGTCGAGCGTGCCGATCGGCAGCAACGACAACGGCAGCGTCGCGACCCCCTTGATCGTCACGCCGGCCAGGAACTCGACGAGGAAGACGAGTGCCACATTCCCACCGTCAGAGACCGGCGCGAGCAGGCTGTAGCCGAGCCACGCGACGAACGCGAGCACGAGCCCGAACACCGAGCCGACCAGGGTGATGAGCGCGCTGCGGCTCGCCTGCAGGGTCACCGCGTAGGCGATGCCCGCGACGAGACCGAAGATCACTCCTGGCTGCAGTTCGAGCAGTCGCGCGACGAGCACGGCGATCGCGACGATGGCGAGCGAGCCCCAGCGGAAGCGCAGGTAGGGCTGCGAGTCCGGCTGGATGCGCCGGGCCACCCGCCGCACGACGGCCCACGCCGCGAGGTTGAAGAGGAGGAAGCTCGCGAACAGCGTGATCACGACTCGCAGCGACATCCAGTTGAGTCCGAACGCTGGGTCGACGAACGCTCCGAGGATCGCGGCAAGCGCAAAGCCGGGCCACATGAGCCAGCCGGGCAGGCGGGAGCCCTGCGGGCGTCCGGTCGCTGAGCGCGGCTCGGTCGCTGAGGCACTCGAAGCGACCGCGTCGTCCGCGCTCCCTTCGAGAACCTCAGGGAGCGCTTGGCGAGCCTCAGGGGCCGGCTCGGCGCGGTCGCGGCGGAACTCGCGCCGCGTCCACATCGTGAGCTGCTGGTAGCGCGAACCGACGACGGAGTTGAGCAACGACGACGGCCAGCCGACGAGCAGCATGAGCACGACGGATCCGCCGCCGATCACCGCCCACTGCGTCGGGTCGGGCGCAGCCTGGAAGATCGTGCGCAGGGTGCTGAGCACGCTCGGGTCGGCGATGCCGGTCGCATCCAGCCGTTCGGTGACGATCACCTCGATGAGCAGCGCGGGCGCCGTGGTGAGACCGGGGTCGATGCGGGACGCGACACTGTCCCAGTTCATCTCGATGATGTTCTGGCCGGTCTCGAAGTTGCTGAACCGCACGGTGGCGAACTCGGGCGCCTCGGCGAGCGCGGACGCCTCGTCCGGGGTGAGCAGACCCGACCCGTCGGTCGCGAGGTCGACGACGACGGACTCGTTGCCGCCGAGCCAACCCGCGGACTCGAATCGATCGAGCAGGGTGATGAAGTCGCCGTAGCCGAAGTCGGTGTACAGCAGCGTGTAGCCGACCGACGTGCCCTCGGTCCACTCGAGGGTGCGGTCGGCGAGGTGCGACGCGCAGTCGTAGCCCGAGCCGCGCAGCGGCGGCGGCACGATCGCCAGGTCGAGCTGCACGAGCTCGCGACTGCCCTCTGCGAGGTAGGTGTCGAGGCACTCCGATTCGTCGGCGGATGCGACGGCGGGCACGCCGAGCAACATGACCGTGACCGTGACCAGAGCGGCGAGGCGCAAGGGCAGGCGAGGCATGGCGAGAGGATATCGGCGCGAACCAGCTCCCGGGAAGATGAATGGACAAGCCCGGGCCCCTGAGACGATCGGCAGTCAGGCACCGCCCGGAGGGATTAGCGTGCCGTGCCTTCTGGCCAGCGTCCGAGCGTGAGTTCCTCCGCGTAGTGACATGCGGCCATCCGCCCAGGGGCGACCTGTCGAAGCGCGGGCGCCTCCGCGGCACAGCGCGGTTTCGCATAGGGGCAGCGCGGATGGAAATAGCAGCCGCTCGGCGGGTTCGCGGGGTTGGCGACTTCACCGCGGAGGACGATCTTGGGCCGCGTGCGCTCGTGTTCGGGCGTTGGCGCCGACGACAGCAGGGCCTCGCTGTACGGATGACGCGGGCGCTCGAACAGGCCCGCAGCATCCGCCACTTCCACGATCTGCCCTACGTACATCACTGCGACACGCTGCGCGAGGTGCTCCACTACGCCTAGGTCGTGAGAGATGAAGACATACGAGAGGCCCAGGTCACGCTGAAGGTCTTTGAGGAGGTTCAGGATCTGCGCCTGGATGGACACGTCCAGCGCGGACACCGCCTCGTCGCACACGATCAGGCTGGGACGGCAGACCAGCGAGCGGGCGATGCCGATGCGCTGCCGTTGGCCGCCGCTGAACGAGTGGGAGTACCGCTGCAGGTGACGCGCACCGAGACCGACGAGCTCGAGGGTCTCCACGATGCGGTCCCGGGCCTCGGTGCGGCGCAGACCGAGGTTGTTCACCAGCGGCTCGCCGACGATCGCCTCGACGGTCATCCGCGGGTCGAGCGATGAGTACGGGTCCTGGAAGATCATGTGGAAGTTGCGCCGCGCCACCTTGAGCTCGCGCGGGTCTGCACCCGTGACATCCACCAACTGCTCGTGCTCGTCGCGGATCCGGACCGTTCCGCTCGTCGGCTCGAGCGCCCGCACGATCATGCGTCCCAGCGTCGTCTTGCCCGATCCGGACTCGCCCACCACCGCCAGGGTCTCACCGCGCGCGAGCTGCAGGCTGACGTCGTCCACCGCACGCACGGTGCCGGACGCGCGTCGCCACATGCCGGCGCGAACCGGGAAGTCCTTCGTGAGGTTGTCCACGGTCAGCACGGGCTGATCGATCACCGGTGACAACACCCTGCCCTCAGACATTGGTCCACTCGTGTTCCGGCTCGATCACATCGGAGAGCAGGAAGCAACGCACTTGATGCTGGTCACCCACCTGGGTGAGCGCGGGCGTCGCGGTGTCGCAGGTGCCGGGCATGAAGCTCGGGCACCGACTCGCGAAGCCGCATTGCGGCGGCATCCCGATCGGAACCGGCACCGAGCCCTCGATCACCTCAAGCCGATCCACCTTGTGTCCCGGTCGGGGAACCGAACGCAACAGCTTTTGGGTGTACGGGTGGCGGGGGTTCGCGAAGAGCTCGTCGGTCGGAGCGGTCTCGATCACCTTGCCCAGGTACATGACGTAGACGCGGTCGACGACCTCTGCGACGACGCCCAGATTGTGCGTGATGTAGAGGATGGCCATCTTCTCCTCCTCCTGAAGATCCTTGAGCAGTTGGAGGATTTGGGCCTGGATCGTCACGTCGAGTGCAGTGGTCGGCTCATCGGCGATCAAGATCGTGGGGTTGCAGCTCAGGGCCATCGCGATCATGGCGCGCTGGCGCATCCCTCCTGAGAACTCGTGGGGGTACTGGCCGTAGCGCCGCTCCGGATCGGAGATGCCGACCCTGCGCATCAGAGCGATCGTGCGGGCCTTCACCTCGTCGGGCTCGAGGTCGCTGTGCTGTTCGATCATCTCGGCGATCTGCGAACCGATGGTGTGAACGGGCGAGAAGCTCGACATCGGCTCCTGGAACACCATCGCCATCTCGTTGCCGCGGATCTCGCGGAGCTCGGGCGAGTTCGGCTCCGGGGCGAACACGTCTATGCGGGTGCCGTCCTTCTTGTCCAGGATCGCCTCACCGCCGACGATTTCGCCCGGTTGCACCACAAGCCGCAGCAGCGAGTGCGCCATCGTGCTCTTGCCGCAGCCCGACTCACCGATCACCCCGACCGTCTCTTGACGCCCAATGGAGATGTCCACTCCATCGACCGCCTTGACGACTCCGTCATCGACAAAGAAGTAGGTGCGGAGGTCTCTCACCTCGAGCTGTTTCATGAACGTCCTCGTTCCTGTGTGCGGTGGGAAAGCACGCGAAACCTCATCGGCGGGGAGGTCCGACCGATTCCCTGGTGGCTACGGTGCACGCGACCTCGTGGACGCCGCCTTGCGGACCCTCGGGATCGAGCAGCAACCTGGCCGCCTCGACACCCATCTCGTAGTGGGGCAAGTGCACGCTCGTCATCGGCGGAGCGGCGTATTGCACGAGATCGAGCTGATCGTCGAAGCCCATGACCGAGAGGTCACCGGGAATGGAGAGACCGCGTTGGAATGCGGCGTAGTACACACCGACTGCCATGCGATCGCTCGCGCACAAGATGGCGGTCGGCGGTGCCGCCGAGTCCAGGAGGTCGAGGGCGTGCTGGTAGCCGCTGTCGGTTTCATAGGTGCCGACGCGCACCAGCGAGCGGTCGTACGGCAACTGGGCCTCGCGCAGGGCTTGCTGATACCCCAACCGCCGTTGTTTCGCAGCATAGGTGCTGGCAAGCCCGTTGATGAAGGCGATACGCCGATGTCCCACACCGATGAGCACACTCGTGGCATCCCTCGCACCGTTGCGCTCGGCCGGCAACACTGTCGTCAATCCGCCATCGGAATAGCAGTTGAGCAGCACCGTCGGGAGTTCAGCGAGCGCGGGAGGCACGATGACGGGGCGCGTGTAGTCGACGGTGAAGATCACTCCATCGAACTGCCGGCTCAGGACCATCTCCACCGTCGCGGCTACTCGCGCGGGATCGTTCGCAGTGGCGAAGATCGTCAGGAGCTGACCCTGACTCCAGGCGTACTCCATGACTCCTCTGGTCGTCGAGTTGACGAACGGCGTGGTCGCGATGTGGTCGGTGATGAACGCAAGGGTCTGCGTGCGTCGAGTGCGCAACCCGCGAGCGGCATGGTTGGGCCGATACCCCAGGATCCGGACCGCCTCATGCACCTTCTCACGAGTGGCCGCGGTCAGTTTCTGCGCCTTGGGGTCGTCGTTCACGACGAACGACACGGTCGCCGATGACACACCGGCGAGTCTGGCGACTTGCGCCATCGTCGTACGTCTGACCTCCTTCCGCTCCGCCACATTGCCTCCCAGTTGGTAAAAGGTGTAACACGGCGTGATGCGATCCGTCAAGCATCGGGCTGGAGGCGAGTTGGTTGCGAACGCTGATCGCCCGGCTTCGCGCCCAAACTGCTCACGTCTCAGGCAAATCAGCCATTCTTTGGGCGCGAGCGTTCTCTTCGGGCGGACAACGCATGCCATCCCTTTCTTCGGTCGCCTCTTGACACGCGTCTTTCACGGAGGTAAGAGTAGGGATCTGGTTAATCGTCTAACTGTCGTGGCCAATACTTGATCGCCTCACGGCGGCCAGCGACCACGCACAAGCAAAGGAGCTTTGAGGATGATGGTGCGTAAACACACGAAGAAGTGGAGGATCATCGGCGCGGTCGTCGCCGCTGCCGTGGTCATCGGTGGAGGGATCGGGATCGCGGGCCTGCTGGGCGCGAACTCAGATCCGACAGCGTCCCAGGCCGACGAGGGTGAGCGATCGCCCCTTGGCTACCTTGAGCCACCGGTATTCGCGGAGCGAGTGGCGTCTGGTTCCCTCCCGCCCATCGATGAACGGCTGCCGAAGGAGCCCTTCGTGGTCGGCCCCGGAACGCTGCTCGACGAAGAGCACTTGCCGTGGGAGGACGGCCGCTATGGGGGCAGCATCGAGTTCGCGGGGCTGGGCACCAGCGGATTCGTGAACATCGCGGGCGGCGCGACCATTCTGCGGTCGCCGGGCCAGTCCACTGACATCAGTGCTCCGAACATCGTGAGCGCGCTGGAGATCAACGACGACTACACCACGTACACCTTCACGATCCGAGAGGGTCTGCGCTGGTCGGACGGTGAACTTGTGACGGCCGAAGACGTTCGATTCGCCTTCGAGGACCTGTACGGTGATCCCGACGTCAAGCGCGCGTGGCCGAACACCCTGTACACGGCGGGCAACTCCGACCTCGGTCCCGCACAGCTGACGGTCGTGGATGACCTGACCTTCGAGCTCACCTTCTCGCAGCCGTACGGGCAGTTCGTCGCGGACCTGAACTCATGGATCCCCTACTACAACGACATCTTCAAGCCGTCCCACTACCTCAAGCAGTTCCACGCCAAGTACGCGGATGCCGCGGAGCTGGCTGCGCTCGTCGAGTCCAACGGCCGGGCCGACTGGGTCGACCTCATTGACTACAAAGATGTCGCGCACTGGGATGTCGGCGAAGACCGCGCGCTCGGCATGCCGACGCTGAACGCCTGGGTGCTCAGCGAGTCGACGGAGAACCGGCGCGTGTACGAGCGCAACCCGTACTTCTGGCATGTGGACGCGTCCGGTCACCAGCTGCCGTACATCGACGAGATAGTCAACAACATCGTCGTCGACACGGATGCGCAGACCAATGCGATCCTCGCCGGCCAGGTGACGATCGCATCAGGTGGTGAGGCGAGCCTGAACAAGATGTCGGTGTACACGCAGAACGCGGAGCGATCCGGGCTTCGGGTGTTCACCACCGGTTCCTTCAACAACCCGCTCCAGCTGTTCCTGAACCGGGACTTCCAGTGGACGGATGCCTCGAGCCAGTGGCAGGCGGTGATGTCCGCTCCGGATCACAAGTTCTCGCAGGCCGTCTCCGCGGCCATCGACACGGACGCGATCAACAAGAACGTCTATTACGACCTGTTCGGGAAGCTCGACTCCGACTTCCAGCAGCATGACCCGGACCTGGCCGGCGACCTGCTCGACCAGCTCGGGATGACCCTCGGCAGCGACGGCAAGCGGACCTTCCCCGATGGCAGCCCGTTCACCCTTCGCATCACGTATGCGGCGGGCGCGGCGGACTTCGTCCCGGTCGCGGAACTGCTCAAGCAGCAACTGGGCGAGGTCGGCCTCGACGTCGACCTCGAAGTGGTCGAAGGCACGCTGTTCGAGCAACGCAAGGCTGCCAACGAGATCCAGGCGAGCATCACCTGGAACGACGGCAACGGTTGGGCCTCGGGGATCTCCGAGGATTACACTCCGGCGAGCAAGGGGCCGTGGTCTCCCGCGACGTGGCAGTACTTCACGACGGGCGGCCAGGAGGGCCGAGCACCGGACGCGGCCATGCAGGAGTTCTACGCGCTCCACACTGCGCGCAAGGAGTACCCGCCGTCGTCCGCGGAGGGCAAGCAGACCTACGAGGAACTGATGACCTGGCTGCGCGACAACTACGCCTTTATTCCGCTCTCTGGCTCCAAGACCACGCCGACCGTCGTCGACGATGATCTGAGGAATGTGCCGGTAGAAGGATCACCGGTCGAGCTGGACGTGTACATCAACGCAGAAGGCATGTGGTTCGAGGAGTGAACTCTGACGAAGTCGCCCGGCGAGAGGTTCGCGAGCGAGGTGGCCGATGATCTGGTTCATCGTACGCAGGTTGGCGCTGTTGGTGCCGTTCCTGCTCGTCATCTCGATCGTCGCGTTCATCATCATCCAGCTCCCGCCGGGCGACTTCGTGGACACCTATGTCCGCAATCTTGAGGCCCAAGGTGCCACCGTGAACGCCGCACAGCAGGAGGCGCTCCAGGTTCGCTACGGCCTCGACCAGCCCATCGTCGTTCAATACTTCATCTGGATGCAGCACATGTTCACGGGTGACTTCGGCAACTCGTTCCTGTACGACCGGCCGGTGGCCGCGATCCTCGCGGAACGGGTCCCCCGAACCATCGCGCTGGCCACAGCGTCGGTTGTGCTGACCTGGATCATCGCATTGCCGATCGGCATCTACTCGGCGCTGCGCAAGTACTCGTTCTGGGATCACGTCTTCACCTTCATCAGTTTCGTGGGCTTGGCGGTGCCGGCGTTCCTGCTGGCCCTCGTCGCGATGTACCTCATCTTCGATCGCACCGGCTTCCTCATCACCGGTCTGCACTCGCCCGAATTCCGTGGGCAGCCATGGACGCTGGCCAAGTTCATCGACCTGCTGAAGAACATCTGGCTGCCGCTGGTGATCCTCGCCGTCACCAACGCAGCCGGCGTGGTGCGCGTGCTGCGGTCCTCGCTCCTCGACGAGCTGAAGAAGCAGTACGTCACGACTGCGAGAGCCAAGGGCATGAGCGAATGGCGTCTGATCATGAAGTACCCGGTCCGGATGGCCCTGAACCCCTTGGTCAGCACGCTCGGCTGGATGCTTCCGGCCGTCGTCGGCGGCGAAGTGGTCGTCTCCAAGGTGCTCAACATCCCCACCGTCGGACCCGTCCTGCTTGAGTCCATCCTGTCCCAGGACATGTACCTGACTGGCGCGATCGTACTCATCCTCAGCGCGCTAACCATCATCGGGACGCTCGTCTCCGACGTGCTTCTGGCCGCCCTCGACCCCCGCATCCGCTACTCCTGAGAGGGGGCTCGCTCATGAAGACCGCATCCACCACTTCCGAGCCCGACGCCGCGGCCTTCGGCGCCGCCGACGACGAGCACTACATCCGCGAGCGGGGCGAGACCCTCCTGCGGCGCGAGCTGTCGCGCCGCAGGAGGCGGCAGCGCGGGCGCGAGGACCGCATCCGCGACCTCTCCCAGGGCCGTCTGGTCTGGCGCCGGTTCCGCAAGCACCCGCTCGCACCGGTCGCCCTCGCCCTGCTTGGGCTCCTCTACCTGGGCGCGCTCGTGGCCGAGTTCGTCGCTCCATACGGCGTGCTCGACCAGCTGCCGGAGTCGCAGTACGCCGAGCCGTCGCTCATCAGGGTCATCGACGAGGAGGGCAACTGGCACCTGCCGTTCATCTACGAGACCGAGAACACGCTCGATCCGACGACCTTCAAGTACGTGACCACGGTGCCCCCGGACGCGCAGCGATACGCGGTACAGCTGTTCGTGCAGGGTGAACCGTACCGGCTCGCCGGTGTCATCCCGATGGACATCCACCTGTTCGGCACGGTCGACGGGCCGCCCGTGATGCTGCTGGGTGCCGACCAACTCGGGCGCGACGTGTTCTCGCGGCTCATCTACGCCTCGCGGGTATCGCTGCTGGTCGGGCTCGGCGGTGTGCTCATCAGCTTCTTGGTGGGTATCTCGCTCGGCGGCATCTCTGGCTACTTCGGCGGAAGGATCGACGCGGCCATCCAGCGACTCATCGACTTCATCATCAGCATTCCGCTGATCCCGCTCTGGATGGGGCTTTCGGCGGCGATCCCACGGGACTGGAACGGGATCCAGACCTATCTGGCGATCACCCTGATCCTGTCGCTGGTCGGGTGGACCGGGCTCGCTCGGGTGGTCAGGGGCAAGGTCATCTCGCTGCGCGAAGAGGACTTCGTCACCGCGGCCCGAATCTCGTCCGCGAGCCACGCGCAGATCATCCGACGACATCTGCTGCCGGGGGTCAGCAGCTTCCTCATCGTGCATGTGACCCTGGCGATCCCGGCGATGATCCTCGGTGAGACCACCCTCAGCTTCCTGGGCCTCGGCATCTCGGCACCGGACGTCAGTTGGGGAACGCTCCTCCAACAGGCGCAGGACGTGACCGTGGTCGCGAACTATCCCTGGTTGCTGACTCCCGCCCTCGCGGTCGTGTACGCGGTCGTGCTCTTCAACTTCGTCGGGGACGGGCTGCGCGACGCGGCCGACCCCTACTCGTAGCACCCGTTACCACTGTTCCGTTCCCCGCCCACTACGAAGGAAGACTCTGCCCATGAACGTGTTCTACAAGCCCACCCCCGGTGTCGTTGGGGACTGCATCCCGTACTACTACGAGGGGCGGTACCACGTGTTCTACCTGCGGAACTACCGGGATGAGGACGGCTACGGAATCGGGAGTCCCTGGCACCATGTGTCGACCACCGACTTCGTCGACTTCCGGGATCACGGCGAGGCGCTGCCGAAAGGCGGCGAGACCGACCAGGACATCGGCGTGGCGACCGGTTCCGTGCTCACCGACGACGACGGACTGCATCACATCTTCTACACGGGCATCAACCCGTACTTCCGCACCGATGACCACCGGGAGCAGGCGATCCTGCACGCCACGAGCACGGACCTCGACCATTGGACCAAGCAGCCCGCCGACGTCTGGTACTCGGACGAGGCGGTGCACGAACGGCACGACTGGCGCGATCCGTTCGTCTACCGACACCCGACTAGTGGCCGGTACGTGATGCTCGTCGCCGCGCGCACTCGGGTCGGCGAGCCGACTACACGCGGCTGCACGGCGATCCTCGAGAGCACCGATCTCGTGACCTGGACGCACGTGCGCGACTACGCGCCCGCCCGTTACCACGGTCATGAATGCCCGGACTTCTTCCGGATGGGCGACTGGTACTACCTCGTCTTCTCGGAGTACACGACGCACACGGCGACCCGGTACGTCATGAGCCGCGACCCGGACGGCCCATGGATCGCGCCGTCCGACAACCAATTCGACAACCGGGCGTTCTACGCCGCGAAGTCTGCCGGGCCTGACGGCGGTGGCCCCCGGTACTTGTTCGGGTGGAATCCGAGCAAGGTCGACGATCGCGACGACGGCGAGTGGCAGTGGGGCGGGGCGCTGACCGTGCACCAGATCGAACAGCGACCGGACGGCACACTGTCGGTGCGCGCACCCAGCACGCTGCTCGAGTCCTTCGAGCCCGCGACCCCGTCGGTCCCGTCGTTGCCTGCGGGGTGGACCGGTGACAGCGAACTCCTGACGGCCGATGCACTGGACGGCCGCGTCGCCGTGGTGCTCGGCTCACTCCCGGACGCCGCGCTCTTCGAGGGCACCCTGAGCTTCGACGGCGGAGAAGGACACGCGGGCGTGTTGCTCGACGTGGACGCCGAGGGCCACGGCGGCTACTTCCTGAGGGTCGACCCAGCGCTTGGCGTCGTCCAGTTCGGCAAGGTCGGCGGATACCGCAACTGGTACGTCGACCACTTCCCAGAACTCGATCGGCCGCTGCGCGTGCGGCCGGGGCATCCAGTGCGCTTTCGGGTCATCGTCGACAACTCGGCAGTCGTCGCGTACCTGAATGACGAAGTCGCGCTCAGTGCCCGGATGTACCACCGTCCGCGCGGCAGTTACGGGATCTTCGCCGACGGCGCGCACGTGACCTTCTCGGGCCTGCAGCTGCGGCCGCGGTTCTCGTGACGTCGTCGGCCGCCTCACGCCAGAGGCAGTCCCGATGACCGAACCGGATGAGCGCGACAAGTGGCAGCACCGGTTCCACCTGACGGTGCCCGACCACTGGATGAACGATCCGCAGCGACCGGTGTACGTCGACGGCCGCTACCTCTACTACTACCTCTACAACGCGGACTATCCGGAGCCTACGGGAACCGCGTGGCGATGTGCCTCCACCGTCGACGGCATCCGGTTCACCGATCACGGGATCGCGCTGCCCAAGCACACGCAGCCCAACGGCGACCTCTGGTCGGGATCGATGGTGGTCGACTCGAGCGGCAGCGCGGGTCTCGGCGAGCACGCGCTCGTCGCGCTCGTCACCCAGCCCGACCGGGTGAACAGCGGGGGTGCTCAGGCCCAGTTCCTGTGGTACTCCACCGACGGCGGCGAGTGCTTCCAGCATCTCTCCGATGCGCCGGTGATGCCGAACCCGCGCCGGGTCGACTACCGCGATCCGAAGCTCGAGCGGGACGAACTGCGAGACCGGTGGTTGTGCGTGCTCGCGGAGGGCCACGAACTCGGCCTGTACGCGTCCGCCGACCTGCGCTCGTGGCAGCCGATCAGCCGGTTCGCGGAGGCTCGCTACGGCATCCTCGAATGTCCCGACCTGTTCCGGATGACCGCGACCGATGGGTCGGAGCACTGGGTGCTCGCCGCGAGCGTGAATGAGAGCGACGAATCCCATCCGGGCACCTACGCGTACTGGGTCGGCAGCTTCGACGGCACGGACTTCGTGCCCGACGGACCCGACCCGCGTTGGCTCGATCACGGCTTCGACTGGTACGCCGCCGTCACGTGGGCGGTGCACGACGACTCGGGTGCACCGCGGTCGGACGTGCGCTGGGCCATCGGCTGGATGAACAACTGGGCGTACGCGAACCAGACCCCGACCTGGGACGCGGGCACGGGATACAACGGTATCGACTCCGTGGTCCGCGAGCTCACGTTGGTCAGCGTCGCGGACGGCTCATACGAGCTCTGGTCGAGGCCGTTATCGCGGGGAATGACGCGGAGCATGACTTCCGCCTCGTGCCGGGTAACCTCGTCGAGCCCCCGACCGCGGCGTACCGGCTGAGAGCAGTGGTGACGCCGCCCGTTGGAGCGTCCGCCGGCATCCGCGTCATGTGCTCTCCGGATGGCGGCCGTTACGTCGAGATCGGAGCGGACGCCGACGGCATCTATCTGGATCGTGGTCGCACGGGCGAGCCAAGCGGCGGCACCTTGGCCCGCGCCCGGGTGCCCGTCCCGATCGCGTCTTCGGTGGAGCTGGACGTCCTCGTCGACCGCGCGACGGTGGAGGTCTTCATCGACGGCGGACGCTACGCGATGAGTTCGTTGGCCTTCTCTCCGATCGGCGACACCAAGGTATCCCTATTCGGCCCGGTCGGCTCGACAAGAGTCTTGGCGTTGCAGGCCGCGAGCGATATAGCCGACCGATAGCCCGAGCGAAGATTCGGTGATGGCCGCAACCCGTCCGCTGAAACGCTGGCTCGCCAAGTAGCGGACCACCACACCGCGAAATCTCCCGGGCGACCCCAAAAGCACTGCCCGCGACCGGACGACTCCCCGACACGGACGGCCACGGCAGCATCCGCCGCGCCGGCCGCATGCACCACCCCGGAATAGGTCGCCACCACAGCGGGAAGCGCATCCTCGCGATCACCGACGAAACCACCGTCATCGTCATCCACCTCGGCACACCGGCGAGATCCTCAGCGAACACCTCATCAACCCGCCCCGAGGCTACTGGAGAGACCAACTCAAACCAGCCGGCCGATGGCCCCAGAAATGACAGATGTCTCGCGACATATGAAACATATGTCGCGAGACATCACTTG